>PDSJ01000015.1 GCA_002748425.1 candidate division KSB3 bacterium | reverse complement strand
AAGACGAGTATCAATCTGGTTTCTTGCAATTATTATAGCTTATTTTTTCACATTTATCAAATTATTTCAGAATGTTAATTGCTTTTTCAAAATCGACTACTTTAACATATTTAAAATATTTTAAAAAATTTTTTATCTTTGTTTTTAAAAAATTAAAATGTAGAAAAAGGAAGCATCTGAAAGGATGCTTCCTTTTTTTATGATAGTGCAACGTAGATGAAATTCCGAGATTCTTCGCTTTGCTCAGAATGACAAGCAATGTCATCCTGAGGAGTTTACGACGAAGGATCTCCCGCATTGAAATTCTTCGACAAGCTCAGAATGACAATGTTTGTTTTGTCATCGTAAGTTACACTATCCTTGTCCTTATCCCTTAAAATAGAACCAGCAAAAATTAGAGAAATGTTTCATACTTTCCCTCCATCAACTAAGGAGGAATTATGCGCAAGAAACGTTTTAGTGAACAGCAAATAATCAAGGTACTGAAACAGGTAGAAGGAGGCAGAACGGTTACAGCCGTATGCCGGGAACAGGGCGTAAGCCAGGGAACTTACTATAACTGGAAGGCAAAATATGGAGGGATGGAGGCCTCCGATATTATGCGGCTGAAAGATCTTGAGTCAGAAAACCGTAAGCTGAAGCAGATGTATGCCAACTTGAGTCTTGCACACGAGGTTCTCAAGGACATTATCGAAAAAAAGCTCTAAAGGCAGCAGAGAAACGAGAGTTGGTTGACTACGCTCGCAACTTTTACTCACTGAGCGTTCGTGCCTGCTGCCGGATATTAAATTTCAGCCGTAGTGTTTATCTCTATAGACCGGATATTGATAAAGACCGTTCTGTGATGGAAAAACTCAATGAACTGGTTGATCGCTACCCTCGTTATGGATTTCCCAAACTATTTGCTCTTCTTAAGCGACAAGGATATCGGTGGAATCATAAACGAGTGCATAGAGTATATTGTAAAATGGGTTTGAATATGCGTCGTAAAGGAAAGCGACGCTTTCCTTGCCGAAATCCCCAAGGTCTGAGAGTTCCAGAAAGGATAAATCAGAGCTGGTCGATTGAGGTTATGAGTGACAGGTTATGGGATGGACGTAAGTTAGGGATGTTGACAATATACTTTCGCATCGAAATCTCTTATAATTAATTAATCTTACTTGTGAAATCATTAAAATCCTCCTCGTTTATGTCACTCGTAGTAATTGGCCAAGTATTAGTTAAATACAAAACACTGAAAAAGTCAATTTAATCTTCTAACGCCATGAAAACTACGTGCTCTTCACAGCATCTGGCAATTTCTCTGCTGGACGTTATTCCTCTCGAGCAGGCAAAGACTATGACCTTAAGGAGGAGACACGGATTGTAGGCCGGAGCTCCGGTCTCATCATTCTTATACGATCAGACAGATCCAGTTCGTTGGCCATTATATGATCAATGACATACTCAAAGCTGCCTTTTTGAAGCTGGCGATCTGGATAAACGGGCAGAAGCAGGATGTGTTGGCTTAGAGCTGGGCATGACAGGACTCGTATGAAAGGTGAACCGGTCAATTGGGTTTGATCAAACTAGACCAAATTTATCCTGTAATATCATGCTATTTAGACTTTTTCTACAGCCTCAACGCAAAGTTCACCGGCGAGGGAAACGATTCCGGTGAACCGACTTGTTAGCTGTTACCTTCATGCTTAGATTAAAGATAAGCATACAATTCCTCTTCCTTCTCTCTTAATAACTTATCTTTTCCGTGTTTGTAATGTTTAAATGCCTGATGAAACCTAACCGTTTTAATTCTCCATCTTTTGGCAAAGATAATCGCCATAGGATTGAACTCAGTATCTCCACCCCAGTGAAATAGTATTTTTGCTTCGATCGGTTTTCTTTTTCTCCATTCTGCCCTCTTTGACCAATTTAGAAAAACTGTTTTTCCCTCAAGAACTGGAACAATATTTGTTTCAATATATTCCTGCCAATTTGGACTTTCTGAATATACAAACAGGATGTACTTGCCTTCTGAAGCATATTGTTTTCTGAATTTATAGCTCAACCATAGCCCATTAAAGAATTGATAGACTCCATAAAGAATAAAAAGCGGCAATAGAGGTATCAGCAATAAAAAAACAACTGGCGCCAGTAATAATGGTCGTATTATATCTTTTATGAATGATTTCACTTTTATGACATTAGCATCTATTAATTTCTCTCAAAGATTAAATGACCGTCGACATCATATATTAAATTATAATCATATTTTAAGATCTTTTTTACACTCGAATCACTAATACTATCTTTACCATATAAACGTGAGCATACACGTGAACCTGCTCTACTCATATATGATAATTTCCCACCTTTCTTTAAGACTCGCCCTATTTCATCCAAGACCTTTTGTTTTTCCTTAATAAGAGGTAAGGTATTATGTAACAAGACAAGATCTATACTCTTGTCTTGTAAGTGTGTATGACATCCAGAATGTATCGTTTCAATATTTTCTAATTGATACCTGGCAGCTTTCTTCTTGACAATATTTATTGCTTGCGGGCTTAAATCAAGCGCAAATATTCTGCCGTCCGGACCTGTTTTTTGTGCTGCGGGTATTGTATTAAAGCCGGGGCCACAACCAAAATCTAAAATATAGTCCCCGCTTTTAATCTCAGCCAAACTGATTTCTTCATCGATGTTTCTAAACCTCTTCCTGATGTTCATGGTTAAGAGCATTATATGAAATAGCATCCATGACATCGGTCTTTGCCCACTATGATCTTTGTTATGAGTCATGCTATTGTCGTTCTTTCAAAAACTGGGCCACTTCATCGTATGTGGGGATCGATGACTGAGCGCCCAGCCTGGTCACTGTTAATGCTGCGGCATGGCTTGCGAACATGACAGCCTCTCTCAACGTGCGCCCCGCTGTCATGGCTACTGAAAATGCTCCGACAAATGTGTCACCGGCTGCGGTGGTATCAACAGCCTGCACGCTGAGAGCATCCTCGTGAAAAAATTCTCCATTATGAGCAACCAAAACGCCTTTTTCGCCAAGGGTCACCAGCACAGTTTCAATCCCGGATTGTTGCAATTTCTGTGCAGCTCTTTTCGCGGATTCACGATCGGTGACTTGAATATCTGAATAGAACTCTGCTTCTGTTTCATTGACGATGAAATAGCTGACTTTTTCTAGCAGCGATGCGTCCAGACGGGCGGCGGGAGCTGGATTCAAGGCCACCGCGACCTGATGTGCATGCGCGATGTCAACAGCGCGTGTGACGGCCTCGATCGGAACTTCCAGCTGACAGAGCAGCATATTGGCGCGGCAAATGCCTTCTGCGGCCTCCTCAACCTGCGTTGCCGAGACTCTGCCATTCGCTTCCGGTGAAATGATGATACTGTTCTGTCCGGACTCATCCACAGTAATCATAGCAATCCCGGTCGCACAATCCTCATCAACACTTAACCGTGAGAGATCGATACCATCCCGTCTCAATCCCTCCTGCTGCCGGCGTCCGAAATCATCGCCGCCAACACGACCGATCATCGCTACGCTTCCTCCAAGGCGTGCGGCAGCAACCGCCTGATTTGCTCCCTTGCCCCCGGGGATAACATGAAAGTCACCGCCTGCAAGCGTTTCACCGGGCAGCGGCATACGGGGAACCCGTATGACAAGATCCATATTTATGCTTCCAACAACTGTAATCTGTTTGTTCATAGAGCTGCGTCCTTTCACACCTGAGAAGAAGTCCTGTTGTAAGATCTCATGCCAGAGAACCAGCATCACATGGGCATAAGGGCTGCCTTTTCAAGAATATTGAAACTTTACTGACAGTTTCGCACGATACGTATCGACGATGACAGCTACGACAATGATAAAGCCCGTAACCATCTGTCGGGCGAAATCCCCCATCCCGATCAATAATAAGCCGTTGTTCAACACGCCCATGATACAAGCGCCTAAAAACGTTCCGGTGAGCGAGCCTTTGCCTCCGCTCATACTGGTCCCGCCGATCACAACCGCTGCGATGGCATTCAGCTCAAAACCCACTCCGAGGATCGGACTTGCAATATTCAGACGAAGCATATACATAATCGCGGCCACTCCGACCATTGCGCCGCAAATGACAAAGGCCGTCACTTGATACAGTGCCGTATTGTGCCCGGAAAGCCTCACCGCTTCTTCATTATTGCCAATCGCATAAATCATACGGCCGAATACGGATTTTCTGAGCACGAAACTCCCGGCAATAACAAGGGCTAACGCCATCAGAAAAATCACCGGGACGCCAAGCACCGTTGCCGTGCCGAACTTATTAAAGACCTCAGGAAACATAAAAATTGTGCGGGAATCGCTGATTTGAAGCGCAGCACCCCGGGCAATATTCAACATGCCCAATGTTACGATAAACGAGTGAATTTTCCAGCGTTCAGAAACGAATCCGTTAAATAAACCGCAGAGAGAACTTGCGATCATGCTGACCAGCACAGCCAGAGAGATCGCCAGCCAAACCGGAAACGCTTCATACGTAATTGTCTTCCCTGCAACGATTGTCGCAAGCGCCAGCACAGACCCGACAGAAAGATCGATGCCTCCCAATAAAATCACAAAGGTCATGCCGACTGAGATCACCGTATTAATGCTGATCTGGGTAAGGATATTTGCAAAATTCAAATAGCTGGCAAATTTAGGTGCGGCGATCGCAAAGAAAAAACAGATCAGGATCAATGCAACACCAATCCCGGCTTCATTGACAAGTGAATACATCATGCGTTTTGCTTTCATGCTTGAGCTCTCCTCTTCTTTGCGGCAGGGCGAATATATTCCTGATATGATAATGACAAAATCCGTTCCTGATCGAATTCAGATCGAGAAACGTCTCCGGCAATTTTCCCATTTGAAAAGACCAGTATTCGATGGCACACGCCTAATAATTCGGGAAGATCCGACGAGACCATAATAATCGCCTTGCCTGCTTCCGCAAGTTTCCAGAGCAGCAGATAAATTTCATATTTCGCGCCAACATCGATACCACGTGTTGGTTCGTCAAAAATAAGAATATCCGCATTACGGAACAGCCACTTGGCAATGACGACTTTTTGTTGATTGCCGCCCGAAAGATTTCTCGCCCATTGAGTGACTGACGGGGTCTTAATCTCCAGTTCATCAACAAGCCTGGCGGAGGCATCGGATTCTAAGTTGTTTTGTAACAGCCCCCCTCGCGAGACCTGGGCGAGGTCGCTTAAGGTGATATTCACCGAACAGGACATATCTAAAATCAAGCCCTGATTCTTACGATCTTCGGTTAAAAGGCAAAGCCCGTGCTTCACTGCGTCACGGGGAGACTGGATATTTACTTCTTTCCCATGAATCATGATGGAGCCATGCTCTCGCGGATCAGCTCCGAAAATCGCCCGCATCGTCTCAGTCCGGCCAGAACCGACCAAACCGGAAATGCCTAACAGTTCCCCCTTTCTCACGCTCAAGGAGACGTTATGTGCACCTCCCTTATACTGCAAATTTTTCACCTGAAGCACTTCTTCCTGAGGAATGATATCCTCTTTAAAAGGATATTCTTCATCCATTGAACGCCCCACCATCATTTTGACAATATCAGGGATCCCGACATCATGAATTGAGTGAGTACCGACTTTCGTGCCGTTTCGCAGCACAGTAATTCGAGAACCAATTTCGTACAGTTCCTGAAGACGGTGAGAAATATAAATAATCGTAACACCTTTTTGCTGTAAACTCTTAATAATGCTAAACAAGGTATCTATTTCCCTGGTGGTCAACGTGGCCGTAGGTTCGTCCAAAATCAGGACCTTGCTTTTACTGGACAGAGCTTTAGCAATTTCGATCAGCTGCATTTGCGCGACTCCCAGCAGCTCAACCGGCATCTTGGGTGAAATATCCAGACCGACAGTGGCAAGTAATTCCTCAGTATCACGGTATAATTTCCGATAATCAACCCATCCTGCTTTTTGAGGGAGCCGCTCGAAAAAAATATTTTCCGCGACAGAGAGATATGAGAGTAAATTAAACTCCTGATACACAACTCGAATCCCTTGCTTGATCGCATCCAGAGGATGATGAGGCGCATACGGCGCACCGGCATAACGCATGTCTCCGCTGTCGGGAATATAGATCCCGCAAAGGACTTTAATCAGCGTGGACTTTCCTGCACCGTTTTCCCCAACCAAAACATGCACTTCCCCTTGTATAATATCTAAATCAACCTTATCCAGGGCGATAACACCTGGAAACACTTTTGTAATACGTTGTAAGTCAAGAATATTGTGAGCTGCGCTCATAAACACACCTTCTAAAAACGATCTTTTCGTCTCAAAGCAGAAGTTGACATCCCCTGAACTCATCTTTCCTGTACAGGAAAGATGAGAAGAACACATTCACGCCGCTTTTGAAAAAACCTATGCAGTATACTGAACAATGGCTAGCCAGACACGAAAAACGCATAGCAAATACACGTTGAGAAAGGGCTGCGGAGCTTCAAGCCGATTCATGTCAGGCAGGATTCTCACGGGGACACCTATGGAAGAACGCAGCAGATACTACATTCTGCCACGTTCTTCAGAACATGCAAACGATTATAAGTTGTCTTTGGTGACGAGTTCAAGCGGAGTCGGCTGCCAGCCGGTCAGTTCTTCGCCATTCAGAATTTTGAATCCAACTTTGATGGCGTTTGCCGCCATTTCCGGGCCAAACTGATCGATCGTGGCCAGCACTTTCCCATCTTTGATCAGCTTTTGAACTGCACCAATGTTGTCAAATCCCACGATCTGAATTTCACCGGTTTTCCCTGCCGCAGCGATCGCTTTTTCCACGCCAAGCGCCATTGAATCATTCGCGCACATTACACCCTGAACATCAGGATATTTAGTCAACAGGTTGGTCATAAGCGTATTTGCTTCTTCAGTTTCCCAGTGAGCGGTTTTGGAGTCTAAAAGATCGAATTCATATTTTTTGACAGAACGCATAAAGCCTTCTTTACGCTGTTTTGCGTTATCAGCACCGGGGTTTCCCTCGATAATAATCACTTTTGCGCCTTTTCCAAGCGTCTCCCCCAGGTAATCGCCGACCATCTCCGCTCCGGCGGCATTGTCCGGACCCACGAAAAGGAAATCTTCCCCTAAACCGACTTTTTTCAGAGCCTCCTTATCCAGCGTGACATCGAAATTCACCACAGGAATTCCAGCATCGACGGCTTTTTTTACCGATGCGACCATTCCGACTGAATCTGCAGGGGCCAATACGATGAGATTGACCTGCTGCGTGATGAAATTTTCCATCGCGCTCACCTGCGTATCAATATCGGTTTCAGAGTTCATTCCAACAGCGATCAAATCAAACGTGCCGTCTTCTTTGGCAAATTTCTGAGCTCCTTCTTCCATTGTTTTAAAAAACTCATTCGCCAAAGATTTCATCACAAGACCAACGACCGGTTTGTCAGCGGCTGATGCCGGAGTAATGAACGCTGCCAGAATCAATGCAATTCCTGCAACACATGCTACAACTGATTTCATATCCTTACCTCCTCTAGCTTTGTTGCACAGCCTCATGGACTTCATGGAAAGGCATGAGCGCAGAACAACAGACAAGATCAACAGGACAACATGAGTGCAAAACATCAGTCTGCACCATACATAAACAGCAAAATCTTTTTACGGCTATGTATGGAGCATTGTCAAGATAAAAATCGACTCTTCACAAAGCTTTTCTGCGACCTCTTCTTCATGCGAAGCGTCGAGCTGTCTGTCCCAGCGGGTCGCCTGGTTGAAAAAACAAGACTTTCACAATTCCAGAGCGCTGCCTCACCATCCTGCCATAAAGATAACCTGAGAACATATCCTCTCAACTTCCATAAAATCAGGAAGTTACACGTCATGTAGTCAAGTTCCGCAAAATACACGCAAATCTTCCTTGACTATTATCAACCATCATCAGGATTGTAGTCAACGAATTGCTATAAGCTCTGTTAAAATAACACATTTGTCTCAAGCGTTTTATATCATCCAGATTAACGATAGAGGAAAGCTCATGCTTGATTCAGCCATACAGAAAGCGTACAATGTCCTGGAACACGGCAGGCCGGTCGATAGAGACTTAGCTCGGGAACTTGCTGAGCTTCCGGGTGAAGACATCTTAGATTTGCTCTCACTGGCCAACAAGGTCACAAATAGATACACAGACCGTATCCACTCTTGTTCGATCGTGAATGCGAAATCGGGGCTTTGCAGGGAGAATTGCCGCTTTTGCGCACAATCCACCCATCACCACGCAAACGTCGAGGTCTATGCTTTGCTCTCTCCGGAGAGAATTCTTGCAGAAGCCGAAAAAACCGTCAAAAACGGTGTCAATTATTTCGGTATCGTGACCAGCGGCTTTGGGTATCCGGTCCTCAATAAAGAATTTCGTAGTATTCTGGACACGATTGACCTGCTGAACGATAAGCTTCCGGAGATGAACGTCTGCCTTTCGCTTGGGATTCTCAGCCAGGAAACTGTCAAGGAGCTGGCGGAACGCAAGGTATGTCATTACAACATCAACCTCCAGGTCACTCCCGGGCGCTTTGCCGATCTGATCGCCAGGACTCACGATATTCAGGAAAAGCTCAAAACGATTCAGATGCTGAAATCTTCCGGGATCGGCGTTTGCTGCGGCGGAATACTGGGGGTCGGCGAAACAATGTCGGACCGGGTCGAACTCGCCTTTACTCTGCAGGACCTCGATGTAGATGTAATTCCCCTCAACGTGCTCGTTCCGATTCCAGGAACACCATTGGAGAATCAGCCCCCTTTACCGGTCGCTGATATCGCCAAAACCTTTGCGATCTTCCGGCTGGTCAACCCAGGTAAAATTATCAAATTTGCCGCCGGACGTGAAACGCTGATGAAAGATTTTCAGGGTCTACTCATGCTCTCCGGCGCGAATGGCTTCTTGACCGGAGGCTATTTGACAACGCGAGGTCGAGAGGTCCACGAAGATAAACGGTTTATCGATCGTCTTGAAGCCTTCAGATAAGACCGGCAGTGACGAAATCATACACGAAAATCCACAACAGCTCGTCTTCTTATCATCAGAACAGGGGACGCATCATAACATCAGGCAACGACAGGTATCCATGAACTATAACAGCTTCGAGCAGGAGCTCAACGCGTTCAGGCAAAAGGGACAATATCGCACGCTGAATACCGTTGCTCAGCGAGATCAGACCACTGCCGAAGTTCACGGCAGACGCTGCCTGAATCTCTCTTCCAACGACTACCTGGGCCTTGGAGCTGATCGGCGGCGGCTCGAAAACTTTCTTTCCACTCAACCCCCTCACGAGTTGCTGGAGGAATTCGGTTTCAGCAGCTCTTCATCGCGGCTCTTAACGGGAAACAGCCCAGCCTATGACGCTCTCGAACACGAACTTTGCGACATGTACCATGCTGAGGCCGCCTGCGTGTTCAACAGCGGCTATCACGCCAATATCGGCATCATTTCTGCGCTGACCAAACGAAACGATCTGGTACTCTCGGACAAACTGAATCACGCGAGCATCATGGACGGATTACGAATCGCAGCCGCTGACTTTCTGCGTTATCGCCATCTGGATTACGAACACCTTGAGACACTGCTCAAAAAGCATCACGGGACACATCGCCGACTCTTCATTATGAGCGAATCGGTCTTCAGTATGGACGGTGATGTGGCCGATCTGTACCGCCTTGTGGACCTGAAGAAGCGCTATGATGCCTTTCTGATTCTTGATGAAGCCCATGCGGTCGGCGTTTTTGGAGCGAGCGGCTGCGGCCTCTGTGAGGACCTTGGATTGCTGTCCGAGATTGATATCATCGTTGGCACGTTCGGCAAGGCCCTGGCCTCGCTCGGAGCCTATGCTGTCAGCCGGGGCGTAATTAAAGAATACCTCGTCAACACCATGCGTTCGCTGATTTTCAGCACGGCCTTGCCTCCGGTAATTCTGCACTGGAATCGTATGATGCTGCAAACAGTCCGCAGGATGACCACAGAACGCCGACATCTCATGAAGATCGCGACTCGTTTACGCCAACGTTTGAATGCAAAGCAGCTTCGTAGCAACGGCGCGTCTCAGATCGTCCCGGTCTTGATCGGGCCGAATGCGCCGACCGTTTGCCTGTCAGAATTTCTCCGCGAACAAGGCTATCTGATTTTTGCCATTCGGCCGCCGACAGTGCCGCCGAATACGGCTCGCTTACGCTTATCGCTCAATGCGGCAATGTCTTGGGAACAGCTCAAAGACATTCCGGGCATAATAGAAAGATACTGTCATGAACACTCACTGGATACAGCAACAGCATAATCCCGGCCTTATCCTGTTTTTTAACGGCTGGGGCATGGATCAGCACGTTGTCCGGCATCTAAAAATCGATCCCCGCCAGGACGTACTCATGCTTTACGACTACCGCAGTCTCTCTGTGGCGGAAGAAATCCTGAGCGCAGTGAGCGCCTATTCCGAGATCTCGGTCATTGCCTGGTCAATGGGCGTCTGGGCCTTCGAACAGCTTTCCCCACAGCTTCAGTTCAGCAACAGACAGGCGATCGCGATCAACGGCAGCGGCGAGCCAGTGCATGAACAGTACGGGATTTCTCCGAGCGTCTATCAGGCGACGATCGATCGCTTTTCAGCGCAGGGAAGAAAAAAATTTTTTGTGCGCCTCTGCGGATCTCGCCATACGTTCGAGCAATTTCAACACTGCTTCCCGCAACGTCCATTATCTGAACAGCATGAAGAACTGATTGCCATTCAACAGCACTCAACCGTTCATGAGCCGCGTTCTCAGACGACTCGCATCCCCCCGCCCTTCAGTCACGCACTGATTTCAACACAGGATCGGATTATTCCGAGCGAAAATCAGCGCCGTTATTGGGAGAGGACAACCCCTTACAGCTATATTGACGCTCCGCATTTCCCGTTTTTCCTCTGGAAATCCTGGAATGCCATTCTCGATTATGCCGAACAGCATTCTTAAACAACGTGTCCAGACGAGCTTTCACAAAAGTTTATACTCGTACAGCCAGCATGCCGTTGTCCAGACTCAGATGGCCGAAGAACTTCTCGATCGCCTGGAGCAGGTCTCACAGGGCCGATTCAACGCTGTCCTGGAAATCGGATGTGGAAGCGGAGTCTTAACAGAACGTTTTTTAAAACGTTTCCAGGTTAAACGCTTTCACGCCAATGATATTGTCAAAGCCTGTGAAGAGATCATGTCTGATATTTTCAGACAATATCCGGGACAAGGCTGCTTTGAATTTCTTGCAGGGGATATTGAAACGATGGAAAGAATCCCCCAGAACCTGGATCTCGTCATTTCAAACGCTGCCGTCCAATGGCTTGACGATTTTGAGGGCTTTCTCAGCAGAATCAGGGCTCAGCTGACCCCGAACGCCATCCTTGCCTTTTCGACGTTTGGGCCGCGAAACTTAGAGGAAATTCGAGCGCTTTCCGGCAATTCACTGGACTATCTGTCCTTGCAGCACATTGAAGCCTGTCTGAAACAGCATTTTCAACGCATTTCCTGCACCGAAGCGCGTTCGGTATTGTCCTTTTCATCGCCCCGTCAGGTGCTGAACCATTTACGCTTGACCGGCGTAAACGGAATCTCAAAACAGCGCTGGACCAAAACGGATTTACAGAACTTCGAGCGCCGTTATCAAGAGTGTTTTAAAAAAGCGGACGGAACGCTAGCGCTCAGCTACCATCCGATCCTTTGCCTTGCGAGGAAGGCCTGATGCCGACAGTGTTTATCACAGGGATTGATACAGATGCCGGGAAAAGTGTTGCCACAGGCCTGCTGGCTCGCTGGCTTTGCACAGCAGGCTACTCTGTGATCACCCAAAAAATCGCACAAACCGGCTGCGAAAAATATTCAGAGGACATTCTCCTGCATCGCAAACTTATGGGCATCGCGCCGACTGACGAAGATCGGGAAGCTTTGAGCTGCCCCTATCTGTTCAGCATTCCAGCCTCGCCGCATCTTGCGGCTGCTCGGGAGCAACAGCGCATCGATCCGGAAGTAATCAGCCGGGCGGCTGAAACACTCGAAAAGCGCTATGAATACCTGATCATCGAAGGTGTCGGCGGACTGTACGTTCCCCTCAACGAGTCTCTTACTGTTCTGGATTATCTCACGCGGAAACGCTATCCGGTCATTCTGGTCAGCAGCGCCAAACTGGGCAGTATCAATCATACCTTATTGAGCCTGGAAGCCCTCAGCCGTCGGAAGCTCAAGGTGCTGGGCATTCTTTACAACGAGTTTCCGCCGGAAGATCCGCTGATTGCCGAAGATTCCCAACAGATTTTCAAGCGATTCCTCAAAGAATTCGGTTATCAGGACAGGCTCATCAGCATTCCCCGGATAGATTTTGACGGTGCAGCTCTCCCTCATGTCGATTTTTCAAACTTCTTTATCTAGATCGGAAGCATAACAAGCGCAGAAATACGCTGCTCTGTGCTTTCAGGAGTGCCAACACCATAAGCTATCTTACTGTTTGGGGCAACACTTTCAATCAGGAAATCAGCACAGTCAAAATAAATTGTTGACTTTTTTCCTCATTTTTCCCCAGTTTGAATTCACGGCAAACAGACATAGACGAATTTCATTTATCATTCCGCGCGAGTGGCAAGAGCAGGATGCATCAGTCAAGACAGAACTCAACCCTTTCCTCAATGACACAGGATGTCAAACTGCATATTCAGGCGCACTATCCGCTGATCTATCTGGTTTCCTGGGAGGAAGAACGCATTGTCGCAGAAATCGCCAAGATTGCCGTTGAAGAAGACCAGCGTAAAAAAGTCTTTCTCTGGACTCAGACTGAGGGATTGAAAAATTTAGTCCTCAATGATGACAATCTGGGGCATACGGATCCACTTCAAGCGATAAACTGTATTCTCAGTTCCAGGGAGAGGGCAATCTACATTCTTCTGGATTTTCATCCCTTTCTGTCGAACCATCAAGTGACGCGACGAATCCGCGACGCTGCACGAGCCCTGAAAAACAGCCATAAAACCATTGTCTTTCTCTCTCCCAAACTGATCCTGCCGGACGAGTTGTCCAAAGAAATCGTTGTCTTCGACTTCGCTCTTCCCTCTCTTGAAGAGCTTGACAGGGCCCTGCGCGCTTTTCTGGAAGACGCTGAAGAGCATCAGCGCATCACAGGAAGCCATCTCAATGCAAAACAGCGGGAACGTCTGCTGAAAGCCTCACAAGGTCTCACGATCGATGAAATGCGAAGTGCTTTGAATAAATCACTGGTCGCCCATCAAAAAATCAGCGAAGCCACGATCCCGATGATACTGGCGGAAAAAAAACAGATTATCCGAAAATCCGGCGTCCTTGAATATTATTCTCCGGGAGAGACCTTCAGCGAGATTGGAGGCGTTCCAGCCTTAAAGCGCTGGCTCGCCAAGCGGGAATTGGCTTTTACTGAAGATGCCCGGAAATTCGGACTGCCGGTCCCGAAAGGCTTGATGCTGGTCGGGGTTCAGGGCTGCGGAAAATCCCTGATCGCCAAGGCAGTGGCCTCACAATGGAAGCTGCCGCTCTTGCGCTTCGACCTGGGAAAAGTGTTCAGCGGGCTGGTGGGGTCGTCGGAAGAGAACGTCCGCAAAGCCACTAAAGTGGCGGAATCGGTTGCCCCTTGCATCCTCTGGATCGACGAAATCGAAAAAGGACTCTCCGGCTCAGCCGGCTCGAACTTCAGCGATGCTGGCACAACAGCGCGAGTCTTCGGCACATTCTTAACCTGGCTGCAAGAAAAAGAAAAATCCGTCTTTGTGATTGCCACGGCCAACAATATTGCTCTCCTGCCGCCGGAACTTATGCGAAAAGGCCGCTTTGACGAAATTTTTTTCGTCGATTTGCCTGATGCACACGCACGCCGGGAGATCTTTCGAATTCATTTCAAAAAGCGCCATCGCGCCGCAGAACACTTTGATTTAGATCTTTTGCAAAACGCTTCGGCAGGCTTTAGCGGTGCTGAAATCGAACAGGTGATCATTTCAGCACTGTACGATGCCTTTGAACACGGCAGGCCGTTGCACACACAGGATATTCTTACAAGTCTGGAAGAAAGCATTCCGCTTTCGCAAACGATGGCGGAGCAGATCGCAGCATTGCGAACATGGGCTGAAACACGAGCGAGAAGTGCCTCTTTTGTTCGGCAAGACATCGGAGAACGCTTATGAGAAAGATTATTATTATCGATAATGATACTGTTGCCGTACAAGCTCTGGCAGACATCCTCGGCCAAAAAAATTATACCGTCTTTCGGGCCTGTAATGGAGTGGATGGCCTGAAAGCGATTCGCGCCCATCTTCCAGAAGTGGCAATTATCGATCTGTTCATGCCCGGTATTGACGGTATCCGGCTCTGCCGTTATATCAAAAGCGATCCGGAATTCGATCAGTTAAAGGTTATTGTGCTGTCGCCTCTTACAGCAGTCGAGACCAGAAATATCATGAAGTTTGAGGCGGATATGCATGTTGCTAAGGGCTACATTATGGACATCGCCGATAATGTGCTTCGCAGCTTGAAGATGCTGGACGACAAACGTGTGCCGAGCGATTTTGAAGATCGCATGCTTGGTTTTGAAGGACGATCCCCAAGAGCTGTTGTCGGAGAATTACTTGCCGAGCGCCAGCATTATGAAAATATCATGTATAATGTCGGAGACGGCATTCTCGAGTTCAATCACGCAGGCACAGTGACATATGCCAACCCCGCCGCCCAAAAAATTCTGCAAAAAAGGGAACTCGACATCATCGGCCTGGATATTTCCGATACGCTTGAAAAACGTTATGATGGTCAATTTCAGGAAATTCTGCAGCGTTTAAAAAGTGCTAAGCACCCAACAAACATCGAAATCACCTCCGAATATGCCAGACAAACCTTGGATTTCAACTTTGCCAACATTCTTAATAAGGATGGCGAGTACAGTGGTTCACTGGTCATTTTTCAGGATGTCAGCTCTCTGACCAGCCGCATTCGCGAATTGACCTTACTGAACGAAGTCGGTCGTCTCTTGACCTCGACACTCGATTTTAATGAAGTGCTGCGCATCGTTATGGGTCAAATCCAGCGCATCATGGGTGTAGAAGCCATTTCATTACTGTTGATCGACAAAGAGAGCAGGGACCTGGTGTTTGAAGTCGTTCTGGGCATGGCCGAGCCTGCTATTAAAAACAGGCGCCTAGCGGCTGGGAGAGGAATCGTCGGTTGGGTGGCCAAGGTGGGGAAGCCTCTGTTAATTCCCGATGTCCGTATCGATCCCCGCTTTGACAGTACAATCGATGAAAGCACAGGTTTTAAAACGCAATCAATGATATGTGTCCCAATGAAAATCAGAGATGACGTGATCGGAGTGATTCAGGTCATCAATCATGATGAAGATAAGCCCTTTACCGAAGACAATCTGTATCTCTTATCTTCGATATCGATGTATGCCTCGATCGCCATTGAACATGCAAACCTCTACCAGGAGCTTCATGAACGCCACCGATAAAGACATCAGCACTCTGTTCAGGGCACTGAGCTTTGCTGCCGAAAAGCACCGGCGCAACGCCGGAGGAGATCACATCGAACATGCCGAATCGCTTTCGTTTGAAGCCCGTCAAGTGAAAATCGCCGATAACATCTCGAACTCTCTGGATATAAGCCGCGATCCGCCGTCCGACTGGTCCCTGCCGCGTCAACGAGATGACCTCAACTGGGGCCAGGAGCTTGTCGATCGTATCCGCGGCAGTAATGCCACACTTGAACAACACTTCGACCACGTCCTTCAACATGCCCGGGAACGGCTTGGAGATGAGGATCGATACGCCTGATGAAGATCAAAGAACTGCTGTTCTCCCTCTCTGTGCTTTTCGTTCAACTTCAGCTGCCGACACCGGTCACAGCCGGTCAGGACCAGACTACTGCCGACCGGCAATTTCTTCAGGCCTATACACAGTTTCAGCAGGAACGCTATGTTACAGCAGCCAGACTCTTTCAGGCCGTTCTCGAAACGTATCCTGATTATCCGCTTGGGGATTATGCGTATCTCTCTCTGGCTGAATCCCTTGTGCACAGTGCCCGCTACCAGGAAGCCCGCACTGCTCTGCGGCATCTCCATGCCAGATATCCTCAGAGTATTTTATTAGATGATGCCGCCTTTTTACATGCCGACAGCTGGTTTTATCAAGGAAAGCCCGCTCAGGCCGTACAAGCCTATGTGAAAATCGGAAAACTCAAAAAATACCGAAGGCACCCGCAACTGCCGTTGCTCCACCTGAAGCTCGCCCAGGCCTACGAGCAGGAACAGCGTTATCAGACCGCTCTCGCACAATACCATACGACCCGCCTGCGTTTTATCGCCTCACCAGTGTATGAAAGCGCCAAAATTTCTGAAGAACGCCTGATCGCCCAAGCC
Source organism: candidate division KSB3 bacterium (assembly GCA_002748425.1). Lineage (GTDB taxonomy): Bacteria > Moduliflexota > Moduliflexia > Moduliflexales > Moduliflexaceae. Next base: position 143,455 of record PDSJ01000015.1, on the reverse strand, counting down.
CCCACGCTCCTGAAATTCTACACCAGCACGCTCCTCTTCGACAGCATTGCAAAACTTATCAACTCGGGCAAAGCTCAAGATGCCCTGGCTTTCATTGCCATCCTGAAAGCTCGCATTCTTTCCCCGGCACAGCACGAGAAACTCGCGCTGCAAAATGCGTCTGCCTATTACAGGCTGCGGAAGAATCTGCGGGCCAAAGCTCTGTATCGCCAATTCCTCCGGGATTTCCCCAAGAGTAAATCCGCTCCTTACGCGCTTGACCGCCTGGGACGCCTCTCTCTCAGAGAAGGCGATATGCAGGGGTTTCTGCGCATATACGAACGTCTGCTGAAAGAGTATCCTGCAAGTCATTATACTGCCTCGGCACGACGCTTAAAGGGCAAAGAATTGATGCTGCTGGGGCAGTTTCAACGCGCTGCGTTGGAATTTAAGACCTTCCTTCAGAGACATCCCAAAAACCCGCTCACATCGGACGTTGTCTGGAACGCCGGATGGTGTGCTTATCAGCTCGGCCGCTATTCGACAGCGCAACGCTATCTGAAACGCCTGCTGCGCTCCTATCCAAAGTCTTACCACCGCGAAGAAGCCCTTTACTGGGCTGGAAGAACGGCGGAACAACTCAAGCAGTATACCACAGCCGTCAGATACTATCAGCAGGTGCTCAACAACAGACGGAACAGCTATTTCGGCGCTTTGAGCCGTGACGCGATACTGCGTCTGAACACCGCCGATCCGAATTTGTCTATGCCTCTGAGCAGCACAAAACACAAAGCGCTGCCGTGGCAGGAGAGCGTCCGATTCGCCACACAGCGCGGAAAACGGCATTTTCAAAAATCCCTCATCCTCGAACGGCTTGGTCTGTCCGCGCTCGCAGCACGGGAAATGGACGCAGCCGTTTCCAGCGATAGCAGAACTCAGGCCCAATATCTGGCGCTCGCCCGCTTATACGCCCGCAGCGGACAATATCACATGCTTGTTCGTCTTATGCAGAGTCGTTTCCGAGACCGGATTGTACAGGGCGACGAGGATCTCCCGCAAGAGTTCTGGAAGCTGGTGTATCCCCTAAGTTTTCCGCACGTTGTCAAACGATCTGCTGCACAAAACAATATCGACCCCGCGCTTGTGCTCTCGCTCATGTACGCTGAAAGCCTTTTTGCGCCAGAAGCCTTTTCAGCAGCCGGCGCAATGGGACTCATGCAGCTCATGCCCGCTACCGGAGCACGATTGGCCCAGGAAGAAGGTCTGACAGTAGGCTCTGATCAGGATTATTTTCAGCCGCAGCTCAACATCACGCTTGGCACTCGCTACTTGCGGAATCTCTCCGAACTCTTCGGTCACCACCTGCCTGCGGTCATTGCCGCGTATAATGCCGGCGAGCATCGGGTCATCGACTGGTGGGACGCGGAACGGCATCCGCAAGATGTCGCCCGCTTTATCAGTACTATCCCCTACAAAGAAACCTGGCGCTACGTCCAGAAAGTACTGTGGTATTATCGCGAATATCATCGGGTTTACGGAACCAAGGTATTCTGAGCTCCTGGCGCCGGCAGCATCACAGCATAGCAGAAATTTCGGCCTGCAAAAAATTTAGCACTCGTCATAGAAAAGCTCATCTACATGGGCAGCTAAACTCTTCTTCTCACTTTCCGGCACGCGTTCTTCTGTCTCCACTCCCAGTTCGAGCAGAAATTCTGAACGTTTTTTGGGGAACCCGCCGCGTTTATTGACATACGTCACAAAGAGTTTATACTGAGCGCGGGTCATGGCAACATAAAATAGCCGGCGTTGCTCATCCAGCTTTTTCTCACGCAACTCACCTTCTTCGCGGACAGCATAAAAACTGGGCAGGTTTCCTTTTTCCACTCCGACAATGAAAACAACTGGAAATTCCAATCCTTTAGAGGCATGAATTGTGAAGAGATTCACGGCATTCACATGACACAAGTCGTCCTGAGTCGTGTACAGGGCGGCATGATCCAGAAATTGTTGGAGCGCGTCCCGCAGGTTCTCCCCCGAAAAGGCGCGAGCCAGCTCTTTAATGCGGGTCAATGCGATCTTACGCCCGCTCAAGGCTTCAAGAGCATGCGGCGGGTTCTGCTCATCATCCATGCAAAACTCTTCGAACGCGTATTGAATGTCACTCTCATGCTGTTCGAAGAATCCCTGCAAGGTCTCTGGCAGTTCGGAAAAACGCGAAAGGAGTTTTCTTGCCCCTAATTGGAAAAGGAACGCCTCCTCAGAGCCACACAAGATCTTCATCTTCTCCACGCCTTTTTCCGAAGAGAACAACGACATATCCGCTCTTCCCTCAGAGCGTGTGAGAGAAACTTTTCCTTCCAGAAACTGCCCCAACGAAACGATCTCCAGAAGCTCCTCAAATTCCGTCCGGCGGTTAAAAGATTGTTCGACCTCTTGCAGGTGTTCGAAAATCAGCGCCAGATAGACGGTATCGTCCAGGGCCCGGTGACGTCCACCGACATCTTCAATACCAAAACGCTCCATCAATCCGTCCACACTATTCCTGTGCCCCGGGAAAAGACGCCGAGCCAGTTGAAGCGTATCAAAACGACGATTCGCTAAGAGCTCTCCTGTCAGCTCGCGGTAAAGCCGCCATAAAATCGGGAAATCAAAAGCAAAGCCGTTATGGGCGATCAACAGATCATCACCGATAAACTCCAGAAATTCCGGGAGCAGTTCCCGAAATGTCGGCTGTGCCTTTACGTCTTCATCGGAAATGCCATGGACCTCATACGCGCCCTGCGTAATCGGCATTTCAGGATTTAGCAATCTGACAAATTCTCTGACGATCTCTCCATCACGCACTTTCACCGCGCCGATTTCGACAATTCCGGCGCTACGCGTATCCCCGCTGGTAGTCTCGAGGTCAAGCACCACAAAGTCCCGGAAGGATTTGGGCCGTTTGAACGAATCAACAGCCTGCAAGAGCTTAAAAACAGTCACGCTGATGGAAAAATGCGTCTCAATCGTAAGGCTTTGGGGAGGAGCATGGCTCGTCAGGGGCATTGCGGTCTCAGCGGGCACAATTGTCACACGCCTCGCAGTCTGAGGAAGCGAAAGCGTTGCCGCGGCGTCCGGATCGAGGCAAATCACAACAGCGGAGGCGGGCACCTGGGCAAAGTCGCGTTGCCCGCACGCCTGAAAGCAGCCAGCTTCCCGCGCGCCTTTCCTGTGAGAACCGGAAAATCTCGCTTGGGAACGTTGGCGTCCAATGCTGCATTTTCGCTGAAGATGATTCAGCAAATAGCAGCACAGGTCGACAAGCTCAGGCAAGCTGCCATGCACAAAAATCTGTTTTCCGGCTCTTAGTTCACGCCGTATCATCGCGACAGCATCGGTCATCCCGGACATGTCACAAGGATCGCAGAGATCAGCGACCCGGCCGTGCAAGCTCAGGGAGTGTTCGGGAATGGCGAGATTACAGATACGGTTGATCAAATCTTCGACGTCAGTCTTCTGGTTGCTCTCAACATAAGAAATCACATTGGAAATCAAGCCAAACGCCGCTGAAATCTTCCGCCAGAGCTGCCCTTGTGATATTCCGGAAATGTCCTGTCGAGCTGCAGCATAGAGGGTCTGTTTAAAGGTCGGATATGCAGTGCGCAACGCCCTAATCTGCTGAAAGATCAGGGCATTATTCAGTTCTAGTTCAAAGAACTGTTCCAATGCGACATCGTCGGCAGGGTTCAAGACCACTTTAAGCAGCAACAGCAGTTTCCTGATATCCTCTCGATCGAAAATTCCTTGACGCTTCACAAGCTGGCAAGGGATATCGGCCGCCAGGAGACCGGTTTCAAGCGTTTCTCCGATCGCATGGTTGGGATACAGAATCGCAATGTCAGCATAAGAAAAGCCACCAAGCTCCTCCGCTTTTCCTTTTTGTGAAAGAGGAACGCGATCGGTCAGGATCCGGATCTTCCGAATGATAAATTCACGTTCTTCCTGATCGTCGCTGAAGCAGAGAAAGCAGTGTTCTGCGCTCGACCGAGAGGGCTGCTGCAGGTTTGCTTGAAGATTTTTTGCAATCGAACGATGCGCATCCAGCAATTGTGCGGCCAGATCAATGAGACATTGAGCGGAACGATAGTTTCGATCCAGGACGACCACGCGTTCCTGACAGTCAAAATCGCTGATATAACGCTGGATATTCTCAACATTTGCTCCACGCCAGGCAAAAATTGACTGATCGTCATCAGCGACCGCGAAAATGTTACGATGCCGTTCTGCCAGGCGTCGAAGAATGCGATACTGAAGCGGATCAGTGTCCTGAAATTCGTCAATCAGGATCGCCTCAAAGCGCTGCTGCTCCTGATCAGCAACGTCAGGACAGGTCTCAAAAACCTGCCAGGTCAACAGCACAATCTGGTCGAAATCGATCAGATCGTGCTTACGAAGCTCTTGTTGATAAGGATCGAGCCATTTCTCGGCAATCCCCTGGAAGGCGGGATTCAGGAAGGTCTTATTAACGCGATAGCTGCTTATCGCAGTCAATACGTTGCGCAGAGTCTTCTGATCTTGAATGCGGGAAGCTCGCAACAGGGTCAGCAGCTGAGCTGATTCATCGGCGATCGAAAATTGCTTCGGCAGATTTGCCTTGCGATGATTGCTCCGCAAGACTCCAAGACAATACTGATGGAATGTGCCGATCAGGACGTCGCCTGCCAGATCTCCAAGCGCATCCCGCAAGCGGCTGCGCATCTCGTCTTTTGCCTTATTGGTAAAGGTGACAGCCAGGATTTTATGGGGAGGGATTTTATAAAATTCGATGAGATAGAGCAGCCTGGCGATAAGGGTTCGGGTTTTCCCGGTTCCCGGTCCTGCCAGAACCATCATCGGATGTTTCGGCGCTCCCGCCGCTTCACGCTGCTTCTCGTTCAAGCCCTGCAACAATCCCATGTTAAAATGCCGAGCCGATGGTAATGTAATATTCTCCCGGGGACTCACCATCTCGCCGATCCAGTTTCCACCCATAGTCGAAACGGAAAGGTCCGATGGGAGTCAGAAGTCGCAGGCCGGTGCCGACAGCCTCACGCCGATCGCTATTCTGGAAACCGTCATCACTCAGCCAGTTGGCACCGGTGTCATAAAAAACCACCCCCCCGAGCGAGCCGTAAATCGGAAAACGCAGTTCAGCATTAAAGACCGCTATCCGATCGCCCCCGATTCTATGCCCCTTCTCACCGCACGGGCCGATCTCGTCTCTGGCAAAGCCCCGTACTGGTGAGCTTTGCGAGATGTCTCCGCCAAGGAAAAAGCGATAATAAATCGGGACTGCTTCGGAAGAACGAATGGGATCGATGTATCTGGCATGAAAGGAAGAGGCCAGCACAAGCTTCTTCCTGAAATGAGAAAACCAGGCGAAACGAAGGCTCGTCTCCAGCAGCTCGGCTTCCGAGCCCAGCATATCCAGCGCCGTCCACGCTGAAAGTTGGGCGTACCCGCCTTCTTTTGGAAACAAGAGATCATCCCGCGTATCCCAGGCCGCCTTCAGGTTCAGGCCAGCGACATTCAGCACATCTGAATCCAACTGCGAAAGAATTGCATCCTTCTTGACATCCGATGGTTCGTTCCTTTCGAAAAAATATCCTCCGGACAGAGAAACTGAATTGTAAAAATTATAACGAATCCCCAGTCGCCCACCTCGCCGTTCGAGTTCATAACTCGTATGAGCTCTTTGAATATCGTCAAATACCGTCATAAATAAATTCGTATATTGACTCCGAAAATAAGGCTGAATATATTGTAATGTGAATATCGGGCGCTGTACGCTCAACTCAGCCCTGGCCGTTCCTCGTCCGCCAAGTTTGAACACATTCCGGTTGGTGTATTCAACAAAGCCTTTGAACCTGTCGAGCGTACTGTAACCGATCCCGAACTCAACCGCCTGCGATGAGCTTTCGAGCACTTCAAGAATCATATCCTGCACCGGGTTCGTGCTTTTCGAATCAAGGCGCCTGAAGGAAACATTGTCATACAGGCCGACCTGCAGCAGGCGACGCACCGTCTCTTTAATCTTTTCCCGGCTGTAGATGTCTCCGCTGTGAAGCCGCAATTCACGGCGGACAAAGTTTTCTTTGGTCCGAGCAATCCCTTTAACAATAATTTTCCCAACGAAAAACTGTTGTCCACGTGAAATTTTCACACGTATTGAGACCTGCGTATTATCGCTGTTAAACTCTGGAATCAGATCCATTGCCGCATTGATATAACCGCGATTGCCGTAGAATTCTTTGAAGCGATCAAGAGTTTTTTGTATCTGGTTAGTATTCAGAGGATCCTCTTCGTGAAATAAGAATAATTTCCGAAGTTCTTGCAGGTACTCTTCATCCTCTTCGCCCAGCAGGATAATATTCTTGATCCGTGTTTGTACGCCTTCAGAAAGACGTAAACGCAGCGACACCCGGGAGCGATCCGGACTGAAATCTTTTTCCACCGACAGCACCTCAGCCTCAAGATAGCCGTTTTGCATGTAAAATGATCGTACGGCGATCACATCGTCCTGAAAGACCTCTTCTCGATACCATCCTTTTGAGAATAAGCCACCCGGGCCTGTAAAAAGCAGCTTTTGCAGTTCGTTTGACGAAAATGCAGTGTTCCCCTCAAAAGTCACCTCCTCAACCCGAACCTGCGGACCTTCGTTAATACGAAAAGTAATCCAAGATTCTTTTTTTTTCTCAGTCCTGTATTCATAGCTGATTTCGACAAAATAGAAGCCTTTTGTCCGATAATATTCCCGGAGGCGATCAGCGTATTCCTCAAAGACCTCGTCTGTCAGTTCTTTCAATGCTGAAACATCAAGCAGCTTCGTCAGGCGAGCTGCAGAGACTTTTAGATTTCCTTCAAACTCAATCTGTGTGTGCAGACCCTCTTCCACTGTTAACACAATATCCGCCGCGCCGCTTTCGAAATCATACTTCACATCGCGGTCGCTAAATGTCATCTCAAAATATCCGGCCTTAATATATTTCTGCTTTACAAGGTCCATGGCTTCTTCGAGATTGTCGAGCGTAAAAGGCATTCCCTTCCGCAGTCTGGACGCCTTGATGAGACTTTTCTCACTAAATACCGACGCGCCCCGAAAACGGACGGAGTTGACAGAACCGGCCTCTCCTTCCTGGATATCTATCTTCACGACTACTTTCTGAGGTGCTGCCGCAGTCTCACGACCCGCCCCTTTCCCGGGAGTGATCTGTTCAGTACTTCTCTCCGGGACCGCAGAGACCTGGACAACTGCCTGGTAAAAACTGCGATTCCGATAGAGCTCAAGAATTGCCTTCTTGGCCTCATCCAGGAGGAGTGGCGTCACGTAGTTCCCTTTTCGTAACTCGAGACTTTTTCGAATCTGATCGGCAGGGATGGAGGCATTCCCGCGAATCTGAAGATCCGAAACCGTATGAAACGTATGTGGGCAGAACGACAGCCGAAGTCCACCTTCGATTCGCTCGGCATCTACAGTGATTTGCGAAAACTGTTTCTGCTTCATAGAGAGGTAAATCGCCCGCACACTTTCTGCAACTTTTCGGCGGGAAAAACGATCGCCGTGTCGAATGTCAACATGCTTCAAAAGATATTTTTGCAGTTCTTCGGATGTTGTACAGCTAATTTGCACATCAAGAACTGTCAGGCCTTCCAGATCGTCAGCTGAAGCAAACATGATCCTTGCCAGCACATACAGTATGCTTATTCCCAAAAAACAGGCTGTTTTCATCGCCATTAACCGCGCTCCCTGCTCTCCTTGGATTTAAATCGTCACGTTCCGTTTTTTAAAGGATTTACGAGAAATGCTGACTTTCAGGCCCTCGCGAACGTAACGATCTTCAACAATCCGATAAAATTGCTCCCGTTCAGGGCCTCGAATCACAGCTCGTTCGTGGGCTTCGGCAAGACTGACAGGATAGCCCTGTCCTTTGTGAGCTTGATCGTAAGCCGCAGCATGTACCAGTGCCAGGAGTTCCGGGTTTTCAGCAAGCCACTGTGGAATCTCGATTCGCGCAATTTCCCGGCCCACGTGCAGATAGAAAAAAAATACCGCCTGCTTCCCATACTTCTTCAGAATCTCAGAATGACTTTTAAAGATCGTGGAACGCTCTCCTTCCTGCAAGACCTTCGAGAAAAGGACAGCATCAGTAACACCGGCGATCGACTCGCAGGGCAGCTCTGCATTCTGCCCCTTATGCGGACAGCGATCGCAGTTTGTCGGATTCTCAGGACACAGCGCCACCCGCAGCACATTCACGACATCCGCACTGCCGGGCTGACTGATATAGCCCATAAACGGTAATGCCGAGCGCCGCATGTCCTCGAAACCGCGCAAATATTTCTCCAGAATCTCCTGTTGAAATTCCTGAGGCTTTCCTGTCAGATTCCAAAGAATCAGGGTCCCATCCGTGAATCCGATCACCTGGCGGCTGTCTTCAGCAGCCTCCTCCAACAGTCCGGCAAGCTCCTGAATTTCCAAAGCTCCCCGCAGCACAGAAATCATCTCACTCGTGATGGGAACACGATTTCCTCCGCAGGATCGAGCCATATCGCACTCTTTATAATAGAGCAGCGGCCGGCTGCTCAGCCTAGACTGCTCGCCGGATCCATAGTGTAAGACGACGGCACCGAGATTCAACAAATAACACGCTGAAAGTTCATGACGATCCGGAAAGATTTGCGACCCATCTGTTGCAACAACCGTAAAAAACTCAGGAGCTTTCGGCAGGGGGTGCCGCGTCATAAAGGACTCATGGAACCGACCGGCCAGTAACCAGGACGTACGGCTTTGCGACAGCTTTTTCTCTAGCTCGTTCCAGTGCTCATTCCAGTTCGCAAGGGTTTCGCCGGCCAGAGCCACCTTGTCATCATAGCTCTGGCAGGCGCGTTTCTGTTCCAGCACCATCTCACCAATCTGTTGGTATACTAACGCAAAATCCAACATCCTGAGAAGGGCTACTCCTGCTGTTCAGCAACCTTATGGATTTGCTGCTGAGCGGCGACCATTCCGTCATGCTTTTTCTTCTGAAGCTCTGACACGTCGGTGTCATCGCCTTCCTGCATCTGCTTCATGACGATCCGGCAGTCCCAGTATTCTCCTTCCATCATCGGATCGTATTCCCCTTTCTCCCAGAGATCCGCCTTCATCCCCTCAAGTTCTTTCATACGATGTTGAAGCTCCTGAATAAGCTCTGTGCTCATTGTCCTCTCCTTTGTCTCAGGTTTTTTGAAAATACGCTGTGACGGACACCACCGCCCCGTGTAAGAGACAGCCCTGGTAATCGGGTGTCGTAGAATCAAAAATTTGTCAATGACTTTTCATAAGAATCAAGACTTTTTCCACTTCTTGAAGAGCTTGACATTTTATGCTTGACAGACTTGCCATGCAGCGTATTATGTTTACCGTAAAGCAAGATACAGCTGTAGACAGGAAGGGAGGAAAATATCATGAAGCCACTAAAACGAGTTTTCATCCATCTTTTTGCGTGTATGCTGCTCGGCGTACTTCCCTGCGACTGCCCCGCGCAGGACGATGGTTTTCTTAACAGGCTGTCAGGAGAAAATGGAGGCTTGCCGGCCGGAGCACGTTATGAAAACGGACTCGTCTTGCACCCCGTTTCATCAGCAGAAGAAAACCTTCACCTCCTCGCCGGGTATTATTTCGGCAATCCCAGGAAATGGAAGCGTATCTATAACGATAACCGCAGCGTGATCAGCAATCCGAACAGACTTCCAGTCGGCCAGACACTGACGATCCATGTCGGGAAAAACTGGAAGCCGCTGTTTTCTTATGAAGAATGGTTCAGGGCTGCTAATCGTAACGGGCAATGGAAACCCGGCCAGTCCTGGAAAGCTGTGCGCAACGCATCTGAAGCACAATCCGGGCCGTCAGACGCTTTGGCACAGACGACGGAAAAGCTCAGTACGCCGCCGTCGACCAATCCGGATACAGGCCAGCCTCAGATCAGGAAAAATAAAGAAACGCCAGCCTCATCAGCAAAGAACGCCCAGGGCGTTCATCAACAAAAAGCAAACGTTGAGCCGCCTTCTCCGGCGGCCGCATCTGAGCCTGAAATGGCTGAGGACGACGAAGACAGAGCTCCGGCATTCTAGTATGTTGCCACGGGCTGTGTCATAAGAACACGAACCGGAGGGAAAAATTCAGAAGGACGGAATCGCTCAGTAAGTGCTCGTATTCCGCGTCAGTGTTGTAAAAATTTAACAGCTGTCGACAGAAAAACGCTCTCAAAAGATACTGCCTGCTTGTGTTGTATATGAAAAAAGCTGTGGCATTTCCATTGTGAAGGACATTGTATGGATGAGACATTACGAGTAGGAGTCATCGGAGTCGGCCACCTTGGTCAGCACCATGCGAGGGTATACGCTGAGTTAGAGAATTGCGTGTTAGCAGGTGTCGCAGATCTCGATGTCGAGCGAGCTCGGCTCATCGCCAAGCGTCATGACACCATGTGGTATAAAAATTACACCGACTTGTGCGAACAAGTCGACGCAGTCAGCATTGCGGTTCCAACACAGGAGCACCATGCGATCGGCATGGAATGTCTTCGACGCGGTATCCATGTACTGATTGAGAAACCGATCGCCCGGACACTTGAAGAGGCTGATCAACTCATTGAGCTGGGAGCAAAGCAGCACTGCATCATCCAGGTCGGGCATACCGAACGCTTTAATGCTGCAGTCGTCGAGTTAGCTAAAATTACGCGGCGCCCGGCATTTATCGAATCCAACCGCCTCAGCCCCTTTCCGGAACGAAGTACCGATATCGACGTGGTCTTGGATATTATGATTCACGACATCGATATCATTCTCAGTCTTGTCAAATCCCCGGTGAAAAAACTCGACGCCGTCGGTGTGCCCGTAATTACCTCAAAAGTGGATATCGCGAACACACGCCTGGAATTTGAAAGCGGCTGTATTGCCAATGTAACCGCAAGCCGGGTCAGCTTGAAACAAGAGCGAAAGTTGCGGATATTTCAGCCGGAACGCTATCTCTCTCTTGACTATCAAGCCCAAAGTTTGAACGCAGTTGAAATCAAAAATCCTGAATTACGGCATGATTTTCCCAATGCCCGTCCGTCAATTGCTCCGCACCAAGTTCCGGTGACAAAGCAGGAACCACTGAAGGCGGAACTGAAAGCCTTTGTTGCATGTGTACGGAGCGGAGGTTCCCCGGTCGTATCCGGTAAGGATGGCCGCAATGCGCTGAAGACGGCATTTCAGATTCTTCAGACCATGCGTATCGCGTCCGAGGCTCCTCGGAGTTCTTCTCATCTCTTTCATAGTAGTGGCAAGCAGATATGCAAAGCATAGACATACAGGTTGAACGACTTGAAAATCACGATGATATTGTGATGATTCACATTAAAGGAGCACTGGAAACAATTGCCGCCTATACATTTCAGGAAAAAATGGAAACCCTGGTGGCGAGCGGTCTGTATAAATTTATTATCAATTTCGAAAAGCTTGATTACATCAGCAGCGCAGGAATTGGTGTGTTTCCGGGGATAGCTCAAACTCTCAGGCAGTACCAGGGAAACATTGTCTTCACACACGTCTCGCCCAAAACAGTGAAACTCTTCAACTTGATCGGCCTGACGACTCTCTTCACAATCAGTGAGACAACGGAAGAGGCTTTAAAAGAGTTTTTATGATAAGACACGTCCCGGGCCAGACGCGATCCGAGCACTTTGAGAACTGTGGCATGATAAGCGTTACATGGTTTTCCTCATTTAAGGATAAGGTACTTATCACAAACATTTCCAACAAAATTTGTCAACTGCTCGATCAGGTCGGAGTGAGCGCGATTGTCAGATCAGCGACTCTCTTGAACAAGCAGTGCAACAACGCCTCATGATAAACGACGTAAAAATAACAACACTCGATGCGGACGCCGGTATTATCTCGATCAAAATTCTGGGGTTTCTCGATGTCGTGCTGTCCTACAGATTACAATCCCGGATCGAAGAATATATTCAGCAAGGTTATGTGAACTATCTTGTCGATTGCAAAGACCTGGAATACATCAGCAGTGCCGGAGTCGGCGTATTATCTTCTCTCATTATACAACTCCAGAAAACACAGGGGAAGATGCTTTTTCTCAACATGCCTGAACGAGTGATTGAACTGCTTCATCTCACTCGCTTATCCGAAATATTTTCCATCGCCGAGAACGCTGACGAAGCCCTCAAGGAGTTTACGGCAACGCCGTGAGAGTGGAGAAGATGCTTGAGCCGCAACAAGTGTTCGCCCGCAATATCCTGTTATGGGGCGAAGAAAAGCAGCGGCGACTTGCAGCATCTTGTGTTCTGGTCGCCGGAATGGGGGGACTCGGCAGTACAGTTTCCGAGATCCTGGTTCGTGCTGGTGTCGGCACGTTGATACTCCTTGACAACGACGTCATTGATGCGCCCGACCTGAATCGTCAGATTCAATACACTCAACACGACCTTGGCAAAGCCAAAGTCGAAGTGGCGTTCCACAAGCTGTCCGACATTCACGGCTGCACAACTATCATTCCGCTTCAACAACGACTCGAAGATCATCCCGAACAACGGCAAGCCTTTCGTCAATATAAGGTTCACGGTATCGCCGATTGCTTTGACAGTTTCGCCAGCCGTCTTATTCTTGAGCGCTACCTGGAAGAAAACATGTTTCTGGTGCATGGCGGCGTACAAAGCGAGTATGGACAGGTCACCACGATGATACCGAGGCAAACACCTTTATTCAGCGAACTTTACGCTCGACTGGAAGATTCCGGTTCAGCGTTGCCAGTTTGCCCGCAATCCGCCACGTGTATCGCCTCCTTGATGGCTCATGAAATCATCAATAACCTCTGGGGCACACCCAAATTAGCCAATACCCTGCTGCTTATCGACCTCACAGACTTCAGTCTCTCAAAAATCCAGCTCTGAGGATGTGATACTGGCAGAATTTAATCTTCCAGATAGGCGAAATAATTGTGTGCCTCAAGCGCCATATCCTTTAATTCCATTGCCAGACTCATGCATTTTGATTTGTCAAGATAGCTGAGATTGCCGCCGGCGGTCTGTACCTGATTTTCAATCGCATCACAGGTCAAACGAATTTCATCGAGTTTCTGCTTCAAACCGTCTTCAGTGTCAACTGGCATAGTCTCCTTCTCCTGCAATTTCGAATTCCAGAGGCATCGACTCCATACACACAAGACGAAACGATGCGCTTAAGGTTCAAGCCTCATGAGAAATCCCTCTGCTCATTGGCCATGCTTAAGCCTCTTCCACACTCACGATGATTTTGTCAACAGTGGAATCGCCTGAAGACCGTGCTCACTGTAATTTTTCCTTGACTTTCCGGGCTTTTTTCAAGAGTTTTATCAAAATGACGCTATCATATATTCTTATCCTGCAACGACACAGAGCTGTAGCGCTAAGCGCTTTGCAGTCTTTTTGTGGTTTTGCAGTGAGCAGTGTATGGAGAAACGCTTTCCTCATTTTCCGAACGTACAAGAGACCCTGAAAAATCTGCCGCTGCAACCCGGAGTCTATCTCATGAAAGGGCTTGACGGGCAAATTCTGTATGTGGGCAAAGCCAAACGCCTGCGTCATCGAGTGCGCTCGTATTTTTCAAAAAATCTGCCGTCGCAGCGAATTGCGGCCATGGTCTTGCAGATTGCGAAAATCGACTATATTGTCACGGATTCGGAACTGGAAGCCCTGATTCTTGAGGCGACCCTGATCAAAAAGCATAAACCGCACTATAATGTTGCCCTGAAAGATGACAAACATTTTCCCTACGTCACGTTGACGTTACATGAAGCATTTCCGCGTATTATCACAGTCAGAAAGATTCAACAGGACGGCGCGCTGTATTTTGGACCATATGTCAGGAGCGGCGCATTGCAGCAAACCTTGAAACTGGCAAAACGCTTTTTCCCGCTGCGGCTTTGTTCGGGCGACATTACGTACAATTGCCGCGCGCGTCCGTGCTTCGAATATGAAATTCATCGCTGCCTGGGTCCCTGCGCCGGAAAATGCGCGCCAGAGGAGTACTGGAACACTGTAGAAGCCGCCAAACTCTTTCTGCAAGGCAAAAAAAACGATTTGTTGACAGAACTGCGCGATCGGATGCAGCGCCATGCTGAAAGACTGGAGTTTGAAAAGGCTGCTGCGCTGCGGGATCACATCAAGGCAGTACGCCATATCATGGAACGCCAGAAAGTGATTTCCACTGCTTTTGAAAATCAGGATGTCATCGCATCAGCCCGCAGAGGGCCGCAGATCAACGTGCAGATTTTTTTCATCCGCAATGGTATTCTCATGGGCCGCCGCAGCTTCAATTTCTCTGAAGTGGCACACGGACAAGGGCGGCATAAAGGCAGCGACAGCCTGGAAGAACGCGAAGTCCTGCGCTCGGTGGTAGAACAATTCTATTTAAAGGACTTGTTGCTTCCTGATGAAATCCTCTTAGCGGAGCGCATTCCGAACCAGCACATGATCGAAGAATGGCTGACGGATCGCCGTGGCAAAAAGGTCTCTTGTGTTATTCCTCAGCGAGGTCGCAAAAAGCAATTGATCGCCCTCGTGCAACAGAACGCAAAACAGGCCCTGGCAGAGCTTGGTGACAGCGATCCGCCGGACGCGCAGCAGATTTTGCAAGAATTACAAGATCAGTTCCAGTTCAAAAATCTGCCGCGACGAATTGACTGTTTTGACATTTCGAACATCCAGGGGACGCTGGCAGTAGGCTCGATGGTCGTCTGTATCGACGGGTCCATGCGTCCCAGCGAATATAAGCGTTTCAAAATTAGCCGCGTGGAAGGCAGCGACGATTTCGCGATGATGGAAGAAGTGATCGGACGGCGCTATACTCGCGTCAAGAATGAAGGGATGCCAATGCCTGACGTGATTATGGTGGACGGGGGTAAGGGCCAGCTTCACGCTGCAAAATATGCCCTGCACGGTATTCAGGCCCCCGATGTTGATGTGATCGGGATCGCCAAGGCGCGTGGGATTCGCGGCTCAGAAAAAGATCGAGAACGCATTTTCACAAGCGTGACCGGCGAAGGCATTGTCCTGGATACAAGTCGTAAAAGCGCACAGTTGCTGCAACATATTCGTGATGAAGCCCATCGCTTTGCGATCACGTACCATCGCCGCTTACGCAAAAAAGCCAATTTCCATTCACTTCTCGAAGAGATACCGGGCATTGGCCCAAAACGCCGGAAACGTCTTTTAAGCCGTTTCGGCAGCCTGAAGCGGCTTAAAGAAGCATCAGTTGACGCCATTGCCGCTACGAATTCCATTAACTATGAGCTGGCGGAAAGTATCTATAGCTTTCTGCATGCAGACCCTCAGGAGGCAATACATGGCCATAGTCGATCAGAGACAGATCAATCAGGATCTGCAGGTGATTGAAGAAAATATCAATTTACTGGATAAACGCTATAGCGAATTTTGCGAAGGGGTGATTTCGCTGGAACCAAAAGCTCTGCGCGCCAAGACTGATGCCCTGGTGAGAAAATGGTGGGGCAAACCGATTGCCAACACGCAGGCCCGCTTTCGGCTGCAAAATGTCGTGCAGCGCTATAATTCCTATAAAGAGAAGTGGGGCCGTCAACTCCGTATGAAATTCAAACAAGAGAAAGAGGACGGCTTTTAATATCATGTGCGCTTAGACCATGGAGAGCAGAATAGAATAGTGCGCAAGCGTATAAATATGTTCATTGACGAAACAGCGCCTAATAGTCCAACGGTCTGTAGCCCGGAGGATAAGGCGTCGTAGAGAGCCGGGATAACGACCGCCTGCTCGCATAGGGAACAAATCCATGCTGACGGGCCTGCTGGTAGACTTTTGTGGCACAATTTATCTCATCTGTATCTTGTGCATACTCTATGCAAAACACAGGCATATCACGTTTGATCACGTCCAGATCTGCCAGCACCTCCTCAGTCCACCCCGGATATAAATCATTTGTTGGGACGTTGTATCCAGATGAATCCTGCCAGTTGTCAAAGCCGCCGTCACCATCGTACCAGACAGCTTCACAGGCAATAGCGTCCATAAGTGAATTATAACGCTGGGGGTTTTCTTCATAAAGATCAGAGGCATTTTGCGCAACGATCAGGAAGCCTGGATGTGAATTTGGAGATTCCCTGCGGGCATATCTTCGTATTTTGCGAATAAATTTAAACATTGCCTCAGCCGGATCGATGCCGTCTTTTCTTGCTTTGCTGCCCACATTGTCGTCACTAAAGGCTTCAACCCAATCCATATACAGTCCATCAAATCCGGCTTTAAGAGAAGCCTCAATGTGGCTCTGTCCCTGATAACCGTAAATGACGATATCTTCCCAGACAGGATCCCAGTAGGCAACAGGAAGACAGCCTGCCCATTCGTCAGGGTCTTCGCCTACAATCCATTCCGGATTTCCAACCCTCCAACGGCTGTCCCAATACCATCGCCACGTTTCTGCCTGTCCAATGTCAACGTAAGCCAGTATAAGAGGGTCTACGCCCCGTGAATCAATATTATACTGCCGTATATCAGCAATCAAAGCGGCAATATCGAACTTCCCCTCTCGTGCTTCGGTCACAACCGGTTCCAGGACATATAAATCAAAGTGTGTTCCAACAAGTTCTTCCCGCTGTTGTTCGGTATTGACGTGTTGGATGTTGTAAGCCCAGTATTGCACGTTGGATAACGTCATTTTTACGGGAGTTGCCGAGTTTGCGCTGCCGCCATTCAACGAGGCGGTTACTGCTGCTGTAATAACGGATAGAACGAGAAGCTTATGCATACGTTTAGCCGCCTTAATCTACTGGCTGACCGTAATCACATACGGGCTGTTTGCCAGATCGGGATGTTTTCCTTCCAGCTCGCGTTTGAGGATCAGAGCTTTTGCGCGGCTGGCGAGATTACCGACACGAACGCGATACCAAATTCCTTTCTCCCCTAAATCTGCCTGCATAATATAGGCCTGATATCCCCGCTCGCCGAATTTCCCCACCAGGCGCTCGGAATCCTTGAGTTTCGGGCTGGAAGCCACTTGAACTGAATAAATCGTACTGCCCGGTGCAAGCGGCGCACTGATCTTTGCCGGCTGCCAGCCATCCTGAATCGAATCCGAGGGATTTTTGGGAACCTTTGGCAGCGCCGGAACAGCAGCCGTAATTTGCGGCTGAGCCGGCGGCGGATTGTCCTCAGCCGGAGGCGGGATCGGTGTGGCAGGCTGGGGCACTGCGGCCGTCTGAGCCTGTTTCTGGGGGACGGCGGCTTTCGCTTCTGTGTCTCTGACCGGGGTTGCTTCAACTTCCACGTAACTTTCCTTATCAGGAAGGACCGTAAAATAGCTCTGCTCCGCCTTTTTGATTCCCGACTCATCTTCAGGCACTTCAGCCGTGCGCTGTTCCGATTCATCGAATATATCCGCCGACTGGTCATCATCGTCGAACGTGGGGTCTCCCTCCATCGCTTCGTTATCAGCGATCTTGCTCAGGTCCGATGAGATCACTTCAGCCATCCCTTGCTCGCTGAAGGTCTGCCCGACCATGAATCCCAAGACAAAAATCAGGAAGCAGATAACTGCTGCTCCACTCCCAAGAACCACAAGTTCTCTATCGTCAAACAAAAATTCTCGTTTTCCCCGAACTTTATGAAAATTTTTCATGCCATCACCCTCATTATGCACATTCAGGAGTGCTGAGGCAAAGCCTTTGTCACCACAGCTTTGCCTCAGCACTTCTCCTTCAGACTACATCTGTTCCGGCGCAGAGACACCCAACAACGCCAGGGCATTCTGTAACACAATCTGTATGCCTTGTACCAACGCGAGACGGGCATGGCTCAACGGCAGATCTTCAGTATCCACCACGCGATGTTTGTTGTAATATGCATGGAACACACTTGCCACATCATGGACATAATACGTGATACGATGGGGTTCCAGATATCGAGCACTGACCTCGATCACCTTCGGAAAATGCCGCAAGCGGGCAATTAATTCCCGCTCCTCATCGAGAGTCAGCAGCCTGAAATCGATCTCTGATGTCTCCGGGAGCATGATGCCCTGTTCATCGGCGCCACGAAAAATGCTGCAAATTCTGGCATGCGCGTACTGCACGTAGTAGACGGGATTCTCTCTGGAATGCCGTTTAGCGAGCTCCAGATCGAATTCAAGCTGGCTGTCGCAACGGCGCATATTGAACATAAATCGTGTGGCGTCGACGCCAACTTCATCCACAACTTCCGCCAGCGTAATGAATTTTCCGGATCGGGTCGACATCGCCACCCGCTCGCCATCCCGCAACAGACTGACCATCTGTACCAAAATTACTTCCAGAGCATCTTCTTCATAGCCTAAAGCCCTGACAACCCCTTTCATACGAGGGACATAGCCATGATGATCTGCGCCCCAGACATTAATCACTTTCTGAAAGCCCCGTGCAAACTTATTATCATGGTAGGCGATATCAGACGCAAAATAGGTCGGTCGGCCGTCAGAACGAATCACGACGCGGTCCTTTTCATCACCGTAGTCAGTGGATTTGAACCACATCGCCCCGCCATCTTCATACATTACGCCTTCCGATTGTAATCGTTCGACGACACTCTCAATCGCATTCGCGTCATGCAGTTGCTGCTCGCTGAACCATTCATCGAACGTGACATTGAAACGTTCGAGGTTCTCACGGATTCCCTGCAATATCTCCTGGCAGGCATAGCGCTTAAATGTCGGCAGCGCCTCTTCATAGGGCATCGATACATACACAGCGCCCTTTTCTTCAATCATTTTTTTTGCAATATCATAGATGTACTCACCTTGATAACCATCCTCGGCAAACGGCACATCTTTTCCCTGCAATTCCATGTAGCGGCACCACGTAGACTGCCCGAGTTTATCCATCTGGCTGCCGGCGTCGTTAACATAATATTCCCGCTGCACGTTATAGCCGGCGTAGGCCAGCACTCTGGCTGTCATATCGCCGACGATTGCACCGCGTCCATGACCGACATGCAGAGGGCCGGTCGGGTTCGTGCTGACAAACTCAACCTGCACCTTTTGCTGTTGACCGATGTCAATGCGCCCAAACTGGTCCCTGGCTTTAAGAATCTGCAGCAGTTCATCTGCCCAGAAATCCTGATTAAGGAAAAAGTTGATAAATCCAGGGCCTGCGATCTCGCATTTTTGCACCGGGGAATGCCCGGTCTCCAGATGCTTCACCAGACATTCTGCCACTTCCCGCGGCTTACGGCGCAGCTGTGAGGCTAATTGGAGGGCAATCGTCGAGGCGAGATCGCCTTGTGCCTTGTCAGGCGGACGGCGTAATACAATATCGGGGACACATTCATAATTCAACTCACCGGCTTCTTTAGCGCGATTCAACGCATCGCCGAGAACTTCTCTGATCAGTTCTTCCATTCTCCCATAATCCCTTTCTGCTACGTAATCAAAAATGTCTCTCTTCCCAGCGCTGACAGAAGTACTGCGCTCTTCAGGGGGAAGTCCACTTACGGTGTCATCACCCGGTGCAACCTCATATACCTGCCGAAACTTGTCAAGTGTAAAGCTTCTTCTGTCTTTTTCCCTTTCTCCGCTGCCAGGAGCTGCTGAGACTGACGAGTCCCAGCGCAACAAGGGTCGAGCTGAACAGCGCTCCCCCGCCGCTTCCGCACAGATACCGATTCTCCGGCGACGGGACAGGATAATCATCTTCATCCCCGATATCAGGCACATTCGGAAGGTTCCCGCTACTGTCGGGTACTTGCGCCAGGGCAGCGAGCACATTAACTCGCCCATAACCATAATACATATCTCGTCCAGAGGGACCGATATCGCTTGCAGTCCTATCCAGAATTTGTCGTACCTGCGCAGCGTTCAAAAAAGAATTTCGGGACAAGATCAGACCGACCACGCCTGAGACTTGCGGGGCCGCCATTGAAGTGCCGTTCCAGGGCTCGTACCTGTTCCCCGGAACAGTACCATAAATTGATTCGCCGGGAGCGGCCAGCTCTAAGGTATTGCCATAATTCGAAAAAGATGTCCGATCGCGATAACGCCCTGTCGCACCAACGGAAATCGTTTGCGGCAGGGCAGCCGGATACATCGGAGCACTGCTGCCGTCATTGCCGCTGGCAGCGACAAGAATCGCTCCCTGCTGCCAGGCGTGTTCTACGGCCATTCTGATTGTATGGGAATTATCGAGGCCGCCTAAACTCATATTCAGGACTTTTGCACCCAGATTGACCGCATTTGCAATGCCGTTGGCGATCCAGGAATTCGCCCCAGAACCGTCAGCCGTCACCACTTTCACTGCTAAAACCGAACACTCCGGGCACACTCCGGCAATCCCCCGTCCGTTATTTGCAATCCCTGCAGCAATCCCTGCGACATGGGTTCCATGACCGTTATCGTCCATCGGGTCGTGATCCTCATTCACAAAATCATAGCCTCTTACCACCTTTCCGCGCAGATCTTCATGGCGGTAATCAACCCCAGTATCGATGATGGCAATCATAATGGATCGATCACCGGATTCGATCGACCAGCCTCTCAGAGCGTCAATACCATAGCTGCTGGCACTAAACAGGCTGTACTGCGACGAGATAAATGGATCGTCAGGGCTTGAAAAAATATGGTATATGTAATTTAATTCGGCGTATTCGATTTCATCCAGATCGGCATAAGCTCGCAGGGCACTGTGTACGTCTGCCCGCTCTCCAAGCTTCAAGAGCATAACTTTTGTCAGTGGATTATTTTGACTGATGGTCCGGCCTCCGCCCCGGTTATCAAACACTGCTTCAACCCTTGTCACTCCAAACTGCCGGTTCAATATATCCAGATGACGGCTGCCGGTATCGTCTGCATTCCGACTTAAGCGTCCGGCCAGCGATGGGAAACCCTCTTTCACTTTGACAATCAATTCACCGGGACGAAAATTGAGGGAGTTTCCTCTGACGGGACGTCCAGCAGCATTTGACCCCACAGGATCTCCACTCGTTCCTTTGCGGTCAATCGGCCTTATCTCATAACGGCCTCCGGACGAGCCAGGTCGACGGCCTCCGGCTAATGGCTTGACGATTACGCTTCCCCAGGGCCAGACGCTTTCAGGGGAACGTCCGAGAATCAACACGAGCAGCAGGACACACACTGTCAGATAATTTTTCTTGTTCATCGAAGAACTCCTTCATCCAGACGCCAATTTATGATTCAGAGCGACACGAGAACGCAATATTCTATCAAATGAAAAGCCTTGACATCATGAAAGTCAAGAATTAAATGACCTCTTCACAAAAAGTTTTCAGGACGGGACATTCCCGTCATCGTCTCGAATAGCGGGTAATTACGCTAGACGCAAGAGCAAGCATAGCACAATACAGACTGAAGGTCAATAGATATTCTTAAAAAATGAGGATTCAGGTCTATTCCGTTACATACAATCAAATCAGAAAGAGATACTGGGACTGGAACAGGGGGGCGCGAAATATCCTCTTTGACTCGATTCCCTGTTTTCGTATCAGGAGAGCAGCATGACGAATGAAATGATTTTTCTGCTCCAGACTGTTAGCATGCTTTTGCTGACATTAGGGGCGTTTACATTGGGGAAAAATTATCTCAAAGCCTTTATCGGAGCCAGCATTATACTTGCAAATCTTTTTGTCACAAAACAAATTACGCTCTTTGGATTTGATGCCACCGGTGGAAACGTGATGTATGCTGCCATCTTTCTGGCGACCGATCTGTTGAGCGAGCATCATTCGACTCACGACGCACAAGAAGGAGTAAAAATCGGTCTTGGGACATCGCTGCTCTATTTAATTGGCGGACAATTTATGCTGCAATACCTTCCTTCCTCGTATGACACGGTTCACGAGGGCATGCAAAAAATCTTTGTGTTTGCGCCGCGCCTTCTGCTGGGCAGCTTGCTTGCCTATCTCATCTCCCAGTTTCACGATATCCGCGCGTATAAGTTCATTCGGGAGAAAACCGGGCAGAAACAGCTGTGGCTTCGGAATATCGGCTCTACTTGGATCAGTCAGCTTATTGACAGCGTCATCTTTACCGTAGTGGCCTTTGCAGGGGTCTTTCCATTCTCAGTCCTCCTGCAGATTATTATCTCAACTTACTTGTTGAAAATCCTGATTGCTCTGCTCGATACGCCTTTCATGTATCTCAGCTATCGGCTGAAACGCTTGACGTGAACATGTTCAAAGCTGCTGCCATGCTCATCAACGAACATGTCATCTTCATGACAAAACGCGTTTAAATATACGAGAACAGCATTTCACGAAATTCTTTTTCAGGGTGAATCGTGAGTCTTATCATCGCAACATAGCCTGCAATGCCGACAGATTCGAGCCGGGGGAGAAGTTTCATTTCGTCTTTTTCACTGGTCATAACTCCGTTGAGTCTGCGTTCATGGCAAAGGCGGGCGATCGCCAGTCCGTCCTGTTCACGATAAGCATGATGATCGGGAAAGACAAGCGTTTCAATCTCATGAAAGCCCTGAGTGTTCAGAAGATGATGAAAAGACGCGGGGTTTCCGAGGCCTGATACGGCAAGCAGCCGTTGTCGGAGCAGCGCTTCTGCGTCCACTGGTTCATCGCTTCCGAGCCGACGAAAACCGTTGAACGCATGGGTTGCGTTAAACACGGGCGCGGCGGGATTTATCCGTTTCAAAGTCCGCCGAATGACCTGTAAATCCGGAGCCTCATCACTTCGCGTCACAATAAATGCTGTGGCACGTCGAAGATGAACGAGAGGTTCCCGAAGACATCCCGCCGGCAGCAGATTCCCGCTGCCAAACGGACGCGCGGCGTCGATCAAAACCACATCACAGTCGCGGGCTAATTGCAGATGCTGAAAGCCGTCATCTAGAAGTATGACCTCCGATTGAAAACGCTCTAAGGCCAGAAGGCCCGAGCGGTAACGCCGACTGCCGACAAGCACTGCCGGGCGCAAGGCACTTGGACTGAAAACACGCTGAAACTTTCGAGCCATGAGCAAAGGCTCATCCCCTGTCTGCGACACATCACTGTCGGGTTCAACGATAACGGTCGGAAAAGAGCTTGTGCGCCGGTAGCCTCGACTCAGCACTGCGACACGTGTCCCATGCTGTGCAAGCAGACATGCGATTTCTATGACTGCCGGTGTTTTCCCGGTCCCGCCGGTCGTAATATTCCCCACACTAATGACCAGGCAGGGCAGTCGCGCCGGGGTAAAAATTTTACAGCGATAGAGTGCTGCCCGCATCCAAACCAGAGACTGATAGAGGAATGAGCAGCCAAAAAGCATACTGAAAACGAGACGTCGCAGAGCATAGCTCAACAGTATTCGAGGGGAGCGGTCATCCGGAAACGCAGGTTTTCCATTTTCAACAAGACTGAAAAAATATTTTATACCCATGTGCTAATTAAACTTGACAATATAAAACTAAGATATTATTATTAACAATACAGAATACAACCCAGTATATCTTCACCAAAAAGCAAAATGATACGCTTCTCCCGAGAAACCGTCGGGAGAAAAAGACTCGAAGTCAAGCAAAAAGACTACGCGAATTCCAGACAAGGAGATCAGTGTATGTGGTATGATAAATTAACGATAAAAACTCAAGAAGCTATGCAGCAGGCCCAGCGAATTGCCGCTGCGCGCAAACATCAGGAACTCGACGTCGAACATCTGCTGATGGCGTTTTTAGAGCAGCCTGAAGGGTTAATTCTCCAGATTCTGCAAAAACTTGGAGCGCGTCCGCAAGAACTGCGTCAGGAATTACATGCTGTGCTGGAAAAACGCCCAGCCGTCTCGGGCGGCGGAATGCAGCTCTACATGGGACAGCGCCTTCAAAGCGCTTTAGACAGCGCGATCGATGAGGCCGACCGTCTGAAAGACGAATATGTCAGCGTCGAACATTTTCTACTCGTCTTTGCCGACAGTGTCAATGGAGAGGCTCAGGCCCTTCTCAACCGGCACGGGGTCACAAAAGATACCGTGTTCCAGGTCTTGCAAACGCTCAGAGGTTCGCAGCGTATCACCGATCAGAATCCTGAAGACAAGTATCAGGCTCTCACAAAATTCGGCCGGGATTTAACGGATCTGGCCAGACAGGGGAAACTCGATCCGGTCATTGGGCGCGATGAAGAAATACGACGAGTGATGCAGGTGCTGTCGCGCCGCACAAAAAATAACCCGGTCTTAATCGGTGAGCCGGGGGTCGGGAAAACTGCGATTGCCGAAGGGCTTGCACTGCGAATCGCCCAGCACGACGTGCCGGAATCATTAAAAAACCGCAAGCTGATCACTCTCGACATCGGGGCCTTGCTCGCAGGTGCCAAATATCGGGGAGAATTTGAAGATCGCTTAAAAGCCGTCCTTCACGAGATCAGCGAAGCAGCAGGCGAAATCGTACTTTTCATCGATGAACTGCATACCCTGGTAGGCGCTGGAGCCGCCGAGGGAACGCTAGATGCTTCGAATATGCTCAAACCGGCGCTCGCCAGAGGAGAGTTGCATTGTATCGGGGCAACAACTCTCGATGAGTACCGTAAATATATCGAAAAAGACGCAGCTTTGGAACGGCGCTTTCAGCCTGTGCACGTGGGAGAGCCGAGCGTCGAGGACACGATCTCAATTTTACGCGGTCTGAAAGAACGGTACGAACAGCACCACAATGTCAAGATTCAGGATAGTGCGATCATTGCTGCGGCGACCCTGTCCGCT
Source organism: candidate division KSB3 bacterium (assembly GCA_002748425.1). GTDB lineage: Bacteria > Moduliflexota > Moduliflexia > Moduliflexales > Moduliflexaceae. Next base: position 118,743 of record PDSJ01000015.1, on the reverse strand, counting down.
CGCTACATCAGCGACCGGTTTCTGCCGGATAAAGCGATCGACTTGATTGATGAGGCTGCCTCGCGGCTGAAAATCGAGATCGAAAGTATGCCCGCGGAAATCGATGAACTTGAACGCCGCATCACGCAACTGGAGATCGAACGGCAGGCCCTGAAAAAAGAACAGGATGCTGCCAGCCGCGATCGGCTGCAAAAACTTGAGTCGGAACTGGCGAATGTGAAAGACTCTGCAAAAGCGTTAAAAGCCCACTGGCAGAATGAAAAAGAGACCATTACGACAATCGGACAGCTGCGGGAACAGATCGAAGAAGTAAAAATCGAGATCGAACGCCTCACACGCATGGGAGACTATGAAAAAGTGTCCGAACTTCAGTACGCGACCCTCGTGGAACTGGAACGGAAGCTTGCAACCGAAAATCTCAGATTGCAGGAGATTCAACAAAGTACGCAAATGCTGCAAGAGACCGTCAGTGACGAGGAGGTGGCTAAAATCGTCTCAAAATGGACAGGGATTCCAGTATCCCGCATGTTGGAAAGTGAAATGAAAAAGCTGGTCAACATGGAAAAGCGCTTACAACAGCGCGTCATCGGTCAGGATGCCGCGATCACCTCAGTGTCCGATGCTGTTCGGCGGGCCCGAGCCGGCTTGCAAGACCTCAATCGACCGATCGGGTCCTTTCTCTTTCTTGGACCAACCGGGGTTGGCAAGACAGAGCTTGGGCGTGCTCTGGCAGAATTTCTTTTCGACGACGAGCAGGCAATGGTACGCATCGATATGTCGGAATTTATGGAAAAACACGCTGTCGCCCGTCTGATCGGAGCGCCTCCGGGCTATGTCGGCTATGAAGAAGGCGGTTATTTGACCGAAGCTGTACGCCGGCGTCCGTATTCTGTAATCCTTTTCGATGAGATCGAAAAAGCTCATCCAGAGGTCTTCAACGTCTTGCTGCAGGTGCTTGATGACGGACGTCTCACTGATGGACAGGGACGGACGGTGAATTTTCGGAACAGCGTCGTGATCATGACTTCAAACATCGGCAGTCAGGTCATTCAGGAAATGTGGCAGGAACATCCCGAAGAGCTACGAAAGCGGGTGATGGACCTCCTGCGGAACAGCTTCAGACCGGAATTCCTGAATCGAATCGATGAGACGATTCTCTTCCACCGTTTACGCCTCGAGCACCTCGAGCAGATCGTTGATATCCAACTCGAGCATTTGCGTCAGAGGCTTGCAGATCGCAAAATGCGCCTGTCACTTTCTGACGCTGCAAAAAAATATATTGCGCAAAAAGGTTATGACCCGGTCTATGGCGCACGCCCGTTAAAACGAGCGATTCAGAAAGTTGTTCAGAATCCCCTGGCGTTTAAAATCCTTGAAGGGGATTTTACAGAGGGTGATACGATTACGGTGAGTCTCTCGAAGGAAGAAGACGGTCTGAGCTTTCAAAAGGCCAAGGCCGTGTAGGAAAAAGAGGCAGAGTGCTGGGCTTTATTACCCTGCACTCTGCCTCTGTGTATCTTGCACTCGTCAGTGCTGCGATGCCGCATAGTAAAACATTCTTACTCCCTGCCGATTTTTTTCAGAAACTTTCTGACACGGGTTCTCAGGAGGTTCCCCTCAAATGTTTTGGGAATATAACCTAATACACCGGTTTCTATCGCCTTACGGCGCAGATCGCCCTCGTCTATTGAGGAAAATAACACAATATTTACTTCTTTGATTTTAACACTTTTTTTCAACACTCCTGCCAATTTATCTCCACTCAGGCCCGGCATATTGATATCAAGCAGAATGAGATCGACATCATGTTTGAAAATATACTCAGTGGCATAAACCCAGCTATCGATCGTCAGTACATTATGCTCCTTACTCAGGATCTGTCTCGTAAGGTTCCGCGCATCTACAGAATCATCTATTACCAATACTGTTGCCATAGACTCTACTTTTACCGAAGAAAAATTAATAGAACACCCTCAACACGTCTGCGTCAGTACCGAACAGATCGTAAAGCTGTTCGCATGCTCCTATCACAAGGCATCTGAAAAAGTCAAGGAGATTCTCTGCCTGTATAACACGTACATTGAGACCTTGGTTTAAGCATAGAGAAAAAGCAGGCCACCTTAGAGATAGCCTGAGATCTTATACATCACAATCCCGATATACTCATGAATCGCCTGCGAAGATCGAAGAAAATTTTCAGGGCTTGGGATCAGTTCTGCAAGCCGAGGCAGAGCAGGCTTTTTGGAATGCCGGTCAACACCGTAAGGAATTGCCTCCACACCGAGTTTTGCAAAACAACCCATTACACGGGGAAGATGGGATGCCGTTGTCACGACAAGCACGTTGGAGATACCGTGTTCCTCCATAACTGCCTTTGTATACAACACATTTTCATACGTATTTCTTGAAGTCGCTTCTACAAGCAGTTTATCTTCTGGAACTCCCCATTTCAGGGCAAAGTCTTTTAGTAACAGCGCCTCACTTTTACTTTGATCGTATAAATCGCCGCTGCCCCCGGAAAGAATCAAGTGCTTCCCGACCCCCTTTTTTATCAACGAGATCGCAGTCAGAATACGATCGACAGCTCCACCAAACTCAAGCTCTCCGGGTTTGGATTCTTCCAGAGAAAGCATGCCTGAAAGAACGACAATCGCATCAACCTGAGCTAAAGAGCCGGTGTGCGGATAACGCGATTCCAGTATATAGTGAAGCATATTTTGTAACGGCGCTGTGCCGAAAATAAACAGCAGCACCAACGCTGAGAGCAGACAATACTTGCAGACTTTTACGCGGCGGGACAGCACGAAAGCGGCGAGCAGCAGAACGACAACATAGCTAAAAGGAGACGTAAGGGGTATTAATAATTTCGACGCAATAAAAAACATAACACTGTACCCAATCTGTCATTGTGAGTGCTTAGAGGCGTTTACGCTGTTCTCACGCCAATGCAAGAAACCTTATTTCAGGCTGCGGACAGCCAGAACGAACGCGTGATCTTCGACAGCATGTGTCCCGATGCCGCCGCTGTGAAAGCTGATAAACCACGCTTTTCCGGGTTCAGAGCTTTGGTCGGCACTCCAGCACCACAACGGCGCTGAGCCAAAATGCGATGATAAATAAAGACCGCTTTCGTTTTTACGCGTTTCCATCAGCGACGCAAGCTCCTCGAGCGTTGGAAGCCGCCAGTCAGAAAAGCCCCCGGCATTTGTGGCATTCAAGTGAGCGATATGCTGCATTGACTGCATCCAATTCATTTCCTCCAGTCCAACGGGCCGCTGCCACATCAACCGTGTCGTACGATCGAGCAGCACTGGAAGGTCCCCAAAATCTTTGCGAACATAGTCATGCTGCATAGCTCCACTGATACTGGGAGAGAACCCGAATTTCCCCCAGTCTGCCGGGTGGTGGAAGCTGTAGTGTATCAGCATTCGGCGAAGCTGCGGCGATTCAACTGTAGCAGGTCGGCTCCTCAAATGCAGTTTTCTCCGCGCACCGCCGAGCACCAGAGTCCTTGCGGCCAAGTCTTCCAGACGCTGTCGGACACTGGCGTCGTCCGGACCGAGAAAAAGATAGCGCTGATAAAATATCTTTGCTTTTTCATCTTCATGACGACTATACGCCACATCGGCCCAGCGTTTATACGTCGCCGTCATTTGTTGAATGCGCTGCAAAGCGTGGCTGTTGTCAGGATCACGCTGCAACACCTCACGATAGAGATCGTATGCATTGGCCTCCGGGGGCGTTGTGAATTGTTGAATAAAAAAATAATTATCCGCTTCTTTAAGTAAACGTTCGAGCGAATCATTGTCAGCATCAACGGCTTTTTGAGGAATCCACCCCAGAGTTCCTTCCACGCTGATTTTCAGCCATCCGTTCTGTTTTTCCAGTAATTCAAACCTTTCATCCCGATTGACGAACTCGACCACTTCGAATGTGCGTCCCGGACCAGACCGGACGTTCACACGCTCGCCCTGAATCACGATGCTTTCGCCATATCCATTCTGAGAGCCCAGCAGACATCCCCAGGCGCTCAACACTATACTGCATAACAAAAGCCTCATAAGTTTGCCTTCCAGATAGTTTCAAGACTCTCACCCCTCTACATTCAACACGCCCTGTGTCACTCAAGCATGCACTGAAGACCTTTGTCAAGGCAAAAACCGTATCAAATCCCTCTGACGTCTCCATCTCTACAGACTCTTCACAAAAAACAGAAGCGTTCAAGCCGGTAATTTTTCAACCGCGCATGACAAACCGTGAATTCCACTGAAACGCGGCACACTTGTATTTCTGCAACGCTGCCTCGACCTTCAGAGACTGTACAGCATGGGAGAACTTTGCTGCAGGGGAATCAGCATTAACGAAAAAAACTCGGAATTTTCAGTTGACCATTTTCAGGGGTGCTTATACTGTGCATATCGGGTGTACTCTTATACCAAAATCAGATCCTTGTGTCAAAAGATCAGGGATAGATACTGTGAAGGAGAATGATATGCCGAGAACTCTCGTGATCGTAGAGGATAGCCAGTTTGCACGGGCTATTTTATCAAAAGAATTAAAAAAGCATGGCTTTAATATTGTGTTTGCAGAAGACGCGGAATCCGGCCACATCCAGATTCTGCAAATGGAGAAAAAACCGGATCTCATTATCCTGGATTTGAACCTCCCGTCGCTTGAGGGAGAAGATCTTGGAATTATGTTAAGCGGTATGGATGAAACAGAACACATCCCGATCGTCATTTTTTCAGCCAAGCCGGAAGAAGAAATCAAACAAGCCGTCGAACTCTCTGGAGCCCGCGGTTATGTGCGAAAAGATCAGGATATGAAATCCTGTATTGCCCAGCTTGTCAGAAAGATCAAAGCCATCCTGGGGGAAAGGTGAGCGGAATCAGACACATTACCCAAACAGAAGTTTCCAGAGAGAATGCCGGAGGGAGGGACGCTTGTGGCAAGAATCATGTTGGTTGATGCTCGCGCCGAGCTTCATCAGTATATTAAAAAAGTTTTGGAATTAGCTGAACATGAAGTGCTCCTGTTGCCGTCCCTAAGTGATGCATTGCAGGACCTGATCAATCAGGTCGAAGAAAACGGCGCTTTTTTGCCGGATTTACTCTTCGTCGAACTGGGGAATTTTGCTCTGAAAGAGGTCTTAAGCGTTCATCGCAAGATCCGTTCAATCGCCAGCACCACTGCTTCAGGCCGAATCCCAACAGTCTTCATTGTGCAGGCAAGCCAGGTGGATGACGTGGCAGAGGACTTTGCCGATGCTAACATCGAATATCTCGTCGAGCCGACCAACATCGGCTCTTTAAATACTTTTCTGGACGATCTGCGCTTGGTGCTCGATCGGTTGATCAAGTCCAGTGTCGGTGTCTTAAAGAAAAAAAATACCACTTTGCTTGCCAATTTGAAAGAAGAGCACCTTCCGTCGCTCCTTCAAATGCTGAGCCTGGTGAATGCATCCGGTTTTGCGACGTTGACTAACCCGGTGACCAGACAAACCGGTTCAATGCATCTTCGTCATGGAGAAATCACTCATATCATTCTGGTCGATCCCACCAGTCGCCCCAAAAAACGTCTGCAAGGCACCAAAGCTCTTCAAACGATGGTCGAGTGGCAAGAAGGTGTATTTTCCTTTGGAAGGGCAAACCCGGAACGAATGCCATTTGGCCAACCGATGAAATGGGTGGTCTTACGTTGTGCGAACCCTAACTCATAGGCCCGCAGTGTCTGGCGGCTGAAAGATCGCCAGACGCTGCGTCCATCATACACTCGTGATCACAGTCTCTGATCTTCGGAAAAATGCATTATTCGCTGATGTCAATGTCTCTGAATTACGCCGTATTCTTCCAACCATGAGGCAAGAGTATTACCCAAGAAGTGCCCCAATCTGCAAGGAAGGCGAAAGTGGTTCCTGTCTCTATCTCCTGCTTTCAGGGCAAGTCAAACTGATGATCACTGAGGGGCCCTACACTGAAACTCTAGGCTATCTGAACGCGGGCGACTTTTTTGGAGAAACTGCGCTCCTCACGAATGAGCCGCGCGCGATTACAGCGGAAGCCGTCATCGACGCTGAAGTTCTGCTCTTAGGGCGGCAAAGTTTTTACAATTTAGTGGAACGGAATGCCACTGTGATGCACAATGTCGTCCGCACTATCGATCTTCGAATTCAGCGGAGAGCCCTCAGAATGTTTCATCAGCAGCCTAAGCACAGCCAAATCATTTCGATCTACAGCCCGAAAAAAGTCTCCATAAAAACTTTTGTAGCTGTCAATCTGGCAGTAAGTCTCCATCGTCAGACCGCGCAGCCTGTTGCGATTCTCGATATGACGATAGGCGCTCCCAGCATCGCCCAAATTCTGAAAATGAATCAGGGGCAGTCTTTTGGAACACAGGACATTAACGAAGAATGTATAACATCCCTTTTATGTGCGCATAGCACTGGCTTCGAGCTGCTGACGATTTCTGAGGAGCATTTGCAGCACGGACGGGTCTCACGCGAAAAAATTGCTGGCATTTTAGGTATTTTGAAAACCCTTTTTCAATATATCATCATCAATACGTCTGCCGAAATCAGCAACAATACTTTTGAGGCCCTTGACCTTTCGGATCGGGTGGTTCTGCTTTCTCCCTTCGGAAAGGAGCCGATCTGCGGCATGTTCGATCATCAGGAGCTGATTACAACATATTATTTCTCCCAGGACATTGACTCCCAGGGACAGGCACATCTCAGCGAATCTGCACCTCTGATTATTCCGTCAGGGCAGCTTGAGGAACAGCATTTCTACGAAGAAGGCGAGATTATCGTCAGCAAGAGCCCGGACAGTGAGCGCAGTAAAACGATCGATCGTATTGCCAGGCATGTCGCCGACATGCGTATCGGTCTTGCCTTAGGCGGCATGGCAGCTCGCGGTATCTCACATGTCGGCATTTTAAAAATGTTGGAAGAGCACAATATCCCGATCGATATGATCGCTGGGAGCAATGTCGGCGCGGTTGTTGGGTCGCTTTACGCCTTAGGCAGGAGCGCCACAGAGATCGAAAGCATGATATTGGATCTCCGAAAGTATCTTCCCCTTCTGTCAATCAAAGACGTATGTCTCCTGCGAGGCGGCTTGCTGAAAAACGACAGAATCTTTAAATTGCTTGGGAACTATCTTCCGACCAGTCTCACTTTTCACGACTTGAAAATCCCTCTGCGCATCATTACGATGGCACTGGACGCTGGCCAGGAAGTGCCGCTCAACAGCGGTTCGCTCCTGAAAGCGCTCGAAGCTGCGTTGGCGATGCCGGGCATTTTTCAACCGGTCAACTATAATGGAAAGTTTCTGATAGACGGTTCTACCATTAATCCCGTTCCAACCAGTGATTTGCTGGAGATGGGTGCTGATATTTTAATCGGGGTCAACAGCTTTGCTCCGCTGACTCCAAGCTATACAGCACCACCGAAAGATTATCAAAGTCTGGTAGGCTATGCTGACAATCTAAAGCTTGTCGATATCATCACCCGCTCTTTTCAAAACCTGCAATACGAAATCAGTACCGGCAAAGGGACGATCGCCGACGTCACGATCACTCCGGACTTAGTCGGTTATACGTGGAACGATTTCAGCAAAATGGAAGATATCATCGAAGCCGGTCAAAAAGCGGCCGAAGAGTCACTGCCTCAGTTACAAAGCGTCATCAACGACCGCCGCTTATATCGAAAGATTTAAATCTTCAGATTTTTCAACGACGATGCCATGTCTGTTTCAACTGGCCTCGCGGCTGCAAATGATGGAGGATATCCAGGCGGCATAATCGGAAACACGTGTGTATACCCCGTATGCTCCGGGAACACCGCATTCGGTTGGCCCCCAACTGACAAGGCCAGTAATATAACCATCAACCAGCAAAGGTCCACCACTGTCACCGGAACAGGAGTCTCTGCCGCCTTCGATATAACCCGCGCACATCATACCGGGGTAGATAGGATCCGCTTGATTAAGATAGCTGCTCATCGTCTGATTACAGGTTGCCTGCGGAACAATCGGTAACGTCACCTGAAGCAAACTCGGCGATGCTGTATCACCGCTCGGATTGGTGAGTCCCCATCCCGCCACCTGCGAAGCGACTCCTGCCTGTCCGCGATTATTCCAATCGATCGAGGCAGGCGATTTTGACGACGGAGTTGCCAGGCGATACAAGGCGATATCGTTTTCAGTGGTCACATCATTGTAATTCGGATGAGGGATTTTCTCCACCACGGCAATCTGTTCCATCGTTGATAATGGATTCGTCAGGCTGTCCGTCCCCAGCACCACATCGACAGAATCGCCATTGATACAATGCGCAGCCGTCAGCACCCAGTTCGGATGGATCAAGGTTCCGCCGCAATGAAAACCTTCATAAATGCCGTTGCCGCGATACACTAAAGCTGCTATCCAGGGCCATTGGCTGAGTGAGGCTGGCTCGCCGTTAATAATGTTCAGCTGGCTGAAGTCCGTCAGCGTCGGACTGGAACGGAGAGACCCCTGCATATCCCCACAACGAAATTGCGACATGACATTCGGTGAATCGTCGTCATCGTCATTCGAGCACGCGCTGAGAAAAGTTCCCAAGACCAGAAACAGCATGCTGAACAGAAGCAAAGTACGGTTTTGTATCCTCATAAACATCTCCTTTTTTATAACAAACACGTCATCCACGTTATACGTTCCATGGCTGTGTCCTGCGAATAATTATGGGCTTCAGAACACTGCCACAGCACTGCGATAAAAAAACTTCGACGGTATCCTCTTTGGACTGTATTGACACACTCAGTGTATTTTCTACTTAAAGTCTTTCAGCCCTTGTTGATTTTTAGCAAGCTTTTTCTGCGTGAGCATTCTGAGAATTCGGCATGACAGCCGATTTCAAGCCACCTGAAAAATATACTTGCTCCCTTTCAGGTGGCAGGATCGTCTCGTTATTCCTTTTCGTAGGGAATGCCGTCAGCCGCAGGGGCAGTTGCCCGCCCGACAACGCCTGCCAGGACGAACATGGTGAGGATATAGGGAATCATATCAATGAACTGTGGTGGAATGCCGACTGATGAGACACGGAGCGAGATTGCTTCACCCAGGCCGAACAGCAGTCCGGCACCTGCCGTTCCAAAGGCTGTCCATTTCCCGAAAATCATCGCAGCCATACCAATAAATCCTTTTCCGCCGCTCATCCCTTTCACAAAATAATGAGCGTGCTCCAGTGACAGGAATGCTCCAGCGAGGCCCCCGAGACCGCCACTGATCATCACCCCCATGTAGCGCATTTTATACACATTAATGCCCAGAGTATCAGCAGCTTTGGGATGTTCTCCCACAGCTCGCAGCCGTAACCCAAACGTGGTTTTGAACAAAATGACATGTGAAGCGATGACGATCAGCACTGTCAGCGGCAAGATCGGAGGCAGGCTGGTAAACGGCACGACCAGCTTACCTTCCAGCTGAATCTGTGTCAAATTAAACAGGAGCCATGAGAAAAAGACAGTGGCCCCTGACGCAAAAATATTGATCGCCACGCCGCTGACGATCTGATTCGACTTCAGGCTGACACAGACAATAGCATGGATAAAGCCCAATAACATTCCGGCGACAATCGCGGCCAGGAGGCCCAGCCAGGGGCTCCCTGACAAATTGGCAGCAGCAACAGCCGTGAACGCACCGGTGAGCATCATGCCTTCCAGACCGATATTCACCACGCCGGAACGTTCGGAATACGTCCCTCCCAGCCCCGCCAGTGTATACGGGACAGCCAGACGTATTGCAGACGCCAGTATTGCGTATAATCCACTCATTCCTCTTCCCCCTTTCTCTTCTTCTGCAAATAAACCATGAGTCGTTTGGTCAGTTCACCGCTGACAACAACAAAAATCAAAATAATGGCTTTCAGCATGAGAATGATTTCTCGTGGGACACGATTTCCGGTCATCACGCTCACAGTGAACCCGCCATACTCCAGGACGCTGAATAAAATCGCCCCTAAAACGACCCCGACAGGATCGTTTCTCCCGATTAAAGCGACCCCGATACCGTTAAATCCCAGTTCAGTGAACAGATCGTAGCGAAAGACATGTTGATCACCCATAACCTGGTTGACCCCGGTCATACCGGCGATCGCTCCGCTGATTGCCATCGCAATCACATAGCTCTTCGGGACATTGATGCCCCCGCATTCCGCTGCGCTTGCATTCAGGCCCACCGCCTTAATTTCATATCCGAGTTTAGTATACCTGAAAAGATACCAGACCAGCATAACCATAGCCACCGCCAAAAGAATGGAAGTGTTCAGATGAATATGTTCAGGAAAAAAGGGCAGGTATTTGTGTATAAACGAGAGCTGCGCCGCTTCTGCAATCGGCTCGGTCTGCGGCTTCATATCACTTGGCAATCTATACCGCATCGTAAGATACTGCACGAGAAACACGGCGATCCAATTCATCATGATGGTGTTCACGACCTCATGCACACCAAGCCGAGCCTTTAAATAGCCGGGGATCGCCCCCCAAAGGGCTCCGGCCAATGCTCCGGAAAGAATACAGAGCGGAATCAGCAGCACAGCCGGGATCCCAGAAAAGGTAAAGCCTATCCAGGTGATAGCAAAACCTCCAATCACCATCTGGCCTTCACCACCGATATTAAACAGACCACATTGAAAAGCCATCGCGACAGCCAGGCCGGTAAAAATGAGCGGCGTCGCACGAAAAAGCACATTTCCCCATCCCTCTACGTCGCCTAAGGCTTCTCGAAAAATAATAGCATAGATCCGGAGAGGATTCTCTCGTACCAATGCCGACCGGATGATTTTTCCTCGCAATGCCTTGTACTGATCGGCCTTCTCGCTAATGAGGACGCGGTATTTGATGTAATTATCTTTTCCGATCGCTCGTCTGACAGCTTTCAGAAATCTGTTTTTTTTCTCAATGCCTCTTTCTTGAAGCGGAAGAAGATTCGTCAAAATGTCATCCGGGACATGAGATTTTTTCAACTGCTTCAAGGTCTGCTCTGTCACTTGAAAGCTGGCAATCGAGGCTGACAATGCTTCATTAAAATCTGTACGGCTGGCATAGCTGCGTCCGGTAAAGCCCTCCAGCGTTTTCAAGATCTCCTCTGGGAACGATTGTGCTTTCAGGCGGGCAAGCGAATCTTCCGTAAACTCATAGCCTGTAATGAAAATCAGGATAATAAATCCTCCTGCTATAAATGCCAGCGTAATGGCAATCAGCGGAGTCAGTATCCCCATAAAGGCTTTACGCTCCAACAACACTTCGAGTCTGCTTTTGGCTGCCACCGTTTATTCACCTCCTCCGGTCATCATCAGGCCGAGCCGCTCTTCAGTGGCCTCATCAGGCCCCAGGACTCCAACAATTTTACCTTCATAAATAACTGCAATCCGATCTGAGAGAGAAAGAATCTCCTCAAGGTCCGCCGAAATCAACAGAACGGCTTTTTCCGAATCCCGAGCCTGGATCAGCCGTCGATGAATAAACTCGATCGAACCGACATCAACGCCGCGAGTGGGTTGTGCAGCCAGCAGGAACTGAGGATCGTGATTGAATTCGCGGGCCACAACAACTTTCTGCTGATTTCCTCCGGATGCATTGCCAACGAGGTTGTCACGGTCAGGAGGGCGCACATCAAATTCCTGAATTAAACGTTCGGTCGTTCTGTTAATCTCGGCCGTATCCATAACATCGATTCCGGGAAAGGTCGATCGCCCCAGACGTTTGACAAAAGGAGGACGATGGTGCAAGCCTAAAATCATATTCTGAGCGACGGTATAATCCAGAATCAATCCACGCCGATGGCGGTCTTCAGGAATGTGTCCGACACCGCGTTCTTTGATACTGCGAGGGGACAAATTGGTGATCTCGGTTCCATTGAGCAATAAACGTCCCTGGTCCGCTTTGCGAAGGCCGGTGATGACTTCAATCAATTCGGATTGCCCGTTGCCTTCGACCCCGGCCAAGCCAAGGATTTCTCCAGCACGTACCGTCAATGAGACCCCGTGAAGAGCCGGGAGTTTCTTCGAATTTTTTGCATAGATATTTTCAACAGTCAGCACATCGCGGCCCGGTTTCGCTTTTCCCCGTTCAACCTGCAGCAAGACCTTCCTGCCCACCATCATATTGGCAAGCTCTTCTTTCGACGTCTCCTGCGTTGCCACGCTTCCGATATATTTTCCCCGACGCATTACAGTGACATTATCGGAAATCGCCATGACTTCCTGGAGTTTATGAGTGATGATAATGACCGTCTTACCCTGCTCCTGTAAAGAGCGTAAGATGTCGAAGAATTCATTAACTTCCTGAGGAGTCAACACCGCGGTTGGCTCGTCCAGGATTAAAATATTTGCCTTCCTGTACAGTACCTTGAGAATTTCAACACGCTGCTCGATCCCGACTGTCAGGCTTTCGACTTTTACTGTGGGGTCCACTTGCAGGCCGTATTGATCGGACAGCTCCCGAACAAACTTGTTGGACTGTGCGATATCAACAATGCCCCATGCTGATGGTGGCTCCTGTCCCAGAACGACATTTTCTGCAACAGTCAAGGGGGGAATCAGCATAAAATGTTGATGCACCATGCCAATGCCCTGGGCAATGGCATCACCCGGGCCGTTGAATTCGACAGGATTACCGTGAATAGTGATAACGCCGCTGCTGGGACGAAGCAGGCCGTAGAGCATGTTCATTAAGGTGGATTTGCCTGCGCCATTTTCCCCGACAAGCGCATGAATCTCTCCTGGTTTTACCAGAAAGGTCACATCATCGTTCGCCAGAACCCGAGGGAACTGCTTGGTGATGTTTCGCATCTCGACCGCATATTCAGCCACAATAGCCCTCTCTGTTTTATAGTGTTCACAGAAACTCTCTCCATGTCAGCATCCGGAGAGAAGGAAAATCGTCATGGGAACTCGCTGTATCGTCAAGTACGCGATTCCCCGCCCCAAATCAGGACAGGGAATCGGATGAGCCTTTGCTCTTATTCAGAAGGCACGGTAATTTCACCGGAAATAATCTTTGCCTCCGCCTCAGCAACTTTATCTAGTATGTCCTGAGTAAGCAGGTCTTCATTATATTCGTCTATCGCAAAATACACACCACGATAGGTATCGCTGCCGATTTTCACGGAATCCTTCAAGCCGAATTCCCGAACACCAGCTTCAAAGCTGCCGTCCATGACGTCTTTACAGGACAGATACACTGCCACATCAACCTGCTTCAGCATACTCGTCAGGCCGAAACTGTCAGCAGTTTCTTCCACATAGCCAAGATGATTTTGGTTCGAGTCAACTCCAATGACAAAGACTTCGCGCTCTTTTCCAGCTTCATACACACCAGCGCCGGTCAGGCCCGATGCATGATAAATCACATATGCACCTTTATCAATCTGGGCCAGGGCAAGTTCTTTCCCTTTCACCGGATCAGCGAATGCTGACGGAGCAGAACCGGCATAATCGCTCAAGATCTTACAGTCTGCACAGGCGTATTCGACACCGGCTTTGTAACCGGCTTCAAACTTATGAATCAACGGAATATCCATTCCGCCGACAAAACCAACCGTATCTTTTCCATCAGCCTGAGCCTTCATGGCAGCAATAATTCCGACCAGAAACGACCCGTCTTGTTCACGGAAACGCAATGAGGCCACGTTCGGCTTATCCGGGACAAAACCATCAACAATCCCAAATTTTATGTCCGGAAACTCATCAGCAACAGCTCTGATAGCATCTTCGAACAAAAAGCCGACGCCGATTACATAATCAAAACCCTGGCTGGCGATCATGCGCAAACCAGTTTCACGGTCAGCATCAGCGCCCGGCTCGATCTCGACATGATTGATACCGAGATCCTTAGCAGCCCATTGCAGCCCCCGGAATGCCGAATCGTTAAAGGACTGATCACCTTTTCCGCCGACGTCAAAGACCATACCAACCCTTAATTTGGCCTGAGCAGCCCCCCCAAGCAGCCCAACGGCGAATACGGCAATACATACGATCGATACAATTTTTTTGTGCATGATGTCTGTCCCTCCTGCAGATGGTTTGAGTTAGAAATCAAGAAACAGCAAGCACCCTGTTTCTCAGCGGCCAGAAGACAAGCCTGTACTTGTCTTCTGGAAAACGATACACACGAAAGCCAGGCAGATGACAGCGCGCCTGCCTGGGAACTCCACCAGCCTATTCTATGATCGTCAGACGGCCTTCGATAGTCGGTCTGACTTTCCCAAGCTTCTTAACATAGTCTTTAAAGACATCGGCATCAACATAACCGGTATCAAGAGATCGAAGCTCTTTTAACATTTTATAGCCATCTCCGCCGGAAGCCATAAAATTGTTGGTCACCACCGTATAAGTTTTATCCATTTCGATCGCGGAATCACCAACCATCACGTTTTCAGCGACAGGCGTGTCGCCTCTGCGGTTCAAAGTCCATTTCAGGCCGCCAACATGCAGAAAAGCCCCATTCCCGGGTTCAACCGTCGCAGCGTAATTCAAGACCTCCATAATTTGGGCACCGGTCATATCAAGCAGAACGAGCGTATTGCCGAACGGCTGAACCGAAAGAATATCACGATACGTAATCGGGCCGGCCGGTAACGTCTTTCGGATACCACCGCCGTTCTGAAGCGCGATATCAGCGTTGGTTCTTTCCATCATGGCGTCGGTAATCAGATTCCCCAGGTTCGTTTCTCTCGAGCGAACGGCCGATCTCACACCGACCAGCCCCACCAGCGCTTCTCCAACAGGCGTCGACAGAAGTTGATCGGCTTGCGCCATATAAGGAGCGGCTGCGTCGAGGATCTCCTGATCTTCAACATAGCCTTTATCAACATACATATAATATTTTTTTCCGTTATACTTCACGCGTTTTTTACCGTTGACCGACATCAACTTGTACGCATAGTCCGTTATGCGATCTTCTTCGGTATCAATAACAAGGTCCAGACGGCCGACAGACTCAGACTGGCCTCCGGTCTGGACGATCAAAGTATTGCCGATCACCTCGACTTCCTTGAGTGGGGTGTCAGTGTGACCGCCCACGATAACATCGATCCCCTCAACTTCTTTAGCCAGCTTAATATCGCCGGCCGAATTGTAACCGCCGCCGGATTCTTCATAGAAACCCAGATGGGTCAAGGCCACAACGATATCAGCCTTTGTTCTCAACTGAGGGACTAGGTCTCTGGCGGTCTCTATGACATCTTTAAACTCGATATCCTCAGTATTTTCAGGAAGGGTCAGAATGGGTGTTTCTTCTGTGGTTAAGCCGAAAACAGCTACCTTCAGCCCGCCATACTCTTTAATGATATACGGCTCAACCAGCGTGTCTCCTGAATCTTTTTTCACAACATTGGCGGACAGAAAGGGGAAGTCCGCCCATTCTATCTGCTTCAGAAGCGTCTCACGGCTTCTGTCAAATTCATGGTTGCCGAGCACCATAGCATCGTAACCGATCATGTTCATGAGTTTAATATCCGGCTCTGCCTCCAGTAAATCAGATTCAGGGATGCCAGTGTTGATATCTCCGGCAGACAGAACCAACACGGTTCCGCCGGATTTCTCAACTTCTGCCCGGACGATATTTATCAATGTCGACTGAGCGGCAAGACCACCGACATCCTTCACCGGATAAGGATTAAACTTCATAAAATGTCCGTGATGGTCATTGGTGTGTAAGATCGTCAGCTTATGGGTCTCAGCTGATGCAATACCGGGAAGCAGCAGACATACGGCAAGAAGCAAGGCAAAAATACATTGAGCGAAGTTCTTCATGGTTTTCATAATGTTGTTCCTCACAACGTGACAAAAGGTTTAGCCTGCAGTGCAGACTCATTAGTATCAAAAACACCGCCAAACTCACATCTCTCACAAAACTAAGGTAAGTCTATATGAGGCGTTCTGTTCTGTCAAGAACTCTCTCATGAATTTTTGAACACGCCTTGACTCTTTCAACTGTTGTGCTGTTTTGACAAAAGCCGGGCGCAGAAGAATCCGTCATAACAGTGCCTGGGCGGCTCGATTCGTAAGTAGCCTTCCGGTGTCAGACAGTTGTGGAGATCGTCCGGAAGATAGTCTCGGACAGGCTCGACGCTGAAATTCGGCATCTGCTGTAAGAAACGCGCAAGCACCTTTTCGTTCTCTTCAGGAGTCGTCGTGCAGGTACTATAGACGAGCACTCCCCCCTTCGATGAAAGGCATCTGGCGGCACGGCTCAGAATCTCGAACTGGAGTTCATGAAGCGCCTGTATATCTCGCTCCTGGCGAGTCCATTTCGCCTCTGGATGTTGACGGAGCACTCCCAGGCCCGAGCATGGCGCATCGACCAGGACACGATCAAAGCCCTGCCCGCCTGTATCATCAATATCAGCGCCGCCGCAAACAGTCGTCATGTCCAGACACCGGCTCTGCGCGATGCTCACGCCGCAACGTTCGCACTGTTCATGAAGCCGTCGCAATTTCGCCTCATAGAGATCGACTGCCAGAATCCGTCCCTGGTTACGCATCAGTTCCGCGATCTGTGTGGTCTTGATGCCGGAACCGGCACAGACATCGAGAACTCGCTCTCCTGGCTGAGGATCGAGAAGAACAGGCATCAACATCGACGAGGCATTTTGCACGGTCGCGCTGCCATTCGACAGACAGCTAAGTTCGCGAAGCGGCCCTGCTCCTGAGATAAGAAAGCCATGAAGAGGAGCCGGCAAGCGCTGAAGCGAGTCAAGCTGTGGACGTAATTCTTCGCGCAACTCTTCAGCAGAGAGCTTCAGGCTGTTGACACGAAGGCTGAGAGGACTGGGAAGATTGTTGATGCGGCAGCACTCCGTGGCTCGTTCTCTGCCCAGGCGCTCCACCCAGCGTGTTACCAGCCACTCGGGAAAGGAGTAGACTGCCGCCAAACGAGCCGTCACAGACGACAGGCTCTCCGGCTTTTGCAGTGTTGCCTCACTGCGCTGAAGTCCGCGCAGAATGCCGTTGACCACTCCTTTTGCGATCCTGACCGGTAATTTCATCTTCCAGCTGTACTTTCCGGCCAGATCAACCGATTCATTGATTGCCGCCGACGCCGGGATGCGATCGAGCAACATCAACTGATAGGCCCCCAGGCGCAGAAGGCTCCGCAGATACAGGTTGGCTTTCTGCATCGGCTTTTTCGCGAGCTGATCCAGATACCAGTCAAGCCTGGTCCGATGGCGAAGCACTCCATAACTCAATTCCGCTGCCAGGCCCCTGTCCCGTCGGTCGAGTTCAGGAACTTTCTGCAATTCAGCATCCAGCGCAGGACCAAGATACGCCTGTTTTCCTTCGACTCGGCACAAGACCCGCAAAGCGATTTCCCTGCTGCTTGCAATCATAAGCCGGCCATCTTTTTTAACGAGACATGAGGGCCCGCATTGCCTTGAGTGGCTTCCCGAATTTGAACCGTGACTGACACCGCATTACTCCAATTTCCCGCATCATCACGGATTTTAAGCAGGATGCGCAGATCAGAAGGGCGGGCATATGGACTAATGCTGAACGGCAACGTGAGTACTCCAGAGGGATAGGTCGCGCGAAATGCAAGACTCTGGGGCTCTCCCCCATCGACCGAAATCGCTGCAAGACCGGTGTGGAGATCACTGTCTGGATCAACGTATGTGGTGCAAAGCTGAATAACGCCGCCGCGTTGTGCCGGATTCGGCGTTGCCTGAAGTCCCGACAAGGTCGGAGCGCTTCCATAATCAACGCGCACAGGCTCTTGTAAAAAACGATGGGAGCACGCAGCAAGTACACAGATCAGAAGACAGCAAAGACTCAGGCAGCGGCTCATATATTGAATCGTATTCGTCTCTGTGCGGGACATACGCTCCTCCTCTCATTCTAAAATTTCCATCACTCTTCCATTCCTTCTATCTATGGCAAAAATTTTTAATCATTAATAGCAGAGTCGTCTTCTCTTGTCAACAACTTTAATATATGCAGAAGAATTTTATCTCTTTGCCCGGCAACTTTTGGAAGTTCATGCTGATATATCGTCAGCAGACAGTGCAGATTATAATGGCATACATCACGAGTCAATGCTGATAAAAACCTCAAAAAAGCTCCTCCCTCCATAATTTTGAACAATTTTCAATTGACAGCGCAAGACACAGTGCTCTTGCTGGTCGCATGGCTGTGCGTGTACACATTGCTTATTCCAAAATTTCAAAGGGAAAATTTCTTAGAACAGATTTCAAAAGGGTCTTGTTGTTCTATCGCCCCTCTATTTTATGTTAACCGTAAGGACCCGGACGCACTCATGAACATACAATCTTTTCGAGGTTTCCATGACATTTTACCTGACGAAATAAGGCGCTGGCATAGCGTAGAGGCCGCAACCCGAGAATTGTTCGAGCTGTATGGCTACTCGGAAATTCGGACACCAGTACTTGAAAGAGTAGAACTCTTCTCCCGCGGAGTCGGTGAAGACACAGACATCGTGCAAAAAGAGATGTATGTGATCGAAAACGAACGCGAAGGCAGTATGGCGCTGCGGCCGGAGGGCACAGCTGCCGTGGTTCGGGCATATAATGAACATAAGCTGTCTGCCAGACATCCACTTCCTGAGAAACTGTATTACATACTGCCGATGTTTCGCCACGAACGCCCGCAGGCCGGACGCTTCCGTCAATTTCATCAAATCGGGGCAGAAGCCTTAGGCGTTGACAGCCCGGCAATCGACGCGGAAATGATCGCGATGATATTCCAGCTTTTTCTGAACATGGGCGTCACGGATATCGAAGTCCAGCTTAATTCTGTGGGCTGCAAAAGCTGCCGCCCAGATTATCGTAGGCAGCTTAAAACCTATCTGACAGACTCGTACGATCGCCTATGTGAAGATTGTCAACAGCGCATTGAACGAAATCCGATGCGCGTTCTCGATTGTAAACAAGAACGCTGCCGCGAAATTGTTTCAGGCGCTCCCGTCATTATTGAGCAGTATTGTGAGGAATGCCAGAGGCATTTCACAGAACTTCAGGACTATCTGCGCCTTCTTGAGATTGATTTCCATATCAGTCCCCGTATGGTGCGCGGCTTGGATTACTATGTCAGAACCGCCTTTGAATTCGTTTCCTCCTCTTTAGGCGCACAAAGTGCTGTTCTGGGCGGAGGCCGCTACGACGGGCTGTCGGAAAACATCGGGGGAAAAGCTTTGCCCGGCGTGGGGTTTGCAATGGGCATGGAGCGTTTCATTGCTCTGCTGCCGGATCAGGCGCAAGCTGCAACGCTGGACGTCTTTATCGCTGTGCTGGGGGCGTCTGCCCGTAAACCGGCGGTCACTCTCCAAAAAGAACTTCGGCGTGCCGGGATTCGCACTGAAATCGAATATCATCACCGCAGTCTGAAGAGTCAGATGAAAAAAGCGGATAAACTTGGGGCCGCCTATGTCATTTTGCTCGGAGACAATGAAATTGAAACCGGGGTCGCAGTCGTAAGAAATATGTGCGAAAGCTCTCAGCAGGAAATTCAGATAACGCGGCTTGCTGCCAGGCTCACTGAGCTGCTCAAAGGATAATCACATGACAAATCAGTATGATGTTATCATTGTCGGAGCCGGTCCGGCCGGAATGTTTGCTGCCCTGGAACTAGTCAAAAGCACGCCGGCCTTAAAAATCGCCATCTTCGAAAAAGGCAAAGTTCGAATGCCAGAGAAACCTCACAGCATTGTCTCAGGATGGGGCGGAGCAGGGGCTTTCAGCGACGGAAAACTCACCTTGACGCCGCTTGTGGGCGGACAGCTTCAGGACGTTATTTCCTCCGATCGTTTCGACAACTTGATGCGCTATGTCGACGATCTCTATATTGAATTTGGTGGTGATCCCGATCGGCTGTTCGGAGGAGCCTCGGCTGAAACGGATATGTTACAGCGTAAGGCTCTGGCTGCCAATCTGGACCTTATTCACTACGAGATCAGACATTTAGGCACTGATAAATCCTATCGCATTGTCGAGAACATTCGGGCCTGCCTTGAAGCACATCACACTGATATTTTTATGGAGGCCGAAGTCCAGACCGTCACAAAAGAGCACGGCCTGTTTACGGTCTCAGTGCGGCGCAGGCAATCAACTGCCGAAGTCTTTACAGCAGCTTCTGTTATCCTTGCGCCCGGCAGAGAAGGGGCCGAGTGGTTCGTTCGGGAAGCAAAGCGTCTGGGCCTGAAAATGAACAATAAGGGCGTCGACGTCGGGGTCAGAGTTGAAGTACGGGCAGAGACGCTCAAGCATATTACCGAACTCCTGTATGAACTCAAAGCGGTCTATTACAGCACAACCTTTGACGATAAAGTCAGAACTTTTTGCATGTGCCCGTACGGCTTTGTCGCGCTGGAAAACTATCGAGGCCTGATTACGGCAAATGGCCACAGCTATGCCACACGAAAATCAAAGAATACAAACTTCGCCCTCCTGGTCACGGAAAGCTTCACCGAACCCTTTGACGATCCGTTGAAGTACGGTCAAAGCGTCTCGCGCCTGGCAAATCTGCTGGGAGAGACCGTGCTCGTGCAGCGTCTCGGAGACCTGCGGGCAGGCCGCCGTTCGACTCCAGCACGCATCGAACGCGGACTTGTCACTCCCACGCTGAAAAAAGCAACGCCCGGGGATCTCAGCCTGGTGCTGCCCTATCGCCAGATGGTGGACATTCTGGAAATGCTTGAAGCGATGGAAACCATTGCTCCGGGCATTGCCAGCAAGCACACGCTTCTATACGGAGTCGAAATTAAATTCTACAGTTCGCACGTCGAAATGCGGGAGGGCTTTGAAACGGCGATTGATGGGCTCTATGCGATCGGTGATGGTGCCGGAATTACGCGCGGCCTGCTGCAGGCTTCGATGTGCGGCGTACTCGCAGCTCAACATCTTCTCAGGAACTGATCGGCAGCTCACCCCGCGGATCAAGGCTGCCAGGTTTCGCAACAGCTCTGGATTTTTTGATTTCATCACAAAAAAATTGTTGACGATTTCAGAGCCTTTCAATACATGGAATATCCAAATTCTATGTGTTGACATCTGGTTATCCACTTATCCACACTTTGATGTACTTCAAGATACTTATAAATGCAGACTGTTTTTATTGTTGCAGGAGGAGAGATACATGGCTATTAAAGTAGCGATTAACGGGTTCGGTCGTATCGGTCGTCTGGTGTTCAAGGCTGCTCAGGCAAAAGACAATATCGATATCGTCGCGGTGAACGACTTAACCGATGCTGCAACCTTGGCGTATTTGTTAAAATATGACTCGGTTCACGGTCGTTTCCCCGGCTCTGTTGAAGCAAAAGACGACAGTTTCATCGTGAACGGCAACACGGTGAAAGTCCTGGCTGAACGAGATCCCGGCAATCTGCCCTGGGGCGAACTTGGAATCGACGTTGTCATCGAATCAACTGGTATTTTCAGACTAAAAGCCCAGATTCAGAAACATCTCGATGCTGGCGCAAAAAAAGTGATTCTGACCGTCCCCTCAAAAGATGAAATCGATGCCACCATCGTGCTTGGAGTCAACGAAAACACACTGAAAGCGGAACATAAAATCGTCTCGAACGCCTCATGTACGACGAACTGTCTGGCGCCGATCGCGAAAGTTCTCAACGACAATTTCGGCATTAAACGCGGCTTGATGACCACCGTTCACGGCTACACAAATGATCAAAAAATTCTGGATATGCCTCACAGCGATCTGAGAAGAGCGCGTGCGTGCGCGGTATCGCTGATTCCGACCACGACCGGCGCTGCAAAAGCTGTTGGGAAGGTTATCCCCGAACTGAACGGCAAACTGGATGGTATGGCAATGCGCGCTCCTGTAGCTGACGGTTCTGTTGTCGATCTGGTGGCTGAATTACACAAAGACGTCACTGTTGACGACATCAACGCCGCCATGAAAGAGGCTGCTGCAGGCCCCTTAAAAGGTATTCTGGAATATTGTGACGATCCGATCGTGTCTGTCGATGTTATCGACAATCCTGCATCTTCGATTTTTGATGCAAAGGCAACTTCAGTGATGGATGGCAATTTTGTGAAAGTGTTAAGCTGGTACGACAATGAATGGGGATATTCAAACCGCGTCGTCGATCTGATATCAAAGCTTGTCTAAGTCACAATGTGTCATAGCGCAGTAGCATCGGCAAGAATGTTTTGACAGCGTTCTTGCCGTTTTTTTGTCCTGACCCTGAAAACAAGCTTGCCCCAAAAAGCCCGAGCAAGTCTTCCCTGTGCATCTCAGATGTGATATTTGCCGAAGTCTTCAGGCTTTAAATTCTCCAGCCATTCCTTCAATTGATCGGTCTCTTCATTTTCCCTGCTCACATCAATGCTCTTCGCCTTGTCCACCACTTCTGCAGAGACATAAATCGGGGCATCGCTTCGTAAGGCCAGCGCGATTGCATCGCTGGGGCGTGAATCGATCGCAATATGATTCCCGTTCAACGAAAGATGAATCTCGGCATAAAACGTATTATTCTTCAAGCCATTGACAAGAATTTTGGACACCCGGGCATCCACACCGACCAGAAGATCGCGTATTAAATCGTGGGTCATTGGACGGGGAGTGCTGATTTTTTCCAATTCCAGCGCAATAGCGTTCGCTTCAAATAACCCTATCCAGATCGGGAGGATTCGGTTCTCTTCGTTATCCTTGAGAATAACTATCGGCATATTCGTTAAGGGATCTAATGTCAATCCTTTCACACTCATTTCTATGAACATGAATGGCTCCTCCTTCCGCACAGTTTCAAATGTGAGGCAATGTGTACCCGTCCGCTTCTCCTGTTTCTGATACAATAAGGCTTTTTGTAAGAAATATCAAGTCCTTTCCGTAAAAAATCCTGAATTTTTAGGCCGCAGACACGGAACAGGGAACACAGCAATACAACGGGCAGGCCGGAACGCAAACGCGCGAACCTGGCAGCTTCTGCGGCCTCACTTTCGATTATCTTCCGCAAGTTTGCCGGCCAGGCGGAAATGATGACCATCGGTAATATCGACCTGTACGAGCTGTCCCAGAAGCTTTTCCGGGCCCTTGAAGGTGACAAGGTGATTTGTCCGCGTTCGTCCGGTCAGCGTATCGGGAAAACGTGGATTGATCGCTTCCGGAAGCACTTCGACCTGTTTGCCTGTCAGGCGTTGATGCTTTTCGAGATTAATCTCCCGCTGCAATTCGAAAACCCGCTGCAACCGTGCGCTCTTCAAGCTTTCCGGCACCTGATCGGGCAATGAACCGGCCTGCGCATTGGGACGGATCGAATATTTGAACGCAAAAATACCGTCGTAACGTACCTCAGACTGAATGGCGAGGGTCTCCTGAAAATCCTCTTCGGTTTCACCGGGAAAGCCCGCAATAATATCCGTTGTCACGGCAATATCAGGAATCGCGTCGCGCAGCAGCCGAATGCGGTCCAGATACCATTCACGGGTATAGCAGCGATTCATCAATCCAAGAATCCGATTCGACCCGGACTGGACCGGCAGATGGAAATGCTCGCAGACCGTCGGGAGCTCTGCCATCGTCGAAATCAGCTCATCCGTTAAATCCTTGGGATGAGCGGTAATAAAACGAAGCCGCTGAAGCCCGTCCAACTCGTTTAACGCCCGCAGCAAATTGGGAAACGACGAGATACCTTCATCAGCATAACGGTACGATGACACATTCTGCCCCAGCAAGGTCAATTCCATGACTCCGTCGTCAATCAGGCGTCTCGCCTCGGTCAAAATATCGTCCTTTGCCCGGCTTTCCTCGCGTCCCCGCGTATAGGGAACCACACAATATGTGCAGAAATTGTTGCAGCCGCGAATGATCGTGATAAATGCCTTGAAACGACATTCCCGTTTAACGGATTGGCTTTCGTCGTTCCAGGCGGATTCCGATACATCGAGCACTCTTGGACGGAATTCCAGAGCGCGCAGCAGCATCGGGAGTTTTGGGATCGCCCTGGTCCCGAGAACCAGATCAACATACGGCGCACGTTTAAAGATATTCTCAGCCTCCTGCTGGGCCACACAACCGCAGACCCCGAGAATGAGATCGGGCCGTTCCAGTTTTAACGGCCGCAATTTGCCGAGCTGACTGAACAGTTTATGCTCGGCCTTTTCCCGAATGCTGCAGGTGTTCAAGAGGATCATATCAGCCTCTTCTGCTGCAGCAGTCTTACAGTAACCGATACTGTGCAATAACCCGGCAATTCGTTCGGAATCATGTTCGTTCATCTGACAGCCGAATGTCATAATATGGACTTTTTTCTTCATAATCTGGTGCCTAGCTCAAGGGGATAATAAAATTTTTCCTCCTGACATTTGGAAATCGTGGAAATTCAAGTCAAGATTTTTTTCTCCTCGTGGAGAATAAACTGTTGACAAGAACCCCATTCATACAGTAAACTTTTTAGCATACAAGAGACCTGATCAAGATCTTACTTGTCTAGAATACGGAATATTTTCTCAAGACTGCGGGACGAGTACGCTTGTCCTCAACTCTTTCGTCAGTATTCCAAACTGTGTAAAGGTCGGAGACATGATCTATATTACTGCATTGCTGCTTATCCTGGCACTTGTTTTTGAAAGCCTGGTGCTGAGGAGAGGACTGAAATCTGCTCGAAAAAATGCGGCTTGGCTGCGGAATGGCCATGCGGCGCTGAATACGTCCCGCGCCAAGAAACAGGTCGAGACTCCTTTGGCAGAGGTCCCGCCACCGTCCGCCGTACAACAGGGCAAAGAGCCTGCGGAACGCGCATCCACACTTTATGCTGATGTCATCGAATTCCCGGACAGGAAGCAGCGACAAGACGAGCACAGCCTTCAGGAGAGAGACCCGCATCATTCTGACAAAGCAGACGGCCGGGATAAATCTGTACACGATATGATCCAGGAAATTCGAGGAAATTCTCCGCTTCGGGAGAGCGACGCCCAATTGCCGGGGCCACGCGATTTTGAGGAGATTGTGCCGGACCAGCACGAGGGCCTGACAGATTCGGATCACGATGACGCTGAAGAACTTGATGCGTATGAAGACAATCCTGCTCCGAGAGCAGCACACGCGGAAAGAACGATTTCCCTCGAATCATACAAGCCTGTTTTCGATCCTGCTCTTGAGGAGCAAGATATATCGGAAATTCCGGAAACAGAAGATCCTTTTGAACCGGATTCCACGAACAGTCAAGAGCTTGAACAAGAGCTTGAAGAAGCCAAAATCGTCCCCAGCCCCGATGAACTGCTGAAGGATGGCATTCACCATGTGCGCCAGGGAAAAGTCGATGAGGGCATTGCAGCCCTAGAACAAGCGGCCGCAGCAGCACCGGAAAAGGCTGAAGCCCACTTTAATCTGGGCATCGCCTACACGTTGCAGGAATTGTACCCTGCCGCCATCCGTTCGTACCAAAAAGCCATCGCCCTTGATCCGCAGTATGGGAAAGCCTTTTTCAACCTGGGCACCTTGTACCTGAAACAGGGGCAAACCCAGGACGCCATCGAAAAACTGGAAAAGGCCGCCAGCTTTCTGGGCAATCCAATGAAGGCTCTCTGGAATCTGTACGAAGCCTATCGCGGCAGCGAATCGTTCTCCAACGCGCTCGCCATGCTGGAACGTTTAATCGAGCTGGAACCGGACGACGCGTCACTGCACAATCACCTCGGCATCTGCTACGCGAAACTCGGACAATACCCGGAAGCCATTCAGGCCTGGCAGCGTTCGGTCTCGCTGGGAGCTTCGTCCAGGCTGATCTTCTACAACCTCGGAAAAACTTACGAGCTTTGCAACAACCCAGAGCAAGCGATCGAGCAGTACGAACGCTTTCTGCAACTGGATTCACAACGCTCGCAGTGGACGGAACTGATCGAGGACGTGGAAAAACGTCTGGAATTTTTACAGAAACGCAGGGAATGACGAGCTGGCCTGTCTCCCATGCCCGGATCTTAATTCAGATAATCTGACAAACGTCGTTTCTGGACATGGTGCCGCAAACGCTTTTTGGCCTTGTCTTCGATTTGCCTGATTCGCTCGCGGGTCAGACCCAGCCGGGCGCCGACCTCTTCAAGGGTCATGCCCGAGTTGTAGTCGATACCGTAGCGCAGGCGCAAAACAATTTCCTGGGGTCCGTCGATAAGTTCGCTGAGATCGCGTTTCACCTTGAGCTCGATTTGACGCAGGTCCTGCAAAGACAGATTCAACTCTGCGGCAGCCTCCCGACAGCTTTTGCGCTGACCGCCGTTCAGACCGTACATGGCTTCCACAACCCTTTTTTCCTGTCCTTCCATCTTCGCCCGGAGCGTTTTCAGGGCCTTTTTCTCGCGCCTCAGCACCTCATTTTCCGACAGATGAAGATACGTTGCAAGGTCTTTAACTGAAAGCGGGTGATCAAAACGCAAGCCGTAACGCAGCCGTAAGACCATCTCCTCCCGTTCGCTGATCTGGCTTAAAATTTCTTCTAAAAACTCTTCAATCGATTCGTCGATCAGAGGCTGGTCCACCGGAGGCGCCTGCTTCGATTCCATGAGATCGATAAACGTTCCGTCATCGTTGTCTGACAAGGGCGCATCCAGCGAAAGATAGTTACGGGAGACCTGCAGGATATTATCGATCTCTTTTCGCGCAACCTTCAAATGTTTTGCGAGTTCTTCGGGCGTGGGTTCCTTTCCGTCGTTACGCTGGAGCAGCTCGCTGTACGCTTGTCCCAGTTTATACAAGAGCCCGGCTTGTTTCAAGGGCAGACGCACGGCTCCTGACTGTTCGGCCAGGGCCTGCATGATGGCCTGACGAATCCACCAGACGCCATAGGAAATAAACTTCACGCCTTTTGATGCGTCAAAGCGTTTTGCTGCTTCCAGCAGGCCGATATTGCCTTCGTCGATCAAATCCGGCAGCGACATCCCGCAGCCCTGATAGCCCTGCGCCACCTTGACCACGAAACGCAGATTACCTTCTACCAGACGCTTAACGGCTTCGGCGTCGCCCTGTTTGATTTTCTCTGCCAATTCAACTTCTTCCTGACGGTTTGTCACCGGGATTTGCCCGATCGACTTCAAGTAGGCATTGAGTGTGCCGCGCGAAACTGAATGAGAACGATTATAGGCCATACTCTTTTTCCATATCAAAAATTATCATGCCTGATGACAATGCCACGTTTGGAGACTTTGACCAGTGCACTGCTGGACGGTTGAGCGTCCCGGCAGGTTGTCTGCACCTGCTGTTCCAACTGCTGTGCGTACTGCACCAGTTGTTCCAAGGCTTCCTGCATCTGCTCCATACGCTCCCGCATGCTTAAAATCACTTCAACACCGGCCAGATTGACTCCCAATTCCCTGGTCAGCCTCAGGATCCGGCGTAATGTATCGATATCTTCCTGGGAGTAAAGCCGCGTATTGCCTCCGGTGCGCTGGGGCACGACCAAACCTTCACGCTCGTAAAGCCGCAAGGTCTGCGGATGAATGTCGAGCATCTCTGCAACAACACTGATCATAAACAGCGGCTTATCCCTGTCACTCGTGCTATATGCCATCTTGTGTGCTCCTCTTGGCGTGGTCTTCTGAAAAGAGATGCGCTCGCGGGTCAAGCGGATTCAAGCGGGAAATTTCACGAAATAACTCTGAGGTGCGGGTATCAATATTCTGAGGAGTTACCACTTTCACGGTCACGAATTGATCGCCGCGCCCCACGCCTTTCATGTGTGGAATTCCTTTTCCGCGCAAGCGGAATTTCTGGCCGCTTTGTGTGCCCGCCGGCACGAGCATTGATGTTTCGCCGAACGCGGTCGGCACTGAAATTTTCGCTCCCAGAACGGCTTCAACGATTGTAATCGGGACTTCACAATAGAGATTGTCGCCCCGGCGCTCAAAAAGGGGATGGCTTTGAACACGCGTTGTGATGAACAGATCACCGTTTTTGCCTCCGTTTCGACCGGCATGGCCTTTGCTCTTCACTCTGATTTTCGATCCGTTGTCGGCTCCGGCCGGAATTTTCACTGAGATTCGATCAGTCGTACGTTCCAGCCCGTCGCCGTGGCAGTTCCTGCAGGGGTGAGGATTGTATTTCCCTGTTCCCTGACAGCGGGGGCAGGGCTGCGATACACTGATATTGAGAAACGTGGGAGCGCTTTTCACTTTCCCTGTTCCCTGACAATTGGAACAGCTCTCCAAGGCGTGTCCCCGTTCGACCTTCCGGCCGTGACAGCGCGTGCAGACGACATCATGCCGGACCATCAATTTCGTGTGCAGGCCGTCCAGCACGTCCTGAAAACTCAGATCAATCGTATACTGTATGTCTTTGCCTTTCACCGGACCCTGCTCCGCCTGCTGTCCGCCGTTAAAAAAGGAGCCGAATAAATCACCCAGGTCGCCGCCAGTGTTGAAATGAGCGTTTTGCCCGAACTGGCTGAAATCAAATCCGCTGAAATCCCAGGGATTCCGGCTGCTTCCGGCATCGCCTCGCCCGAAAGCTTTATGTCCGAAGCGATCGTACATGCTGCGCTTCTTCGGATCGCTCAAGACTTGATACGCTTCACTAATCTCCTTAAATCTGGCTTCAGAATCGGCATCGCCAGGATTCACATCAGGATGATATTTGCGAGCCAATTTCCGATAGGCCGCTTTGATCGCCTTTTCCGATGCGCCTTTTTGCAGATTCAACACCTCATAATAATCACGTTTCCCCATAGATGCCGTCTCCTTGCACAAGCTCCCATTCTCTCACACAACAACCGCTGGACAGTATTCAATCATTTACGATTCAAAATAATATCTTAGTCACTTATTGTCAAGTTTTTTATATAAACTTTCATTAATCTTATTAACGCATAATGCCCTGATATTCCCGATACAGGTCATCTTAGGCGATCCTGAAAATTCTGACAAGCAGAATCGCTTTTTTGTATAAAATTTGTATAGCAGAGACTCAGGTTTACAGTGATGACGCTCTGCAAAGCTGAGCCGGACTCTCGTGTTCTTGTCCGAAATAACTTGACAAGCGCGAGGGAGATCAAATTGAGTCGTCAGAGCTGTCAGCCCTTGCGCGTTCCGCGCACCTTACGAACCTTGCACGTATTGCACGCAGGAGACATTATGCCTGAATTAACGGCTGCCCGCCGAAAATATCTTCGCGGCCTGGCGCATCAGCTGAAGCCCCTGGTTCTGATCGGCCAGAAAGGAGTCAGCAAGAGTTTGATCGAAGCTGTTGACGACGCGCTTGAGCTTCATGAGCTGATCAAACTGAAATTTAACGATTTTAAAGATGAAAAAGCCACACTGGCCAAAGACATTGAAGCAAACACCCACAGCGAAATAGTTGGCATGATCGGTAATGTGGCGATCTTCTATCGCCAACAGCCCGATAGAAAAAAACGGAAGATTCAATTGCCCTGACTCATGATGATCTACGACAGCCCCGACGCGTTAAAGATTGGTAAGTTGATCGTTGCCGTGATGTCTTCAGAACGTGACCTCATGCACGAGGTTGAGGAACGTCTCCACCAGCGCTTTGGCGGCTGCGATTTGCGGGGAGACGTTTTCTCTTTTGATCATTTCAGCTTCTATTACGCCAAAGAGATGGGATACGGCCTGCAGAAACGCTTCCTCAGCTTTGACGAGATGATCCGCCTGGACACCCTGGCCAGCATCAAACTTTACACGAACGGCATTGAACAGGAATACGCCCGCAACGGCTGCCGCAGGGTCAACATCGATCCCGGCTATCTGACCCATGCCCAAATGGTTCTGGCCACCACGAAAGATTATTCTCACAGAATTTATCTGGGTAAGGGGATTCATGCCGAGTTGACCTACATCATCAGTAAACACGGCTTCAGAAGCTTAGAGTGGACCTATCCCGATTATCGTGAAGAATGGGCAAAAGCGTTTTTTCTGAACGTCCGAAAGATGTATTTACAGCAAATGCGCGAATCCCGCGAACGTCAGTTCCCTCAGTCTGTGTAGAGCGGCCGGGACGTCGTATTTTCACGCTTCCACACGCTCTTAACAGGAATAATGCGATGCGCCTTGTCACAGAACAAGACGTGTGTCGCGCTCTCAACATGTATATACACATCCGGCACAGTCTGCTGATAATGTTCATACTGCTCTCCCTGTATGCTCCTTCCACAATCCCCGCAGCCCAGAATGCAATGGCTCTGCGGCGAACCCCGACCGTCATCGCCGTAGAGAAAATTAGCCCCGCGGTCGTGAATATCAGTACCGAACAGCTTGTGCGCTCCCGCAGTTCCCAGGGGTTTTCCGATCCCTTTTTCGACAGATTTTTCCGGGATTTTCTCGACCCTCGTCCCCGACGTCAGTATAAACAAAACAGCTTGGGCTCCGGCGTCATTATCGATGCTCGCGGCTATGTGCTGACTAACTATCACGTCATTGCGCGGGCGTCAAAAATCACGGTTACGCTGGCGGATCAGCGCGAATTCAACGCGGAAATTGCCGGCAGTGACCCTAAATCCGATTTAGCGGTGTTGAAACTCCTGACCACTGCTGAGCTTCCGGTCGCAGCCATGGGGCGCTCAGACGATATTATGATCGGTGAGCCAGTGATCGCCATCGGCAATCCTTTCGGCCTGTCCCATACGATTACCACTGGCGTCATCAGCGCGGTGAACCGTTCGATCCGGGTCGAGGATGATCGCATTT
Source organism: candidate division KSB3 bacterium (assembly GCA_002748425.1). Lineage (GTDB taxonomy): Bacteria > Moduliflexota > Moduliflexia > Moduliflexales > Moduliflexaceae. Next base: position 88,099 of record PDSJ01000015.1, on the reverse strand, counting down.
TTCGAGGATTGCTGCAGACTGACACGCCGATTAATCCCGGGAACAGCGGAGGACCGCTGATCAATATCCTGGGCGATGTAATCGGCGTCAATACCGCGATCTACGGCGATGCAGAAGGTATCGGTTTTGCGATTCCAATCGAAAAAGTCATCCGCATCATTGATGATCTCATCGGATACGGACGTGTGCGCGCAGCCTGGCTCGGCATCCAGGTCCAAGATATTACGCCGGCAATTGCGCGATATTTCAAATACGATGGTTCCGACGGTGTGCTTGTTGCGCAGGTTGTTGAAGGCAGTTCTGCCCACAAATCCGATCTGCGGCAGGGAGATATTCTTCTGGAGATCAACGGGCACGCCCTCAGAGATCTGCAGAGTTATAACGCGATCCTGTCAGAATATACGGCAGACGATCTGCTGACCTTATCACTTCTCCGCAAGGGGGAACAACAGACCGTAAACGTATATGCAGAGGAATTCACCATCGAACAGGCCGCCCGCTTCGCACAGCACTCTTTCGGCTTTTCTGTTGCAGCCATTGATGAGGCAAAAGCCCGGAAATATCGCCTACGGACACTTCAGGGAGTTGTGATCAGCGGAATGCGGGACTCCAGCGCCGCCTTTCAGGCCGGACTCGAGCCCGGCGATGTCATCCGGCAGATCGAGGGCATTCAAATTCATGATATGGAAGATTTTCGGCAGGTGATGATGGCCTTGGGACAGGCGCACAGTGTCGTGTTTCTAATCCAGCGCGGCGAGCGCGGATATTACGTCACTCTGGAACGCTAGACGTCAACATAACGTAGAGCAGGAAACATCCCTCCAGCGCTTTCGGTTCGCAATTAATATTTATTATATTTCATAAAAAAGTGATATATCATAATACGCAACCTTCCTGTCATTCAACGCACCCTTTTCTTCTAACACGACAAATGCTTATTTTTCAATAAGTTATTAAATTCATTTTCAGCGCAGGCATATTGGCATTCATTCTGCACTCATCCTGATGCGCCAGACAAAGACGTAAAGACGCAGAAAAATTTCTGCTTTATCATAGTTTATGAGAAGCTATCGCATGTGCGTTAGGACTTCTCGCCTTTATAGAAAGGGAGGCCGTCATGACCTCAAATATTCTCAGATCTCATTGGTTTACGTATAAACGTGCTGAATCCAAGCCGTCAACACGAGTTTTTCCCAAAATTCTTTCATCATACGATGAAATTCCAGCCAGCTTTCTTGCTAACTTTCCGGGAGGCGATGCAGGCTTTCCCTATACGGTGTTAATCCCGGCGGACCTGCAGGAGAACCTGTATCCGCAGATGTTCTGCCTGTATGAAGACCAGCTTGTCACTCTCGAGGCCGTTCAAGGCGGCGTTAAGACAGAAGAGTATGCGCTTAGCAGTATTACATCAGTCGAACACGGATCTGTTCTCCTGCATTCCTGGATGACTATTTACAGTGCGTCACGCAGAAAGACATTTCATTTTTCCGCAACAGATACGTGGCTGTTTACGCCAATCCTGAATGCCATTCGCGGAATAAACAACGAGCAGGCTCCCGACTATTCAACCGTGCGCCCGGAAGAGATCGCAAAATTCGGTTATTTGTGGAAAGAGAACATCAAATATTTTAACTACGCAAAACAGAGTCTCCCCCCAAACGCAAGCGTGTTGGGGAGTGTCTATCAAGGAGAGATCTCCTTATCTAAATTGAATTTTTTTAAAAAACCGGTTTTCAGTGCATATCTTTCAGCTCGTCTGGCGATTTTGACCGACCGCGAACTCGTGTTGATTAAGGAAAGCGAAGAGATCCGTCAGGCCCATGACACGTCTTACGGCGGAGTTTTCAGCTATCTCTCTCGAGAAAAGATACACAGCGTAGAATTTGAAACAAGCAATGATTCCAAAATCGATTGTGTGATGAATATTCGTCTTCTGGATGGAAAATACTATCAATTTCAGTTTTCAACTGCGACAGCCTTAGAGCTGGACGCATTCAAGCAAGCCTGTGCCCAGTCGTTCGCCTCGTCGCCATCATAAGCTTTTCTGGTTTTCTCCGACTCACACTCACTCTACGAGTCGGAGAAAACCCCGCACTGTACTCACAGCTTATGCATGATCGAAAACCATCTTCTGCACCTCAAGCCCTTCAATAGTTCCCATCTGTTCGAGAAATTCTGCAAACTTCGGCTCATTATCAACAAATTCAATCAATAGCAATCCGTTGGATGAATTGAAGTTGCTGCCGGTATCATGCAGCCCGAGACGGGTCCTGATGAATCTGCCATACTTTGTCAGCGCTTCCTGTACCTGAACGGCATGTTGAAAACGATCGGTGATATGCACACCACAAATAAAATGTTTATCCAGATGCATAATACTTTCTCCTTGGCAAGAAGAACCACTTAAACGCCCAAGATGTTCACGTCATCCTCTTTCTTACAAAATAACATAACGTTGTCAAGTATTTAACGCATTCGGCAAGCAGCTGAGCGCAGAGAACGCTGCTTATATTCTGTCTGCTTTGGACGTTGATGCTGTCATGGCACAAATCTGTCGGATTATTTTACAATTCACCTCCTGTGCCGATACTGCCCTCCTGGCCGCAAAAGACAGGACGCTCCCCGCGCGCGTGCAGGCAAGCCTGTCGTACCTGTTGACAGCTCTCCAGCTGTCTGTGGCCAGAGCGTTCAGCCTCTGCCAGGGCAGAACACGCTTTGATCTCCTGATGTTCTATGACCTTAGCGCTCTGCAGCGCCCCTCGTCTTTCAGTCTGGCATGAGGTATGCATTTTCATACGGCAGCTGTGCATTGACAGCATGTTCTGCTAACGCCAAACCGCGGGCTGCGGGAATGATGACCTGATGGACTCGGGTCGTCTGACGCCCACGGCCACACCGGAACCAGGTACTCTGCTGCTCCTGAGTCCTGGGCAGCGGCGTGTTCGCTGCCATCGGCCTTCTCAGAAAATGCTGCGCATAAGCTAACCCTCCTGCCCTCCCCCTTAGGTGCTCACGGTACAGAGCACCTAAGGGAGATTTTTAGAGTTTCTTTATCTTCGTCTCCAACCTGACATCTGCGGATGAAGCAGTAACGCGATTCGATCTTTTTCCAAATATCACGCTGAGGTCTCAGCTGCTTTGTCAAATGAAGTTTTTTGAACGCGTTGGAACTTTAACAAAAATGCGAAGAAAAATTTGACAGCTTTCTTTTCAGAACATAGCAATGTCACTAACTTCAATTGCAGTTCTTCACCCTTAGTTCTTATCGAAAGGAATAATTTGTGAAAAAATATACAGAATGGTTTCTTGGCCTCATCTGCGCTATGGTCTGTTTAGAAGTTACGGCATTCGCAGAGAATCTGCATCGGGTCGGCGCGGGTATTCATTACTGGGCCAGTATCGAGGACATTCTCATCGACGAGGCGGACGATGACGGATTGGCTGTTATACTTTCGTATCAACATCAATTTTTAAAACTTTTTACTCTTGAGGCCGATCTCGAATTTATGGGAAAAGGATACGCTGGCGCTCCTGAAGCAATCGTGGCTCCTCAGTGCTATGCGCTCGTTGGTCGGGGCTTGTATGCAGGGACCGGGGTCGGGATAAGCTACACCGGCGGCGAGTGGAATGAGACGCCGTTCTGGGCTGTACGAGCAGGCTTTGACCTGGAACTTCTTCCGTCTATTTTTCTCGATCTGAATGTAAATTATCGTACGGAAAGATGGGAACTTCACCTGCTCAAAGATGAGCTGACGCTCAAAACTATCACAACAGGAGCGGTTCTGCGCTATGAATTTTAGTCACAAGACCGCCGCCCAGTTCATCATCGTCGTCTGCGCCGGCGTTTCACTTCTTTCCGGGATAACGTCTTGCTCTCAGAAATCTTCTGACGCGACCCGTCAAAGGGAAGCTGTCGAACAGGGATTGCTGCCTCCGCTGATGTTAAAAGGGCAGCCCCCAGCAACGATGTTATTAGAAGTACGCATGAGGGAGTATCATGTACCCGGGGTGAGCATTGCAATACTCAACGACAATCGGCTCGAATGGGCACAGGGCTACGGCAGCCGTGAATACGGAAGCACAGACGCCGTGACAAGCGAAACCCTTTTTCAGGCGGCCTCCATCAGTAAATTGCTGACAGCTCTTACAGTTCTTGCGCTTGTCGAAGATACAAAGCTGCAATTAGATGCTGACGTCAATACCTGGCTGACAAGCTGGCGCATCCCGGAAGATGAAAACACCCGCGAACAAGCCGTCACCCTGCGGCAGCTTCTGAGCCACAGCGCAGGCGTCACAGTGGCGGAGTTTCCGGGATATACCCAGCATCAGGAGCTGCCGACCCTGGTGCAAATCCTCAACGGCTCCCCGCCCGCCAGGACGCCGCCGGTTGAAGTGCTTCACATTCCAGGAAGCGAATGGGCGTATTCCGGAGGCGGCTATGTCATTATTCAGCAGATACTGGAAGATGTCAGCGGAAAACCCTTTGCAGCCATCGCTGAGGAACGACTCTTTACGCCCCTGGATCTGGAGCACAGCAGCTTTGCGCTACATCTGCCTTCCGCACGTGCAGCACACAGCGCAAGCGGTCATTATGCTGACGGCCGCCCTCTCAGAGAAAGATGGCGGCTTTATCCGGAAAGTGCCGCAACTGGGCTTTGGTCGACGCCATCGGATCTTGCGCAGATCATCGAAGAGCTGCAACGCGCTGTTGAGGGGGAGTCCTCGAAACTTTTCTCCAGCACCTTAGCGAAAAGTTTATTCATACCCTATCTCGGCAACTCGGCCTTCATCGGGCCGATTAACGGTGAACGCAACGCCCGCTGGTTCAGTTCCGGAGGCTCAACTGTGGGCTATTGCAGCTTTATGGTATTTTTTCCCGAGCAGGGCCAGGGAGCAATTATCATGACAAACTCCGATAATGGACACCTCCTGGCGATGGAAATCATGCGCGGCATCGCTCAGGTCTACAATTGGCCGGATTTTCATCCTCAGAAAAAAACTGCCGCTGACATCCCGGAAGAAATATTGACCCAATATGCCGGCGTGTATGAAGTTGACGGCTCGCCGGGTCAGCTGTTTCGCATCAAGGTCGAATCCCGACACATAACGCTTGATTTAGGAGATGAGCGCTTCATTTTGTATCCGGAGTCAGTATCACAATTTTTCGAGCTGACGACAGGTATCTCGATCCGTTTTCAAACAAACTCGGAGGGGATGGTTGAGGAATTGCTGCTCCACTCCCCATTCTCGACGCGGCCCTGGAGCGCGAAAAGACAGGCTGACTGACCAGCCGCAGAAACCCGCTCCCCCCTTACGAACGACTCAACGGTTCAGCATGGAAAGCATGTGTTTGATGGTCTGTCGCGTGATCCCATCTAATTTCGGGATCATATATAGATAAAGTGTTCCGTTCTTTGGAACCAGGGCAACATGCTTAATCAGAGCAGCTTGCGGAATGGATTGCATCCAGGCGCTCAATTTTTCAACCTCAGCCTTGTCTGAAGAGAATATATAAAATGTTTTTCCCTGCAGAGCGATCGAATGCCGGTGAAACGTGGATTCGTTCTCCAGGGATCGGAGGCGGAGCTTATAGTACCACTGTTCGAGGACATGCGCTTCAGAACGGCATCTCTCATAGGGATACATGACCACAAAAAGACGATCGTTTCCAAACATCAACTTGGAGATCGGATAGAACAGCAGGCTCTGGCGGGAAAGCATTGTGAGGGTTGCCTCAGCTTTCCGTAAGGGTTTGAGGGTTTCATATTGCGCTGTAAACCCTACTGAGCCGCCTAACCAGGTATAGGTCTGATCCTTTGGCTCCAACGCAGCCTCTAATTCCTTGCTCACGGCCTGAATCATCAGCAAATTATACTTTCGGTTTCTAAAAAATACCAGCATAAGTATGCCGATCGCTATCAGCATCAGAAAAAAAAGCATCTGCGTGTTACACGTCACTCCGAACAAGTGCATAATAACGTTATCCCTTCTAATTGGAGAGGACTTCTACCGTTCCGACTCCCGGCAATCGGCTGACCGCCCGTTCGATCTTTTGAATGATTTTTCCCTGGATGTACCACGCCAGCGGGATACAGGCTTTACAATCGGGATTTTTACGCTGAAAACCCATATCAACGATCACGGTCGCTCCCCCATCTCGAATCTGAACATCATTCACTAAACATAACTCTACAATATTCATATCAGTTTCAGGATCATGAATTGTCCGCAACAGATCTAAAATTTCTTTTCGAGTCACCATAATCTTCCCTATAAGTAGTCTTGAAAAAACTCTACGGCTCCAGTATGAAAATGACGAAGCTCCTCAAGTCCCCGTGGTTCCGTCTGGCGCCAATCTGCCTGAAGAATGGCATAATCCGGAAAGCTGTTTTGAATACGCTCGAGCATCGCTGTTTGCGTCTTGATTCTCGCCTCAAACTCCGGAGGGATCTGCTGAAACTGCATCACTTTGTTTATGAGAACGGCTTTCAGCGGGATCTGGAATTTTTTGAGAGTTGCTGCAGCACGTTGGGTCTCCAGAAAAGGCATCTCTTCCGGGTTAAGGACTACGATCACACTCGTCAAATTCGGATTTGTCAAGACTGAGAGAGTATGCTCTGTTTCCTGCCGATAGTGATAAAGTTCCTGAATGGTTCCATCGTTCTCTTCATCAGTCGCCACGGGCTCTTCCAGACCCTCGAGAGCCATTGATTGCACTCCGTGAATATGCGCAATAGACGAGCGTAGCCCAAGAATGCTTTTTCGGAGATGCGATAACTTGTCGAGCCATATCCTTGAAATCGATGGTAACGCTAAGACCCGGAGCGTCAAACCGGTCGGAGCCGTGTCGAAGATAATCGCGTCGTAGCCTTCAGCCTCCCTGCTGAGAATCCCCTTTAAGGCCTCAAGCGTGGCATGCTCTTCGATGCCCGGCGAATAACGGATGATCTCAAACATTTTCTCAAGATTCATCACTGTCAGATGACGATACGTGTGGCGCATCGACGCTGAGGTTTTGCTTAAATAGCGATCTACCAGTTGCTCGAGATCGATTTCAAGGGCATCAAGTTTCGAGGTGACGGAAGTTTTCTCAGCGCAAAGCGGCTGTTGAAGCACATCAGCGGTATTATGAGCAGGATCAAGGGACACGAGCAGGACTTTCCGTCCCCTCTCAGCGAGCTGGACGGCTGTGGCAACGGAACACGTTGTTTTTCCAACGCCTCCTTTTCCAAGAAACAACATCACTTGCGCATGTTTCATCGTGCGACACTCTCTTCTTTATCTTTGTATCAAATATCCATAAGTCCCGCGATCTCTCCGAAGATATCGTCGAGATCCCGTGTGCGTTCGCTCATGATGAGAATTTCCCGCGACATATGCGGCAGCAGCCGCAAGCTAATCCCGGATGGAGGGCTGGGGATTCCGATAAACGAACCAAGCACCAACACGCCGAACATATTTTCCAGTTCGCGTAACTCAAATTCTAATTTGTCTGTTGACGTCTTCTTAAATGCTTGTCCGATTCCCTGAAAAAATTCGCGGAGTGCTCTGAGAGACTCCTGAAAGGCATTCAACATGGCTTCTCTCCCCGTCTTTACAGCAAACATGCGGCCCACACCCTTTTGTACGCCGCATGTTTGTATTCTCCTTATTCTCTCAGCCCGAGATCGATGAGCAGTTCTTATGCCGTTTCTTTGACCTCTGCAGGAAGCGGGGCATTCTTTATAGCAAAATAATCAAAAAGCAGCATTACATTCAAGGCCAGCATCACAACCGTCATGCTGCCAATGACGAACATTGCCGCCCCCTTAAACGTCGGAACAGCGAAAATAAGGTACCAGACCAGGGCCAGCGAGACCGTCAACCACAGCAGCAAAGCCGGAATAGTTACAGCCATCTGATAAAATTTGGAACTCCGTAAAAAGCGTGTCACCCACACGGCAGCCGTAATCATGGCAATCGACGCCAGCATCTGATTTGCACCGCTGAAAGCCGGCCACAATAATGTCCATTGTCCTGTCCAGGCCAGCCATAAGCCAATAAAGGCAGGAATTAACGAGGCAATCCAACGGTTTGAAAGGATGGCGTAAGCGGCCGGGGATTTCTCCTTGAGAGGTTCGGCCAGTTCTATAACCGTATAACGGGCTAAACGATTTGTCGTATCGAGCGTCGTTAAGGCAAAAGATGAGACCCACATCCCGGCCAGTAATGTCATCGCCGTCACTGGTAATCCCAGAATCGCATTGACTCCCAGGCCAAAAGACTTTGAAAAAATTCCGGCAGGGCCGCCGACCGCGCCGATCGCTTTCACATATCCGTTTCCGAAGGCTTCTGCATTGCCAGTGAGCGTAGCAGTAAGCTCTTCACCTAAGACCGCAAAGCCGAAGCCTCCGATGGCGCACACAACGATGGTCGACAGGAATCCTTCCGTGAACATCGTGCCATAGCCGACCAAGAGTCCGTTCGTCTCGTTATCGAGCTGTTTCGAACTCGTTCCAGAGGCGACAAGCGCATGAAACCCGGAAAGTGAGCCGCAAGCAATGATCAATGGCACTAAAGGCCAGAAGGGTGAAGGTTTCCCGGAGATTACCGGAGCGCTCCACATCGTGTAGGCAGGCATCTGGATCTCGCGGAATCCAAATAAAAAGGCGACTCCCCCGATCACTAAGCCGGCAACAAGCAGAAACGAATTCAAATAATCGCGGGGCTGAAGAAGCACCCATACTGGAATGGATGAAGCGATAATGATGTAGGCCCCCATCAGCAACAGCCACATTTTATAATTGACGGCAGGATCCTGATTCAGAACGATCGGAACCTTGGCACCAAGCCATAAGGCCACTATCAGCAAGACAGCCCCAATCGCGCTTGATACACTGAAAGGCAATGCTGATTTATATAATAATCGTCCCATGATCAAGGCCGCGATAATAAGGAACAAAAAGGAGGATGGAAGCCGGGGATCGCCTTTGAACATATTCCCGATGATTGCACCGAATGCAGCAACCACTAAAATCAGCACAAAGAGGACAAACCACTCGAAAACGACACCAGTTCGTTTTTTCATAATTTTCCCGGCGACCCATTGGATGGATTTCCCATCATGCCGGACTGAAGCCATCAGCGACAGATAGTCATGCACTGCACCGATAAAGACATTTCCAACCCAAATCCAGATTAACGACGGCAGCCAGCCCCACGCCATGGCAATGGCCGGGCCAACAATCGGGCCTGCCCCGGCAATTGATGCAAAATGATGCCCAAACAACACCCATTTATTAGCCGGAACGTAATCAACTCCGTCTTGCAGGCGTTGTGATGGGGGAGGAGCATTTTTATTTGCCCTGATAATGTTGTTTTGAAGCTTTTTACCATAGACAAAATACATGAATAAGTAAACAACCAGCCCAAGAATGACAAGAATTGTCGTATTCATCCCTCTTATCCTCCATCGTTAACTTGCTGAATTTAAAATGGATAGCCACTAAAATGCAACAAAAACTTACTCTGTTGAGAGTAGAATATACTACACAAAAATGTCAAGAAGAAAAAATTATTTCTCTCTTAAGGGCATCTGGGAAAGAAACATGGGTTATTTCGCATAATACTATTCTGTTTATGTACAGGACTTTTGCTCGGGAAGGCCACATGTCAGATTCCGAGCAGCCGTTCAGGGACATTCTGGAGCAGAGTCCGGCCTCAGACATAATTGTATTTGAACACACCCGGACAGACCTGAAAATATCGGCAAGCTGTTGATGACGTTCGGCAACGGTGGGGGATGGCAGTTAGAAAAGATTTGACAGGCAGGCACGTCGGCTTAAGCGTCAGCCGGGGATGACAACTTTTTAATCATGGTAATTCGATTCCCAACTTCGTTCCAAAACACGCTATCCATAAATGCTGTAATGATCAGAATACCTCGTCCACTCGGAATCATCAGCGTCGAATCTGAAAATTGAAGAGATTTCGGATCAAAGCCCTCTCCTTCGTCACAAATCTCGAAAATGAATTGTTCTGCAGTCACCTCACACCGGACATCAACCTGCCGTTCTCCATAGCCAGGGGCTAACTCCCGTTGTCGTAACAGCTCTTCGAATTTTCTGGGAGAATCTTCTTTAATAGAAGAAGAGATCTCCAAATTCCCATGAATAACGGCATTTACCATCGCCTCATGCAGACAAAGACCGATTTTCCGTATATCAATCCGGTGCATTTTACAAAACAGTTTCACCCTGTCTTGCAAGAATGCAACAGCAGACGGAATTAAATGCGTCTGACTGTGAATTGAAATGCGGATATCTTCGGTAAAAAACGGCAATTCCAGTAAAGGACGTTGTTGATTTCTCAAGACAGTACTGAGTTTTTCAAGGATGTCGATGAGTTCTCTGGCACAGAAAGGCTTGGTTAAAAGATCGAACGCTCCAAGGCGCAAGGCCTCGATGGATGATTGGATGTCTTCATGACCGGTGATAATTATCACCGGAATATCATATCCCTTTGCACGGAGCCGCTTCAGCAGTTTCATCCCGTCGAGGACAGGCATCTTGAGGTCAGTCACGATCACATCGAAATAATGAGGGCTGCTGATAAAGCAGTTCCAGCCCTCTCGTCCGTCAAGCGCTTCTGTCATCGCATGCCCGACCTTCCCGAGGGAGACACGCAACATTTCCAACAAATACTTGTCATCATCAATGAGTAGAACATTCATACTTTTCCTGAGTTCCTGGCAATCAAACCTTACATACAAAAAGCGTTTTGCAAAACTATAAGGATAGTTTATACCTTGATACTATTCACGTCAAGCACAAAGAACATGAAAAAAAGAGATTCATTTGAAACAACTCCGGCACACACAGGAAACGTTTACGCCAGACAACGTGAAAAAATTCAGAATTTTTCGGATATACATGCCCAGCTCAATCGACTCTGTGACAGAGAGTGTGGCTTTTCACTTGACAGAAACTGATCATTTCAGGCAAATTAAACAATTATGGTACAGATAGATCGAAATTTCTTTATTGCGCAGTACCGTGAAGAGGTCGCCGACCACATTCAAGGTATTACCCAAGGCCTCTTTCAGCTGGAAGAACATCCTGAGCAATCCGTTCAAATCCTGCAAGAAATTTTCAGGATCGCGCATACCCTCAAAGGGTCTTCCCGCATGATGGGCTACAACCAGATCAGCAGTTTAGCCCATAAGATGGAAGATTTGCTCGCTGAACTGAGAGACGGTCACCTCAAGCCCAGCCCGACAATCACGGATATCCTGTTCTATTGCCTTGAGACAATCGACTACCTGGTCGAAGGCTTGGTCAAAGATATTAAACGCAGCGCCAACCTGGAAGACTTCGACGATCTTTTTGAAGCCATCATCGCAGGTAAAGAAATCAAGGTACCTTTCTCCCACGCGATGTCGCTCAAAAGCACCCTTCCTCCACCAAAAGCGCCTGCCGAGAAAGCTCCCCTTCAAGCAGCGCCGATTGAAGAAAAGGAAGAACGGCAGTACATCCGCATTCATACCAGAGAGCTTGATAATATGCTGACTCTGGTTGGTGAGCTGATTATCAACCAGTATCGTTATGAAGGGCATTGGGCGCTCTATCAAAACCTGCTTCAACAGCTTAAGAATCACCAGAAACACTTCGAAAAACTTCACGACCAGATCCCTGCCTTCTCCGAACAACATAAACAGACGCATTTGCAGGAGCTGTCGAACAAGCTTGAAGGTTCAGCCTCTGACATCCTGGAGAAAGCCCAGGTCCTCAGCAAAAAATTCAAAACAGACGGTCAACAAATGCGTTCAAGCATCGAAAAGCTGCAGGAACAAGTCATCGACATTCGTATGATTCCTGCGTCACGAATTTTCGATCTGCTCCCCCGCCTCGTCCGCATGACGACCAGAAAACTCGAAAAAACAGTTCAGGTGAGCCTGGAAGGAGAGCACACCAGAATCGACAGCCGCATTATCGAAGAGATGCGTGATCCTCTCATTCACCTCGTGCAAAATGCAGTTCATCACGGGATCGAAAGCCCGGAGGAGCGCCGGCATCTCGGAAAAGATCCCTGTGGGCACGTGGCAATCTCAGCCCAACAGGAAGGCAACCGAATTCTCATAAAAATCAAGGATGACGGACAAGGGATTCAGACGCAGCACATCCGGAAATTACTGCTAAAAGAGCGGAAGATGTCGCGGCAGAAAGTCAATGCCTTTAACGAGCAGGAGTTGTTCGAAATCTTGTTTCAGCCCGGTTTCAGCACCTCAGAGACGATCGATGACATTTCCGGACGGGGTTTCGGCCTGGACATCGTCCGTGCCCATGTCGATCGAATACAAGGGGAAATCGAGGTCAAATCCGAGGCTGGAGAGGGCTGTGAATTCATCCTGAAGCTGCCGCTGACATTAACGATTATGGATGCGTTGCTGGTGCGTGTCGCCGACCAATACTTTGCCGTCCCGACCATGGCGGTTGAAACCAGTTTCGATCTCACTGATAAAAAAATCGAAGTTTTTGACAACAATCCTTTTGTGTCCGTAGATGCCTCGCGTATTCCGCTTGTCGAACTACGGTGTATCCTTGAAGCGTTTCCAAACCCTGAATCTGGGAAAGAAAATCGGTCTTTTCACTTTTCTCACGGGCAGTCTCCTGAAACTGTTATTGTGCTGCGGGCTGAAGATCGCCGTATCGGCTTCGTGGTAGACGATCTGGAAGAAGAACGGGAAATCGTCATCAAAAACCTTGGGCCCTGCCTGAAACGGGTACGAAATGTTGCCGGAGCAACGACTGTTCGTGGTGAAGTCGTGATCATCCTCTTTGTGCGGGATCTTGTACGATCGGCTGATGCCCTCCTGGAAGGCAGAGATTTCTATACACCGGCCTTTCAGTCTGCATCCATCTCTGCGGCGCAGCGTGATCTGCCTGACTCCGAAAATACTGTTCCGCGCATCTTGCTCATCGACGATTCTCCCAATACTCGTGAAGTCGAGCGCGTGATGCTTGAAAATGCCGGCTATGAGGTGCTCTCCGCAGAGAACGGCCAACAAGGCTGGGACTTGCTCGGAACCCAGCCTGTCGATCTTGTTGTGAGTGATATTGAGATGCCGGAAATGGATGGCCTGGAATTGACCCGCCGAATCAAGGAGGATGAATCGCTTCGTGCTCTTCCGATCGTGATCGTCAGCACGAAAGGAGAAGCAGAGGATAGACAACAAGGTCTCGAGGCCGGGGCGTCTGCATACATCATAAAAGGAGAATTCGATGAAAAAAGTCTTCTCAACATTGTTGATTCCTGCCTGGGATCGGTCTCTGGAAGCAGGCAACAGCCAGCAGCAGCCCTGCCTCACGACAAGCATCAGGGGAACGTTTCCTGAAAAAAGCTGCGATCACAACTTAACGTAGATGCTGTGCTCTACAAAACGGAGGAAGCCCATGAAAAAGAATATTGCCCCTTACGGCTCATGGAAATCGCCGATCACATCGGAGGCCATTGCGGCAGAAAGTATTCGGCTCGCTCAGCCCAGTCTGAATGGAGACGATGTGTATTGGCTGGAAATGCGCCCTGCGGAAGGCGGGCGCAATGTGCTTGTGCGGCGGCGACCAGACGGACAAACGCAAGATGTCACTCCTCCTCCTTACAGCGTGCGCACCCGTGTTCATGAATACGGCGGAGGGGCATATCTTATTCGGAACGGTGATATTTATTTCTCAAACTTCAGCGATCAGCGTATCTATCATCACACGTACGATTCAGTTCCACAAGCGATCACGCCGGAGAACAGCACATGCCGCTATGCCGACTACAACCTCGATCACACGCGCAGGCGCTTGATCGCTGTTCGGGAAGAGCATCATAAGAATGATCGGGAGGCGACTAACACCATAGTCTGTCTTGATCTCGATGCAACAAGCAGCGGCACGATCCTAACGGAAGGGGCCGACTTTTATTCGGATCCCCGGATTAGCCCGGATGGGAGGCAGCTTCTCTGGTTGTGCTGGAATCATCCCAACATGCCGTGGGATGGCACGGAACTCTGGCTGGCAGATATTTTGGAGGATGGCTTGTTGGGACAGCCGCGAAAACTTGCCGGCGGCCCGGAAGAGTCGATTCTCCAACCTCAATGGTCGCCGGATGGAGTCATCTATTTTATCTCTGATCGTACAGGCTGGTGGAATCTCTATCGCTGGGAAAATCAGAACGCTGAAATTTTATTAGACATAGACGCGGAATTCGCATCGCCTCACTGGGTCTTCGGGGCTTCGACCTATGACTTCATTTCAGAAACTGAGTTACTGTGCAGCTATAACGCTCAGGGAAACTGGCATGTGCTGCGCTTTGACGTGGTGAAACGTCGGTTTAAGCCACTCGATCTGCCCTGGTGCAGCATTGAATCGCTTCAGACAACTCAGCAGCAGGCCGTTTTGTGCGCCGGTTCCGCTGTGGAGCCTCTCTCCATAATCACAGTCAGTCTGGACGATTCCGGGACCGACGTCCTGCGCCGTTCCACGTCGATCGCGGTCGATAAAACGTATCTTTCCCAGCCCGAAGCTCTTGAATTCCCAACGGAAAATGGACAGAACGCCTTTGCCTTCTATTATCCGCCCTGCAACCGCGATTATCAAGCGCCTGAAGACGAACGCCCACCGTTATTAGTCATGAGTCACGGCGGACCAACATCATCGACATCAACAACGCTGAAATGGTCCCTTCAATATTGGACCAGCCGGGGTTTTGCGGTTCTGGATGTCAACTATGGAGGCAGTACCGGCTATGGACGTGCCTATCGGGAACGGTTGAAGGGCCAATGGGGCATTGTGGATATTCAGGACTGTATTAACGGCGCTCGCTTTCTGGTCAAGGCCGGGCACGTTGACGGCCGACGCCTCGCAATCCGCGGCGGCAGTGCCGGCGGCTATACGACACTCGGGGCCCTGGCATTTCACAATGTTTTCCAGGCTGGAGCCAGTTATTACGGCGTCAGCGACATCGAAGCGCTGGCCAAAGAAACGCATAAATTCGAATCCCGCTATTTTGACTCATTGATCGGTCCCTATCCTGAGCAACAGGCACGTTATCAGCAGCGCTCACCGATTCATTATACCGGCCAGTTCTCCTGCCCGGTCATTTTCTTTCAAGGCCTGGAGGACAAAGTCGTTCCACCCAATCAGGCGGAAAACATGTTTCGCGCTCTTAAAGAGAAAGGCATCCCCACAGCGTATGTGGCCTATGCGGGTGAGCAGCACGGTTTTCGGCAAGCTGAAAATATCAAACATGCCCTCGACACGGAACTCTATTTTTACTCTCGCATTTTCGGATTTGAACCGGCAGAGCTGCTGGAAGGCATAACAATCGAGAATCTATGAACCTGTTTGCACGATTTTTTTGTTATGATAGAGCTTGACAGATTTTTGCATACACAGTTATTGATCAGGATTCTTGATAATTTCACTCACATTCAGGGTGCCAGCAGGTCCGCTGAACAGACACTCATTTGACAGGCAGGACTATCATGGCAGAACGTTTCAAATCTATAACTGTGAACAGTGGAAGAATCTTGTCGAAGTCTTACATGAAGGCGCCGGAATTCTTGTATGTTGTGGGAAAGAGATGGACGTACTGGATGAACAGAGCGCCGATCAAAGGACCGAAAAATATGTGCCAGTGATCGAGAACGATGCTGACGATCAGAGCTGCATTTCGACAAGTCGACCTGCGGCGTCCGCAGATTTGCAATCGTCTGTACAGAATCCCCTGCGAACCTGAAAATTGCATTGGGCTGCCGCAGCCAGTATGCCGAAGAAATCGACAGCTGTCTGCCGGGCAGGACCGATAAAACTTATGTACGATGCCACGCTTCTCAAAGAACTTATGACAACGGCTGGTGAACGAGCGATGAACTATTATCGCAGAGTGACTCCAACGTTGAAGGCCAATAACACCTATGTCACCGACGCCGATCTGGACGTACAGGCATTCCTGAAGACCGAACTGGAGCGCCGCTTTCCGGATGACGGCCTGATCGGTGAAGAGCACGATCTTGTCAAAGAAGCCGCTCCGGGCGGGCGTTATTGGATTATCGACCCAATCGACGGCACAGCGTCCTTTGCGCGAGGTGTGCCGATCTGGGGAATTGCGGTGGGGCTTTTTAGTCAAAGCGAGGCCTTAGCCGGGTTTTTTTACACGCCCACAAACGGTGACTTTTATCATAGCACTTCGGAAGGACAGGTCTTCAGAAACGGTCTGCCGGTCTCGATCGGCAGTCCTGATCCTGTATCGAGCCAGGCGGTCATGCTCGCCTGGCCTAAATGGTATCAGGCGTTTAACATCAGCCCGACTTATCCTGGAAAAACCCGAAGTCTCGGTTCCACAATTGCCCATATCTGCTACGTAGCCACGGGCAGCGCAGATGTGGCCCTCATTCCCCGCTCTCAGGTCTGGGATCTGGCGGCAGGTCTGGCGCTCTTGCTGCACAACGGCGGCGTACTGGAATGTGTCGATGGAACAGCAGTCTCGATCGAACAGCTCATCAAAGACCGTCAGGTTCAGCAGGCCATGCTTGCAGGCCGTCCTGATGTGGTCCGTCAATATCGCGAGTGGCTGACACCGATTTCATAACCTGACCTGCCTGCTCTCGCAGAAACAACGGCCAGGGCACACCTTCAGCCTTATGACACTTCCTGATCTTCTGCTGCTCTCTGGCGGTGGATTTTGTGCGGGCTTTGTCGACTCAATTGCCGGTGGAGGCGGACTGATTGCGCTGCCCTTACTCCTGTCAATCGGACTGCCTCCTCAGACAGCATTGGGGACGAATAAACTGCAGAGCAGCTGCCGGGGCCACGCGCATCATGAACTTCACCAGCAATATCATCGCGCTGATACTTTTTGCCCTCGGCGGACATATTCTCTTATACCGAAGGACTTGTGATGGCCCTTGGGCAGCTTCTCGGAGCCTGCGCCGGTTCGAGCCTTGCCATTCGTAACGGCGGAACAGGTCTCATCCGACCGGTTTTTTTGACTGTCGTGTTCCTGACACTGCTGAAAGTCCTGTATACGCTGCTAACGACTTAGAATTTTACTCTTACTTTGATTTGTTCCAATCGAGGCAAATCGCTGTCAAAGCACAGGGCACACAATCGTTGATCAGCAGAATCAGCCACTGGACGACTTTACTGGAGGAGCGTAGCAGTCCAATTCCCATGGCCGCCGAGATTATCAATATACGTTCCGCTCATGGAATCATTCTTTTTGTTAACCGTGCCGGTCATTGTAATCGACCCAATTGTCCCCACAAATTTTGCATGCAGCGTAATCGTGCGCGAGCCTGTTGAACCAACAGGGCTTTCAGTACTTCCTGACAACTTTTCAGCGGTATTGTCGAACTGTGGCGAGCCATCCTGCCCTACATGGTATGTTGCTAAATCTGTTGCTGTTACTGTCGTACCGCTATGTGACAACGTCGCTCGTATATTTGAATATCCGTCCGCTTTAATATCCCAGTTCCCACTCACATTCAACGGATTTTCCGGTGATGTTGGCGAATTATCATCACCGCCGCAGCCCGAAAATACAACCGTTCCCATGAACAAGAGACATAAAAGCATCCACACCGATTTTTTGACTTTCATCGTGCACTCTCCTCTTCGTTAACACACACCGGCTAAAGGGGGACAGCAGCTCTCTGACCTGATGTGTATAATATCTTTACATCTTCATGCAAGCATTTCTTTCATTTCCACACGCATAGCGTCTTATTGTCAAGATAAAACGCAGAACTTTCTTCTTTCCTCAGATCTTCTCTTGCGACGCTATCGCGCTGTCAACAGGGAAAAGCCTGATTTTCAGATCTGAAAACTTGACAGTTCCGGGGCGCTGCCATAGGCAGCATTCAGCCTGATATGATCCGTTCAACAATTCTTCATCCCGAATTTCCGTTATTATTACCATTGCGCTGGGAGGACATCTTAAAGATATTTCACTGCCTGTACTAATGATGGGAGGAAGTCGCTATGCAATATCGCAGGTTCGGCAGGACAGACTGGCAAGTGAGCGAAATCGGCTATGGGATGTGGGGCATGGCCGGCTGGACAGGCTCTGATGACGATGAATCCCTGCATTCACTCGATGTCGCGGTAGAGCTTGGCTGTAATTTTTTTGATACCGCCTGGGGCTATGGAGCGGGAAAAAGCGAGCAGATTTTAGGACAGGTGCTGAAACGGCATCCGGAAAAGCGCCTTTATACTGCCAGTAAAATTCCGCCGAAAAATTTCACTTGGCCCTCGCAGCGGGGCTTCACGCTCGACGAATGTTTTCCACCAGAGCATATTGTGGAATATGTCGAAAAAACGTTGCAGAATATCGACGTCGAAACCCTCGATCTGATTCAGTTCCATGTTTGGGAAGACGCCTGGGCCCAGGACGAACGCTGGCAGGACAGCATTGAAAAACTTAAACAAGCCGGCAAGATTCAGGCTGTCGGAATCAGCATCAACCGCTGGGAACCAGACAATAGTCTGGACACCATTCGAAGCGGCCGGATCGATGCGGTGCAGGTCATTTATAATATTTTTGACCAAAACCCGGAAGATCGGCTTTTTCCACTTTGCCAAGAATACGATATCGGCGTAATCGCCAGAGTGCCTTTTGACGAAGGAACCCTCACCGGGACCTTCACGAAGCACACGACGTTCCCGGCAGACGACTGGCGCAGTAGCTATTTCGTCCCTGAGAATCTGGAAAGCAGTGTCGAGCACGCCGATGCGTTGAAAGCGCTGGTCCCGCCGGATGTCAGTATGCCGGAAATCGCCCTGCGTTTTATCCTCTGCAATAAGACCGTCAGCACCACGATTCCCGGGATGCGTAAAACAGCGCACGTGCGTTCGAATATTGCTACGAGTGATGGCAAAGGACTTGCGCCAGAACTCCTGGCCGACCTAAAAACCCATCGCTGGGACCGTAAGCCGACTGAGTGGTCGCAATAATGAAAGATGAAATACTGCGTTCCAGGACTTCTGTGTTCAGCAGCACTCCTGTTCCCTCAGCCCTTGGTCTTTTTTCTTTTTTATGCCGTGTTGGAAACAAAACTTAGTTGCTCTCTGGATCGCGCAGCTTCTATCGATTGCAGGGTTTAGCTTTGCATTGCCCTTTGGGCCCTTTTATCTCCAGGAACTGGGTATTCAGGAACCTGTGCTGCTTCGAATCTGGTCCGGAATATTCACGTCAAGTGCGGCCTTTACTATGGCCATTATGACGCCATTCTGGGGCTATCTCGCCGATCGTTACGGCAAAAAGCCGATGACCCTGCGGGCTGGTCTTGGAGGAACGATTGCACTCTTAGGCATGGGACTGGCCCATTCTCCAGAAACATTACTGCTCTTTCGCCTGCTGCAAGGCTGCTTCACTGGCACAGTAACCGCCTATTTAACGCTTGTAATTGCGGAGACTCCTCAAGAACATCGAGGACTCGCGATTGGACTTATGAATGCTGCGGTGTTCTGTGGGAACTCGATCGGCCCGCTGGCAGGGGGCGTGTTCTCCGATCGTTTCGGGTATCGCGCATCCTTTCTGATGGCAGCGGGCCTGCTCTGTCTCTCTTTTCTCCTCACATTTATCTTTGTACGCGAGCACACCATCGGTCGCAGGAACGGCTCGTTTTCTTTTTTCGCCGAGATGAAAGCGCTCATGCTGCTCGGCGGCGTCATCCCCATTATCATTGTGATTTTTATCTATGCTGCAGCCCGGACCATGCAAAACCCCGTACTGCCGCTTGTTGTGCAGGACTTGACCAGCAGGCCGGCTACAGTCGCTACGCAAACCGGTATTGTTGGCTCTGCCGCCGGGATTGCCTCAGTATTCGCCGGAATTCTTGCCGGAGCACTCTCTCGACGAGGCCAGGCGACACGCCTTGTCAGGGTCCTTGCTTTCAGTACAGCCGCCTTTGGAATGGGGACGTTTTTTGTGACAGAAGTCTGGCACTTGACGATTCTCTACTTTTTCGCAGCACTTTGCATGGGAGGCATCGATCCGCTGCTGAAAGTTCTTCTCAGTCGTATCGTACCAGCAGCCCAACATGGATCGGCTTTTGGCATCATTGGCAGCGCAAGGGCCTTTGGCTGGTTTTCCGGATCACTCAGCGGAGGAATATTTGCCGCCTGTATAGGATTGCGACCAGTCTTTCTCCTTATGGCTGGATGCTTTGTGATAATCGGGGCGTTTTTGAAAATATCGGAACGAGCGTTACAAGCCCAATAACAAATCGGTCTGGCGTGCTGGCGTGCAAAAAAGGCATAAACATGCCGAAGGGGGGACTCGAACCCCCACGGACGGTTGTCCACTACCCCCTCAAGATAGCGTGTCTACCAATTCCACCACTTCGGCTTGATGTGCTGGATAACATAAAAAAATTCCTTTTATCATGTCAATAAAAAAAATCGTATTTTTTCCAATTTCCCTGAAAAAGCAGCTACAGTGCCTTCATAAAGGAAAAAGTGCGTGCTTTCTCACAGTGACAGGAACGCAAAACTTGACATTTTTCCTGGAGTAAGACATAATTATCTGTTTCCTGAAATTCTTCTTCAGGAAGAACGAGTTGTGCTGAATCTCTTTGATGATGTTTCCGTCACTGCAAATCGTGAACAGTTTACAGAAGAGGCTGAGCAGTATACTTGGTCTGGTTCTGTTCCAGATAAACTCAGTTTCATAACGTTATCCATTCATAAACCATCATTGTCTGTTACTGGAAGAATTTGGGTGGACGGTTTAGGGCAATATAGTATCCATTCACATAGCGATTAAAGATATATGAAGAAACTTCTCAAAAGTGCCTTTGTCATCGCCCTGCTTGTGTTCAGTGTTTTGGTTCTGACGGTCATTTTCGGCTATCATCTGTTTTTCGCTGATACGATCGATCGGGTCCTGACTGCACACCTTCAAACAATTCTCAGCGAACAGCTTCAACGGGAGGTTGCTCTTGAAAGTGTCCATCTGAGCTTTCCCAACCCAAAATTTGTTATCTCAGAACTCGCGATCGCCCGGCGGCAGAAGCTGTCGGAAGGAACCATGTTCGCTGTCAAACGCGCTCAGGCCCAGCTTGCGCTGCGCAGCCTGATTTCCCCTGATATTGTCATCACGAACGTGATCTTTGACACCCCCGACATTTGGGTCGAGTTTGACAAAGAGGGACGTTCAAATTTACCGATATTTCCTCCCCAGGAACCGGAACGCCCTCAAGACCCCTCCATTTTTAACATGCAGGCACTCCTGAATCGCCTCAGTATTCCTCATATCGAACTGAATGATGCAAAAATTCATTTTGCCGATCAACGACAACCCCTGCGTATCGATCTGGGCTGCTTGAATATCCTGGCCTCATTTCGCATGAGAGGCTTTCGTACACATGCCGTCCTGACGCTGGAAGACAGTGAAATCGCCTTTCAAAATCGAGCTGTGCTGCCGCTCGCACTCAACGGCACAATCGACTTTCACGAACAGACCGTGTCTCTTTCGGCATTTCAGGTCAAGGCCGGGGCCTCTTCAGTCGACATTAGCGGCGACGTTTTCAATCTCCCGCAAGCAGAGTTCGACCTGTCGCTTCATGCCCAGGCAGCGCTTGATGAAATCGATCGGCTTGCAGACCTCGATCAGAATTTACACGGTCTCGCCGATTTCAAAGGACAGATACGCGGAAATATTCTGGATCTTCAGGCAAAAGGACATCTCTCACTACCGCAAGGCACGGCCTGGGAACTGCAATTCGGGAGGCTTGACGCCGATCTGAGCTATCAGGATATGCAGCTTGGTATCAGTGATCTGTATGCCGAACTCTGGGACGGAACAATCCAGGGGAACGCCGATCTGTCACTTGCCGCTTCCCCCAGGATCTCAGCTCAGGTCACTCTCGATCGCGTCCATCTGGAACATGTGAATTCAATACTTGAACCTGATTCTCCACTCGATATCCGGGGGCCTGTCAGCGGGAATGTGAGTGTCGGAGGGGACAGTCTCGATTTCAACGATCTTCTCATCGATGCTTCTCTGGAGTTTGAACGTGATTCGATCTATGGTGTTGACATCGAACAAGGACAGGGTCAGCTTAGAATCGCCGAACGAAGGCTGTTCATCGACAGCCTGTCTGTGAACGCTTTTCAGGGGCATTTACAGGCGAAAGGACACCTGAACTTCTATGATGATTTTCTCTATCAGGCTGAAATCGAAACACGAGAAGTCGAGCTTGGATCAATCATGGCCCTGATGCCTGATCCTCCGCAGGTGACTGGACGCATCAGTGGTCCGATTACAGCCAGAGGCAGCCACTTTGACCTGGCTCATCTTACGCTCGACGCTGCGCTGGGCATCGACAAGCTGACCGCCTATGGCGTCACTTCACAACACATCCAGGCCAACGTCAGCATTGCGCAGGAAACCCTGACATTTTCACAACTCTTTGTCGAGATCTTCGGCGGCAGTATCCGGGGGAACGGCCAGCTCGGCCTACTCAATTCGACTTTCAAAACGCAGCTCACGCTGAAAGATATCATTCTTGAGCGTATCGTGCAGCAATTGAAGCCCCATGACGCCGGTCAAGGCTTTACTGTCTCCGGAACGCTGGCAGGGGCGCTCGATTGTCAGGGAGATTCTTTTGCCCTGGAAGATATTCTGGCCCAAATCGACCTGCAAGGAAAAGGCAGCATAGGTATCACTTCAGTGGACCCCGCGAGCTCTGAACAACGCATCCAACAGACACCTTTTGTCCTCGATCTTATGAGCACATTTCAAGATCGCAGGGTGACAGTATCGACTCTTCGGGTCAATTCCGACGTTCTGCTGCTAGAGAGTTCCGGAACGATCGAGAGCAGTGGTCCGTACGTCGATATCAGCTATGATATTTCGGCTCAACGCCTCAACGCCCTGATGCGGCAGGCTCTGCTATTCGTGCCGGGACTCGACAAAGATTCTTTTTTACATCATGTTGACGGGCAAATCAAAGAATTCAGCGGTAGCGTTCAAGGCTCGCTTTCAGAGCTGAACATCGTCGCCAGCGCCCATCTCAGCCAGGCCGATCTTGCCTGGGTCAAGGCAGACGATATCACAGCCGAGGTCGCCTTTCAAAACAACACTCTGCACGTTAAGCAGCTGCAACTCCGTTACAATGAGGCTGAAATCAAAAGTCACGGAACTCTGACGCTCACTGGAGAGGCAGGACCAGAGATCCACTTCCCCATCAGCATCGCAGAGGCACCTTTAGCAGATTACCTTGCGCTCAGCAAACAGGATCTGGCACTGAAAGGGATCCTGGAACCGATCGATGCTCTCCTTACAGGGACCGCGGAGAATCCTGCAATCGAGCTGCCGCTGCATATCACTGATATCAATGCCTGGGGGCAGCGCTTCGATTCACTTCGCGGAACGATCAAAATGGCAGACAGGCAGATTTCTACTGACAATCTGATACTGATAAAAAATGAAGGCCGTATCGCGGTCAAAGGAGGCCTAGGCTTTGATCTGTCTTTCCAAGCTGAAATCGACGCCCACAATATCGATCTTCATACTGTTGACGCGCTGAACTCCTTCGCGCCTCAATATGAAGGGAAAATCGATCTCAACGCCCGGGCTTCCGGCAGCATAGACGATCCTGAAGCAACTGCTGAAATCACCCTGAAAGATTTACAGTATGCCGAGAAAACGGTTGAAGACGTGTATTGTAGCCTCTTACTTGCCGGCCGGGAACTCCAGAGCTCTCTGAGAACGTTCCGCGATAAACTCCGCGTTTCGCTGGAACTCAGTTTGGAGACGGGCCTTCCTTATGCGCTCAAGGTGGAGACACACGAAGCAGCTATCGAGCAGATCCTTTCGATTTTTGTCGAATTAGAAGGTATCACAGGCCTGATCAGCGGTACAATTCGCTCAGAGGGCTTGTTGACAGACTTACAGCATCTGTCTGCAGATGTGAAATTCAGCCAGGTACTTCTCGATGTGTTCGGCCAAAAAATGGAGAATACCAAAGACATCGACATTGTGCTGACGCCGGAAGCTGTCCATGTCAATTCGCTGGAAATGAGAGGAGAGGAATTAGGCATGTTTGCGAAAGGTGTGCTGGATTTTCAAGGACATTTCGATCTGGATATTGACGGGATTCTCGATCTCAGAGGCATAAAGCCCTTCCTGCCTGATGATATCGGGATACAATCATTAGGCGGGCATCTGCAGCTCATTTGCAATCTTGAAGGCAACGTCGAGGAACCTCGACTGGAAGGGCTGGCCGAGCTGAATCGTGGAAACATCAAACTCGCAGCCTATCCCGATCCGATCGCCGATATCAGCGGAAAACTGGCCTTTGGACCAGGCAAGGCCGAGATTCTCGACGTGCAGGGCACGGTCGGCAGCGGAACAGTCATCGTTGGAGGCTACATCAACTATACCGGCCTTGTCCCGGATGATTTCAGCATCGATGTTGAGGGAAAACATCTGCTCATTGAGAAGCTTATCGACTCTCTCAGCCTCAATATCTCGCCGCGAATCAGGATTTCCGGAGACATGCAACAACAGAAACTGGCCGGTGAAATTCATGTACACGATGCCTTGTACAGCAAAGATTTCGACATCTTGAGCATCGTTGGGACCAAGAATCGAAAGCTCTCACTTCCACCTCTTGAAGGACAGCCCAAAAATCCGATCATGCTGGAACTCTTCATCAAAGCCCCTCAAAACGTCCGGGTAAAAAATAAACTCGCGGATATCGATTTACGGGCCAGTCTCAGAGTGCTTGGCACAGCGCTGAAACCTCAATTAGAAGGTCGTATTGAGGTGCCTAAAGGCCGGGTAGTCTTCGGAGATACGCGCTATGACATTATCAGCGGCGTATTCGACTTCCTCGATCCTCTGCGTCTCAACCCGGAAATAAACGTACAGGTGGAAACTGTGGTCCAGGAATACGATGTGAAACTGGGTATCGACGGCAACCTCGACCAGTTTTCATTCAGTATGAGTTCCGACCCACCGCTCTCCGACAGTGAAATCGCCGGACTGCTCGCTGCCGGGACCGGCGTTCAGACGGGTGCCTATAGTTTTGTCACCCGGCCGTTACAAAGCGTCCTGGAAAAAAAGCTTGAAGAGACGCTCAAGCTGGACAGACTTTCCGTCGATGTTGATCCCTTATTGTCACGCTCAAAAGAAGCAGAATCAACGCCGACACTCACAGTGGCCAAGCGTTTTTTTGATGCCCTGATGCTGACCTATACCACCTCGGTCGGCGGTACAGAGAAAGAGCAATTGTTCGGGGTGGAATATGAATTATCAGAGAATGTCTCAATCACCGCCCAACGCGATCAAGACGGAGAACTGGACACAAGTATGACCTTTAAATTTACATTTAAATAAACCATCCAAAGACATTATGGCATTTGAACGCATCGACGCAATCGTTATTAACGCCTCAAAGCTCGGAGAAGCCGACAAGATCGTAACTTTTTTTTCAAAAGATTATGGGAAAATTCAGGGCATCGCCAGGGGTATCAGGAAGATCAGGAGTAAATACAGTGGGAAACTGGAACTCTTTAATCGGGTAGCCGTCATCTTTTTTCATAAAGCCGGGCACCTTGAGCGACATAGCGGGCAGACGGACCCACCGCTGCTCAAAATCACCCAGGTGGACATGGTCGAAGCGTTTACGCGCCTGCATGACGATTTTCATAAAATCGTCGCAGCGTCCTGTCTCGCCGAACTCATCAACAAGGGCTTTGAAAAATATGATAACAGCCATAAACCAGTCTACGGATTACTCTGTGAAACACTCCGACAAATCGAGCACGGACAGGACATACGCATGTTGCTGCCGGCCTTTGAAGTAAAAATTCTGGCCCACCTCGGCTATACGCCGGTACTTGATCGCTGTATTCATTGCGGCAAATTACGCACACGCCCGACAGCGTCCCAACAGAATGCAGTCCCGGAGCAGCACCTGCCGGCCTTCCATCTCGCTCAGGGTGGGATTCTCTGCCCTCGCTGCAAGCGGCTCAAAAAAGGCGCGGTCAATCTCAACCCTCAAAGCATAGAGTGTTTACAGCACTTTCTCGAAACCCGGATTTCACAGCTCCAGCCCCCTGGCTTTTCAGTTCAGGCGTATCAGGATATTCGGCGCCTCCTGACAGGCTATCTGCAATATCATCTCGGCATCAGTCTCAAAACTGATGGCTTTGTCAAAAAACTCCGCTCCACAGGAACAAGCATCCGTTGAGCGCTGAAAAACATCCAAACCTCCATGATTCGGAATCCTGTCGGAATAAGCAAGCCGAATCCATCGAGTGCGTTAAAAAGGATCATACTTTTATGAAAGATCATTTTGTGATTGGAGTCGACTTTGGAACCGATTCAGTCAGAGCGATTGTCGTGAATGCATCAAACGGGCAAGTGGCAGGGGAAGGCCTGAGTACCTATGCCCGCTGGAGTGAAGGCCGTTACAGCATGCCTGAAAAGAATCAATTCCGGCAGCATCCGCTTGATTATCTGGAAGGACTTCAAGCCTGTGTGCACAGCGCTCTCAAACAAGCCGGACAAGAGCTGAGATCGTGTGTGAAAGGGATTGCGATCGAGACGACCGGCTCAACCCCCTGCCCTGTCGACCGGGCAGGAAGGCCCCTGGCCCTGCTGCCTGAATTCCGTGAAAATCCGAATGCCATGTTCCACTTGTGGAAAGATCACAGCGCTGCCGATGAGGCCGAGGAATTTACCCGTGCTGCCGAGGCCTGGGAGGGCGAAGACTATACCCGTTTTCAGGGGAGATACTCCTCGGAATGGTTCTGGGCGAAAATGCTCCATACGCACCGCAGCGATCCGGCAATCAGCAAAGCAGCATTTTCCTGGGTTGAGCATTGCGATTGGATTCCCGGGCTTCTCGCTGGTCGAAACGATCCTGCCGCAATGTATCGCTCCGCCTGTGCAGCCGGACATAAGGCCCTGTGGCATAGTGAATTCGGGGGCTTACCCGCTCAGGCGTTTTTGGCGAATCTCGATCCCTCATTAGCAGAGATCAGCAAGACGTACGGGGCTGTCCCGCAGCCCGCCGACACTCCGGTCGGCTGGCTGACTCCGGAATGGGCGCATAGACTCGGCCTTCCCTCTCCGCTTGTTGTGGGTGGCAGTTCCTTTGATGCACATGCCGGTGCTGTCGGTGCAGGCATTGCGCCACACGTCCTCGTCAAAGTCATCGGCACGTCAAGTGTGGATATGATCATCGAAAAGGCATCTGTCCTGCGCGGAAAGTCATTAAAGGAAGTTTGCGGGCAGGCGGAAAATTCAATTCTGCCCGGCTTTGTAGGAATCGAAGCGGGACAGGCGGCGTTCGGAGATGTCTACGCCTGGTTTAAAGAGCTGCTGCTCTGGCCGCTCAGACATCTGCTTCCAACAGTATCTACGATTTCGGCCGATCAAAAGGCAGATGTGCTCAAAGAACTCTCTGAACAGCTTATTCTGCAAATAACGGCACAGGCTCAACAGCTTTCTCACGATGACATCAGTCTGGTGGCGCTGGACTGGCTGAACGGCCGCCGCTATCCCTCTGCGAATGAATATGTGAAAAGCGCTGTCACCGGACTGGATCTCGGGACGGACGCTCCAAAGCTCTACAAATCGCTTGTGCTGGCAACAGCCTTTGGAGCCCGCAGAATTCTGGAGAGCTTTCTGGCCAACGGTCTTCAGATTGAAAAGATTATCGCCGTCGGCGGCATTGCACAGCGTTCACCTTTTGTCATGCAGATACTCGCAAACGTCCTGAACCGCCCGATTTCAGTGGCTGCCTCAATGCAAACCTGCGCGATGGGCGCCGCCATGTATGCGGCAACCGCGGCCGGCATCCATCGCAGTCTTCCTGACGCACAACGTGCCATGAATGAAGGCTTCTCAGCGCAGTACAGCCCGGAATCCGAACATGTCGAACAGTATAACAAGCTCTTTGTACAATACTGCGCATTAGGAGATTTTGTGGAGAGCCGCCTTATGTGACACGGCGATCGGTGCCTTCCATGCGTGATTATCTCAGCGATCCGGCATTGTCCGAAACGTCATCAGCCCACAAAAAGTCGCTGCGCCTGCAATGCCTCCGACAACAGCGAGAGATCCTGCGTCGGGACTTGCTCCCGCGAAAAAAGCGCTTCGCGCCCTCCGACTTTTGTTGCTGTCATTGACGCCATCCACGCGGCAAATTCCAGACGCAGCGCTAATGACATCCCCTCCAGAAGACCGGCTGCATAGGCTCCGTGAAACACATCGCCGCAGCCGGTCGTATCGCGTGCATCGACCTCAAAGGCTGCCTGATGATGTATGCCATTGGTCGTCAAAGCCCAGCTTCCCTCCGAGCCGTTCGTCACAACAAGCTGCGCCGTCGTTCTTTTTGACAGGGCCTGCAAGACCTCTTGCGGGCTTGCCTCTCCGGTCAATTCGCGGGCTTCGTGGAGGGGCATAATGATGTCGGTTCCGAGTTCGATGGCACGCCAGAGCCATTCTGGTCCGCCGCTTTCCAAATCGAGAACGGAACGACATGCTTTTCCTTGAATGGCCTCCAATGCAGCCATCACAGCGTCGGGTTCATAGCTGTCGGCAATAAGCACGTGTGCTTCAGTCACCGCATCCAGGACCATATCAGCAGGATTAATGTACACATAATCAGTCAATTGAGAAAAAATTGTCCGCGTTGCCAGGCGCGGATCGATCTGAACGACTGAAAATACCGGCTTGGCCTGCGGGTACGAAATAAAAAGGTCTGCTGAAACCCCTCTGGAGACAAATTCCGTTTTTGCGATCTCACTCAGCATATTCTCCCCCACAGGGGTGATGAAGCCGGTTCTCCACCCCAGCATCGCACAGAGACAACTCGCCGTTGCAGCAGGACCGCCGGCCTGAATTTTTGCTTCTTCCGTCCAGTTCTTTCGATCGAGTTGATAGCCTTCAGGAAGGCAGTAAAACGCATCCACATCGTTTACGCCGATTCCCACAACGTCAAATTTCGGCATCTCAGTCACCATCCTTATCATAAAAAATTAAAATTTCATACTGTCTCGCGTAATGGTCGCTGAACAGCTAAAGAGTTTTTCCGGAAAAAATTGCAAGAAAAAATATATTTTTTTATATTGACAAATCCACGTCGCTTCAACGTAGTCTGACTCGATCCTTGACGTATCTGTCAGCGTCTCATTGGCGTAAGAGGAAGCACTCAGCTGCCCTTTGAGATTCTTCAACGCGCGATAACGGGGAAGCAATGTCTCCCATCAACAATCCATCCCGCGCGCTATCAGCAGTGACATGACACCATATTGACGATTAACCGTTTATCTATACAAAAAGAGAGGACCTATGAGTCTGATTGATTTGACTTCATTGTTGCAGCAGGCACAAGAAGAGCGTTATGCTGTCGGAGCATTTAATGTGATGAACCTTGAAACCGTGCAAGCCGTGATCGGCGCTGCCGAAGCAACACGCTCGCCGGTAATTATCGAAGTTGCTGAAGTACATGCAGAAAAAGCAGGACTGGAAAGTCTCGGGCCGATTATGCTGCACGAAGCCGAATGTGCTTCTGTACCGGTCTGCGTCCATCTGGATCATGGCACCCGGTTTGAGTTATTACTCGAATCGATTACAATGGGATTTTCTTCTGTCATGGCGGATTTCTCGGACGATGCGTATCCAGCACACATTGCCCGCACACAAGAAATCGTCAAAATCGCCCACACGCTCAATTGTGACGTCGAAGCCGAGCTTGGACATATCGCATCAAGCGAAGACACGACAGAGCAGTCCGGAGCGCAGGGAAAAGCCTACACCGATCCTGAACAGGCAAAGGATTTTGTTGCGCAAACCGGAATCGATGCCCTCGCGATTTCGTTCGGCAGCGTACACGGAATCTATAAAAAAAAGCCGCAGCTCGATTATGCCCGGATTCGCGACATTGCCTCACACGTCGATGTCCCGCTAGTCATGCATGGCGGATCCGGACTCGAAGAAGCGATCTATCACCAGGTCATTCAGCATGGTATCAGTAAAATTAATTATTACAGCGCCTGCTCACGCTTGACCGCCAACGAGATTAAAACGCGGCTCAACCGCTCAGAAGAGGTATTTTTCCATGATATTGCGTTCTGGGGCCGGGATATTATCAAGGCGCATATTTGTGGCGTGATGGATGTTTTCGGAAGCAGCGGGAAAGCGTAAAAGAAATTTCCTTGACAACTCTTCTTGCCTGCAAGAAGAGTTGTTACGATAAACTACGGGATATGAGCTGCTCTCTGCGCCTATCTCAATACGAACTCCAATGTCACCCGAAAAAAGGTGGTGGTGCCCGGGACCGACTATAAGTGCTTTTCTGCAGAGCACTGCGACTGTGTGAACTCATTTCGACCCAGTGTCAACCTATTGTCAACGACAGATGTTCAGCTATGTGGAGGAGAAGTTTATGAAACGTGTTCTATCAATGATGAGTCTTGTGTGTGTGGGTATTTTCCTGTCGGCGATGGTCAGTTCGGCGGATGTGACGGTCACGTCGGCCAGTGGAGATACGATTACCTTTACCGATGAAGAAATCGGATCAATTGCCGCCAGCGGCGAACAACCGTTTAAAGGAAAAGAGATCTCAATTACCGTGAATACCGGTGGTCCCAAGGGTGGCATCTCTGGTCCGTTGTTTGAATGGCGCGATGCCTGGGAAAAATTGACCGGGGCCAAGCTCAATATCGTGGAGATTCCGATTGCAGAGCAATTTCAGAAAGTGATGATCGACCTGCAAACCGGCGCAGGTAACTATGATGCATGCATGCCGGCCGCATCCTGGTACGGCGATCTGGTCACCGGTGGTTTTGCGTTCTCGCCTGAAGCCTATTATGGCGATCCCCGCTTCCCGCAGTGGTCTCGTGACTATCTCCCGCCAGCCTTGGTCAATCTGCATACCTGGGGCGGAAAATGGTACGGGGTTCCGAACGACAGCGACGGGCAGGTCCTGTATTTCAGAAAAGACATCCTGACCGCTCCAGAATGGCAGGCGGAATTTAAAGAAGCTCTCGGCTATGAACTGCCGGTTCCTCCAAAGACCTGGGATCAAGTCTATGATATCGCCAACTTCTTTAATAATAAAGACTGGGATCGCGACGGCGAAGTGGAAAAAGACTCCGGAATCGCCCTGCACTTCCAGGTTCAGAATCAGGGTATGTATCACTTTGTTTCGCTGTCCGCTGCGTACACTGTTCTGCCCGGCGAGAGCGTCGATAAATGTCACAATGTGTACTGGTTTGATCCTGAAGACATGACTCCATTGATCAATGAACCGGGCCATGTCAAAGCGCTGGAGTTCCTGTATAAGCTCTTCAAAACCGGTCCAGAGGCTCAGATCGCCTGGGATCTTGGAACCGCCTGGGATTATTTTCTGCGTGGCGATGCCATTTTCACCTATTCATGGGGTGATGTCGGATCATTGGTCCAGGATGAAAGCCGTTCAGCAATCAAGGGGAAATTGGGGGCTGCTGTTCTGCCGGGCTCGTATGAAGTGTACGACCGCTGCCAGGGAAAGTTCGTCACCATGGACGAACCGAATGTTGTCGGAAATACTACCGGCGGATCCTGGCACGGAGTCATCTTGAATTCGGCTGTGGAAAAAGGCGTCGAAGAAGTCATCTACCACTTGCTTGCGTTCCATGCAACTCCCAAAATCAGTATGTGGAATGTGGCTCGCGGATGGACAGGCGTCGACCCGGGTTGGACCCTGCATTACTTAAAAGAGCAGGGAGGAACGGCCACAATCGAAGATTTTACTTCTCAAAACTGGGATGCTGCCGATGTAAAGGATTACACTCAGGCCTATCATGACAACTTCTTTGCTGATACGGTGCAGCCGTACATCCGCATCCCCGGCGGCGAAGAATTCTGGTATAAACTTGACGAACATCTTAATGCCGCCATGGCCGGACAGCTCACTCCTCAGGAAGCGCTCGATCGTGCTGCAAAAGACTGGAACGAGGTCAACGAACGCCTTGGCATGGAAGAACAGCTGAAGTTTTATCAAGAATCGATCGGCTACCAGCCGTAAGATCGTTCCACATCCGGATACCGGGACCCGCGTCCCGGTATCTCCAACGCATAGCGCGGCATTGTTGAGCTGAAATGCGCGTGTCCTTATCTAATGACGTCTGAAGTGCTTTAATCATGTTTCAGACCCCTCATTATTTCAACTATGACTGATGAAAAAAAATCTTTACGTCACATCTTTTCCTCCATGTCCTGGTCTGTCTGGGGCTGGGGGATTTTGTTTCTTGTCGGTGGAATCGCCGCTGTTCTCTACGGTTTCAGTCAAGGATTCTCGTTTTTACTGGTGGCGGGATTAGTCTATCTGTTTCTGACGGCACGGGGATTACTGCTGCTGCACCATTGGGCGTGGCTGGCGGCCATGTGCGGATTTTCCGTTGCGCTCTTATTTAGCCTGCTGGGGGTTCTGCAAGGATCTGTCCCGTTCTGGCAGGCGCTGCTTGTCTGGATTGCTGTCGGAGCTCTCATGTGGTATTTTGCCGGGATGACCATGAAAAACGCCTTTGAGATCACCCAGAAAGATATCAAGTTCCTCTTCCTCTTGCCGGCATCGACATGGGTCTTGCTGTTCACAGTGTTTCCGTTCCTGTACGGCGTGAGAACCAGTTTTTATAAAATCCAGATCGGACGTAGTGATAAATTTGTCTGGTTCAAAAATTTCACCCGGTTTTTCACGGATTACAAGATCCACAACACGGTCAGAATTACACTCGTTTTCATCCTTATTACCGTGACGCTTGAAATTGTGCTGGGCTTACTCATGGCCCTGCTCTTTAATCAAAAAGTAAAAGGGTTGAAAGCCTACCGCACAATTCTGCTCATGCCGCTTTTTGCGACTCCAGTGGCCATCGGATTTCTGTTTTTAACGATTTTTTATGAGGAGGGAGGGCCGATCAATAGTTTCCTTACCCCTCTTGGTTTAAAAGTCCCTTGGTTATCAGATCCCATCTGGTCTTTTATTTCGGTGGTTCTGGTTGAAATCTGGCAATGGACGCCGTTTTGCTTCCTCGTCATTCTGGCAGGTCTCCAATCATTACCGGAAGAGATTTATCAGGCCGCATCATTGGATTACAAACCAGGCTGGCAATTGTTCCGCCGTATCACGCTCCCCATGTTGCAGCCGGTCTTAATCATCGTTCTTTTACTGCGCCTGATTGAAGCGTGTAAGATTTTCGATATTCCGTCGCGTCTGACCAGAGGCGGTCCGGGAACATCAACGATGGTCTATTCATTGTACACGTACCTCACGGGCATGAAATACTTTGATCTGGGCTATGCAGCGGTTCAGGGCTTTATCTTGCTGATTGTGATGATGATTATTGTGACATTCTTCTTTAAACGTATGAGGGAAATTTATGAGTAAGAATGCTGAAAAAGGGTGGTCACCACTTAGAATTTTTACGGTGATCGCTATCGCGCTATGTATTATGTGGGCACTCTTCCCGTTTTATTGGGCTGTGACCACCTCATTGAGAAAACCGGCGGAAACGTTTACCGTCGCCGGGCTGGCTATTCCGTTTTTGCAGTTTGAGCCCACCTTAGAAAACTGGAAAGCTGAAATTGCCGTGCCTGAAAATCAAAAAGCGCTTTTGAACAGCACCATTATTGCGTTCACCAGTGCCTTGCTGGCAACAGCGCTCGGAACGATGGCCGGGTATGGTCTGGCGCGTTTTAAATTCGACAAAATCAAGAACCCGGATTTAACGATCTGGTTTTTATCGCAGCGTGTGCTGCCTCCGGTCGTTGTCGCGATCCCGTTTTTTCTGCTCGCACGCCAGTTTCAGGCGCTTGACAAGGTCTCAACCTTAATCGTGCTCAATACCACGTTCAATCTGCCCTTTGCTGTGATCATCATGAGCCAGTTGTTCAAGGAACTTCCTGTCGAACTCGAACAGGCTGCGCTTGTGGACGGCTATTCCCATATCGGAGCATTCTTTAAAGTGGCCCTGCCGCTCTCAACTCCGGGATTGGTGGCAACCGGTATTATTTGCCTGGCATTTGCCTGGAATGAATTTATGTTTGCCCTCATTATGGCGCAACGGAAAGCGATCACACTGCCGTACATTATTTCCGGCGCGTCGGATACGCGCGGCATTCAATTTTGGTTTATTGCCACGCGTGCGCTGATGGCCATCATCCCCCCGACGATTTTGGCCCTCACCGTTCAAAAATTTATTGTCCGAGGTCTCACATTTGGAGCTGTGAAAGGATAAATCCTCGATTGAAGATGTGGAATTTGACTTGTTAGAGACGCCTCTGACATTTCAAATCTGAAATCTCAAACATCACTATGGCAGATGTCGCTTTAAAGAATATCTATAAAGAGTACACGAAAGGTGTACCTGTGGTGCAGGAATTTAACATGGAGATCAAGGACAAAGAGTTTATCGTCTTTCTCGGCCCGTCGGGTTGTGGGAAAACGACAACCTTGAAAATGATCGCCGGACTGGAGGAGATCACCCGGGGGGAGATTTACATTGACGGAAAGCTGGTCAACGAAATGCCGCCGAAGGATCGTGATATTGCAATGGTCTTCCAGAGTTACGCCCTGTATCCTCACTTGAACGTCTTCGAAAATATGGCTTTTAGTTTACGAGCCAGAAAATATCCTGACCAGGAAATCCGGGACCAGGTACACCATGCTGCTGAACTTCTACGTATCAAGGATCTCCTGGAACGCCGGCCTCGCCATCTTTCAGGCGGACAGCGCCAGCGCGTGGCTCTCGGACGTGCCATCGTGCGGAAGCCAAAAGTCTTCCTGATGGATGAACCGCTCAGTAACCTCGATGCCAAACTGCGCGTTCACATGCGCTTCGAACTGAATAAAATTCACCAGCAGCTTGAAGCCACGACGATTTATGTGACTCACGATCAAATTGAAGCATTGACTCTGGCTGACCGTCTGGTTCTGATGAAAGACGGCATCGTCCAGCAAATCGGCGATCCCCGCAGTATGTATAACCAGCCGGCCAACATCTTTGTGGCAGGCTTTATCGGCAGTCCCTCCATGAATTTTATGAGAGGAAAGATTGTCTCTGATCATGGACTCTGGCTCGATATGGAAGACTTCCGTCTGGAAATTCCAGAGCCTGACGCTGCTCTGGATGCCTATATCCATAAAAATGTCATTCTTGGATTCCGCCCGGAAGATATCGTCGATAAAGAGCGAGCAGGGTTTGCAGGCAGTGGCAATGTCATGACCGCCCAGATCGACGTCATCGAACCGATCGGTTCGGAAGAATTGCTGTATGTCAATTCCGGTAAGCACGAGTTTGTGGCTAAAATCCCGGAATACAGTGTTGGCTTTACGGAGAAACGCGCTCTTGTTGAGAAAGAGATCGATCTGGCCTTTAACATGGACAAACTGCATCTATTCGATCCTGATACCGAAGAATCGATTTTACCCCATTGAGTCCTTCACAGAGTCAGTGGAGAGTTCACCAGAAAAATGTCTCAGTCAGATCAGGCGTCAGCCGGGTCTGACTGAGAACGTGACAGCGTTTCACAATCCGCCTGTTGAGCCCTCGACAAGACCGAAATATATCCCCCCGCGTTATTGAGAGCGTTCACGTTGTCAGGCATAAGTTTTTCTACAGGTGACTTACGAGGCTGTTTACGCGTCAGTACCAGAGAAAACAGTATCGATGTCCGGGCGGGACAGGCGCTAATCGCGCATAAAACAGAAAATACATACAGTTTTTCATGGAGGAGAAAAGATGACAATGCGGCTCAAACAGTATGTGCTGAGTCCTGCTGCTGGAAAACGGGTTATTGCAAAAGCGCTTGTGCAGCACCCAGCTATCCGAAAAGTCGTAGAGCGGGGTCGCTTGGTCATTATCGCCGGCACAACAAATGCGTATGTCGCTGAGGAAATCCTCAACAGCCTCGGGCAGGCGAGCGATTTTTCTCGTAAAAGATTTTTCCGTGGCATCACGATGCCGCCTTGGGCCGGGCGGACTGATGCTGGACAAATGCCGGATGGGAGGGAGTTTCCGGGAGATGTCGTTATACTCAATGGAAAATGGCAGCGGGGAAAAACGATTTTTGATGTTGTGGACGATCTTCAAGAAGGCGATGTCATTTTAAAAGGGGCAAATGCAGCAGAGATCGGCACACATAAGGCAGCGATCCTTATCGGTGATCCGAAAGCCGGAACCATCGGCGCTGCCTTACAGGCAGTGGCAGGACGCCGCGTCCGGCTTATTATCCCAGTCGGTGTTGAAAAGCGTGTCATCGGGGATCTGAATGATATTGCGCAGCAGATCAACCTGCCAGGTGCCGCAGGCCCTCGCCTGTTCACCGTCACCGGAGAGGTCTACAGCGAACTCGAAGCCATCAAAGATCTCAGCGGTGCTGAGGTGGAACTCATCGCCGGCGGCGGTGTTTGCGGCGCAGAAGGTTGCTGCCGTTTTGCCCTCACCGGCACGGAAGAGCAGCTGATTCAGGCCGATACACTTCTTCTCCCTCTTGCTCAAGAGGTCCCTTTCAGCTTCGACCAGGGCTGATATAAGACGCTGTGAGACCGTCTTCTGGAAGCGTAATTGCCTGTTCCAATCCTGAAGGCTGCTCTCTTCTTGATACTGTCGACCGCTCGCGACTTGATGACGCTGTCCCTGTGACGGAAATTCGGCAGCACTTGAGCTGTCCTGGAACGCTTGCTTTCAGGGGCACAGCCTCGCGCCGTATGCGAAATAGCTTCGCACAAGCCATCAATGGCTTAGTGATCGTCGATCGATATCCCCAATTTGATGTCGACTGCCTGAAATCAGTGACCCCCGTATCGCGCTGAACTAAAAGGGCTTCAAGTCAGAGTCCGGTCGTGCGCTTGCAGTTGGCTATGGAAATTTCTTGACATGATTTTTCCCTGTCAAATATAATGCGCAACCATCAGATGCTGAAATGGCACTATCACTTTCTTTATCACGAAATGGACGAACAATGACTCTACAGGAAGTTCTTGAGGTGACAGAAGCCAAAGTGCTCACATCAAACGTCAATCTTGCACAAAATGCAACCTCAGCGTTTTCGGCAGATTTGATGAGTGATGTTCTGTATCTTGCAAAAGAAGGGGGGGTGCTCCTGACTGGTTTGACACATCCTCAAGTCGTGAGAACGGCAGAGATGGCCGGCATTGCTGTTATTTTATTTGTAGGCAGCAAAACGCCGCCCCCGGAAACAGTTCAACTGGCTGAAGAAAAAGGCGTTCCTCTGCTGTCCTCCTGTTGCACGATGTTTGAAGCAAGCGGACGAATTTATGCAGCCGGGCTCACAAGCGGTCATCCATCCCCCCAGAAAGAAGGCCGGGCATAAACCATGCACCATGCCACAGCCAGAGACGTC
Source organism: candidate division KSB3 bacterium (assembly GCA_002748425.1). Taxonomy (GTDB): domain Bacteria; phylum Moduliflexota; class Moduliflexia; order Moduliflexales; family Moduliflexaceae. Next base: position 50,707 of record PDSJ01000015.1, on the reverse strand, counting down.
AAACAGGCAGCTTCTGATGCTTTCATCCTCTCTCCTGTAAGCGCTGGCAATCTCTCAGAACAATACAGCGCTCACCTCCATGGGCTGAATATGGAATCAGTGATGGAAACGATCCTGGCAGGCTCGACATCAATCGAACTATGGAATCCGAGACAATACATCATCGACGAGAGTCCACGGGGAAGAATTATCGTGCTGTTTCCTTCATCGACATGAAGAAGTAGCGATAAGCGATTATGACGATTGCAGCGATTGCGAAATCTTTATCTCTGGAAGTGATGTGTTCAAGCAGGAACCTTACCTGTGAGATCCAGGGCGGTTATGCGTCAGATATGTTGAGCTGTGTGATGGCGGGAGCTCAGAAGGATGATATCTGGGTGACCCTGCTGACACATTTGAATGTGATTGCAGTAGCAACGCTGCTGGAAATTCCCGCCGTCATCGTCACGGAAAATTCTCATATTGAGGAAAGTGTTCTGAAAAAAGCCGACGATGAAGGCATTGTCCTTCTCCACACCACCGAGGACACCTACAGTATCGTGGGACAATTATATAAGTTAGGCATTACGTAGAATTCTTATGGGGCTTCGATCCTTCACCGCTGATTTACATATCCACTCCGTACTGTCGCCATGCGGTGATTACGACATGGCGCCCGGACCGATCCTGGAACAGGCGCAAAAAAATAAACTGGATATTATCGCGATCACTGATCATAACAGCGGTGCTAATGTGAAAGCGTTTTGCGAGGCCTCCCGCCGGATGAATATTTATGTATTACCCGGTATGGAGGTAACGACCGAAGAAGAGGCACATGTGCTGACCTTCTTCGATACGATAGAGGCATTAATGACCTGGCAGGCTATCGTCTATACCGCGCTTCCTCCGATCAAAAACAGGGAAGAGCTGTTTGGAGTGCAAGTTGAAGTCGCTGCCGACAATACTGTGAAGAAGGTGAACGATCGCTTCCTGGCCGGCACGACGTCGTTATCGATAGACACTGTCGTTGCGCAGGTGAATGCCCTGGGAGGGATGTGCATCCCCGCCCATGTTGACAAACCCGGGTTTAGCGTGATTGGCCGCTTAGGTTCAATCCCGCCGGATTTACATATTATCGGAGTAGAGGTGTATCGAACACGGACACTTTCTGATGCGCAACAGGAGTTTCCTGATACGAAAACATATAGTGTCGTAAGAGGATCTGACGCTCACTATCTCCAAGATGTCGGAAGTGCTTCAACGTGTTATTTCATTGAATCACCAACGATTCATGAACTGCGTAAGGCACTCTTACGTCAGGATGGAAGATGTTTTCGGGTTAATCCTCTGTAACGACCAGGAACCAGGCAACAGCAAACAGCGGGCAGGACGGGACTGACTGACTGCTGAGAGCTGAACAGCGAATATTACACATGGAAGGAATTCTGAACAATGCAGATATCAAAGCCGCTATTGATAAGATTATCGCCAGCGCAAAAGAAAAGCGCGGCGGCCTGATGGTGGTCCTCAATGAAACTCAAAAAGAGGTTGGCTACCTCCCCAAAGAAATCCAGACTTATATTGCCAAAGAAATGGGGGTCGCTCCGAGCGTCGTGTATGGAGTCGTCTCATTCTACTCGTTTTTTACCATGATTCCGCGTGGGAAACATCTCATCAAGGTATGTATGGGCACGGCCTGCTATGTAAAAGGGGCCGGAAAGCTGTTGGAGGACATCGCAAACGCTCTGAATGTTGAAGTCGGCGGGACCACGGAAGATGGACTCTATACCCTTGAAGCCTGTCGCTGTCTGGGTGTGTGCAGCCAGGCGCCGGCGGTTATGGTGGATGATGACGTACTGGGGAAAGTCAGTATGAAGAATTTCACGCAGCTTCTAAAAAACTATCAGTAAATCACGCTGGATGCGGCGCGTGATGCTGAGGAGACGATCGCGGGCAGCGGTGGACGGCTGAAATTTTCCAGTGAAAGAACTTTCGCTTCATATTCTTGATATTGTTCAAAACTCGACAAAAGCCGGAGCAACAGTGATTACGGTTGAAGTGATCGAATTACTTCGCAGTAATCTGTTAAAGATCATGATCCGTGACAACGGATGTGGCATGAGCAAAGAAGCCCTGGCAACCATCACCGATCCTTTTTCTACCAGCCGCACGACCCGCAAAGTCGGCCTGGGGCTGTCGTTATTACAAGCCGCAGCTGAGAAATGCAACGGAGCCATGAGCATTGAATCAGAGCAGGGAAAGGGCACAGTTGTCACAGCAACATTCCGGCACGATCATATCGATCGGGTTCCCTTGGGCGACATCGTCTCAACGCTCATCACCGTGATAGTTGGACACCCGGACATCGACTTCTGCTATCGCCATCACATGAATGAGCATGTCTTTGAGTTTAATACGGTCGATGTAAAGCGTGAACTCGGAGAACTGTCGATTGCTGAGATGTCAGTGATTCAGTTCTTAAGCGACTATCTACACCGTAATATTGAGCAGCTTTATAAGGAGGGTCAGGCATGAAATCATTGGACGAACTGAAACAAATTAAAGAACGCGCCCTCGAAATGAAAAGGATTAAAGAGGGTCAGGCTCGTGTGACGATCACCGTCGGCATGGCGACATGTGGAATCGCCGCAGGAGCGCGCAGCACCATGAAGGCGATTATGGAGTACATCCGGGAAAACAATGTGGAAGATGTCGCCGTGACACAAACCGGCTGCAATGGGACCTGCGAGCACGAACCCGTTGTCGATATACACTTGAAAGGCAATCCAAAGGTGACGTATGGTCATTTGAATGCCGAACGCGTTCAGAAACTGATGGACCAGCACGTCATGAAAGGAGAACCGATCGATGCCTGGGTTCTGAGCGTCGACGAAGAGACTGCCTCATCATGATATTAACCGTCAAGCAGAATGAAATGAACGTGGTGGGTCTTGAGTGACAAACTGCCAAAGCATGTAGTTTGTCATTCGGAACTATCAGATACGTAAAGATTATGGCAGAGTTTTATCGAGGATACGTATTAGTGGCTGCAGATCGGAAGAGCCTGGCGCAGGGGTCCGGCGAAGTCATTGACGAACTTCACAAAGCACTGAAACGCTATGAACTCGACGCGGAGATTCAGATTATCGAAACGTCCAGCCTTAGTCAGCAAAGTTCAAAAGGCCCTGAGCTGCTTGTGTATCCGGAAGGAGTCCATTATGTCGGGGTGCATGCAAAAGATATTGATGAACTGGTTCAGGAACATCTTCTCAAAGGTCGGCGGCTGACACGCCTCTTGTATGAAGAGCCGGCGGTAGAGGAAGATACCGAACTCGGACCAGCAAAACCGAAAGAAACTCGAATCGTGCTGCGGCGCTGCGGTGAAATCGATCCTGAATCAATTGATGATTATATCATGACCGATGGCTATATGGCTCTTGGAAAAGCCGTCACGGAAATGACACCACAGCAGGTGATTGACGAGATTTTGAACGCCGGTTTGCGCGGACGGGGAGGCGCCGGGTTCCCGACCGGTCGGAAATGGATGTTTGCAGCAGGGGTTGAAACAGATCAGAAATATTTCATTTGCAACGGCGATGAAGGCGATCCAGGAGCCTTTATGGATCGTCGCGTCATGGAATCCGACCCGCATGCCGTCCTGGAAGGCATGGCGCTCGGGGGATACGCCATCGGTGCCAATCAAGGCTATATTTACGTTCGAGCAGAATATCCGATTGCTGTTGAGCGCCTGGAACTGGCGATCACGCAGGCAAAAGATCTGGGCCTGCTCGGCGACAATATCTTTGGCTCACACTTTAGCTTCGATATCGAAGTCCGTATGGGAGCCGGCGCCTTTGTCTGTGGCGAAGAAACCGCACTCATGGCATCGATTGAAGGCGGACGAGGAGAACCGCGTCCGAAACCGCCCTTCCCGGCAATAGCTGGACTTTGGGGCTGTCCCACGATCATTAATAACGTAGAAACCCTGGCAAATGTCGCGCCGATCGTGTTAAACGGCGCTGCATGGTTTCATGCGATCGGCACCAAAACCAGTAAGGGCACCAAAACCTTTACGCTGGCGGGAAACATCCGACACAGTGGCTTGATTGAGGTGCCAATGGGTATTTCACTCCGGGAAATCGTTTACGAGATTGGCGGCGGAATCCCAGGGGGCAAAGCCTTCAAAGGGGTTCAGACCGGCGGGCCCTCAGGCGGATGCTTAACGGAAGATTTTCTCGATACGCCGGTCGATTTTGATTCCCTGGTGGCAGCAGGATCAATGATGGGATCCGGCGGCATGATTATCATGGATGAGAATACCTGTATGGTGGATATGGCTCGATTTTTTCTGGATTTTTGCCAGGATGAATCCTGCGGAAAATGTGTGCCATGCCGCATCGGCACCCGCAAAATGCTCGACATCCTGGAGCGCATCTGCGAAGGCGAAGGCGAAGAGGGAGATATCGAGCGCTTAGAGAAATTGTCCACTCAGATCAGGATCGCGAGTTTATGCATGCTCGGGAAAACTGCTCCGAATCCGGTGATGAGCATGCTCAAGAGCTTCCGGGAAGAATATGAAGCGCATATCTACGACAAAAAATGCCCGGCAAAAGTTTGCAGGGCCTTATTACGCTACGAAGTTGTGTACGATCGATGCGTGGGATGTACCTTGTGTGCACGACGCTGCCCGGCCAACTGTATCAAGGGGGAACGCAAACAGCCGCATGAGATCGATCAGACGGCTTGTATCCATTGCGGTCAGTGCTATAACGCTTGCCGTTTCAACGCCATTCGAGTTGTGTAACAACACGACATGCCGCCATAATAAAAAAAGCGTCCAGGAAGATTCTCACTCTTGGACGCTTTTTTATCAGACACCATCTCTCGCAGCAGGGCGCACACCACTGCATGGAGAAAAACGCCTATAGGATGAAAGAGTCGCGTTCTATATAATGGGTATGCAGTAATTCGTGGGCTCTATGCGAGAGCGGTTTTTCCAGATACTCTTCATAGACCTTCTGAATTTCAGGATTTTCATGAGATTTCCGCAGTTTCATCTCTCGATCTTCTTTATATAAACCACTGGCCCGTTCAATACGCCGTTTCAAGACGGAACCGTCGATAGTGCCGTGTGGCTGACCGCCACCGCCGACACAGCCGCCAGGGCAGGCCATAATCTCGACAAAATGATACGGCGGAGTTTCTCCGGCGACTTTCGCCGCCATAATCTTATCCATGACTTTCCGGGCGTTCCCAAGTCCGTTCGCCACAGCCAGATTCAGTTTCGTCCCTTTCACATCCACTGAGAACTCTTTCAGGCCTTTGATGCCGCGTGCCGGTTCGACGTCGAGAGAAGGAAGCTCTTCGCCAGTCGCCAGTTCATACGCAGTACGCAGAGCTGCTTCCATCACTCCGCCGGTAGACCCGAAAATCGTTCCCGCTCCAGTGTATTGTCCCATGAGATCGTCTGGCATATCGTCGTTAATACTTTCGAGATGAATGCCGGCTTCCTTGAGCATTTCGGCGAACTCTCTCGTAGTCAGGACATAATCGACATCCCGGTATCCGTGAGAATTCATTTCCGGTCGGCGGGCCTCATATTTTTTAGCTGTGCACGGCATAATCGAGACCGTCACAATTTTGGCTGGATCCAAATTATGTTTCTCAGCAAAATAGGTCTTGGACAATGCACCGAACATCTGCTGCGGCGATTTGCAGCTCGACACATTCCCTAAGAGACCATGATAGAATGTTTCGACAAATTTCACCCAACCCGGGGAGCATGAGGTGAGCAATGGCAGATTCTCGCCACTTTCCAGACGCGCCAAAAATTCCGAGGCTTCTTCCATGATCGTCAAATCTGCGCTGAAATTCGTGTCAAGCACATAGTCAAAGCCGATCATTTTAAGGGCATGATACATTTTACCAATCAGATTTGTTCCGATCGGCAAATCGAATTCTTCGGCCAGCGATACCCGGACCGAAGGTGCCATCTGGACGAGAAGCACCTTCTCCTCATCTTCAAGTGCCCTCCACACCAGCTCTTTTTCAACATGTTCGTGCAAAGCAGCTGTCGGACAGAACGCAACGCATTGACCGCAGTTCACGCAGAGAGAGTCCGCCATCTTTCCTGACGGCGGCCCTATGACGGTAGAAAAGCCTCGCTGGGATTTTCCGATTGCGTGAACGGTCTGAATATCATCGCCGCATACGGAGACACAGCGGCCACAGAGAATGCATTTATCCTGTTCTCTGACGATCGACGGCGAACTGTCGTCAACTTGAGAAGGCTCGTACAATTTCGTGAGCGTACGCCGATCAACACCCAACTGTTTTGTAAGAGCTTGCAGCTCACAGGTATTGTTTCTCACACAGTAGAAACAATCGTCAGGATGATTGGACAAAATCAGTTCGAGCACGTCACGACGAATTTGGGTGAGTTGACGGCTTCTGGTGCGAATATTCATTCCTGGGGCAATCGGTGTGGTACACGCTCTGATGAAACTATGGCGATCGAGATCCTCTACCAGGCAAATGCCACAATTGCCCGTAGGTGTTAACTCTTTATGATAACACAGCGAGGGGATCGAAATTCCAATATGGCTGGCGGCTTCTATAATCGTAGAGTTTGACGGAACCTGATACTCAGCTCCATCAATCGTGGCTGTGATACATGTATTCTCCATATAGACGTCCTTTTGGCAATAAGAAGGTGGCAAGATCCATAGCTCAAACACACTGCGTACAGCGCATTAAGGTCACAACAGCCACCGAGTAGCCACAGATCTCGTCTGGAGTCAATAAAAAAATATAAAAAATCTTTTCCAAATCCACGAGTCCTTCCTTGTCACAGACATTCCGGAGAGTCATCTTCTGAACAGACTCTTTGTAAGCTGCCGACAAGTAAGATTCAAAAAACGCTTCCTCTTGCTTGACAAATTCTGTGCATTATTATAGTATGGTTTTACTCAAAAAAGTTTATTCATCGCGTTACACTGATGGTATTCCTGCGGCGAGGAGTGAGTACTCTATCCCAAGGGAGTGAAGACAGGCAGTCTCCCGCACATAAGATTGAGAAGGAGCAATTGTGTGACTTCAAGATCAAAAGCGTGGTATTAGTTTTTCTCTCCCAGCACTTCTCCTGCAACGAAACCAGGGAGGAGTCTTCCATGCAGAAACGACTTGGATTTATCGGCATTATTATTGAAGATCGCCAGCGAGATGCCGAACAGGTCAACCGCATTTTGTCCGAACACGCCGACATGATCATCACCCGTACCGGCATCCCGTATAAAGAAAAACATTGCGCCGTCATAACCCTTGTTGTTGATGCGACCACCGATGAGGTGGGAACGCTGAGCGGAAAACTCGGTCAAGTCTCGAGTGTCTCGGTAAAATCCGCCTTACGTAAGAAAAAATAAGCTTCACGACGAATGACTGCTCTTTGCAGAATAACAGCTTGCAGCTTTTTCAATACGTGGGAGCAACACTTGTTGAACGAGTAGTGTTTCCCCAGAGTCTTACGGCTCTACGCGATCGAGGATAATGAGAAAAACACCAACAGCGTTACGTTTGCAAATCGGTCTTTTTGGAAGAACCAACGTTGGGAAATCAAGCTTTCTGAACCTGATTGCCGGCCAGGATGTGTCGCTTATATCGCCTGTGGCAGGCACGACGACTGATGTTGTGGAAAAATCAATGGAGTTACTTCCATTGGGACCGGTCACCTTTCTTGACACCGGCGGCCTGGACGACAGTTCGGAACTTGGTGAGCTGCGTATCAAACGCACAGAGAAAATTTACCAACGGGCCGACATCATTGTCCTCCTGACCGAAGCCGGACAGTGGGACAGCTACGAAACTCAGGTGGTTGAGCAGGCCAGAGAACGATCGGCCCCCCTGATCGTCGTGATCAATAAAATCGATCTCTACGCGCCAGAGGCAAATTTTCTCGACACAGTTCAACAACTGACACCGTATGTCATGTCAGTTTCCTGTCTAGATAAGACTGAACGTGAACGCTCCGTAAACACCTTCAAGCAGTATCTTCTCGCCACGTGTCCACAAGACTTTCTGGAGCCCCCGAGCCTGATCGGGGACCTGCTGCCTTCTGGCGGAATGGCTGTCTTGATCGTCCCCATCGACCTGGAAGCGCCGAAGGGCCGCTTGATTTTACCGCAAGTGCAAACGATCAGGGATGTCCTGGATAACGATGCTTCAACACTTGTGGTGAAGGAACGGGAGTATGCGCAGACCTTGTCGCTGTTGAAACGCCCGCCGGATCTCGTAGTCTGCGATTCACAGGTCGTCATGAAGATGGTGGCTGAGACGCCGAGGGAGATCAAGTGTACGACGTTTTCTATCCTTTTTGCCCGCTATAAAGGCGATTTATTAGAAAACGTGCGCGGTGCAGCCACTCTCGAAATGCTCCAGGCGGGTGATAAACTGCTCATCGCCGAAGCATGCAGCCATCACGCCCTGGAGGATGATATCGGACGAGTCAAGATACCGCGATGGCTGCGGCAGTATGTTGGCGGCCAGCTGGATATCGATGTGTGCAGCGGACGGGACTATCCTGAAACTCTCTCAGAGTATAAAGTCGTCATCCACTGCGGCGGCTGTATGCTCACTCGCCGTGAAATGCTCTCCCGACTCCATCTCGGGCGTCAGGTCGATGTGCCGGTCGTGAATTACGGCGTCTGCATTTCCACGCTACAAGGTGTACTGGAACGGGCATTGTCTCCCTTTCCAGCCGCGTTGGAGATTTATAGTCACTATAAACAAGGATGAATTTTCCCTGGGGCGCCGGGATTCTGCTGACAAGAGGCCGACGCACCAACGACGGAGGACAGGAATCATGGTGAACAATCCAGCAAGATCACATACAAGCTCCTGGTTGAAAAACCGTATCAAGACAGAAGAGATCGAAAAATATTTGGAGAACGGGTCGGATTTCATCCACGATGATATGATTGAGGAAACGCTCATCAATGCAAAGCAGCGTCCTGCCGACCCGTCGTATGTACGCGACCTTATCGCCAAAGCGAAAGATATCAAAAGCTTAACACCTGATGAAACGGCAGTGCTGCTGCATGTCGAAGATCCTGAACTCTGGCAGGAAATGGAACGTGCTGGAGGTGAAATTAAGCGAAAAGTCTATGACAAGAGAATCGTCAGTTTTGCGCCGCTCTATTTGAGCACGAAATGCGTCAACAATTGCGCGTACTGCGGCTTCCGTACCCAGAATCGCGATATGACACGGCGTGTCTTGACAATGGATGAAATCCGCAGGGAAATTGAGGTCCTGGCCGGCCAAATCGGGCATAAACGACTCATCGTCGTCTACGGTGAACACCCAGACAGCGATGTCGACTATATGGTCGACTCTCTCAAGTGTATTTATGACGTTGAAGCCGTCACACCGCGCGGAACAAAAGCCGGGATTCGGCGTGTCAATGTGAATGCCGCCCCCTTGTCGATCAAAGATCTTGCGCGGGTGAATGACGCCGGGATCGGGACCTATCAAGTCTTCCAGGAAACCTATCATCATGAAAGCTACCGGAAACTGCATCCTGAGACAACCATCAAAGGGCATTTCCAATGGCGGCTCTACTGCATGCACCGGGCCTATGACGCCGGGATTAACGATGTCGGAATCGGCGCACTGTTCGGCCTCTATGACTGGCGCTTTGAAGTCATGGCGCTGGTGACTCACGCCTGTGCGCTGGAAGCGTTCTCCGGAGTCGGGCCGCACACGGTATCATTTCCACGTATTGAACCGGCAGAGTCTGCGCCCTATGCCGAACACTCTCCGTATAAAGTCAGTGATGACGATTTCCGAAAGCTTGTCGTCGTCTTACGCCTCAGCATTCCGTATACCGGCATGATTCTGACCGCGAGGGAAAGCGCCCAGATGCGGCGGAAGCTGATCCCGCTCGGCATCACGCAAACCGACGCGTCGACACGCATCGGGATCGGGGCATACAGCGAACAATTCGACAGCGAACAGTACGGCGACAAGCAGCAATTCACCCTGGGCGACACCCGCAGCCTGTCCGAAGTGATTCGTGAATATGCGGAGATGGGCTACATCACCTCTTTCTGCACGGCAGGCTACCGCTGCGGCAGAACCGGTGAAACCATCATGGATCTTTTGAAATGCGGCACTGAAGGACATTTCTGCAAACTCAACGCTGCTCTCACATTCCGGGAATGGCTCGATGACTTTGCCGACGAAGATACCAAACAAATCGGGGAAGCGTTGATCGCCAAAGAAATCCAGGAAATCGAAAAACAGCTCCCTCAAGCGCATTCCTACTTTATGGACTACTACAAAAAAACGATGGAAGGCGCACGAGATTTGTATTTTTAGCTTATGGATCCAACAGTTCTTCAAGATCTCTGTGAACGTATCTCAGAGCAATTTTCCGTGCCGGCGCTCCCAGCGCAGATCGTCAGTAATCGGCGCTGGGAGTGTCTCAACGATGCTGCTCCGGAAAATTTTCCCATTGCGCCACCCCACCGGATCAAAGTGTCGGATGCCTACGGGCTTGTGCTCTATGACTGGCCTAAACTGACAGCAGAGCAACAACAGAGCATTACAGCGATGTGTGAGGCTGTCAGATGAAAGGGTGACGGTATGCTGAAGGCAGTACTCGATAAAATCGATGCCCAAGACCTGCTCGAACGCGAGGACATGGTCTACTTGCTTGGCCTTCGGGATCCTGATGATATCAGGACGCTTCACGAACGGGCTTATCGTGTGAAAGAAGAGCAGGTCGGCAAAACGACCTATTTTCGTGGTCTGATCGAATTAAGCAATATCTGCGTGAAAGACTGCTATTATTGCGGCATTCGTAAAAGTAACTGCGACACGACGCGCTATCAGATGGCAGAGCAGGAGATCATAGAGGCCGCCTGCTGGGCTCATCAACAAAACTATGGTTCTATTGTCCTGCAAGCGGGCGAACGCAGCGACCCGCAATTTGTTGATTTTATCGAAAGCGTTTTGAAACGGATCCGGGAGCAATGCTGTGGCGAACTCGGGATCACCCTCAGCCTGGGAGAGCAGCCGGAAGAACATTATCGGCGCTGGTTCGAAGCCGGGGCACATCGTTATCTCTTACGCATCGAAACCTCAAACAAAGCGCTATACACAACCCTTCATCCTCCAGATCACCACTTCGATACTCGAAAAGCCTGTCTCAATCGTTTACGGAAAACCGGCTATCAAGTCGGTACCGGCGTCATGATCGGCTTGCCTGGACAAACATATCACGATCTTGCGGACGACATTCTTTTTTTTCAGGATCAGGACATCGATATGATCGGGATGGGACCGTTTCTGCTTCACGCGAACACGCCCTTGGGAGTGCAGCATGCACATACTCAGCCCTCAGCGGACGAGCAGTTAAGGCTGGGCTTGAATATGATCGCTGTGACGCGGCTGGTGATGAAAGATGTCAATATCGCTGCAACAACGGCTTTACAGGCATTGCGGCACGACGGGCGGGAAATGGGCTTGCAGGCCGGCGCGAATATTATCATGCCGAACGTGACCGACACAAAATACCGTGCGTCGTATCAACTCTACCAGAACAAACCCAGCATCGATGAAAACGCCTCAATGTGCCGTTCCCGTCTGGAACACCGTATTTACGACATTGGCGAAGAGATTGGCTACCGCAAGTGGGGAGACAGTCCACGCTTTTTCAGCCGAAGCATCAAAGCTGAAGCTGCAAGCCGTTGAACTGAAAACGTATTAATGGGACACGACAACATCCTCAATACACATTGAGGGATGTCAAAATAATCAGACAAATATACTCAAAGACAAAGGGAGATGCCCCCCTATCTATCCCTTTCCTTGATTCTGGTAGACCATAACCTGCTCATCCTGATCGACGGTAATGACACCACTGATTGGAATCCAATTTCCAGATGCCAAAAATTGTTTTCGAAGTTCTGTAGCAAATTCATTGATCTTCACATGCTTCATTGCGTTTTCTAAATGCCTTGCCGTTTCTTGAGTCGGCAAAATAATGTAATCAAGCTGCGCATTGGCGTCAAGCAGCAATGTGTTCATTTTCTCCATGTCACTTTCCCCGGAAACGGACTTCCACCTTGCAGGACTGCCAGTATTTAATCTCTTGACAGGAGAAGAGAACGAAAATTCATCAACCACAACGTCCTTAGCACGATACTGCCCTTGATACTCATACAACAAGATGTTTCGTATGCTGGCGTTCACTCCCCATTTGACATAAGTCGTTGAGTATGAAATTTCAGCGTCTTTACGAGAACGAGCATCAGCCTTCATAACATCTACGATCTGCCGCAATGCTTTCATGCTGCCAACAGGGGCGTTAGCATGTGAAATTAATCCTTGTGCCATGACAAAAATCAGGATGCCAACACTTGCCATAAAAAATTGTTGTTTGAAAAGCAGAAAATCTTCTTTCGTAAACATGACTGTGCAGGGTAAACATAGAAACAACAAGATTCCGAACGCTGAAGGCATCGCCACATAGGGGTTTAATCCAGCTCCTGTTATCATCAAAAATGCTGCGGGAGCCAGTCCTATATACAACACCTTTACATCAACATGTGAGACATAATACCATAATTTTTCAGGAGTGGAGAAAAAATAGGGTAACAGGACTATGTTCCAAAAGAGCATCAAAATCAGCAACGGTTTTCCTAGAAATCGAAACGCAAAGAAAAAATGCCGTGACGCTGCTGCTAAAGGTAAACAAGCAGTCGAGTCAACGTTCCAGATAAAATAATAACGATGTAAATGCTGAAATCTGACGGCATAAAACCACCCACACATTATTAGCGCACTTGCTCCGGCACAACAGAGATGCTTCAACATCCGACTACGCTTTTTCGATCGAAACATCTCCCATATAATGGGAGGAAGCAGAGAAATTCCGAGGTAGACCGGAGCGGTCGCGCGATTTAAACATGCCAGCCCGCAACTCATCCCGAAGATACAGTAATCAAAAAGCCTGTCCGTTCGGGATGCAATCAAATACCACGTGACAGAAATCGAGAACCAGAGGAACAGCGACAAATCCATTCTGAAATCTGAAAGTCCACCATGAGAAGCATACAAACCGGAAAAGCCGACAAAGGGAAGTAATAGCATTACAGACAGCGAGCAGGACAGATTCCGAACACGATAAAAATAGTAAAATAAAGAATACAGAAACAACGTTAATATTCCAGTTTGAATCCATATTCCGATAAAACGGGATGCTGGAATGAACTTCCCGATAACGGCAGCAATAAGCCAAGGCAAAAACACCGTTGTCTTATGAAGAGCGAGTGATAACGCATCAAGCAATCCCTGGTTGTGAGACGTCTGCATAATCAACGCCAACGTATTCGTGTAGGCCATGGAATCAAAAACAGGCACATGTTCCCGGTAAAGAATCTTATGCAATTCACAGGAAAAGTATCCAATACTCACTGCTAAAAGTGTAATAACTCCTAAGGCTCCCGCTAATGAAAGCAGACCAGTATATCTGGATCGTGCTGTCTGATGTCTCTGCACACTCATCGTCCCCCCTTCAACTTCAGTTTGTGTGAAACGGTATTCAAAATGAACTTGTTATGCTGTTACACAGCAGCTCTCACATTGTCACAGTGCTCAGACGGTCAGCGCGCCGATCAGATATAGACCCTCGGCAGACGCGGGCTCCAGTTAGTCAGGATGTCGTACGAGACACTAGCTTTGAGGGCGGCGAGTTCGTGAACCGAGATACATTCCTGGCCCTGTTTCCCCATTATAACGACGTCATCGCCGATTTGGCTTTGCGGAATCTCACTCACATCCACCATCACAGCATCCATCGCATTGCCACCAACAATCGGGGCTCGTTGACCATGAACCAGGACATGCCCCTGATTGCGTACGCGTGGAAAGCCGTCGCCGTAGCCCACTGCAATCACGCCAATTCTGCGTGGACCGCGGGCAGTGTAGTGCATACTGTAACCGACGCTGTCTCCGGCCTGAATCTGCTGGATGGCGATGATCTTAGCCTTGACACTCATGATTGGCTTAATGCCTGCAATGCGACGGCAACGCTGCGAGGGATAGACACCTAGCGGCAAGATGCCGCTGCGGATCATATCGAAATGCGCCTGAGGCAAATCTAAGAAGCCACCACTGTTGCACAGATGTTTCAGAGGAAAGGCAATCCCTCGTTCGTCCAGCGCATCCAACACGCCCCGGAATCGAGCGAGCTGCTCTTCGGCATAGGATTTATCCAGTTCATCGGACTTCGCGAAATGGCTCATGATGCCCTCGCATTCAAGCGCCTGAACGTGGCAGATCTGCTCTGCAAGCTGAGCAGCTTCGGTCCAGCGGATGCCGTAACGACTCAAGCCAGTGTCGATCTCGATATGGATTTTAGGCCGTTTCTGAAATCGCTGCGCATATCTCGCATAGCGCTGGGCTTGCTGCAGGCGGTTGATACAAAGGGTCAAATCGTAGTGCAGGCACAATTCGAGCTGATCGTCAAGGCGCTCCCCAAGTAAAAGAATCGGCGCTGTAATGCCTTTTTCCCGGAGTTCAACCGCTTCGCTCAGCGTGACAACGCCCAGCATGGAAGCCCCCTGCTTCAAGGCAATAGTTGCGCATTCATACGCTCCGTGACCATAGGCCTGATCTTTCACAACTGCCAGGACTCGGAGTTGCGGCGGTTTATCCTGTTGAATCAGCCTGAAATTCCTCTCAAGTTGTTTCAGATCGATCTCGATCCAGGCCGGTCTGCGATAATGGTTCATAGAAAAGGACGCGCACGCTGCGCTGCAGTGGAGAGTGACGACACGCGAACGTATGCAGCAGAACCTTCAGCTGCCGTTCAGCTCAATCACTGTCGTTCCCTCCGCATGTCTTGTTCAAGCGGCCACATGGACTGACCAATATCAGTGCGATAATAACTGCCCGGACAACGGATCTTTTTAATATTGCGATATGCAAGGGCAATTGCCTCTTCTACGGTTTCCGCCGTGCTGCACACATCAGCGATCCGATTTGCGCCTTGTCCGGACGTCGAAACATTGCCCCGCATATCCCGATCGACCTCATTCCACCACACATCACAATCAAACGGCTCGGTCACCTCCACCGATAAACGGGGCGGATTGAGCTGAGTATAAGGATAGCCATAGCCTGCCAGCGTTAACGAGCAGCCAAAGGTCCGATTCCCATGGAAACGAAGATTCAGGGGCTGATTCGTAACGACCTGGTCCAGCACCTCCAGTGGATTTTGCAGCATCCGCATCAGAATCGGGCCGCAGGTCACTCCCAGACGGATATTGTACTCCAGCACATGCCAGCGTCCCTCAGACTTCATCGCCGTGACTTGCAGCGGGCCGTGAAAATCAACCTCTTTCAACCACGGCAGCAAAGGATGGATCAAGTCCTCGGCCAGGCGATACTTATCCTCCGGGTCCTGCTCAATCAGGCCGCCCAGTGGAGCACCGGCCACGATCCCCAGATTCTCGTTGAACGCCCGTTTATACTCCTGATTGCTGATCAGAGAATAGATTTCACCGTGACTGATGAACGCAATATGTCCGCCCTCCTGTGTTCCCAGATAGCGCTGCAAGAATACCCCTTCCGTGTAATCGATGTGGTTCAGCCAGGTACGGGTCTGATCGAGCGTTTCGCAGACGATCGTATGCACCGGGCTGGTCGGAGAACAAAACGTATTTTTAATCACATACGGAAAAGGATGTTTCTTGAGAAGAGCCTCTGCTTCAAGTTTATTCCGCACAACATACGATTTCGCAAAAGGGATGCCAAAGCGCTCGCACAGTTGTTGCGAAAAATTCCGTTCCCGCTCGATCTGAAAGCCCTTACCAGTCGGAGACAGAATCGGAATACCCAGTTTCAAAAAATCTTCTGTCCATTCCGATAAGGCCCAATCCAGTGACATCGGAATCACAAAATCGATCTTGTGCTGCCTGAGGACCTCACAGGGGCTTGGATAATCTTCTCTGTGAAACGTTTCTCCTTCCAGCATCGGACCATAATGCGCGTAATCGCGAGTCAGGTAGGTAGAGACTTCCGCGCCGGCTTCTTTCAACACTCTCAGAATCCCCTGACTGAAGGCGCCAACCCCAAACACCATAATGCGATAATTTTTCATACCCAAATTGTCATGATAGAGCACTGAAGTACTGAGCCTGTCATCATGCCAATACTCCTGAGCTTATACCCTCACATAGCGTCTCAAACTTCGTAATTCTGGTCCAAAGGAAAGTTTAAATTTCCCGTAGCCTTCAATATTCGTTTGAACAGAGGCATCTTTGCCTGCACTGAGATTCATATTGCGGATGCCCCACATATTGTACACTCTATATCCCTCTTGTTTATATGAACGGATAAGTTCCCACTGGATAAGATTATTCGGCTTATAGCGCCAGCCATTTTCATGTGATGATCCGTAGACAAAGTTTATCGTCTGCTTATATTTCCAGATAAAAGCATACGCCAGCGGCTGGCCTTCACGAAAAGCGACCCACAAATCCGCCAGCCCTTGCTGCGTGAAGGCGTCAAATTTTGCACGCAACTCGTCACGGCTGATATACTGTGTCTGCTTTTTCTCACGCACGGCTTTATAACAGGCGTAAAACAGCTCAAAATATTCACGCGTATTAGCGACTCGGGCAGTGACAGCATGACGGCTGGCATAGCGTACGGCATTGCGGCACTTGACCCCCATTCCTCTGAACAGTTCGTCTTCATCAGCATGCAAGTCGAGAAAAGCCGTGTCATCAAATTGTGTGACACAATTCCACTCAGGCGCTTCCAGGATACAGGCGCGAAGATGAAAACAGGGATAAAACAGAAAACGCCGCCCTTTCAGATGCTGACGCGCAAACGCCTCGATCATGGCATTTTTTAACGTATCTGCCTCGGGATGCTGATCGTACTTGTCGATCATCACAGGGCAGCCGCCGCTTTTAGTGCCGACTTCCACCCAATCCTGATAGTAGCCGAAACGATTCAGCGTAGCGACAATGACCGCCACTGGCTCGTCGTCGATATAACAGCAGGAATACAGCAATTCGTGACCGAGGGACTGCTGTATATCAAAATATTCCGGACTGTGGAATATATTAGCCAGGTCCGCGTTTTTCAACACGTGCAGCCAATCGTCCCGCCGAACGGCAGCAGAATATCGAATATTCATAAGCTGAGTATAGCGTAAAGAATTCTAAGCTTCGCTTCCGTCACATTCAGGAACAGCAATATAAAGATAACGTCTTCCAACAAGTATTTTTTTCTAAAAATTAGAAATTACGCTGGAAATACTGTGCAGACAGCGGTCCGCAAAATTGTCCCGAAACACTTCAACCATTATTTGCTCTATCTTTGTCACATCTCCCAGCAGTATTGTATTGACAAAAATTTAAAACTGCCGATATTATATCCCACGGAGCACACATGAAAAACAGAAGTCAGGAACGTAAAGAACCATGAGTACGCATTCGCCAGAACGTATTTTCATTGTTGATGGCAGACTCAACGATATTCATATTTTATCCGATTTACTGCAAGAGCACACTTATCATACTCAGTTCGCGCTTGATGGCGCAACAGCTCTCTCACAGATCCGGAAACTTCAGCCCCTGTCCCTTATCCTGTTGAACGTCATGCTGCCGGACATGGACGGTTTCGAACTCTGTCAAGCGCTCAAGGCAGATGAATCCACGTGTCATATCCCGGTGATCTTTATCAGCCCGCTCAACGGCAGCATCGACAGGGCCAAGAGCCTTCATGTCGGCGGAGCAGACTATATTTCCAGGCCGTTTGATGCACAGGAAGTGCTGACTCGTGTCAAAACCCACTTAGCCCTTCAGCAGATGCGCAAAGAACTGGAGGAGAAGGATCGCAAACTCCAGGAAGCACTTGCCGAGAAAGCACAGGTTGAGGAATCCCGCCGCAAACTGTCACAGGCCGTCGAGCAATGCGCCAGCTCCATTGTCGTTACGGACATGGAGGGAAGGATTGAATTCGTGAATTCAGCGTTCACGCATATTACAGGCTATTCATCCGAAGAAGCAATCGGGCAGAATCCCCGTATTCTCAAGTCTGAAAAACAGCCACCCGAAATCTATAAAGATCTCTGGACAACCCTTAAGCGGGGTGACATCTGGCAGGGAGAACTCATCAATAAGAAAAAAAACGGAAGCCTCTACTGGGAGCTCGCAAGGATTGCGCCGATTCGAGATGATCGGCACGGACAGATCACGAATTATGTGGCAGTAAAAGATGACATCAGCAGCCGTAAACACGCCGAACAAGCGCTGGCGGAAGAACGTAACCGTCTGCAGGCCGTACTCGATAACATCCCGGATGTGATCTACATCAAAGATCTTAAGCACCGATTTATTCTGGCGAACCGTGCGCTTGCAGAAATGTTTCGGGCTGCGACAGTGGATGAGTTGTATGGAAAAACAGACTTCGACCTCTTTCCTGAAGAGATCGCGCGAGATTTGTATAAGGAAGAGCAGGACGTTTTCACATCAGGGAACCCTCTGGTTCAGAGGGAGGAGAGCCTCTTCGATCAGGGAACCGGGGAACGCCTGTGGTTCTCGTCGACCAAAGTTCCTCTTCGTGATGCTCACGGCAGCATCTACGGCCTGCTTGGAGTGGGTCGCAATATCACCGAACGCAAAAAACTCGATGAAGCCCTGCAGGAAAACAAGCAGTATCTTCAGAACATCTTCGATAATACCCCGACCGCAATTCTGATCCTCGATCCGGAAACTCATCTTATCAGCAATGCGAATTCTGCAGCATCCCATATCCTCGGCACGTCTCTACAGAAACTTATTGGGACGCCTTATCGCCCTTTTCACCAAAGCATCGAGCCCCAAAATGAGGGCCCCGACGATCCGGGCAGAGGCCATGTTTTTGAAAATGTTGAACAAGAAATCATGACAGAGACCGGGGAGAAAAAATCGATCCTGACGACCGTAGTCCCGATCTCTTTACAGGGCAAAGCATATTTTCTCGAAACGTTCATCGACATCAGCGTGTGGAAAGAGGCCGAAACGCAGCTTCAAGACCTCTGGAAACGCCTGCAGTACCTGCTGTCTTCCAATCCTGCTGTTATCTACAGCCGTCGCATGACTCCTCCCTATACGTTCACCTTTATCAGCGAGAATATTTCTCACCTGATGGGCGATGAGTCCTGGGACGTTTTCAATCAGCCTAAAGGCTGGGAAGAACGGCTCCATCCTGAGGATGGTCCCCGGATACGTGAAATACTCTCGGCCCGATCTCATGAAGGAGACCATGAAATCGAATACCGTCTGCGGCATCAAGACGGCAGCTATCGCTGGATCTTCGATCGTTTCAGCGTTATGTACGACAAAGAGGAAAAGACGATGGTGAGTATCGGTTCATGGCTGGACATCACAAGCCGTGAAGAAGCCGAAGAAGCGCTCAGGCACCGTAACAGCAGGATGATGCTGCTCAACCGTCTCGGGCGGACGGTCAATTCCTCTCTCGACCTGGAAAAAATGCTTGACACGGCAATGGGAAGAATTCAACGCACACTGGGGCTGTATGCAATTTCTTATTGGGAGGTTGAACAGCAGCATAATGAGGTGGTGTGCAGACAGGCGAAAGGTCCCGGGCGTGAAATTCTTCTGCATTGGCGTCTGCCTTTGGGACAAGGGATTATCGGATGGGTCGCTCAACACGGCGAAAGCGCGCTTGTGCAGGATACCCGGAATGACGAACGGCATGACATGAGTGTGGATGAAAAAACACAGCTTTCAATGCGTTCGATACTCAGTATTCCTCTGAAAGTCGAGAAAACGGTTATCGGTGTGTTGGCATCAGTCTCGCCAGAGGTCGATTACTTTAGCCCGGAAGATTTAGAATTTGCCGAGTCGATCGCAACAACGGTCACTATCGCGATTCGGAATGCCAGCTTGTTTGAAGAAATGCAACAGGCAAAAGAAAACGCCGAGTCTGCCAACGGAGCTAAAAGCGAATTTCTTACGAATATGAGTCACGAGATCCGAACCCCGATGAACTCTATTCTCGGTTTTAGTGAGTTGTTGCTGAATGTTATCCAGGATCAGGAACATCAACGCTGGCTGCAGAATATTCTCTCCAGCGGCAAGGCACTCCTGTCATTAATCAACGACATTCTGGATCTTTCGAAAATTGAAGCCGGGAAACTGGATGTCCAACTGGGGCCAGTCAACATTAGAAGCCTGTTGCAAGAGCTGAAGGTCATGTTCAGTCCCCAGATCACTGAAAAACATGTCGACTTTGTTATCGCAATCTCATCCGATGTTCCTGCGGATGTCCTCCTGGATGAACTGAGAATCCGTCAAATTCTGCAAAATCTGATCGGCAATGCCGTCAAGTTCAGCGAACAGGGTCAGGTCAAAGTGACTGTGCAGGCCCTTGCATCTTCAGATGACAGCGGAGAGTGCCATCTCATTTTTGGCGTGGAAGATACCGGCATCGGCATTCCTCAAGAGCAGCAAAAACAGATTTTCGAAAATTTTCGCCAGCAGAACGGTCAACTTTCCAGAAAATATGGGGGGACAGGACTGGGACTGGCGATAACAAAACGTCTGACAGAATTAATGGGAGGGAGCATCACCGTTGAAAGTCAGGTGGGAGAAGGAAGTCTCTTCCGCGTGTCATTGCCGCATGTCAAACGTGTTGCCAGACAATCTCCACAGGACATAGCGTGCGAAGAGCAGTATACTTTCCCCCCGGCGCTCCTGCTTGTGGTTGATGATATCCCTGCGGACCAGCTCATTGTAAAAGCTTATACCAGAGACTTTCCTTTTTCAATTATTGAGGCTGAACATGGCGAGGAAGCGCTCGACATTCTCAACACACGTTCCAGACGAGGAACAACACTGCCAGATGTGATCTTAATGGATCTCAGAATGCCAGGCAAAAACGGACAGGATACGACACAAGAGATCAGACAGAACCCCATCCTGTGCGAAATCCCCATCATTGCCATGACGGCATCCATCATGCAGGAGTCCCTGGGAGAGACCCTTGATCAGTTTGACGGTTTCCTCAAAAAACCTTTTCAGCAAAAGGAGCTGCTTTCCGAATTACAAAGACATGTAACCCGGCCCCTGAAAAAAGGCAGCTCTGCAGACATGGGAGAAGACGAAAGCGCCAATCGACAGACTCGTGAAAGCGGGCAATTTCGAGAACTGCTCTCGATACTGGAGAGCACATACGTTCCGCAATGGCAGCACATACAAACGACCCTGAAATTTGATGAGGTCGAAAATTTTGCCGCTCAAGTGCATGTGCTGGGCATGGAATACGACTATGAGGCCTTGGTTCAATGGAGTGACGCTGTGATCCAATATACGCAGAACTGTGAAGCGCAGCCCTTACAAAAAGCCTTTGAACGGTTCGGTGGCATTCTCCGCACTCTTAGAGACCTTCAGGCTCAGGAAGACGCGTGACACACATCATTCATCATTATTATCGCATGTCGTCCGGTTTCAGACCCTGACGCCGAACTCGGTATAAAAAAAAGTGCTTGACATTCCGTTCGAGAAAAGCTACACGTGTTGCATCGTAATTCCCACAGCTCACAATGTTGACTTACTAAGGAAGGAATACCACAGATGGACCAGATTCTTCAGTATATTCGCGGACACCGCCGGCAGCATCTTGCCCAATTATTCGACCTGCTTCGTATACCCAGTGTCAGTACGCTCCCAGAACGCGCTGAGGATGTGAAACGCTGCGCACAATTCCTGGCAGACGATCTGCAGGCCATGGGCATGCGTAATGTCAATGTGATGTCCACGAACGGACATCCTGCCGTGTATGCCGAATGGCTTGAAGCCCCTGATGCGCCGACAATCCTTATTTACGGACATTACGACGTACAGCCCCCTGATCCCCTGGATTTATGGGAAAGCCCGCCCTTTGATCCTCAAATCCGGGACGGCGAGATTTACGCCAGAGGCAGCGCTGACGATAAAGGTCAGGCTTTTGCCTATTTTAAAGCGATCGAAGCCTATCTCAGCAAGAAGGGCTCTTTGCCGGTCAACGTCAAACTTTTGATTGAAGGGGAAGAAGAAATCGGCAGCGCCCATACTCACAAGTTTGTCTACGATCATCTGACGCTCCTGCAGGCTGATGCGATCTTGCTCTCCGATAACAGTATGTTTGCCAGAGGGATCCCGGCAATCTGCTGCGGCACGCGCGGCCTGGTCGCCTGTCAAATCGAGCTTGAAAGCGCTGCGCGGGATTTGCATTCAGGAGCCTTTGGAGGAGTGGCGGAGAATCCGATTCAGGTCCTCGCAGACATCCTTTCAGCGCTTAAAGATGACGATGAACGGATCACGATCCCGGGGTTTTACGATGATGTTCTTGAACTCAGCGCTGAAGAAAGACAGTATTTTGCAGGACTGCCTTTTGACGGCGAGGCCTTGCAGCAAGAGATCGGCGTGCGGGGATTCGTTGGCGAAAAAGGGTTCACGCCAGTGGAACGGGAATGGGCGCGTCCAGCGCTCGACATCAACGGCATCCTGGGAGGTTTTACCGGCCCGGGCGCGAAAACAATCATTCCTGCTAAGGCGATGGCGAAGATCACGATGCGCTTGGTCAGCAAGCAGAATCCTGATAAAATCCTTCAGGCCGCGAAAGACTACATCAGCTCTTTAGCGCCAGAATCAGTCAAACTCAGCTTCAGCGGAGACGCCGGCGGAACAGCCTATCTGACGCCGCTCGATCATCCAGTGCTGAAGCACGTCGCGAAAGCCGTGCGGCAAAGTTACGGACGCGAACCGCTTTTCACCAGAACCGGCGGCTCGATCGGAATTTTGAGCACCTTTTCCGACGCACTTCGTATTCCGATTGCCATGGTGGGCCTGAGCTATCCTGATGATAACATTCACGCTCCGAACGAACACCTTGCTGAAGAGGCCTATTATTCTGGCATCGAGACTGCCGCACGTCTGTTCAACGAACTTAAGAACTGGGATCCGGGGGCCGCGAGTTAAATCACGTGTGCAATGCCCTCTTTCGGATGTCCTGACAGGGGAAACGATTGTGAAACGCGAGTGTCAGCGCCCATAGACATGTGAAAGTCACAGTACTCTCGCACAATTCAGGATCAGAAGACAGGAAACGTATGCAGGCTCACGATCAGACACACGAACAACACGCAAGGCTGCAAGAAAATTTGCGCCATATCAACAAAACGATTGTTATCATGAGTGGAAAAGGCGGCGTTGGAAAATCAACGGTCGCCGCCAACCTGGCCATCGCTCTTGCGAAAAAAGATCATACCGTTGGACTGATGGATGCCGATATCCACGGGCCGAATATCCCCAAGATGCTTGGTATTGACGGCGTCAAATTCATGAGCGACAGTCAGGGGATTCAGCCGGTAGCCTATTCCTCAAAGCTGACAATCGCATCAGTCGCCTTTTTCCTGGACTCGACGGATGAGGCCGTCATCTGGCGCGGCCCGCTCAAACACAGCCTTATCCGGCAATTTGTCGGAGACGTGCAGTGGGGGAAGCTTGACTATCTCGTCATTGATCTGCCTCCTGGAACGGGCGATGAACCTTTGAGCGTGGCGCATACAATTCCCTCCATCAGCGGGGCAATCATCGTCACCACCCCACAGGATGTGGCATTGCTGGATGCGAGAAAAAGCGTTACCTTTGCAAGAAAACTGAATATGCCGATCGGTGGAATTCTCGAAAACATGAGCAGATTTTGCTGTCCCCATTGTGGAGAAAGCATTGATATTTTTCAACACGGCGGAGGCGAGCGGACTGCAAATGAGTTGAATGTACCGTTTCTGGGGCGGATTCCCCTGGATCCGCTTCTGGTCCAAAAAGGAGACGCCGGTAAACCCTATGTGGATGCGTACCCTGCCTCTGAGATCACTGCCGCCTTTTTGAACCTTGCAGAACAGTGCGAACAGTGGTAAAACCCAGAAGTATATCCGTTATCAAACAATAAGTAATTCATATCAAACGTCAGGAGGAAGTAGCTATGAAAATTTGTGTTCCAGTACATGAACCGAATGATCTGAAAAGCGAACTGTCACCGCATTTTGGTCACGCTCAACATTTTGCCGTGCTGGACGACAGCAACGGTGAACTCAACTTTATAGAAAACATCGGCAGACATCACGGAGGAACGCTCACCCCTGCGGAAATTTTACATGAGGCCGGAGTCGATGTCTTGATCTGCGGCAGCTTAGGGGTAAAAGCTCTCCGTTTATGCCAACAGTTCAACATCAAGGTCTATAATGCCAGCTCCGGCACTGTGGAAGAGCTTATTGCAGCCTTTAAAGCCGGACAACTTGCTGAAGCAAGCGAAGGTACGGCCTGCCATCATGATCACGCTCATTAAAGCTGTTTCCGGAGGGTCAGAGAGATAGTGAACTCAGCGAAGGGGAGTTGCACCTTGTGAAAGCGGCTCCCACTCATACGATGATTCCATAAAACGATGAAGACACTTTATCAACGCTTACAAACAGCCTTACAGCAGGAGGTAGTACGCCATCAACTGACAGACCGGAGGGTCAAGATCTCGTGCCGGGCACTGTCAGCGCGAGAAGCAATCGGTACGCCTGAACACGACGATTACCCGATTATTCGAGGGAAAGAGCTGATGGTCCAGGCCGAATTTGAAGGAAGCTGCGGACAGGCATTCAGCGATGAGTTCGAAAACATGCTGTATACGATTGACGATTTGCTGAATATCGAGCTCAGCTCGAACAAAATACGCGCCAGCTTCATAGCCAGCCTGAACGCGGTCTACAGGCATCTCGGCCTTTGTGAGAAAACCATCCATTGTAAAAATGCTGAACCACAGGAATGCGCCAGTCGACTGCATACCATTATCAGCGCAGAACAGAAGGTCGTCTTGATCGGCTTTCAGCCGAGATTTTTCGAAGCCCTTGCAGCTCACTGTCAACTCAGAGTTATCGATCTGAATCCCGAAAATATTGGAAAGGCAATCCACAGCGTCACTGTTGAGCCTGAGTCCATGACCGATGAGGCGATCGCCTGGTGCGATCTGATCTTTGCCACCGGATCGACCCTCGTTAATGGAACGATCACCCGCTTCCTCACCCAGCAGAAACCCGTCATTTTCTATGGTACGACCATATCGGCCGCTGCCAAAATTTTGCACTTGGACAGGTACTGTGAGTGTGGGCATTAATTATTCTCTGAAGATGAGCTGATTCGATGTCCCAGAGGCGCATAACATACTGCCCAGGCAATTTCCCCTTCCTAATGAATCACCAAAAAAACTTGACGCTGAGCTTATATGGCGCTATCGTTAGAACGCAGATGGATTATCTTGGGTATCATACGACTATCATCAAGGAGGAACAGTATCGTGACATTAAAAGAGCCTTTGACTTCCAGCCTGGAGAATTATTTAGAAGCAATCTTCCATATCGAGCAGGAAAAACAGGCCGCGCGCGCAAAGGACGTTGCCGACCGTCTCAACGTCAGCGGTTCTTCTGTGACTGCGGCGCTGCGTAACCTGGGGGAAAAAAGTTTGATCAATTACGCTCCATACGACTTGATCACCCTGACAACACAAGGGAGAACGATTGCCGAAAAAATCGTCCAGCGTCATGTCATACTCCGAAAATTTTTCGCAACAGTCCTGGGGATCGCCACGCAAGAAGCCGATGAGGTCGCCTGTAAAATGGAGCACGACATGTCGGAGAATGTCTTCCAACGACTCACCCAGTTTCTCACATTTTTAGAGACCTGCCCCCGAGGCGGCAGTGAATGGCTGCATGGATTCGCCAGCCACTGCGAGCACGGCCAGAACCACGATCAATGCCGACAATGCCTCGCACAATGCGTGGAAACGATCAATCAGCAATGGCTGATGAAGGGCTGAGTTCAGTGTCAAGCACGGCGCTCCTCTCTGCCTGCGCAAATATGGACAGCGCGATCGTTTACAGCGACGGAGGGTCATTTTTATGTAGTCAACGTTAGACAGCGAGTGAAATTCTGCCCGGTAACTTCCTTTCTTTGAAAATCTGATTTAGTCTCACCTAAAAATATTCAGCAAATTCAAAAAATAACTTGACAATTTGTTCATCCCCAGAACAGGTAGACACTATCAGTCAGTCCTGCAAGAATTAAAGATAACGACGTTACATATTCACGCTTTATGGAGCAAAATTAAAATCATGAAGGAAGGTATTTTGCTTGCAGTGATTTTTTTCGTTGCGTTAGTTTTGGTTGTCCGCCCATGGTATAAGGCGATTATCAAAAAAGAACACGGGTGCTCAGGATGTCCTGGTTCCTGTGGAGACAAGGGTTGTTCCAATCCCCATTCCCCAGCGCAACCTGGGCAAGAATAAGACGTCATCGTTCTACTCCTTTGCCATACATAATAATAACATTATAAGAAACTATCGAGCATCTTTCTGCAAGGGACATCAGGCATCCGGAAACTAAGGTTTGAATGTCTGCACAGTCTGCAGGATTTCACTGCACAGTCTTTAAATTATGGAAATGGATACAGGACAATTTTGTACGCTGCAAGACTTGAAGGTGAGACAAAAAGGTCGAGTGATTGCCCTGACAGGCGAGCATGAGAGTTGTGCCAGAATTGAGAGCATGGGTATCCACGTCGGATGTAATCTTGAAGTGATCCATGCTGGAGATCGAGCAAATCCCGCTTTAGTTGCAGTTGGCGATGCTCGGCTTGCGATTGGACATGATTTGCTCGATAATATCCTGATAGCCATTGAGACATAACAGGAGTTCAGGGTATCTTTCTGTCTGGAATTTTATGATAAACTAAACACTATAGGTATCTGTAATGACATTAGATATGATGCAACCAAATCAAGAATGTGTGATTCGCGATGTAACATTAGACGGCGCAGAATTGCAACGGCTACTGGATATGGGCTTCATTGAAGGAACCCCTGTAAAGGTGATCCGAAATGCGCCGTTAATGGACCCTCTTGATGTTGAGATTCGGGGATATCTGATTGCCTTGCGGCGTCACGAAGCAAGCGGTGTGGAGGTGGAAGCGTTATGACACATGATCATAAGCGTATTCTTGTTGCTCTGGCAGGACAGCCGAACTGTGGAAAATCGACCATTTTCAACATGTTGACTGGAGCACGCCAGCATGTGGCAAATTTCCCCGGCGTCACCGTTGAAAAAAAGCAGGGCAGTTATCGTTACGGAGCACATCATGTTGATATTGTCGACTTACCCGGCACGTACAGTCTGACCTCCTACACCCAGGAAGAACGCGTTTCCCGGGATTTTATTCTTCTGGAAAAACCAGAAGTCGTGGTCGTGGTGGTTGATGCTGCCAACCTCGAACGGAGTCTCTATCTGGCATTTCAGGTTCGGGAGATGAGCATTCCCATGATTCTTTGCCTGAATATGATGGATGTCGCCAAACGGCGGGGCTTCACGTTCGATCTCTCCACGCTCGAAAAACGTCTTGGGGTTCCGGTCGTCACAACGATCGGCGCCAAGGGGATTGGCCGCGATACATTGAAGAAGGCCATAGATGAGATGTGCAGCTCGGCCGGCCATACACTGAATCACTGGCAGCTCGATTATGGAGAAATCCTGGAGCCGACGTTGAAAGATCTGGGGGAAGAGCTGAGCACTCATGAGCATCTGATGGAAAATTTTAACGCTCGCTGGCTAGCGGTAAAGCTCATGGAAAGTGATTCTGAAGCCCGCCGCATCGTACAACATTATTCTCGCGACGGAGGAGTGGCGCTGGCGGAGAAGGCTGATACAATTCGTCAAAACTTTCAGGAGCTCAAAAAGAAATCTCCAGAGAAAATCATTGCGACTCGCCGCTATCTTGCAGCGTCCAAAATTATTGCCGACGCTGTCAAGCGTCCGAAAGAGAAAATCCGAACGCTTACTGATAAGATTGATGCGGTTGTCCTGCATCGGGTGGCGGCTCCGTTTATCCTGGCGGCAGTGCTGCTGGTATTTTATCAGCTAACAATGATCTACGGCACAAAATTGGCTGATTGGTGTTTCCCGTATATCGGACAATTAAAAGTGTATGCATCAAACGCGTTTTATACCGGAGATGTGTTACGCAGCGGACTCGTACAGTCCCTGCTGGCCGACGGTGTGGTTGGAGGCGTCGTCGCGATTTTGTATTATGTCCCGATTTTTACGGTCCTCTTCGCCCTGATTGCGATTCTCGAAGACACCGGGTATATGGCGCGTGTCGCGTTTATTATGGATCGTGTGCTGCGGGGCTTTGGTCTGCATGGCCAATCGACCCTCCCAATGATTTTAGGCGGCGTGATTGTAGGGGGCTGTGCGGTTCCCGGTGTCATCGCGACTCGGGCGATGAAGGATCAGAAAGCACGCCTGGTCACGATTCTCATCATGCCGTTGATGAACTGTCTGGCAAAAATTCCATTTTTCATCTTAATTGTCGGCATTTTCTTTGCACCGCAACATGCCTCTCTTGCCTTGTTCGGTCTCTCACTCTTCAGTTTTATCGTGGCCCTGCTGCTGGCGAAAATATTCAGCCGTTTTCTGGTGAGAGGAGAGACTGCGCCATTCGTGATGGAGCTGCCGGCATATCATCTTCCAACAGTTGGAGGGGTCGTTCGCAGGATGGTCGAACGGGTATGGCTCTTTCTTAAAAAAGTCATTACTGTCATTGCCGCTGTACAAATTGTGGTCTGGTTCTGCGTGACCTTTCCGGGCATCGGCATGCAGCGCGAAATCGACTTTGACCGTCAACTTCAGGAAGAGAGAATCGCAGCCATGGACAAGGCCGGACAGTCGAATCCGTACAACTTCCTGTGGCAGGGTGATACTGACTACGCCTACGAACGTTTCGAACAGCGTTTCAAACGGGCAAAACAGGACGCCGGTGATGATGAGGCTGCGCTCGCCCAGGTCGAAGAAAAATTCGCCGCTGAGAAGCTCGATTTTTTCCTGGTGGCTAATGCAGGAAAGGCACTGGATGGGAGTAAGGATTCACAGGCCAAAAAAGCGGCTTCTGCCATGAAAAAATATTTGAGAAATGCAAGATCCCTCAAACTGGAGCGTAAAAAAGCGCAGGTCAATACGAGTTATGCCGGACAGCTCGGCCGGGCCTTACAGCCGATCAGTCAATACGCAGGCTTTCGCTGGCGTCTGAATATTGCCATCATCAGCTCTTTCGCTGCCAAAGAAAGTCTTGTGGGAACTCTGGGGACCTTATACAGTCTGGAAGAGAATGACAGCGGAGCACTGGAAACACTTCGCGAGGCCATTGCCGTGACAGAAACAGGGCTGACGATCTGGCATGCCTTGGCGATTCTGGCGTTTGTGGCGATGTTCCCGCCCTGTATCGCGACGCTCATTATGGTAAAAACCGAAACCAACTCCCGTTGGGTACTGTTTACATCAATATATCCGATTGTGATCGGATATATCATCGCCGTATGCATCTTTCAATTTGGAATGCATTTTGGATAAAAAACAGCAGAGAGTGTGTGGAGAGTGGATATTCGATTCTCTGCTCAGGCTCTGTGTAATTACTGTGACGTAAAAGGAGAAAACCGATGAAAACAAAACTGTGTGTTGTACTTGTCTTTGCCGTATTCTGTCTTCCAATCGCCGCCTTGGCGCATAAGCCACTGCTCTCCGTTGAAGATAATGGAGACGGGACGATTTATGTCGAAACCGGATTTTCAGACGGGTCCTCTGGCGCCGGCCATACAATTATTTTAAAAGCCAAAGACAGCGGAGATGTTCTCTCGGAGACAAAAATTCCTGCAGAAGGCTATATTGAAGAGCTCCCGATGCCCAGTGTTCCATACACTGTCAGCTTTGACGCCGGTCCGGGACATGTCGTGATCCAGGACGGTCCTTTTGCCGAAGGAGCCGCAGAAGCGGCAGCACCTGCCGAAGAACCCGCTGAAGCCGCTCCGGCAACAGGAGAGGACACGACTGCGACAGCAGCACAAGCCACGACCGCTCCCGCAGCCGCCGCTGCCCCTGCTCCTGCAGCAGCCGCAGCTGTTCCTGCAGCGCCCGTTGCTCAGCTTGCGCCGCAGGCTGTTGCGCCGGTACAGCAGGCGATGCCAATGATGGCCGCTTCGCCATCGGCAATGAGTCCGGGTGTGGAAAGATCGTTGAATATGATGATGACGTCTCAGATGGTCTTTGCCCTGGCCGCCCTGGTCATTCTGGGCGCGGTGATGTTCCTGTTAGGCTATTCACTTGGAAAAGATGTTGCGAAAACACGATCATCACGATCGTAAGAAATAAAAAGTCTGGCTGCGTATCCCAAGATGCGCAGCTGTTCATTTCACCTCATTCTGAAAAGGAGGTGGTTTTATAAGAAAAATGTAATCATTTTTACCAGACAAGAAGACTTTTGTAAAACATCACAACGTTCTTTACGCCGCATACTCTTATGGAAGAATCACCTGCCAGGGTATTCGGGGAGATGCGGCGCAGAACGCGTTCTGTCAACACCGAGATTGTTATCACAAGAATAAGGAGTGTATTCCATGAAAAAGTTAGTTACAAGTCTCGTTCTTATGGCGATGGTAGTATCTGCGCCGGCAGCATTCGCGCACTTTCAGATGATCTATACCCCAAAAGCCGCTCTGGGTGAAGGAGATGCCAGCAAGATTCCATTAACCCTGGTCTTTACGCATCCTTTTGAAGCCGGTCATACAATGAATATGGGGATGGACGCCAGTGGAGAGATACACGCTCCCACGATGTTCTCAGTGACGAACAAAGGGACAACAACTGATTTGCTGGAGAGCCTCAAACCGATTACCTTCAAAAGTCTGACCAACGAAGGCCAAGGCTATGAAACCAGCTATCGTCTCAAAGGCATGGGAGACTTCATCTTCTGCCTTGACCCGGGTCCGTACTACGAGGAATCGGAAGAAAGCTACATTCAGCAGATCACGAAAGTGATTGTCAACAAAGGCGGAGCCCCCACGGACTGGGATGCCGAACTTGGCCTTCCTGTGGAAATTGTGCCTCTTGACAAGCCCTATGCATTGTGGACCGGAAACGTATTTCGCGGCGTAGTTATGCGCAAAGAAGGCGACAAAATGGTGCCTGTGCCTTTTGCAGAAATCGAAGTGGAATATATGAACCACGACATCGACGGTAATAGTTTTGTCAAGGCCGCGAAAGTTGAGGCACCGAATGACAATATGGTCACCATGGGTATTAAAGCCAATAAGGACGGTGAGTTCAGCTTTGGTATTCCGAAAGCCGGATGGTGGGGTTTTTGTGCTCTCGGCGCTGGCGGCGACTTGCAATACGATGGGAAAGCACTTTCTCTGGATGCCGTGATCTGGATCCAGGCTGTGGATATAGACTAAACGTCTTGTCTTGAAACAATGTGAGGTAAGAGCCTTCCGAAGAGGCTCTTACCTCGTTTTGTACTAAGCTCGTAAGAACGCAGAGAGGATCGGCGACAATGGTGTTTTGTATTCAGCCATCGTTTGGCAAACAAATTGATCATAACGTGAGGAGCTGTTCGTTATGTTTACAGAAATAGTCAAACCGTCCGGAACGCGGCAGGAGACGTTCTATGTTTTGCTGACAATACTCTTCGTTGCTTTAGGCTTCAGCCTGATGGTCATACATCGCAGCCGTTCGGAAGAGACCGCTCAACTGGAATCATATCAGCTCAGCGCTTTTTCCGACCTGAACGATGCTGAAAAAGGAATTTTTAGTGACCTGTATGCTGCTGCTATTGAAATCGACGCTATCCACGATCTTGAGAATATCTGGCCACAGATCGATGAACTGGAGGAGATCTATCTTGCCCCATTTCTTAAAGATGCCGGCTGGGAACGGCGCGGTAAATTAGCATGGTCGGTCAAGCATGACGACCAAGCAACCCTGCACACAGCCGCTTATCTCGGTATAAGCGCCGAACCGGACGTTTCGGCGTCGTTTCTGTTGCTGCTTTCACATCACCATGACGAAAAAGCGGCCGCACACGATGAAAATAGCCTGCCTGCTGATGGACACGAAGAAGAACATAGTACGATCTGGTATGCTGCCGGCCGTGACCCGGTCCTCCCGAACGAGCTGAACGAAGAAGGCCTGATCGCTAAAGGCTGGAAAGAAGTCATCGCGTATAAAGGCGAGGAAGAGGTTCGTCGTCTGAAAGGCGAAGCGATTCGATAGGCGTCACAACTTGATTCACACGTCATAACTCTCTTAAAAAAATACACATAACAAGGGCTGAGATCAGTGTTTATGAAAAATATTAAAATTTTTGTACTAATTGTTGTTTGTCTCATGCTTTCATCCGCAGCAGCACAGGCCAAAAAATTACGAATCGGCGTCACGCTGCATCCCTACTATAGTTTTGTCGCAAATATCGTTGAAGATTTAGCTGAGGTGGTTCCGGTGATCCCGGCAGGAGCCAATTCCCACGGCTACCATCCGCAGCCTGAAGATATCAAGGGGATTATGACGCTCGACGCCATGGTAGTCAACGGCATCGGACACGACGAATTTGCGTTCGAAATTCTGGAAGCAGCACAGATGAAAGGTAAGATTCCCTTGATTTACGCCAACGAAGGTGTGGCTCTGCTGCCAATCGCTGGCACACAGGGGAGCGACCGAATTGTGAATCCCCATACCTTTATTTCGATCTCCACCTCGATTCAACAGATCTATACGATCAGTAAGGCTCTGATGAAGCTTGATCCTGTAAACGCCAAAGCTTATCAACGCAATACGCGAACGTTCACCAGCAGGTTACGCAGGATGAAAGCTAAATACATGCAACAACTGTCTGATGTACCGCTTACGGATTTTCGCTGCGCCACAGTTCACGGCGCTTACAGCTATCTGATGCAGGAATTTGGCCTACGCGTTGAGGCTGTCATCGAACCGCGGCACGGCTTGAAACCGACGGCCAGTCAGTTAAAAGAAACGATCGAGACGATTGCATCCCTTAATGTGGATGTGATTTTTTCCGAAATGGACTTCCCTGATAAATATGTCGGTACCATCCAGGAGGCGACCGGCGTTAAGCTCTATTCTCTCTCACATATCACTATTGGGCCATACACAAAAGAGACCTTTGAAAATCTGATGCAGCATAATATCGAGACCGTCATCACAGCGTTGCTCGAAGTGCAGACAGAAAAAAATCAGCAATGACACATAATACACAAGGTCCCTCAATTAAATTTGACGAGGTCGGACTGCGGCTGGGCAACACGACCATTTTGGAGAAGGTGTCCTTTGCAGTCGCTCCTGGCAGCATTCACTGTATCATTGGTCCGAACGGTGGCGGAAAAACCTCGCTCTTGCGGTCATTGCTGGGGCAAATGCCTCACAGCGGGACGATTAGCATTGAATGGCCCGGAGATCAGACGATCGGCTATGTCCCTCAAATGCTGGATTTCGACCGGACTCTGCCGATTACAGTAGATGATTTTATGGCGATGATCTGCCAGGCTCGTCCGGCCTTTTTCGGACTGAAAAAAACCCATCAAAAGACCGTACGTCAAGCACTTGAACTCGTGAAAATGACCGGGAAGCACACTCGGCAATTAGGTCAACTCTCAGGCGGGGAACGTCAGCGTGTACTTTTTGCTCAAGCCCTGATTCCGCAGCCGTCGCTGCTCATTCTGGATGAACCGTCAGCCGGCCTGGACGAAGCTGGCGCCGAGATTTTCGAACAGATTCTGTATGATCTTCGAAGCAACGGCGTGACAATTCTGTGGATTCACCACGACCTTCAGCAGGTCAAACGCATGGCCGACATGGTCTGCTGTATCAACCAGCGGCTGTTATTTTCAGGGAACCCTGAGGAGACCATGACTCCAGAACGAATTCTCAACATCTTTTCACCAGAATAATTTTATGAATGCACTGTACGATTTTATCAGAGCAACACTTCAGGAACTCGCACTGGCAGGGAAAGTCCCCGAGTCGTTTCAGTATGCTTTTGTGGTCAATTCACTCTTATGCGCGATCTTCATCGGGCCGGTTCTGGGAGGAATCGGCACAATGGTGGTCACAAAGCGTCTGGCCTTCTTTTCGGAAGCTGTCGGTCATGCTGCCCTGACAGGCGTCGCTCTGGGAATTCTGTGGGGAGAACCCTCGACGTCACCGTACGCATCGATGTTCGGCTTTTGTATTGTCTTCGGTCTGAGCATGAATTTTACTCGAAACCGCACGAAGATGTCGTCAGATACCTTGATCGCGGTATTTTTATCGATTTCTCTGGCTGTCGGCGCATCGCTGCTTCTGTACGTCACACGCAAGGTCAACGTGCATATTCTGGATAATATTCTCTTCGGCTCCATTCTGACCGTCAACGATACGGATATGAATGTCTTAATCATCATCGTGCTGCTCTGCCTTGCGCTGGGGATGCCCTATTACAACAAAATGCTGCTGGCAAGCTTTAACCCCTACCTGGCGCGGGTACGCGGGATCAATGTCACGCTGCTGGATTACCTGTTTATCGTCATGATCACCGTCTTGACGGTTGCAGCGGTCAAAATTATCGGAGCAGTGCTGGTGGAAGCGTTGTTGATTATTCCGGCAGCAGCGGCCAGAAATCTGAGCCGCTCTATTCGAGGATTTTTTCTCTACAGCATGATTTTTTCGACCGTGAGCTGCCTGGCGGGCATTATTATCCCCCTGGAATATGATGTGCCGATTCCCTCTGGAGGAGCGATTATTCTTGTAGCTGCAGGATTTTTTGTGATTACCACTGCAATAAAAACCGTGACAAAAGGCTTGAGTGACGCAGCATAAGGGAGCGGCCGCTGGAAAAGCCTTGCCGCACTCCTCAAAGCGTTCGCCCATGCCGACCCGACTACAGCATAGAACATTCACACAGAAAGGAGACTATATGCCACATCATCTCACACAGAAACTTATGCTCTTACTATCTTTTTTGCTTCTTATGCCAGGACAGGTTCTCGCGCATAAACCATTATTACTGGTTGAAGAGAGTGGAGAAGGCAAGATTCTGATCGAAACGGGATTTTCTACCGGCGAATCTGCTGCCGGATTTAAGGTCTTTCTGAGGGAAAAAGCCACGGGACGCCTCCTTGAAGCATTTACAATCCCGGAAGAAGGTGTCTTTGAAATTCCAATGCCTGCCTTCCCGTACACAGTCACCTTTGATGCCGGAGAAGGGCATATTGTCACTGCGGAAGGGCCGTTTGCAGAGGAAGCAACTCACCCTCCGACAGCGACAGTGCCTGATGACCGCCGCCTTCCAGGTTCTGAAAAAGCCGTCAGCAGCACAGGACGCGAGGAACTGCTGGTCGGATGCAGCATTCCGCCCTTATGCTGGCTCGCTGAGGCACTCTGCCTGGACAGCTCGATTCAGGTTATTGACATTATCCCTCCCGGACTTGCTGTCGGAGATCACAGTTCCTGGCTGCATGAACATGAGGGAGAGGTGAGCGATATCTTGCAGCAGCTTGACGCTGTTCTCACTATTCGGCAGATCTGGTCACACGATCCGTTGTTCCGCTATGCCAGACGCTGGAATATCAATACGATCGAAGTCGATGCCTCGATGCCCTTTGATCCCGGCTTAAACGGGGTCTCCCTGCTCGACGTTCCTGCTGATTCACAAGCAGAACGCATTGAAAGCTGTCCGTCTAAGCAGATATCGCCTTATATCTGGTTGAGCCTGTCCAATGTTCTGACGATGGCGGATATTCTTGCAAAAGACCTGCAACAGCTCCTTCCGGCAGAAGCAGAGCAGGTGGCAGCCAGCCTGGCCGCTTTCAAGCACGCGGTCTTTACGATGAAAAATCGCTATGTCATGGAATTCCTCGAAGTTGATAGGCTCGATATCGCGGCCTTGACGGATCGCCTCGTGTACCTGACAAGTGATCTCAACCTGCCGGTCGCCGGATACTTTTTAAAAGATGAATATTATTGGACAGCTGATGACATCGAGCAGTTTCGGCAGACGTTGATAGAAAACGAGGTCAACACAGTCATCCATCTCTGGCAGCCGAAACAGGAGATCGAACAGGCTATTCAAGAGGCCGGAGCAGCACTGGCTGTGCTGAATACGTTTGAGAGCGGACAAGGGGCTGAAAATATTCCTGCAGCAGAGCGTTATCTGCATCTTATGGAAGCAAACCTGGAAACGCTCCTGAATGCCATGAATACAGCGCAATCACACTAGAAAAGGAGAGTACCTTGCCATGAGTACGAGGCTGAAAGACGTGCCTGAAACGCTTTTGATACCTCTTTGGGCACGGGCCGCTGAAAGCGTTCATCCAGATCCGATCATTCGGGACGACAAAGCTGTTGACATGATCAAAAAGATTGATTATGATTTTTCAAAGTTTGAACACAGC
Organism: candidate division KSB3 bacterium; assembly: GCA_002748425.1. Lineage (GTDB taxonomy): Bacteria > Moduliflexota > Moduliflexia > Moduliflexales > Moduliflexaceae. The sequence continues at coordinate 14,357 of PDSJ01000015.1, read as the reverse complement.
TGGATGTCGCAGGTCGGCGTAGCGATCAGAACGGAATTACTTGACAAAAGTACACAAGATTTTATTGTTAGGCATCCGAAGGCGGTCATCATCAATATTGGCGCTGGTCTGGACACGCGTTTCAGCCGGATTGACAATGGAAGCATTCGCTGGTATGATCTTGATCTGCCGGAAGTCATTGCCCTGAAAAAACAGTTTTTTGAAGAAAACGACCGCTATCGCATGATCGCCAAATCAGTGTTTGATACAAGCTGGTATAACGAGATTGAACGCGCCGGAGCGGCTGTATTAATTCTGGCTGAAGGCATTTTGATGTACTTCGACGAAGAACAGGTGAAGTCCCTGTTTCATCATCTGATTACGCATTTTCCCGGAGCAATGATGCTGTTTGAAATGTTAGCCCCTTTCATGGTGGGAAAAAGCAAACATCACGAGGCAGTGAAAAAAATCGGTGGGGCAGAATTCAAATGGGGAATCTCAAACAGCCGGGTCATGGAAAGCTGGAATCCCCACATTCGGATTGTGAATGAGGCCAACTATTTTGACTATCACAAAAAACGCTGGCGCGGGATGCGCTTCCTGGCAGCGATCTCCATCCTGAAACATCGCATGAATAATCGCATTGTCCAGGTGCAGTTCCAGTAAACACAGCAGTGTGGACAACGATGACGCCACGATCTATGAGGCAGCGGTGAGAAGAAGTCGCTGTACGGCAGAGACGATACGGCGTCAGGTCTTATTCATCCTGATGCCTGCTGTTAAAAAATATTTTGGATAAGAGTGCAGAACTCAGTCCCAGCCTTGAGGATTACCTTGAGGCAATTGCCCTGCTGCAAAAACGCAGACGCGCGGTCAGAGTCAAAGATGTCAGCCGGCATCTCGGCGTCAATGCGTCAAGCGTCAATAGCGCTGTGCAGACACTTTCGCAGAAAGGCCTGGTCACACACGAGCATTACGGCTATATCGAGCTGACCCAAGAAGGCGAAAAAATTGCGGGTCATGTTCAGCGCCGGCATGATACACTATTGACATTTTTAACAAAGGTTCTCTGTATTCCGCAGCATATTGCGGTACAAGAGGCATGCGCCATGGAACACCATATCCGCAGCCGGACGCTGGAACGCCTGTCGAAACTGAACTCCTTTGCTCTCTCTGAAGAACATGGCGAACGTTCCCGCTGGCTGGAGCGTTTTCATCAGCTTCTTGAGGACAGTGAAGCGCACAACAGGAGAGACGCAGAGTGAACTATGCCTGCACACAGCGCTATTTTACAATCAAACATTGGATCCCAAACCGCATACGCTTTAAAGTCTACCCGATCCGCTTTGATCAGGAGGCTGCTTCAGATCTTGCCTCAACATTCAAGGCAACGCCCGGAGTAACGGCTGCTGAAGCGCATCCCCGAAGCGCGAGCCTAATCGTATATTATAATGAGACGATTATCACGAAAGAAGACCTCACAGCGGTTCTTTCGGCACTCTATCCCCCTGCCCAGAGAGTTTCTCCGGCCAACACGCCACAAAAGCCGGCGTTGGAAGCTGCTGCTCCGACGTTACAACGTCCCCTGCTCCACTTCCTCAGTCTCTCTGCGCTGATGACCGGCGTGTTCATCAGAGAAGTCCTCTTGAAACAGGTGGTCACTCAAACCCTGTTGAGTCCTTTAGGACTGATTTCAATTGTCACGGCCTGGCCTCTTGTCAAAAAAGGACTTCGGCAAATGCAGCAGGGTGAAATTAAGCTGGAAAGCTTTCTCGGCGGGTCCCTGATCGCGGCAACTGCTGCCGGCGAAGCGATTACGGCCCTCGAGATTCTTTGGATTACAAGCGGGGCGTCCTTACTGCAAGCCTGGGTGACTGAGCGCTCGCGCCGAGCGATCAGAGATATTCTAGAAGTAACCGGGCATAACACCTTTTTGTTTCTTGATGGAATCGAAGTGGAAGTTCCGGTTGATCAGGTGCGGCCCGGCGACATCGTCGTCTTTCACACTGGCGAAAAGCTGTCAATCGATGGAAAGATTGAGCGCGGCGAAGCCATGCTGGATGAATCGCCGATTAACGGACGGGCTGAGCGCATACTGAGGAGTGCCGGAGACAAGGTTTTTGCCGGCACATTAGTCGATCACGGTGTCATTTTCGTGCAGGCTGAACAGGTTGGAGACCGCACCTATCTTGCCAGAGTACTTCGTATGGTCGAAGAATCCCTTGAGCGCAAAGCGCCGATTGAAGGGGTTGCCGACCGATTAGCCAAACAGCTAATCACTCTGGGGAGCTGGACCACGCTCGCTACCTGGCTGATTAGCGGCAGCGCCTGGCGGGCATTCAGTGTGATGCTGGTGATGGCCTGTCCCTGCGCAACGATTCTTGCAGCGTCAAGCGCTGTCAGCGCTGCAATTAATGCAGCAGCGCGGCGCGGTATCCTTTTTAAGGGCGGACGTTATTTAGAGGAATTGGGAAAAGCGAATATCGTCTGTTTCGATAAAACCGGCACCCTGACTACCACTGAACCGGAAATACAAAAGATCATCTGCGTGAACGACTTGCCGGAACGCGAACTGCTACAACTTGCCTACTCTGTGGAAAAACATAATTTTCATCCTCTGGCTGAAGCGATTAAAGCTGAGGCGGAGAGCCGAGAGATTGCGTTTATACAGCATGAAGTCTGTGAGTATGTGATCGGCAAAGGCGTACGTGCCGAAATTCACCAACAGGAGATTTTAGCAGGCAGCCATAAACTTATGCAGCAATTTGCGATCGATACGACTCAGGCGCAGGAGACCTTACGGGAATTACGCCAGAAGCATCTGACCACAGTATTCATCGCCAGAGATAAAACTGTCCTGGGCATGATCGGCTTTGCCAATCGTGAACGCCCTCATGCGCAACCGATGATTGACTATCTCCACCAGCACGGCATCGAAGAAACGTTGATGGTCACCGGAGATGAAAACGATACGGCAGAGGAGCTTGCCGGTCGGCTGGGCATGACAATGCATTATTCATCGGTGATGCCGGAAGAAAAAGCCAGGATCGTATCGCATCTCAAGGGAAAAGGCCGTACTGTGCTGATGGTGGGAGACGGCATTAATGATGCTCTGGCCCTGGCTGAAGCCGACATCGGCATGGCTATGGGAGCCGGTGGCTCAGAAGTGGCAATTGAGGCTGCCGATATTGCGCTGGTGAACGATGATTTACCCAGTGTCATCTATGCGCATGCGTTAAGTCAACAGACCTTAAATGTGGTTCGGCAGAACTTCCGGATCGCGACCGGATCGAACCTTATAGGAGCGATTCTTGGCGCATCAGGTTTGTTAGCCCCAGTGGCAGCCGGATTACTGCACATCGTTCATACCCTTGGGGTACTGGCTAATTCAAGTCGATTACTCTCCTTTCAAACTCCGGAAGTCAAAAAAATTCAGGAGCCGTCAGACGCATAGCAACGCCGCATACATTCCAGGGAGAAGAATTCTGCACGAAGACATTCTCCCGCTGAAATCCAGATCACAACAAACACAGGATTTTCATAAAGTTTGTTCCTCAAAACTTTGTATGATTCATATAACTTATTAAAAATACTTGACTTCTTTATTGATACGATAGAAAAACGTCTTGTCATGTGCATCGCTGAATGTTTCAAAAGAGAATATGCCGTTCTTGTCAGAACGCTTGTGATCAACAGCAGTGGAAGACACATTCCTATTTCTGGCAGGACACGTTGAGAGAGCAGTACCTTCTCTCAAAAGTGGCAGCAACGTTTCATTACACAGGCAGACGGAGGAAAATTTCATGAAAGAGACCCAGTACACAGCTCATACACATCAAATAGCGCAAGATGGAGGCACAGGAGATCCGCACAGCGATCGTCATTCTGAGGATCATCACAAAACGCCTGAGCAGAACAAGCAACCGGCGGAAGCCCCCGCATTTCCGAACAGGCCGAATTCTTACGGACAGGGCCAGGAACCGGTCATGAACCAGGGGATCCCGTCATGGGCGATCGAACAATTTTACGCCATGATGGGGCAGCAGGCAGGAATGAACCCAAAAGCGCCGGAAAGCTGTTCCCACCCTGAAGGTCCCTGTGAACATCATCAGAGAAGCATGGAAAACCAGAGCTATACGGGACCGATGAGCATGCCCTCAGAGCTGCAGGGACATCCAATGTTTTCAGGACCGCAGGCCATGCCACAACAAGGGCCGGCCAGCCCATTCAATCACGCGACAGCGCCGCCGTATGCCCCGACGACAATGCCAGGGACAGCGTTTCACGCCCAGCCCTTTATGCAATACGGACCGCCACAGTCCCCCGGGCAGTACGGACCGCAAGCTCAGGCTTATCCGTCGATGCCGCCGGCCGATCATAGCGGCTGCGGACACGGCGCTCATGAGCATCACGACAGGCACGATCAAAACCAGTATCAATACCAATACGGTCAACTGATGGATATTGTCGGTGATATGATGGCCGGAGAACCGGATGCCTCAAAAATCATGCGCTTCTTTCAAGGCTGCGACATGCAGTTTTTGAAAGGGGCGTTGATCGGCGCGATTGGGATGTTTCTTCTGACCAACGACACAGTCAAAACGACGATTGCCAATATGATTTCAGGGATATGGGGAACGTTTCAAAAAGCATCGTCCGGCGCTGCCGAAAATCGCTCGACCCCTGATTCGACAGCAGGATCTGACAAAGCAGAGTCCTGAACGATCTTTTAGGTATAAACAACATAACTATTTGTAAAATAAGGAGTCGGAACACAACATGTATGGATTGAACGCTTGATAGGTAATTTGCTTGAGCCCCCAGGACTTTTCATATTTATGTTGAGCGCCGAATCTTATATTTATGCTATCTTCATACCATGATCAACAGCATCAGCATCTCCAGGCCCAACCCCGATATCAATCGCTCTCTCGCGTATATCCTCATTCCATCAGCAATGCGGCACTGATCGCAGGAGGACTGGGAACGATTATTGGCACTGCAACTGCAGCGGCCAAAAATATTCAACGGGTCGGAAATGATGAAATCACCAAACAGACTGCCGTCAAAAATGTCCTTAAAGAGGCCGCCGGAACCGGTCTGTCGACAGCGGCCGCGGCGGCTGTTGTCAAAGCGGCCGGTACGCGCGGCGTGTTATCGCTTGTCGGAATCGTTGCCGTCGCAATCGGAGCCAAATATACCTGGAATACTTTTGCCGGGACTGACTAATCACCAATGGAGGTTCTCACGATGACTCAATCATACGATTATAGCTCTCCTCAGCCTTATGATCGGACCGGAGATCAATACTGCCTGACATCGGAGCAGCCGCTTTATCCGCCTTCAGCGGGAAACCAGCAGCCAAGTTGGGCACCTTTTTATCAGCAAGGGACCAGGGTCCCCGACAGTCGCTTTCACATTCCTTCAGAAGCGACTCCGGCCACTGGTTTCGCCTCCTGGTTCAACTTTTCGAATTCCGGCTATCTCAAAGGCTTTGTCCTGGGGGCTGGGATAGCGATTCTCCTGACACATCCTGCAGTTCAGCGCACGCTGCTTGCCAGCGGAATCAAAGTCTGGTCGTTATTTCAGGGCGGCCTTGAAGAAGTCAAAGAGCAGGTGCATGATATTCGGGCGGAGATGAGTCAGAAAAGCGTCTGACTTCCTCTCCCAGGAGTACATTTTCGGAAAGTCGTGCTGAGGCCTGACTGTGCCGCCTGCAGTTATGCTTCAGCACAGCCCACTGTCTTTTTGTTTTGAAAAAAGGCATCAACGCAGGAAAAAACACGACAGGCAGAAGAGAAAGCAGTCTCTAAGCTCATCTCAGGAGGTAATACAGCGTGATAACAGCAGATATCACTTCACTTGAAACAGCGAATCAGCGTTTAAAAAGACGAAAAGATCTGGCTAAAATTGGCATGACGGCGAGCCTGGCTGTCACGGCTGTAAGCGGATTTATACGAGGACGCCGGGCAAAACGCGTTCACGTTCTGGCAGGTTTTGCTTTGATCGGATTTTCATTTTGGCATCACCGTCTTTATCAGCCTGATGTGCTGGAGCGTGAAATTAAGGCGGTTCTCAAATCTCAGGAGAACGCGTCGGATTAAATGTTTACGGGCAGCCGTACACGTATCGAGCACTGGATGGCATAATGTCTTCACATACAAACATTTTTCCGATACAGATCGTTCACGAACTGCCGCACCGCATTCGCCTTCGTCAGAACGCACTGCACGATCCCAGCTTAGACGTCTCGTACTTTGAGGCAATGCTTTACAGTATCGAAGGAGTCTCCAAGGTACGCATCAACGCACGAGCTGCGAGCGTTATCGTCTGCTATAACGGGCATAAAGCGACACGTGAACGGATTGTATACTCTTGCCGGAGCATTCCGTCAGACGTGTATCGTCTGAACGCTCAACGCAAACACCCTCACGACCCGCTCAGTCTCTTGATGCAGGCTTCGACATTGCTTCTCGGCCCGTTATTCCCTCGACCGGTCGCCGCGCTTGTCAGTTGGATTTCCAGTCTGCAGCTCTTTCTGAAAGGGCTAGATACATTTATCAATAACGGGATTAAAGTTGAGGTTCTCGACGCCGCCGCTGTCGGCTTTTCAATGATGCGCTGCGACTATACCACTGCCGGCATGATCCGCTTGCTGCTTGCACTGGGAGAATACTTGGAACAGCTCTCTGAAGAGAAGACAAGCGATCTGTTGAAAAGTCTCTTGCGGCCCCAGGTCGAGACGATTTGGGTCGAACGGGACGGACAGGAGTTACAGCTCACATCAAACGAGCTGATAATCGGTGATCGCGTGATCTGCGGGACAGGCGAAATGATTCCGATCGACGGAATCGTCGTTTGCGGAGAAGCCTCAGTCAATCAAAGTTCAATAACCGGAGAATCCATACCGGTGCGCGTGTCTCCTGAAAGCGAGGTCATCTCAGGATCAGTGATTGAGGAAGGCCGTATTACCATCAAGGCATTACAGGTCGGTTCAGAGACTGGCATGGCCAGAATCTCCCGTTTCATCGAAAATTCCATGCGCATGAAATCTCCGTCTCAAACATACAGCACGCAGCTGGCCGATAGACTCGTCCCGATCACCTTTGCCCTGGGGCTGCTTATCTATGCGTTAAGCCGTGATGTCCGGCGAGCTGCGTCTGTGTTGACAGTCGATTACTCCTGCGCCATGAAACTTGCAAGCCCGGTGGCCGTTAAAGTGGCCATGTACACGGCGGCACATTGCGGAGTATTGCTGAAAGGTGCTCAGGCGCTCGAAGCCTTTGCAACAGTCAATACGATCGTGTTCGACAAAACCGGGACCCTGACTCGCGGCGTATTGCACGTCATCGATGTTGTGTCGATCGGATCCTTGAGCAACGACGAACTGTTATGTCTGGCAGCTGGTGCAGAGGAGCATTATGCGCATCCGGCAGCCGATGCAGTCGTTCGAGCAGCCAAAGAGCGTCAGCTCGCGCTGCCGCCGATTACCAGAGTTGATTTTATCGTTGCGCACGGTGTCTCAGCGTCTGTTGACGGCTCGGAAGTGCTGGTGGGCAGCTACCATTTTATTGCTGAAGACGAAGGGATCGATTGCGCTGCCGTCGAACAGGACGTCGCAGTCATGTATAAAGAGGGAAGAATACCGCTGTTTGTCGCTCGCGATGGAATTCTGGAAGGGCTTGTTGTCTTGCAGGATCAGCTGCGCCCCGAAGCCTGCGGTGTCCTGCGTGAACTGAAAGAACTCGGCATGAGCCGCATCGTTGTCCTGACCGGCGATCATCGCGATACAGCCAAAGCCCTGGCAAAAGAACTTGACGGTCACATCGATGCACTTCACTGGGAGCTGCTCCCTGAGGATAAAGCACACATTGCAAAGGCCCTGCAGAAAGATGGAAACACGATCGCCTTTGTCGGTGACGGGGTCAATGATGCCCCCGTCCTGGTGACTGCCGATGTGGGAATCTGTATGCCTCACGGAGCCGATCTGGCGCGGGAATCCGCGCAGGTCGTCCTTTTGAAAGATGATTTGTCGGCCCTGGTCACTGCCCGCCGACTCGCCATGCAGGCGCAGCGCACGATGACGAATTGTTTTCTCAGCACAGTCGGCGTCAATTCGCTTTTATTAGTGCTGGCCAGCAGCGGAACGCTTCCACCCGTACTTTCAGCGCTCCTCCATAACCTGACGACTGTCGGAATTTTAGCTTATGCAGCCCTTGCAGGAATGCAGAAACCGGAGCAGGATACACAATCTCAGGAGGACTCATATGCTTAAGTCATTAAATAACGCGCCTATTGGAGTGCCGCTTATTTTAGTCGCTGTGACCGAGACCCATCTTGCAGAAGAGTTGCGGCAGATGGGCATATTTGAGGGAAGCCGACTGGCCCGTCTGGATGAAGAAGTGCTCATGCAGCCCTTAAAGATTCGGGGACCAAAAGCTGATGTGGTCCTCGGCAGTGGCATGGCAGCTAAAATCATCGTCCACCTCGAAGACGGACGGAGAATCCCCGTTGTTGAAATGCGCCCCCGCGAGCAGGGCCATCTGGAAGGCACGATCGGAGGACCAGCATTGCTGCATACGATGGATGTCCTGGGCTTGCGCCGCAATGACACCATTGTGCTGCTTCGCCAACTCCCACCAATGGAGTATATTGCCGTCATTGAAAAAAAGCAGCGCATTCATGTGACCGAGGCTCTTGCTGCAAAAATTTGGGGGACGATTGACAAGTCGACGATGCAATTTGTGGCTGCTCAAAGCGGAAAAACCTTTCATGTCCTGGACCTGCTCGGGGGGCAGCATTCCCGACAAGTCCTGAACAGCTACGGCATCCATGTCGGCAGCAGCCTGATTCTAGAGAGAGTTGCCCAGGCACAAAGCGTGATCATCGACCATTCACATCCCCTGATCATCTCGACCCATGATGGACTGCGCATGCTCCTCTCCGAACATCAAGGCCGGCATATCTTTATCAAGGAGTAAGCGCCCTTTTTCTGTGACTTCTCCCCTGCTCTCTTCACTCGGATTCAGGTGAATCGCCCTTTGTCCCTGTCCTTTCTTATCTGAAAGTCTTTCCAAGCTCACATTCAATCGTATTTAAATAATTTCCTGAAAAAATGACTTGACAAAATTTCATTTAGTCATAGCTTGATAACTTAGGAAAGGCTAATTTATAGAGGGAGAGCTAACAACATTTAATAGGCTGTACACCCCAAAGGAGTCACACTATGCAACACAAGAGAGTCTGGGAGGTCGATGAATTATTTCATTGTCCGCTGGTTGGTATCTGCCTGCCGATAAGCCAACAGAGGCAGATTCTTAAGCGATGCGGTATCACCGGAGGAAAATTACATAAAGAGTATGCTGTTCATGCGACCCTCATTAAAAATGTGCGGGAAGATTCCCCGGCAGCCAGGCGTTTTGAAAAGCAGCTTAACCGTAAATATTCCAGGGAAATTGCTGACTGGCGCTCGATCCCTCCCGAAGAGTGGTTGCCGTTTTTTTATAAGATTCTCACCCCGGAGAATGCTGGAGCGCTGCTGTGGTTTTCAGCTGCATACCTCGATCTTGAATTTCAACAGCGTGTTGATCTTTACGGGGAAATTCACATGCTCGGATTTCGCCAGTTCGCATCTCAGATACAGCAACAGAAAAAACTTGAAACGACCCAACGGAACCACAGCGATTTACAAAGACGATACCAGGACCTGCGCACTTCGTTCAAACAGACAAACAAATCACTCAAAGCATATGAACAGCAGCACTGCCAGCAGGAGAGAGAACTTCATCTGCTGCGCGATGAAAATGCCGCCTTAAAACAAAACCAGCAACTGGCAGCGCTGCAGGCAGAATGCGAGGCCCTTCAGGCAAAAAATTTTCGACTGGAAAAGAAACTGCACACCCGAGCCCGCGCCGTCGAAGTTCTCAAAAGCGAAAAAGAGCATTTTGAACAACGTCTTGACGAGCATCAGTTGTTCGTTGAAGATATGCAAAGTGAACTCGATAAAATTTTAAAGCAGTTCAGTCGGGCGGCATCGCCCTCTGAACACTGCCAGAGAGAGGCACTATGCGATCGACGGATTTTGATCGTCGGCGGCATGACAAAGCTGCGTTCCTTTTACGAACGGCTTGTGACGACGATGGGGGGACAATTCGAATACCACGACGGGGAAAAGTCTCAGGGAGTCGAGGCTCTTTCACATTTGGTCGAACGAAATGATGTGGTGATCTGCCCAGTGGATGTGAATAGTCACTCGGCCTGCCTGCACGTCAAGAAATGCTGTAAAGTCCTGAAGAAACCGTATTACATGCTCCGAAGTTCCAGTTTAAGTGCTGTGCAGAATACCTTGGCGGATGTCGCGCGTGGATCGCTGCAAGAAGCTTCGGCATAACTTATCTTTTTTCAATGTTTCGGCCGCAGTAAGCGAGCAACGGCAGGAGAGAGAGAGGAGAGTACGTCGGAACGAAACAACGAATGTGTCCTTTTAATTTTTTTCAGGCAGAACGTTTGTTGCAACTAATATTATTGCTTTTGCACAACTCAAAAGAGGTGATGCCTTATGTAAATAAGAGGGGTACATGTGTGCTCCGGGCTACTTTACATCATACACGCCAGGGCTACTCGCCGGAGATGAGACGGTTCGTCACCTGTCAGAGCAAAAGAGCGGTGAAAAAACACTCGAAAAAGATGTTCTGCGCGCGAACTATTTCGCTCAGTTGTGGGTAGCCTTTCCAGTAACATCCGCATGACACCTGCGGGACTCCCCTCCTGTCGACAAACCGGAGAACTTTCTGAGTTTGCGGGGAGAGGCTGAGACAAAATTAAGGAGACATTCCACCATGAAAACACGAAAAACATTCATTCTCAGTATCTGTACTGTACATGTACTAATCTTTGCAGCCTTCGCATTTGCTGAAGATGCTGAGCTTTTTGCCGGATGGAAGGGAAAATGGCTCAGTTCCCATATGCTTAACAGCGATCCGGCAATGGAAAAGGGATTTGCGGCCATTGCCAAGGCTGCTGAAGGCAAAAGTGCAGAAGACGTAAAATCGTTTATGGCCTCAATGTATGAAACGGATTTTGGGGCATTACTGTTAGAAGGAAATACCATCACCTACTATGAGAACGACGGCACAACGGTCAAAGCGGTCTGCAAATACGACAGTACAGGAAAAGAGAGCACAACCTTTACAAACAAAGATGGAACTACGCATGAATTTTATTGGTATACCTTCCTCTTAACATCAGGCGGCGATGCCTGTAAGGAATACACGAACCTCATTATGACCGAAGTTCATGCCCATGAAGAAGGTAAGACGCACTGGCACATGCGTTACGGAGAGATGGATTCGGAGAAACTGATGAACCATCCCAACGCGATGTGGTGGCCGACAATGGTCGATGCGGACACGACGGTCGAAAACGCGGTGGAGAATACCATCAAGCATGCCAAAGATTTCGCTTCGATGTTTTAATGAGGAAAAGTCTGAAAAAATATTCTGCAGGGTGGGCCTGCTTTTTGGCCCACCAAGACGTTTCTGAAAGGAGAAGAGCAACTATTTGTCAGACTTTTTGCCGGAGGCGGATGCAGTAGTGTAGAAATGATGCCTGCCCTCTCTCCTTCTCCCGAGGCGGTGATACGCGATGTAACCTCTACGCAGTAGAGAGTTTGGGGAGGTCATGTTCCCTCTTTTTACAATACCTGAAGCCTTTCGGGGTATGACTGCTAAATAGTTACGGAGAAAAAAATGAAACAATTATGTCAAGCGTATCTTGCTGTATTCACTGTTGTTGCTTTGGCAGTAATGCTTATACCACTCGCTCCTCGTGTTAGCGAGGCGCATAGCCCGGTTTTGCTTGTCGAAGACAATGAGGATGGAACGATTCTTGTGATGGCGGGGTTTTCCAACGGCAAGATGGCCGCTGGGAAAACGATTCAGCTGAAATCGCAAGCTTCAGGCGCTGTGCTGTGGGAGGGAACGCTCGATGAAAACAGTGAGGTGCTTTGCCCGAAACAAACAGAGCCATATAGCATATTTTTTGACGGAGGGCCGGGGCATTCGATTGAAAAAGCGGGGCCGTTGCCAAAAGAAGGGGAAACAGTATCTGAAGTGACTTCAGAAATTGGCGAGGCGAAAACCTCCGCGACAACCTGTGCGTCACTACAGGTCGGGGAAGCGGTCGATGCGATTTCGCCGGACAGTTATCAGCCCTTGTCGAAAGATTTTGACGACGAGATTAAGGCGCTGCTGCCGGCCGATCCGCTGCTTGTGAAAGATGCCAGTGGAGTTGTTCGTCCTCTGCGCATTCAAGAGAGTTATCAATATCACCATCTCTCCGGCATGAAACAGATTATGGCCATGCTTGAGAAAAAGAAAGCCGCCGGCAAACAGGTAGATATTGCCATCCGTCCGGTCGGTCTGTGCCTGGGCGTCACCACGGGGTATTTAGCCCTGGAATTCGCTATTCGGGAACTGTACGGCGATGAGGTGCCCGAGGTTCAGGACTTTGTAATGAGCACCAAAACGAAGATGGGAGGGGTCTGGGATACCTGGGATCTCTATTTTGGCCGACGGCTCGCGCGCGAAGATGCGGAGTTCGGGATCGCCCCAAAAGCCTATGTATTTACAGCAGAGCAGCCTTCGAACGGACATAAAGTCATCTTTACGTATAACCAGTCTCTGGCTGAAGACATTAAACATCTGGGAGCCGCAAAGAAAAGCCCCGAGAAATTCCCTGAAAAAGAATTTCAACGGGCCAAGAAATCATTCATTACGGGCTTACTGACCCAGCGGGCAGATGGAGATTTCGGCTATTTTGAGGTGATCGAAAAAAATTTTTGAGTCATTCTGAGCAGCTGATTTTTTACCACAGAGAACGCGGAGAGACGCAGACAATGCTTTGATGCCCTGTGTTTCTCTGCACCCTCTGCGGTGAACACCCGTGTCGCCTTTACAACATAAAGGGACAGTGGAAGATCAATAGAATAACATTAAACTTATAGATTATGGAGGAAACATATCATGGCTAAGATCGGTATTGTGTATGGTTCGACAACAGGAAACACCCAAGGGGTTGCAAAAAAAATTCAAGACGCATTCGGTGTGGAATCCGCCGATTTGTGGGCAATTTCAGATGTGTCGGCAGATGATTTAGGCAAATACCAGACGCTTCTGCTCGGCAGCTCGACCTGGGGAGTCGGAGATTTACAAGATGACTGGGAAGATGGTATCACGAAACTCGATGACCTGGAGTTGTCCGGCAAAAAAGTGGCCTTATTCGGCACAGGCGATTCGCAAGGCTATCCCGACAGCTTTGTCGATGCGATTGGGATTCTGTATGAAAAGGTTGTTGAAAAAGGCGCAACTGTCATAGGAAATTGCTCGACTGACGGATATGAGTACGATGCATCCAAAGCAGTGAAAGACGGACAATTTGTCGGTCTCGTCATCGATGAGGACAATGAAAGCGATTTGACCGACGAACGCATCGCAAAATGGATTGAGGGATTGAAAGCGGCAATGTAAATACATGATGTGCCTCGCTCTCGTTCTTTGCTGTACATGCGGAAAAAGAATGAGAGTGGAGGCATGTTCCCTGCATATGAGGACCATGTTCGTGCGCCAACAACATGAAACCAAACATAGTGAAGCCCAAAAATGGATGCTCGATTTTGTAAACTTTGTTCGTTCGGAAAATACGCATGTCTTTCTGCACCATATCTACGAATACAAGAAGGGATTGCGGAATTTGATTCTGCATACGACCTCACAAGAGAATGAACGTAAAATTCGAGAGCGCTTAGACCGCGAACAGATCGCTCATGTGATTTACCCTTTAGGAAAGAAGAAGATTAATGTTTTCTTTGGCGCATCGATCTGTATCAAGGTTATTGAGAAGATCGGTAAAGTTCATTTGCATGACTATAGTGATGAGGAAGATTTTATGCTCGGCATTATGCTTGGCTACGATCGCAAAAAACAGTGCGAACGCTACCTCCAGCGCAAAAATGATCAGGGAAAAGGGCAACTCATCGGTTAACAAGAACAATTCAAGCCACACTTCACCAAAAAGTCGGGAGACACATGTATGTTAGCATCACAATATTATAAGAAATTATTACATTCCGTCATAGGAGCCGGTTTACTCCTTCTGGTAACGGTTTTTCTGCCAGCCTTAGCGGCAGATGCCGAACAACAACACGCCAAGGTCGAATCGAACGATAAGAAGGCTGCCATGCAGCAAAAAAAGGGACCAAAAGGGCCGAAACCAGTCGGCGTTGTGAATTCGAGTAATGGCAGTGTTTTCCAAAAAGGAAATTATGCCGTCATTCTGAAATATGATGGATATACGCGCGAGGATTTATATGACGGGAGCGA
>PDSJ01000031.1 GCA_002748425.1 candidate division KSB3 bacterium | reverse complement strand
ACAAGGAATGGTAAAACGAGATTTTTGTACCACACTGAGTTGGCAGCCATTCTGCTTCCCGGATGGTGCGGGGTTAAATGCGTTGTTCAGCAAACCCTATTTATAAACCGGTAGAAATTAAAACTCTCCTGCCTTTTCTTTCTTCTCCGCTTCCACTTATAACCTTCCCTGATGCATGAATAGCACGATCATTGCCCCAAATTCTTATTTGCTCAATTTGTTCAGGACTCGTTTTACTTAGTGGAACAATATTCTTAAAACTATCAATAAAGTGCTTCTCAGTTATTGAGTCATCACCGTTTCGGAACGCTTCTTCTCCTACCTCTTTTATTGCAGACTCAAGATCTGAACCAGCAAATCCCTCTGAAAGTTTGGCTAATTCAGTAACAAGCCGGTCATCAATCTCACCTTTTAAAAGATACCTATTCCAATAAATTCTGATAATTTGTTCTCTCTCTTTAATTGATGGCAAGTCAACAAAAAAGAGTTCGTCAAATCTTCCACGCCTAAGGAGTTCAGGTGGAAGATGGCCTACATTATTCGCTGTTGCCACAACAAAAACCCGACGGACACTTTCTTGGAGCCAAAATAAGAAATGTCCCAATAACCGAGTAGTGACGCCTGTACTATCAGAACCTAACCCGCCAAATCCTTTCTCAATTTCATCTATCCATAACACACAGGGAGAGACATTATCGGCAGCTTCTAACGCGGCTTTAAGACGGCTTTCACTTTGTCCAACATACTGCCCTTGAATGTTCGCAAGATCCAAGCGATAAAGTGGCATCTTCCATTGGGATGCGATTGTTTTTGCAGAAAGCGATTTCCCACAACCGGGAACTCCTACTAACAAGACTCCTCGTGGGGATCTCATCTGCCGCTCTCTTAAATCTGCTGTTAATAGCGGACGCTTTAACGCCAACCAATTCCTAAGATTCTCCAAACCGCCGACTTCAAGTGTAGAAGGGATTCTAACTCGTTCTATGCCGGAAATATCTGAGAATATTTTGTCTTTTTCCTCCACTAATTTGCCAATATCATCTTTCCGAATCTCCTTGCTCACAATCATTGTGTACAATATACTTTCGATCTGAATTTTCATAAGCCCTGTCAAAACGGAGGTGGCTTCTTGAAATTCCTTTTCTGTCCATTCAAAAAGTATATCCGATTTATATGGCAACAGTGTACTTTCAAGGATTTGAAGAATTTCATCTTCATCAGGAGTATCTAAAATGACCGTCATTCCAAGAGATTGAAGATCTGTCCAAATAGGTTCATTTGTAATAACGACCACTGAACCATTGTTCTCTTCTGCCACCTGTACAACGCTACGAAAAGAGCGTGCTATATCGCTTTCATCTTCCAACTCATAGACTTCACAAAAGACAAATGTTACATTTTGTTTTTGCGACATCATCTCATTCGCTTTATCAAGACCAATCGGCAAGGCTCTATCTTCGCTTACTCTACGAGAGTCACTCAAGGCAAGAATTCCTTTCGCCGGGTGTTGATAATAGATATCAATCCTCAAGTCTTCCCCAATGTCCCTTAGCCCTTCTAATGCTCTCGTTGATTCCTTTGTTCTGATCGTAATAAAAGGAATTCTTGCTTTGAGATATTGCCCCAGTGTTTTTTTGTACTCGTTTAAATTCGCCATAGAATTTTCTCCTTGTCTTTATATGAGAAGTTTCCGTGTTCTTTTTGTAGAATTTTCTTGCTTTATCTCTCTATTTGGCTTCTTGGAATACTCCTGCTCAATCTTCTTTTCTTTAATACCTGTACCTGGAACAATGATCGGATTCCTTTTTAGTTCAACAAGGAAGATCTCGTATCGTTTCTCATGTTTTGAGCGTTCCTCTAATTGCTCCATCAATTTGTTCTGCATGTCCTGAGCAACTGCGTGTAAATGTTGATCCCATCTGGTTTTCAGTTCATCAGGAAATCCCGGAAGATTTGCTAATTGTCGCAAAGGACGAAATCGCGCACGAAGATTTGCAATGGCACGTGTAAATTCACTTAGCCGATCAGAACCGAATGTTTGTTCTCTATGAAATTTATTTTGCAAATCATCAAGGCGCTTTGTAAAGCAGGCGTTTAATCGTCCGCTAAGTTTATCTCCGACGCCTTCAATCCATGAGAGTTTCCCCGCCTCCATACCTGCTAAAAGTTCATCATCAGCTGCTGACTGTTCAGCAAACTTCTTCAAATATTTCACCCATTCAGCATAGGTCGTTGGTGGTTTCATTTTGAGGTTTTCCGTCTTTGTATCAATGTATCAGGAGGCAAGATATCCCATTCTGGCAATCCCTGTGCCAAGGCAAAAAAATTCTCCGTTAGCTCCTGGACTTGAGAAGTTAATTCCTGCTGTTGACTTTGTTCTTCGACCTGTTCTTCCGTCTGTAATGCTGTATCCTTTTCTTGTTCCATATAATTTCAAAAGTACTCAAAAGAGTCAAAATTTACATACAAGCTCTAACTCTTTTAATTACTCATCATAAGCTGTCTGACGTTATTATATGTTGTAGCTAAATATTGCCTGACATCTAAATTCGAAATGAATTCGAAAAACTTTTTTGAACTCGCCTGATGTTGCGCAATTTCCTCCCTATAATTAAACGCTTCAGCAATAGTGGCCTTCAATATGCCTGAATATTCTTCCCATTTCTTTTTATAGTCTGCTTCAATTTTTTCTTTATTCAATTTCAGGTTAAATTTTGAAAGTCCAAGAGTTCCTGCTGCGAGCGCGATTCCTCCAAGAATAAGTCCAACCTGCAATTCACCGTTTCCAGAGAAGAAAGCCTTGAGACTCTCAAACCTCATCCATATCGGTATTAGAACGCAAGCAATAGCAAAACCCGTTGTGAGACCTGACCTTTTGTTTTTCAAGAGTTCCTCTTGTTCTCTGTTATTAAGATATTCTGTTAAACTTTTTAATAATTCTTCTTCATTATCACCTTCCCGGGTTTCCCCTTCCCATGTGTCAATTTTGATCGAAATCTGATCTGGTAAAGATTCTAACTGAGAAGAAACTATTTCTTGATGAGCTCCAGCAATCCAATCCTTCGCTAATGCTACTGCAACTTTTTGTGTGCTATTACTCACACTTATTTGTTTAGAATCCATGACCACACTCCTCATGAAAAGATTCTTCAAAAGACCTCCAAATTGGCATGTGGCTTGATGGACTTCCTCTTCTGCTTCCCAGTGCGCCTTGTAGTCACTTGCATACTTAACTTTTAAAGTACATTTCCGGATCTCTCGTCGAAAAGGAAGCTCTTCTGCATCATAATCAGTCACTAACGACATCAGCAAATCATCTATAGCTTCTTTTATTTTAGTCTGAATAACGACCTCTGCATCCATTATACCAGAAAACATACCATAAAGTTTTTGATGGATATGATGATCTTCTAAACTGCTCTCTAGAGCTTTCCAGTTTGGACTGTACTCTTGCAGCATTTTATACTGGGATTTATTTTCAAGAGATAAAGGTTCTCTTTTCAGCATCAAGACACTTTTCCATCTGGCAATTTCTGTAGCCTTTTGGGGTGGATCACAGTTAATTGCTTTTCGCCACTTAATAGCTGTTTCCATACACTCTTGTCCACTCTCTATACCAAAGGCTCCGATCGTTAAAGCATCAAGAACAACAATGGTCTCAGAAGAGAGTTCTGAAGGGCTTTGCAAGTTGAAATATCGAGATAACCACGCTTTACATGCCAAAAGCCTCCCGCTCCTCCTTGATATTAAGGCGAAAAACAAAGAAGTTTTTATATGATCTCTAACAATAGCTTCTTTTACGGCCTTATTCGCAGAATCTTGATTGTCTTCAATCCAAAACGCAAGAGCAAGCAATGCAGGGACAAGCCAATAGTTCGGAGTTCCTAAAAAAAGTTCTTCGGTTACAACTTTGATTGCATTATTTCTAATAAATTCAACATCTGTGGCCTGTAGAATGCCGATAGCGCTGTTACGTACTTTCTTATAATGCCCAAATTTATTTGCGACGTCTTTACTTAACTGCTCAAGTTCATGACGAGCTGCTGCGACAAACTTCTCGTCGTCGAAAAGCTTCTTCAATTCAGTAAGCTTTTCGTCAACGTCAGCGACTTTTTCTTGAACTTCCGTGCGCATAATCTGCATATTCGAATCCAGACTCGTAATATTACCCTGAATGCCCCTAATATCACTATTAAGTCGTTTAATAGCTGATGCTAAACCTCTTAAATCTGCATAACTCACACGATAGTCTGACATCTCAACCTCTCCATTCTTTGAGTTGCGGTATTGATAGACAAGAAATTCACAACCTTATAATAATCAATTCCAAGTATGTTTCAACCTACGCTAAACAGCGATTTGATAAAGCCTTCAAATTTTTTCCAAAAACTTTGAGCTAAGCTTATTGTGACTGCCTCACCAGTTGCCTCGGCTCCTGTTAAACAATCCGTGACTTTAAAAAATGCACGATCTCCAACCTTCCCTACCGGAACGATAAGTGTTTTAATTTCCCCGATCCCTTTATAATTCAGCACAGGATGAGTCTTATTGGCCTCATCTTCCAAGATGGCCTCCAATTGATGGCCGCGCTTGCTCGTGGCCTGAAAATAGCCGCTGAACGTATTTTGAACGGGAACAAATCTCACATTGAGATAGTCTGCCGTACTCGTTGTCTTGATTTCAGGAAGGCGTTTTATCGTATTGAATTCGTTCTCTTCCTTGTTGAGTGTTTCTGTACTCGCATCCAAATCAGAATTTGTCTGATTTTCAGGAGATGTGATCGAAGCTTCACTTTTAAGCGAGTTCAGTGAGTCAAATGTTGTTTCCGTATCAACAGATAATTTATTCTTCTGCGTCGATTTATTTTTATGCCTCTGAATCATTGCTATAGCCTACCAAGTGAGAGGGGCTGTTTCGAACGCCCCCCTCCTGATTGTGCTGTTTACCGTTGTATATGAGATTTCATGGACTGCAGCAAGGCCATCGAAGGCTTCCCATCTACAGGTAAATTCGCGTCCTGCTGATATTCCTTGATCGCGGCCTCTGTTTTCCCTCCCATAAGGCCATCAGCCGGTCCAGGCTCATACCCCAATTTC
This sequence comes from candidate division KSB3 bacterium, assembly GCA_002748425.1. Classification (GTDB taxonomy): domain Bacteria; phylum Moduliflexota; class Moduliflexia; order Moduliflexales; family Moduliflexaceae. Next base: position 66,462 of record PDSJ01000031.1, on the reverse strand, counting down.
GTCAAGAATGTCTGGATTAGCCGCACGAGTTCTTTTTGAGACAGGCTTTCCTGCTGTTGATGACTTCCCTCTCCAGTGACCGTGACATTGATTTTATTTGCAGACAATCCTGTAAGCTCGAATTGTAATCCACTGCTATTATTCTCGGTGATCAGCGTTGCCAACTCTTCAGCGCTACCAGCATATTGTACCTGGAGCCGCGCAGTATTTCCGGTCACTTGCTGTTGAGTTTTTTGCACCCCTGACAAAAGTTCCACAGAAGAGACGAAGCGTTGAACCTGACGAAAGTTTACATTTGTCAGAGAGATTTCTATCACTGAAGGCTGATGCCGATCAAAAGTCACATTTTCGCAGAGCTGCGTGATAAAATAGTTGGCTAATCGTCCCCCGGCGTTCCGTAATGCGGCTTTTCCTGCAATAAGTTCAGAAATGTCTGCACCTCCGGCTTCCATGCCGTTGGTTGCTAAAATTCTTCCGGTGCTGGTTTGAATGGCTTTGGCCTCAATGCGCGCCCGGCAAGACACCAAAGTTTCTTTCCGTTCTGCAAATTCGCTAAAGGCTTCACCAATCACGATCACGTCGGCCCCAAACTCAATCCCTAATGCTGCCGCAGCCTGAGGATTATTCACCGCGTTCAGAACTTTTTCCTGGTTACGGATGGCGGCGATTTGCTGCTGATCAACGACGGTAAGTCCTTTTTCTAAAAATTTTCGGATAATCTCTGTTTCCCCCGCAGGGTCGGGAACCCTTCTACTAATATGAACTTCAGGAATGACCACCATAAAACGAGGCCCCATTGGCGCAGCCAGTTGAGAGCAATCAACTTGAGAGTCGCCTTCTCCAGGAGGGGCCTGAGTAACGGCAGCAAACCGCTCTCGTTGATTAGCGATAATTGCCACTGTTTCGATGAGAGCCTGTTCCATGGCGTCCTGCATTGCCTTACTCTTAAATAAGGTTCCACCGCCTGAGAGGCCAAAGAGCGAACCTCCTGCAATCAACCCTGCCTTACTGACTTTTTTATCAACAGATTTCGAAGTGACAATGACCCCGGATGTTGCATCAACAATTCGAAGCGTAAAGCCGATATGCGCAGTTTTTATCCCGACAGCAGCTGCAATGGGGCCTAAAATACCTCCGCCAACACTGCCGCTTTCTCCTTCTTCGAACTCTGTCACAGTTCCCATGACAAGCAGCTGTGCGCCTGTCAGCTTTCCAAGAGAAGGCGCTGTCGAAGGATCCATTGTCCCACCGGCGCCGAGTCCTATCTCCTGCAAGATTTCTTGTAATCTGGAGCGTTCAACAACCCGGAAGCATTGCGTTTCAACGAGCGCATTAATGAGCATGTCACTTAATCCTCCGGCAAGCTCAGATTTTGAATGTTTTCCTGCAGTGAACTCGAAATCCATAACGGCTAATGTTGGTTGAGTACTGGACGGTTGACAGGTTGCCAGTGGCTGCTCTACTTCACTGGAAGGACTCACCATCTCGGATACACGGCTGCATCCTTGCACAGAAAGTAGTAACGCGATCATTACGTCTAATAGCAACGCCAATTTACTTTTCATCATGCTTACATTCTCCTCATGATAGTCAATCTGGTTATTCCTGGATCATCGTATGATCATCAACTGTTTGTGTTTGTAAAATACACAGATTAGACAAATGCGTCAAAGCAAAAATCGCCGCCTGAACCACTATCTGTATTTCCGATAAAACAGAAGAAGTTGTTCAAAACAGGCCAATCGTTTTGTGGCAAAAGAACAGAAAGAATAGACCATAACGTAAGGCTTTTTTGCGTCAGACTCTTCTCAAAAATCCACGTCATGAAGAAAAAATGAGGCATGAAGGAGGAATTGTCGTCAGGCGTGTTGAGGAACGAGAGCATCTTTTAATCAGACTTGCCATCGTTGTCAGCGATGAGGACAAACATTTACTTTGTTGACAGAAAAACCTGTTCTGGTAGATGCTAGTCTGAAACAGAAATCTATAAAATCTTCTACGGTATTCTGAAATAGCAATCTATTTCAGAGGAAAAGAATCAACTGTTTCAGATCGAGGGAATACGTATGAGCAAACACACAGGTCTCAGGAAAAATATTCGTGCTGCGTTATTGGCAGCATTTCCTTCCAAAGAGAGTTTTGAAGAGTTCGAACACGATGATAGGAATATTTCTGCGGTAGCCGTTCCTCACATTCTTCAATATGCCTATGTCAATGGCCTGATTCAACGCAAAAAGCGGGAAGATCTGTTGAATTTTTTTACACGCCGGCAACACAAGGATACGGCCATTCCTTCCGAAGATCTTGATCTGACGTTTGACAAAGTCATGGAAGATGTGTTACATCTCTATGGCAAGTCGATGAATTCCCTGCTGACGCTCCTGAATAAAGACGCTGATGCTTTAGGGATGCCGCATGTCCAGGGGTCGATGCTGGCTCGGCTCAAGCAGCAGTTTTCTGACAAGACGGTCAAAAAACGGATAGCTCTGCGTCTGCTGGCCTTCTGGATCACAAAACATTACCCGCAACTGGGCTGGAATTATGAAAGATTACGATCCCTGCCTCACAGCGTATTGCCTGCTATTCAGCAGAAGCAGGAACAGGAAGGAGTCGTTGTTTCGTTTACTGTTCAGGGGCGGGGCGCTATTATCGAAACCGAGTCGATTCAATGGATGAAAGCTGAATTGGAAAATTGTCTCAAAGACCTGCACGCTCAGAAGCTTCGCGACTATCATGCCGCCAGAAGAAATATTGCTTCGATCGGCGTGGCATCAGTGACACTGAAGCTGCCGAAAAAGACAGGTCCTTCCGGAGAACCAAAGTTATATACCCATGCTATCCGCGATAGCCTGGCTCTGGCACATCAGATGGCAGCCCGCTGGTTGTTGTCAGAGTATAGTAACACCCGAAAAGTGTTACTGGTTGTCATTTTCGCAGGACAATACTCAGAGGCCAATATTTTCCTTCCTGTGTTACAAGATTTTCACTTAACGACCGAGCCGCATGTTCTTCTCACCAGTTTTGCCTATCAATGCGCACGCGTTGCCGATATGAAAGTCAAATTTAACTCTCCACCGCAACGTGTTGAGCTGGGGAGAGAATTGATCACGAATGTCTGGATGCTTGACTATTTTTGGTCTCATCCGTATTTTGATTTTATCCCGGTCCTGCTCAAGGAGGAGATGCTTCCGACACACTCGCAATCGTATAGACAATTTCGGGAAGAACTGCGTTTTCCCGGCAAGTATCCCCAAGAATCATATCAAGCCATTAGAGCGATTCGCAAAGTTCCTCAAAACACCCTGCTCCTTATGGAAATTGTGAAGGTGCTGATGGCGCGTCAGATGTTTCATGAGGCCAACGCCATACTTGCTGATATTTTCATCACGCATCCGCAGCATCTTCTTGCCAGGGTCAGCCGTCTCTACATTTATGTGCATCTTGCTATGGAACAGAAGGATTTTTCCAGTTCTGAACTCATGTTCGAACGAGCTCTCGCTGAAGGAGCATACCTTACAGGCTACTGTACCGACGAAACAGAGGTTTGGTGTATGTATGGTCTGGTTTACTTTGAACGTGCCCTGAAATATTGGGCTATTTTAAGAAAAAGCCAGGGAAAAGAGAACAGGAAGGTCAACCGGGGGAAGATCTTCGAATTTCTCGAACTGGCTGAAGAAAAATTCTCAAAAGGGATGTTAGTGTCTCCGATGACTAAAGATAATCGCGCTATCTTTCTTCTTCTCTACAACAGTTGCCTTCAAGAACTGCTGGAACACAATGAAGAATTCTTGAGCCAGCTAGACTTTTTGAACTTCGAAGACCCTCACAATGTCTATACAAACGTCATTCTTCGATATCTTTCACTGATTGGATGGGTTCGAGAGAATTTTTCCCAATCACCTGACGCCGACTCTATGACACGACTCTCTGAAAAGACGTATCGAGAAATCGTGAAGCTCATAGTGTCCGAACTTGGAACTAAAATGTTTCAACATGCCGTGTTGTTAAGGAGTTACATTCCAAACAACCAATATTCCTATTGTTGCCTTCTTTGGGACTTTGCGCCGAAATTAACTATAGGATTAGGCAAATATATTCTTACAACATTGCAAGAAGCCCGTGACAATGCTCTGGCACTCACGAACGAGCATATCAACATCTTTGCTCTGGCTCCACAATTTCCAGTCAATCCAGAAAAGTTTGCTCACTTTATGGAGTATGTTATGGAGAGGGTTAACGCTCTTATCCCCGCTTATGAATGGCAAAAGGATGATGAAGAATTTTTTGATGATGAGACTCAGGCTACCATATCAAGAGTGAAACTTGGCTTATTGTATCATTCTATGGAGAGCTGAAGCCGATCGTACAACAGGTATGTCTATCGTCAGGCGTAACACGCCCACAGCGTGCCCTGAGTGCAGAAGGACGAGACCGTCAGAACGACAACACTTCCAGCAGGCATGATTACTGAAATGACATTGCGCCATTGTGAGCACCCCTTTCCCTGACGATAGGAGCTCCTTCACGGGACACACGATCCGTCGCATTGATCATGCCCGCTCCACAACAATATTTATTACTCTGTTGCACTATTCATTATCCAAAATCCAAAAGCCTATCGTCCAAAATGCAAGTAAAACCTATGTCATGATATTTGCATTACGCACCGTAATTTTTATTTTTTGTGCCGAAATTTTTTTAGCATTTAACGGGGCAGCTGTTGACAAGCCGCTTGCAGTCCGTCCCACCGGCGAGTGCAAGAATTTACTCTGTAATTGTCGTGACGTTCTCTTATCAATTATGTCATTTCATATTGCCCCCCATCGGGACTTTATTCATGTACTCAATACTGGGACACGTTGAGCTCTTATATCAACATTGTTCAGGAGTATTTTTCGATCGTCCTGGCAGGAAAGCTTCATTTACAGTGTTTAAGAACGTTCCTGCGGTACTGTCTGAATTTGCAGGGACCTGATAAGATCGTCGGCGCGTCTCAGTACATCTGCCGTGACCACATGCATCTGCTCGGTGTCTTGCTTTTGCGAGACAGCAATAGTATGCGTAGCTCCAGCCACTTCAGCGATAGTCTTCACCGCATTCTGCATGTTCTTCAAGGTCGATTTAATCATCGTCGAATCGTCCCCACTGCGTTGCGCAAGCTTACGCATCTCTTCGGCGACCACGGCGAAGCCACGCCCGGCCTCTCCGACACGAACCGCCTCGATTGTGGCATTAAACGCAAGTAGTTTTGTCTGCCGGGTCACCGTATTGATCGAAGCAATAATATCATCGACTTTCGACACTTGTTTGATGAGTTCAGCTCCCTGCCCGATCAGATCTTCGCTCTGCCCGGTCAAGTTCTGCGCACTTGCCGTGAGCTGCTCAATCGAACTGGACATTTGGGACATGGCAGAGGACAAGTCTTGTACGATCCTCGAATAAAACCGACGGCGTTCCAGAAGATCCTGAGCATTCTGTTCCACATTGAGCTTTAATTGATGCAGTTCATCTTGCAGACGAATAGCCGCAATCGCCATTGACGCCTGATACGCAAACACTTTGAACAATTCGACATACTGGCTGCTAATCGGATGCTCCTGAGAACTATTATCCACTAATAAAATCCCCAGACTTTTTTTATTGACGACCAGAGGGAGAATCACCATGGATTGAGGAGAGCATGCAAAAACCCGATCGTAGGGCGGGGAGGGATAGTCATGCGCTGGGATTTCTGACGCATCCTCAACGTGATACACTATTTGTTCTCTGAACACTCTTGCGAGCGCAGCTCCCTCCTCGTTCACCGGAACAACAAAATCGTGCAAGGCGTCAGGTTCTTCGCTCCGTGCTTCCAGACACTCCAACATATCAGTTTCGGAGTTATACAGAAAGATCAAGGTTCGATCAAAATCGACAAGATAGTGGACAGCTTCGGCAAGATAATACAAAATCTTCCGGGGGCTTTCGGCCTCCTGTAAATTGCTGTTGAGCTCTTGCAGCCTGGCCAATTCGGCCTGAAGATGCCCGACATCATCTTGATAATGCTTTTCACGGGCCTCAAATTTCTGAAAAGATCCCTGAATTTGTGTTTCAACATCTTGGAGAACGCTCATCTGCCTGTTAAAATACCTGTCCAGGAGATATCCGGCACAAGGCAGGCAGATCACTATCAGAATGAAGACAGCAGAGATCAGATCCGGACTGAGGAACGCTGGGATAGCCAGCCCGACGCTGACGACGCCGAGCAGAACCCGGAAACGGGTTCCTGGTTTAAATTGTGCGAATCTTACCACAATAACTCATCCTCACACTCTTGAAGTTCTTCAATGATTGAATATAAGGTCGAGGCATCTTTCCTGGAAATCGCTCGTTCGGGAACGTGTTCGACCCTGACTTTCAGACGGCGATGAGGGAAGTTCAACGTGATCGTATCACCGCTAAAGAGCTCTTTACCGGCTTTTGCGGTCTGTCCGTTAAGCTCTACCAGCTTTTTGTCGCACATCTCTTTTGCGAACGGACGCCGTTTTACGAGACGGCTGACTTTCAAAAAATAATCCAGGCGCACGATTAGTCCCCCTGTTTTATGTCGATATAGGCTTTCTGCCTCAGCTCTTGCAACCATGCTTTATAACGCGCCTCACTTTTTTGCTTATACAAGATTTTCTGAATCTGCGCTTTGGCGCTCTCAAAGCCTGATTCTGCACCGCCGCTTCGTTCTTCGACATATAAAATCAGGAAGCCGGCATCCGTACGCAGCAAGTCGCTGATTGCTCCTGCTTCCATCGAGAACACCACAGAATAGGGTGCGGCCAATTCTCCCTCTTTAAACGTGCCGAGTTCTCCTCCCGAGTCTGCCGAACTGTGCGCCGAGTGCGCTCTGGCCAGTGCCTGAAAATCCGCCCCGTTTCGCAGATCCGACACCAACGTTTCCCCCCGTTTTTTTACGGCGCGCTCATCATCCCCAGGCTTGACTTCGAGCAGAATCTGACGGACATGCACACTCACTGCAGCAGGTTTAAACTGGTCCTGATGACTCTCATAATACTCACGAATCTCAGCATCACCGACCTCAATCGAAGACCGGACTTCCCGGCTCATAAGCTTCACAATTTTGATTTGCCCTTTGATTTCTTCAGTAAATTCATCCCAGGTTTTCCCTTCCTGATTGACCACATTTTTCAACTGATCGTCTGAAATCAAACTGTTACGCTGTTTTATATCTTCGACGGCCGCGTCGAATTCTTCAGACGTGACAAGAATCCCCAGGACCTCTGCGCGCTGGCGCACTAATTCTTCTTCGATCAAAAAGTTTATGACTTTTTCTTGTCGTTGTTCCTCATTTTCATCCAGCAGAAAGCGACCTTGCGCAGTAAACTGGCGTTCGGCCTCGCGAACCCTGGAGCGCGTGATAACTTTTTTGTTCACCACAACAGCGATTCCATCGCCCTGCTCGGATGCAACCGCTGTCATCCCCAGGGACAGACACGACACAGCCAGAATAATTTTCACCATCAGCTTCATAGATACAAGTACAGAATGACAGCCTTGAAAAACCGAAGATGACAGACAACACTCGATTCTCAACGCTCTTTCCCGTTCACTGAATTTGCCTTAGCGCAGACTCGTTGATTAAAATTGTGGCCTCTTTGCGAAGTTCGAGCATCCAGCGATCAATGGCAACCATACGTTTTTGCTGTATCAGACGCTCTTCAATTTGCGCTTTCGCGTCTTCAAAGCGTATGCTGCCGGCGCTGCGGCGTTCGAGCAGTGTCACGATCTGATAGCCATAAGGGGTTTTAACGATCGGGCTGACGTCCCCGACTTCTAAAGAAAAAATCACATCATCAAGTTCCGGGGGCATGACACCTTCTTCAAAAAAGCCGAGGTCTCCGCCCGCGCCGGCATCCTGACTCTCGGAATACTTCCGGGCAACCTGAGCAAAGTCAGCGCCGCTCTGAAGGGCCTCTAATGCCTGCTGCGCCCGGCTCTCCTCATACGTCAGGATCTGGGCAGCCCGAACTTGAGCTTCACGCTCGTATTCAGCTCGATTTTGCTCATAAGCCTGTCTGACTTCTTCCTGAGACAGATGAATCATGGACCCCATATTCAGGTCAATCAATTTTTCCTGCAAGAGTCTGTTCCGCTGACTTTCTTCCCATTCCTCATATGACAGTCCCTGCTCATCGAGGACTGTCTGTATGTTATCGGCCTGCAGCTTTTCCAGGAGATTGTCGCGTTGCCGCTGAATTTCATCATCCGACACGGAAACCTGCTGTGTTACAGCCTGCTGCGCGATCAAACGCTCGTTGATAAGCTCTTGCAGCGTACTTTCGCGCAAACGGTTCAAGGTGTCTCGGTCGAGGGCATCAGCGTCATCAAACTGACGAGCGGAAAGATGCAGCCGCGCGGCAAAGGCCTCCATGCTGATTCCTTCGCCATTCACAAGAGCCGCCTCTTGAGGTGTCAGCTGCGGGCCTGCTGCATCACGGTTTTCAGACAGCGAAGTTCCGGAATCATCATACGAATCCCAGGGCGCGCGCTCATCTTGAGAGTCAGAATTGCCACATCCGCTAAAAAGCGTGAAAAAGACGAGCATCAGGCACGTGACAACGAAGCAACATGTTGTGTTCATAAGATGGCATTGTAATCGTATGGCAAGCTTTCGCGTCAAGGCAAAAGTACAGATGAAACGTAAAATAGAACATACGCGTTCTAAAAACTTCCGGGAAACGAGATTTTTTTGTTGCGCCGGCGTCTTTTTCCTGTCGGATTATTATCCTGTGTCGATAACGCTGCCAATCGATCAGCAAGCGCTGTGACAATATTCACCTTATCGGGGCCGAATGCCGTCAAACGTCCCGAAGCTCAACAAGGATGCTGTGCGTATGCCGAATGTAACCGTGCTCTACGGCCCCGCCTACGACGGGAAAAACGATGAGACGTTTGAGAAATGCCTGCAACTAATCCGGGAGCATGAGGCACAGTCCTGTGTCTATCTGGTCCGCTCCGATGTACGGGTGCGCCGCTTGCGAGATCGGATTTTACGTGAATTCAGCGGCTGTTTTCATTTTCCGGTGAGCACCCTGCCGGATTTTTTCAAAGCGCTCTATCAGCGCAGACCAGAACATAAAGCCTTGCTTGGGGAATTAGAGCAAAAAATTCTGATCGAAGATCTTCTCCACGCTCAGCTTGAACGCCGCAGAGGGCGCTCTTGTTTCAGGGCATACCGCGAGCATCCCGGCATTGTCACCAAAGTTCGGGACTTTCTGGACGACCTTCGGCGCGTCGGCTTTGCATCCGCTGAGGAGCTGGCGACAAGCTTACACGCCTGTCGAGGGCGACAGCCGCGAATCTATCAGGAAGTACTCGACATCTTCAGATCTTACACAGAGCATCTCGAGACAAGCGCTAAGATCGATGAATCCGGGATTTTCCTTGAACTTGCTCACGCAGCGCAAACCGGCAGCCTCGATATCGGTCTATGGACCGACTCTCCCGAACTCCTCGTGCTTGAAGGCTACTACGAACTCACACGACCGGTGCAGCAGATTTTCAGCGCCTTATGCGCTCAATTCGAGCAGACCTTCATCACGGTCGATGTCGCAGAAAATCCTTACGAATACGCAGAAGCCGCTGACATCCCGAAATCAAGCCGAGTTTATCGTCATATTCTCCCCTACATCCGGGAATCCGGTTTTTCCGTACGCCGATATACGCCAGATGCCTTTGGCAGCCTGCAGCCGCAACGCCGCACAGATCGAGACAGGATTCCGGCGCGAGATGCCAGAGAGCTTTTCATACACGCATCAGCCGATCGCAGAGAAGAAGTGACTCGCATTGCCAAAACAATCAGACAGTTGCAGCAACAGGGCAGGATCGTCCATCTTCATGAAATCGGCGTGGCCTTTCCGCAGATAGAACAATACGAACATGCGATTCGGGACATTTTCCCCCGTTACGGCATTCCCTTCAGCATGTTTCATGGGTACTCACTCGCTTCGTCGCCGCTTGTCATTACAATTTTTCGCCTCTTTCGAGTCTTATTAGAGGATGGTCGCCTCGACAGCGTACACGCGCTTTTTTCCTCCCCCCTGGTCCAATGGTCGCCTCTTCCCCCCCATGACTCCTCCCGGGAAGCACACGCAACGCTCACTCTGGATGCCGGCAGTATTCATCATCTCGAGTCTCTGGCGCAGCGTCTGGAGATCAGACAAGGAAGATCCGTATGGATTGAAAAGCTCCTATCTGCGCAGGCCGCGCCCTCTTCTTGTGAAGAGAAAAGGGATGCAACGCCTTTCAGCGAGCCTGCATTTCAGAACTCGACGCCCGGCCAAGACATTGAAAAAACCATACAAAGATCTATCATCCCGCTTTTACTGGACTTTTTCAACTTTTTAGGACGCTTTGAGTTGACAAGAGCTTATGATATTCAGGACTTTCTGGATTTTATCCGGGAGGCGATCCGGCGTTTACAGCTGCCGGCGCGCATTTTGCAAAGCAAAGAACGCAGCATTCGAGAACAAGAAAGCTGCGCTCTTGCCACATTGCTGGACGTGCTCAACGTCTTTGAGCAAGAACTGCAAAAATATGCTGCGCCACAGGGACGGTATTCCACCTGCCGACCAGAGGAGTTCTCTGAGAGACTGCGAACGCTGCTGGCAGAAGAGCGCTATTACGTCCCGCAGCAGCTTCATGACAGCGTGTGTATTCTGGGACGGCTCGATACACGGCAGCTGCGCTTTCGCCATTTCTTTTTTGGCGGATTGGTCGAGCGCGATTTTCCCGGGCAGGAGGAGAATCATATTTTTCTCTCAGCTCAGGACGTCGAACTGCTCGGCCTTCCCACTGATCACGATCGACTCGAAGAATCCGCGCATCTGTTCCATCTGAACAGCCTCAACCCGACGGAAGCTCTCTACCTCTCCTATCCCTTGCAGCAAGATGAAAAAGACTTACTGCGTTCCAGTTATATCGAGCAGCTTATACGGCAGTCCGACACGACAGAATCAGTCTTGCTGCAACATGAATGCAACAGTGCTGATTCGGCGCAAACACTTTACAGCTCGGCCGAGCTGTATGCATGGCTGGGACGCTGCTGGTATGACAGCCAAGCACAGCCTGGCACGGCCGAAGATCTGAAAGCGCTGATACGCGAACTTCTTCCTGCAGAACGGGCTGAGCGCTTTCTCCAGGCTTTGCAGGCTCAGAGCCGCCAGAGTTCTCTACAGTTCAGCGCCTTTGACGGCATACTGGCGGCGAAATGGACCAAAGCGCAACTCCGGCGTCGTTACGATCCTCACAAGCATGTTTACTCTGCCACGGAATTCGATCTCTATGCTCGCTGCCCGATCAAATTTTTCTTTCAATACTTGCTCGGATTAACTCCGTTGATGGTCTTTCCGACAGAAATGGATGCGCTCGAAAAAGGCATGCTGCTGCATAAGATTCTCTTCCGTTTCTATGCCGCGGACCCATCAGCAGCACGTTCAGGCAATCCGACGATCGGCAATGTGGACCGTCGCTTCTTGCACGCACAGTCTGATCGAGCCCGTTGGCAGGAAGAGGCGCGAATCCGCATGTTACACATCGCTGAAGAAGAGCTGGAAGCCTACCATTTTTCAGGGCTGTTCTGGGAGCAGTTCCGGGAGGACCTGTTAAGCGGCCTGTCCCCAAAATCCTTGACGGGTGATAGCGATAACGTCGGGCAACAAGGGCTTCTGGCCGCTTTTATTGATCTGGAAAGCAGGAATGAAGACAAGGTCACTCCTGCTTATCTCGAAGCGCATTTCGGCATACGCAGCCTCAGATCCGGCGGAGACCATAGCTCCGATGAATTCGGATACCGGCTCTCTGCTGATCCCTGCGAATTACATGGTCATACGGATAAAGGGCGGCCTGCCACAATCCGTTTTCAAGGAAAGATCGACCGCATTGATCTTGAAGATGTCTCAACGGCAAACTCACGTCCCAAAGCCGTACTCTACGATTATAAAACCGGTAAGCTTCCCGCAAACAGCGCGGTTATGGAAGGACGTTCGTTCCAGCTTCCCCTGTATGTGCTGGCGGCTCGTGAATATTTGGGCGATAGCGCTGAACTTGTCGCCGGCGGCTACTATGCCCTGCAGAATCGTAATGCACTTGAGAAAAAAGTCTTTCTTGGAGGCACGGAACACGGCAGCCAAAAATATTTCAACAACAGCCGACACAAGCCTTCAATGCTTGGCTCATACACCGACGTTCTGAAGTTGTTGCGATACTATGCCGACCTTGCCGTCCAAAGCGCTGAAAAAATTCGCAAAGGCCGTTTCCACCCAACCTTCCTCAAAGAAAATGATGCCGGTTGTCATTACTGTGACTACCGCCGGATCTGCCGTCTCGATCCACGGCGCATGAAACGTCTTCGAGCCAAAGCGCACCAGTTCCAGGAAGATGGATCCGGATGAAGACCGAGCTCTCCTTCAGATCCTCTCTAGTGTGGCTTCCGGAAGCCAGCCGATGACATTGTTCGGTAATTTGACTTCTACCCAGCCCGATTTTACCCGTTGAATACGGACTTTTGCACCTTCATGAATCTCGAAGACATCCGAATAGGCATCGCCGGGACCAGTTTTAGCGGCTGCATGTTCGACCAGCAGAATCGCCTCCTCTCGCTCCAAAGCACTGCTTTGAAGCGTAAGCAGGACTGCTGCCCCCAGGAGCAGAAACGCTGCCGGCAGGGCCGGAAAAAGCAGCAGGCGTTTCACGTGGCGCGGCGCAAACAGAAAGACGACAACGATCAGAGTCAGGAGTCCATACGCAACCCATAAGGCCAGCGCGACTTCATTCGGTGTAAAATAGTCCCTGACAGCTGTCAATATCCGCGAAAGCTTTCTGCCTGGCGTGTCCATCTTATCAAGTGTCAGGGCGCGCGCATAATTCAGATTAAACGCCACATCGTCGTCTCTGGGAAGCAATCGTTTGGCCCGTTCATACTGCAAAATTGCCTCAGCGATCCGCTGCGCTTTCAAAAGGGCGTTGCCGAGATTGTAATAGACATAACCGTTTTCAAGTCCTTGTGCCGTAATCCGCGTATAGGCATCGATGGCCTCCTGATAGCGAGAGTCCTGGTAAAAATGATTTCCCTGCCGGAAAAGCTCTTCCACCGGCACAGGGGGAGCGTCGGCCTTGACAGACAGGCACAACATTGTCCCGCCCAGGGTCAGGAAAATCAAGAAGAGAGACGTCTGCAGTCGCGACGTGTTCTTCGTACCGAGGCTTTTCAGCCCTTCCAGCTCTTCAAGAATCGCTTCAGCATCATGAAGGAGCTGCTGCATGTCTTCCTGATCCGCCTCAACTGGAGCAAAACGCGCGTAATCGCAATGCTTCAGACTCTCTGTCAAGCGCTGTCCCCCTTCCGCACTAAAGCCGTATTTCCCGAGTTCACGACAAATTTCTTCGGCATGAATGCCGGCGGCCGGACGATCGAGCTTATCGCCGATATATTGCCGCAAAGCGCTTGAAATTTCGGCGTGGAATGCTTTTGAATCGTTTTGTTTCAGGGACTCACGCGCTGCGTTCAAACGATGTTTTGACTGCTTCAATGCTCGTTTACGCCGTTGGTAGCGTACGTCGCTCATGTAAGTGCTGCGGTAGTGCTGATAGCCCCAGGCTGCCAGGATCACGCAGAACGGAAGGACCAATGAAGCCTGAAAAAGTCCGCTCTGATACCAGTAGCGCCCCTGATTGCGTAAATGCGGTACATCGGTGACGATAAAACGAATATCCTGCCCCAGTAATTTGACCTCTTCTTTTGTCGCAATGCGCCGACTGCCGACTTCAGGATGCGACTCTCCCGGAGTGACCGTCAAAGTGAGCGGTTTGGACCGCAGGATGCGATAGGCTTTCTGCTGAGGCTCGAAAAAGGCAAACTGAACCGGATCGAGTTGAAAGCTTCCAGCTTCAGAAGGGATCAGCACGATCTCAAACACTTTTTCTCCCTGTATCGGATCCTGAAGCGTATAGGGGGATTCTGTAATCTGGGTATCATAGCGTTTGATCGTCTCTGGTAAACTGATACACGGCTCTTTAACAGTCTTGATATTACCGCTGCCCTGGATGCTGATTTGCAGGGTCACTGGCTCATCCTGCGCAACGTTCAGTGCGTCAAGTTCAGCAGACATCGTAAAATGACCGACGTCGCCATTGAAGAAATCCGGACGGTTGTCTTCCGGCAGGGGAAGAATCTTCAGGGTCAGCGGCTCGGTTTTTCGAACAACTTCCTCGATACCACCGAAAAAGGGATCATCGAAGAAGCCAAACGGATCCCGCGAACGTCTTCGGCGGTGGGTTTTTATCCCAAGCGTTATTGTCATCGGCTCGATGGTCAGGTCTCCACTGGACGTCGGGAATAGGGCAAATTTCTTCATCAGAGCAACGCGATACTCCCGGCCGTTGACAACGCTTTGCTGAAGTGTCGGCGGCTGCGGCGTCTTAAGCTCCTCCACCCAGAACCCGGTAAAACCTGGCTGGCGATCGACATTGTAGCCTGAAATAGTGACCTGTGTGTACAGTTTATACGCAATGGTCACTTGCTCGCCCAAATACGCGCTGGGTTTGTCGACTTCAGCTTGCAGAAAGACCTGCGGCATCGCATCCGCAGAGGTATGAGCGCCTGCACCGGAAGAATCCTGAGATGGAGCCTGCGAATCGCCGGAAGCGACCTTCAGCACCTCAACACGGACCGGCTCGCTGCGATAGGTTTTCCCGTCTTGTTGAAGTGAAATTGAGGGAATGTCGAGCACACCGGCTTTCTTTGGAGACAATATGTACTGAATAGTCAGAGAGCTGGATTGGCGCCCATTGACAATCGAAATGCTGCTGGAACGACTCGGCCCGCGCAGAATATCGAAGTTCTCTTCCAGATCCGGCAGTTCCGGCACAGCGTTCATATCGACATTGCTGCCGGAAAGGACAAGTGACAAGACCAGCGCATCCTGATACGACATACGGGTTTTATCGACCCCTGCCTCAAACGTGATGTCCTGAGCATACACGCCAGGCGCCATCAATACGCCACACAGCAAAATCATAATACAATATATTCGTCTCTTCCGTCTCATACGTCCCTACCAATCTTTTTCAACCGGACGCGGCATGACCTGTTTGTGCTGCTGTTCTAACTGTTCCTTTTCTTTCAGAGCGTCCAGAATACGTAAGGCTTCTTCTTGTGAAAGTTGGTGTTCTTTGTCTTCAGGACCTTCCTCTGCCTCGGCAGCCTCCTGCTCTTCGAGGTTCTGCTGTTCTTCGGCGTTCTGCTGTTCTGCATCTTGCTGGTCCTGTTCCTGCTGTTCGTCTTGCTCGTCCGCGTTCTGCCTATCCTGCTCATCCTGATGTTGATTCTGCTGGTCCTGGTTCTGCTGCCCCTCCTGCTGACGCTGGTTCTGCTCTTGTTGCTGCTGCACGATCAGTTTCTGGGCAATTTTTTTATTCTGTTGAGCCTGCTCGTGTTTCGGATTCAGGTTCAGCGCATGGGTATAGGCGTCCAAGGCTTGTTGATACTGCTGCTGTTTCATCCAGGCGTTGCCGGAATTATAGGAGGCATCAGCTTTCAGGGCGGCATTGTCGGCAGCTTCCATCGCTTTGTGGTACATCGTGACCGCCTGTTCGTAATTCCCTCGCTTTGCCAGGGTATTACCCATATTCTGATACAATGTTGCTAAACGCGGATCGTTCGCCTGGCTGTTGACATCAGCGTCGGTGTATTCCTGTAACGCCTCGTCATAACGTCCGGCCTCGAACAGTTCGTTCCCTTTTTTAGTTTTCCGGGCCAGGTTATCACTCCAGCTAAAGCCGCTGACAAAGCAGAAGATGGGAATCAAAACACCTGCTGTGTATCTTTGAGCGCTCATATTTCTCTACGTCCTGATCGGGAATGATTAAGCGGAAACAAGAAGGCAATCATAGCCGACAGCGCCATTGCAATGAGAGGCGAAAGAATTCCTTCGTGAGCATAAACGACAAATCCTGCAAGCAATCCTGCGGCAGAGAGGCAGAGTTCCCATAATGTCCGCACGAACATACGCCACAGATACCAGCAGATAACAAGACTTCCTGCTATCCATATCCACGACAGCAAAGGGGGAAAACTCAGCCAAAACAGATGGATTAACGCATAGCCCCGCCACGCTTGCGGAAACAGATCAAAACTTAAATGGACCGTATTTGTGACACAAAACCCCAGCGTCACGCCTCGTAAAAATTGAAGTCGTGTTCTCCACACAATCCAGCTGAGGCAGAGGGGAAGAATGAAACCATGCGTCAACAGCGCGCGATGATGTAACAAGCACGATGGAAAAAGCAAATCAATATCGGCAAATTTGATTCCCATAGCTATGCCGCACACGGTTCCGATCAGGGCGTATGAGATCGCCGGCAATCTACGCGGCGTCAAATCAAAATCTCGCATGATCTTTGACGATCCGTTCATTCGACAACACTCCGACATACGCAACAATGACACAAAACAACAGAATGAGCGATTCCCAGAAATCGATTCTAGCACTGTGAGGAATGTTCAATCCTAAACTAAGCAAGCTGAAGAATACTTCAATGACAAGATACACTCCAACCGTGGAGAATGGGGATCGCTTCGCAACATGGCCGGCTACAAAGCCAAGCAGCCAATAGGCCACTAATGTCGCAAAAGTACTGCTTAACAGACCAACAGGGGAATCTTGAAACCGTTCAAAGATCCACCAGGGAGAAGCTCCAAGAACAAGGTGCATATATGTTCCAAAAATTACAAACAGCAATGCATTCAGAACATTTTCAGCGACAAATTTTACAACGGCCCCAAGCAACAGGGCTTTCCAGTCAATCTTCTTGAACATAGCATCCTCTTTGTAATATTATTGGTATCGTTGTTGAAGTTCTTGCACTTCTTCTGCATCGAAAAATTTTCAGCAGACTGTATCGTTCTGTGACACTCCCGTCTCTTTACGTGAAGTTATTTAAATCGACCGGTCCAGACGGTTCTGACCGTTTTCCGTTCACTGAGCAGGCTTTCGATCAGCAGTAACAGCAACGCAGCGCCCAGTGCGTATTGATATTGCTCTTCATAATGCATGACCAGGCGCGTATCCTGTAACGTGGTTTCCATCGTGGAGATATCCTGATAAATTTGTTCCAGCCCAATTCCTCCTGACGCGACATGATAGTATTGTCCATCCGTCAGGACTGCAATTTTTTCCAGCGTAAACTGGTCCAGACTGGTCTTTACCACGTTTCCCTCACGATCTTTTTTATAGCCGGACAGCTTGCCTTCAGCGTCGCGTAAAGGAATCAGTTCTCCTTTTTCCGAGCCGATGCCAACAGTATAAATGTTTATGCCGAGTTTTCCGGCTTCTTCGGCCATTTCAATCGGATCGCCTTCATGCCCTTCACCGTCAGTCAGCAGCACGATCACTTTGGAGCTTTCCGGCGGACTGTTCTCAAAAGCCTGGATCGAGGTCTCGATCGCACGTTCAAGGGCTGTACCAGGCACTGAAATGCTGTTGGTGTCAACAGCTTCCAGGAAGAGTTTGACGGCGCTGTAGTCAAAGGTTAACGGACACTGCACGAAACTGCTTCCGGCAAAAATCACGATCCCCACCCGGTCGCCACGTAAGCGATCCAGCAGTGCTGAAATTTCATGCTTGGCGCGTTTCAGACGATTCGGCTTGATGTCTTCGGCCAGCATACTCAGAGAGCTGTCTAGGGCAAAGATCAGATCAATGCCCTCGGCCTGCACTGGCACCGCATGTGTTCCGATCTGCGGTCGGGCAAGCGCAAGTCCCAGGAAAACAAAAACCAGCAGCAACAAGGCAATTTTCAATTTTTGTCGCCGTCGGCTGACTGTTTGTGACAGTTTACGGATTAGATGCTCTTCGCCGAATCGATCGAGGCTTCGCTGCCGTGCTCTGGCAGCGCGAAGATAAAGCAGCACAAAGATCGGCGTCAGCCATAATATGTGTAATAATTCAGGATAGGCAAAACGCATATAGACAACGTGAGGAGCGCCAAAGCGTGACTTCAGCGCTCCTGAAAATGATGTATCAGGGCACTCGACGGAAACGGGTCGTGTTCAGCAGTATTTCAACACAGAGCAATCCGAGAGCGGCATACACAAGATATGGGAACAACTCGACGTAGTCCTTATACTGCTTCACGTCGATTTTACTTTTCTCCAGCTGTTCGATCTCCTCATAAATACTTGCCAGGCTTTTCTCATCAGTGGCCCGGAAATATTTTCCATCAGTCATTTCTGCGACTTTGCGCAATGTGCTCTCATCGAGCTCGGCCCGGATGCGCTGGCGCTGCTTCCCGAGCAAGGGATGAACGACCGTCACATAGGCCTCACCCTGAGAACCAGCTCCGATCGTATAAATCCGCTGCTGCATTGATGTCGCCAGATTTGCAGCAGTCAAAGGATCAATCTCGCCTTTATTGTTCACGCCATCAGTCAGGACAACGATCACCTTGCTTGTAGCTGTGCTGTTTCTCAGACGGTTCACGCTGTTGGCAATCGCCATGCCGATCGCCGTACCGTCTTCCTGTAACATCCCGATATGCACCTTCTCAAGGAGCGAAAGCAGGACATCATAATCCACAGTCAGCGGGGCCTGCGTTGCGCTGTGTCCTGCAAAAACCACCAGGCCGATTCGATCGTTTTTCCGTCCCCGGATAAAGTCCGCTGCCACTTTTTTGGCGGCTTCCAGGCGATTTGGCTGAAAATCTTCCGCCTGCATACTGCCGGAAACATCCAGAGTGAGAATGATGTCAATCCCTTCCGTCTCGATCGACTCATCGCCCTTATTCGTCTGTGGACGCGCCAGCCCAAGAATCAGAAGAACGACGATCAGGATGCGGAGAATGGGGAGAAAACGATAGACCCCGATCAGGCCGGAAGGCAGCGCTTCTTTGAGGCGTGAAACATTCGAGAATCTGAGGCTCCCCTGCTTCCGGGCGGAAGGATCGCGAAAATGTCTGATGAGAAAAGGGATGACAACTAAAAGTAGTAAAAAGAGGATGTTTGCAAATCTCATAAGATCAAGTGCCTGTGTCGCTGATAAGCAGAGTACAACTCTGGCACTTTCTAAAAAACGCCTGAAGAATTGTCAAGAAAAACCGTTCGTCTTTGTGTCCACAGTTCAGCGTCTTTGAGCGTCAACGCTGAACGCAGGCAGCATACCAACGAATCTGAGGAATCGCACATTCAAAGGGGCCTTCCTGGAGCTGACGATTGAGATAAGCTGGCAGAAAGAGACCTTGAGAAGGATTTGTTGGCTTAAATCTGGGGCAGTAGAGGACTCGTGGAAAAGCTTAACCGGTCAATTTGGATCATGTGGACACCTTATACCAGATGTATCCTGTCATTTCAAGCGAGTTATACTTTTTCTACAGCCTCAACATATACATAACAAACACTTTTCTTCACAGAGAAGCTAATATAAAAAGAGTTCCCATTCCTCCTGCCCCTCAAGAACGGTTTGTCTTTCAGGAGTCAAAATGCCACCGCTCATCAGGTATTTAAAGCCGTCTTCCACGCTCATAGACAGGGAAATAATATCGCGTTTCGGAAACATCACCATCAATCCGGAGGTAAAGTTAGGGGTCGTGGGAATAAACACGCTGCTGACTTCGTCCCCGGCCTGCTCTTCTTGTATCAGGCTGGCAGGGACCAAAGGAACGGACTGAATATAATTCGGGACCTCACGCGTAATCAGACCGATCGCATAGACCCCGTCACGGGGATAAGGAACCAGTACGACCTGCTGAAACGGTTTTTCCGTTGATACAAAGGCGGTTTCAATAAGCTGTTTCACCGAAGAATAGATGCTGCGCACAAGCGGAATTGCGGATAGTGCGCGGTCTCCCAGGCGAACAAGCTGCCGTCCGAGGATATTTGTCCCGACCACTCCGATCGTCAGAACCAGAAACAGGGTCACAGCCACACCAATTCCGGGAAGCTCTATATGGAACAAGCGCTTGACAAGAGGAGTACTGACACGATCGATATAGCCCACCAGAAACTTCAGAAGAAAGAAGATGAGCATCGTCGGCACCGTCACCAGGAGACCGGCCAGGAAAATTCGTTGAATTTTTTTTCGAAGACGGTGAATCATGACGTGCTTTTCCGCTGAAGATCCTCTGCCAGACGTTCAGCCTCACGGCACAGCACATCGAGCAAATCCGCTTCCGGAAATTTGCCGAGAACCTCGCCCTGCCTGAGTACCACGCCCACGCCTTTTCCTCCGGCAACACCGAGGTCAGCCTCCCTGGCCTCTCCTGGCCCGTTGACCACACAGCCCATCACCGCAACATGCAGAGGATAATGCAGATGCGCCAGCCGCTGCTCGACCTGACTGGCCAGCGTCATAAGATCTACTTCGCTGCGTCCACAGCCAGGGCACGACGTCACGATTGGACCTCGTTGTCGAAGTCCCAGCGCTTTCAAGATTTCATAGCCAACATAGACTTCCTCGATCGGACTGCCGGTCAAAGAAACTCGCAAAGTATCGCCGATTCCCTCAGAGAGGAGGATTCCCAGCCCTACAGCCGACTTGATCGTTCCGGTCTTCAGGGGCCCGGCTTCGGTGATGCCAATGTGGAGAGGATAGTCGACTTTCCGGGCCAGCAGACGGTACGCCTCAACTGTGCGTGGAACGTCAGAAGCTTTTAAGGAGATTTTTATCTGCTGAAAGCCGAATTTTTCCAGCAGCTCAATGTGATGCAGTGCACTTGCCACCATCGCTTCAGCCGTTGGCGAACCATATTTTCTCAGCAGGGATTTCTCCAAAGAGCCGGCGTTGACCCCGATGCGAATCGAAATATTCTTTGCGCCAGCAGCCTCAACGAGTGCCTTGACTTTCTCCTCAGACCCGATATTCCCCGGATTGAAGCGAATGGCATCGACTCCTTGCTCGATCGCCTTCAGAGCCAGGCGATAATCGAAATGAATATCCGCAATCAGGGGAATGTCAATGCTGCGCACGATCGCTCCCAAAGTTTCAGCCGCCAGCATATCCGGAACAGCGGAACGAATGATCTCACAGCCCGCGCGCTGAAGCTCGATGATTTGGGAAACAGTCGCAGCAGCGTCACGGGTATCGGTTTTGGTCATCGATTGCACTGAAATCGGCGCAGCACCACCAACAGCCATCTTCCCGACACGGATTTGACGAGTATGATGTCTCATAAGTCATGACTACCAACTGCCTACCAGACGGACAATATCATTATAAAACACGAAAAGAAAAAGTGGTATCAGGATAAACAAACCGATTTTCTGCGCCAGCTCTCGTTTTTTCATGCTCAGCGGCTTACGATTGATGAATTCGACAAAGAGCAAAAAGATATGCCCGCCATCCAGCACAGGAATGGGCAAGAGGTTAAAAATTCCCAGACTCAGGCTGATCAGGGCCATAAAACTTAACAGTTCCGAAAGTCCCTGTTTTGCGACCGCACCCGACATCTGCGCGATCATAATCGGCCCCCCAATACTCTTTGCCGAGGCTTGCCTGGTGAGCAGCCGCCTCAAAAGATCGAAGGTCATCGTCGTCAGTTCCCAGCAGCGTTTTGTCCCTTTCACGACTGATTCCACACATCCATACTTTCTCAGAACCATCTGCTGCTGCAACTGGATGCCTATAAGAAGACGATCTCCCTGGCTTTGAGGGCTCAGGCTCATAGTGATTTCTTTGTCACGCCGCAGCACATCAACCTCGATCTCCTGCTCGGAAAGCGTTTGGATGAACTGCACCATCTGATCCCAGTGAATGATAGGGGTATCATCGATCCGAATGATCTTATCGCCCGGCTGGATTCCTGCTTTTTCAGCCGGCATTCCAGGAGTCAGCTTTCCAACAACGGCTTCTATCCGCGGATGTATCCCGATATAGCCTGCTCCGATTTCCCGTATCAGCTCAGGCTTAATATCAATCGTCCGCCTCTCGCCTTCCCGCTCAAACTCGATTTCAGTGAGCTTGTCGCCTGCTGCTCCGATCATCACAAGCGTTTGTTCCCACACCGGCACCTTGACGCCTCCGACCGACAGGATGAGGTCTCCCGGCAGCAGGCCCATCTTATCAGCAGGAGATTCATCTTCAATCCAGCCGATAATCGGCGGATCGTAAAGGTATCTCGGTTCTTCAATACCAATGAAATACACCAGGGACAGGAGGACAACTGCCAAGAGCGCATTCATGAACGGCCCGGCAAAGAAAATACTGAAACGTGCTGGAATTGATTTCGCCATCAGCTCGTCAGCATCACCGGTGCTTTCCTCGTCCGGGTTTTCGCCCTTCATTTTAACATAGCCTCCGAGGGGGATTGCCGAGAGACAATATTCAGTCTCGCCGACGACTTTTTTCAAGAGCTTCGGTCCCATACCGATCGAAAAGGTTTCAACCCGGACTCCCGCTTTTTTCGCTGCGATAAAATGGCCGAACTCATGGACAAATACAAGAATACTCAGGACAAATAGAAATGTAATAATCGTAAACAAACTTGCCTCTCCTTCGCATATCTGCGTGAAAAGCCTGCACTGCGGCAGACTGTTCACGCGGAAACGATCCGGTTCTTCTTCATGTCAATAATATAGCAGTCGTGTTCTCCCCCTGTAGGTTAGTATTCTCTCGGGGGTTTCGCAACTAGAAATTTTACTTTTTTTGCGCGATTCTGTGTCGAGCCTGTTCGCGGGCCCAGCGATCAGCGTCAATGGCGGTGTCGAGAGAATCGAGTTGCCGGGAAGCATGGGCCTCCATCACTGTCTCAACAATGCGCGGGATGTCCGGGAACGCTATACGCTCCTGCAAAAATGCTTCAACAGCGATTTCGTTGGCGGCGTTCAGAACTGCCGGCATTGTACCGCCGATCCGTCCAGCCTCATAGGCATAGCGTAGACAGGGAAAACGCTCGAAGTCCGGTTCTTCAAACGTAAATTCACCGACACGTGCCACGTCTAGGCGTTCGACATTCAGCTGCAGCCGTTCAGGATAGGCCATCGCGTACGCAATCGGGATCCGCATATCGGGAACACCTAATTGGGCGATAAGCGAGCCATCGCAATATTCCACCATAGAATGAATAACGCTTTGGGGATGAACAACGACCTGAATATCGGAAAGATCAACCCCGAACAGCCAATGCGCTTCAAGAACCTCCAGGCCCTTGTTCATCAACGTTGCGGAATCGATCGTAATCTTTTGCCCCATCTCCCAGTTTGGATGCTTCAGAGCATCCGCCCGCGTCACGGTTTTGAATTCTTCAACCGTATGCTGCCGAAAGGGACCGCCGGAGCAGGTCAGCAAAATCTTCTGCACATCCCGGCGGCGATGCCCCTGGAGCGACTGAAAGATCGCGTTATGCTCGCTGTCCACAGGGACCAGAGCAATCTTACGTTCTTGGACTTCCGCCATGATTAACTCACCGGCCGCCACCAGCGTTTCTTTGTTCGCCAACGCGATCTCTTTCCCGGCCAGAACTGCTTCATAGGTCGGCACCAGACCGGCACAGCCGCTAATCGCTGAAATCACCTGCTCGACATCAGGATGGGTTGCAACGCGAACAGCTCCACTCTCACCGCTCACAATCTCAAGATCGAGATCAGCACAGCGGGAGCGTAAGTGTTTGCACGCAACGTCATCAGCGACCGACACAATCCTGGGATGAACATGACGAATCTGTTCTTCCAGACGCTCTATATTCCGTTGAACCGCCAGCCCGATCACCGTAAAGCGTTCCGGAAACTGTTCGATAACATTCAAGGCGCTCAAACCGATCGAGCCGGAAGCTCCTAAAATTGAAAGAGTTTTTTTCACCATAACGCAGTAAAATCCACATTCATGCCGTCTTCAGATCACAAACACAATTGCGTAATAATAGAGCAGCGGCGCAGCAAACATCACCCCGTCCATACGGTCCAAAATGCCGCCGTGCCCGGGTACGATCGTGCCGGAGTCTTTCACGTTCGCACTTCGTTTTAACAGTGACTCACAAAGATCACCGAGCTGGGCAATAATCGACATAGAAAGCCCCAGAAGCACACAGTCGACAATGCTCAATTTTGAAAAAAACGTCACCTTGGCGATACAGGACGCGAGCACACTGGCGATCGTGCCGCCGAGAGCTCCTTCAAGAGTTTTCCCAGGGCTGATGAGCGGCGACAGCTTATGCCTGCCAAAAGCTTTTCCAGCATAATAGGCTCCGGTATCGCCTGACCAGACAACCAATAAGAGGTAGAAGATGAACTGCTTTCCATGCGGCAGCCCGCGCAAAAAGATCAGATGACCGAAAAGCCAGCACACATACATTATGCCGAAGAACATTGCCGCCAGGGCGGGAAGACGTTGCGCCAGCGTTCCTGTGTCCGCGAGCGCATACAAGAAGAGGGAGATGAGAACCAGCGTGAACGTAAAGCCGGTCAAATCGTTTTTTTCAAAGACTGTCACCACAAGGCAGTGAAGAGAGAACACTCCTCCAATGAAGAGTCCCGGCAGTGTAAACACCGGCAGCTTTTGCGCCTCCACAAAGGCATAAAATTCCTGCAAGCCAATAATGGACGCTGCCGCAATCACAAGACCAAATACAGGAAGATTGCCCAGCCCGATGACGATCAGCAGCGTTGTCACACCGATAATGCTTGTAATGACTCGTGTCCGATGCACAGTTTTCGCGTCCTTATTCTTCTCCGTCTCTGTAAAACAACCCTTTCAGCACGTTCGTTGAACAGCTTCTGTGATAATCTATGTAAGGTAAGGTTATAAGGATGTCCTGCTGTCAAGTATTTTTTGAGATTCGGAAAAAAAGCCGGTATACAGGACAGCTTCACGCTATCGTCGCATCACATTCCACGCTGGTTGATGCTCTCAACAGCAGCCTTCAACGTTTCTGAAATACGGCAAAGAATTTTTCTTGCGATATTTCGGGATGCATGTGCTATGGCTCGTTACGCAGCTGACCGCAGCTCAAAAGAGACCCGAGAAATAACAGCTTGATCCTATGAAATTTACCGATTCGCAAAAGCTCGCGTGTGACATTTCCCGCAATATCGCCGTCACAGCCGGGGCCGGTTCAGGCAAAACCAGCGTCTTGGTCAGGCGCTACCTCTGGTGTCTGGAACAAAATAATTATCAGATTCGCCGTGTCGCGGCAATCACGTTTACCGAAAAAGCTGCCGGGGAAATGCTCCAGCGGATTCGTAAAGACATCTTTCAGAAACTTGAAGGCGGGCTTGGCGATCTGCAGCGCTGGGAAACGGTCCTGGAACAACTGCCGCTGGCATACATTTCCACGATTCACGGCTTTTGCCGGCGTTTGCTGCGGGAATTCCCGATAGAGGCCGGAGTGGATCCGAACTTCTCAGTCCTTGATGAAGCAAATCGCCATAGTCTGATACATCGATTGCTGGACGAGCTTATTCAGGACCGCGCCGCTTCACATGACAGAGATATGCGTCTGACGGCCCAGCTCTGGACTCCGCTTCAAATTCGGAAAATTCTGCGACAGCTTCTGGACTTTCGCGAGAAAAGCCGCCTCTGGAGCGCAGGTATCCTTCAAAGCCATTTCCCGGACTATCTTAATGCGCTGCACGAATTCAACGCGCAGCTTCAGGATCGAAAGATCGCCAGGCTCCTTCAGGATCGGAAATGGCAGGATTGTATTGCGCGGATCCCCGGCCTGATTCCACCCGGGGACACAGGCACACTCAGCGAACGCTGCCACGTTGTCCTCGAACTTGCTGCTGACTTGAATCAGCCGCGTGATCCTGAGCGAGATCTTCGCATTCTGGGCAGACTGCGGGAGAATCTGTCGATGCGCGGCGTCAACAAAGCCTGGAAGGAAGAGAATCGCAAGGAAACACTCAGCGGGATTTTCTCGACCATGAAAACGCTTTACGATCAGGCTGTCCCGCAATATGACATTCATGATGCCCTGGAGCAGAGCAGTTTTCAGATTCAACAGGCGCTGGCCCGTCTGCTCGTCGCCTCCGAACGCCGCTACGCCCAGGAAAAGCGTTTACGCCGCCTTCTGGATTTCGATGATTTGCAGGAAGCCGCTCTCAGGCTCACAACCCATCCCGAAATACAGCCGCTTTTAGCCGGACGCTTCGATTATCTCATGGTTGACGAGTTTCAGGATACCAACAGCCTGCAGTGGGAGATTATCAGCGGCTTCGGCCAAACCGGGGGGCGTCTTGAACAAGATCGCTTCTGTATTGTTGGCGATGAAAAGCAGTCAATTTACACATTCAGGGGAGCAGATGTCGCTGTGTTTTCTGAAGTCAGGAACACACTGCAAGCGGCAAACATCGAACATGGAGCGGAAGCGAGGGCGCTCAAGCTCCCGGAGCTTGGAGACCCGCCGGAGCAGCGCGACAGACAGAAACGTGGCGAGTTGATCATGGCGGAAAACTTCCGCTCCGGCAAAGAGTTGATCTTCTTTTTCAACAGCCTGTTTGCGCAGATTTTCGAGAAAGAACGCGATCCTGAACGTCCTTTTGAGGTTGTCCATCAAGAGATGCGTAGTCTGCGGAGTCCAGGTGCATCTTCCGGCCATCAGGGGCGGGCGGCGGTTAAGGAGCCGGTGGAATTTCTTCTGGTCACGCAAGATCACACAGATGAAGCGGGGGAGGCCGAGCAGATCGCGCGACGGATTCTGGAATTTATGAAAGAAACAGATTGCTCTGAAGAAGACGAAGAAGCAAGGCCGCGCTGGGCATTCAGCGACATCGCAATCTTGCTGCGCACCCGAACCCGTCTCAAAGACATTGAAGACGCGCTGCGCCGTTATGACATTCCCTTTGTGCTAAGCGGCGGAATCGGATTTTACGAACAGCAGGAAATTTACGATCTGACCAACCTGCTGTGCTTTCTGGCAGACTCCCGTCAGGATATCGCCCTGGCCGGAGTTCTGCGTTCACCACTGTTCAGCTTTTCCGATGATCAGCTTTTCTATGTCTCAACCGGAATTATTGCTGCGGAGCCCCCTGAGCGCTGGAGCTTGTGGGAACGCTTGCAGCATCACGCTCGAACACCGGATGTGATTCCCGCAGAACTCGATCCGTCACTGTTCAGCCAGAGCTGCCAGCAGCTCTCCGTGTGGATGCGGCTGGCGGGGAGAATCCCGATCACGCATTTGCTGCGACGCATCCTCGATGAGAGTGGATTATACGGGGTTCTGAGCGGCAGTGAACGAGCCGCACAACGCCTGCACAATATTGAAAAGCTGCTGAATATCGCGCAAACATTCGAAAGCGAGGGCTTCCAGTCGCTGACGGATTTGGTGAACTTTTTCGAAGAGCTTATCAGCACCGGAGAGCATGAAGGAGAGGCTCAATTGTCTACAGAGGGAATGAATGCGGTACAATTGATGACGATTCATGCTTCTAAGGGCCTGGAGTTTCCGATCGTATTTGTGCCGGAAATCGATCGGAAGTTCAACTATGGCGAAAGCGATTCGATCTATCTCGATGCGCTTCCAACACACTGTCGTCACAACGGATTAAGCGCTGTCTCCGCAGGGATCAACGGGCTGAACCCAGATGAGAATTATGCCGCTCAGAGCAGCTTTTTGCGAAAATATCTGAAAGACCTGAACAGAGAAAAAACCAACGCCGAGATGAAACGTCTGCTCTATGTCGCCTGCACACGCGCTGCCGATGCACTGATTTTATCCGGGACATTACACAAGAAAAAAGACGGCGGCTTTACAATAAGCGCGGCCTCCTGGCTGGCCTGGTTCGAGCGTATTTTCGGAATCAGGGACCATATCCTTCACGAGGAACTCACCCTTCGGATTCACCCGGAAAGTGAGGAAAGCGATATGGCGACACTGGACATTCCGCTTCGTCTGGATCTGCCGATCGCCTCTGACTCGCCGCTCAAGCACATAAGACGTGAAGACAGTTCACCAGCAGTGCCGCATCATTCCGAAGACACGCCCGGAAGAATCCTGCAGAATCCAGCGCTCCTCGCACAAATGCACCGCAACCTTCGCCCCCTTGGCGGA
This sequence comes from candidate division KSB3 bacterium, assembly GCA_002748425.1. GTDB lineage: Bacteria > Moduliflexota > Moduliflexia > Moduliflexales > Moduliflexaceae. Next base: position 38,436 of record PDSJ01000031.1, on the reverse strand, counting down.
CCCGAAAACGAGCTGTTTCACGTAAGTCCGTCAAGCGTGCATCTGTTGTATCAATGCCCCCGGAAATATTATTACCAGGAGATTCTTGGACTGAAAGGTCGTTTACTGCGACAGATTACGCCGCCCGCAGGAGAAGCGGAAGCCGCGCCCAATTATGGCGCAAAACGCGGAACGATTATCCATAACCTGTTTGAACAACAGGTTTTTGAGACTGATCGGGGCAGCCAGACGCTTCAGCTTGACGATCTGTTGAAGAGCGAGGGAATTCCCCACAGTTCTGAAGAACGCAGACGATTACAGCGGGCGATCGAACGCGCCGGTGAACATTATGCGGCAAGCGGACTTCGGCGCCTTCTTGCCGATTCACCGAAAGTATATCGGGAATACCCTTTTCAGCTCAACGTCGGACAAGCGCTCATTTCCGGCGTAATTGACGTTCTGTTCCGCCATCCTGACAGGCATGTCTGGACGGTTTTGGATTATAAAAGTAATCATATTGAGGACCTGCAGATCGAGGCAGAAATTGAACGGCACGGTTACGCTCTCCAGATGCAGATTTACGCACTGGCTGTCTCCCGCCTGATGCAGGCCGGGCAAGTGCATGGCATTCTCTTCTTCACGTATCCCGGCATCTGCTATGAAGATCTGGCGCTCGATCCAAAGAGCCTTCAAGCAGTCGAAGTAGGTCTCGCAGAGCATCTGAGAAATATTTCTCTGGATACCATACAAGCTGCAGAAAATCCCAAGGCCTGTGAAGCATGTGAATTCCAGCGCAACAGAATCTGCCTGCGATGACACGTCCTGCACGTGGTTTGCGCGGGCTGTTGAAAAAAAGCGCTCTGTGTCTATGCTGGCCTCAGACAAGAAATATGAAAAAAATATTGACAGTAGCCCTGCAGCGTGAAAGTATATGCAGAAGTCGACCTTATCAGCCTCATTTCACCCAGAAAAAAGGACTAAAGCTATGAACCTTTCAACGACTTACTTAGGCTTGACTCTCAAGAATCCGCTTATCGCCGGCAGCTGCGGTTTAACGAAAACCGTCGATCAGATTAAGGCATGCGCACAAGCTGGCGCCGGCGCAGTTGTGATGAAATCGCTTTTTGAAGAGCAAATCCGACAGGCCGAAGCCGACCTGGAACAGGATATCGGCATGCACCCTGAAGTCATGGGCTATCTTCAGGCGGATCTCGATATGCGCTATGGTTCGGAGAACTATACCGACACCATTGAGCAGGTCAAAAACGAGGTCGATATTCCCGTGATTGCCAGCATTAATTGCTATACCTCCAAATGGTGGCTCGATTATGCCCAAAAAATCGAGCAGGCCGGAGCTGACGCCCTGGAATTGAACGTCTATATTATGCCCTCAAGCTTTTCAAAGACTGCTCAAGAGATCGAAGAGAGCTATGTGGACATCGTCAAAACCGTCAAATCGCAGATCAGCATTCCGGTGGCCCTCAAGCTATCTCCCTCTTTTACGGCTTTCGGAAATTTTGCGACCCGCCTGGAGGAGACCGGCGTCGATGGCTTAGTGCTTTTTAATCGATTCGTCCAGCCGGACATCAATCTGAGCGATCTCAGCATAAAGGTCAAACCGTCCTTTAACGATCCGCTTGGCTTTGGGCGTTCCCTGCGCTGGATCGGCATGCTTTCCGGACTCCTTCATATCAGTCTGGCTGCCAGTGGAGGCGTTCGCAGCGAGACCGAAGTCATCAAATACGTCCTGGGTGGCGCTTCGGCGGTGCAGTTTGCATCTCTGCTCTATGCAAAAGGTCTGGAGAAAATTCAACAGATTCTGGAAGGGCTGGAAAAGTGGATGGAAACAAAGCATTTTTCTTCGCTGACAGATTTTCAGGGAACGTTGAATCAACGCAACAGTCCCCAAAGCGAAAGCTACATCAGAGCTCAATACATTGAAAGCTTCACAGGGGTGGAATAACCCACTCAGCGCAACAGCGGCGCGCGCGTTTTGGGCTGAAGAACTGCGGCACAGCCCGTGGATCGGCTGCGCCGCCAATTCTTAACGACGGAAGACTTTATAGTCAATGCGATACTGTTTCATCTTATAGCCGAGAATCCTTTCAGTCGTTGACAGGTGCTTTGCGGCTTTCGATTTGATGCCGCGCGATTTTTTCAGGGCATCGATGATCAACTCTTTTTCAAAATGCTCCACCTGATGAGCGAGAGAAAGGTTTTCCCGGGAATTCACTGTATCCGCCCGTTGCAAGGTTGGCGGCAGGTGAGTCGATTGAATCGTGTCAGCATCACAGACCAACACGGCCCGTTCCATACAATTTTGCACTTCCCGTACGTTTCCCGGCCAATGGTAAGAGTTCAGCAAGTCGATCGCCAGCGTTGAAAGGCGTGTAATATTCTTCCCGTTCTCTTGAACATACTTGTGCAGAAAATGTTCGGCCAGCAGAAGAATGTCTGTTTTTCGATCCCGCAGGGGAGGGATGTAAATAGGGAAGCCATTCAGGCGATGGTAAAGTTCTGCTCTGAAACGGCCATCACTGATTTCATCCTCTAAATTCCGGTTGGCCGCAGCCAGAATGCGCACATTACTTTGAATTGTGTTCATGCCGCCAACGCGTTCGAATTCTTTTTCCCGAAGAACCCGCAGCAACCTGACCTGCATGTCCAGAGACAGTTCAGCGATCTCACCGAGGAAAATCGTCCCGCCGTCAGCGCTTTCAAACTTACCTTTTTTTCGCTCTGTTGCACCGGGAAACGCGCCTTTTTCATAGCCAAAGAGTTCCGATTCGATCAAATTTTCAGGAATCGCTCCACAATTAACTTTCACAAACGGCTTTTTCGAACGTGGGCTGTTATAATGAATCGCATGAGCCACTAATTCCTTGCCGGTACCGCTTTCGCCCCGAATTAAAATCGTCGCATTCGACTGCGCAGCCTTGATGATATTCTCATACACCAACTGCATTGCTCCGCTGTTGCCGATCATATTGTGAATATTGTATTTTTCCTTTAACTCATCCTTCAGAATCGTATTTTCCACCAACAGATGCTCTTCATCGTCCATGATATTCTTCAACTTCACAGACTGAGCCAGCATGGAGGCAACAATCGAAAGAAATCGCAGATCTTCGGGATAGTCCGATCCCTGCACAAAAGGACGCTCTACACTGATGGCTCCCATCGTATCAGATCCCAGCTTGATTGGAACGCAGATAAAAGCCATCTCTTCCCGGCCAGCGCCATCAGCTCCTGGGGGGACATTCGGAGAACAAGCATCTTCATCCATCCGGGGAATAATCTTCGGCACGCCCTCGTCAACCACCCTTCCGCTTATGGCTTCACCCAGCTTAAAGCTCTTCTGGCGTCTGGCGTCTTCTCTCATCCCGTATGCAACTTCCATGGTGATCTCATGTGTTGCCGGATGAAACAGCCGGAAAATGCCATGTGTCATTCCCAGCTTTGAATCAAGCGCTTCAAAGGTCTTCTGAAGAGACGTTCTAAAATTCAAGGATGATCCAATCATCCCGCTAATCTCATGGAGTACGGCAATTTCCCGAGCTGCTCGTGATGTCTCTGACTTCATGATCTCGTCCTTAATTCATCCAAACTGTCTGAGCGCCTGATGAGATATTGTCATGAATGCAGCAAATATTGCATTCTTTACGACAGAAGAACAACGCTTGCTGATATCTTATCGTTCGACAGAAGCTGACACACTTCCCTTCGAACACGAACTCTTCCAACACCTGCACATCAAGAGAAGCAGGCACTGCAGACAAAATACTCACAAATGTCATTCAATGTAACTATACATACAAAACGGTATTTTTATGACAATACCATCATAAAAATGTAAAACATACTTCCAAAATTTACAACATGATAGGAAAATTATAAAATTCTGTCAAGCAGAAAAAATAATAATAAGTCTCAATAAAACAAGAGGATAGTACCCTAAAAGACTACGATGATTTCATGCTTTCCCGACACGCCCTTCTCAAGACAACAAGCGCTTTTCCCCATTCCAGACAGTATCAAGTCGCCATAGAGCTTTCTGCGTGTCTGCACAAAAATCGTGTACAGAACAGGAGCCTGCGCTTCCAGCGAAAGCTCCTGCCCAAAGACGAATTCACGGCCGAGGACGTGTGGTAGTGCAGCAGACATACATGTCCAGGGCATTTTTACATTCACTACATATTTTTCTTGACAAATTATTCTGAAATTCAGGGTAGTTTGTTTTCTATGAATACACCAGTCGGATTTTACGGCACATGTGCAGAAAAGCAGGAAATAGACCTGTGTGCGCTGCAATTCATCACGTTTAGTGTCGCGCTTTCTCACAAAGACCTGCCGTTGCGTTCCGGACGACAACGCTCTACGGCCTCAACCCTCCTGAAAGAACTCACACAAAACAAGAACTCGTCACCGTCTCCGTGAAACGTGTCGGATTGCAGCCGTTGAGATCGCCGAAATTCCGGATTCACCAAGTGCAGGGTCTGCAGAAGATTATCTGTACTGCTGGACCTGAACGTTGTTAAAAAGCCGGAAGATTTTGCAGATATACCAAAAAAGGAGGTGAACGTTGCGGAAGAGACTGAGGAGGACGTTGAGAAAACACAGGAGGATGACATGTCGGCAGCGGCGTATATCATTCTCAAACGAGAACTCTATGTATCACATTCACTGTATGTAAGGAGTAGATTATGAGACCCAGCAGAACATTAGCTGTCATCTTCGTTGCGCTTGGCGCGGTTTTTGCGTGCAGCAGCTCTTTTTCGGCGGCAGAAGAGCTGACCTTAAGCACCTATTTGCAAATCGATCCGGCGAATTCGCAATCCGCCGGGTATAATGAAACCATCAAAGCGTTTGAGGCAGCGCACCCGGAGATTACGTTCGCGCACGAGTATGCAACGGGCGAAGCATTTCATCAAAAATTTCAGGCAATGGCGGCCTCACGGCAGATTCCCGACGTCGTCACGACCTACGTTGGCAAACGCACGGCCTACATCACGGAAACCGGCATGGTGATGGATTTACGCCCCTATCTCAGCGACGATTTTAAATCGCAGTACAATCCGGCCGCCTGGGAACCGCAGGGACCGAACGGAGAAATCTACACGATTCCGCCCTCTATGGCGGTTTGCCATGTCATGTACGCCAACACTGCGCTTCTGAAAAAATTAGGACTGGAATTCCCGAAAACCTATCAGGAACTGCTGGATCAGGTCGAACCGATCCGCGCCGCAGGCTACTATCCAGTGTCGATGGGCAATAAAGATCAATGGGTCGTGAATTCCTGGCTGTTGAGCGCCCTGGTCGACCGATTAGGAGGCAAGGAGTGGTTTAATAAGGCCATGTCCGGAGAAGCCAAATTTACAGATAACCCCTTTGTCAGAGCGCTTGAAATTGTTGATGAAATGGTGAAAAAGAATGTCTTCTCCCCAGGTGTGAATCAGATGTCCAATACTGAAGCTGACCAGGAATTTTATCAACAAAAATCCGTTTATCTGATCGATGCCGGCTGGAGAACCTCGGCAATGATCTCTGAACTGCCTCCTGAACAGCAGGATGCGATCTACATGGGCGTCTTTCCCGCCATTGAAGGCGAAGTCTCCCCCAACTCAAGCGCGGCTGTGCCTTCGGAAGGTTTCGGTATCAGTGCCGCGATCGAAGGGACACCAAAGGCCGACGCCGCATGGGAATTTATCTCCTTTTACGCAGGGCAGGAAGGCTCAGCCATCAGAGTCGCGAATGGAGAAATTCCGACCTATAAGCTTGATTACAGCACGATCGAGATGCCGAAATTGCAGAAAGCATATGCAGAATTCTCGATCAGCCATCCGATGGGCTATATCATTGATGCAAAAATGGATCCCGAAGGCATGGGCGTCTTGAATCCTGACATTCAGGCGATGATGTTCGGACAGCTCACACCGCAGCAGGTCGCTGAACGTTATGAAGCCTGGGTCGCGGAAAATGACAGCAATCGCATGAAATAATCATCGCAGCAAAGTGCTGAACTGCTGCAAGAACTTGAGTAGTTCAGCGCTCCAAATCTTCTATGGTAGAAACCGCCTATAAAAAACAGAGTTACTATCTGCTCTTACTGCCTGCGTTGCTGCTCTACCTGGCGATCATTATCTTTCCGATCGGATTGAGCACGGTGCTGTCCTTTACCAAGTGGAAATATTTTCGGCTGGTCGGCTTTGTTGGGTTCGACAATTACATCAAAATGTTCCACGATCCGCTTTTTCTGAAGGCCCTCTGGAATAACGTTCAGATCATGCTGATTTCGGTCTTCGGACAGATTCCCCTTGGGATTGTGCTCGGCTATATTTTATACCGGAAGCTGGTGAAAGCCGGAAAATTTTTTGAGATGATGATTTTCATGCCGATCACCATCTCTGCTGTCGTTGTTGCCCTGCTCTGGAACAGAATTTTTTCGCCGGTGGGGATTTATACCAGCCTCATCCGCTACCTGACAAACGATCCGGATTATGTGCTGCGGATTACAGAGCATCCCTATCTCGCGATGATTCCCATTCTTTTTGTCTTGCTCTGGATGCATACCAGTCTCTACATGGTCATGTTTCTGGCAAATATGCAGCGGCTACCAAAATCCATGTTGGAGGCCGCGAAAATGGACGGGGCCTCGGAGATGACACTCTTATTGAAAATCGTCGTTCCCTCTCTGGCGAACGTGATCTTCACCAGCTCGATTTTTGCGATTTCCGGCAGTCTGAAAAGTTTCGATCTCATCTTTGCCATGACCGGAGGCGGTCCCGTAGATTACACCAATGTCATGTCCATCTACTTGTATAAACACACGTTTACTTATAGCAACTATGGCTACGGCAGCGCCATCTCAGTCATTATCGTGGTCTTGAGCGTGGGGCTTATCAGTCTTGCCCGTGGAATTTACGGCCGCTATCAACGAAAATACGATTAGGAGAACGTGACTCGTGAAAGAAGCCCGTATTGCCGGAAAATGGCAGTTCGTCATCTATCTGTTTTTACTTTGTTTTACTCTGATTACCTTATGGCCCTTACTCTGGATGCTGTACTCATCGTTCAAGCTGCAGGGCGAGATCATGCTGCATCCGCTCGGTCTGCCGAAAGCCCCGACCGTCAGAAATTACGTCGATGCCTGGACAAACGGCAACATGGGCATGTCGGCGATCAACAGTCTGATTTATACCGGAGTGGGGACATCCGCCACAGTTCTTTTGTCCCTGGCAGCGGGTTTTGCCTTAACCAAGTTCGGCTATAAAAGCGCAAAGGTCTATTACTCCGTGTTTACAATGGGCCTCCTGATTACAGTGAATTCCGTCATCGCGCCTCTGTTTATTCTGGAGACCAATGTTGGCCTGTATAATACACGCCTGGGGGTCATTTTGCCCTATATCGCTTTTGGTCTGCCGATGGCGATTCTCCTGGCATGTTCGTACATGAAAGGGATTCCCGATTCACTGATCGAAGCGGCGGTCATCGATGGAGCCGGCTACATCCAGATGTTCTGGCAAATTATCCTCATCATTTCTTCGCCGGTGCTGGCGACCATCTCGGTCTTGACGTTTTTACGAAACTGGAATGAATTCATTCTGGTCTTCGTGCTCACATCCGGTGAACATATGCGCAGTCTGCCGGTGGCAATCAATTCATTCGCCGGACGCTTGAACGTAAATTACGGCATGCAATTCGCCGCTCTCGTCATCGGTACGCTCCCGATGATCGTGTTTTATTTTTTCGCTCACAATCTGGTGATTAAAGGCTTTGGCGAAGGCGCCTTAAAGGAATAACATTATACAAGAGAACCCTCTTTGTCGTTTCAGCACAAAGACGCAGAGCACACAGATAAGCCTGTAGCGAAAGCTCGTGATTCTAGCGTCTTTGCGATGGAAAATTACTCAAAAACACTATGGATACACTGACAATTGAAGTCTGTCTTGATTCGATTCATTCCGCGGTTGAGGCCCAGAAAGGCGGTGCTGACCGGGTAGAACTCTGCGATAACCTTTTTGAAGGAGGAACAACCCCCAGCGCCGGCATGATCGCTACAGTGAGAAAAAAGATCGATATCGGCTTACAGGTCATCATCCGTCCCAGAGGCGGGGATTTCTGCTATTCCGACGATGAATACGACAGTATGACGTTTGATATTGAAACCGCGAAAAATTTAGGTGCTGACGGCGTAGTCATCGGAATACTCACACCGGACGGCCGCGTAGATATCGAACGCTGCGCCCGTTTGGTCGAAGCGGCGCGGCCCATGAACGTGACCTTCCACCGGGCGTTCGATGTGTGCCGCGATCCCTGGGAAGGGCTGGAAGACGTGATTTCTACCGGGGCCGATCGCATTCTGACGTCCGGGCAGGAGGCGACTGTTCCGGAAGGGCTGGACACGATTGCCGAACTTGTCAAACGTGCCGGCGAACGAATCATTATCATGCCCGGCTGCGGAATTACCGAGCGCAACATGGAAAAAGTGAGACGCCGAAGCGGTGCAAAGGAATTTCATGTCCTGATCGATCGGCACGACGACAGCGCCATGACGTACCGTGTCAAGCATATTTACATGGGAGGCATCCTTCATCTGCCAGAATATAGCCGCAGTATCACCGACGCGGCTGCGATTAAACAGATTCGAGGCTGACCCCCCGACCCCTTATGAACATACTTGTTGCCGGCTTTCATCATGAATCCAATACCTTCAGCCCGATCATCACGACTGAAGACGATTTTGTCGTGCTGCGCGGGGATGAGATATTCTCCCAGCAACAACATTACGGCTCAATCAATGGCGTTATTTCCACGCTGCAATCCTTTGAAGGCTACCACGTTCACCCCACCCTCTTCGCCCGCGCCGTGCCGAACGGCGTGGTGAGTAAAGAGTTCTATCTCAAAATACGCCGTGAACTTTGGGAGATGATTCAAACGCAGGATGGGATCGATGCAATCACCCTTGCCCTGCACGGATCGATGCGCGTCGAAGAGATCGGCGATGCTGAAGGAGACATCCTGGAGCTGCTGCGCTGCAAATTCCCGACAATTCCAATTGTCGCCGCCCTAGACATGCACGCTACCATCACAGACACAATGATGGCGAACGCCACAGCGTTTGTCGGGTATAAATGTGCCCCGCACACCGACACCTACGAGACTGGAGCGCAGGCTGCCGAGCTTACGCATTTTACCCTGAAAACTGGCATTCCGCTCACGATGTCCACGCAGCGCATTCCCATGTTGATCGCCGGCGAAAAATCAGAAACGAGCGTCCCCCCGATGGACGCGAGAATTGCGCGTTTACGAGAATTGGAACAAGAGCCGAATGTTTTAGCAGCCTCCTACTTTTTAGGATTTCCCTGGGCCGATACGGAAGACAACGGTGTTTTTCCGCTGGTGGTCACGGCTGGCGATCGCAAGAACGCCGACGATCTTGTCAGGCAGCTTGCCGAAGAATTCTGGGCCGTCCGCCGGCATTTTCGTTTTCATACAGAAACCTACGCCGTGGATGATGCGCTTCGCGCGATGTTTGCTTCGACAGCGTATCCGACCTTCCTCTCCGACTCCGGAGACAACCCCACTGCCGGGGCTGCTGGCGATTCGACAGATCTGTTGCGAGCTGTACTGAATTCTCCCGAAAGAACCGCCCAGCACTCGCGGATTCTCTATGCCGGTTTTTACGACCCTGACTCTGTTGAAGCGTGCCTGGAGAAAACAGGCGCGGAAGTCGATATTCTCTTAGGAGGCCGATTTGAAACGCGGGGAGGCAAGCCACTTCCCCTGAAGGTCACAGTGCAGAATGTCGTGCGCAACTGGGGAGTTTACCAGGCTGATCTGGTCCATGCAGCCTGTGACACGCTCGACATCATTCTCACGTCCAAACACATTGGCTTTGTTGATCCCTCGGTTATGAGAATTTTAGGGCTTGAGCCGGAAGAACGAAAATTTGTGATCGTCAAGCTGGGCTATTTAACCGATCCTTTTAAGCGCATCGCTGCCCGCTCAATCTTGGCCCTCAGCCTCGGAGCCAGCCATGAAGTGCTGGAACACCTTGAATACCAGAGGCTGCGGCGCCCGGTTTTTCCATTAGACCCAAATGTCGAATTCAGATCTGAAAAGACGTGACTCCTTTTAAAAACTGCAAATCCGTAAGCATCCGGTTCCCGGACACTGACTGCTTACCGAACGATACGACACGATTATGACAGATATTCTGGAACAAGAAAAAAAAAATATTCTGGATCGAGTAGAACACGATAAGGTCAAGTTTGTCCAGTTACAATTCATCGATATCCTCGGTGTCGTCAAAAGTTTGACGATTCCCGTCGGCCAGTTGAGAGGCTCACTGGAAGATGGCACCTGGTTTGACGGATCTTCTATTGAAGGCTTCACGCGTATTCATGAAAGCGACATGTTCCTGAAACCCGATGTCGACACTTATGCTGTGATTCCATGGCTGACAACAGCGTACGGCAACACAGCGCGTTTCATCTGCGATGTCTGCACGCATGACGGCAACCCCTTCGAGGGCGACCCGCGATATATTCTGAAAAAAGCCCTGGCTGAAGCTGAAAAGCTGGGCTATGTGTTCAAGACCGGGCCGGAACTGGAATTCTTCCTGTTTAAAAAAGAGAACGGGCGACTGGAAGCCTTGCCGCATGATAAAGCCGGTTATTTCGATTTGACGATGGATAAAGCGATCAACATCCGCAGCGAAATGCACGAAGCATTGTCCCAATTCGGCATTTATGTGGAAGCGCTGCACCACGAAGTGGCGGACGGGCAGCACGAAATCGATTTCCGTTATGATTATGCGCTCAAGACAGCCGATCATTCTGTGACTCTGCGCTTTGTCTTAAAAGCGATCGCGCAGAAACACGGTCTGCATGCCACGTTTATCCCAAAACCGATCGCCGGCGTCAGCGGATCGGGAATGCACACGCACATGAGCCTCTTCGATCAGGATGACAACAACATCTTCTTCGACGAGCACGCTGAATATATGCTCTCCGATACGGCAACCTATTTTATCGGCGGCATCCTGCAGCACATGCTGGGCATCTGCGCGGTTACAAACCCGACCGTCAATTCGTACAAACGACTGGTTCCCGGCTACGAAGCGCCCGTCTATCTGAGCTGGGCACGTCACAATCGCTCTGCCCTGGTACGAATCCCGAGATACTCCAAAGGCAAATCCAAAGCCACACGCTGCGAATTGCGCTGCCCGGACCCAACCTGCAACCCCTATCTTGCCTTCGCGCTGATGCTGAAAGCCGGTCTAAACGGCATTACAGCCAAAACGATTCCTCCAGCGCCGGTGGAAGAAGATTTGTTTGAATACAGCACCGCCGATTTGAAGAAAAAGAATATTGCCACGCTGCCGGCCAGCTTAGGCGAAGCCATTGCTGCCATGAAAGACAGCACGCTCGTCAAAGAGACACTGGGCGAACACACCTACACAAAATTTATCGAAGCCAAACAGATTGAATGGGATCAATATTGTCTGAACGTGTCGCAATGGGAACTCGACCGCTACCTGGAAGTATACTAAAATTCTCCGACACGCTGTTTTCGCACGATTCGTGCTGAAGCACTGCTCAGTCCCGTTTCGTGTTTCACGCTGCCAAGCCCGAAACGACGGGCGGCAAAAGACCACAAACATTGACGGGAAAATGTGTCGATTGTGTTCAGTGACTGTCCCGGCGGCGTTGCTGTTTCTGCAGGGCATCGGTTTCGCGCTGCAAGGCTTCGGCAGCTTCGCGGACGGCTTTGCCTTTTGCCAGTTCGGCCAAACTTCCGATGACTTCTTTGCTGCTTTGCAGCATACCGATCAGATCGTGCATCGGTCCGGGTCCGGCCCCCAGAAGCAATCCGGTCACCATCATATCGACGATACGCGGCGTCGTGATTCCAATATAGCGCAACATTCCGAGATCGCCGATGACGGCAATCATAAGACCGACCAGAAGACCAAACCAGATCGACAGGGCTTTTTTCCAGACAATGTATTCCGGAGCATTCATCCAGCTTCGCAGACGGGCTTCAGCTTTCGCCAGGCGCTCTTCGGCAGCATTCATGATTTCCAGGCGTTCCGGATTGGTCTCAATGCCAATCGCCATTGCAGCGTCTTTCGTGGCCTCATAGGCTTCCTGATACTCACGTCCAATCCAATCGAGGCTCTCACGCGGTGCAACCAAAACATCGGCAAGCACCCGTGAGGAATGTTCGAACCAGTTAAAACCGGTTTCCAGCACTCGCTCGATCGCGAAGGAAACCGCCATGAACGGTGCCAGCAAAGCGGCAAAATCTCCGCTAAGCCCCTTCGCCGCTTCCGGGGCCTGCAAAAGCCAGGCGAAACTTCCTAAAATTCCCGCCACCGGTGAATGTTGTGCAAGCGGCGAAGTCATGCCCTCCGGCAGGGCCCTGACAATCGCCAATACGGCGGAAATCACCACCAGGGATCCCAGCAATTGAGAAAGATTCATCCGTCGCTGCAACTTATTCCGGCTCTGAATGGCCTTTTTTAAGACCTGCTCCCGTTCTTCACGTGCTTCCGGAGACAACCCTCGGCTCCTCCTCAGTTTCAGATGCTCGATTTCCTCTTTGGCTTTATAGACGTCCGCGGTGCGCGGCATGGATGACCCCAATACAGCCATATCTTCACTCTCCTCCTGTTTCTGTATATGTCCGAAAATGCCGTCTCTGTCAGCATTTCTGTCTTCTATCTTCAATCAATACACGATGTTACACTTCTTTTTGAAGAAAAGTCAAGAAGCAAATCACTCAAAAATGGCAGAAGGCGTTTTTCTCCTGGAAAAATCTGCTTGACATCACACGCAAAGGTTGAGGGCTATTCTGAAAACACAATCCCATGGCCTCTCATATGCTGTGCAGGCATACGAATCACTGAAAGGAGACTGACACATGTATTATCCGTGTTTAAGAACAGCTGTCCCCCCCACACATTTGAACGATGAATCCCGGCATACAGGCCCCGCTGCTGACATCACGCGTGAACAGATTGACGCGTGTTATCGCTGGAATCTGGAAGATTTATATGCCGACATCGAGACGTGGAGACGTCATAAAGAAACTCTTCTTCCCCGGATCAACGCTCTTATGGACTACAAAGGAACTCTGGCGCAGGGAGCCGACAACCTGTTCGCAGCGCTGACACTCTATTTTGAGATCACTAAGGCGTTCTACAAACTCCACAGTTACGCGCATCAGCTCTCGGATCAAGATTTACGTGTTGCGGCCCACCAGGAACTGATGCAGGAGCTTCAGGCATTCAGTACGCTGTTTGGCGAAAAAACGGCTTTTCTCGTGACCGAACTCAGCGCTGTGGCTCCTGAAACACTGCGCAGCTTTGCTGAAAGCATCCCGGCATTAGAAGAATTCAGCATGTTTTTACAGGATATTCAACGTATGCGCCAACACACGCTGTCCGAAGCGGAAGAAACGCTCATGGCAAGTGCAGCAGATCTTATGCACGCAGCGGAAAATGTCTTTCGTATTTTCAGCAATGCTGAATTTCCTTTTCCAGATATCACGTTGTCAACAGGAGAGCGCGTGACGTTGACAGCACCTCAATATACAAAACGTCGCACATCGCCTGTACGAGAAGACCGGCAGCAGGTCATGCAGCGCTTTCTTGAGGCGCACGGCAAATTTAAAAATACTTTTGGGGCGAATTTGATCGCAAAACTGAAAAGCGACTATTTCCATGCTAAAAATAGAAAATACGCTTCCTGCCTGGAAGCCTCGCTGAGCAGTGACAATATTCCAGTCTCAGTCTATGAAAATCTGATCGCGCAAATTCACCGCAGTTTGCCGAGCCTGCACCGCGCTCTCGATCTGAGACGCCGGATGCTTGGACTTGACGAACTGCATTATTACGATTTGTACGCTTCAATCGTCAAAGATCTTGAACTGACGTACAGCATTGAAGAGGGGCAGCAACGAATCCTGGAGTCCTTACAGCCCTTGGGTGAAGAATATCTCCACCCCTTGCGCACCGGATTCCAGCAGCGCTGGATCGATTACCTGCCAACGCCCGGCAAACGCAGTGGCGCGTATTCCAACGGAGCAGCCTACGACGAACATCCCTATATTTTAATGAACTGGAACGGCAATTACGACTCCCTCAGCACGCTCATACATGAAATCGGCCACACGATGCACAGTTATTTTTCCAACAGCTCGCAACCCTTTGCAAAAGCGAATTATTCGATCTTTGTGGCGGAAATCGCTTCGACCTTTAATGAAAATCTCTTACACGACTATTTGATCGCCCACGCGGCAACGCAGGACGAGAAGCTCTTTCTTTTGGGACATTATCTCGACAGCTTGCGGGGAACAATCTTCCGACAAGCCCAGTTTGCAGAATTCGAATGGGACATTCATAAAAAAATTGAAGCAGGAGACGCTCTGAGCGGGGAATCTTTGAGCGCGGTCTACGACGATTTGACAAAGCGGTATTACGGACACGATCAGGGCATCTGTCTTGTTGACGACTACGTGCGCTTTGAATGGGCGTTTATTCCCCATTTCTACTACAATTTTTACGTGTTTCAATACGCGACATCGCTGATTTATTCAACGGCCCTGGCGGAAAAAGTGCAGCGGAGAGACGCGCAAGCTGTCGAGAACTATCTCACGCTCCTCAAAAGCGGAGCGTCAGCGTATCCGATCGATCTGATTCGAAAAGCCGGCATCGAACCGCTGTCATCAGAAGCCTTTGAGTTGACACTGCAACGCATGCATCGCACGATCGATCAGATTGAAGCGCTTGTAGAACAGAAGGCCGTCAGAACATAAAAAACTATTTTTTCGCATTTTTCCCCTTGACCTGAATGATCGACTCGGAACGTAGTGCCTGAACAGATCGATATCGTATGAATCTTTGCCTGACAGAGCAGAACACCGATAGGATTTCCGTCTTATGAAAAAAAGCAGATCCTAGGCTCCGAATTATAGATACTACGCCTGCATCGTAAGGAAAATGGTATTATATGGCACAAGCGACACTCCCCGTATTAGAATCAACGCGCTACGTGACCGAACATAGTCGACATGTCACAATCAATAAGGACGCTATTCACCAGATGCTCCTGCGAGGCATTGTCAGACAAAGCTGGACACCCGATCTCCATCTGGCTGATCCCGACTGGATTTTTGTGCTGGATGCCTTAAATTTTTGTTTCTGGGAGGACGCTGGTCAGGAAAAATGGAGTATTGAGTATCACGGCGAACGACTCTCCGGTTATTGGGCCCTGGCTGCAGCCCTAAGACGAGCGATGGAAGAGGGGGTCCCGCTGACAAACGCTGAATTTCTCTCGACTGTATCGTCTAAAAGTGTTGAAAAAATCTTCCGGGGAAGACAGCGCATCCCACTCTTCCAAAAACGTGTTGATAACCTGCGTGAAGTCGGCCGGGTGCTTCTTGAGGAATATGACGGAAGCTTTGTGAATGTACTTCAACGAGCCGGACAGAGCGCGGTAGAACTCGTCAAGGACGTCGTCGCTCATTTCCCCTCGTTCAACGACATTGCCCTCTATGAGAACAAAACGATCTTTTTATATAAACGCGCTCAACTCCTTGCTGCAGATATTAATGGAGCCTTTGAGGGAGAGGGATATGGAGCGTTTCACGATCTCAATCAGCTTACGATTTTCGCCGATTATAAGCTTCCTCAAGTCCTGCGCCATTACCATGTGCTGGAATACGATCGCCATTTAACGCATATCGTCGATAATTATCTTCCATGCAGTCCGGGGAGCCGGGAAGAAGTAGAAATTCGGGCCGCGACCATCCAGGCTGTCGAGCTCATGCGGCAAGAGTTGTCCAATGGACATGATTCCGTTCCCTCGTTCAAGCTCGATTGGTGGCTCTGGAGCCTCGGACAAGATGATGCGGTCCGGGAGAAGCCCTATCATCGTACAAGGACGATCTTCTACTAAGCATCCTCAATCCTTGATCAGCCCGATCAGCTCATTCTCCTTTCCCATTTTCCAGGAGCCTCTCACACAGGATCGGACGTATCCTCACAACCGTCTTCTTCATGAATCTGGTCCAGTAGATTCAAAATACGCTCCTGCTTATCAAGAGAATCATCAAAAACGAATTCAAGTCTCGGGATATATTTCAGCTTAAGCCTTCGACCGAGTTCACCCCTAAGATAACCGGAAGCCCGTTGTAAACCAGCCAGCATGTCCTCACGACTGCGGCCACTGTCAAGACAAGAAACATAGACTTTGGCCTCCTGTAAATCGACGGACAGACTGAGATTCGTGACGGTCACAAACTGGACGCGAGGGTCTTTCATCTCGGTCTGAAGGAGCCGACTGATCTCTTGATGGAGAAGCTGTTTCACCCGATCCGCGCGTTTGTATGATTTCATCGTTCAGCTTGCCTAAAAAGCAGTGTGCTGGAGGAGAAGGGGTTGCAGTGCGCGCTCGACGCGGCTCCGGCATCCCGTCATTCCATCACTCAGATAAACTCCAGAGTATAATCCATAAAATAAGCAGCAAAACTTGAATTTTCGATATAGTGAATCATCTTATTCAGCATAGAGTCAAGATGGACTTGTTCGTTGCTGACGGCACACACCCCCAGCGTCGCTCGTTGCCAGACATCTAAATGATCGACTTCCGCAATAGAAATATTAAAGCGGTGTTGAAGTTTTCCCTTCAAACTGTTCACCACTTGACGTTTGCCTTTCAACGAATGATTATCAGGAAGATATAATTCAATTGTGCACACTCCGACAACCATAACGATCGGGATTCACCTCTCAGCGCTCGATGAACTCACGCACTGTTCAAGACTGAGCATCGACGTTGACGAGAGCTGCCGCAGCACCCTAGTGTTTCTGTGCAGCAGCCTCTTCCAGGGTCATCGTAATCTTTTCAAGCGTATAAGCCTCAATAATATCGCCTTCCCGGACATCATTATAATTTTCCAGGCGAATACCACATTCATAGCCGGTCATCACTTCTTTCACATCATCTTTAACGCGGCGCAGCGACGCAAGGCTGCCTTTAAACAGCTCCTGCCTGTCTCGAAGCAGACGCACAACGGCATGACGTTGAATCTTGCCATCTGTCACGCGGCATCCTGCGACTTTCCCGCCTTTCGGTAAATTAAAAATCGCCTGAACCTGGGCCTGACCGACCAGGACCTCATTATATTTCGGTTCCAGTAAGCCTTCCATCGCTTTTTTTACATCGTCGATGGCGTGATAAATCACAGTATAGAGTCGAACGTCGATTTGTTCCTTTTCAGCCATTTCCTGGGCTTTTGCCACAGGGCGCACGTTAAAACCGAGTACGATAGCATTTGATGCCGAAGCCAGCATCACGTCGGATTCATTAATTGCGCCGACACCACCATGAATCGCCTGCAAGCGGACTTGTTCTGTGCTCAGCCGTTCCAGGGCGTCTTTCAAGGCCTCCACAGATCCATGCACGTCGGCTTTAATGACAATACGCAATTCCTGCGTTTCCCCCTCTTTGATCTTCTGATGCAGCCCTTCGAGCGTAATTTTCGCAGTTTTTGAAAATTCGAGTTTTTGTTGCTGCTCCTGGCGCGACGCCGACACTTGTCGGGCCTCACGGTCGCTGCCCACGACCGTGAAGAGATCACCGGCAGTGGGGACACCCGACAGACCGAGCACCTCGACCGGGGTGGCAGGGCCGGCATCCTCGACTTTTTTACCGCGATCGTCCAGCATTGCCCGGACTTTTCCATAGAATTGTCCCACCACAAAAGGATCCCCAACGCGCAAAGTTCCCCCTTGAACCAGGACAGTCGCAACCGGGCCTCTCCCTTTATCCAGTAAGGCTTCGACAATGACGCCCCTGGCGGCTCTATCGGGATCAGCTTTCAGTTCAAGCATCTCTGCCTGCAGAAGAATCATTTCGAGCAGATCATCCAGATTGGTTTTCTCTTTTGCCGAGACACGAACACAAATCGTTTCTCCTCCCCAATCCTCGGGTGTCAAGCCGTACTTGGTCAATTCCTGCATAACGCGATCCGGATTTGCCCCCGGGGTATCGATCTTATTAATTGCGATAATGATCGGGACACCGGCATCGCGGGCATGATCAATTGCTTCAATGGTTTGCGGCATAATTCCATCGTCAGCCGCCACTACGAGCACAACTTCATCAGTCACTTTTGCCCCTCGGGCGCGCATTGCTGTGAATGCTTCATGGCCCGGAGTATCGAGAAATACAATTTTCTCACCATTGACTTCAACGGCATAGGCTCCGATATGCTGGGTAATCCCGCCAAACTCGGACTCAGTAATTTTTGATTCACGAATGGCGTCCAACAACGTTGTTTTGCCATGATCGACGTGCCCCATAATTGTAACAACCGGGGGTCGGTGTTTCAAGCGTGATTCATCAACCACCTCTTCCTTGAACTCAGCTTCTTCCTCAACGGAAACCGTTTTTACTTCAAACTCAAAATGTTCAGCAATCGATTTCGCGGCCTCTGGCTCGAGTACCTGATTCACATTCGGCATAAATCCCATGGTCATCAAATGCTGAATAATCCTGGCGGGCGGCATATTCATCTTGGCCGCCAACTCTTTTACCATGATCACTTCAGGAATTTCGAGAACTTTAGGCAGTTCCGCAACGACAGAAGCTTTGACGGCCGTCTCTGCAGTGTGCGCTGCAGACGGCTTCACCGGTTTTTTCTTTTGACGTCTTCCAGGTTTTGGTCTGGGTTTCGAGCGTTGAAACACACTATCACCGGCCTTGCGGGAAGAAGCTGCTTTCTTTTTAGCGCCGCTCCTGCTGCCAGCAAGATCGTTTTCAGCGGCTTGGACCTGACGTTTGCCAGCCGGAACTTTTCGACGGCGCGGCTTTTCATCCGCTTTTTTCTTGTCCGGAGAGCCAGCACTCTTTCCTGTAAATGCTCCGCTCTCATCACTTCGATAGACATACTGCCGCGTGTCCCTGCGACGACCGGCGTCATCAGCAGTCCTCTGCTTCACGCGCCCGTTGCGTTCAAGCTGCTCTTTAGCCTGCGAGGCTTTCTCGGGCTGTGCGCTCTTCTGCCCTTGTCCCGGTCGCCTCGTCGGCCTTTCATCTGAACGGGTTTTTTCCTGAGCAGGAGGTCGACGCCTCTGAACCGTCGCACGCAGAGTCTGGTCCGGCTTGCGTTTACGCCCGGCAGTCGGTCGTTGGGCTTCACGAGCTGCCTTTTTGGTCTCAGCCGGGCTGCCGTCACCAAGAGTTTTCACTGCAGAGGCTGATCGTCTTTTTTCAGTCGCTTTAACACTCGAAGGCGCTGCAGGCTTCGCTTCAGTCGGCCCTTCCGACAGAGTCTGTTTCGCTGTTGCCGCCGCCCGTGTTTCAGCTGCTCGAACCTTTTCAACCACCAGTTTTTTCGAGACTTCATGCCGTCTTTTACTTCGACGCCTTGAAGGGATAAACGAACGAGAACCTGCCTTCTTTTCAGGAGCTGCTGCCGCCGGAGATGTTTTTTCTGAAGGAGCTTTTTCCTTCTTGCTGAAATGCCCCATGAGCGACTCTGCCGTCTTGTCATCGATGGAACTCATATGACTTTTGACTTCAACCCCGCGTGCTTTTAAAAACGTTAGTAACTCTCGGCTTGGTACGTCTAATTTATGCGCCAAGTCATATATTCTATTTCCACGACTCATCCCTTAGCACCTCCAAGATTTTGGCTTGAGGATTCAGACGCGTCTAAAAACTGTACTGCGACGTCTAACAGTTTCCGCGCGACATGTCCATCGATGCCCGAAGAGATCAAATCATCGACAGAACTGTCAACAATCTCTTCAATCGAAGAAAAACCCGATTCGAGAAGATGCTCGACCACGTCGTCTTCAATCCCGGGCAAGAAATACAGCTCGTTTTCCTCATCCGCACCATCATAAGCGTCATCCATTCCACCGTCTTCAAGCCCTTCCCCCTCCGAGAGTTCATCGCCCTCATCATCTAATTTCTCGTCATGTCCCTCATCATCGGCGTCAATCGACTCATCGTCCTCTTCATACGCGTCTTCCTCTGCAGCATCACAGGACTCAGAGCTGTCGAACCGTTCACTGGCTTGCTCGTTTTCACCAGCCTCGCCGGTATCGGGAAAATCCGCTTCGGCAAGCGCCATGTCAAAGGATTCTTGAACGGCAGTTCTCCGTTCAGCCTCACTGAGGATATTGATTTTCCATTGGGTCAAGCGTACTGCGAGACGAGCGTTTTGTCCTTTTTTGCCAATTGCCAGGGCTAATTCATCATCAGCAACGACGATATCGATCGTTTTTTCATCAGGATATACCGACGCATGCTGAACACTGGCCGGAGTAATCGCCCGCGAGACCAAGGTCGCCGGATCGTCACTCCATTCGATAATATCGATTTTCTCGCCACGCAGTTCCCGCACGATTGACTGAATCCTCGCTCCCCGCATACCGACACAGGCCCCGACCGGATCGACATTTCGATCGAATGAACGAACCCCGATTTTAGCTCTGGCGCCAGGTTCTCTTGCAACGCTGACCAGCTCGACAATCCCATCGGCAATTTCGGGAACCTCAATTTCGAACAAGCGGTACAAAAAGTCATCACAGGTTCTTGAAAGGATAATCTGCGGCCACTTACCGGAGCTACTCATTTTCACATCCAGGATATAGGCCCGAATTTTATCACCGCGTTTGTAAAATTCTCCAGGGATCTGCTCGCGGCGCGGCAAAATCGCTTCTGCTGTGCCCAACTCGACAACAACACCATTCTCGACACGTTGCACGATTCCTAAAATCAGGTCACCGATACGGTCTTTGTACAGCTCAAAGACTTTCAGCTTTTCGGCTTCTTTCACTTTCTGACTGATAATCTGTTTGGCCTTCTGAGCCGAAATTCTCCCCAGATTGGAAATGTCACGTTCAAGATACACTTCATCTCCAGGCGACACATTTGCTTTAATTTTCCTTGCGCTTTCGAGGTCGATTTCGAGTTTCGGATTCACTACCTCTTCCACCACTTCTTTAATGGCATAAAGGTGAAGGGTTCCTGTATTTTCGTCATACTCCACGTCAAATCTCGACTTATCACGTTTTTTCGCTGCCAGCTCAATCGCGGTCACCACGGCCTCGACAATAACTTTTACCGGCAAGCCTTTTTCTCTTGCGACTTGTTCCAGAATTTGAATTAATTCACGATTCATAATACTTCTAATAAATAGAACGTTCAGATTAGCAACAGCCACATCACCTGAGAGAAAGTGCTAATCCGTCTAAAATTCCACCTCCAAACGAGCCGAGCCGATCATATCGTACGGGATATGATACTCTTGACCATCTTGTGTTGCAAGAATCACCATTAAAGGCGTTTCCCGCCCCTCCTCCGAGACCCCCCGGAGATATCCCAAAAACGTCTTTTGCCCATCAATCGGGCGATATGTCTTAATCTTTACGAGATGCCCTTGAAACCGTAGATAGTCTTCGAGCTTTTTCAGGGGGCGATCCAGGCCTGGAGAAGAAATTTCTAAAATATATTGTGTCTGAATAATGTTCTCCACATCCAGCACAAGTTCACATTCCCGGCTGACATCCTGACAGTCATCAAGAGTGACGCCCTCAGACTTATCAATAAAAATGCGTAAATAGTTAGCAGGCCCTTCATGCTTGAATTCGACATCAACAAGCTCAAGTTGCCGACTTCTGATAATAGGCTCAACAAGTGTTTTTACAGACTCTAAAATAGAAGAATTTCCAGCCATTGCCTGACTCACCCCTCCAGCAATGAACGCGTAGTATGCTCTGCATCAAAAAAATAGCCCGCATGAAAACAAAAAAGTGGGCAACGTGCCCACTCCCTAAGTACATGCTCTGTCTGCCGACGTCTGTCCCGTGCCTGTGGGAGAACGAAGGAAGACTCGACATCGTTCGCTGACGAGTCCTGCTTCGTTCGTAAAAAATGTATCAATCCATATCAAGCACTCCTGAAAGTTTGGGGACTAGAAAAAACTGAAAAGCTCTTTAGAATACTCAGAAAAAATTGGCAAGGAAAAAATGATCTTTTTTCTTTTGACAGGCAAGCTTTTCTTTGTCTCAGGCGTTTGAAAGCTCGCACAGGAAAAAGCTTGCTCACGTTCTCCTGCATTTTTTCACCGTTCTCAGGGCAAAAACCGCAACATAGCAGTCAGATCGACAATTTGATCACTTTCTCCGCCAAAGCTGCAGTGCACGATGCTCTCAAGACTCAGCGATGTTTTTTGACCAAGAAAGACCTCAATTCCGCCACCACCGTTGATTCCAAAGGCATAACCTTCATGCATCGTCACAACAGTATACGGACTGCCCCGTTCCCCATCGATAATCGGACCAACACCGGCGTGAATTTTTTCTTTTCGATAGCGGTAGATACCGACGTTTCCCGTCACAAACGGCACCACTTTGGCCCGAGAAAAACGATACACCATTCCTCCGGTGAGATACCAGTTGTCATACACCGCTTCTTCCGAAGCCCGGAAAAGGCCTTTCCCTGCCGTGACATCATCGACAAAGCGAAGATACCCTCCGGTTATTTTCACACCGATTTCAGGAATATACGGCGCATATTCTACAAAAACCCTTCCGCTCAGTCCGGTCGCCAGATAGCCGTCTAAACACCACGCGCTTCCCAGATTCACTCCTTTCGACCATCCGGTTGTTTGTTCCTCCGCCGCAAGCTCCCGCGCCAGTCCCACAGATGCAAATATGACGAGACACAGCACTACCCTTTCAAGCCAAAGACAGCGTTTTTTCATCTTCTCGCTCCCCTCTTCTCGTATCATCAGTTCAGCAGTCGAAGCAAATCTGTAAGCCGAGTTCTGTTTTCCGTTGCCGGAACGATAATCATTCATCTGGGATGATCGTTACCGATCACCTCAAGCGATCAACCCAAAAGCATCGGGCGAGCCACCCTCATCCGCTTTTCTATTCGATCTTGCTCCAGGTGTGGTTTACCCTGCCAGCTCTGTCACCAGACCCGCGGTGGGCTCTTACCCCGCCTTTTCACCATTGCCTGTTCCCTGGATTCAGGGCCATCGGCTGTATATTTTCTGTGGCACTTTCCGTCGGATCGCTCCGCCTGGGTGTTACCCAGCACCCTGCTCTGTGGAGCTCGGACTTTCCTCTGGTATCTCGACACAGACACCAGCGATTATCCAATCTGCTTCAAGCTGTCCAATCTCCCACAACGCTTACAAGCGTCCCCAAAATTTGTCAAGAGAAAAGCGAAAAAATGGGGGCTCCATCAGTTTTTCAGGACTTTCGAATTGACAGAAGCCCATATACATATATACTATAGTTCTAAACAAAAAATAAGTATGCGCGTCACATAAAAAGCTAGTATCAACAGCATGGCAATAGCATTTTACGCAGTATATATTCTATACACTCTATAAAGGAGGCTTATATCCGTGAACACAGCTCGTACACGATTTTTGAATCCCCAATTGAGCCAATTGCTGGTTCTTTCATTACTGATGATCCTGTTGTACTATCCAACCTTTCATATGTTTCTTTATGACTGGAGTCATGATGACAACTATTCCCACGGCTTTCTCGTACCCTTTATCTCAGGCTACCTTGTCTGGACTAAACGAAAAAAGCTTGCCAGACTTTCCCCGCAGCTTTGCTGGTCTGGTCTCCCGGTTCTGCTGACAGGGCTTGCCATGTATGTCGTCGGCACGATTGGGGTCGAGTGGTTTTTAAGACGCTTTTCTCTCGTCATCGTCATCGCAGGTCTGGTTCTGTACCTCTATGGAAAAGCCTTTTTTCGAGAGCTCCTGTTTCCGATCGTCTTTCTGGCGTTCATGGTTCCCGTGCCGGCAATTATTTATAAAGGAATCGCCTTCCAACTACAGTTATTCGTGTCGATTATTTCAGCAAAGCTCATTCCGCTGGCAGGGGTCGCACTATACCGTGAGGGCAATATCTTGTACGTCTCTACAGGGCCCCTAGCCGTCGAAGAAGCTTGCAGCGGCATGCGCTCAATCATGGCGTTGCTGGCACTCAGTTCTCTCTTTGCTTATCTTATGTATGAATCGCGTCTGAAACAGTGGATACTTACAATCTTTGCATTGCCAATCGCTGTGATCACGAACATTATCCGGGTTACGGTAACTGGGATTATGGCACATTACTGGGGCAAAGAGTTTGCTGAGGGCATCCTGCATGAATCTTTCGGCTGGATGGTATTTGTTATCGCGTTTATCCTGCTTTATCTGCTCAGCAGAGCGCTCGACCTGCTGATTCCATCAACACCGACGAAACACACTAAAACATCCCCATAATAATTCACGAGGAAGGAGGGAAATAAGGAAGGGCTGCCTGTCCAGACAGACAACAGAGGATGCGCTCCAAATGGAAGCAGTCCTCTGTTCAGATCATTTACGACTTCGTCCTGTTAGTCTTCAACGAGCTCGATAATCGCGATGGGAGCAGCATCACCTTTGCGCTGCCCCAACTTAAAGATACGTGTATATCCTCCATGTCGATCCGTATATTTCGCAGCAATCGTATCAAACAGTTCGTGAACAACGTCTTTGCTTTGAATGTAAGACAGCGCTTGACGTCGAGCGTGTAAATCACCCCGTTTCCCCAAGGTAATCATTTTTTCTGCCGGGCTTCGTAAAGCTTTGGCTCTGGCAAGCGTTGTTTTGATTCTGCCATGACGAAGCAATTCCGTCACAAGATTTCTCAATAAAGCCCTTCGATGGCTGGCATTTCTGCTTAATTTTTTTCCCGCTTTTCTATGGCGCATGACCTTATCAACCCTCTATCTCTCCGAATTAATAACCCGTGAATCGTTTATGACATATCGTCCGCATCATCATCTTGCGGAGGCTGTGGAAAATTTTCAAGCTTCATCCCTAGTGACAAGCCCATTTCTGTCAGGATCGCTTTAATCTCATTCAATGATTTTTTTCCAAAATTCCGCGTTTTCAGCATCTCGGCTTCCGTCTTCTGTACCAGCTCTCCAATCGTGCTGATGTCTGCATTCTTCAGGCAATTGTTCGAGCGAACCGATAATTCCAGTTCATCGACACTGCGGAATAAATGTTCGTTGACCGTTTCCTCTTCTTCATGTTCAACGATCTCCTCTTCAATTTCTTCCTCAAAGGTAATGAGTCCGTCTAAATGCCGAGTAAGAATTCCGGCCCCATGACCGACCGCTTCAACCGGTGAAATTGTGCCGTCAGTCGACACTTCCAGAGTCAGCTTATCGAAATCGGTTCGCCGGCCAATACGTGTCGGTTCAACAAAGAACTCAACGTTTGTCACCGGACTGAACACGGCATCGACAAAAAGCATATTCTCTGGCTGCTCTGGTCTCAGTCTGAAGGCTTCAGCAGGAACATAGCCCCGTCCCAACTCCAGCCGAAGTTCAGCATGCAGCTCGCTGTGCTTTTCCAGCGTTGCTAACGGAAGCGCAGGATTCAACAATTTGACGACATCTTCATCACACTGGATATCAGCCCCTGTTACCACCAAAGTCCGTCCTGAAGAGTTTTTCACATCAAGCCGACAGCTTAGCCCTTGTCCCAGAACGTCCTTATCCAGCACTTTGAAGCAGAGTGCTTTAATATTTAAAAGCAGTTCTTGCGTTTCTTCATGCACTCCTGGGAGCGAAGAAAACTCATCTGAGAGCCCTTCGACAAGAAGGCCTGTCACAGCGGCACCATGAAGCGAAGACAACAGAATTCGACGAAGGGAGTGCCCTACTGTCGTCCCGAAACCTCGTTCAAACGGTTCAGCGAAAAACTTGCCGTATGATCCAGTCAAACTATTTCGATCACATTCTAGATTTTTTGATTTTTGAATTCCCTTCCAATGTTGCATGAAACACCTTCGCGTCCTTAGTATAGGTTAAAAGAGAACGAATGAAGACAGAAGCATACTACGTTCTCTCACACAACTCTTACTCTGAATATAACGACTCGACAGTGTCAGCAAACAGAATCTGAATATCGTGACAGTGACGTTCCTCCACCATCGTATTTATCCAGGAGAATCTTCTCTATTTCCGGATGCCATACAGCAGCTAGACACGTCTTCTCTTCGGTGGGCGGCAGCCATTATGGGGAATTGGGGTCACATCTTTAATGGCCTTGACATCCAGTCCGACAGCTTGCAAGGCCCGAATTGCGGCTTCACGCCCGGCGCCAGGGCCTTTAACATACACTTCCACCTGCCGCATTCCGAGATCCAACGCTTTTTTTCCGCACTCTTTTGCAGCCATCTGCGCGGCGAACGGCGTATTTTTCCGGGAGCCTTTATATCCGATACTACCAGCGCTCGACCAGGAAATCGTATTCCCGTTCAGATCACTAATCGTCACAATCGTGTTATTAAATGTGCTTTGAACATGTGCGACGCCTCGGTCGATATTCAACAACTCACGCCGTTTCTTTTTTGATACGGCGCCTTTTTTTTGCCCTTTTGCCATCTTATAATTCCAGAACGTTGCGGCAGCAGACTAAAATTTTGCGGCGATGCGCGAAAACTCAGCCGGCAGGCTCACGTTAATCAGCGTTATTCTCAAATAATCCCACAATTATTTTCTCTTTTTCTTTCCGCCAATACCTCGTTTCGGCCCCTTACGGGTCCGCGAATTCGTTTTCGTCCGCTGTCCGCGCACAGGCAATCCACGTCGATGGCGCAGACCACGATAACATCCGATGTCCATCAGGCGTTTGATATTCAGAGAAATTTCACGCCGCAAATCGCCTTCTACATGAAAGCCTTCATCTTCAACAATGAGGCTTCGCAGCAAATTGACCTCTTCATCTGACAGTTCGTGCACCCGTTTATTGGGATCTATACCTGTCTGAGCCAACATTTTCAACGATGTTGACCGCCCAATGCCAAAGATATAGGTTAATCCAACTTCAATCCGTTTACTTTTTGGCAAATCAATGCCGGCAATTCTAGCCAAGGAACACCCTCCTGCAAAAAGTATCTGAAAAATCTGAAATGATTACAGTCAACAGTGGAAGCGTGAGAGCATAAAACACGTCGACTTCAGCTCAGAAACAAGCTACCCCTGCCGTTGTTTATGACGAGGATTTTCACAGATAACCCGAACGATCCCCTTTCGTTTAATAATTCTACACTTATCGCAAATTTTCTTGACTGATGCGCGTACTTTCATAGTGTGTACCTACCTTACTGCTATCCACTCAAAGCAACGACTAAGCCTTCTTCTTCCTTTCCACGCGCACGACACAGCTTCCAGATTGTGACATAATGCCGACCTGGGCGCGTATACCTTATTTATACCGATACGTGATACGTCCTCGGGAGAGATCGTAAGGGGATAATTCCACCGACACTTTATCTCCTGGAAGAATTCGAATAAAATGCTTTCTCATTTTCCCCGATATATGAGCTAAGACCTTATGCCCATTATCAAGCTCAACCTTAAACATTGCGTTCGGTAATGGCTCAATGACCGTTCCTTCAACTTGGATAACATCTTCTTTTGACATAACTTTTCTGTTCGCAGTGTCCCAGTCGTTCGCTCTCAGGACGAAAAGTTCCAGAGAACAAACACCGTATTTATCGTCGTCCGCGTAGTTTCCCTTTTTTCATAAAACCTTCATAGTGGCGTGTGAGGAGATGCGATTCGATCTGCTGCATCGTATCCAGGGCCACACCGACGACAATCAGTAATGCCGTTCCGCCAAAATAGAATGGAACATTCAAAGACTGAATGAGAAACTGCGGGAGAATCGCAATTAAGGCCAGAAAGATCGCCCCAGCCAACGTGATTCTCGTCAAGACCGAATCAATATACGTGGCAGTCCGTTTCCCGGGACGCACTCCCGGAATATATCCACCGTATTTTTTCATATTCTCTGCTAAATCGGTTGGATTAAACACAATCGCCGTATAAAAATATGCAAAGAAAATGATTAATGTCGCATACAGGACTGTGTAGAGCACATGGCCCGGAGACAATTGCTCAGCCACCGCCTGCATCCAGGGCTTATCAACAAATTTCGCCACTGTCGCCGGAAACACAATAATCGATGAGGCAAAAATCACCGGAATCACGCCGGCAGTATTGACTTTAAGGGGGATATGCGTACTCTGCCCTCCGTAAATTCGACGACCGACCACACGTTTCGCATATTGTACCGGAATTTTCCGAACCCCTTGCTGCATCAAAATTACCGCTGCAACGACAAGCGCCATGACAATCAGCATTCCGAGCAGTGAAAACAGCGCAAAATCTCCTCGTTGAACAGACTGAATCGTGCTTGCTACAGCCGATGGAAGACGGGTCACGATTCCAGCAAAGATAATTAATGAAATTCCATTGCCAATACCGCGTTCGGTTATTTGCTCACCAAGCCACATAATAAACGCAGTTCCTGCAGTAAGCGTAATCAGCGTTGTTAGACGGAACGGCCAACCAGGGTTTGGAACAACAGGAAGTCCGGCCGGGCCCTGCATACTTTCCAGACCAATGCTGATGCCAAGCGCCTGCACAGCGCTCAGGACAACGGTGCCGTAACGAGTATACTGGGTAATCTTTTTCCGTCCCTGCTCGCCTTCTTTTGCCAAACGCTCAAGATACGGAACCACCACAGTGAGCAGTTGAAGAATAATGGATGCGCTGATATACGGCATAATCCCAAGCGCAAAAACAGTCAGGCGCTTTAAGGCTCCTCCGGTGAAAAGATCCACCATGCCAAGCACTGTCCCCTGAGCCGACTCGAAAATCGACGACAAGACCTGAGCGTCAACCCCAGGAGTAGGAATATGAGCACCAAAGCGATAGACGGTCAGGAACCCAAGCGTAATTAAAATGCGCCGTTTCAATTCCGGAATTTTGAATATGTTTTGGAATACCTGAAGCACTGTTTCTAGTCCCCTCTCTAACAAGATTATTACGAGCTTTTCACGTCTTTTGTCTCGACGGTCACGTCCCCACCGACTGCTTTAATCTTCTCTGCAGCACTTTTGCTAAACGCATGTGCATGAACATGAAATGGCTTTGTCAACTCTCCTTCTCCGAGAATTTTCACTGCTTTTCGGCGATTGATCAGTCTGGCCTCTTTGAGCAATTCGAGTGTAATTTCCGTTCCTGCATCGAACTTCTCTTCCAGACAGCACACATTCACAATCTCATATTCTTTCTTAAAAATATTCGTGAATCCGCGCTTGGGCAGACGACGCTGCAAAGGCATCTGCCCACCTTCAGACCAGGGGTGGATTCCGGACCCAGAACGCGCCTTTTGGCCCTTATGACCTTTTCCGCCGGTTTTCCCCCAACCAGAGCCTGGCCCACGCCCAACACGTTTTTTCTTTGACCTGGAACCTTCTGTGTATGTTAATTCATGTAATTTCATAGTACTGGTACGCTCACAATTGTGGAATATCGTCACGAGCAGAACGGATGATTCTCCCGTGTTTTTTCCTCAGCCTGTTTCAAGATTCTTCCTCAACGTCGGTCACGGTGACCAAATGCTGCACTTTAAAAATCATTCCCCGGATTTCAGGAGTATTTTTTCTCAGAACGGAAGAATTCATTTTCCGCAGCCCCAGCCCAGCCAAGACTTTACGCTGTGTTTTCGGAGCCCCGATCGAACTCTTTACTAACGTTATACGTAATACACTCATACTTTTTTCCCTTCCCATTCCACACAAACGTTTTCCGAACAAGGGCTGGCTAGTAATCCATCCGAGATTCGATCTCTTCGAGTGGAAGATTCCGCTGCTTGGCAACCACGGCTGGATCTTTTAAACTTTGCAAGCCCTGCATGGTCGCCTTGACAACATTGTGGGGATTATTCGTTCCGAGACATTTCGTTAAAATATCCTGAACCCCAACAACTTCCAAGACCGCACGCACCGGGCCACCGGCAATCACGCCTGTTCCCGGCCCGGCAGGTTTCAACAAGACACTTCCAGCACCATATTTCCCGACAATCTGATGTGGAATCGTCGTATTGCGCAAGGGAATTTTCACCAGACTTTTTTTAGCCTTTTCAATACCTTTTCGAATCGCTTCGGGAACTTCCTTTGCCTTTCCAAGTCCATATCCCACACGCCCCCGGCCGTCACCGACCACAACAAGCGCACTGAAACTAAAACGCCGGCCGCCCTTCACTACTTTTGCTACACGGCTAATATGAACCACCTTATCGGTAAGTTCGGTCTCTCTGAGATCAGTCCTAGACAAGGTACCCTCCTTCTCTTACACGTCGTCTATACGTTAAAATTTAATCCCGCTCTCACGAACTTCTTTCGCTAACGCAGCCACCCGGCCATGATACTGGTAGCCTCCGCGGTCGAATACAATCTGAGTAATGTCCTGATCGAGCGCCTTTTTGGCAATAAGCTTTCCGACTTCTTGAGCTGCTTGAATATTTCCGCCATAAGTCACTGTCTCTTTAAGCTCAGGGCTCAGACTCGACACGCCAACCAGGGTGCGTCCGTTTTCATCATCAATGAGTTGCGCATAAATATGCTTCAAACTGCGAAAGACACATAAACGAGGACGATCCGCGCTTCCGGCAATTTTCCGACGAAGACGCTTATGCCGTTTAATCCGCGCGTTATTTGCACGTTTTTTTCTTTCCATGATTCGCCTACTCCTCAACTTTTATCCATAATGAGAGCGTTATCGCCCTAACTTAGCCTGCGGTTTTCCCGACTTTTTTACGCACCACTTCATCACTGTAGCGAATTCCTTTACCTTTATAAGGCTCCGGCTTTCTCACTTTTCGGATATCTGCAGCGACTTGTCCCACTTTTTGTTTGTCAATACCTTTCACGATCACTTTGTTCTGGCCCTCAACATCGATTGTAATGCCTTCAGGCTCAACAAATTCCACCGGATGAGAGTAACCAACCGCTAAGTTCAGGACTTTGCCCTCTTTTTTCGCGCGATAACCGATACCGACGATTTCAAGTGTTCTGGTGAATCCGACAGAAACACCAGTCACCATATTGCTCACTAACGAGCGCACAAGCCCGTGCAGAGCCCGATGTCGTTTCTGGTCGGTATCACGCGCGACAACAACACTCGCCCCCTGCACTTCAACAGAAATTCCATCAGGAATAGTATATTCCAACAGGCCTAAAGGACCTTTCGTGCTCAAGACGGAATTTTGAATTTTGACTTCCACCCCCTGAGGGATGTCAACCGGTTTTTTTCCTATTCTCGACATGCGTCAATTCCAGATTGTCGGATTGGAGATTGCCAGGCCGTCAAACACCCCTCAAGCAATCGACAATCGAAAATCATCAACCTTTAATCAGTCTTACCACACCGTACACAAGACTTCACCCCCAACTCCTTCGAGGCGAGCATCCTTATCAGTCAACAGCCCTTTTGAAGTTGAAACGATCGCAATTCCAAGACCATTCAACACTTTCGGCAGCTCATCCTTTCCACAATACACGCGGCAGCCAGGCTTACTGACTCGTTTAATTTCCGTAATGACACGCTCATGACCCGCATACTTCAATCTGATCTCTAAATTTCTTTCATCAAGCTGTTGATAGCTCTTGATAAAACCTTCAGCTTCCAGAATGCGAAGAATTTCAGTCTTGATCTTTGAAACAGGGGCGGTCACAGCTTCTTTACCGGCCATATTTCCGTTTCGAATGCGTGTAAGCAAATCAGCGATAGGATCTGTCATTCCCATAATTCACATACCTTCACTTTTAGGCATCTGGTTCTCGATGCCGAAGTTCCGATCCCGACGCGCTCGACATCGGCTATATTTTTGATTCAGAATCCACGTCCCAGAGTCCGCTCTTCTACCAGCTCGCCTTCAGAACCCCGGGAAGTTCACCATGAGAAGCTAAATCTCGAAAGCAGATACGACACATCCCAAACTTGCGCAAGTATCCGCGAGGGCGTCCGCAAATGCGGCAACGATGGTAGTCACGAACTTTAAATTTAGGAGGACGTTTACATTTTGCAATCAGCGACTTTTTGGCCACTATAATTCTCCTTCTCAACCTCACAATTAAGAGTTACTAAAAGGCATCCCCATCTCTTTTAAGAGCTGAAAGCCTTCTTCATCTGTCTTCGCGGTTGTGACGATCGCCACGCTCAGTCCGCGCAGTTTATCCACTTTATCGTAATCAATTTCCGGAAAAATAATCTGCTCCCGCAGTCCAAGGGTATAATTGCCGCGCCCGTCAAACGCTTTCGGCGATACACCCTTAAAATCGCGCACACGGGGCAGAGCGACATTCACCAGACGTTCAAAAAACTCAAACATGCGGTCTTTTCTCAACGTTACCCGGCATCCGATAGGCATTCCGGCACGCAGCTTAAAACCGGCAATCGACTTGCGAGCCTTTGTAATCACAGGTTTTTGTCCGGTAATCGCCCCAAGTTCTTCAGCAGCCCGTTCAAGCACTTTTGCATCCGATACGGCCTCGCCCAAACCCATATTGACAATGATTTTCACCAGTCTGGGTACAGCCATCGGGCTTGTATAACCGAATTGCTTCGTTAAAGAGGGTAACACTTCTTGCGTATATTTTTGTTTTAATTCTTCTGCAGCCATGTCACACTATGAATCAATGTCAAGAACCCATTGCACCGAACAACTTAGCGGTCAACAACTTCTCCACATTTTTTACACGTCCTCACTTTTGAACCGTCTTCCAGAATTTTTTTTCCGATACGGGTCGCCTGTTTACAACCGGGGCAGACCAACATGACATTTGACGCATGAATCGTGCCTTCGCGTTCGATAATTCCGCCTCCCTGTCCTTGTCTTTGGCGCTTTGTATGCTTCTTGATCATGTTCAAATGTTCGATGATTATGCGGCCTTTTGCAGGATACGCTTTCAGGATTTTACCGCTTTTTCCCTTCTCTTTCCCGGAGATCACCTTGACAGTATCATTTTTTTTGACATGAAGCTTTGCCATTTCACTTTACTCCTCTTTCCATCAATATCCAGAAACTACAGCACTTCAGGAGCAAGAGACACGATACGCATATACGCTTTTTCACGAAGCTCCCTTGCCACTGGTCCAAAAATACGAGTACCGATCGGTTCATTCTGAGCGTTCAAAATCACAGCAGCATTGGAATCAAATTTAATATACGATCCGTCATGACGCCGCTGTTCTTTTGCCGTGCGTACGATCACCGCGCGCACAACGTCTTTTTTCTTCACATTCCCGCCGGGATTCGCCTCTTTGACCGAAGCAATAATGACATCCCCAAGCCTTGCATATTTCCGTTTAGAGCCACCCAACACCTTTATACACTGAATCTTTTTTGCCCCTGAATTATCAACAACATCTAAATTCGTCTGCATCTGCACCATGGTACATCACCTTACGTGTCCTAAAAAAACAGCGTGTAAACTCCCATCGTCTACACGACCGCTTTTCTTACAATCTCAGTTACTCGCCAACGCTTATCCTTACTCAGAGGCCGGGTTTCGATAATCTCGACAAGATCGCCCACAGTGCATTGATTCAATTCATCGTGGGCTTTGAATCGTTTTGCACGTTTTACAACGCGACTATACACAGGATGTTTTGTCAGACGTTCAACACGAACAACCACCGTTTTATCCATCTTATCACTGACCACAATACCCTGGCGGGTTTTGCGCTGTCCTGTACTTTGCGCCATAATAAAAACCCCCTTCACTTTGTCAAATAAATTTCATCGATAGAACAGAATCTCTAAATGGCTATACTTGAGCCATTTCACGCTCGCGCCGCACGGTTTTCACGCGCGCTAAATCCTTCCGAACGTTTCGTAAAATTTGAGGGTTTTCGGCAACTCCGGCAGCAATCTGAAAACGAAGATTAAACACCTCTTCAATCAAATCACGTTCACGGCTTTCCAGCTCCTCAACACTCATTTCCCGCAGTTCCCTGGCTTTCATGACGGCACATCTCCTCGTTGCATAAAACGTGTTTTCAGCGGCAGCTTATGGGACGCCAGACGAAAAGCCTCACGCGCTAATTCTTCAGAAACGCCTTCCATCTCATACAGAATTCGCCCAGGCTTGATCACAGCCACCCAGTGATCCGGAGCCCCTTTTCCTTTTCCCATTCGGGTCTCAGCAGGCTTCGACGTGACCGGCTTATCAGGAAATATCCGAATCCACACACGACCGGCACGCTTAATTTTTCTCGTCATTGCCACACGGGCCGCTTCAATCTGCCGATCTGTAATGTGTCCAGGTTCAAGAGCTTGCAAGCCATACTGGCCGAAATTCACGTGACAGCCGCGATACGCCTTTCCGGTCATACGGCCGCGATGCTGCTTCCGATATTTCACCTTTTTCGGCATTAACATAATACAACACCTATCTTCCTTCGATTGTCTCCAAAATCCCTGAGCCTCGAGAGCCTATATCAAAAAAACAGCCTCCTCACTCAAATCATTTCAGATCGACGAATCCTCACATTCATCTGCGTTATCTTACGACGCCTTTGACGGCACACTGCTATAGGAATGAACCTCTCCCTTAAAAATCCACACTTTCACCCCAATAATGCCATAGGTTGTGCGGGATTCGGTAAAACCGTAATCAATATCCGCGCGCAGGGTATGTAAAGGCACACGGCCTTCACGGTACCATTCTGCTCTTGCCATTTCAGCACCGCCGAGGCGTCCGCCGCATGCGATACGAATTCCCTCTGCGCCGAAACGCATTGCTGTGGTCACGCTCCGTTTCATTGCACGCCGAAACGCGACGCGCCTTTCCAGTTGCAGCGCAACATTTTCAGCCACCAGTTGGGCATCGATTTCAGCCTTTTTGACCTCAAAGATATTGACGTGAATATCGCATTCTGTGAGTTTTTGAAGTTTCTTTTTTAATTGATCGACTTCAGCACCTCTCCGGCCAATCAAAATTCCGGGACGCGCAGTGTGCACATTGACAGTCGTTTTGTCCGCAGCGCGTTCAACCTCGATGCGGGAAATACCAGCATGAAAAAAAGACTCTTTGATAAATTTTTTAATCTGAAGATCTTCATGCAGGAAATCCGCATATTTTTTCTCAGCATACCACCGAGACTGCCATGTCTTGTTAATCCCCAAACGGAGACCGATAGGATTGACTTTTTGTCCCAAACTAATCCTCCAGGTTATTGCTTTCTGATTGCTGATTGCTGACATGGATAGTCACAATGAGAACACGATCATCAACAACCGACAATAGACAATCACTCCGATTTTTCATCCAACACTACCGTAATATGACTTGTCCGTTTCCGAATACGCGTCGCACGCCCCATAGCTCGGGGTCTGAAACGTTTCATCGTTGGGCCTTGGTCGACATACGCCTCTTTTACATACAGGCGATCCACATCAGCCACTGCTTCAGTATCTTCAGCATTTGCAACAGCCACCCGAACAATTTTTTCGATATTCTCGGAAACCGCTTTAGGGGAATCCTGTAAAATATCGAGAGCCTCCTGAACATGACGCCCACGAATCATATCGATCACCAGACGCGCTTTCCGGGGAGACACTTTAATGTATCGCCCTACCGACTTTACAGCCATAATCTTCTCCTCTGTACGAAATTATCCGGCGGCAACTCAGCGTCGTGAGGTCTTTTCGGTTTTTCCATGTCCTCGATATGTACGCGTGGGCGAGAATTCACCGAGCTTATGACCAACCATATTCTCTGTAATATATACCGGGATAAAACGTTTTCCATTATGAACAGCAAAGGTATGGGAAATAAAATCCGGCATAATCATCGACCGGCGCGACCAGGTTTTAACCACCTGTTTCTCCCCTCGCATATTCATATTCTGGACTTTTTTCAATAAATCTTCATCTACAAATGGACCCTTTTTTACCGATCTAGGCATAACATAGTCGGAGTCGCAGGCTCCGGACTGCAGGCCTTCAGCCATTCAGCCCGAAACTCCTACCCCTGTTTTCTTCTCCGAACGATATACTTATTCGAAGCTTTTCTTTTCTTCCGCGTTTTATAGCCTTTTGTAGGCATGCCCCACGGACTCACCGGATGTCGCCCTCCGGACGTTCGCCCTTCGCCGCCGCCGTGCGGGTGGTCAACAGGGTTCATCACAACGCCGCGAACTTTTGGACGCCGACCCAGCCAACGTTTTCTTCCGGCTTTTCCAATAGAGAGGTTGGCGTGCTCAAAATTTCCGACAACACCAATGGTGGCAATACATTCAAGCGATATCAGACGCACTTCTCCAGAGGGGAGTTTGACCTGGGCGTAACGACCTTCCTTTGCCATAATCGTTGCGCTCGTCCCTGCACTTCTGACGATCTGCCCGCCTTTCCCTTTTTTTAATTCAACATTATGAATCGGCGTTCCAGGGGGAATGTTTTTCAACGGAAGCGCATTTCCTACCTGAATGTCTGCTTCAGCGCCTGCAAGCACCCGATCGCCAACCTTTAAACCTTCAGGGGCGAGAATGTATCGTTTTTCTCCATCCACATAATGCAACAATGCAATGCGCGCCGAACGATTCGGATCGTACTCAATCGTTGCCACCTTCGCCGGAACAGAGGTTTTATTCCGCCTGAAATCAATTATGCGGTATGCCCGCTTATGACCGCCGCCGCGATGACGGGCCGTGATCCGCCCATGATTATTTCGCCCGCCGGTTTTCTTTAAGGTCGTCGTCAAACTCGGTTCTGGACGACTTGTCGTGATTTCGTCAAATGACGACACCGTTTGAAATCGTCTTCCAGGCGAAGTTGGCTTGTATTTTTTCATTGCCATAGCTTTAAAATCGTCAACTGTCGACTGCCAATCGTCAATCGTCAATCGTCAATCGTCAATAACCTAGCTCCAGATAGGAATTGTATCGCCCTCTTTTAACGTCACAATCGCCTTTTTCCAATCAGGGCGCCGACCAACACTCCGACCTCGACGCTTTACTTTGCCGTGTACCCGCATCGTATTCACTTTGACGACGCTTACTCCGAAAATTTGTTCAACCGCCTGACGAATTTCTATCTTATTCGCCTTCATCTCCACTTCAAAAGCAAACTTATTAAAGCGCTCTTTCAAACGGTCGTTTTTTTCTGTGAACAATGGTCGTTTCAGAACACTATATACGTCTTTCATTGCGCTAACGCCCCTTCAATAATAGATAAACCAGCCCTGTCAACAATAAGATATTCATGCTGCAAGGCAACATACACATT
The DNA here is from genome assembly GCA_002748425.1 of candidate division KSB3 bacterium. Classification (GTDB taxonomy): domain Bacteria; phylum Moduliflexota; class Moduliflexia; order Moduliflexales; family Moduliflexaceae. The sequence continues at coordinate 1,284 of PDSJ01000031.1, read as the reverse complement.
CAAATTCTCTGCGTGCAATACGCGCACTCCAGGGATATTCCGCCCCGACTTCCAGGCGCTCTCAGTCCAATCGCCAAGCGCAACCGCCACACTTGCAGACAAATCGCCGATAAGTCCTTTCAATATTGACAGCATTTGCTTGGTACTTGGCGCATCAAAATCAAGTCGATCAAGAACAAGAAACTTCGATTCCTGCACTTTTGACGTCAGAACCGAACGCATCGCCGCTTTCCGCATTTTTCTCGGAACCCGAAATGAATAATCACGAGGCTGAGGACCAAATACGACTCCACCACCTCGCCACAAAGGAGATCGAGTAGTACCGACCCGGGCATTTCCGGTTCCTTTCTGCCGCCAGGTTTTCTTGCCGCCACCCCTGACTTCAGAACGCCCTTTTGTGGCAGAACTTCCTTTTCGGCGCGCGGCGAGCTGAGAACAAACCACCTGATGGACAACATCTTTCTTGATCGGAGCGTTGAACACACTGTCCTGCAGTTCAACGTCTTCTACTTTATCATTACCAGCCGTTACTACACTTACTGTTGCCACAATTCGTCACAGTGCAGACTACGGGATGCAGCATAGGTCCGTACACCCGGTTTCTGCTTCTGACCCCTATAATTTAATCTTAACATCCACACCCGCCGGAAGATCAAGCCGCATAAGCGCATCGACGGTCTGCGGCGTCGGCTCGAGGATATCCAGAATCCGTTTGTGCGTTCTCATCTCAAACTGCTCACGCGATTTTTTATTCACGTGCGGGGAACGTAACACGGTGTACCGACTAATGCGGGTTGGCAGAGGAATTGGCCCGGCGACCCGCGATCCCGTATTTTGAGCGGTTGATACGATCTCGGTAACAGATTGATCGAGCAACTGATGATCGTAGCCTTTTAAGCAAATTCTAATATTCTGATTAGCCATAATACTTGTTAAAATATACGTTGAGAATTAAGAACGAAAACATACAAAGCACAATGTGGACCTCTTATCCCCAAACTTTGATTCTAAGCAGCGCAATATCCCAGTATGAAAGCAGTATGGCCGTGTTATTGAACACAGATAATTCTGTCAAACACTTTTTCAGATTATTTTCACCGAAACAACACGAGAAACACGACCATAACGCTCTAATCTGAAAATCCTCTTCTCACACGCTACTCGATAATTTCAGCGACCACGCCCGCTCCTACAGTACGCCCTCCTTCGCGCACTGCAAACCGCAGCTCCTTCTCCATCGCAATCGGGGTGATCAATGCTGCCTCAATCGACACATTGTCCCCT
>PDSJ01000030.1 GCA_002748425.1 candidate division KSB3 bacterium | reverse complement strand
GCGCAATCTCTTGAATATCATCCGACAGACATCAATTCATGGAATTATGGCGGTCGGGATGACTTTTGTCATTTTAACATCAGGGATCGATTTGTCCGTAGGCTCTGTCCTGGCTCTTGCCGGAGTATTATGTGCGGATTTCGAACACCGGGGGCTTCCTGTTCTGATCATCGTCATGTTGACCTTATGTGCTGGAGCGGTCTTGGGATGGTTGAATGGGGTGGTCATCACAAAGGGCAAAGTGACTCCATTCGTCGTGACGTTGGGGATGATGAGTATTGCCAGAGGATGTGCCCTGATCTATGCCGGGGGCTATCCAATCAGTGGATTTAGCAAGTCGTTCCGGTATATCGGAAGCGGATACTTTCTGAAGATTCCGATTCCGATTTTAGTTTTTGCAGCAACACTTCTTATAGCAGCCGTTCTTCTTCGTCATACGCGATTGGGACGCTACATTTATGCGATTGGAGGCAACGAAGAAACCGTCAAACTTTCAGGAATTCACTCTGACCTGTATAAAACAGCGGCCTATACGATCTCAGGGCTCACAGCAGCGCTGGGAGCCGTCGTACTGACAGCTCGATTAAACGCCGGCGAGCCGATTGCCGGAACCGGTTATGAGCTCGACGTGATTGCCTCCGTCGTGATCGGTGGGACAAGTCTGATGGGAGGACGCGGCGGTGTCGGGGGGACGTTAATCGGCGCTCTCCTCATCGGCACAATCAACAATGGGATGAACCTGTTAGGAATTTCTTCTTACTGGCAATCCGTTGTAAAAGGACTGATTATTGTCGGCGCAGTTCTGCTTGACAGATTACGAGAGGATTAGAGTCGATCGGCCTTCGACTTAGTATTGAAACCTGCTGCCAGAAGGTCTTTGGCTTTTTTATTCCGGTCAATCTTGCTGGGAGCTCCCATAACCACTGCAATCATACGGCGCTTTTCGTGTGTGGCTGTTACGCAGACGTTAAAGCCGGCCCGGCGATGGTAGCCGGTTTTCAGGCCGTCTACGCCGGGAACGTTGCGGAGCAGATATTTATTCGTATTGACAAGTGTCATTTCCCCGTCGCGAAAGGGAGCGGTATAGGTTGACGTCCAATCTAAAACCTGGGGATAATTTTTTAAGAGATAACGGCCTAATACAGCGATATCATACGCTGATGTCAAATCATCTGTCTGCCCTTTGCCGGCCGGCAGGCCATGCACATTCGCGAACACAGTGTTCTTCATGCCGATCGCCCTGGCGCGGGCGTTCATCATTTTTACGCAGTTTTTCACATTTCCAGCCAGATGTTCAGCCACTGCAACCGCAGCATCATTGGCCGACGCAATCACCATGGCATCGAGCAGTTTGCCCAGCGTAAAGGTTTCTCCTTTTGCCAGATGAACCTGCTGGCCTCCCATGTGTGCTGCCCAGGCCGACGCAGTCACTTCGTCGCTTAGTTGGATTTGTCCTGCTTCAAGCTGCTCCATCGTCAACAGCAATACCATCATTTTGACCAATGACGCAGGAATAACCTGCTCGTGAGCGTTTTCCTCCTGGAGAACCCGTCCGCTGTCATAATCCATCAACACCGCAGATTTATAAGGACGTGTTTTCGCTGCGGCATCAGCGGCAGAAACATGTATGAAAACAGTCAGAAAAAATACAGGCAGCATGGCGACTTTGAGAAGGGATCTTATCTGTCGATACATATTCGACCTCCGTTACTGTTGAATCAGAAGCTAACTGGAATACAAACATTGCGGCAGATAGTTTGAAAAAACGGGAAAATCTGTCAAGAGGAAAATGATGAATCAATTCCGCAGCCGGTATAGGAACACAGAATACATCTCTGGTACTGGTACTCATTCTGCCTTTTCAGTCCGTGCTTTTTTCTTCTGTTTTCTTTTTCTTGACAAGCTTGGGCTGTCATATACATTGTTTAATGCGTTGAAACGCCAATCTTGAAACGAACACACGAATCCTGTAAATGTGTTTCATGCTGAGCCCCAAGAAAGATGAGGCATCTTGTTCTTGACGAAAAAGGGGAGTCATAATGAGCGCCGCAGCCAAAAGTATTCATGAGTATAAAGTCGATATCGTCACCATTGGCAAAATGATGTATGAACAGCGCTATATTGTGGCGGGAGACGGAAATATCAGCGTTCGTCTGGATAACAATCTCATCCTGGCAACGCCGACGACGTTATGCAAAGGGATGTTATCGACAGATCATATCGTCAAAATCGATATGGAGGGTAACGTTCTGGATGGAGAGTTTCGTCCCTCGTCGGAAATTAAAATGCATCTTGCCGCCTATAACACCCGGCCTGATATTTGGGCCGTCGTGCACGCTCACCCCCCGATCAGCACCGGCTTTGCTGTGGCAGGCATTCCGCTGGACCAACTGATTCTGGCTGAAATGATCGTAAATTTTGGCAGCATTCCGCTGGCACCGTATCATTCTCCTTCAACGACAGAACTTGCCGAATCGGTCGCGGAACAGCTTAAATGCCACGACGCTGTGCTGATGGCAAATCATGGTGTCATGACGATTGGTCCGGATCTGTATACCAGTTACCATCGTCTAGAAATGGTAGAGCAATTTGCGACAATCAGCCTGGTGGCCCATCTCCTGGGAAACATGCAGGCCTTTTCGCCGCAGCAGCTCCAGGAGTTACAAGCAATTCGTGAACAATCCGGCATCGGGACGCAGAATCCCTATCATCATCAGTGTCCCGTACCTGGTCGGGACGAAACTTATCGGACCGATCCTCAGGCTGAAGAGGCAGCACAGCCCTCTCCGATGGCAGACACTGATATGGAGACCCTGGTAAGAGTTGTGACCGACGTGGTGACACAAGTGCTTCAGAAACGCTGAATAGAATAATGTTCAACGATCCGAGGCGTACAAGCCTGTGAATAGTATGCCGGAAACGAGAACAGTTTTTATGGAACAGAAAAAGGTGTTGATCGCAGATGACAGCCCGACCGTCATCAGAATGTTGAATTATATGCTTTCCTCGCTGTCCTGTCAGGTGCTGACAGCGACTGATGGTGTTGAGGCGATCAAGCTTTCCTACAGCGAATTACCGGATTTGATTTTGCTGGACATCCTGATGCCGAAAATGACAGGCTATCAGGTCTGCCGCCTGCTGAAGGACGATCCCCGCACAAAACATATTCCGATCGTGATGTTGACCGCAAAAGATCAACGTTCCGACCGTTTTTGGGGGCTGTCCACCGGAGCCACTGAATATATCGTCAAGGAGTTTGAAGATCATCGGCTGCAGGAAACTATTGAGCAGATATTGTCTCGAGAGTGTTGCCATACTGCCCCTGGAGTCAGCCATAGCGTACAGCCGGTCGGGGATGTGGACATTTTATCTCATGCCAATGATCTCCTGGATCGACAGTTGTTTCGCTCGACCATCACCAATTGTATCAACGAGCTTGCGCGGTCGATTCAGAATTTCGATGAAACAGTCTCTTCAGTCTTCAAGCTATTAAGCCGTATTTTGGGGTTTCAGATTGGAGCCTTGTCAGTCATCGATAGTCGTGGAGCAGATCTGCGGCTCTTTTTCTACCTTTCTGAAGCTGTCGGAGCGAGAATGTTCAGCCAGGTGAAACAGGCTTTGATCGATGATATTTCCAATGAGGCCTCTTTTCAGGATATCACCATTAAAATCTTAACGGGGGATACTGGTCTTGAGAATGAATGGAGCCTCAAAAGTTTCTGTAAAAGTGAATTGATCGGGCGGCATGCAAAAATCGGGACAATGTTTATTGGCGATTACCGGGAAGACCACTTCTCAGATGAGGATCGTGAGACCTTTTCGTTTGCAGGCTCAGAAATCGCTGTGGTCCTGGATAATGCGCGTTTGTATGATGAAAATGCGAGGATTTATGAGGATCTTGAACGGGAACTGCATCGTGCGCATGATATTCAGCATCTTATGCTGCCGCAGCACAATCCGATGGAGTCGTTGCTCGCAATCGAGGCGGAGTCGATTTCGGCCAAAGAAGTCGGGGGAGATTATTACGATTTTTACCCTCTCTCCGATCACCAGATGTTGATCGCGATCGGTGATGTCACCGGCAAGGGGGTTCCGGCGGCATTAATGATGGCAACGATTAAAACCGCATTGCAGGTGCGTCTTGAAATGACCCACGATTTGAAAACAGTGATGAGCGCCCTGAATAGGCTTGTCTGTTCGCAAGCCTCGAAGCAGTATATGACGCTTTTTCTGGCGATTATCGACGTGAAGGAGCAGATCATTCAGTATTGCAATGCCGGTCATAACTTCCCGATTCTGATTTCCCCGCAAGACAAGTCGCTGCAATACCTTGAAGAGGGCGACCTGCCTTTCGGATTTCTCGAAGCACCTAAGTATGATGCGCATACTCATCGTTTTAAGAGCGATGATATTTTTTTCTTGTATACTGATGGTGTAATCGAGGCCAGAAACCGTGACCGGGAACTTTACGGCTATCCTCGACTTGAAGAACTGCTGATCGCTCATTGCCATGAAGAACTTTCGACGATCTATCTGCGCATCTTAGAGAGCCTGGATGAGTTTTACCAGGAGACCCCTCTGGAAGACGATATGACGATGGTCCTGGTGAAAAAACTCTAATTCACTCTTTTTAATTCACTCTTTTGACATGTCGTCTTCATAATCAGAAGGCAGAAAGGGGAGCGTATTGATACTCCTCCAAAAACGTTCGGCAGTTTCTCTCCGTCGTGGTGAATGGATAATTGAGGATCCCACGACAATAATCGCCGGATGAAACATCATGAGATAGGTCACATCATCCAGCAGGATTCCGCCGGACACCATAAGCGGAATCGGGGATATCTGAGAGATGACTTCGACTTTTTCAAAAAGCTCGTCACTGGAAGTGTGCCTATCGGTCCCGCTATGCACGGAAAGGTAATCCGGACCCAGAAAACTCAACCGTTTAGCCTGGCGATAGGAGTCGCCTAAACCGATCAGATCGACAAGGACTTTTTTCCGGTGCGCACAGGCTTCTTCGAGAGCTTCCAGGATCGTTTCATCCGTGGCAACCCCACATACGCTCATAATATCTGCGCCGGCCTGAAAGACGATCTGCGCTTCAAGCTGACCAAAATCGACCGTTTTCGTGTCTGCAAACACCAATTTGTCCGGATAGTCTGTTTTGATTCGCTCAATACTCCGTACGCCTTCTTTTTTTAACAGCACCGTCCCAACTTCAATCACGTCTGCAAACTCACGCACATCTTCAGCGATTCGCAACGCCTCATCAATGTCTGCAACGTCTAGAGCAATTTGGAATAAGGGTCTGGAATTCATACACCATCTCTGTGTGTTTACTGGGCTGTTGGTTCCACGTTCTGAATTGTTCTAATAAATGATTATAGCCGTTGTGTTCTCTTTATGTCAACCTTTTTATGTTGAGAAATAATTCATGACCATAAATTTCTTGACTAAATTGTTGCGACAGCGATGAACTCGTGTATAGCTTGTATCGGACTTTTGCATGACTCCTTCATCAAGCCGAATCTTGCATCTGGTGAACGGAATGTGATCTTGCTGAGTCTTTCATGTGTGAAAAATTTTAATCCATACTAAAGGGGGAATTATTGTGCAGATCAATACTGTAGCAATTGTCGGTGGTGGTAGAGTTGGTTCTGGAATTGCGATTGTCACCGCAAAAGCGGGGATGACGACGATCCTTGCCGAGAAAAGCCGGGAACTGGCTGATAACGCGTTAGAGAACATCAAGCGGGAAATAGACAGCCAGATTGCCCGTTGGGGGATGACGGAATCTGAAAAAAAACTTGTCCTGTCGAACCTGGAGCTTGTGACAGATACGTCTCGCTGTGGAAAGGCAGATTTGGTCATCTGCTCAATCCCGGATGATTTGGAAGAACAGAAAAAGGTATTTATTCAGCTCAACTCGATGTGTGGAGCAGAGACGATTTTTACAACCAATGCGTCGGTTTTAAGTATTACAGAGTTGGCGGCAACCCTTGACAAGCCTGAAAACATGCTGGGTTTACACTTTCTGAATCCAGTCTTGAAAACGAAACTTGTGGAGATTGTTCGCGGCTTTAAAACCTCTGACAGCACATATGAAATCGGCAAAAAATTCATTCAGGCACTGGGGAAACAAGGGATCGAAGTCTTTGAGTCTCCGGGATTTGTGACGACGCGCTTAATCCTGCCTCTCATTAATGAGGCGATGTATGCCCTGCTGGAAGGTGTCGCAAGCGCTGAAGACATTGACACGGCAATGAAGCTGGGCTATAATATGCAGATGGGGCCCCTGGAAATTGCCGATCGTATGGGTCTGGATCGTGTGTTACTCTCGATGGATCATCTTTTTAGAGAATCAGGAGCCTTAAAATTCCGTCCCTGTCCGTTGATTAAAAAATTGGTGCGGGCGCAGCATGTTGGTGTGAAAAGCGGAGAAGGCTTCTTTACCTACGACACGAATACCGGAAAAAAACTACCAGTTCCGTTCTCGTCATAGAATAGCTTGAGTGCAGATATGTAAAAAACGACAACAGACGATTATGATTATTCAGGAGGATTTATTGTGAAGATTCTGGTGCTTAACTGTGGAAGCTCATCAGTGAAATATCAGCTCTTTGATATGACTGATGAATCTGTGCTTGCAAAAGGTATCGTCGAACGGATCGGAATGGCAGACGCGATTTTAACGCATCGCCCGGCGGGCGGTGAAAAATATCGACAGGTTCAGGCGATTTTAGAGCATACAACCGCTATCAAAGTCGTCGCCGAGGCCTTGATCCACCCTGAGCATGGCGTGTTGAACGGGATTACGGAGATCGAGGCCGTAGGACACCGCGTAGTCCATGGCGGTGAACGGTTTACCGCATCAGTGCTGGTTGATAAAGACGTAAAGGACGCAATCGAAGAGTCGTTCGATCTGGCTCCGTTGCATAATCCTGCTCATTTGCGAGGGATTCTGGCTGTCGAAGATACGATGGGGGTCGACATCCCTCAGGTGGTCGTGTTTGATACCGCATTCCATGCGACCATTCCTGATTACGCCTACCTTTATGGTTTACCGTACACGTTATATCAACGCTATCGCATCCGACGTTACGGCTTTCACGGCACGTCTCACAAATTTGTTGCAGATCGCGCGGCCGTCTTGTTGGGGCGACCACTCGAAGAGCTCAAAATCATTACCTGCCACCTCGGAAACGGTGCGAGTATCACTGCGATTGAGGGAGGGAAATCGGTCGATACCAGCATGGGATTCACTCCGCTGGAAGGTTTGATTATGGGAACCCGCTGTGGTGATATCGATCCTGCGATCATTCCGTTTATCATGGCTAAAGAAGACAGTACGATTTCCGAAGTCGATTCGATGTTGAATAAACATAGCGGCGTCCTGGGCATCACGGGACTGAGCAGTGACATGCGCGATCTTGAAGATGCGGCAGCCAAAGGCGATGAGCGCGCGAAATTAGGGCTGAATATGTATTGTTATCGGGTCCGGAAATACATCGGAGCCTATGCAGCAGCCATGAATGGTGTTGATGCGATTGTATTCACCGCTGGCATCGGCGAATGCGGCCCGATTCCACGTTCGATGATTTGCCCGAAACTCAGCTATTTAGGAGCTGACTTCGATCCTGAACTTAACGACTTTAAAGCGCAGGAACGAGAAATCAGCAAGCCGGGTTCCAAGGTGAAACTCTATGTGATTCCTACCAATGAAGAATTAGTGATCGCGCGGGATACGCTCACGCTGACCCAAAAACACTAGTGTCCAAAGCCGTCAGACAGACGAAAAGCGTCTGACGGCTTCCTTCCCGACATATCGCACAGTCCATCATCTTACTTAATGTTCTGTATTGCCCGCCAAAACTGCTTGAAGTCTGGACCGAACTCGTGAGCGTGTGTAGCGTACAGCATCTGTACAGCCTCAAAAATTCCCTCGTTTGGAGGCTCTGCGATGTTCATGCCCTGTGTACGAAGGGTCGTATGAGTGTGGCGTAACGCATCCTGCATGAGCTGCACATGTTGACGGACCAACGTGTTCGAGGCTCTGAAAATCTTTTCTTTCAGCTCGGACGGCAAGGACTCGAACCATCGTTTGCCCGCGAGGAGAACAGCGGGAGGCCTGCGATGTGCTGTCAGGATGAGAGTGTTGAATTCACTGCCTTCAAAGACGGCTTCCATGCCCGTAAAAGGCAAGTACTCGATAAGATCGGGCGGATCGCTTTCAAGCGTTTCGCGTACTTTTTCAAGAGGAATGGCGCGTGACTGCGCACCCATTAATTCAAAAAATTGAACGGGGCGTTCATCATGGACTCGCTGCCGGCATTCTTGTTCGGGAAGCGGACAGACAAGTACGACCTGGCGATCCTGAAAGGAGGTCTGGCTCTCTAATGACTCCTGTTTTGTGACATAGAATCGTGGATACGTGTCAAGAAAGCCGAGACCTACAAGATTAAGTGTCTCTAAAGCGTCCAGAAAACGTTTGCCGAGTGGGCCGTTCAAGACCTGTGCCCGGTGTGTAGCATCCTTGAAAAGATATGGAAGGCCGAGTATGTCCAGCAGCGCGGCTTCTTGACTGAGACTCTCCAGTGGCAGCACAGCCATTTCGATATACCCGAATTGCAGCCCTTCCAGAATATGTTGTGCTGTGCCTAATTGGCCATTGGGGAAAATTTGAAGAGTGAGATCTCCGTGAAGACTGTCACAAAAATCTTTGAGTGCCCTTTGAAGCGGATGGCCGCAAGAGAGCGTGCTTCCAAGTTTGGCAAAATGCTCTTGCGCGTGTCCGGTAGTTAACGGGATGACTATGAGCACGAGTGCACTGAGAACGGACAACAATCTGTATCGTTTCATCATGACTCCAGGCAAGAGATGAAGCTCCTCCTCTAATTTTTTCTTCATAACATCGTCGGGATATCGCCCCTGCTCAACCGCCGTTGCCCGCCCTGACACTGGCAAGGAACTTAACGAACGCTATGACTGGTATTCTGTCACGAAACTCGAAAACGCCGCGCAGGCAACGGTCGGTTGCAGCAGATTGCTCGCCAATCAGCCCTATTTGCAGAACGGTGATGACCTGTCGAGAACAGGAGTATGACTCCTGTTGTCGACAGAGGCGCTATTGCCTGGTCCAGGAGCCGGACCAGATCGTTTGACAACTGCCGCTGCAGCCCTGAATACACTGTCCTGTCACATTCATCGATCCAGTCCCCGTATTATTCTGGATATTTTGGATCTCGATGCCTGACCCAAAGTGAGTCACCATTCCACCCCTCCTAAAAACATACGGATCTTTCGCAGACAGGCTGACGTTATTGCCGGTCACGGTTCCCGCATAATAAAAAAACCAGGATGAGCCTCGTTCCACTGAGAGATCAACCCGTCCCGTAGTCACAATGGCCCCAGATTGAGTCAAGGTGATATCTCCACTGATCGGGGAGAGCGCATCCAACTCACAGGTATTCTTAGTTAATTGTCCGGTGAATGACCAGACACCGGCAGCATCGATCGGGCCTGATGCACTGGTGGGACTGCTGCTGCTCCCCCCACCACCACACGACACGATCAGTAAGAGCAGACAGGCAAAAACAGGCAGTACTTTGTACATATTCATCATGGTTCCTCCTGCGAATCAATGTGTAGAAAATTCATCGTACGTCTCACTTGATACCAGCATCTCATGTGTTTTCCCTGCGAAGCCCCACCTCCTTCCACACGACGGTTGAAGAAGTCATTGAAACCTTATTGCCTTGATGCTTCATATCCCTCACAGCAACCCCAAAGATCGGCGACTAGACCCTTGTTCGTTTCCTTCCAGACTGTCACAGAAAAGAGTGAACATGTTCCTGATGATGGAAAGCCGCCACAACATGTAAAGTAAAAAATTATCATGATGATGGGAAAATTGACGAACATGATCACAAGCCCTTAAGACACAAATAATGTCAAGCGAGAAAATCCCGACTTTAGCTGACAGATATTTTTGAGGGAAGTAGTATATTCAATTCCCTCGATCGTTTCCACAGACGTTTTCTTCAGCCGTCTAATGTCATCTTGTCCCTGTACCAAGCTCTTCCAGGCCCTCATCTTTCCCTGATACACTGCTCGCAAGCAGCACCCACCTTGTTATACGCCAGCAAAGTGCAGCAGTGTTGCAGACCCGAATGATATACCTGCACTCAAACTAAAGAATAACATATTCTACATGATATTAGCAGAAATACAATAAGTTATTATGAAAACAAAAATCATGAAACATCTGCTTACTCTGCTAGTTATAGCAGTAATTCTGGGAACTTATACACAAGCGTTCGCGAATCACGTATCGCGACATACGCTGTATGCTCATGGCGCCATGGAAACCGTGACAGCACAGTATGTGGAGGCACTCGTAGAGCATGAAGGCAAAATTCTTTTTGTAGGTCGTTTAAAAGATAAAGAAATCAAGTGGGAGCTGGCGATGAGAATATATTGGCTGCTCTTTCTGTGAGCAGGGCTTTATTGCTGATCGATCGTTGCAAAAAAGGCCATGGCATCTTGTGGAGAAGAGAATGCACGGATAAGGTTGCGATTATGCTCACTTTGGAGGATTCCTGAAATTGCGGAAAGAAACTGCAGGTGACTGCCGGCGTCATCCTGCGGAGAGACGATCAAAAAGAAAATTTCTGCCAGCTGGCCGTCAATACTTTTAAAATCCACCCCCTCCGGTTTCACACCAAAGGCACATATGATGCGATCTGTTGCTGTCGTCTTGCCGTGAGGAATTGCAATCCCGTCTCCGATCCCGGTGGATAGCAGGTATTCGCGATCCATGATGTCCTTAAACACTACGCTCGTGTCTCGGATCTCACCAGCATCTCTCAGCACGTCCAATAACTCAAGAATAACGCCCTCCTTTGTGGTGGAATGCAGGGGAATTTTGATCAATTTATTGGAGAGATGCCGGCTGAGAAGCACATCTGTCTTTTTCTTCAGCCTTGGTTTGATGGCTGAAGGTCGCTGCATGAATTCTTCCTCACCGATAGTCCAGCTTTTCCATAGCTGTAAGGTTTTCTCGGACAGAATCACTCCTATCACTTCAAAAAAGATCAATGAGGGCAGGATAACGTTCAACACTTGAATACCATTTTTCAGCACCAACGCGACATAGGTTGCCTCAATCGCCGCCACTCCGGCCTGCGGCAGCATCAACTTCGGCAGGCAACGACGGATTTTCAGATCCTTTTTAGCAAATTTCGTGCCTAAATAGGTCCCAAACAATTTGCCGATCGAACGTGTCACAATATAAATCAACACGTATTCGAGCGTATCGACACGAATGACATCAATCCTGATATTGGCCCCGATCAGCGCGAAAAACATCAAGTTGAAAAACGTAGAGATTTCTTCAATTTTCAGAGACTTGAATAAAACTGTCGTATGAAAATTCGCAATACACATTCCCGTGACCATGGGCACAAGAATAAACGGTAAATGAAATTTCATCGCCAAGCTCACACTGATTGAGAGTACACCGATCACCACGAACATGACTTCCAGAGAGGGCGAAGGGGGCTCGTGAAAAATATCCCAAAATGTATGAGCACGTTTCGAATCACTGCGTTCCCCAACGCCTTCAGGGCTACGAATCTCTCGAATCAGGACTTTTAAGAGCAGGAAGGTGATCGCTCCAAGCAGCAACGCCAGACCAACTTCTCTCAGCGAATGTAGCGCAGCCTCCATCACCGGTACTTCGTGCCCTTTCTGACTGCCGACGGCGAATTGGACGACAAGTGAGAACACCAGCACTTCAATCACATCGTCGAGCACAATAATATTCGCCAGAACTTCCTGAAGTTCTCCTTCAATCTGGAGCTTATTGGTAATAACAAACGTGGCCGCATGAGACGTTGCAAGTGCAATACTTCCAATAATCAGGGAAATGAAAGGATCGTAACCTGCCAGCCAGAAACCTCCGCTGACGAGCGTAAAGGTCATCGTAATCTGGGTCAAACAGACCACGACTCCTTTCATTCCGACCCCCTTCAGCTTTTGGATATGCAATTCCTCGCCCAAACTGAACGAGACTATACTGAAGAAAATAAACGTAAAAAAATAAAAATTCTGGAAGGCCAGGGTGTATTTTTCGCCACTGATATGGACCGCGTTCAAGAGGTAGGGGTTGACGAGCATACCTCCCAAAAGCTGGCCGATCAATTCGCCAAAGTTCAAGTAGTAGGTTGCCTTGCCCATGAAATGGGCCACCAGTATCAGTAAACCGAAGCTCAGGACCTGAATATATAACGAACCTAAATGATTCATAGCCTTTTTGAGAGGAGAAAAAAAAGAAACCACAACAGGCACTAAGCCCGTATTCACTCCGATTCAGCAACGTTGACAACGCCATTAAGCAAGGTCGTCTTTAGCGCAAACTTCAGATCCTTGCGGATGCAGCGCACGTGTCCGCAAACATGATGGATGATGGATTCCATACCTGCGCGAACAGCCCTGACCGGCAGCGACTGACGCATAAAGCTCTCAGCCTCCTCGTCTACTCGTCGTCGAAGGGGGCAAAGAGTTTCCTCTCCATCCAGCTCTCTGGCCCTTCAATTTGAGGAATCTGCATGAAACCGTCATCCCGCAAGCGGACCAAGGTCCCTTCATGGGCCTCGCTATAGGTCAAATCCCAATTTTCTCGTTTCAATGTGCGCTCAAAATAATAGGAAAATGCACCGCGAATTTCTCCCTGAAAATGTTTTTCCTGGGCTTCCTGGTAGGATGAACATGCTGCCAGCAGCACATGATTCTGCTGCACTGCCGACGCCTCACCTAAGGTTCTGATTCCCAGACGGCGTTTCAGGCCGCGAGAACGATACTCAATGTCCACAGGCGGCTTGAGGTAGCGGATCTTTTTATACTCCGGCTTTCCCTGAATCTGGCCATCAGGACTGACCGGCACATACAAGGAACGTGTTCCGGTTCCGGAATGACAGCAATCGAAAATGATCGTCAGGTTTACGCCCTCTGGAACACGGGAAAAGTATGATGCGAGCACATCGTCAGTCAGTGGATCGTCCCAATCCAAATCGTGCGGACACAAGATTTCATCCAGATGATCTTCCAGTTCGTCTCCGTTACGATCGCGTACCTGCGAACCGTGACCAGCATAGAAAAATACCAGGACGTCACCAGCAGCCGCATCTCTCACCAACCATTCGAGTCGATCTTCAATGTGCGCTTTTGTCGCGCGTTCATCAAGCAAGAGACGGATATAGTCTCTGGGAAAATCATAATGATCTTGGAGAATACCGCTCATAATCGCTGCGTCCAAACTGCAGCCCTGTAAATTCCAATCTGGATTGTAATATTTATCGATCCCGACAACGATCGCTTTTTTTTTCATACCAGTCTCCTTTTTTTGACCTGACGTTGTTGATGGTCGCGAAGTGTGGATTGCCGGCGGCAGCGTCTGCGGTTTCGGTCGTTGAGGGCGTGGTGGCGCATAACCGCTTATCCAGTTTTGAAGAAACGTTGAATATTTCTTATACAGTGAAGGTAAATTCATACCAATTCTTCCTACAATCAGGAGGCAGTTTCCAGTAGCCGGCATTCGGCAACGCTTCGCAACACACCGGCGACTGATGACTTCACCTGAAAACATATTATGAGGAGCGCCTATCGGGTAAACCCGCGCTCTTTCTTCGGAACGACCCGTGTCACACTCCAAGGATTCTCTTTAATATATTTTGAGAATTGTGTAAGATTTTGTGAGATCTCTTCCAAATTGTCAATAATTTTCGTCACTTTGTTTCGATGAGTTCTCGCAATGAGCGAAAAGGACTTCACATTCTCAGAAATCGAGACTAAATTTCCGATCGCCTGTTCGAGATGAGGCATATTTTCACCGAGCTGGGCAGTAAAGGTATTGACGTGTTTCAGAGTCTGGCTTGTTCCTGTCATTGCCCTGCCCAGCTCAGCCTTATGGTCGGCCATCGTCGCTGACACAGCCTGAATATTTTCCACGGTTGCACGTAAATTCGTCAAGGTCGTCTGAATATCCTGCTGGCGCGCATTGACAAATTGTGCGACTTCCCGCGCATCAACTGTGACGGCATGGACATTCTCAAGAATGGGGCCGATTTTATTCGTCTGTGCGCTGAACTGCTCAGCAATCACAGCAAGTTCCCGAGAGATTTTTTTCGCGCTCTCCAGAATCATCGCCATCTCCTCGTTCCCATCAGCCAGTGACTCAGAAAATGTACTCACATTTTCCGCCGCCGTGCGGCTGCTGCTCAGAATGGCCGTTACATCGTCGCGGCTCGCGTTCAGAACCGCCATAAACCCCGCGACCTCCTGAAGGCTGCTGTGGATCGTCGCGATAAGCGCTTCAAGCGTTTCACGGTTATCTGTGGTGAATTCTGCGATATTCTCTGAGCTTTGGCGTAAATTTCGGATAATCTGCTGCAAATCTTCAGAGCGGCCTTGCAGCATTACAGTAAGCCCTCTCACATCAGCGGAAATGCCCTCGACATTCTCAAGGGTCGTCCCTAAGCCTTTGCCCTGCTCATGAATGAACTTCGAAAAACTCAGCAGTTCTGACGACGTATCTTTAATATTCGCAAAAACGGTTTCCAGCGTGTCACTGTTACGCGCAAACGCTCCTGTAACGGAACGGATGTTTTCCAGAGAGCCGCTCACATCTTCGATCAGTACCTCAAGCGCCGGCGTCTGGGTCTTGGCAAAATCGACAAATTCTGTGACACCGCTGGCGATCAATTCAGCGTGCGTCAGCACCGCTTCAATAGAGCCGCGTTTTGCATTCACACCGGACATCAGCTCTTTGGCGTCCTGTGATAAACTCTCGACGTTCTCCATGATCGCCGTCATACGCGACCATTCATCATCCGCTTTCCGGGAAAGCTCGCTCAAGCTATCAGTCGTGCTTTCCACATTCAGGATGCTCTGGGAAATACTCTCCTGCTTATCAGCCACAGCAGCTGTCAGTTCTTCTACGTTCCGGGAGCTTGCGGCAACAGCTCCGATCGTCTCTGCCAGCTGGGGACGCTGCTCGTTCACAAATGCCGTCAGCTCTGAAACATTCCCCGATGCAGCAGCCAGATCGAGCAGAAGCTGCTCAAACTGGGCCTGCTTGTCATGAACACTTTGCAGGACAAGCCGGAGACTTTCCGACGAGGCCAGAATATTCTCAAAAGTCGCACGAAGATCCTCACCACTCTCCTGATCAGCAAATTGCAGAAAACGCTGAATATTGTCCGAAACCTTCCCCAGGTTCGTGATCATTGTCTCAATACGTTCTTTATTGTCATGTAGCTTCCCCGTGATGGCCAGCAGATGCTCCGATACCGCTCCGGCGTTTGTGACAATGCGCTGAATTTCTCCGCTGCTCACGCCGATCAGCTCGTGTAACTCGCGTATGCTCTGCTCTCCCCCACTGATCAGTGACGTCAGTAACGTCATCGTTTCCTGAATGTGATCTTCATTCTCAATAATGATCCGGTTGACCGAGCCGGAAAGGGCATCGACTTCTCCCAGCATGCTCTGCAAATTTTCCAGGATACCGCCGATCGTCGCCGCATTTGTCTGCACGATCGTATCGATATTGTCCAAAATCGAAACGATCTTCTCCTGATTCACCGAACCGAGCAGTTTATTCACATTGAAAAAAACCTGATCCGCATCTTCCAGAATCAACGTGACTTTCTCATCGATCACACTGAACAGATGTTCGATGAGGCTGGAAATTGAGTCAACCCGGTCCATCATGTCGCTGAACTGCATAATATCCCGTGAGGGGACCATCGATCCGGGCTCGAGCACCTCGCTAACGTCAGAACCAGCAGAGAGTTCAAGATAATACGCTCCCAACAAACCGATATAATTAATAAAGACGATCGTGTCGTTTCTGACCGGCGTTTCAGCATCCACCTGAAAAATAATGCGGATTTTCGACATGTCGTCAGGTGAAATAAACACCTTCGTAATCCTTCCGACTTCCATGCCGCCGTAGCGCACGATATCTCCGGCTTCCAGACCGACTGACATTGAAAACTCGGTCATATAACTCACGGTTTTCTTGCCGATCCCGCTTCCTGCCAGCACAAAAATGAATACCAACAGTAAGAGAAAAGATGTAAAGACCACAAAGCCGACTTTAATATGATTCGCACTATATTCCAAAATTCCGAGACTCCTTTTACGATTCTCCCCATTCTTGGGCCATAGAAGGACATTCGCATCGACAGAGACAGCCCTATGCCCAGGCGGTCACAGATTCCAAATATTTCGTGTCATCCTGGGTGTCCGCATTCGGCTCGCGCTGCAGGAACTGCTGCACGCGTGAATGCGGATTGGTGCGAATCTCATCAGGCCTGCCGAGCGCAATCACTGAGCCGCCATCCAGCATCAAGATGCGGTCGGCGATCAAAAACGCGCTTTCCATTTCATGCGTCACAATGACCATTGTCATCTTAAAAGCCCGCTTGAGCCGTAAAATAAGGCGATCGATTTCCGCTGCAATAATTGGATCCAGTCCGGCAGACGGCTCGTCGAAGAATAAAATTTCCGGGTCCAGCGCCAAAGCCCGGGCCAGTCCGGCGCGTTTTTTCATGCCACCGCTCAACTGAGCCGGTTTAAAGCCGTCGAAACCGGTCAAGCCAACCAGTCCCAGCTTCATCCGCGTCATAATTTTAATTGTCGATTCCGCCAGCCGCGTATGCTCACGCAGTGGTAACGCCACATTATCGCCAAGCGTCATTGAATTAAATAAGGCCGCTCCCTGGAACAACATTCCCATCTTTTTCCGAATTCCGTTCATCTCATCTTCACCCAGAGTCGTAATATCCTTGCCTTGCATATAGATATGGCCGGAATGCGGATGAAGCAAGCCGATCAGATGACGCAAAAAGGTCGTTTTGCCACAGCCGCTCCCTCCAAGCACCACAAGCACTTCACCCCGCCTGACCTTAATGCTGATGTCGTCCAGGATGCGGCGTTCACCAAAATAGGTCACCAGATTTTCAACAACAATGGCATACTCTTCAAAAATTCGTTCTTGAGCGCTCACGTTTAAGAACTACAGGGATATCTCGACCGAGAATGAACAGGAGCTTCGCACATGGAATCATTCTCAGGTATGTTCAATGAGTTTCAGGAGAAGATGACTGTTCCGTCGGCTATAACGTAAAGTAGAAAAAGATCGTCACAAGTAAATCCGCCATGATAATGAACACGATCGATTTGACAACAGACGCAGTGGTATGGACCCCGACTCCTTCTGCGCCGCCCTCTACCTGAAAGCCTTCATAACAGCCGACTAATGCGATAATGACGGCAAAAACTACGCTTTTAATCAGACCGGTGACAATATCCTGCAGGACCAGAGCGTGAAAGGTCTGATTAATATAGCGCACCCAGCCCAAACGCAGCAAAGTGACAGCGATCGTCATCCCTCCGAGCATCGAGACCACATTTGAAATCATTGTCAGGCAGGGCTGCATGATAATGATCGCCAGGAGCTTGGGAACCACTAAGAACTTGATCGGATTCAAGCCGATTGTGACCAGCGCATCGATCTCTTCCGAAACTTTCATGGTACCGATTTCTGCGGCAAAAGCTGAACCACTGCGTCCGGTCACAATAATCGCAGCCACCAGCGGCGCCAGCTCACGAGTCATCGTCACGCCCACCAGATCCGCCACATACAGGGTTGCACCAAAAGGACGCAGCACATAAGCCCCTTGCAACGCCAGGATCATCCCCACAATCATTGAAAGTATGGACACCAGAGGAATTGAGTTGACCCCGATGACCACCATCTGCTCAACCGAACTTTTCCAGCGCAGCCCCTTGCCCTGCAACGGAGCCGCAGTCATCCAATACATCGAATCGAGCGCGAGCGCTGCTGCGCCATATATCCGCCCAAAAAACAGGAGGGTCCTGTGCCCGATTGCACCGAAAAACCGTTTCATCCTTTCCTACGCACCTCTCAAGGCGTCTTCTTCCGTGAGGTAAATATCGAACAGACGTTCCAGGCGCACGAGCTGAAAGA
This sequence comes from candidate division KSB3 bacterium, assembly GCA_002748425.1. Classification (GTDB taxonomy): domain Bacteria; phylum Moduliflexota; class Moduliflexia; order Moduliflexales; family Moduliflexaceae. The sequence continues at coordinate 53,764 of PDSJ01000030.1, read as the reverse complement.
CCTCCAATACTGTCTCCGAGAGTCCGATTAATTTAAAGGCCGATTTGTGCTCCTGTGCCAGTTGCCGCCCTTCTACCAGCGTGGCGATTCCTGAGCTGTCGGTATAGACCACATCAGTGAAATTCACCAGAAGCTGTTCGGGCTTGTACTCTGTAATCGCCGTGAAAATATACTCCCGCAAGATCGGTGACGAGTAGAGGTCGACTTCTCCGTTCACGTCAAGAATACGGCAGGTGCCGCAGCTGCGTGTCTCGATTTGCAAATCCATAGCCATACGCTCCTTCTTGATTGACAATCCATTAGATTCTGCCGGGCAATGGAGTGTCAAGGATTTTATATCCACGCCCTTCATGAGATCCACTGCCAGGCATTTTTTCTTGACAGAACTACTTTTTCCTTTATGAGTATGCTGAAATTAAACGCTGGCAGAAAGCAACGCTCAACAGAGAATGGTTTCGTCTTTCATCTAGTTTGCAGGCCCGGCATGTGGAAAAAGATTGCAGAGTCATCATGCAGGGCTCTCAGCTTTTAGATACAGTACCCAAAAACGCGAGAACTCTAACCGTTCTTATGATATGATAGTGAGGAGAAAAGATGACAAGTCTTCTGGAACAAGTCACATATAGGTCTGAAAGCATGCAGCACTTGCGGAATGAGATGGGACCTTTTCTCAAATCATCCGCTTCGATGCTTTTTTGGGGCGAACCCGGCAGCGGAATGGGTTTTCTGGCCCGTGCCATCCACGAGGCCTCCGGTCGACCGGGACGATTGCTAATCATTCCCGGATTTTCATTGGAGGCTGACTCGGTAAAGCAACAATTTTTAGGGGTCGGCGATTGTCCGGGTTGGCTCGAAAAGGCGGACAAAGGCACCATTTTCGTCAAACGGATTTCGGAAACAGTGTTTGATGTTCACCAGACTCTCCAGCGCCTGCTGGCCAATCGCTCTCTTGACGGTCGCCTCCAATTTACGCGTAAGGGCGCCGCTGATCCGATCGAAGTGAACGTGCGCTTTCTGTTCTCCATGACCCACGATTTAAACATGGCTTTGCAAGATGAGCTGATCCATCGACAGACAGTTGAGGAGATGAAACGGCGCGGCGACAAGATAATCCGCATGCCAGCTCTGCGGGAACGCAAGGAAGACCTGCTCGTACTTGCCCAACATTTTATCGACAGCGCCAATCAGAAATTTGGCCGCAGCATCAGCGGTATCAGTGAGTCCGCGCAAACATTGTTGCTCAACTACATCTGGCCTGGCAATATTGAAGAACTTAAACAGCTTATTGAAAGTATCGCCTCTCAATACAGCGATTTGACGGAGATTACTGAACAGGAACTTCCCGAGCAGATCGTCAACCCCGAAATCAGCGGCGATAAATACCGCTTTAAGTTCAAAGACGACTCGAAATTCGTCGGTAAGATACTTTCTCCGGTCCTGCATATTCACACTGAAAAGAAAAAACTCCGTTTAAAAGCCTGGAATATCGTCGAGATTATCCGCATCGAAGATGACAGCTTTGCACCGCCGAAATTCAGGCACTTTCTGATCCGGATCAAGGACGGCAGCCAAATTGCCGCTCAGATTCTTGATACACGCCTGGACGTTGAAACCTCCTTTGACGCCTGTTATCAGGTGAACCCACAGGAAATTGTTTCAATCTACATGGCCTGATGATAAAAAAGCCGTCAGGGAGAACACACCTTGGCGGCTTCTCATTTTTTTGACGTATCGCTCATAATGAAACGCGGATTGGACTGACTTCCACTGCTCACCCGCAAAATAAGGGAGATCCGGCTTTGTGGAAGAATTTTAACAAAAATGCTTGACAAGATCAGGGCGGCTTATCTAGTCTTCTTTATAGAAGTGGGCGGGTGGCTCAGGTGGGAGAGCATCGGGTTCGCACTCCGAAGGTCGCGGGTTCAAATCCCGTCCCGTCCACCATATGAACATCTCCTTACAGCGCCCAAAACGTGTTTTGACACGATTCAATGCTCCTCACAAAAATCACACCCTTCTGCGCTCTGTACACTTCGTCATGCGTCCAGGAATTCAGCTGCTCAAGTCAATACATACGTCCTCCAGGAGAATTTTCGGAGAATGCGGGCTGGATTTTAAGGCTCGGTCGACTTCATATATCTGTTTCAAAGCTTCCTTCAACTTGACCTGAGAAAAACGCCGGGCCTGCCGCACAATTCCTTCTGCTGCCCGAGGAGGAAGGCCGAGCGTAGCTGCAAGCTGTTTCGGCGGCAGTGAGCGCTGCTCTGTCAGACAGGCTTTGGCTTTCCAGAGCAGACGAAATTGGCGCGTTAGCATCGCCAGAATGCGTAAAGGCTGCTCTCCTTCGGTCAACAATTGATTGAGAACCACCAGCGCCGTCATCGTATCACCGTTTCCAAGGGCATCGACCAGCTCGAAAACGTCCCCTTCGCGGATATTTCCGACGACCTGCTCCACGAGCTTCGGGCTGATTTCGCGGCCTTTGGCGTAGGCAATAATCTTTTTCAGCTCGCTATCCAGCCGGCGCAAATCGTTCCCTGCACATTCCAGCAGGAGCTGCGCAGCAGCTATCGACATCGAACGACCGTATTGTGTGGCTCGCCGAACGATCCAGGGAGGCAGATCCCGATCGAAGAGCTTCCAGAATTGAACGATTTCCGCCTGCTGTTTCAAGACCTGGGCGAGTTTCACGCGCTTATCAAGTTTCGATGCTGTCAAGACCAGACAGCTTGAAGGATTTGGGGATGAGCAATAGGAGAGCAGCAGACGCTGGTCAGTTGCTTTCAAGTTCTGAATATCCGTCAGAACCACCAAGCGCCGCGTACTCAAGAAAGGCATTGTCTGAACGTGATCCATGACAGCGCCGATCTCCGTATCGCCGGCAGCAAATTTGCTGTAATTACACTCAGTGGATTCAGCCGGAATCAGAGTCTGCTTCACTAAGTCCAGACATTCCTCAATGAGAAAAGTCTCTTGTCCCTGAAACAGATAGAGCGGCCTGATCTCACCGCCTGTAAACCGTCTTAGAAACTCGGCATAATTGATATACTCTTTTCCGCCTGCCATCAGCGCTTCAAAAGCCTTCAGTTGATAAGGTTCGGATTTTTTGCGCCATGTCTTCAGCCAGTGTTTGCAGAGCGTTGCGTTCGTTCTCTTTCTCTTCAGTTAACCCCACATCATCGCCGCCGGCATAATCGGCATTTTCCGCAAGCCCTGCCTCTTCCCACAGAACCGTATCGTCAATAAGATCGCGCAGTGTGACATCAACAGTGACCGTAACCTTGTAACTGGACACACGATTCCGATCGTCGTACGTGACGGCTTCTTTATTCTTATAGCTTTTCACCACGCCGATCAGCAGGGCATCAGCGCGTTCCCTTGAGACAAGTTTCATCCTGCCACCCTTGACGAATTCGTCGATCGCGGCATTTGTCAAGCTGATCTCAACGCCCTCTTCCAATGTTTCGTTTTTAAACACGGGAATAGCGATCGTCTTGATGTGATCCGGCAAATTTCCCTGTCCAACTAAAGTATAGCCGCAACTGCTCATGAGCAGCGTAAGACAAAGCATACAGCAAAAAATATTTTTCATAACTTACAGAAGAACATGACGCTCACCAGCGCCGTGCAGCTTGCAGCGGCCGCTGTGAAACGCCTTGTTCTCGGAAGCTGCTGCCCTCCCTTTCTCTATACCACGATATTTACCAGTCTTTTTGGCACCACAATCACCTTACGAATCGTTTTTCCGTCAATAAAGGATTGGATACGTTCGTCCGCCAGGGCGCTTTCTTGCAATTCGTCATCAGCGGCATCGGAGGCAACCGTTATCCGGCTGCGCACTTTGCCGTTGACCTGGACAACGATTAAGATTTCCTCGGCTTTTACAGCCGCTTCATCGACATCCAGCCATTGCTCCTGAAAAATGCTGCCACGATGTCCCAGGATTTCCCAGAGTTCTTCAGAAATATGCGGCACAAACGGGGCCATCAACATCACTGTCGATTCTACGGCCTCCCGAAGAACCCGCAGTGCCAGGTCGCGTTCAGGATGACCGGCACTCGGCAACTCAAAGGCATACACGCTGTTTACCAGCTCCATCACTGCGCTGATTGCGGTGTTAAAATGGAAACGCCCGTCCAAATCTTCGGTCACCTTTTTGATGGTCACGTGTGTTTTACGACGCAAGGCTTTGGCTTCTTTCGAGAGGTCGAGGCCGTCAAACTTCCCGATCTCGACAGTCTGTATATCCTCCAGAACAGTAAAGACCATCCGCCACAGTCTGTTCAAAAAACGGAAACTACCTTCTGCGGCCTGATCGCTCCAATCCAGATCTTTTTCCGGCGGTGCAGCGAAGAGGATGAACAAGCGGCTGGCATCAGCTCCAAACTGCTTGATTTGCGCATCCGGGTCCACAACATTGCCAAAAGACTTTGACATCTTCCGGCCGTCTTTGATCACCATCCCCTGTGTCAGTAAATTCTGAAACGGCTCATCAAGATCGATCAGCCCTACATCTCTTAACGCTTTCGTAAAAAACCGTGAATAGAGCAGATGCAGAATCGCATGCTCGATCCCGCCGATATACTGATCTACACTCATCCAATAGGTCACTGCCCCGGGATCCAGCGGACCCTCGTCGTAATCCGGGCAGGTATAACGCAGAAAGTACCAGGAAGAGTCCACAAAGGTATCCATTGTGTCGGTCTCCCGCTGGGCAGCTTTTCCGCAGGCCGGACAGTCGACATTCAGAAATTCCGGCACGTGATGCAACGGATTTCCTCCACCAGGCGAAAATTCGATATCTTCCGGCAGCACAACCGGCAGATCGTCGTAAGGAACCGGTACTGTTCCGCAGTCCGGGCAATGGATCATCGGCACGGGGTTGCCCCAGTAACGCTGCCGCGAAATGCCCCAGTCTCGCAGACGATAATTCACTGTCGCTCGTCCGATTCCCTGTTCAGTCAAATAGTTCGTAATCTTTGTAATCGCGTCACGGTTGTTCATGCCATCAAAGGGACCGGAGTTCACTAACACACCGTCTTCAACATAGGCAGCAGTCATGTCAGCGGCAGAGAGCGCGTCTTCGCCCGGCGGCTGAATCACGACCCGCAGCGGAATATCGTACTTTCGGGCGAATTCGAAATCCCGCTGATCGTGAGTCGGCACAGCCATAATCGCGCCGGTCCCGTATTCCATCAGTACGAAATTCGCCACCCAAATCGGAATTCGTTCTTGTGTCAGCGGATTGATCGCATATTTTCCGCTAAAGACCCCTTCTTTTTCCGCAGCCTCATCAATGCGCTGTGCTTTTTCCTGCAGCCCGATCCTGTTCACAAATTCCAGCACGGCGTGTTCCTGGTCGGTTCCGGCGGCCAGGCTGCGGACCATCTGATGTTCCGGGGCCAGAACCATAAAGGTCGAACCATACAAGGTGTCCGGACGAGTCGTGAAAATTTCAATCTCACCGTCGCCGTCAGCCAGGCTGAAGGTGACAGCCGTACCATAGCTTTTGCCGATCCAGTTTCGCTGCATCGTCAAGACCCGTTCGGGCCAGCCAGGCAGTTTGTCACAGAACTCCAACAATTCTTCAGCATAATTCGTGACCCGAAAATGCCATTGCTCTAACTCTTTCTGACCGATGGAACTATGCCCGCGCCAGCACTGATCGCCTTCAATCTGCTCATTTGCCAGCGACGTATTACACTCGTCGCACCAGTTCACTGTGGATTTTTTCTTGTACACCAGCCCTTTTTCATACATTTTCAGAAAAATCCACTGTCCCCATTTGTAATAGAGCCGGTCACAGGTCGCCAATTCGCGATCCCAATCCAGGCTCAGGCCCATGCGCTGCATCTGGGAACGCATATTTGCGATGTTCTGGCGAGTCCACTCGGCAGGATGGGTATTATGTGTAATCGCCGCGTTCTCGGCCGGAAGCCCAAAGGCATCCCAACCCATCGGATGCAGAACGTTCAGCCCTTGCATCATCTTAAAACGTGCGATCGCATCACCGATCGAGTACACGCGAAGATGCCCCATGTGAATCCTGCCGGAAGGATAGGGAAACATTTCGAGCACATAGACTTTCTCCTTACTCGGGTCGATCTTAAATTTATACTGCCTGCTCTCATGCCATCGTTGCTGCCATTTTGCTTCTATGGCGGTAAAATTATAATTCTGATCCATCATATCCTCATTCTCTCGGCGTTAACGTTATCCTCAGACATTCCCTGCCCGGCTTACAAAGAGGGTTTCGTCTTGTGCGGCGCACTTCAATGAACAGCATTCCATCTTGCTCTGGCGTGATACGCCAGCTCAGACAGCAGCATGCGCTCGACACATCTCATTTTCAGTGGAATCTGCAGCAAAAATTCTCTAAGGCCTGGCGTCCGTGTCAAGCAAAAAGATACAGAAAGAGAAAAAGCCAGGGAGTTTTTTACAGAAGAGTATTGACTTTTTAAGGGCTCTGTCGGATCGTGAACCTGCTGAGAACCAGGGCTGCTTTCAGGAACAGCGTCTTGCAGCCTCTTTGATACAACATAGCCTTCCAACTCAGGCGCTTCAGGAGGATGCTCATGACACTGGAAGAATTTATCGCTTCAGCACAGTTTCCCGATCAGTTGTCGGAGGAACTTCGTGCCTTGTGGGAAGATGCCGGAGACAATTGGGACGCTGCCCATCAGATTGTCCAGTCCCTGAACAGCCGCGACGCAATGTGGATTCATGCCTATCTGCATCGCAAGGAAGGGGATCTGTCCAATTCACACTACTGGTACTCTCGCGCCCGCCGTGCCATGCCTGATATTCCGCTGGACACAGAATGGCAGATGATCAGCTCAGAGCTGCTTGACAGGAAGAGCTAAACAGTTCCCGGGCCTCGTCCGTCATTCAGTCTAAGAGGCGTGTTCGCCATGCTTCTGCTCGATTTTACGGGGGTCAAAAGCATCGCGCAGACCGTCGCCGATGTAATTGATGCTCAAAACGGTCAGGAAGATCATGAAACCCGGGACGATTGCTGTCCAGGGAGCGTCGAAAATCTGATCCATCGCGTTTTTAAGCATATTGCCCCAGGTCGCAGTCGGCGGCTGGATACCGAGTCCCAGAAAACTGAGCCCTGATTCGGAAATAATTGCATCAGCCACACCAAGACTGGCGGCAACAATAATCGGCCCCAGCGCATTCGGAAGGATATGACGGAACATGATGCGTCCGGTTCCGGCGCCGATCACCCGCGCAGCGTCGATATACTGGCGATGACGGATTTCCAGAAATGACCCGCGCACCAAGCGCGCAACCGGCATCCAGGCCAGCAAGCCGATCACCAGCACAACCGTCGGAATGCCTGGACGCAGCAACACTGCGAGTAAGATCAGGACGAAAATCCTGGGAAAGGCCAGGGCAAAGTCGGTGAAGCGCATCAGAACGCTGTCCACAATGCCGCCGAAATATCCCGAAAACGATCCGATCAGCGTCCCCAGCACGACCGCAATTAACATGGCAAACACACCGACTACAAGCGATACCCGCCCGCCGTACAACGTGCGTGTCAAGAGGTCGCGGCCGAGTTCGTCAGTCCCCATCACATGCGGCCACCCCGGATTGGCCACCATATTAAACAAATCCGGCTCTTCAGGATCGAAGGGCATGATGACATTGGCACACACGACGCTGAGGGTCATGATCACCATAATTCCCAGCCCGGCAACAGCAGGCCGATGCCGCAAAAACTGACGCAGCGTGAAATACCACAACCGATCTTTATACGCATTCATAATTTTCAGGTGTAACAGATTCTTGGATCGAGCAGCGCATAGATCATATCCGCCAGTAAATTCGATATCACCACGAGCAGGGCAATTGTGGTCACGATCCCCATCACAACTGGATAATCGAAGCGCAGCGATGAATCGACGAACAAACGTCCCATTCCCGGCCAGGAATAAATCGTCTCGGTAAACAAGGCTCCGGCAAAGAGCACCGGCAGATCCACTGCTACGATCGTGACAAGCGGAATCGCAGCATTCCGAAACGCATGCTTATACACGATCCAGCGTTCGTGAACGCCCTTGGAACGGGCCGTGCGAATATAATCCTGATGGATGACTTCCAGCATACTGCTGCGCAGGAACCTGACATACTTTGCAGCAATGAGCAACGACAGACTGATGAGCGGTAACACAAGATGCCGTAAGGCGTCAATAAACGAAAATTCCCTGCCAAGGGTCTGCATCCCTCCGCTCGGGAGCCAGCGCAGCCAGATACTGAACACAATGATAAGCAACAGTCCGGAATAAAACACCGGCATGGACCGCCCGACATACGCCAGCATTGTCACGATATGGTCGAACCAGGAATATTGTTTTGTCGCCGAAATAATCCCCGCCGGAATCGCCACACAGAGCGATACGATGAGTGATAAGCCGGTTAAATACACCGTGTTCGGCAGGCGCTCGTGGATTTCAGTGAGAACCGGGCGCTTGGTGGCGTAGGAATAGCCCCAGTCGCCCTTCAGAAAATTCGTCAGCCACACGATGTATTGCACATGTATCGGGCGATCCAGACCGAGTTTATGGCGTAAGCGTTCGATGTCTTCGGCTTTGATTTCAGGGTTATTTTCGTAAATCGCCAGCGGCCCGCCCGGCAGGGCCTGCATCAAAGCAAAGGTCGCAAAACTGATAATCAGCAACACCGGGATCGCCGAGAGAAGGCGGCGGATAAGATATGTGTATTTCATCTGACTGGATGACCGAGCAGGGCTGTCGAACGGCATGAAGCCGCCCGGCAGCGTTCAGGACCAGTTTATTCCTCGATATACCATTTGGCAGCATCCCAGGTAAACACGGCATCCACGATCCCGTATCCGTTTGGCGTCCACCCCTTCACGCGGCTGCGAAAGGCATCCACATTCACGCGGCGATAGAGATAGATCTGCGGCAGAATCTGGGTGAGACGCGCTTGAGCTTTGCGATAGGCGTCTGCGCGTTCTTCCATATTCGGCGCTGCGGCAGCCAGGTCAAGATAGCGATCCAGCTCCTGATCGCGATGACGAGTATAATTATAGCCGCTGCCGTGGTTTGCTTCAGTCGGAATCATTGTCGAATGATAATAGCCGTAGAAGTGCTCGTGCGGATCGATTCCAGGGCCAGTGGTATACATCAACATATCGTAACGGCCCTTTTTACGGTCGGCATTATTGCTCCACGAGCCGAAAAGCACCGATGACGGGACATTTTCAATATACAGCTCGATCCCGACTTTTTTTAACATTGCCACCAGGACCTGCTCGACTTGTTCACGCAGCTTGTTGCCGGTAGTCGTGGTGATTTTTAAACGCATTTTAACGCCGTCTTTTTCACGAATACCATCATTGCCGACTGTCCAGCCTGCTTCTTCAAGCAGTGTAACCGCTTTTTCAGGATCGTAAGCGCTCATCGCCAGATCCGGGTTATGGGCCCAGCCGTCGGGGATGTCGCTCGTATTAACTTTAGCTTTCCCGTAAAGCAGTTTATCAACGATCAGTTGTTTATCGATGGCATATTGAATCGCCTGACGTACCTTTAAATCGCCTAAAATCGGATGCGGGAAATCCGGATTACCGTTATTCGGCGGCTCAGAACTGCTGAGATTGAGCAGCAAACGCTCCGAAACCAGCGCATTGCCAAGGCAAAGCTCAATAGCCGGATCCTTTTCCATCTGAGGGATCTGCGCTTCAACCAAATCCCAGACTGCATCGATGTCGCCGGCTTTCAACTGAGCGATGCCCACCTCACGGCTGGGGATGATTTTGAAGTAAATTTTGTCGAGTTTCACGCTGTCAGCATCTCGGTATTTCGGGTTCTTTTCCAGCAGAATATAATCACCGGATTTCCATTCGGTAAACATGAACGGACCAGTCACGATCGGCATTCTATTATACGGCGCATTATTAATGTCCGGCAGATCTCCCAGGATGTGTTTCGGGAGCACCGCATAGAAGCGAGTCAGATAGGGAGCAAAATACTCTTTGTATTTCACCACCACTGTATAGGGGTCGGGCGTCGCGATCGATTCGATCTGCTCGTAGCCGGTACGGCTTTTCACCAGATTTTTCTCATTCATGATCGCTTCCCAGGTGAATTTGACATCTTCCGCTGTGAACGGCGCGCCATCCTGCCAGACCACATCTTCCCTCAGTTTGTAAGTAATGGTCAGACCATCAGCCGAAACACCGCCGTTTTCGACAGTTGGCACTTCTTTTGCCAGGACGGGGAAATAGCGGCCCTGATCGTCGACATCGATCAGATACTCGACAGCAGGCTTAACCACGGCTGTGACCACGGTTTGCAGACCCAAATGCATGTTGAGCGTTTCAGGTTCCTGATAAATTCCAATCGTCACCACATTTTCAGCCGAGCCTGCCGATGCACAGCTCAATGCCGCGATCGTGAGCACGATCAACACTAATACAGATTTCTTCATGTTCTTTTCCTCCCTTTACGGAACGTCACAAGACCACAGTTACAACAATCTCCGATAACGACGGACACGTTCGACCAACATTTTCTGAACATTTCAGACATACAAGATCGAAGAGTTTCAGTAAACAGGAAAGGCGGGATTTTCGTCAAGAAGAAAACATCATTTTATGACATTTTTGTCACAAATCTAAAAAACATCAGGTCCACGATCGCGCCTAGGCCTGCGAGATGCTGTGATTTTCAACGCTTTTTACGTGTTGTCTCTTCTGAGGCGCGTTTCAACGTTTCCAGCTCTTCCTGGGTCAGACTGTGCATACCACTTTCGGAAATCTTGTCCAGGATCCGGTCGACTTCCTGTTTTGACACCAGTGGCGGACGCTTTCCCGGATTTGAATACACGCTCCAGCCCTCCGGCACTTTCGATCGTTCGGGCGGCGGCGCATTTTTCCGGCCAGCCTGACGCTTGGGCAGGAATGCCCTGAAAATCTGGAATATATCCCAGACCCGGTTTCCGTACAAATATTTCAGATACCAATAGGCACCGACCAACCCACCCAGATGGGCCAAATGCGCGATCCCGCCGCGACTGTTCGAGAGTTCTCCGACGATTTCGAGACCAGCATACATCAGCACAAAAGTCTTCATCGACATCGGAATCGGCGGAAAAAGCAATTGAATCCGCATCTGCGGCGCAATCATAGCGGCCGCTGTCAAGACACCACACACCGCCCCGCTCGCACCGACAATCGGCACGTTGGAATGCCAGTTGAATACGAGCCAGAGGAGAGCACCGGAGACACCGCTCAGAAAATAGAGTTTCAAAAATCGCGCTGTGCCCAGAGTCGGCAGGACTGTCGTCCCAAACAGGTACAGACCCCACATGTTTAAAAGCAGATGCATTAAATCGGCATGCAGAAACATATAGCTTACACACTGCCACACTTTGAGCTGCTCGATCCCAATGCTGCTCAACGCGAATTCATACAGCCAGACTCGTGAGCCGACCGGGATCAGAAAAAACACCGCCGCATTAACGGCAATCAAGGCGAACAGCACATGTTTCGCAGAGAAAGAAACGCCCCTGCCGCCGCGATGCGAAGGAGAACGCATATACTGTCGATCAGCTAAACCCATAACTGCGCAAGATTCGGAGAAGCGCATTGGAGAATGTCGGCATCTTAGCACTGTACCAATACGCCTTTCAAACGATCTCATCGTCAAAATTCATAGTGTCTCAGACCATGTCCGCCTGAAAACTGCAGCTGGCTGCCGGTTCTGTCAAGAAAAAACATTCAGCCCCAGAAGAACATGTTGAGGTCTTTCCTCCGGCAGGCAAGGCCGAATGGCGTGATGCTCGGCTGACAGCAACGGACAGCCTTCCTTATATGGCTCCGAGACAACGGATCACTACGGGAATCGTTTTGAGCAGGAGTTTCAGATCAAGGCCCAAAGACCAGTTATCGACATATTCGAGATCCATTGCAATGAGACAATCGTAATCCGCGTCACTCCGTCCGTTGCACTGCCACATGCCGGTAATGCCCGGTTTCATGGAAAGCCGGCGCCGTTCGCGGCCGATAATGCGTTCGGACTCGATCAAGGGTAACGGGCGAGGTCCCACCAGGCTCATTTCTCCTTTCAGCACGTTCCAGAACTGCGGGATTTCATCGAGGCTGGTACGGCGCAAAAAGCCGCCGAGTTTCGTGATGCGGGGATCGTGGCGCATTTTGAAGATCGGCCCGGAGGCTTCATTCTCATCCAGCAGCTGTTCCCGCAGCGCTTCAGCATTATCGACCATTGTCCTGAATTTATACATGACGAAGCGGCGGCCGTTCAAGCCGCTCCTGAGCTGCCTGAACAGAGCCCTGCCCGGCGACTGCTGCCTGATAAGACCGGCAATGAGCGCGAGCACCGGCAAGAGCAGGAGCAGGCAGCAGGCCGACACAACAATATCCAGCATCCGTTTTATCCCCAAACTCAAAAACTGCTTTTCACGATAGGAAAAGGAAATCAAGGGCAAATCCAGAATATTGTGAACGGACATCTTGAAATTTGACGTGCAGCTCTCGGTATCAAGGACAATGCGGCAACTGATGCCCATCTGTTCGCAGATCTCCAGCGCCGGGCGGATTTTATGCAAAGAAAAGATCGGAAGCACACAAATAACTTCATCGATGATTTCCTCGTGAAGCACGCGGCTCAAATGCTGAAACTCTCCGATCACATTATAGCCGTAGGCTTTGCGATACAGCTCATCCTGATGCTCCGACAGCAACCCCGTAATCACAAAACCGGTTTCAGGATGCTGTTCGATGCGTTTGATGACAGTCTGTACCCTCGGATCCGTGCCGACAATCAGGACTCTCTTGAGGTTCTTTCCCTGCTTTCGGATATATTCAAGCCATTTCACCACCGCGATTTTCTGCACAATCATTAAGGCCGTGCAGACGATGACATACAGAAAGACCAGCGAGCGGTTGAACATGTGGAGCTTCAGGATAAAAAATAACAGACTCAGAAAGCACACACCTTCCAGATTGGTCTTGACCAGCGTCCATAATAAGGGCAGAAAATTCTGTCCCCGCTGGGAAGAATAGGCCCTGTTGACAAAAAGCAGCCCCATCCAGATCGGCGCGATAAAGCTTAGCAGCGGGACATATTCCCGAAGCGGCATCAAAGCCGGAATTCCGAAAAGATCTGAGAAACGGCTTCTCAGGACATACGCCAATGGGAACGCAAGCAGCACAACAGTCAGATCGAAAATTGAATACAATTTGAGAATCAAGTTAATTCGTTCGCGAATCATACACAGCCTCACATGATAAGATCGAGCATTTTTCCAGAAGGTTGAAGCAGAAAACGTCAAGTCCCTCGCGCCTTACGTACACTAGTTTCCATCAGAAAGTCAATAAAATTCAAGAAAAACTTCTCTATGAGCGACAGCGGCCATGCAGCGCACCACGGCAACGCAGAAAAGTGGCTTTGGCAGCCGGGACAACCCAGCCAAAGCTGCGCCCCAATGAGCAGCTGACCCGGCTCTCTCGTCAACATGCCTTTTTTCTTCTTGACCCATTTCCAAAACTTTGTGTGATGGTTTGAATCGTCAACGACATAAGAAAATCTTTTGAGAAGTGAGGACCTCTCTAATTTTTTTGATGCCGGCGCACGTTGCCGGAATTTATGATAATATTTTTTTCGGCCCTTTGAGATTTCCTGTGACCAGGAGGGTTCAGGCTCGGCTTTGACTGCGGCCGCCCGCTCCTGAAATCGGCAGGTGCTGAAGAGCCAAGTTTTTATTTATGCTTAAAGTCGGTAAAATGCAGCGTTTGACTGTGAAGAAGCTCGTGCATTTCGGAGCCTATCTGGATGCCGGGACTGAAAATGAGCGCGATAATGTTCTGCTTCCCCGAAGCCAGGTGCCTCCGGGAACCAAACCCGGCGATGCATTTGATGTCTTTCTGTATCTTGATTCAGAGGACCGCATCATCGCAACCCGCCAGAAGCCGCTGGCTCAAGTCGGCGAACTCGCGTATTTACAAGTCGTTGAGAAGGCCACGGTTGGCACCTTTCTGAACTGGGGTCTTGAAAAAGATTTATTTTTACCTTTCAGCGAGCAGCATTACCGGATTGATGAAGGAAAATCCTATCTTGTGGGAGTCTATCTCGACAAACAGGGCCGCCCCTGCGCCACGCTGCATGTTGAAAAATTTTTACGGAATGACAGTCCCTATCAGCTAAACGATATTGTTGATGCGGTGGTATACTCGACAAAACGAGGTCTTGGCGCTTTTGTGGCAGTGGATAAGCGCTATGCCGGGTTTATCCCGGAACAGGATGCGTTTTTTCCGATCAAAGTCGGCGCTCGTTTAAAACTTCGCGTAGCCAAAGTGCTTGATGACGGACGCCTGACGCTTTCAACGCGGCAGCTTGCTCACCGGCAAATGCGGGATGATGCAGCGATGATTCTTGAACTGATGCGGCAGCATGACGGGTTTTTGCCTCTGAATGACCGCAGCCATCCATCTGCGATCGAACGCGCGCTGCATATCAGCAAAAAAGCGTTTAAGCGCGCAGTCGGCCGTTTGCTGAAAACACGGCAGATCGAACAAACAGACCAGGGCATCCGTTTGACCGAGGGGCGTATTTCTCAGGAGACTCAGCCTCGGTCGGCGCTGCAGCGCAGAAACGTGGCTTCCCGGGCTCGACGGGACCAGCCCAGGCAGAAGCGCAGAAACGTGTTTCCACGCACAGCAAAGCAGATATCCTCACATGAACGGCACGGCAAGCATAGCCCCAAAAAACGGCATCCCGAGCACTAAGCAGCGCACGGAACACACGAAAACAACAGAAAGCTCACGCGCCGCCTGCCTCAAAAAGCCCCGACAGCTTTTGAGCATCTGCCGGGGCCGGCAAGCCCTTCCACTATACGCTTAGTTCTTCAAGGCTCCGATGACTTTCGCTCCGAGCTGACTGAGTCTCTCGATCTGCGCAATCCGTTCAGCGCGATCTGCTAAAAAGTGAAAACCGCTTTGCCCTTTGGCCCCCAAGTATTGGTGTGCGACCGCCACACAGGCTCCTTTCCAGAAAACTTCCAGCAGTTCAGGCGTTAAGGGCGTCTTTTGCCTACACGCGGGCAGGAGCGGCAGCCAGACGGCATCGTTATGTTCAGTTCCAGATCCGATCACAAATCCTTCGTCGAGCAGCACTTTCACATAGCCGCTCAAGATAGCAATGTCATTGCGCGTCGGAATAAATTCTACTGCGCCGATCTGCCGTTCCAGCAAATGTTCGACCAAGGCTTCCGGCGGTCCTTCAAAGGGTGAAATCGTCGCTGCGCCGTCAATCAGAATCGGATACGAGACATACCCTCCCAGACCAGCGATGAGTCTTGCCGCCTCGTCCGGACTAATGTACGCCTCTTCAACGTATGCAGCTTTGCCTTGCTTCAAAAGATGCGTCCGCAATTCATTTTGGACGGTTACCAGCTGTTCTGTCTCAAACTCTCCTTCCGTCTGATAGAGCCGCTGTAAAAATTTCCGGCGTTCTGCAGGCGTCACGCATTCGAAGATCGCTGACTGTAAGGCTTGAGCCAGATGACGCTCCTGGAGAAAGACCGTTGCTGCCGGTAGCTGTTTTTCTTCAGCGATTTTTTGAGCAACAGCATCATAGCGTAAACAGATATTCCGGTCCTGCAGAGTTTCAACAGCATTCAATGCTGCGATCATCGCTTCAATGCGACAACGATCTCCCTGACGAATCGTGTTCCAGATGGGGAGCGCGTCCTCGTCGATCGCATCGAACGCGGTCAGCCCTTTGCCACAGAGATAAAATTTCCCCGGATTTTTCGGATCGTTCACCAAGGTTCCCGCATCCCGTAACTCTTCATCCATCGTCAGCACTTCGATCCCGAAAACCGGAACGATTCCCGCCTGAAGAGCAGCTTCGGCAAAAGGCGTATAGATGCTGTGATCATAATAATTGCTTGATCCCAGCACGACGATCTTTTCAGCGGCAGCATGCTGAATCGCCTCCTCAATGCTGCGAATCGATCCGAAGTTCGGAGGAAGATGAATATGCAGATTGGTGAAGGCTCTTTCAGCAGGAGGCGCTTGAGCTAATTGCGCTTCATCCGGCAGCAAGCCGAAAAACTTTTGTATCGTTGTTCCTACATGCATTATTTCAAAAAGGCTCCAGGAACTGGAGATGAGAACGCGTCGAAACAAGTTCGGACGGAGACCCCCTGCCTCACGTTCAATTCCTGAAGCGCTTATGAGATCTGCCCCCTAGCTGCGGTAGGCAAGTCGATCGTGGAAGCCGAGCAGACAGTGTTCAGCGTCGGCCGACCACAGTCCTTTGTTAGCGGAAATAATCGGTGTCAGTTCCTTATACAGTGCTCCCAGTGGTCCTTCAGTCTCCATACTCAATCTTTCAACATCGGCAATCGCAAACAAGGGAATCTCAAATTCCGTGTACAATAATTTTTTTCCGCCTGGAATTTCCGGCAGATCTAAGATCGTCTCGGCCGCCGCTGTGATGCCGCCGATATGCGTCACCATTACCGACGGATCGATCTTTCCGGCAGACATCAGCTCAAGAGCCTGGCGCATGTCATTTGTGTTGCCGCCCGAGGTTCCCAGCACTTTATGATAATTGTAATGCACGTCGTAAATGTTCAGCCTGGCGGATAAAGACGTGTCGGTCGGACCAGCAAAAAAATTCAGCGAGCCTTCAAAGCCCAGAATACTCTGCCCCTGTTCAAAGACCACCGGGATCGGCGCAAACACAAAAACATCATCCATCATTTTTCCATCGGTCAAGCTCTTGGCAGTCTGCTGCAAATCCTCGACCGCTGAATTCACATACACAAGCCTGACCCCTCTGGATGCAGCGTCTTCCACACTGTACAGATCTTGCGCCCGCTGAATTCTGGCAGAATCGATGTCCACCACCATCAGCAGTTTTGGCTGACGCGGACCGTGCAGCGCGAAATCAATCATCCCCAGCCCCATCGGGCCGCAGCCGGCCAACAGCGCCATGTTGCCGCCGTCCACAATTCCCATGTGATGCTCGTAAGTTCCGGGCGGAACGTGATATTGCGCGTTCACAGCGCCGATAATGCATGACATTGGTTCAGCGAGTGAGGCTTTGAAAAAGGCATTACCGGAATACGGCAGCAGGCAGTCCATTTTCAGCACATCTTCAGGCACGATGGCATAGGTTGCGTTTCCCCCAAGATATTGATAGGAATAGCCTGGAGCAGAAAGTACGCCGACCGGGCCGTCAGGATAATTGGTCGCAGGCTGAATCCCGTATAATTGTCCGGGTTCCCAGGTCCCTTTATACTTTGCTCCGACCTCAACGACGCGTCCGGAAAACTCATGTCCCAGCAGCGTGGGATGTTCGGCCACATCATTCGGGATACGTTTGTGTTTTGCCCCTTGTTTGGCTGCTTTATGGGATGACATGCAAATACTGTTGCTGATGATTTGAATGAGAATTTCATTGTCCTGAATCGGAGGCAGATCAAATGTCTCCAAGCGCAGGTCTTTCTCGCCATAAATTCGTAACGCTGTTGTTTTCATCGTGTTCACGCGAATCATTCATCTCCGTTCGACAACCCTCAAGCGCTGATCATCAATCGAAGATCGACGATCCTCAGCCTCTGCCCCACCAGGCGTTTAGTGATTGATTGATAAAAGGATCCATGAGCGGAGAGCTGCAGAGCACCACGACTCTGGCGACCTCCTCGCTTGTTCCGACTCGTCCAATCGGCATCTGCCCGGAATAATATTCGATAACAGCTCGTTTTGCGTCGTCACGATCTCCGGTCTGATATTCCAGGCCAAGACTTTGGGCATAGGATACAAAATCCCAGCCCGCTGTCGGCGCAATGCCGAAACGCGGAAAGATGGAGAACACATTCTGTGAACCGTGTTCTTTGGAAATCGCCTGCCCCAGCATTTCCAGCCCCGCTTTCGTACTGCTGTACAGGGCCATGCCTGCACTCGCATGATCTGCGGAACTGGAACTCATCATCACGATCCTGCCATAGCGTTCTCCGCCGTATGCGGGGTCTGCCATGTATGGGATACAGGCCTGCGAGGCATAAATTGCGCCCCGTAAATTGATTGTCATCATTCGGCCCCAGAACGCGTCATCAATCTCCATCACGTTACGGCGTTGAATCAGGCCGGCATTATTCACTAAATAATCGATTCGTCCCCATTTTTTAATAGCCGCCGCCGCCATTGCCGTGACTGAATCCCGATTCGTGACATCGGTTTTGACGGCGAGACTCTGCACCTCATACTCTTCTGAAATCGATGCTGCTAAGGCCTCTGCAGCATCAGCAGCAATATCCGAAATGACCGTATGAACTCCCTCTCTCGCGTACTCTTTTGCAATGGCGCTGCCGAAACCTCCGGCTCCGCCAGTGATAATCGCGACCCGTCCCTGTATGTGTAATTCCATAATGCCTCTCTCCGCAAACACGTTTGAAGAATATCTCCCCTAACAATCCTACGACACATGCTCTAGCAAGATTTTTGAGTGGATAACTCATAATCTTGGGTACATGTTGATTACATTCTGAGTATTTTGGCAATATTTTTTTTCAACTTTTTACAAAACGCTTTGCCTCAGCTTCATCTTGCATAGCCTCAAGGCCATGGTGAAAAATTTTTCACCATAGCGGGTTACGCAGGCTGCATAAGCCTGCGAGCGGACAGCCGGCTTCTGCATTCATCAGATGGAGAAAATCGCTGTTAAAAAATGTTGCAGAGGTTTTAAGCTGCAAAGAGGAGGGATAGAGGGCATTATGTGCCCCCCGGGGGTAGCGGCTGCTTACGCGCGTCTTGTCATACTGAGGGAGTTAGTGTACAATCAATCTTATGACGCAGGCGCAGCAGTCCGCTCACCGGGCTGTGTGCTGCTAGAACTCCAGGTTTTTCGGCGTTCTGGGAAAAGGGATCACGTCACGGATATTAGCGACGCCGGTGACCATCATCAGGAAGCGCTCGAATCCCAGGCCAAAGCCGGAATGCGGCACTGTGCCGAAACGCCGCAGATCGAGATACCACCAATAAGGCGCGTCGTCCATGCCCAGGGCCTGCATCCGCTGCTGCAGCACATCCAGACGCTCTTCGCGCTGGCCGCCGCCAATCAGCTCGCCGACTTTCGGGACCAGCACGTCCATCGCTGCCACCGTCTCATCATCGTCGTTGATGCGCATATAAAAGGGTTTGATACTTTTCGGGTAATTATAAATAATGACCGGTTTCTTGAAATGTGTTTCACAGAGAAAGCGCTCATGCTCGGTTTGCAGATCGGTCCCGAATTCCGTCGGATAATCGAATTTCCGCCCTGATTTCTTGAGAATTTCAATCGCCTCACGATAGGGCAGCCGCACGAAATCGGACTCTACAATGTTGGTCAGCACTCCCATCAGACTCTTATCGACAAATTTGGCAAAGAGTTCGATATCGTCCGCGCATTTTTCCATAATATACCCCGTGAGATAGCGTACCATCTCCTCGCCCAGGGCCATATTATCATCCAGATCAGCAAACGCAGCTTCTGGCTCGATCATCCAGAATTCTGAAGCATGGCGCGGGGTATTCGAATTCTCAGCCCGAAACGTCGGCCCAAACGTATAGACTCGATCCAGCGAACACGCATAGGATTCCACATCCAACTGACCGGAAACCGTCAGATTGGCCTCTTTCCCAAAAAAGTCCTTCTCAAAGATCGTTTGACCGTCCTCTGACGCAGCAACATTCGGTGGCAGCGTTGTCACCCGGAACATCTCGCCCGCACCTTCACAATCCGACCCGGTCACAATCGGCG
Source organism: candidate division KSB3 bacterium (assembly GCA_002748425.1). Lineage (GTDB taxonomy): Bacteria > Moduliflexota > Moduliflexia > Moduliflexales > Moduliflexaceae. The sequence goes on along the minus strand of PDSJ01000030.1, from coordinate 33,962 downwards.
TATGCACGTATACAAAGCCGCGTTCATGAAAAAACTGATGAACGGCAAACGAACTTTCGGAACGAATGCGAAACATCGCTCCGTATTTGTTGGTACGCGGTCGAAGATGGGCGATGCCCCGCAGAAATTCATCAGAGTGGCGCTTTTTCTGTAACGGATAGCTTGCAGGATCCGCCGGGCCGATCAATTCGAGACCGTTCGCCCGCATTTCCCAGCGTTGTCCTTTGCCGGGAGAGTCCACCAATGCGCCTTTGACGGCAACCGAAGCTCCGGTGTGGATCTGTTTCATGACGTCGAAACCTTCAATGTGCTCATCGACGATAATCTGAATGTTTTTCAGACAGGACCCGTCGTTGATTTCGAGAAAAGTAAAGCCTTTGGCATCCCGTTTTGTACGAACCCAGCCTTTCATCGTCAACTGCTCAATTGCAGCACTGCTGTTGAGCGCGTCCTTCACCCTCATGCGCGTAGTCATCATTCCCCTCCTGACAACAGTATCAGTGTCGTCATCATAGATTCATAGTATAATATTGTCATAATGCCTGAGGGACTGCGTTTGTCCGCTCAGCGGTAAAGAGCGCTTAGCGACTCACGAGGCAGTTTTGCTCCCAGGGCAGCCATTAATTGAATTCTCGCTTTTGCAGCGGAGAGTCGTCCTCCCAGGAGGACACCCTTTTTCCGAAGGTCCGCAGCGCCTCCGGGATAGGCATAAATCGGCCACACTCCGCCCTGATGACATTGCGTTGTCAGCACAACCGGAATATGGTCGTCGATCAGTTTTTCCAGGGCCGGAACAAGCATTGGCGGGACATTGCCTGCCCCAAATCCTTCAACAACCAGGCCCGCAATCTTCTTCTGTCGATGCAGATATTCGATAAGGCTGCCATCCATACCTGTATAGCAGGTCAGCACCGGGACATTTTCTTCGAGCGTTTCGGTGCGGATACGTGGTCGCGGAAGAGCATAACCGCCTCTCCGACAGGAACTTAAGACAACGTCCTCTCCGGCAATATGACCGACAGGACCGCTTTCAGGGGCATCAAAGGCGTCGATATTCAGCGCGTTCACTTTAATAACGTCGCGGGCTGCAAAGAGGCGATCCGTCATCAGCAACACCACCCCGGCTTCAGGCGGGAGCGGGAGCAGACAGGCCTTGATGCTGTTCAACAGATTTCGCACGCCGTCGTAACCGGATTCACTGAAATAGCGCATCGATCCGGTATAGATAACGGGCTTTGTGCTTGCAAGAATGATATCTGCCATAAAGGCCGATTCAACCAGAACATCGGTCCCGTGAATAATGACGGCCCCCAGCGTTTCAGGGGCTTCCAACGCAGATTCCACGTCTTTAGCCAGGCGAAACATGCGGCCTGGGGTCATATGCGGACTTGGGAGATCAGACCACAAAATCGGCCGCAGAGTCACCTCACGAATATGAGGGCTGACTTCGTCGAAAAAGCGCTGAAAATCGCCGCTCGGGATGACATCATGTGTGCCGTCCCGTGGACGCATGCAAATCGTACCACCTGTAAAGAAGAGCAGGATCTCCCCTCGATTAGCGTGTCGCATAGCGCCAGCCCTGGGCATCCATACGATTCACAAAATCAATAAGGAAAATTGCCAATTGGTATTGCTCGTGAATATCCCGAATGATATTTACAAGCTGTTCGGATTCGTGGGGATTCATTCCCGCTGCCGGTTCATGCCGAACACTTTGCAAATCAAGTAATTCCAGAACTTCATGCACGTTCCGGCTCATGAGTTGTTCAGCTTGCCTGAAAGCAGACGTATGAAAAACCGGAGTGTATCGTAACGTTATAATCTTCCAGAGCCGTAATACCGCCAAACGTTTTTGATGCCCCTTGTACGCGAAGTAATGCAGATTCCACAACGCCCCTTTTGCGCTTCTCACGCCGCTTATCATGCGTGGCCTGTTTGTGTCTCTGAGAAAGAATTGAGGGGGTATAGAATCAGCTGCTCTAAATATGTCAAGTTTTAAAACTTGACATATTGCCTTTTGACTGCCGTTCAGGACTCTGACCTTCTTGTCTCAATCCTGAATTCTGAGCGTGTTAAGCTGCCTTGCAGAATTCTGCCGCACATTTTTCATTCTGGCGTTCTTCCGTCATCTCTGCAGGTTCTGCACCTTTGAGATTTCCTGAAAAAATTATTGACAGACCCTGTGTTCCTGATTTTGACGTAAACACGTCTTTTCATCGTGACGATAATATCTGGAACGCATAGACGCATCGCTATGCGCAAACTGTGCTGACAGCACAGCATAAAAAATCATTCGGAGGATCTTATGAAAAAAATGGGCGTTGGTGTATTAGGCGCAACCGGCATGGTTGGACAGAATTACATCCAATTACTGGAGAGTCATCCCTGGTTTGAAGTGAGCTATGTTGCGGCGTCTCCGCGTTCGGCTGGCAAGTCCTACACTGAAGCCGTGGCAGGACGCTGGGTGATGAAGAAGGAGATACCGCAAAGCGTGGCAGAGCTGACCGTGGGCAATGCTAATAATATTGAAGAGGCTCAAGGCAAATGTCAAATCCTGTTCTCGGCAGTAGAGCTGGATAAGCAGGCGGTTCGCGATCTGGAGGAAGCCTATGCTGGGGCCGGTTTTCCGGTGGTGTCGAACAACTCAGCTCATCGTCATACTCCTGACGTGCCGATGCTGATTCCTGAGATTAATTCTGATCATGTCAATATCATCAACATTCAGCGCAAACATCGCGGCTGGAGCACAGGCTTGATCTCGGTCAAACCGAATTGCAGTCTGCAAAGCTACATGACTCCGGTTTATGCGCTGATAAAAGCCGGGTACCCTGTGGACAGCATGATTGTGACCACGCTGCAGGCCGTTTCCGGAGCCGGCTATCCGGGCTGCTCCTCGCTGGATATGCTTGACAATATCGTACCGCTGATTAAAGGCGAAGAAGAAAAATCAGAACTCGAACCGCTGAAAATCCTCGGCACCATTGCAGACGGGAAGATCGTTGACAACGCATCGATCAAGATCTCGGCTCATTGCAACCGCATCGCGGTGATCGACGGCCATACTGCCTGTGTCAGCCTGAAATTCAAGGAGCAGAAACCTTCAATGGCCGAAATTCGAGACATCTGGGCTGACTTCAGGGGCGAGCCGCAGGACTTGGATTTGCCTTTTGCGCCCAGACAGCCGATTATCTATCGCCGGGAAGCCGACCGTCCGCAGCCCCGCCGGGATCGCGACGCTGATAAGGGCATGGCTGTCAGCGTCGGGCGTCTGCGGGAATGCCCGGTCTTCGATATTCGTTTTGTGGCTCTCTCCCACAATACCGTCCGCGGTGCGGCTGGTGGCGCCATTCTGGGAGCAGAACTGCTCAAGGCAAAGGGCTATATCGAAATTATGAACGAATGCGCGTGAACGTGAAGCCCCTCTGAGTCGCGAATCCCGGACGATTTCAGGCAGTGGGTTGCTTGCCACAAATCGTGCTCATCGCGTATTCCGGCAATGCGCATTCAAGACCTTACTTTTTATTTTCTGTCTCGCTTTTCATTTGACAAAAGTGCCCTTTTTCAGATCTTGGTTGCTTGTTGCAGACATTTGCCTGATACCGTCAGCATACCGTTGTGTTCTTTTAAGCATTACGGCTTTTTTTAAATCATTCACAGACTTGCTACGTTACATATAGCCATGACAAAACGCGATTATTATGAAGTTCTGGGCGTTCATCGGGATGCGACAGCGGACGACCTCAAAAAAGCCTATCGGAAATTGGCGCTGAAATATCACCCTGACCGCAATCAGGGGAGCTCTGACGCCGAAGAAAAATTTAAAGAAGCGGCTGAAGCCTATGAGGTGCTCTCAAATTCAGAAAAACGAAACCTCTACGATCAGTACGGGCATGAGGGATTGAAAAGTACCGGCTTTAGCGGTTTCAGGGGTTTTGAGGATATTTTCAGCAGCTTTGGAGACATTTTTGGTTTCGGGGATATCTTCGGTTCGTCCTCGAGCCGTAGACGCAGCGGCCCGCAGCCGGGCGCCGATTTGCGCTACAACATGCGCATTAGCTTTAAAGAGGCTGTGTTCGGCGTCACAAAAGAAATCGAAGTGGAAAAGTTGGAAACCTGCTCTCTTTGTAACGGCGAAGGTGCAGAACCAGGTACGTCTCGCACCACGTGCCCGACTTGTCAGGGACGCGGTCAGGTGGCAAGATCACAAGGATTTTTTACCATCAGCACGACATGCAGCCGCTGTCAGGGGAGCGGAACCGTTATCGAAACGCCTTGCCGCGAGTGTCATGGGGCCGGTAAAGCCAGTCGTCAAAAAACCCTTTCTGTGAAAATTCCAGCCGGCGTCGACACCGGAGCACGTCTGCGTTTGCAGGGCGAAGGCGAAGGCGGCTTGCGGGGAGGGCCTTCCGGTGACCTGTACGTATTTATCGGAGTTGAACAGGATGAAATCTTCAGGCGAGACGGGGAGGACGTCTACTGCGAAGCCAAAATTTCTTTTACCCAGGCAGCCCTGGGAGCCGAGATCGAGGTGCCCGGTTTGGAAGTCCGTCAGACATTGACGATCCCGCGCGGAACTCAGACCGGAAAGGTCTTTAAGATTCCGGAAGCCGGCATTCCCTCTCTGCGAGGCTACGGCCGCGGAAATGAATATGTCCAAGTGACAGTGGTCACGCCTGTTGATTTACATGAAGAGGAAGAAGAGCTGCTACGACGCTTTGCGGAAATTCGGGGTGACGATGTCTTGCAAAAGAAAAAAGGCTTGCTGAACAGCTTGTTTCACTAGAGCGGCCCCTCTTCTCAGGCAGTCCAAGCCTTCGATTGTTCAGCGCCCGCACTTCCACGGACAATGAAAATATTTTCAGAGCAGTGAATGAGAGCCCCAGAACGTCACACGTGCCGTGCTCCCATTCGCAGCCAGTCGTCATTGTTATCGCAATACATTCGGCAGTACCGTGATAAACGACGGAAAGAGTGTTAAAAGCATCAAGACGACAAGCAGAGCATACAGATAAGGAAGAGTCGCCTTCATCACGCGTTCTATCGAGACCTTTGAGATGGCGCTCGCCACAAAAAGATCCAGTCCTACAGGAGGCGTTATGCAGCCGATTGCCAGGTTGACCACCATTAAAACTCCGAAGAACAGAGGATCGATCCCAAGTGTTTTTGCAACCGGCAGAAAAATCGGCGTCAGGATAACGACTGCGGCCGAGGCATTCACCAGTGTTCCTATAAACAGAAGCAACACGTTCATCATCAGGAGGAACACGAGCGGAGAGGAGGTAATCGAGACAACCAGAGTCGCCACCTGCTGCGGAATCTGGAGGTTGGTCACGAGCCACCCGAAGACATTCGCTGCTCCGACAAGAAACATGATCAGCGTTGTCCCTTTGACTGCCTGAAAAATGATTTTTGGAAAATCTTGCAGTTGAAGCTCTTTGTAAATAAACAATCCTACAAAAATTCCGTATACCGCTGCTACGGCAGCCGCTTCAGTCGGCGTAAAGATACCTCCGTAAATACCTCCGATAATAATCACAGGGGTCATCAGCGCGAAAAAAGAATTCTTAAAAGAGATCAGAATCGCTTTGAATGAAAACGTTCCCTCTGCGCCCAAACCTCGTTTTTTCGCAAGGTACCAGCTTACCAGCATCATGGAAATTCCCATCAGGATCCCTGGGATAAACCCTCCGATAAAGAGGTCTCCGATCGACGTATCAGCAATAACGCCGTACACGACAAGGGTAATGGAGGGAGGGATCACAATTCCGACAACTCCACTCGATGCAACGATACCGGTCGCCCATTCGCGACTATAGTTCTTTTTTTCCAATTCATCGATCATGGTCGATCCAAGAGCAGCTGTGGTCGCGGCCGACGATCCGGAAATCGCCGCAAAAAAGCATCCTGACACAGAGACCGTCTGCGCCAGGCCGCCGGTGAAAGAACCGACCAGGGACTGAGAAAACGTGACAAGCCGCGCAGTGACTCCCCCGGCAGACATGAACGCCCCGGCAAGCATAAAAAACGGAACCGCCATAAACGAAAAGGAATCGATTCCCGCATACATAATCTGGGTCACCATGACCAGCGGCATGTCCATGAAAAAAAAGAGCACAATTGCTACGGCAAGACAGAGCGCAAAGGCCACAGGCACTCCAAGTGCCGTCAGCAATAAGAACATTCCCAATAATACAAATCCCATATTATTCGCCTCCTACTTTGTCGGCAGGTCTTCATGCTCTGAAGACGCTCTGACAATTTCCAGGCTATGTTTGACCAGGTATAACAGCATCAAGACGCTGCTCAATGGAATCACGGAATAGATATAACTCATCGGGAGACTCAGTCCGGGAGAAACCTGGAAGGTCATTACTCGCGTCATCTCAGCTCCATTAAAAAACAGAATACCTATGAACACATATCCGGCCAGGTTGATGAGAATTGCCAAAATCTTGCCGCCGACAGTTCCCCTCATCAGCTTGGGAAAGAATTCAACAGCCAGATGACCGGATTCCCCCATAATCAGAGCAGATCCCAGAAAGACCACCCAAACGAATAAAAATCTGGCGAGTTCCTCTGACCATTCCGGTGTATAGTTAAAACAATATCGCGTAATAACCTGAGCAAAAATGACGATCAGCATAAGAGACATTGCGGCGATCGAAAAATAATACAGAGCAGCTCGGAGGCCCTTCAAGATGTTATCGTACATAAATTCAGTTCTCCTCTCTCAGGAAATTCTCTCTCTGCGAAGAGATCAGTGTGGAATACCGACTGACAAAGCAACGCTATTCCACACACCTTTCTCATCCCGTCCAACAAGAGCAGAGCGGGTCAGCTTGTTCAACTCTCACTCAGCCAATTCCCTGACCTTATCGATATTATCCTGACCAACGATCCCCGCCATTTCTTCATAGACACTCTTTGTTGCATCAATGAACGGCTGCCGATCGACGCTGATGACGGACATCTTTCCTGTCTCTTTGATTTTCGCCCAGAATTCGTCATCCTTTTTGGTGGCAAGCTTTCTTTGCCATTCAATGGCTTCTACGGCTGCTTCCTGAATGATTGCACGATGTGCATCGCTCAGTTTATTCCATGTTTTCATCGAAATGAGAACCGGCTCAGGCGCGTAAGCATGACCGGTTAACGAGGCATATTTCTGTACTTCAAAAAACCGTTTTGTGAAAATATGAGCGCTTGGATTTTCCTGACCATCAACAGTTCCCTGCTGCAGCGCGGAATAGAGTTCGGCAAATGCCATCGGTGTAGGAGAAGCCCCGAGCGCTTTGACCATTTCAATATAGACCTTATTATTCATCACCCTGATTTTCAGCCCCTCCATATCAGTGGGGGATTGTATCGGGCGGATGTTATTGGTCAAATGCCTGATACCGTTTTCCATATAGCCCAAGAGCTTGATCCCTTTTGGCTCAAGCGCTTTTCCTATCTCCAGACCAACGCTGTCCAATGCTCTGTATGCGTGGGCCCTGTCTACAAAAAGAAACGGCATGTCGAACAGAGCGACCTGCGGCTGGAAGGTTCCGAGGACCGCCGTACCTGTCAGAGCCATATCGACTGTCCCAAAAATTAATCCTTCAATAAGTTCCTTTTGTCCTCCGAGCTGCGAAGATGGGAAGACCTTGACGTCAATTTCGCCACCGGATTTCTCAGCAACCAATGTCGCAAAATGATCCGCCCCTTGTCCATAGGGATTTGTCGGCTCAGCAATATGCCCCAGCTTAATCACAACATCAGCGCTTTGTGCATAGGACGGCAGAAACAGTGCCAGTGAAAAAATCAGAATGCAAAGGTTGAGTGAAAACTTTTTCATACCAGTTTCTCCTTTAAAAAAGTTGTGTTAATGTTGATTCTACTTTGCGATCGTCAGAGACTTCAGCCTGTTTCAAACACCATGCCAGCAAAGAGATTGTACTGCGTGATAGCGTGGTATAATGTATGTTGACTTTTCCCGGGCTTATAACAGCCAGATGATTTGTATGGATATCAGATTAAAATTCGTGATATTTCACGAAAACGTGAAATATCACGAAAATAATACAGTACACAGCCCGAAAATACGCAATAGGACAATAAGCATCGATCTGAAATTTTGCGCCGTTGTCTCGTTGTGTGGCCTATAGAGGGCTTTTACCTGCTTTCGGTCTGTAAATGGCGAGTTTCTGCATACGTGAACGGAGTGTGGCTTCATTCAGACCCAGGACAACGGCAGCGCCTTTGGGACCGCTCACCCGCCAGCCTCTGGATTGAAGAACGTGTAAGATATACTCTCGTTCAACCTCTTGAAGAGTTTTGCCAGTATCTGCTGCGAGCACCTGTTCTTGGGGCAATTCAATCCGGAGCGTATTGTCCGGGCTAATGATAACCGCACGTTCGATGACATTTTCGAGTTCACGGACGTTTCCAGGCCAGGAATACTGCTGCAAGGCATTCATGGCAGTTTGAGGGATCGTTTCTATCTGCTTTCCGAGGCGTTTACTGAATTTTTGCACAAAGGCCTGCACGAGCAGAGGAATATCTTCAGCCCGATCGCGCAGCGGAGGCATGGCTAAGGGATAGACACTCAAGCGGTAAAAGAGATCCTGTCGAAAACGCCTGTGCCTGACTTCTTCCTTGAGATTACGGTTTGTCGCGGCAATCACGCGCACATCACACGTCAAGGTTCTCGAGCTGCCGACCCGTTGGAACTCTCCTTCATGAATCACTCGAAGCAGCCTGGCTTGCAGTTCCAGGGGAAGCTCGCCGATCTCGTCCAAAAAAATTGTGCCCTCCTGCGCAAATTCAAAGCGGCCGATCCGCCTGACAGTCGCGCCGGTAAACGCGCCTTTTTCATGGCCGAACAATTCACTTTCAATCAGATGAGCAGGCAATGCCGCACAATTCACTTTCACCAGTGGACGATCTTTGCGGGGACCGGTATGGTGCAAAGCGCGCGCGATCAATTCTTTTCCGGTACCGGTTTCGCCAGAGATCAAAACAGTTGTATCAGTGGGAGCCACCTGCTCGACTTTGCTGAGCAAGCTCTTCAGCATACGGCTTTGACCGATAATTTCATCAAAATTGTGCTCCAGTTTAATCTCTTCACGCAGATAGATGTTCTCGGCTTGCAGTTGTTCTTTTAAATGCTGAATTTCCATTTCCGCCTGTTTTCTCACAGCAATATCCTGCAAAAACCCTTCATAATGCTGCACATTGCCTCGATCGTCGTAGACCAGGCGGGCATGAAGTAACCCCCACATCATGCTGCCGTCCTTGCGGTGCAAGCGAACTTCAAAGGCTTCAACATGTTTCTCTTGCTCGAGAAGCTTGATAAACTCATCACCCTGCCTCCGATCCACATAAAGCTGCTGCTGAACGTCATCGATGCACTTCATCAATTCCTCCGGCGAGTCATAGCCCAGAATTCCAGCTAATGCAGGGTTTGCGCTGATAAATTTGCCTTCAGGGGTTATTTGAAAAATCCCGGCCACAGTATTATCGAAAATGCCGCGATACTTTTGCTCTGCCCGCTGAAGTGAGCGCATCTGAGCGCTGATCGTGTCTCCCATCTGCTTTAACGCGGCCACCAGCGGTTCTAATTCAATGTAGGTTCCGTGACGGGAAAACGCGGATTGATCGCCTGAAACATAGGCATTCACCAGATCAATGAACTGCATAAACGGCTTTTGCAGCAGCTGCCGGAACAATCCTCCCGAGACCAACGACAAAATGACGATCATCAAGACTAAAGTGACGGTATACGACCAAAAGAAACGGCGATTGAGAATCGCATAATAACGAGTCGTGGGAAAAATCGTGACTTCTCCGAGCGTTTCACCCTGATAGCAAATCGTCCCTGTGCGCAAAAAGGCGGTCTGGCTCTTCGGATCATCTTTACGGAAATCCCAATCTCCCACCACCGACTCAATCCTGATGGCAACGATGAAGTCATTCTGTACGTAGGATTGTCCGATCGCCTCGATGACCTTCTCATTAAAATGCCACAAGGGTACGGCAAGAATATCTGCCAGGGATGTGATATATTCATCCGTTTTTTTCTGCAATGCAACGCGAGCCTGATGAGAGGAAAAACGCAAACTGGCGTATAAGGTCACGCCGGCCACACAGCCGAACGCAAGAAACAAGCCGATTGTCAGGTTTCTGGAAATCGAGTAATGCCGCAGGCGATTTCGCATAGTCTCACTACTCCATTTCTTCTTGAAAACACGGTTCAAATCCATGCCGGTGATCGAAATTCGGAGGCTCCAGCCCGTATGAAGCATAAATCGCCTTGACCCTTCCCGAGATGACCAGATTTTCCAGGGCCCTTTGCAGGGAAACTGTTGCAGGATGACCCCGAAGAATGCCGTAATAGATTCCGATATGCAGCGTCTTTCTGTAACGAGCATAGGCATACTCTGAAATCTGATATTTTCTCAAGGCCGATTCAACGGCATTACGGTCCAGAATGATCATCGTCTGGAATCGATTATGCGCAAACATCCGCACCAGATTCTCATCATCATGCGACTCGATTTTCACAATTTCCTGACACGCATCAAAGGCGTCAAAGTACACCGTTCCCCTTTTCACTCCCACAGTCAGATCTTTTAAATCATCAAAAGTCCGAACAGACTCTTCCTGCCCCGGCTTTACTAAAAACAGAATCTCCTTCTCTTCGTAACCGACAGGGCCAAGAAAATCCATAAATGTCGCGCGTTGTCGAGTGCAGATGGCGCGGGGAAGAATATCGATTTCACCTCGCTCCAAATAGCGTAAGCTTCCCTGAAATTGTCTGACTTGAAATTGAATCTGATACCCTGCGCGTTGGACTGCTTCCTGAAGAATATCAATCAACGGGCCTGCCCAGAAGGATTCCCCGTGCACCACCATCTCAGGTGGACGTTGGCGGATATCGGCAACGAGCGTTTTGCGCTCCACGGCATTCAGACGCTCGGCAGACAGAGTCATTATCATGACAGCAGCAAGCACTGAAAATATTTTTATAATGTCCATAATCGATTCAACTCAGAATATGCCTCCGCTCCTCCTCGCTGGACCTGGTCGGGATAGTATCCAATGCCCAAAAAAGGCTGATGATGTCCACGCTTTTTTTCACGCTTTAGCGCACAGCAATTTTTTTTGAGCTTTCTTGTTTTCAGCGCTGAAAAATTCTTGACAGTATTTCCCGGCTTTTATACCCCCATTCTTAATGAATTATGGAAAGCATACTCCCTCATGTACGGGGAATTTGACAGCGTCTCGCAGACAAAAAATAATTTTTCAGGAGGAATCGAAAATAATCCATGGCGAATCATAAGTCAGCACTCAAAAAAATCAAACAGGACAAAATCCGCCAGATGCGGAACAAAGCGTATAAAACTCGCTTGAAAAATGTCGTAAAAAACGTCGAAACTGCCCTCAGTGACGCCAACAAAGAAGCTGCCCAGGCAGCCCTGCAGGAGGCAATCTCCACTCTCGATCGTGTTGCATCAAAGGGAGTTATCCATAAAAATAAAGCAGCTCGTAAAAAATCGCGCCTGACCAAAAAAGTAAATGCCCTGCTTGCTGCATAAGTTAAGCAGTATAACACGTTCTCTGTGGGTGACGAAGCAAGAAATATCGTTTCGTCACCCGTTTTTATCAGCAAAGATGACAATGCTCGCCCCCCAGCCGTCAGAAGCCGATCTCACGGAAGCCACGCAGGGATGCTTCGAAGCCACAGAACGTACAATTTCACGTTGTACACCTATGCCTTTGCCGTGAATAATACGAACCTCTGGAAAACCAGCCTCACAGGCATCATCAAGATACGCGTTTAACAGGATTTTGATTTCTTTCGGTGGGAAAGAATGCAGATCCAGCACGTCTTCCAAAGGCAATTCAACAGCTTCCGGAAAATATTCTTTGTCAGACATGAAAAAAGAGCAGGTTGAAGGAATCGAGTCGTAAACGAAACGCTGTCATGGCTGCACCTCCCTGGTTTAAAGCAGTTCTTTAAAGCTTTTGCCCCAACGGGGAGCGGGGAGCTCGAGCATATCTGCGGTTGTGGCCGCCAAATCAGCGAAGCTCTGGCGCAAGCCCAAATCCACACCGGCCTTCAAAGAGCTTCCGTACACAAGCAGCGGGACATATTCACGCGTATGATCCGTACCGGGAAATGTCGGATCACAGCCATGATCAGCAGTAATCGCAAGCATATCACTATCGCGTACTGCGTCGAGGATCTCGGGCAGTCTGGCGTCGAAATCGCGTAAATTGCGGGCGTAACCTTCGACATTATTCCTATGGCCATAGAGCATGTCGAAATCACAGAGGTTCGTCAGCAGAATTCCCCGCTCCTGAGAACCCATATAATCAATGGTGGCATCCACCCCGGCCATGTCATTCGTGGTATGATTTCCGCCGGTCAATCCGCGATTCGCAAAAATATTATCGATCTTGCCCACAAAATTCACCGGAAGGCCAGCAGCTTTAGCGTGATCCAGGACAGTCGGCAAATGCGGGACACGGGAAAAATCCTTGCGACGGCTGGTGCGGGTAAAATGCCCGGGTTGGCCGATAAAGGGACGCGCAATCACGCGCCCGACACCGTGTTTTCCCTGCAGGAGATTGCGGGCCTCCTCGCATATTTTGTACAGTTCTTCGATCGGAACGAGCTCTTCATGAGCGGCAATTTGGAAAACACTGTCGGCAGAGGTATACACGATAAGCTTGCCAGTGGCAAGATGTTCGGCACCCAGTTCGTCGATAATCTGAGTCCCCGAAGCCGGTGTGTTCCCGAGAATGTCGTGTCCGCTGCGACGGCGGAATTCTGCGATCAGCTCTTCCGGAAAACCATTCGGATACGTGGGAAAGGGTTCTTCAAGCACGAGGCCCATCATCTCCCAATGCCCTGTTGTCGTGTCCTTTCCTGCCGAAAGTTCGGCCATTTTGCCATAGCATGCCTGTGGATGCCTGGCAGCAGCTACGCCTTCCAGGGCTTCGATATTCCCCAGTCCCAGAAGCTGAAGATTCGGAATATCCAGTCCTCCCATCGCTTCGGCAATATTGCCCAGCGTATGACTGCCTGCATCTCCATAAGCTCCGGCATCAGGCATCTCTCCGATCCCAACACTATCAAGCACGATGATAATTACTCGCGATATTTTTGACATCTGACGTACCTCCGCACTGAATAAATTTTTTCTGATGATCACGATGATATTGACACTATTTCAGAGAAATTCATGATAGTCATACACAGCGCCTTTCGAGTATAATTGCGCTCACAGTCCACCTGGCTCTGCTGCTGTCAGGCATGAGACTGTTCTGACACAATCTTCTCTTAAAGCCATATCGAAAAATGTCAAGTTTTGTTCGCGTGTAAGAAGAGGGTCTTACTGCTTTGCTTCTGCAGAGTTTCGAAAAAAATGTTTGACGAGTTTACGAGCTTTCTGACAGCATACGACTTTACATAAAGAATAAATCTGCGTTGTGGAGGCTCAAAACCACCACACGCCTCAACCAGTACACAGTTATGAAAGACCTCAAACAACAGGAACGACGAAGTCATCAGCGCCTGACTCTGGAAATCCCTTTACAGCTTTCCTTGCTGGATATGGGAGAACACGAAGCAGCATCCCTGGAAGCCCGCTTGATTAATATCTGTATGAATGGGCTTTATTGCTCAATTCCCCACTATGTCCCGCTTTTTGGCAAAATCCTGGTGACTCTGGTACACGCCTCAGAACACGGCTCTTTCACAGCGATGGCGTCACAGATCGAGGGCATCGTTGTCAGAGTGGAACCAGAGCAGAACACTCCAGCATGTAAAGAGTATAAAATCGCGCTGTACTTTCAGCAACTCTCGGAGCAGCAGCATGCCGCGTTACAGCATTTCATTGAAACGCATACGCCGACTCCTGCCGAAGGCTGAATCCTTAGGATCCTACGCGCAAACAGCGCTTGATTTTGTATTCCCGGCAGAATGTCCCAATTGCGGAAGTTTTGCCGGCGATGAGCGCGTTTTGATCTTCTGCCGCGCCTGTTGGGACAGTATTCCAGCGCTCGACGGCCCGATCTGCCTGCAATGCGGTCGGCCTTTTTCAGCCAGGCAGGTCCTGCAGCATACGCCGACTCTCCTCCTTTGCAGCGATTGCCGCAGCTCGCCGCCCCATTTCAATTATGCGCGTTCTGTGGCGGAATATACAGCTGTGCTCAAACAGGCAATCGTTCAGTTTAAATTCCAGCAGAAACCCGCGTTGGGGAAGCCCCTGGCCCGCTTATTCCTTACAGCTCTCTCTGCTCGCATCGACTGGCGGCACTATCAAATCATTCTGCCAGTTCCTCTGCATAAAAAACGGCTCAGACAGCGAGGCTACAATCAATCAGCGATCCTTGCCAAAGAACTTGCCTGTCATGTCGGACGCAAAGTTCAAATCGGAAATCTTCGCAGAATTCGGCATACTGAGGCCCAATGGCCGATCAAAAAGCATTCTAAACGCCGTCAAAATGTTAAAAACGCCTTTGATCTCACATCTCCTGAGAAGATCCGGCAGCAGAATATCATCCTCATCGACGACATCTTCACCACAGGCGCGACCACGAACGAATGCGCACGGGTGTTGAAGCAGGCAGGAGCGGCTTCCGTACTTGTCCTGACTCTGAGCCGCGCAGGAATCCGAAAATGAGAATTCGCGCATTGCTGAGGCTGCGCACGCAAAAAAGGAAGGACCTGTCAGTCACAGTCCAAGATAGGCCTGACGGACACGGTCATTATGCCGCAGTTCATCACGTGTGCCATGCAGCGCAACACGACCGGTTTCAAGCACATAGCCCTGATGAGCAATATCAAGAGCCAGACGCGCATTCTGCTCCACCAGGAGAATCGTGATGCCCTGGCGGTTGATCTCAACAATGTGTTCGAAAATCGTGTCCATCAATTTTGGGGCCAGCCCAAGGGAAGGCTCGTCCAGCAACAGAATTGTAGGATCAGCCATCAAGCCCCGGGCGATCGCCAGCATCTGCTGCTCGCCTCCCGAAAGTGTTCCTCCTTTCTGCGAAAGCCGCTCCTTCAGACGCGGGAACAGCTCAAAAACATTCTCCCGCAAGTCCTGAACCCGTTTTGCGGATCTCACCGTGTAGGCTCCAGCTCTGAGATTTTCATCAACGCTGAAATCAGGGAAAATATGCCGTCCTTCAGGCACGAGCGTGATCCGTTGCCGCGCAATCTTCTGCATACGCCATCTGCTGATGTCTCGTCCATCGAGCCATATCGATCCGTCCTGCGATGGGACCGCACCGACAAGCGTCATCAGGGTTGTACTTTTCCCAGCACCGTTAGCACCCAACACAGCGGTGATCTTTCCCTGATGAACTTCCAGCGAGATCCCCTTTACAGCATGGACCTGTCCGTAATACACATGAATATTCCGAATTTCGAGCATAAGAATCCGAAGTCCTGATACTGCGTAAGAGCCTCTTCGCGCATCTGATACGTCACCCGCAGCCTCACTTCTGTCTCATCGATAAGCGATACCGGTTTTTGTTATGGTTGCCTTCGCTCCTGCCGACGTTTCAGCAGACCTTCTGTCCCGACGATACCTGACACGCCGAGCAGGCCCTCGGGACGAAAAAGGATCACCAGAATCAAAATCGCGCCATACGCCACCATGCGATATTCCTGCAGGAAACGGAAGAGCTCCGGGAAGACTGTTAACAGAACAGCTCCAGCCACCGGACCGCTCAGGGTTCCCATGCCACCGACCACCATCATGGTCATAATGATAAAAGTTTCTTGTACACCAAAGGAATCAACGCTGATATATGTGGCGTAGTGCGCGTAAAAACAGCCGGCGACTCCGGCAAAACCCGTTGAGAAAGCAAGTGCGATCAAGCGGTACCGAAAGGGCGAAATCCCCAGTGAGGCTGCTGCCTGCGCGTCGTCGCGAACTGCTGTCAAGGCCCGCCCAATGCGGGAATGCACAATGCGGGACAGGAGAAAGAGCACCAGCAGCACCAGCAGTAAGATAACATAATAGAACTGGCGATTCGTGGAAAGGGTCCATCCAAAAACCGTTGGACCAGGAATTCCGGGAATTCCCATCGGGCCGCGTGTCACGGAAATCCAGTTGATCGCAGCTAAACGCAGAATTTCTAAAAAGGCGACAGAAACCATTGCAAAGAAAATGCCCTGCAAGCGCAATGTCGGAATACCCAGTAAGAGACCAAAAAGTATAGACAAGACTGTGCCCGCCAATAAGCCGGTCCAGAAACCGGTACCGAAGTGATAATGCAAGATCCCGGTTGTATACGCACCAATGCCGTAAAAAGCCGAATGGCCCATCGAAAAAATTCCGCCATAGCCGTTCGTCAAATTCATGCTGGACGCCAAAATGATATAGATCCCCGCCATAATCGCGACGTTCAGCACATAGCTATCGTTCACACAGAGCGGAAAAAGCAGTAACGCTCCAAGAAGCAGCCAGATATAACGACGGCGCTCCATAAAGGTCATGTCAATACACCTCGTTTTTCTTTCCCATCAGCCCTTGGGGACGGATGCAGAGCACCAGAATCAGGATGGCGAAAGCGACCGTATCCTGATAACCGGAACTGAGGAATTCTACAGTCAGATTTTCCACGATGCCGATGATCAGTCCCGCAAAAATCGCACCGGGAATACTTGTCAGGCCTCCGAAAATGCAGGCGATAAAACCTTTTAAGCCAGGGATGCCGCCCATGAATGGAGAAACTACAGTATAATACACTGCAATCAACACTCCAGCCACAGCTCCCAGCGCTGATGCCAGAGCAAAAGAGAGGTTATAGATGCGATCGACATGCATCCCCAGTAATCCCGCCATACGATAATCTTGTGAAATCGCCCGCATTGCCATGCCAAGACGGGTTTTGTACAGAAGAAGCTGTAACAACAACACCAAGACAGCAACTGTCGCTAAAATCAGAAGTTGCAGCAATGAAATTTGAACGGCTCCCAAGCGAAAAGTGCGAAGATAAAACGAAGGCATTGCCTGGTTTTCATAGCCAAAACTGATGCCTGCCATTTCTTTCAGGATCGTCGAAAGACCGATTGTGAGCAAGAGGGGCGGCATATGTGTAGCCCCTCGCAGCCCTCTGAAGAACAGCAATTCCGTCAGCATGCCGATCAGCCAACCTCCGAGAAACGCCAGCAATAATGCCGCAAACAGTGGCAAATGAAAGAACTGCACGGCAAAAAAACCGATGAAGGCGCCCATCATAAGCGTCTCGCCATGCGCAAAAGAGACCATGTTCATGGTTCCGAAAATCAGGACGTATCCGATTGCCACCAAAGAATAGATACTCCCCTGTGTGACTCCATTCATAATTTGTTGAAGAAGCATAGCGGTTCGGACGAGAACTCCCTTGCCAGGAAAATTTTCTTTCATGAATCAGACAAGAGAAGAAACTGGAACGAAAGACCTTCGAAACACGTAAAGAATATGGAGAGTGAAAAAGTTGTCACGCTGAAAGTAGAGGTTTCAGCTCCAGCAAGCTAGCTTCCCGGCCAACGTTCCAATCTTGATGCCATCACAATAGAAGAATCTGCAACACAGTTCGGTCATCTGCCCGCCTCACAGGATGACGCGCGGCAATACGCCGATGATGATGTGGATAGCCACCTTAGAGTCCCTTCAGAAATGGACTGAAATGACACGTGCCTGAATTCCTTTTTCCTGCCTTTATACGATTTGGAAGCGTCCTTGTCAAGCTTTGTTCTCATGCTTTTTTGCTCGCCCACTGGCAGCAACGCGCGGCATTTTTGCAGCCCGTCGCCCCAATACCAGCCCTTCCCGACTCAGGACAAAGCCAAATTATGCGCGACTTGAGTGCTCTGGCGCCTGCAAGAGCAGCAGAATTGGAATTTTTCTTGACAGGCCGGCTTCAGGAGCAGTAGCAATGCTCTATAATGCCATGACATCGGTCGTCAATGATGTGTATACGGCACGTAAGATCTATATCGCCACCGGAACCAACGCATTCATTCCACCTGTCCCTAGTATCGAAGATGTTGACTATTTAAGCAATGAGACCCTTTTTACCCTCGAACAATTACCGGAATCCATCTTTATTTTGGGAGGAGGAGCAATCGGAACCGAAATGGCCCAGGCCTTTGCACTACTGGGAACACGGGTTGTCCTGGCTCACATGGATCCGCATCTCCTGCCCCTCGCCGATGCTGAAGCTGCGCAGGTGCTGGAAGAAGAAATCAAAAAGTGCGGGGTGGAAGTCTATAACTCAACATCCATTCAGCACATTCGGCAAGACGGAGATCGTATTGTTATCAGCACAGATAAAGACGAGTTTCGGGCTGAACAACTCCTTGTCGCCGCCGGGAGAAAACCAGTACTCGACCTGGGCCTGGAAAATGCCGGAATCCGGTATGACAAACGCGGTATCGTGACCGATGAATATGGCAGAACCAACGTTGCTCATATTTATGCTGTCGGCGATTGTAACGGCAGAGCCTTATTCAGTCACGCTGCAATGCACCAGGGCATGTTATCCCTCATGAGTTCGGTGATGCCGTTTCTGAAAAGATTGAAATAAAGATAAAAACAAACTATGAAGATTACGGCAGGACAATTGCGGACGGAAAAGCTGTAGGTTTTGTCAAAGTCCTTGTCAGTTCCTTTGGAAAAATTTACGGGGTCACGGCCGTCGGGGAAGCAGCGAGTGAGATTATCCATGAGTATATTCTGGCCATGCACAAACACATCCGCCTGCACGATATTATGCTCATGCAGCATGCTTTTCCCACAATTGCTCTGCTCAATAAACGGATCGCCGAAGAATGGATGATGAAAAAAATGGCTGACAGCCGCTTACAGAAAACCGTCCAATTCTTGTTCAGGCGTTTTTAAGATGATACGCTCTCCAGGTATTGACATAAAAG
Organism: candidate division KSB3 bacterium; assembly: GCA_002748425.1. GTDB lineage: Bacteria > Moduliflexota > Moduliflexia > Moduliflexales > Moduliflexaceae. The sequence goes on along the minus strand of PDSJ01000030.1, from coordinate 15,043 downwards.
GGGCAGGATGCGTTCTTTCCGGAACTGTGCCAGGCGTGTTGTCTGTCCTCGGATGACAGCGTCACGCAGGGCGCTATCAGTAATCAGCTCCTGCATCATCTCAGCAATTTCCGCATAGGATTTTTTCCTGAACAAAACGCCTGAATTGCCAAGTGTGTAGGGCAGGGCAGTACAGTCGTAGGCCAGAATCGGGAGTTGGAAGTAGCAACTTTCCACTGCCGGGACGCAAAAGCCTTCGTGCTCGCTCATACAGAGCAGGAGTCTGGAAATACGGTAATAGGCATTCAGTTCTGCCTGAGTGACGTGCCCGGAGAAATGGACATCTTCAATACCGAGTTCCTCGATCAGTTCTCGCAGGATTTTCACATATCTCTCGTCAGGATCATATTTCCCCACCAACAGCAGGCGGCTGTTGTCATGAATATATCGTTTGTACACGGTAAACGCTTTGATGACGTCTTCCTGCTTTTTATTTGGAGTGATGCGCCCCACAAACAAAATATTGATACGACCGTCATCGAATTCTTCGAGCACCTTCGGGTCTGCCGGAATCTCATATTTCGAGAAATCCAGCAGGATCGGCAGGACCCCGGTCTTCCGATAGCCGTAGCCCTCCAATTCCAGACGATTGAACTCTGAATCCGCCAGGCCGAGGTCTGTTGCGTCGGCCAGCAGCTTGATTTCATGCCGACCGGTAGTCGTGATGGTCACCAGATCTTCGCTGAAACCTTCGAAAAAATGCGGCGGCGTAATGTTATGATAGAGTAGCACTTTGCGTCCCTTGGCCTCCTTGAAGGCATAGCTCATGGGCGACGGGACCGCAAAATGATAGATATGCACCGTATCCGGCGAATCATAGTTGGAAAATTGCTCAAAAGATATGGCACGGTCTTTCAAATGCTCATCGATATTGATCCCAAGCATGCAGCTTTCGATGCCGCACGATTGTAAGGCGCGGTGCATTTCATAGGCGCTGTCGCCTACAGCATCGCCGGAATGGACAGATGGAAGGAGCTGAGTGACTCGCATAACAATATCGCTTCCTGTATGATGATGAATACTGTTTCAATCAAGGCCGCCCTCGGCAAGAAACGCGTTTGCAGTCCTGAGAGTCACAGCCCAAGCTGGGCGAGAACACGTTTCAGAATTTGTTCGACATGATCGCGCTTAAAATAACTGAAGCGACGGCGTTGAGCCTTAAGAATCCCCTGACGGAATGCCTGGTTTTCGATCATCAGATCGATCATTTCTGCAATTTTTTCATAACATTTTTCATGAATTAATACACCGGATTCGCCGAGCGTATAGGGAATACTGGTGGAATGACAGGCCAAAATCGGCAGATCGGAATACATCGCTTCCACCATAGGCACGCAGAACCCCTCATGCTCGCTCATGCACAGCAGCAGGTCTGCGACCTGATAATATGCGGCTAATTCGTCATCCGAGACTCTGCCGGTGATGTGCACATCGTCCAGAGCCAGACCACGGATAAACTCGTCCAGCATAAGATCATAGCGTTCGATGCCTCCAGCACCGATCAGCAGTAAGCGCGATGCAGAATTCACGTAACGTTTATAGAGAGCAAACGCGTGAATAATATCTTCCTGGCGTTTATTCGGCGCCAAGCGCCCGACAAAAATAATATTGCGCTGGCCGTCCTGATAGCGCTCCAGCACCTTCTTATCAGGCTGCCGCGTATATTTATCAAAATCCAGAATAATGGGCAGCACACTGCTGTGCGGGAAGCCAAGCGCTTCGAGTTCCAGACGGTTAAATTCCGAATCGCCGACAGCGGTTTCACAGAGATCAACAAAATCCAGAAGCTCTTTGCGGCCCTGCTCCAGCACGTCGCGGATAGACTCTTCATAGCCCCGAAAAAAATCTCCCGGCGTAATATTGTGATAAATCAGGATCTTACGATTGGGCAGAGCTTTGACAAAATCCGAGACCGGCGATCCAACAGAGAAATGGTACATCAGAACGGCATCCCTGAGTTCGCGCCCTTTAAGCCTTGTGTACGATTTAGCAAAAGGACGCATCGCCTCGTGAATATCATCTGCAAAAATAGATGACTCATAGCCCCAGCGCCGTAGAATGCGCTGAATTTCAAGAGTATGATTCCCAATCGCATCTCCATAGCTGAGACAGGGAAGTACTTGATGTATCTTCATAAAAGCATATTATCCAGACTACGCGTTCGCTATTCGCGTAATAAAGTCCACGTAACTTTTTTCAACCCGGTCAGGGCAATAGTGCTCATCCACATACTGTCTGCCCTGCCGGCCCATCATCTGCCTCAGATCCCGATTTCCCAGCAGGAGATCGAGGCATAGGGCAAATTCCTCGTAATTCGTGTAATACAGCCCGCCGTTGCTCTTGAGACAGTGAGCCGTCAAGACCTCGGAACGTCCGTTCACCAGAACCGGAACCCCTGCCTGCCAGGCTTCTAAAATCAGCAGCGAGAGGCTTTCAAACTCCGAAGGATTGACGACCAGCGTTGCCCGGCGGACAGCATCGGCTTTGCAGGCTTCAGAGACAAAACCCGGAGCATGAATCCGCTCGTGGTCCGGGCAGTCCATTTCCTGGCGTCCAAGCAGCACAAGGTGCAGCTCTGGCTGTCGCTGCCCGCAATAACGCAAAAAATCATCCAGCAGCTTCTGACAACCTTTCATCACGTCGATCCGCCCCACATACAGCAAATAGGGAGATGGGAAACTGCAAGCAGCTTCACTGTCCTCCTCACTCTCTTCAAGACCAACACCGGCAATGCACGATGGGATCCGTTCGTTTCTCCAGCGCGTGTGAACCAGGCGGCGTTCTTCCTGTGTACTGAAAATCATCCCGCGCGGCAAATGAAAAATCGGCTGAAAGACACTGAACTGAAAGTGAGCTTCATCATGGGCAGCCGGGATTAAAATGCTTTTATGCGGCACGAGCTGCAAGCCAAGAAAAGTGGTCAGATAACTGTACGTGACAAAGATGAACAGATCATACTCGGCTTCATGCTCTTTGATATACGCAAGCAGTGCTGCTGAGGAAGGCCCTTGCATCTTCACCCAGGCCAATTCATCCAGCAGCGAACGGTCGCGGCGGGCAAACAATTTGCGGGCAAAACGATTGAAGCGGCTCATGTTTCTGGGCAGATCGACGGAAAAACGACGGACTTTGACGCCGTTAACGGATTCAAGTCCGTCGGGAAAATGGTTCTCCCAGGAAAGATAGTCAAGAGCGCAGGTTGTCAAGACCTCCAGCTCGAAATATCTCTGCATGCGCTCGGCGACCCAGCGGCACAAGGCTTCGGCTCCGCCATTCACTTCAAGTCCGTATCGTTGAACGACAAAGGCTACACGCATGTCCTTTACTCATCCCTCTGCCTGGCTTCCAGCTCATCGATCCGCTGCTGCAGGGCTGTATTTTCTTCATTCAAACGCGTCAATTCTTCCAGCACGACTGAACTGAAACGCACAGACGCGGCATTGAATTCAGTTTGCCTGGTAAAAAAAGCTGAGGCAAAAAAACGCAGTACACGAGCTCCGACAGTCTTGATCACCACCAGAAGCGGCCCGATCACTTTACGATGCGAGCGAATAATTACACTGCCGGCAGCCGCCATATCCCAATTGTGATGCAGCCGCCGAAGCTGGAGATTTAACTCGATGTACCGCTCGTTTTTCAGGGGTGACAGATTTTGCTTCAGTTCTGTGATCTCCTGAAGGTCAGCATCACTGTAAATCCCCTGTTCTTTCTTTTCGAGCACTCGCCGGTGAATCTCTTTCATAATCTCTTCGACATCGACATGATCGGCATGTATTGTAAATGTGTCCATAAGTCCTACCCGCACGGCGTCCGCAAACGACACGAACGATACAACAGCAGACTCTCTGTATCGTCCTGCGCTGTCTGCGGGCTGGAACATCGCGTTAAAAATAAATCAGCCCCACTGAGAGAAGTCCCCAGAGAGCGACCGTCACCAGGATCGGTTTATCGCTGATCACAAGCGTGCTTGGATTGCCTCCTTTGTCCTTTTGATGCACAAGATACAAATAGCGGAAAATTCCGTAAATAACAAAAGGAACCGTAAGGATCATATAGGAGGTCCCGAATTTCTCACTTGTACCGTCATCCATAGTATAGAGCGCATACGCCATCAGGGTCGAGGCTGTGACAACACCGATCATCTGGTCAAGCAGATGGGACGAATACTCTTGAAGAATTTTACGATGCGAGCTGGCCTTTCCTCCCAGAAGGCTCAATTCATGACGGCGTTTACTTAAACCGAGAAACAGCGCCAGAAGGATCGTACAGAGCAGCAGCCAGGCAGAGAATTCGACGTCGATCGCCTCGGCCCCGGCCACAGCTCTCAGCACAAAGCCGATCGCAATCGTCAGCACATCCAGGATGACCAGATGCTTAAGCCAGAAGGAATACGCGCACAACAGCGCACAATAGAGCAAAGCCACAACACCGAAACTGAAATCGAGAACAAAGGATCCGAGCAGCGCCACAACGCCCAATGTCGCTGCCGAGGCCCAGGCCGCCGGAAGAGAAAGATCCCCGGCCGCGATCGGACGCTTCGATTTCAGCGGATGCTGCCGATCGCGCTCGACATCTTTGATGTCATTCACCAGATAGATCGTGCTGGAAAGAAGGCAAAACAGGAAAAAGGCCGCGATCGCCCGCAACAGCGACTGCGGGTCGAACAATTCGCGGGCAAAAATCAGGCCGGACAAGACGATCAGGTTCTTTGTCCATTGATTCGGCCGCATAGCCCGAATGAGCGCCTGTAAAGAGAATGGTGTGCTGTGGTGCTGCTCTGTTGTCATGGCTGTAGAGCTCCTGGGATAGTCTTTGTCCAAGTCGTCGCTATTTCAGGAACGATATTTACACGATCAATTCTCTGTCAAGCAAATTGTCTTCCGCCAGGCGGCATGAGCATCACGTTTCAGGCGAAAAAGTACGATCGCGTCTGGCAAGGCAGATCAGCTCCATAGCGCCATATTCTCGAAAACGTTCACTGGGGAAAGAGAGCGTTTCTGGTCAAAAATACTCTCTTCACAAAAAAAACATTGACATTTTGACTGTGCAAGACACAGAAAAAACTCTGCAACGAACAGTGGAAATTTCTTCAAGAACGTACGAGACATACTATATGCACTGACAACGTGAGCTGAGAATGTCGTTTGTAAACGCTCAGAGCGCCCGAAGCCCCGCTTTTTCCTCACCTCTTTATCCATGCCATGCTCGGTCTGCTTTACAGATGTCCTTGAAACTGTTGCATAACTACTGAGAGGAATGATCATGCACAAAATTATCGAGAAACGTATGTTGTCTGAACACGTCGGTTGGTTTGAAGTCGAAGCGCCTCAAATCGCCAGACGGCGTAAAGCCGGACAATTTGTCATTCTACGCATCAATGATGCCGGAGAACGGATGCCGCTCACCATTTCAGATGCAAACCCGGAGAAGGGAAGCATCATGCTGATCTGCCAGTCTGTCGGAAAAACCAGCAGCCACCTTAACAGCCTGCAGGCTGGCGATACGATTCAGGACATTGCCGGGCCGCTGGGAAATCCTTCTCACCTGGAATGCTTTGGCACTGCTGTCTGCATTGGCGGCGGCGTGGGAATCGCCGTGACCTATCCTATTACCAAAGCGCTCAAGGAGAAAGGCAATAAAGTGATCGCAGTTCTCGGGGCCAGAACAAAAGAACTTGTGATTTTGGAAGAACAGATGCGAAGCGTCAGCGATGAGATCAGGATTGCAACAGATGATGGCAGTTACGGCACAAAAGGCTTTGTGACGGATATTCTTCAAGAGATCATCGACACGCAAGCTGTCGATTTTGTCCTGGCGATCGGCCCGACAATCATGATGAAAGCCGTCAGTGACCTCACACGCCCATATAACATTAATACCATGGTCAGTTTAAACGCGATCATGATCGATGGAACCGGCATGTGCGGCGGCTGCCGGGTCAGTATTGACGGAGAGAATCGCTTTGTCTGTGTCGACGGGCCAGAGTTCGACGGACATTCTGTTGATTTTAAAGAACTTATGCTGCGTCAGCGCATGTATCTTGACGATGAGAAAGCTTCATTGGAACAATTCAAAGCGCATCAATGCAAACTCGATGCTCAGATCGCAGCACAGCGATAAACGCAGGAGAAACAATCATGGCACTCAGCAAAGAAGAACGCAAACGACGAATGCGTATCCCCCGCCATAAGATGCCGGCCCAGAGTCCCGCTGAACGCAGCCGGAATTTTCAGGAAGTTAATAGCGGCTACTCTCCTGAACTGGCAATGGAAGAAGCCATGCGCTGCATCCAGTGTCCGGCACCGAAATGTGTGAAAGGCTGTCCGGTCAAGGTCAAAATCCCTGACTTTATCGCCTGCATTGCCCAAGGCGATTTCCAGGAGGCCGCTCGTGTGCTGCACGAGGATAATGCGCTGCCGGCTGTCTGCGGACGTGTCTGCCCGCAGGAAGAGCAATGTGAATCACTCTGCATTCTCGGAGCCAGAGGGGAAGCGGTCGCAATCGGCCACCTCGAACGATTTGCCGCGGATTATGAACGAGAACATGGGAATATCGAAATCCCGGAAATTCCGAAATCCAGCGGAAAAAAAATCGCTATTATCGGAGCCGGCCCTTCTGGGCTGACAGCTGCTGGCGATCTGGCAAAGCAGGGGCATGGTGTCACCATCTTTGAAGCGCTGCATCTTGCCGGCGGAGTCCTCATGTACGGCATTCCCGAGTTCCGCCTGCCGAAAGAGATCGTCGGAGTCGAGATCGACGCTCTCACACGTCTGGGCGTCAAGATCGAAACCAGCGCAGTGGTCGGAAAAACCTACACGATCGATGAATTGTTTGAGATCGGCTTTCATGCAATCTACATCGCAAACGGTGCCGGTCTGCCGAAATTCATGCGCATACCGGGTGAAAACCTGAACGGCGTTTATTCGGCAAATGAATATCTGACACGTTCAAACCTCATGAAAGCCTACGAATTTCCACACTATGACACCCCGATCGCCCGAGGCAGAAATGTCGCTGTCTTTGGCGGCGGCAACGTCGCAATGGATGCCGTGCGCACGGCTTTGAGGCTGGGAGCCGAGAATGCGTATCTCATCTACCGGCGCTCAGAAGTGGAAATGCCGGCAAGGAACGAAGAAATCGAACATGCCAAAGAAGAGGGCATTCAGTTCCATCTCCTCACCAACCCCACGCACATTCTCGGAGATGAGCAGGGCCGCGTCAAAGGCGTTCAATGCCTGAAAATGGAGCTTGGCGAGCCTGATGCGTCCGGACGCCGGCGTCCGATCCCGATCGAGGGATCAGAATTCATTGTGGACGTGGACACGGTGATTGTGGCGATCGGCACCGGTCCCAATCCTTTGCTCGCTCAAAGCACACCAGACCTTGAAATGAATACATGGGGCTACATCGTGACTGATGACAAGACAGGAGCCACGAACAAAGCCGGGGTGTTCGCCGGAGGCGATATTGTACGCGGGGCGGCCACCGTCATTCTGGCAATGGGAGACGGCCGCGTTGCGGCAAAAGCGATCCATGACTATGTGATGTCGCGTTAAGTGTTTCAAAGAACTTGTGCTGAACGGGGATCTTAAGAGGATTTTGCCGGCACAGCAAAAAAGGCCGCTTTTAGAGACAGCGGCCTTTGGCGTAAAAATGGTGGAGATGAGGGGGCTCGAACCCCTGACCCCATGACTGCCAGTCATGTGCGCTCCCAACTGCGCTACACCCCCACTCGTTATGCTGGAATCAGTAGATCTGTATGCAGACAATCTTTGTCAAGAAAAAAATGCACGTACAGACAATTTCCAGACATTTTCCACAATTGCCTTGACTTTTAGCCAGTCTGGCGACATCGTTCTCAATATAAGAGAAAAATGCGGAAACGTTTCAAAGTTGAGGAGGAACGGAACTTCAATTAAGATCAGAGGAGGGAACGTGATGGACAATATTGTTCATGCAGCGTACATCAGTCTTTATGTACTCAGCGCTCTTATGTTCACTTACGTGGTGTCGGCGGCTGAAAACACGGTCTTGCCAGAAATCGATCGCCTCGCAGCAGACCAGGTCGAGCACGCGACTTTCGCCCTTGGCTGATTTTGGGGACCAGATGCCCGGTTCGGGGTCATCAAAGGGGTTATTCGCACACAGGTCGGCTATGCCGGCGGTACGACAGCAGATCCGAACTACCACAACATCGGTGACCACTCTGAGACAATCCGGATCGATTACGATCCGCAGCAGATTTCGTATCAGGACGTATTACAGGTCTTTTGGGACAGTCATACTCCCGAAGCTCCGGTCTTCTCACGCCAGTACCGCTCGGCGATTTTTTATCATAACGCCGAACAACAGCAAGAGGCCGAAGAGAGTAAAATCCGGGAAGAGGCCCGGCGCGGTCAGAAACTGCAGACCAAAATTGAGCCGTTTCAGGCGTTTTATCTTGCAGAGGACTATCACCAAAAGTTTACGCTCCGAAATCGAAAAACGATCTTTCATGCGTATCATCAGATCTATCCGAATGTGCAGGATTTCGTGAATTCCACAGCAACCGCACGGGTAAATGGCTATCTTGCCGGCTATGGCAGTCCCGACATGCTTCAGGACGAGATCGATCAACTTGGCCTGTCAGAAGACGCCCGGAAAGAGTTGTTGAGCGCAATGTCCCGTTGACAGCCCTCTCCGGCCATCATGTGTCTGTGAAGTCTCGCGCCGGGACGTCACAGACCACCAGCGTGACTCTGCTTCCCAAAAGAGCGCTTGTCCCAGAACAGAAAATTCCTGTCATCTTCGCCAGCGCAGCAGCAGGAGAATCTTTTTTCATACATAATTTTCTTGATTCTTTTCCGCAGTAGTACAGTCTGAGGAAAAAGCTGCGTCCCGCTATCATCTGAAAGCAGATCAGGAGCGCAGCACTAACCGTATCCCAAAGGCGGGCGGAATTCAGCCGTGAACGCTCGACAATCAGCCTCGTAGCGACCGTCGCATTCTCTCCGGCGAGATCAACAATCGTGGCATCATGATGGAGTGCGCTTATTATGGACGATGCTTTGAGTGGCCTGCTATTCGGCCTTCTGAAATACCCAGGGGTCTTCTGCTTCAGCCTCTTATGCGCTGTCGCGTGTGCGGCGGCAGTCATCCTGATTCTGTATCTGAAACTGAAAGCCCTTGAAGAAGAAAAGCTGCGCCTGCGCGCGCAACTCGCAGAACAAGATCAGACGCTCCAAAAAGCCCTTCACAATTTTCAGGCCGCGCGGCAGGACCTCGCCCAGACCCATCTGGATCGAAAGCAATTCCTGGACAGCCTGACCCACGAACTCCGCAGCTATCTCAACGTGATCCTCGGCTATACCCAAATCTTCAGTAAAGATCGTCTCAGCAGAAAACAGCATCGGGCGCTGGACATTATTCACCGTAACAGCGAACAGCTTCTGCATATTCTTTCCAATGTCCTGAACCTTTCGCAGATCGAAGTGAATCCCCTGGAAGCTGAAGAAAGCAGTTTCAATCTTTCTCGTTTTCTGGGCGCCCTCGCAGAACTGACACGCGCCCAGGCCGAACAAAAACAGATCGAGTTTCAGGAGGAATTTTCCGAGGAACTCCCAAGACTGGTCCTCGGTGATGAGAAAAGCCTGAGACGAATCCTTCAGAATCTCTTGAACAATGCCGTAAAATTTACGAACAAGGGCAGCGTCATCTTCCGGGTTCTTCCGATCGCCTATGATGCCGAACAGGGCACACGCATCCGTTTTGAAATTGAGGATAGCGGTATTGGAATCCCATACGATCACCTGCAGAACATTTTTCAACCGTTCCACCGTATTGGAAAAGGCAGACAGCAGACAGGAGGCAGCACATTAGGACTGACCATCAGCCAGCAGCTCGCCCAGTCCCTGGGCAGCGAAATCCTGGTGACCAGCCAAAAAAAACGCGGCAGCGTCTTCTGGTTTGATCTCGATCTGAAGGAGAGCAGCGGTCATGACGAACAACGTGCCAACAACGCCGATGATCTGATTGTCGGATTCAAAGGTCCTCTGCGCAAGATTCTCATTGCTGACGATCGCTATGAAAACCGCGTATTACTCAAAGAAATGCTCCTGCCTCTCGGCTTCAGCATCATTGAGTCGGTCGATGGCTTCGATGTGCTCACCAAAGCCGCGCAGCATCATCCCGACCTCATTCTGATGGATCTCACCATGCCAGTGCTGGACGGATTCGAAGCGATCCGGCATGTGCGCCAAATGCCGGCGATCGGCAAGGTGGTCGTGGTCGGGATGTCCGCCAGCGTTCTGCCCCAGCTCAAAGAAGAAAACCGCAAGTCCGGAGGAGACGCCTTTCTCAGCAAGCCGCTGCATTTCGACGATCTGCTCGATTGTTTGCAACGCCACCTGAATCTGGAATGGATTTATACCCAGAACCAGAAAGAGCGCGAAGATATTGCCTAGGCTGCGGCGCTGACGACGCTCTTCCCGGAACCCCGGTGCTCGATCAGCCGGCTCGCTGCTCTTCAAGCAGCGCCGCTAACGGGACATCCTGCAAGAGCTTTTCATAATAATTGATGCAGCTTCGCACATAGCGGCGCTTGGAAGAATAGGTATCAGGGAAAAAGCTGCGTTTAAACCCGCAGACAATGCTGCTCTTGAGCCGATTCGGCGTTATCGGAAAATGCCGCAGTGCCAGCAGAATTTCCTGCGTCACCGATGTATTGCTGACCGTGCGGTTGTCTGTGCAGAAGGTTGTGCTCAGTTCTCGTTCCAGCATATACCTGAAGGCGTGATCTTCCAGGCGCTTGATAGAAGGATTGGTCTGCATGTTGCTGGTCAGACAGACTTCGATCGTGATACGATGCCGGGCGATATATTCGCTCAACTCATCGACATAGCGCTTTTTGTCGACAATGCTCGCATCGTGAATTTTTTCCGTGTCAAAGAGATAATAACCGTGCCCGATGCGATCGGCATGCAGCTCGGTAATGGCCTGAAAAATCGACTGAGCGCCATAGGCTTCACCGGCATGGACGGTTTTAGACATAAAATTCTCATGAGCATACTGATATGCGCGCCAGTGATCGCGCGGTGGATAGCCTTTTTCCGCTCCTGCCAGATCAAAACCCACGATCGGCAGACCAGTGTCGTCACGAATTTTCACTGCCCCGTGTACCAGTTCATCAGACGCCATCTTGCGAATATTTTTCAAATCAGAGTACGAGTGCATACTGATGAAATCTTTGTAGTAGCTTGAAAAATATTCGTTGAACGAACGCATCGCGCACACAATAATGCCGTAGTAAAATGCCGGCTCGCTTCCATCGATGATCTCCGGGCGCTGGTTGAATTCCTGCTGTGCGCGGCGCAAACCAGCGTCCACACTTTCCAGCACTCTGCGCATGTCCATGAATTGGTTGATATGCTGCTGCGGCGCAAAACGAACCTCGATATAGCGCACACCTTCAGCTAAATTGTCCAGCGCGACTTCGTAGGCGATACGTTCGAGATGCTCTGGCTTTTGCATGACTGCACAAGAGCAGCCAAAGGTGGTCAGATATTCTTCCAGGCTCTCGTAATGGTCTTTAAAAACGAGCTCCTGTAGCCCTTCTGCGCTGTAGCTGGGCAGTTCAATGCCTTCCTGCCTGCCGATGTCCGCAATTGTTCCGGGGCGGACCGAGCCGTCTAAATGCAGATGAAGATCGGTTTTCGGAATCTGTGTAATGAGTGCGTCTAATTGTGGGTGCTCTGGAGCCATAGGATTCTCTGCCTGCCCCCACCAGGACTGGGGACGACATCAGATGCCCTGTCGAGCAGTACGTCAGTCTGCAAGCCCTCGTGATGCTCGGCGAATAACGTTTTGATGAAAGCCTGCCTGCAGCAGCTATATTTGTCAACAACTAATCCACGTTTTTCCGGCTTGCTGACGCTGTCATAAGTCTTTCAAGCGTTACAACAGTGTGCAGACCACATGCGCTTAAGCAGCATGAGCCTCGTCATGCAGTGCTGGCCTGACGCCCCGTGAACCAGGCAACAGTCTGTTCCAGACCGCTGTCGACATCCACCAGATCGCGATAATCCAGAAGGCGCTGAGCGCGGGAAATATCAGCGAGCGAATGCTTGACATCGCCGGCCCGCGATGCTGTATAACGCGGCCTCAGCTCTTTGCCGAGCAGGTCCGCGATTTTTTGCGCCAGACAGGCGATCGTCATACGATCACCACAGGCGATATTCATCACCTGACCGGCAGCCTCCGGCGTAACAGCAGCGGAAATATTGGCCTGGACCACGTTGCCGATAAAAGTGAAATCTCTTGACTGCAGGCCGTCGCCGTGGATCACAGGCTGTTCACCCTGTTCGAGTGTCTTGATGAAATTCGGAATCACAGCAGCATAGGCCGAATCAGGATCCTGCCTTGGGCCGAAGACGTTAAAATACCGTAAACAGACCGTCTCCAGGCCGTAAATCTGCTGATAAACCCGGCAATAGACTTCGCCCGCAGCTTTATGGCCTGCATACGGCGACAGCGGATTCACCGGCATATCTTCCTGCTTTGGCAGGATCGGCGTGTTGCCATACACTGAGGACGAGGAACTGAAGACCACGCGCTGCACGCCGGCCCGGCGGGACGCTTCCAGCACATGCAGGGTTCCGGTGATATTGATCGCGTGCGAGAGAAGCGGATCTGCAATGGAACGCGGGACAGAAGGCAACGCGCCGATGTGAAGCACATAATCAACGCCCCGGACAGCATCTTCAACCGTGTCAAGATCGCGCAGATCGCCTTCAAGAAGATCGATGTCCGCCAGGAGATCTGTCAGATTTTCCCGTTTCCCGGTCAGAAAATTTTCCAGCACCCGGACCTGATCGCCCCGGGCAAGCAGCGCACGCACGACATTGGACCCGATAAAGCCTCCTCCACCTGTAACAAGATACTGTGCCATGCGTCATCCTTTTGTGCGGCTGTTTAAGATGTCTTGCGAGTGCTTTCGGAGAGAGTCAGGCAGCGTCTTCATCGTCAGAGGACTCTTTGTATTTGATCAAGGTAAGGACTGTTCCTTTTTCATTATACCGCACTTCATCCATCCCAATGCTCATGAACAAAATTCCACGGCCGCTCGGTTTCAGAAAATTCATCGGGTCTGTGGGGTCAGGAACCTTGCTCACGTCGAAACCTTCGCCTTCATCAGCCACCACAATCTTAATACGGTCGTTGTTGATATTGATTTCGATAAAGACTTTTTTGTCTTTCTGAAATTTATTCCCGTGTTTAATGGCGTTGGTGACTGCCTCATCGACCGTGACCGGGATCTTATCACGGAGTTCGTTCTCATCGTAGCCCATGAGCTTGGCATCAGCGATAATATTATGAGAAATCCCTTTGATGAACTTCAACTGGCTCGGAATTTCAATAAAGATCACGCGCTCGGTAAAAGGATTCAGTTCTTCATTATCCAGAAAGATTTCCCGCTGCTTAGTGGCCCTCCACATGACATTCAGGATTTCTTCAGAATTCGGCGGCTTATGCAGAAAGTTATTGGCGCCAAAGTTCAGGGCCTCAATCGCTGTATCCACGTTGGCATCGCTGGTCAAGACCACGACCACTGTATCGCGGTTCAGGACCTTGATACTTTTGAGCAGATCGATTCCGTTGATCCTGGGCATGACCACATCGGTCAGAACAATATCAAAAGGCTGGTTTTCGAGCAGGGCCTGTCGAAAGAGTTTGATCCCGCTTTCGCCGTCGCTGGCGAGCAGCACGTCATAATCCTCTGGCTCCAGCAGATTGCGCAGAAAAAGCTGCATGGTCCTGCTGTCTTCAACCACCAATACGCGTACTTTTTTCATGAAAGGTCACCGTTCCCTGCAGCGCGCAGAGCATCTGCCCTGGATCGCGCTTCTGACGTTGAGAACGCAGAAAAACAGAACAGAGAGATTAAGTCAAGTTTTTTCCCTGCATGAAACTTTTTGGCGCTGTGCTGCGCTCTTGTCCGTGCTTCGGACGAGGCTCTCATGCAGCAGGGCGGCCGTGTATCTCTTCTTTTTTGCAGGACTTTCATCAGATAGTACAGGCAGATGCCTTGGCAGCTTGTCAGGGGAACCTCAAAAAAAATTTCGCCGGGCTGGCGCCCGGCCCGCTAAAAAGCCTCAAATGACTCAACGCTCCAAAGACTCAAACAGGTCAGGAACGAACACACCGAACGTAGCCGTAGCTCCGGAAGCCGCTCCAGCGCACGCCGCCGAGGGCGAAATCGACGCGCCACGCCGACCCCGACGAAGCTGCCACGCGGTCGGCGCTCCAGCACCAGACCTGCCTTGCCTCAAAGATCGAAGCGATGTAGAGCCCACTCAACGACCTCTTCGGGCCCAGCAGCGAGAGCAACTCTGGTACCGTTGGCAAGCGCCAGTCCGCAAAGCCGCCCCAGTTGGCAGCATTCAGACCCTCAACATAGTCCACAGCCTGCGCATAGCTTAGTCTCGAGGACCCGGACTGCTGCCAGATCAGGCCGGTCGCACGGTCCAGGACCACATCGTCCTGGCGCTCGTACTGATTGTGAATGTACGCCAGCGGCCGCCGCGCTGAATCCAGTTCAAAAATCCGCTTAAACTCTTCTGTCAAGACCGACTGCGCTGCGCTGCGCAAGCGTATGCGTAGTATAGCCGGAAACATGGACGGCACAAGTTGAGCAGTGACCCTGTCGCGCTCAGAAAAGGCAGAGACAGGCAGTTCCAGGATCTTCAACGCTGTCAGCCCCATCAAAAACAGCCAATCTCTGTCAGCGCTGCATTCATCCAGCCTGAGCTGAGTCAACTCTGCAAGCATATCCTGCCTTAAGAGATCCAGCGTTGTCCACTGGCCGCCATTCAGGCGAAACGCGCCGCTCAACTCATCCCCGCTGAAAAAAAACGGCAGCGTCAGGCGATCCCGGATCATCTCCCGCAAAAAGTCTCTCGCAAGATCCATACCCTCAAAATCGAAGTTCCGCCGAAACGCGGCATTAGCGAAGGCTTGCTCAGCCAGA
>PDSJ01000040.1 GCA_002748425.1 candidate division KSB3 bacterium | reverse complement strand
GTGGGAACGAGACACCCGGAGGCGTCATAATATGCCTATCCTCTCTTCAGCTATTTCTCGAAAACCGAACTCTTTTGATTCGCTGCGTAAAGATCCTGCGTTGTCGCTGAGTGTTGTGGTGATCTGGGCTTTTTTGGTCCTGTTTATCGTCTTTCCATTGCTTAAGCTGCTCCTGTTGACCTTTGAAGCGGACGGGCATTTTACGTTGAGCAACATTATCAATGTGCTCGGTACAACGAATCAAGTCAAAGCGTTCCGGAACAGTCTCTTACTCGGGACACTTGTGGGGGTTTGCGGCACAACCCTCGGATTTTTCTTTGCGTTCACGGCAGTGCGCGCGAATCTTTCCAAAGGCTGGACCCGTTTCTTAGATGCTGCGATTATTCTGCCCCTCATTTCACCACCTTTTACCACAGCCATCGCCATGATTTTTTCCTTTGGGCCCAGAGGACTCATCACATATGAGCTGTTAGGGATTAATCGTTTCAACGTCTATGGGTTACACAGCACCTTGTTTGCCGAAACCATTACCTTTTTTCCGATTGCCTACCTGACCCTCAAGGCGATTTTATCAGGAATCGATCCGAACGTCGAAGATATGGCCTATAGTCTGGGAAGCTCTCGCTGGAGAGTGTTTAAAACCGTCACGCTGCCGCTGACCGTTCCGGGATTGGCAAACGCCTTCTTATTGCTTTTTGCAGCCTCCCTGGCCGATTTTGCCACTCCGTTGATTTTGGCGGGCAATAGTTTCCCCGTGCTGCCGACCGAAGCCTATCTTCAAATTACCGGCCTTTTTGACCTCAAAGGCGGAGCTGTGCTTTCTTTTGCGCTGCTTGTGCCGGCGTTTATCGTGTTTTTTCTGCAACGCTATTGGGTTAGTCGGAAATATTACGTGACTGTTACCGGAAAATCAGGAGCTCCGACGCAGATTAAAAGCGTCAATCCGACAGTAAAGTCTTGGCTGCTTATCAGTTGTTTATTTTTTTGTGCCCTGATTTTGTACTTTTATGTGTTGCTTTTTTATGCGTCTATCGTCCGGGCCTTTGGGGCAAATCATACCATGACTTGGGCACATTACCGGGTAGTCTTTACCGAAGGACTCGAAGCGATTAAGGATACCCTCTTCATCGCCTGTGTCGGAATGTTGGCCGGTGGATTTTACGGGGTCATCGTCGGCTATTTAGTGGGGAAAAAACAATTCCTCTCGCGCAGGATGATGGAAGTGGTCTCGCTGATAAGTTATTCGCTGCCAGGCACTATTGTCGGGATTGCCTATCTCGTCACATTTAATGACCCGCCAGTGATGATTACAGGCACCGCACTGATCATTATTGCCTGCTATGTGTTTCGTTATGGAGCAACCGGGATTCGAACAACAGTCGCCATTTTGCAGCAGATCGATCCCACGATTGAGGAAGCGTCGTCCAGCCTGGGAGCCGGTTCCGCGACAACGTTCAGGCGGATTACGATTCCCCTTGTTCTTCCGGCGCTGTTTACGGGATTAGGAGTCGTCTTTATCCGGTCTATGACCGCTATCAGCGCCACGATCTTTCTTGTGTCCATTAATTGGACCCTGATCACGGTGCGGATTCTGGAAAAGATGACCGAATTAGAATTAGGTGTTGCGGCCGCCTTTTCCATTATTGTCGTTGTGATCGTTTTTCTGGTCACGATCGCTGTCAGTCTGTTTCTTAAAATGTTTCGACAACCCGGAGCGCCACAGATGTCTAATATCCTCGGAGGCTGATAGAATTGACAATTATCAATTGTTAATTGTCAATTCTAAATTATATGGAAGCTGTTACTATTCGTTTAGAAAATATTAGTAAGACGTTCATTCACAAGGTCAAGGGGGAAGTGACTGCGGTGAATCATGTGAATTTGCAGGTTCGGCCCGGTGAACTGCTCACCTTGCTGGGGCCTTCCGGCTGCGGCAAGACGACGACACTGCGCATGATTGCCGGATTCGAGCATCCTGAAGTCGGCCGCATCTATCTCAATGAGGAGGATGTCACTGAACTGATGGCCAATCGTCGCAATATGGGCTTCGTCTTTCAGAATTACGCCCTTTTCCCACACCTCTCTGTTTTTGAGAATGTGGCCTATGGCTTGAAAGTTCAGGAACTGCCTCAAGAGAAGATTGCCCCGGCTGTTGCTGAAGTCTTGAGGCTGGTCGGATTGGAAGGATATGAGCATCAGTTTCCGAATCAGCTCTCGGGTGGCGAACAGCAGCGAGTCGCTCTTGCCCGTGCAATTGTCATTAAACCCAGAGTGCTTCTTTTTGATGAGCCGCTTTCCAATTTAGACGCGAAACTGCGTATCCATACCCGCAGTGAGATACGACGATTGCAAAAGGCGCTGCACATCACAGCGGTCTATGTGACCCACGATCAGGAAGAAGCGATGGCCATTTCAGATCGTATTGTGGTCATGAATGCAGGAAAAATCATGCAGATCGGCACCGCAGAAGACCTGTATTTTTATCCTGATTCAGATTTTGTTGCAAAGTTTATCGGGAAGATCAACACCATTCCTGCTGAAATCGAGGCTGTCACAGACGGCGTCGTTACACTCAAGGTCTTCCGTCACACGTATCGTATTGAGAATTCGCCTGTAACAGTCAGTCCCGGGCAGAAGTTGGACGTGTTTGTCAGACCTGAGTTGGTCGAACTAGATGAAAATGCGGAGAACGGCCACTTTACAGGGATCGTCCAGGAACGAACCTTTTTGGGAGAAAAGGTCGATTATGTTATGGATATTGACGGCTGTCAAATCAGCGCCACTTCCTACGATCCCTTTCAGCATGCAACGTTTTCCTTGCATCAGAAACTCGGCATCCGCCTGAACGAAAACAGCATTAAAATTCTTAGGCACGAGGAGCATCAGGCATTATGAAAACACGAATATCGCTGATAGTGATGCTGCTCTTGTTGATTGGAAGCGTTGTGAGGCAGCATACTGTCTGGGCCGAAGAGCACGAATATCACGGGGCCGATTCTGTATTTCAGGCAGAAGGGATTGCCATTTTTTGGGCGATCCTCAAAGGCTCAGACGACGAAAGTTCTTTGGTCTGTATCAAGATTATCGCG
>PDSJ01000036.1 GCA_002748425.1 candidate division KSB3 bacterium | reverse complement strand
GACAATCAGACATCGTCAATCTTCCGGACAGTGGTTTTACCTGGGGTTGTCCCCGATTACAGTGGCGGGTCCGTGATGGATTTACACCATCTTCCCTTTATTGAATATATTGCTTTTCAGCAACCTGTATAAAATTTTGTGAATAATTCTCAGACAAGCTCTTCCTTTGTAGAAAGTGATGTTCCTTGTCAAGCAAAATATAGAGAGATTTCTCTCCAGAAAGAAATGAACAAAAGTCTATTCGTTGATGATTGCGGTTGCTGTGAGGGATGTGAAGTATCAAGGCAATAAGCAACGCACTTGGAACAGAGGCATTCAGGTGGCCTCTCTGGTGTTTCAATGACTTCTTCAACCCTCGTGTGGTGGAGGGGGGGAGCAGCAGTTCCACCAGTGCATCAGGCCCGATCAATGTTGTCGGTGTCTGGTCATTATAAATAATCGTATCAGATTGATTCGAAGAGGTTAAGCCGATCCAGGTTTTCACCCGCCCGACAGCATGAGAATCTGAATTTTCAGGACTTTCAGCACCGGATACTGTAAATGTCTGCTGCAAATCAATCGGCAAATTCAAGGCGTTCCAGGAAATTCCACCATCAGCCGTTCGGAGCAATTTCGTATCAGAGCTGCATTGAATATCGCCGTTTGACTTTTCAGCGGTGCAGGTTCCAAGCAAATATCTGGCCCATCCGGTTTCCGGTGTAGCCATAGCGAGAGTTTGAATCCCGCCTAACAAGTGATCCTGACTGCTGAGGGCATCCGCTTGAAATGAAAGCGGTATGCGCTGCCAACTGCTGCCGCCGTCTTGTGTACGGATAAGAGTGTACTGCATTTCTCCGGCGGCATCAAGCTCATTCGTCACGATCCAACCCTGTTGAGCATCGGCAAAAGATACAGCCTGGATCCGCATAAGCCGGCGTTATCTCAGTCCAGGCCGTTCCCCCGGTTGCCGTCCAATAAAGTTGATGACCAATGAGAAGCCAACCTTATTTTCCTCTTCGAAAACACTCCGACGACAGGTCAGGAAAGCTTACACTTTCCAATACTTCGGTTTCCAGAAGCCCTCTTCGTTTTGCTCAAAATCTGCAAAAATCGTCGGCTCAGCTTCGACAAGACGCTTAAGGACCAAACCAAAAACGTACGCGATCTCTTCTTCTGCTGCGACATCCACCCGGACAGCCAGCACGTGGCGAATCGCCCGCAGATTTCCGGTCCAGATGCCGCCGGTCGCCACTCCCATGCCGATAATCCTCCGCATCAGTGACGTGATTTTTTTCTTTGTGTTAAAGGCCTTTAACGAGTCGACACGCCAGATATTTTCCAACTCCCGGTAATGATCTTCCATCTGTTGAAACGCTCGTTCGAAGATTTCCCGGGTGCGGCGCTTCGCCTCGGCGATCTCAGGGCTGTCTCCAGTGTCTTCCCGAATTGAATGCGGCATCCAGAAAGGAATATCAGCAAAGCGAATATAACGCATCGATCCTTCGCTGACGGCCCATCCGGCACGGTGGCGGTTCATCTCGCCGGTGAACACGCGGCTGACGTTCTCAATGGCAAAAGAATAGCTGGAATGCTCCAGGACGCTGCCGTGACGGGAACTGAGAATATTATCGATAAACGCCACAATATCCTTGCGGACTCTGCTGACATTCGGGTTCAGGCCCGCTTCAAAGGACATATAGCAGCGTTTGCCTGCCAGTAGAGTGAGCTTTTCGGCCTCTGTGGCCTGTTGCGGCGCTTCAAAGTTCTTTACTTCCAGGTCATCCAGCCAGCGCCGGACTTCTGTGCTGTCAAGCTGACTTTTTGCAATGAGATATACAGCAGGTTCTACGAATTTCATGGAACGATTTCCTTGTCATTTGTGTAAGCTTGCCAGAAGCACTCAGTGCTTTGACTCATACTCCATCGTCCTTCACCCCATACTCAGAGTCACCCATGCTGTCAACTTTTATGTGTTTCAGCGTAATTTTCTAAAATTTACGGGCTTTTGCTTGATCTTTTGGGGAGAAGACGTATATTAGCGATTGGGGCAGCAATGCGATCGAAATGTGCTCCTAAAATATGCAAACATCGATGCTGATGAAAGGATTGCAATGCAGTATTGTCACACGCTCCCTCAGTCGAAGAAAATTCTTTCGCGTCAGGCACTGGCCGATCGTGTACAGTCTTTGAAGCGAGACGGCAAAACGATTATCAGTACCAACGGCAGTTTCGATTTACTGCATCTGGGACATGTCGCGATGCTCCAGGAGGCGAAGTCTCTGGGAGATGTCTTGGTTGTGGGACTGAATAGCGATGCTGGAATCAGGCGTTATAAAGGGCGATATCGTCCGATCTGTCCCGAAGCGCACCGGGCCGGTCTGCTGGCTGCATTAGCATGCGTCGATTATATTACGATTTTCGACGAGTTGACGCCGATCGAATTTGTGAATGTGATTCAGCCGCATATTCATGTCAATTCGCCGGAACACGGCAAAGACTGCGTTGAACGCGGAGCCGTAGAACAGTATGGAGGGCGCATACATCTGGCGCGTCTTGTCCCCGCGCTCTCCACGACCCAGCTGCTTGGACGTATCCAGGAAAGCCTTGCCCACACACCGGCAATGGCGGTCTTTCTTAATGTCGACAGTCTGACATTGGCATTGGCGGAGAGCGAAACCCCGGAACACAGTCAGGAGGCTGTTCGAACCTTATTTACGCACTTCACACAGCAGAATTTTCAGATTTTTGTGTTTCAGACGGTTTCCGGCAAGCTCTCAGAAAAAACAAAGGAGATAGCCTCCGAGCAGAACATAGCGCCGGAAGCCGGCGAATTCACGATCAGCTTTTGCCGCAGTGATAAATCTCCTGAAGAATTATTCGAAACACTTGCCGACGAGCAGGATGTGATTTTAGCCAAAAGCGTTGTCATCAGCCACAGACTGCAAGATATTCAGGCTGGGCGTACTCTGAACTGCAAGACCATTCTTCTGAGCGATTCCGAGCTGAAATCACACCGGAAAAACGATGTGGGCAGCGTTGCTCATCTCGCCGCTCAAAGTCTTCAGGTCCTGCCGGAACTGCTGCAACAGCTGTAACGAACAAGCTGGCCCCCAGCAGAGACACTCAAAAGGATAACAAGAGAGAAGATACTGTATTGCCGCAAGATCTGAGCAGTTATGGCGTCGTGATGTAGCTGTAGATTTTACAGATACGGCGTCGGGCATCATCGATCGGGTAAGGTTCAGGCACAGCAGGAGGGATGCTCTCACCAAAACCCTTGATATCTTGCGTGATACTGACGATACTTTGCTCTGAAGCGTACTGCTCGATGATCTGAACAGCATATTCGGAAATCATTTTCGCGCGGAGTTCTGAGAGTTCCTGATTTAAAAATTTCCGGCGATCCGGCTCAGCGTCGGGAACATCTTCGCTTTGTTCAAGCAATTGATCAACTAACTTTGTGCCCGGGATGAATCCTGCCTGATCAGCGTATCCCACGACTTTAATCGTGATTGTGACAGGGAACTCGGGGTACAGGCGTTTAAAGCGGTCGCGGCTTGCCATGATCTCAACGACATAGTCATCAAGAAGTTGTTTGCCTTCTTCCGTCAGCTCGTAGCTGCCGGACTTAAAACTCACATCGATTCCGATAGTGCGAGCCACATTCTCCCTGGTGTTATGCTCGATCTGGGTCAGCCGGTCCAGATCATCAAGCATTTTGTCGAATTTGAGCAACTCTTCTCCCTGGGAAATTGAATCAGAATAGTCTAAAATTTCATCCAATCTGGGCAGGAAATCCTGTAGGGGATTATCGGGATCTGCGTCGCTGATCCGCTGGATGTCTGCTTTGGTCTGTTGAGCTGTCTGAGCCAGAACATGCTGATAAAAATTTTGCACAATCCGCTGTGAAATATTCCGGCTGTTCTCTGCTGAAACATAGGCTTCATCGAGCAAATTCTGTATCAAAAATTTTTCAGAATTGACGAGTTCCTGCCGGGCTTTTTGAACGTCGTCGGAATAGCGAGCCTGAACCGGCAATTCGGTGATCACATTAAAACTCTCACGAGCCGATTCAACCGCTTTCTCAGCTTTTTGTTGCAGCATGGGATCAATGACGGCTTCTTCACTTTCCACGTCTACAGTCAAAGCGCATCCGCTGCATACGGATAACACGATGACTGCTGGGATGAGATACTTCACTATATGCGTTTTTATGATCATCCAGTTCTCCCTCCTCATGACGAGCTCTCTGAGCGAATCTTCTGCAAAAAATTTTATTCAGGCTCAGATTCTGTTGTTAATCTGTTTGTATACTGTGTGAGTTCTCGTTCATACACCTGTAAACTCTTGTCGATTCTTTCAATCATATGCTTCGCACGTTCTTCGTCGCCCGTCATTTCTTTTTTATACAAACCTTTCAAATCGTTCAGCGCTTTGATAATTTTCTCCAACACCAGCACGATCTGCTCTTCCATGTCCTCGCCAGTTTCGTTTACGGCCTTATGTGTTCGGTAGTTCTTGATCGATATCTCAAGCTGTAACGTGAACATCTTCAACAGATAACGGGTGATGTCTTTTTGTCGCTGCTGAAAAATCTGAGCTTTTTCTCGCTCTCCATACTTCCGGGCAACTTCTTCCAAATGTTTGTATATCGCGGCCATCTCGAATATATTCTTTCGAGCAATCTGGTTGTCCGGATCCAGCGCAAGGACACGCTGGTAAAGGTCAAAGCTCGCACTAAATTCCTGTTTATCGAAGCTGCTTTGGGCATCTTGCAACAATTGATCCATTCGAGCCACGTCTGACGAAGTTTGAGCACTGCAGAATGCGGCCTGGACCAGTAAGAGATACAGAAGCGCAAGGATCCTCAGCAGCATTTTTCGACACGTTCGTATCATGAGCATTTTCTTTTTCCGAATGACAACAGGGATTAAGCGTGTCCAGTCACAATAGGGAAATTCGTTTGACAGAATCATGATTTTCGGAATTATGGAATAACTTTCTGTAGCACAGTACGAAAGTCAATAAAAAAGACAAAAAATTTCATTCGTCCACAGAGAACGTCGTGTTGTCTGCATTTTTCCACAATCGATCATACAGGGAGGAGCCTCGGTGTGCTGACACGAAGAAAAAAACACAGGCCCTGGCTTAAAGGCGAAGCTGAAGCCTTGGCTTTACTCACTCACATTGTGAAGAAACATGAGGATCACCACGAATCTTTAGAGAAAAGCGTCCAGGGACTGGGAGCGCTTATCGGAGACTATACTCACGCAGAAGGGTATGCCGTGTATCGTTTTAATCCCTCCAAAAAGTGCTTTTCTCTGTACACGTCTTACGGTCATGATGAGGTATTCACCTTACAGGCCGAGTTTCACGAGCAAGACATCACGGATTGTACTCTTCAGTTAGAGGAATGTGCAACCATATCGAACATTTCTGAACGACAGGATGCTGGCGACGCCCTACTCCTGAAAGCCTGTATCGAAGCTTCTGTTCACTCGCTTGCCTATGTTCCAATCGTCGTCAACGGCTCGCTTCAAACTGTGCTGTGGTTTGCTGGAAAACAGCAGCATCGCAACTCCGAAGCCGATCGCCAATTTTTTACGATCCTGACGGAACATCTGCGGCTGTGCGAAGAAAAAGCTCTACTCGCCAAGCAATTCGAAGAAGATGTCTCGAACAAAGTCTCCCAACTCCAAGAATCGGAAGAACGTTACAGAGTGCTGATTGAGAACGTAAATGAAATCGTGTTTCAGGCGGATCCAAAGGGGACGATTTTATTTGTCAACCATCGTGTTCAAGACATTCTCGGCTATACACCCGACGAAATAACCGGTACGAACTTTTTCACCCGCGTGATTCCGACGGATCTGGAGGAAGCGAAAGCCGCTTTTCGGCTGACAATGCGCAATGAAAGACCCTTGTCCGGAGAATTCCGGGTCATGCACAAAAACGGCAGGAAGCTCACGATTTCGATTTATACCCGTCCGATTTTTGAAGACGGTCGCCGACCAGTCGGCATGCTTGCGATCGTTCAGGATATGACAACACCCTCAGAGCATCGCCTCCCCGATCGTGACGGCTTACACGAGCTGATCGGCCGTAGCAGAAAGATGCAAGAGATTTACGAACTCATCACCAGCGTGGCAAAAACCGATTCAACAGTACTGATCCACGGGGAGAGCGGGACTGGAAAAGAGCTGATCGCCCAGGCGGTTCATGCGTCGAGTCCTCGTCATAACAAGCCCTTCATTGTCGTCAACTGCGCCGCCTATTCCGAACATTTGCTGGAAAGTGAGTTGTTCGGTCATGAACGCGGGGCTTTTACCGGAGCGCACCGCAGAAAACTCGGACGCTTTGAATTAGCCAAGGGTGGCACAATCTTTCTGGATGAAATCGGCGAAATTCCTCCCCACAGTCAGGTGCTCTTGCTGCGAGTCCTGCAGAATAGAACATTTGAACGCGTTGGAGGAGAAAAAACGCTTGAAACCGATGTTCGAATTGTCGCGGCCACCAATAAAAACCTGGAGCAAGAGATGAAGGCCGGACGCTTTCGCGGCGATTTATATTACCGTCTCAATGTGATTCCAATTGAAGTGCCTCCTCTGCGAGAGCGGAAAGAGGATATTCCCCACCTGGTGGAGCATTTCCGTAAAAAGTATTCTGAGGCGACGCATAAGCAGGTCCTGAACTGTTCGCAAGGGGCTCTTGAAATTCTGATGCGTTACAGCTGGTATGGAAATGTACGGGAACTGGAAAATACGATCGAACGCGCCGTTGTCATGACATCCGGTTCAGTGATCGGCCCGGCTGATTTACCACTCAAACTGCGTCAAGAAAGTGATTTCGAGCTGCAAGAGAGCGCTATATGCGCCGACGAGCCCCCTCCCACGAGCTTATACGAGCATGAAAAAGCCCTGATCAAGAAGACGCTGCAGGCGCTTAAGTGGAATAAGTACCAGGCTGCCAAAGCTCTTGGAATCACCAGAAGTACGTTGTATTCGAAAATTCGCAAATATAAACTCGAGTCCGGCGATGTATCGTGAGACACGCATTGCCTGAATATGGAATATGTTATATATCATACATATATGGCTTAAATTAAACAGAAGGTATATTAGTATCTAAAATCAGGTATCCTTGTCAAGAGTCTAAAACTTTATATGTTGTATTATAGACATATATACACACAAAAATATCCTGGAAATTCTTTCTCACAATCATAAATTGAAGACGCGTCCTGCCTCATATACATAATAATGTGTGCTTAAACCTTCTCAGCGTTTTAGCGCCTCAGACGGCATGTGGAGCTGGATGGCTGAAGACGTTTGAGAAAATACCTTTTTTCAGCTCTCTCTTTGGCATGATTTTCGCGTACGTGGAGGATGTATGTCGAAAATGACGATACGCATACGACGTGCCGTATAATTTCTTGCCAGGGAGGTTACCACTGGTATTCCCCGCTCTGATGAGCCGGGGTCCTCACCGAGCGAGTCTTGTTCATACTTCACTCTATATCTTCCCCAGAGGAGGGACACATGAAAAAACGTTTGATGGCCATTGTTGTTAGTATAAGTCTTAGCATGTCTGTAGTTGGGATGAGTTTCGGTGCGGGATTTCAAATTCCGGAACAAGGAGCAGCGTCAGTCGCTATGGGAATGGGCGGTATTGGCAAGGCTGACGATCTTTCAGCGGCCTATCAGAACCCTGCAGGCCTGATCCAGTCCACAGGAACACAAATTTTTGTCAACAGTGGCGGAATATCTCCCCGCGCGACCTATACCCGGACAGGCTACGATTCAATTGAGAATAAGAGCGATCTCATCCTTGTACCAAGCCTGATGCTTTCAAGCGATTTCGGCAAGTGGGAAAACCTCGTATTGGCAGTTGGCATAAACGCGCAATTTGGTCTGCGCAATGAATATGATGATATGGGGCCTCAACGCTATATTTCAAACAATATTTCATTAGTTACCATCTATGTCGGACCGTATGCCGCATGGCAGATTAAGCCGAATATTTCGATCGGAGCTGGTATTCAATATGTACATGCCTCAGCCGAAATCGGCCAGAAGATCAATTACGGCGGCGTATTGAATCCGATGCTGAATGAGAATCCGGACTATGACGGCATCCTTGATATTACTGATGCTGTTGACAATACAGTTGCCGGAAACCTGGGCCTGCTGTGGAAAGCGGCGGAGAACCTTCAAGTCGGTTTGACGTGGCGAAGCGGCGTTGACCTCGATCTTGAAGGCGATGTCACTCTGGATATCCCTGCGGCGATAACGGCTCTGTCCGGCGGCTTAATGCAATCGATCAACACAACGGGAGCCACAACGCTGTCGCTGCCCCAGATCGTTGGAGCAGGCCTCGCCTTCCAGGCAACAGATGGCCTGGAGCTCATCGCAGACCTCAACTGGCTCAACTGGAGCGTCTATGAAAACATCGATTTCGACTTTAGTGACAATACCCCCTATTTCCCGGATACTGAAAATCCGAGAGACTGGGAAGACACCTGGACGTTTCGATTGGGTGGAGAATATATGCTGAAAGAGCATATCGCCTTACGCGCCGGCTACCTCTTCGATCAGAGTCCGATTCCTGATAAGAGTATTGGACCGGAACTGCCGACCAATGATCGCCATGGGATTAGCGCAGGTGTCGGCTATGCCTGGAACAATATGACTCTGGATATTGCGTATGCTCATCTTTTTATCAAAGACCGCAGTGTCAGCAGAAATATTCGTCATACCCAGCCGATCGGAGACTACGAAACATCTGCCAATATTTTTGCCGCAAGCCTTGGCTTCACATTTTAAGTTTCAGCGTTCTCTTGTGGGACAAGGCCGGCAGATATGCTGCCGGCCTTCATCTTCTTCCCAGCTTGCTGCTACGTTCAAGACACAAATATCTCCCAGGCTTTCATCTGTTTCAACAGTGCCCAATACCGTGATTTGTCTACCGCCAGGCTCTCTGCGAAGCAGCTTTTCTGAGCGTCTTTCGCGCCATGGAGAAAAAAAGCATTGACAGAAGGAAAAGAGAAAAAAATGTTGAAAACAGCATGATAAAGATCAAGGATAAACGCTACCGCACATTTAATCAGCATTTAAAAGAGTTCTTTGGCGAACGGATATATAAGATTGGTATTGATGCTGGATTTACATGTCCAAATCGTAACGGGACCAAAGGAGATACCGGCTGTATCTATTGCTATGGCGAACGCACAAGCACCACATTGCTGGATCTGCCCGCAATGCGAGAGCAAATGCGTTTAGGTATGCAGGCGCTGGTCCGAAAATACAAAGCGCATAAATTCCTGGCGTATTTTCAGTCGTATACCAATACCTATGCTCCGGTCGAAGAGTTAGCACGTTTATATCGTGCTGCCCTGGAAGAACCCTATATTGTCGGTATGTCTGTCGGTACCCGGCCGGATTGCGTCAGTGAACCGGTGCTGGACTTGCTTGGAGAGCTTGCGCAGGATTCCTATCTCTGGCTGGAATTCGGGCTGCAATCAATTCATGACAGCATTCTGACCAGCCTGCATCGCGGACATAATTTTGATCAGTTCCTCGATGCTTATTTCCGCGCAAGACAACGGCGGAAGATTAAAATTTGCGTACATGTCATATTAGGCTTGCCCGGAGAAAGCAACGCCCAAATGCTGGAGACTGCGATGAAGCTCTCTGAACTTGCTGTGGATGGTGTGAAAATTCATTCAGCGCACGTGGTCAAGAACACTCCACTGGCCAACATGTACGAGCGCGGCGAATATCGCCCTATGGAACGTGAAGAGTATGTGAACGTGGTCTGTGATTTTCTGGAGCGTCTTTCGCCGCAGATTATCGTTCATCGCCTGGTTGCCGACGCTCCCAGAGCCCGATTTCTCGCTCCAGACTGGTGTCTGCAAAAATCCCAGTCGGTCAGTGCAATTGATGAGGAATTAATTCGCCGCGACAGTCGCCAGGGAAGTCAGTTAGGCGCTGCACGCTGCAAGTCCGTTCCGCTTCCATAACTGCCTTGCAGGATTTTTGCACCTTGTCACGAGAGATACGATTTGTATGAGTATGTATTCCACACATTACGACGTTATTATCGTTGGGGCCGGCCATGCCGGGTGCGAAGCTGCGCTGGCAAGCGCCCGTATGGGCTGTAAGACCTTGGTCTTTACGATAAATGCCGACAATATCGGCCTGATGCCGTGTAATCCATCGATCGGCGGACAGGCCAAAAGCCACTTGGTCAAAGAGATTGATGCTCTTGGCGGTGAAATGGCGAAAATAACAGATAAAACCGGGATCCAGTACCGGACTCTGAATACCCGCAAAGGTCCGGCTGTGCAAGCAACCAGAGTTCAGGTCGATAAGCAGCTCTATCGTCTTGGCATGAAAGAAGTCATGGAGAATCAGCCCAGACTCGATATCAAACAAGCCTTTGTTGAAAAGATCCTGGTGAAAAACGCCCGGGTTCTGGGAGTTGAAACGGATCTGGGGGTCCGCTACCATGCCGATGCAGTCATTCTCGCGACTGGAACCTTTTTGAATGGTCTGGTTCATATCGGCCAGAAACAGTTTTCGGCCGGACGGGCAGGAGAAGCCGCTGCTGTGGCCCTCACAGGCAGTTTGAACGCTCTCGGTTTCCGGATCGGCCGCCTGAAAACCGGTACGAATCCGCGTCTGGACGCTAAAACGATTGACTACAGTCGCGTAAAAGATCAGCCGGGCGACGAAAATCCGCTGCCCTTTTCCCTGTTCAGCCCCAAGGTGGTGCTGCCGCAAATTCATTGCCACATGACCTCCACAAATTCGAAAACTCATGAGATTATTCGAAGGAATTTGCAGCACAGCCCGTTGTATAACGGAACGATTACCGGTGTCAGTGCCCGCTATTGTCCCTCGCTGGAGGATAAAATCGTCAAGTTCAGCGATCGGGATCAGCATCGCGTGTTCCTGGAACCGGAAGGACTGACGACAAAAGAGATTTATACCAACGGGACGGGTAACAGCCTGCCGATAGAAATTCAAATCGAGTTTCTGCGAAGTATCAAAGGGCTTGAACATGTGGAGATCATTCGCCCCGGCTACGCCATCGAGTACGATTTTGTCCTGCCGACGCAGTTGAAATTAACCCTGGAAACAAAAGCGATCAGGGGACTCTATCATGCCGGTCAAATCAACGGGACGTCAGGCTATGAAGAAGCCGCCGCCCAGGGGCTCATGGCCGGAATTAACGCGGTATTGCACATTCGTGGAGAAGATCCCTTCATTCTGGATCGCTCCGAAGCGTATATCGGCGTTATGCTCGATGATCTGGTCACACGCGGTACGGAAGAGCCGTATCGTATGTTTAGCTCGCGAGCGGAATACCGCCTTTTGCTGAGGCAGGACAATGCCGATCTGCGGCTTTTGGAAAAAGGCTATCGCCTCGGACTGATTTCAGAGCAACAGTACCTAAATTTTCAGAAAAAAAAGCGGCAGATTGAGGATGAAAGCGAGCGCTTAAGAACGATCTGGATCAAAGCGAATCCTGAACTGAATGAGATCCTGAGACTGCGAGGGACCCCGGAACTGCAGCATCCCGTCAGTCTGGACCAACTGCTCAAGCGTCCTCAACTGCATTACAGGGATCTGAAATTATTGGGGGAAAATCTGGTCAGAACTCTCGATCCGGCTGTTGAACAGCAGATCGAAGTGCAATGCAAATATGAGGGCTACATCAAACGTCAGATCGAACAAGTCGGAAAATTTAAAAAGCTGGAGCAACAACGGATCCCTGAAGATTTTGATTATTCTAAAGTCCAGGGGCTTTCTCATGAAATTCAAGGCCGCCTTGAAGCGGTTCGCCCATTATCGATCGGCCAGGCGTCTCGAATTTCAGGCATGACTCCGGCAGCAATTTCAATTATTGCTGTTTGGCTGGAAAAAACACATCGCACACGAAACGCTGAGTGATACGGGCCGAAAACTTGCAGCAGGAACTCACAAAACTTTATTAAACGAAACGTCATGGTAGAAATCGAAAAACTGATCAATGCGCGAGTCATGGTGGTTCTGACCAATCGAGACGGCTTAGGGAAAATCGGGATTACGGAAAATAACTTTTACGCCAAAATCGTCGGATACGATCGCATCGGCCTTTGGATTGAGAATCCTGAATTTACGACAACGCGGGTCCGGGATGATAACGGAAACATCATTCCGCCCGAATTGCGAAAACAAGAGCAATATCTCGCCAATGTCTTAATTCCGTGGGCAAATGTACGCTCGATCGTCCAATTTCCAGAGCGGGAGGGGTTTTCTTACGAAGAAGACGGCATCGGCAGCTTGGGACATGGAGTATATCTGTAAAGTCTGTGTCTCGACAACGGTCTTAGTCCCGAACACGTGTTTCACGACACAGATGCAGAGACACGCAGAATGCTCCTCCCACTCGCCCCCAAGCGGATCTCCCAGATTCTGATACTGTGTGGCATGTCGATCTCGCGGGCAAGTATGGGAGCAGGCAGATCCTGGAACGACGATGATGGTCGCAGAGTGCAAGGCAGAGCCCTCCGTCCCAGAGAGTTCAACACCGAGGCGTGTCAAGTTCACCTCCAATAATATCTTGCATTTTCTTCCGAAAGACGCTGATATCGAAGTGTCTGGCGTGGCGCAGAACAACAGCCTGGTCAAATTGGGTCGCGTCAAATTGCCGGACAGCCTCGGCCAGGGACACAGCATTTTTTTCGTCAAAGAAGACTCCCGTGTTTCCTTCGCTGACAGTTTCCAGGGCTCCGCCGCCACGATAGGCAATCACCGGCCGGCCAGAGGCCTGGGCTTCGACTGGTGTGATGCCGAAATCCTCCTCTCCTGGAAAAATCAGAGCCTGACAAGCCGCAAGGTGCTCGCGGACGATCTCGTCCGGCTGCCTTCCTAGAAAACGGATGTTCTTCTGTGCGATATTCTGCAATTGTTTCCGCTCGCTCCCGTCGCCAATAATCACCAGAGGCAGCCCCAGCTGATTGAAGGCCTGCACGGCTACATCGATCCGTTTGTAGGATTCCAGGCGCGAAACGACCAGAAAATAGGGGCCGAGTGTGTCTGAGGCTCTAAAACGCGCACAATCCACTGGCGGATACACTACTCTTGAGTCTCGACGATAATATTTTCTGATACGCTGCGCTGCATAAGCGGAGATTGCGATGAATTCGTCCACCCGGTTACTACTCAAGCAATCCCAGGTGCGGATATATGTGAGCAGCGGGGGAATCAGCAGCCGGGCAAAGCGATTTTTCCACCCGAGCGCCATATATTCGTGATACATGTCCCAGGCATAGCGCAGCGGCGTGTAACAATAGCAGAGATGCCGGCTATGCGGCGGCGTGACAACGCCTTTGACCACCGAATGGCTGCAACTCAGGACCACATCGAATTCCCGCAGGTCGAACTGTTCCACTGCCGTCGGCATCAACGGCAGATAAAGCCGATGATTTTTGCGCGCATAGGGAAAGTGCTGAAGAAAAGAGGGACGAATATCATAATCCTGAAAATAACCCGGCATACGCTCTTTATTGTACACCGTCGTATACACCGGCGCTTCAGGATATACCTCTTTCAGCACGGTCAGGACCCATTCCGCTCCACCGCGTCCGCCGTCCGTCGCCAGCCCATCATGCACAATAGCGAGTTTCATCAGCGCTCTTTCCTTGTAATCATCCGAAATCCGCTTTCTGCAATACGCCGAATCATTTTATTGTGCAGCAGGAGGTCCTGGATATCGTCATTAATAAATATCGAAGCCGCGAGCGAGCTGAGAGGGCCAAGTTGTTGCAATTTCCGCTGCATGGCGCGTTTGCGGATATTTTTGCGAACCTGATGGGATTTTTCCAGCAGGCGAATGCGCTCTTCCTTTGGGAACTCAGGCGTGTCAAATAACGGTTCCGCATCCCAATGGGAGGCGTTATTCAGATATTCTTCCGGAGGATGCAGGAAGTACTCACTGCTCTGTACCCAGCGAAAAATGTCAGTGTGAGGGAAAGGGATCAGGTTATAGAATTTCGCGTCGAATACCGGATAGCGCTGGGCAAATTCCAGCGATTTTTCGGCGTCTTCAGCTGTCTCACCGGGCAGACCAATAATAAAAAACAGGGTGACATCATACCCGATGGCACAGGCGGCTTTGACAGCTTGCTCGATCGCATACAGCTTCTCTCCCTTCTTGATCGTTTTCAGGACATGCTCATTAGCGCTTTCAACACCAAATGAGAGAAACCGGAACCCTACTTCATGCATACGCCGCAGCAATTTTTCGTCAACATGATCCGCCCGGATGCCGTTGCCGCAACGGAAACGGAAGCCCCTGAGGCCGCGCCGTTCGATCTCATCGCAGATACCGTAGACCCGTTCCTGCTTCATGGCGAAATTGTCATCCAGAATCAGAATATCGCGGTAGCCTTGCTGCCGCCAGTATTCGAATTCGTCGACAATCAGGTTCACACTGCGAAAACGTGTCGTGCGGCCAATCGTGGTTTTGACCGGACAAAAGGTGCAGGAATACGGACAGCCGCGTGAGGTAATGACTCCGATTTCGCGAGCCACATATTTTTTCAGCTCGAATTTTTCGTATTTCGGAAACGGCAGCCGATCCAAATTCATAATAAAAGGCCGGTCACCGGTATAGCAAATTTCCCCCTCTGCATCACGATAGAGCAGCCCCTGAATGCGTTCGGGCTCTTGCCCCTGACAGAATTCGACGAGGCTATCGTCCCCTTCGAGGGTCGTGGCATAATCAATTGCCGGACATTCTTCCAAGACCTGGTGGCGCATGGTGGAGAGATGCGGTCCGCCGGCAAGAATGGGGATATCTGGAAACGCCTGCTTAAAACGATGGAGCGCGTTATAGACCGACTGGTGAAAGAGCGACGTCATACTGATACCGATGAGATCGCTCTGGAAATCACGGATTTTCTGCTGCGTCTTCTGAACTGAATAACCGAGGCTCATGTCGATAATCTGGTGCCCGACACCGGCCTGCAACAACATTTCTGAAAGGTAGCCCAATCCTACCGGCGGGCGGATGGCACCCCATCTGCTCTCGAAATTCGGAGGGTAGATTAAGCTGACGCGTGTGTATTTTGTCCTCATGCAACTCTCTGCCTGGATGAAACACGCTTTCAGGACCGCCATAACAGTCGTCGGTACTCCTTGTTAGCGTGCTTTCCTCTGGGAAACGGCTTGCTCATACACCGCCAGATGTTCTTTTGCGGCGCTTGTCCATGAAAAGCTCCGGGCCTGTTCCAATCCTTTTGTTCGCAGCGTCTCAGCCAGCTCACGATCTGTCAGCACCTTGCGAATTGCATCGGCCAATTCCTCCCGATTGTGAGGATTCACCAGTAAAGCCGCATCACCTGCGACTTCTGGCAGCGAAGCGGCATTCGACGAAATCACGGGTATGCCGCAGGCCATCGCTTCCAGCGGCGGCAGCCCGAAGCCTTCATACAAAGACGGAAAGACAAAAAGAGCGGCATGCTGGTAAAACTGAAGCAGTTCTTCCTCAGCAAGTGTGTTCGTGAAACAGATCTGTCCACAGGGATCAAGGGATTCGGCAAGGCGATACAGATCGTTTCGGCGTTCATCGCGTTTTCCGCCAATCACGAGCTGAAACGAGCGGTAGATCTCGTTGTGCTGCACGTAGGCATAAATTAAAGCTTCGATGTTCTTATATGCATGATGTTTGCCCACGTAAAAAATATAGGGGCGGGTAATACCATATTTTTGAGGGAGCGCTGCTTGCTCGCGGTCTTCGGGCTGTCTGGGAACATAGCTTTCCTCCGCCGCCGGGAAGATGACTCTGATTTTTTCATCAGAAAGCTGAAGATGCTCCATTAAATCATCTTTTGAATGCTGGGAGTCGGTAAGGACCATTCGCGCGTGTTGTGTGGCATGTTTCAGCATAAAGGCCGCATAATACTGCGCAGCTTTTGAAGGACATTGTTCTGGATACAGGTAGTAGATCAGATCGTGGATGGTCACAATATAGGGACAGCACCGGAGAAGCGGAAGATCGAAATTCGGATAATGCATCAGGTCCGGCTGTGTTCGGCAAATCTCAAAAGGGAGACGATATTGTTCGCTGAGAGCGTAAATCGGAATGGCAGGCCGGAGAGTGACAAAACGAAAATTCTCCTGATCCACCCCCTGATTGTTCTCATCATTCATAAACACGATGTAGTCGTTCTCGTGGTCCTCCCTGGCAAGGTGGACGAGAAGGTTGCGCAAATAGCGACCGATTCCCGTGTTACCCAGCATTCTGCCGTCAATTCCGATTCGCATGGATAATTCGTCTCCCCTGAGAATAGAAGTGAAGCAGGCCGGCAGCGCCGTATAAAACTATGACGGGCATGATTGGTGCCCGAAAGCGGGGCATCGAGGTAAAAAAAACCGGAATCAACATAGCTGAAAGGATTATCATATACACAAGGAACTGCTTTCGCCAAGACGTTCTGGTCGCATATAGTCCGATCGCACTGAAAAATAGTAGAGGAATCCAGCTGATTTTATCACAGATATGGTTATAAGGACTCCAGAAGATTTTGACTTTGCGCCAGGCAAGCTCCAAAAAACGTAACGGATTTTCGAGGATAAAATGCCAGGCTAATCGAACAGATCGAGCTTCCCAGGCTGCAGTATCTGTAAATTCGAGATCGGAAAACGGTAAGAATACCTCTTCGGGCGGAATCCATCCATTGCTCGTGCCTTGTTCTAAGGCATCCAAATTGTGTTCCGTATAGGGGTTATTTCCGAGATAGAATGTCCAGCCT
>PDSJ01000014.1 GCA_002748425.1 candidate division KSB3 bacterium | reverse complement strand
TGAAAGTGAATATGTCAGAAAATCTGTCGGAAACGCTTTGAGAGACATTAGTAAAAAACATAGAGAATTAGTTGCAAAAGAGTTGGAGAGCTGGGATATAACTCATAAAAATATTCATCAAATTTATAAACTTGCAATTAAATTTATAGCTAAAGATAAAGGGTAACAAGTCGTTTCACCGGACTCGTTGCACTCGCCGGTAAACTCAGATATATGTGTTCTGGCAGGTGTGCTGTGTTCGGAGATGTTCAGCGCTGGAATTCGTACAGCAGTCAGACAGATTCCTGTCTGACTGCTGCTTGCAGAAAGGAGATTACTTCACCTCAAGCATGTCCGCGCCGGTCATACCGAAGACTTCCGGGGCGTACATTTCAGAGGCGAATGTCGGTGGCAGATTGAAGCTGCCGCTGTGTTCGGCGCTCACCAGATAGGAAATCGTGTGAACACCCTGCGGAACGTTGTCGGCATAGAACACGACACGATCATCCTTGTATTCGCTGTAAAGAAACGGATGGGCAAAGAACGAATGGTCGTTGTCGAGATAGCGCTTCAACGATCGATCGGTTGTCTGGAGTCCAAAGTCCAGGGCCTTGAAACCGGCGGGGAGCGGATCATCCAGCACAACGAAGAGCCGGTCGCTCGGCGTCGTAACGGTCAGATCGATCTTGACCACATCACCGCGATAAACGCTGCTGCTGCCTTTGCCTTTACCCTTGACAACGGTCATGCTCTTTTCGATCGCGATGCCGTAGTCGATGGCTTCCGCTGGTCCGTCCGGCAGATAGGTCAGAACCGCGTTATAATACAGACGGCCTTCACCGTTTTTGACAAATTCCACGGCATTCGGCTGATCACGCTTGAACTCATCCAGCAGAACGGCCTGTTCCGCAATCTTCGTCTCACGACCCTGGAACAAGCCCGAGAAGATTTCCCTGCTGTTCACCAGGACCGCTGCCGTGAAATCCGGGGCCATGCCTTCGAAGTTGTTCAGATAGGTCGAGAGCGCCCAGAAAGTAAAGAAATTTTCCTGGGTCGTACGCCAGCAGGATTTCTGTTTGCGCTGTCGCAGCAGCCACTGTATGGCTTTCGGAATGAAACTCTCGTTTGTCTCACTGTTACCATCAACGTCCATCAGCGCCTGAGAGACTACGGCCGTGCTGCGGACGTTGGAGCTGTGGATCGCCGCAAGCCCCTCGATCTCATCAAAATAGGCACTGCTGGCTTCGATGCGGGCCGAGTTCAGCAACTCCTCACGCAAGCTGTCTTGAATCGTGCTGTCGCCGCCTCCGGCATGTACCGCTTTCAGCAGCAAGGCCTTGCCGAAGACTGGCAACTGATCGCGCATTTCGTAGAGCCTGGTGGCATAAGCAGGTTGATATTTGTCGTAAAGCGTCAGAGCATAGAGCATAAACGCATCGCTGGCATTCCAGGCTAAGTTATTATAACGATAAGCGGTTTCTCTCTCATTCTGACCTTTGAGCACTTTTTCGAGGTATGCGACCGCTTGTGCCTCGCTTTCTTCATCTACTGTATAGCCTGCTTTTTTGGCTGCGGCCATCGCAAA
The DNA here is from genome assembly GCA_002748425.1 of candidate division KSB3 bacterium. Classification (GTDB taxonomy): domain Bacteria; phylum Moduliflexota; class Moduliflexia; order Moduliflexales; family Moduliflexaceae. The sequence goes on along the minus strand of PDSJ01000014.1, from coordinate 254,475 downwards.
CACGGCGTAGGCCGAGACAAAGGGCGAGGGCTGAAAAGGGGCTTTCCAATACCCATAACCGCCGTTCTCGTGCTGAAACTGAGAAAACTCGTCCAGCGTGTCCTGCACCACCGTATGATATTGAGTGTCTGGCAGCACCTCAATGTCAAAGGCGCTCACCAGGGGTTCCGCCAACACAATCGGCAGAATTTTGGAAATTTTCTGTTCCAGGCAGCCGTAGGGATAGCTGAAGAGGAATTCAACACCACTTTTGATGTCAGTGAAAATTGTCGAGGCTGTTGAGAACCTGACCTCGCCCCAGCCGGGCAGAGCGTCTTGCGGCACTTCGATGATCTCCTCATGCCGGGCATCGACCGTACTGCCAAAGAGAGCTGTGCTTAACGGCAGGCGATGCAGCAACACCGGCAACGTGACTTTCAGGCCGTCGGTCTCTTCTTCCATCCTGCCTTTGAAAATCAGAGTGGCATCGCCTTCTTCCTCTGCCGTATAGTTGAAAAGCACTTCCTGTTTATCGCCCGCTGGAAGACTGACTTCCTGACTGTCGGCGCTCGCCAGTTCCACTCCATGAACCTCAGTCTGTACCAACGTAACTCCCTTAGCATCGCTGCGGTTGTGCGCCAGCACACCGGCCTGAATATTGTCGCCGATTCGCAGAAACGCCGGCAGCGAAGCTGTTAACATCAGGTTTTTGTTGACCTTGATTCGTGTATCACCAGCTCCGAAATACGCGTCTTTGGTGTGGGCTGTCGCCATAATGCGGAATGAGCTGAGATTATCCGGCAGCGTAAACCGTATCACGGCGCGTCCTTCAGCGTCGGTGCGGACTTCAGGATTGTGGTACACAGATGGTCTGAATTTCTCCCGCAGTTGAATCTGCTGCATCATGGCCTCTGCGTCCATGCCACCGCCGGCTGCGCGTTCGCCTTTCTGGCTGTAATTCCGCTGTCCCACGATGCTGTTCCGCAGCTCGGAACTTAAGACACCTAAGGGGCGCGGACGATAAAAATAGTCGAAAGGATCGGGGGTGGCATAGCCGGTCAAATTCAGAACACCAACATCAACCACTGAAAGCGCCACTTCAGCCTCTTTGCCTACGCCGTCGGCATCGCTGACCTGGAGTTGTACTTCCACCTCGGTCCCGGGACGGTATTCTTTCTGGTCGCTGCCGACCTTCACCTGCAAATGCCGTTCGGCCGGATTGACTGGCAGGTTGGTATAACCGATCTTAAAGCCCGGTTTTCCGAGATCTAGTTTGTCTTGGACTTTATCGTATGCCACACGTTCCTGAATGAGGATCACGCCCACATAGACGTTCGGGATATACTCAGGCTTGATTGGAATTTCGATGGTATCCGCACTACCTTCGATGTTTTCGACCCAGCGTTCAAGAATTCCTTCCCGCTCGATCGTGACCAGAGCCTTCACCTTTTCGTAAGGTGATTTCACCAGTATTGATGCTGTATCGCCGGGTTGATATGCTTTAGCGTTCGGTACGATCTCAACGTAATCGTCGTCCTCGCGCTTCCAGGCAGCATAGCCGCTGCCGACTGCATAAAAATAATCGGACGAGACGATCGTGTTGCCCCGGCTGTCAGTGCCGACGGCTTCAAGGCTGTAATAGCCGACTTTGTCAAGAGACATGTTGAGCTGCACCGGGCCCTCGCCGCTGACCACGTCAAGGGTCTGCACCAGCTCTTCTTTCTCCTCAGTTTCCCAATACAGACGGCCGCCATTGCCGGCCCTGCGCACCGATTCCCACCAGACCCGTTTGAGTCGCAGTTGATATTCCCGGCCCGGCAGGAGCTCTTCCTCCGGGCTAATCGCCAGGGTATTGATCGTGACGCCTTCGTCCGTACTTGCGAAGAGGCTGGAAGGTTTAAGGCCAATATAATACTCGCCGCCATGAACGATCAGACTTTGACGGTTCGAGACCCGGCGTGAATTACTGTCAGTGACCGTGGCATCCAGACTATAGGAAAAAGACCCGTCCACAGCATCCTGCATCAGATAGTCAAAACGATATTCACCCATTTCATCCAATGTTCCACTGTCCTGGGCGACCTGTCCTGCGCCATCTCTGTCGTGGCTGTTGAAACTGTAGCCCTGGAGCTCCGGCGTCTCCGGCGAAAAATAATAGATGTTCCGGCTGAGATTCCATTCCACTGGCACGTTCCGGAGCGGTCCACCGAAAAGATAATTTCCCGTAATATCACCGGCAGCCGTATCGCCCTTGATATACTCACTCTGCGGGAAATCCACGCCGACTTCAAATTCTACCGGACGATACATCTCCACTTTAAAATTACCGTAAACCGAATTATAGACCCACTCTTCCTCCCCTTTAGGCAGGGAGAAGTAGTCCGGCAACGGAAATTTACACTCAATCGTGTATTGACCAAGTTTGGCGTTTCGATCGAGCTGAATCGGGAAATTCAGCGAACCAAAGTCCGAGACCGTCATTTCTTGTTCCAAAATGTTTTTTCCTTCGGGATCGCTGACCTTGACTGTTACTTTCAAGGCTTTGGGGATTTGCAACTCACCGGCGACCTTGTCGCGCAGAATGCCGACAACCCGTACTTCCTCGCCGGGGCGGTACAGTCCGCGTTCCGTGAAAATATAGCCGGTGTTGGTGAAATGCTCGCTGTCTTCGCGCTGATCGATTCCAAAACGATACGGCCAGATTCCGGTGCCGTCGCGGGAATGAATCACCACGCGATCATCGCCGGAAGAGATCACTGCAAAGACCCACGGCTGGCTCCAGCCATTAGTCACTTTTAAACCCAGCTCTTTCCATCCAGGTGTTTCGAGAAAGCCCTCTGCATCCGTTTCGCCCTTCCAGAGAAATTTCTGATTCATGTCGTAGAGCTCGACTTCCGCTCCTTTAACCGCTGTGGAATCTTTCAGGTGAGTCACCCAGAAGAGGTTGTTGATCGCCGAAAACTTGGCCGTGACCGACAGATTTGTCAGAAAGATCAGGGCCTTATAGTTCCGCTCTTCGCCGTTGCAGACGGAATACGACATATCCAGACCGATCATGCCCGTGTCTTCGCCTTCGTGCAGGACCTCTCCCAAATCAAAAGGCATCACGGCAAGCTTGTTTGTGAGGATGTCCGGTCGATAGTCGCGATCGACATCAGCTTCGATCACATCAAAGTCATATTCGCTCATCTTCTTCACAGCTTCCAGCATACTTTCAGGAGTACGATACGCCTTCATCTTAAAAGGTGCCTCAAAGACATTCATGATTTTAATTGGAAAGCGCAGACCGAGATACGCTTCGGAAATCATGCGCCCGAACGGCATCTCCATGTAAGGACCGAAGTCGACCGTTGTAAATTCAAAGTTAGCCTCTTTGCCCAGGATATTCCCGTATTTATCGGGTAAATCGGGCGACAGCGTCAGAGTGTAGTGGGTGTTCGGCTGAAAGCCTGATTCGAAATTAAACGAAGAAGCTTCATAGGACTCTTCTTCCGGGACAGTGACCTCCGGTGTGAAACGGATATACTTAAGCAGTTCATCACGCTTGATCGGGTTGCTGAATGCAAGCCGGACACCGTATTCCGGATAATAGAGCTCCCCGCAGAACCAGAAGCGTCCCGGTTCGATCCCCTCGGCTCTGAGATGGTTGTAAGTCCTGAACGGCAGTTCATACATGTTTTTCATCCCCAGAGAGCCTTGTTTTCCGGGTAAACCAGCCTTTATTCTGAAAGTGTAGCGACTTTCTTGTTTCAGGGGCTGTTGAGGAATGAATTTCAGAATAGCTTCATTCCCTTTGTCCGCCCAATAGACCTGCGAATCCGCGTCATCCGCCTCTGTCAGGAAAGAGGCCGTGACCGGAATTTCATGACCGTCCGGCCCTGTAATCACAGCAAACTGCGCTGCTGTTTCGGGATTCATCGGCTGATCGAACAGTAGCAATATCTCCGGTTCAAGAGTAACTTGTTCCTGATCCTGGTAGGGAGAAGAGCGGCGCACCTTCGGACGGGGCGTCACAAAGGAAAAAGACACAGCTTTTGACATTGTTTCACCGCCGACAGCTTGAATCGGTGCATTGACTGTCACCATATAGCGAGTACCATAGAGCGGCTTTTCATCGGGGAGAAATCTGAGCGTAGAGCTTCCCATCCAGCGGTATTTGCCGGGTAGTGTCGGCGAAATTTCCAGTGGCCCTTCACGCACATCCTTTTCTATTCCCGAAAGCGAGACCACCGGATGATTGAAGGTCAGAGTAATGGCTCCGGCGTCATCCAGAGAATTCAAATCTCCTTGCGGCAGGGCGGAAATAATTTTGAGCTCAGCAGAGGTGGATTCGTCATTTCCCCAGAGCTGTAAAGGACATAACAGCAGTATCGTAAGTAGAAATCCGACAATTTTTTGCATGATCTTCCCTCCTGAATGATAAGGTCCGAATCGATAATCGTTCTGAGAAACATTCTGTAAACATAATATAGCCGTCACAGGCTCTAAAGTCAAACAATAAATTTCAGCATTGTGTCAGCTCAAAGGATGGGTTTCGCGAAAATGAAAAAGGCTGCCTCAAATATGTTCAGGCAGCCTTTTGTACGTGTGAAAGATGCGAAACGCTACTCAGGACGCGGCTTCGATCAGCTTCTCAACGCTGACGATCGAACCGTATCGTTCTTTCATTGCAAGAAGAGCTGCCTTCTGAGCGTTGTAGATCTCGAAGAGTTTGGCCGGAATGCGTTCCCCTTTGCCGTAGGCTTCCTCCTGAAGCTCAATGCGGGCAATGATATTGTCGAGATAGAACGAGAACTGTTTGTCGTACAGTGCTTTCGGATATTCTTTCCTGATACCGGCGAACAGTTTGTTCAGATCGTCATATTTGGGAATGAAACCGATCGGAGTTTCAATCGCCTCTACATCGCCGTTCGCATAGAGTTCCAACCAGCCCAGCCAGACTTTTACATCGCGTTTCTCACCCAGCAATTTTTTGCCTTCGCCGCCGCGTGCGCCTTCAGTCAAGAAATAGTTCAAGCCGGCCATAATCGGTTTGCGTTTTAACTTATCTGAATTGAACAGCGTAAACTGCGCATCCATGTAGTCACCCAGCGCACCGGGAATAAACGGGGCATTTGCCCAGGGCTGACGGCGGACACCGGTCGCGCCGACTTCTGTGGCAGTGGCGGCGGACACGATCGATGCGCCGATGACAACACCAGCGTCAGGAGTTTTGGCGACCCACACCGGCGGCATCGTGTCGCTGTCGCGGCCGCTGTAGGTAATGACCCTCACCTCAACTCCTTTCGGATCTTCAGCAGCCTCTTCGTTGTAGTTGTCAATTGCAGTGTTTTCGAGCGTACAACGTGAGTTTGGATGAGACATCGGGATGCTTTTTCCATTGGCATCGCTTTTTCCTTCAAACCATTCGCCCTGGAAGTTGATGCCTTTTTTCGGAGCTTCTTCACCATTACCAACCCAATGTGGTACGTTGTGTTCGTCGATCAGAACATTCGACCAGATCACTTCAGTGCCTTCTTCCCGCAGACATTTCATGAGGAAGGGATCACCTTCGAGATTCACATCTTCCACGATGCCAAAAATTCCTTTTTCTGGATTGATGCCACGCAGCGTTCCGTCTTCGCTGATCCAGAGTTGAGCCAGATCATCGCCGATAAAGTCGCTTCCCACCATTGCCGTGGTGGTTTTACCGCAGCCTGAAGGCGCTGCGCCGGCAAAAAAGGTCTTTCGTCCGTTTGGGCCGGTTAAGCCAGTCAGGAACATGTGCTCTGACAGCTCTTTTTCTTTGCCGTAGTACGTTGCAAGATCGACGGCAAAGCGATGATTTCCTTTTTTCAGGAGTAAGGTATTGCCAGCATATGTACAGAACATCGAGAACGTGGTGAGCCAGCTTCGATCCATGTAGATACGGGCATGTTCAATATCTTCAGGACGATTCGGCCCTTCGCTGTGCACGTTCGTAATGACATAGCCTGCGCGTGCAACTTCGGCATCGAAGTCTTCGAAAACAGAGCGATACAGAATGTTACCGGAATGGAGCACGTAGGTTGATGTCGAGATTTCGATCGCCGGCAATGCCGCAGCAGCACCAACCGGACCTCTGCTGTAAAAGCCGATCATCAACGTTTTGCCTTTCCCAATGCCGGGCATGTATGTTTTAATATGCTCCAGAGCCTCGCTTCTGAGCTGTTTTTGGGCCAGGCTGCTGATGTCTTCATCTTCATTAACAATATAAAAAGTTTTATCGATGAGACGGGCCTGGTCCTGGGGCAAATCGAAATGGATGGTGTGATTCGGCATCGCCAGTGCTTTTTCTTCTCCCTTCTCAATGCTCATCTCCCGGATTCTCTGTAGATCGGCCTGGGATCCGGTGTTCACAAAGACCTCATCCGCCTGGACCATGGCAATGGCATTGGCAATCTTGAGCAGCGCTTCTTCAGTTTTAATTTTGCTTAATTTGTCCCTGCTTTCCTGATCGAGTCTTTCTGCAAAAACAGCATTGGCTTCGTCTAATGTTTTCACACCTCCGACTTCGGAAAGAATGTCGATCCCTTTTTTTAACTCTAACATAATTTTCGCTCCTTAATTACAATAGATAACCCGACAGGAATGCCGGGAGCACTCTGTCTTTTAGTCAACGATTGCGCCCAGCAGTAAACGTACAGCACATTGTTGCATCTCTATCCCCTGATGTACAAAAGTCAGGCATTCACATGCCGTATTACAGGGGGTCTCTCTACATACAAAAAGAATTCAGCGAGGACACAGACATCGGCAAGACTGCCAACATCTCCACACACGTATTTTGATATCTAATCAACTCAAGACTGCTCATAAACTGTCAATAAAAAAATGTGCCGTGTTGAGAAAAATGTGTACAGGCGGGGTGTTATACTATACGACTGGAGATGCCGAAGGCGCGCGGTTTTTGTTGAGTTTCCCGCCTGTGCTGTCCCACTCAATGGGCAAGACCGCTTGTTCTCAGGAGACTTGGGGGGATGGCGTCTTCAATGTTGTTGGCATGAATGTAGTTTTTCATAAAGCGCCGTAAGTTTCTGATGGCGTGAAAATAATTCGCCTTTGCCGTACCGACCGAGCATTTTAAAATTTCCGAGACTTCCCGGTGCGACATACCTTCGCAGACTCGCAGCATCACAGTCGCTTTCTGCTTTTCCGGCAGTTTTTCAATCGCTTCATTGACAACATCCTGCAACTCGATTTTATAAAGCGCATCAAGAGTTTCCGATTCCTGCACGGCATGATAACTGGCGAATTCAATATGATGCCGGGTGCTGTGTTTACGCAGATAATTAATACAGGAGTTGGCGGTAATACGATAGAGCCATGTATGAAAACTCGACTTTTTACGGAATGATCCTAAGGCTTCGTACGCTTTGAGAAAAACATCCTGACAGATGTCAGAAGCATCGTCATGGTTGCGAAGCATACGATAGGCAAGAGCATAGATCGATCCACTGTAGCGCTTGACCAATATATCAAAGGCCTCGTGCTGTCCGGCGAGAGTCTGATCGATCAGCTCGAAATCATTCTGTTCGTTAAGTGGAGTCCTGGCAGGAGCGCTCTTTTTCAGTGCAGGATGCCAGTGTTCCTGTGTGTTCCCGTGTTGTTCCTGTGCAAGCGGCTTTCTGGAGAAAAATGGCTCCTGTGGCGCTAAGGTCGAGGAACGGCGTAGTTGCGAGGCAGCGTATTGCACAGTCATGTTGCATACTCCTTTGTAACTTGCGACTTGAGATTGGTAAATGCTTTATTTTTTTACGGTTTGCAATAAACATACCATAAAAGCTGCTTATGGCAGTCTCAGCGTCAGCTATTAAGGAGTGCTTGAGAGAACTCTGCTTTTTACGGTGAGTTGCGCGCATGAGATTTTTTTGACCTGTGATGTAACGTGCCCGGCTCGCAGGGAATAGAGGCGTGAATGGTAGTGATTTTGTAAAGAAAACTCAGGGAATTTCAGGGGGAAACAGGGAATTGTGAGGAATTGGACAGCATATCAATCTATGAAGATCGAGACAAACAAGCCTGTCTTTATTGCGAAGAAGTCTCTATACAGTATAAATCAAAAAAATACTTGTGTCAATCATGTGTTCCATTTAATTTTTTATGAAACAACTTGACAAGAAATCAGCCCTTCCTATCAGAATGTCTTGCTTGTCAAACGTGGTGACGCAAGAAGAGCTGTCTAGCGACTTATGGGCCATAGAAACATTCCCAACGTATGTTCCCGACACGTATCGGGAACCGCTGCATGATGACTGAATACTAATTATTGTGAATAAGGAGATACGTGCTATGCCTATCGGAATTTTAGGGAGAAAGATTGGAATGACCCAAGTGTTCGATGAAAATAATAAGGCCGTGCCCGTGACCGTGATTGAAGCCGGTCCGTGCCCGATCGTGCAGAAAAAGACTGATGAAACCGATCGCTATAATGCGATTCAATTAGGGTTTCTCGATCAAAAGGAACGCCGAGTCAATAAACCCAGAATGGGACATTTTGCAAAGGCAAAAGTTGCGGCAAAGCGTTTTCTGCGGGAAATTCGCCTGGATGCCGAAGAAATTCAGGCCTACGAGGTCGGTCAAGAACTTAACGTCGACTTGTTTGACGCTGGTGAAGCTGTTGATATTACAGGCTATACCAAAGGGCGTGGATTCACCGGAGTCATGAAACGCTGGAATTTCGCCGGAGCGGCAACCCAGACGCATGGTACGCATGAATACTTCCGTCACGGTGGATCCATCGGAGCGGCAGCCTGGCCGTCAAGAGTGTTCAAGGGGCGCAAAATGGCGGGACAGAAAGGAAACGATCGCGTCACGATCCAGAACCTGGAAGTTGTGGGCGTTCGTCCTGAAAAAAATGTGCTGCTGGTGAAAGGTTCAGTCCCCGGGGCTCAGAACGGTCTGTTGATTATCAGAAAGGCGAAGAAAAAACAACAAAAAAAGTCCTGATCTAGTGGACGCTGTCACGACAGGAAGGCCGCTTGCCCCGCCTTCCTGTTTTTTGTTTTTCATGCTCTGTACAGAGCGCCATCGTGCTCTGCGTGAGACTTTATGGGAAGCCGAAACGATTCGAGACAACGCCGCCGTATTTTTTCACATCTCCGCACGTGGGGAGGGTTTGCTCTTGTACTGATCGTGTTCACAGGCTATACCTGTCTTCTGAAAGAGAAAGAGCAACGCGGGCAAGAACTGCGCTGGGGAGAGCTGCAGCACTTGCGGCAGGAGAACCATGCTTTTGCAAACAGGATACACGAACTGGAGCAGCAATGCGCTGCTCCTGCCCGCAACGCAGAAGCCCTGCAAGCCAATCCTTCTGCTGCTCCTGGAAAAGACGGCTCTGAAACAGACCAGGCAACGGAACGCAGTTTTGTGTATGAGGTCAAACGGGGAGACACAATCTGGGATATTGCCGCCATGTATCAGGTGGAAGTCAAGTCTCTCATGCGATGGAACAAGCTGACGCCCCGTTCCCGGATTTTTCCCGGGGACCAACTCACTATCATTCTGGAAGAATAATCCTGTGAAAACACGAATTGGAATGTTCAGCCTGGCCGTTTTTGTGATTGCGGCCGATCAGTTCAGCAAAATGTGGATCGACAGGGTCAAGCCCTTCATTGAAGTAATTCCCGGGTTCTTCAATATCACATATGTGCGCAATCCAGGAGCTGCTTTCGGTATTTTACAGGGACGGCAATATTTATTGGCAATCATCAGTAGTATTGCCGGACTTGTCTTGATCGCAATGCTGCTTCGTGAGGATGAAAAGAAAAAAGTCCTGCTGCTGTCTCTCTCCTTAGTTTTGGGGGGGACAATCGGCAACCTGATTGACCGCTTACGCTTCGGCTATGTCATTGATTTTCTCGATGTTTACGTGAGCTTCGGCCGCGAACATCACTGGCCTTCCTTCAATATTGCTGATTCTGCAATCAGTTGCGGTGTCGTACTCTTAATCTGTGCGATGCTTGTGGATGAATGTGCTTGCAGCAAACAGAAGGTCTCTCCCAGCGATCAAAACACTCCCTGATCCTGAGCTCACAGCGGCGCGCACGTTATCTCAGGATATAAGAAAGCGAGTTCGTGCGCTGCAGAGTGTGAGAAGAATAGTCTTTCATAAAGACTCAGGCAACATACTTCTGACGAAGAATGAACTTCAGAGGAATGCTGCTATATCTGATCCAGTGCCTGAGCCAGATCCTCAATCAGCAGGGCCGGATCTTCGAGGCCGATATGCATGCGAACCACGCTGATGCGCTCCGGATCTGTCGCGCGAGTCACAGCAAAAGGCAAGACCAGACTTTCATAGCCTCCCCAACTGACAGCACGTTTGAAATGCTTTAAGGCATTGGTAAAACGCTCGATCGCCGCAATGTCGCGTGTCGTAAGTTGAACGCTGAATAGGCTTGAGCCGCCACGCATTTGCCGGCAAGCAAGCTCGTATTGCGCGTGCTTCCGATGAAACGGATAGAAAATCGCCTCGATCCGGGGGTGTTTTTGCAGAAACTCAAGGATCTCAGTGCTATTCTGCTGATGCTGACGCATCCTGACCGCAAGAGTGCGCAGTCCCCGCAGCAGCAGCCAGCTTTCAAATGGACCGGGAATCGCCCCAATATTGAGGAACTCGGTCTGAAAAATGTGAGCGATGTCGGCTTCTGAGCCGACCACAACGCCAGCGACCACGTCGCTGTGCCCTCCGAGGTATTTGCTGCAGGAATGCACTACCAGATCGATGCCATGCTCGATCGGATTCTGAAGATACGGCGTGGCCCAAGAGTTGTCGATAACGCTCGTTATCTGATGCTCTCTGGCGATCTGCGCGACTGCCCGGAGATCTTGCAACTGAAAGGAAAATGTGGTCGGGCTTTCGAGATAGAAGAGCTTCGTTTCGGGGCGAAGAGCCTGTTCCCATTCCGTGGGGTCCTGTCCGTCGACAAAGCTCACGTCAACCTGAAACCGTTTCAGATACCTTGTAAACAGCATCTTTGTCCAAGGATAGCAATCTTTCACGCAGACCACATGATCGCCACTTTGCAAAAATGCCGTTACAGCGGCGGCAATGGCGGCTACGCCCGAGGCAAAGAGCTTAGCCTTTTCGCCTCCCTCCAGCGCAGCGAGTTTTTTTTCCACAACTTCAACCGTCGGATTTCTTCCGCGAGTATACAGGTGGACAGCCGCTTCATGCTCTAAGGCATATTTCAATTCCTGAAACGAGTCAAACACAAAGTTCGATGTCTCGTAAATCGGAACGCTGACGGGATTAAAGGCAAACGCTTCTTCGCCGAGTTCATTGAGAATCTGCGATAGTCTTTTTTCGTCCATATTTGACGTCCTCTCTGAGCGTGCGTGATACTGTTACCCTTTTACCGCTCCCTGGGTGAGACCTTGAACAATATACTTTTGTGCAAAGGCAAAAATCAGGACGGTCGGCAGGAGGGCGATCACAGCGCCGGCCGACATTGCTCCCCAATCGATGTCAGCCTTTGCAATAAACGAGTTAAGCCCGACCGGAAGTGTTTTTTTGCTCTCCCGGTCTAAAAATATCATGGCCAGAAATAATTCATTCCAGCAATTGACAAAGGCAAAGCTGAAGGTAGCGGCCAAACCAGGCAGCGTGACGGGCAGGATGATCCGAAACAGGGCTTCAAGCTGGTTGCAACCGTCGATCAGAGCGGCATCTTCGAGGCTGGGGGGAATGCGCTCGAAAAACCCTTTCATCATAATCGCGGCAAAGGGGATCATCATATTCGTATACAGGAGAATAATCACGCCTAAGCTGTTCACCATCCGGAACGGAGCTAAAAGAATGTACAGAGACCCCATCAGCATGAATCCCGGAATCATCTGGGTAAAAAACAGCACAAAGAGGATCAGTCCTTGCCCTCGAAAAGGCTTTCGCGCCATGACATAGCCGCTGAGCGAGGCAATCAGCAGCGCAACTGCCGCTGCCGACAATGCCACCAGAAGGCTGTTGCCCAGATAGCGTCCGAAATTCATCGACTTGAACAGGTAAACGTAATTTTGCATTGTCGGATGATCCGGCCAGTAGGACACCGGGAAGGAATAGGTTTCAGTCGCGTCTTTGATGGATGTGACGAACATCCAGTACAACGGCGAGATTGCCAGAATCAGGAACACGCCCAACGCAGCGATCTTGAGAATACGTAATACCTGTTTGTTCATAACAAGCTGTGAAAAGCCGCCAGGCGATTTAACAATCTCCGACGTTCTGTGCTCCAGTCAGTTTGAGATAGCTTATGGTGTAGACGATAAGAATGACGATAATCACGACTCCGATCGCTGAACCAAGCCCGTAATCGTACACATGATAAAACTTTTCGATCATCAAGGTGGACAGAATATGCGAGTATCCAGCTGGTCCGCCGTTAGTCATGGCAAAGATCACTTCCGGGAAGTTCATGATCCAGATAAAACGAATCAGGGTTGTGCTGATCAGGGTCGGCTTAATATAGGGGACTGTCACTTTCCAGAATTTGGCCGATGCACCTGCGCCGTCGATGTCCGCGACTTCATAAAGCGCCTGCGGAACAGATTGCAGCGCCGCGAGAATCATAATGGCAAAGAACGGGATACCGTACCAGATATTAGCAATAATCGTCGACATCAGCGCATAAGCCGGATCGGAGAGAAAACCGATATTGTGTTCAATAAGCCCAGCCCGGCGCAACAAATCGTTCAGCACCCCGGAACTGCCGTTGAAAATCCAGCGCCAGATTAAGCCGATAATAAAGCCGGACACCGCCCAGGGATAGAACACAAATCCCGTATACAGTCCACGACCTTTAAACGGCTTTCTCAAGAGCAGGGCCAGGGCAAAGCCCAGCACAAATTGAAAAAACAACGATACGACTACCCAGATCACCGTATTTTTCAGCGCCAGCCAAAAAATATCATCAGCGACCATTGTACGGAAGTTCTGAAAATTATTAAAGCCGGTCTCCGAGAGATCAAAAATATTGTACTGTTGAAATGCCATCCAGATTCCCCGAAATGCAGGGAGATAGGTCAAAATCAAAATCGACCCCAGCGTGGGAACCAGCATCAAGGCGATAAAACGCGTATCAGTTGCTCTTCTGCGTTGAAACGGCAAACGTTTCTCCTCTTCGTTCGTCGGACAATACATGAGACCGGAACGGCTCCCACCTCCCTGTTGTCTGAACAGCAGGGAGGTGGGCTGCACCGAGACCAGCTCACGGTGACAGTCTATTCCGCATAGACGTTACGCCAGACATCAGCCCATTTTTTCGCGGCTTCTTCCGGGGTGATTTTCCCTAACAGAAGATTCTGCAAATCGTTTCTGTGAGCTTGGGTAAATGGAGCGTATTCTTTTTTGTCAAAGGGGAGCAGAATAAACACATATTTATCCTGATTGTCGAACATCTCTTTCCAGCCGAGATATGCGCCGGAAGAGAAATAAGGATCGTCCATCGCGGCGTTGCTGATCGGCAGGGTGCCGTTGTGCTTCGAGAACGCCACATTCACTTCTTTTGAGGACAGGAATTTGATCAATTCCCACGCTTCCTGTTGGTGTTCGGAATAGGAGGCAATGCCCCAGCCGGCAAAACCATAATCCAGGTAGACTTTTCCAGACGGACCGACCGGCATCGGCGCGACGGAAAATTTCTTGTCGCCCTCCAGACGCTGTAAGCAAATCGCAACCGTATCCGGATCCTGCCACAGCAGAGGCGTCATCCCCGACACAAAGCCGCTGACTTGTTCATTCCAGCCCCAATTCAAAGAATCTTCAGGCGAACCTTCCTTATACAGAGTCACCCAGTCTTTTAATGCCTGAATCGCTTCAGGCTGATCGAAATACGGCTCTCCGTCAGTCGTCATGTAGCCGACTTCCGGATCGATGTTGTCAAGATACGACATTGCGAACACGTCAGTAAACTTCACTTCCGAGCTGCCTCCCCGGAACGCAAAGCCATAGCTTCCTTTCTCGGCATCGGTCAAATTTTTCGACGTTTCGACGAGTTCAGCCATTGTGGTCGGAAGGGCAATGCCTTTTTCTTCCAGGATGTCTTTCCGATAGAACTGACCTTTAATAAAGAAGCCGTACGGGATGAAATACGGGATGTCGTCAATAATGCTGGACACTTTTTTGCTCAGAGGCAGTAGATCGTCATACGCATCCCAGCCAGGAAGAAGCTTGCTTAAATCCAGCAACTTTGCGTTGTTGACATAACCTTTGACAAAAAAGTCGCGCACCTCAAAGACATCAACTGGTTGATTGGTATTCAACATCAAATTGAGCTTTTGATCAGAGCCTTCATACGGCGGAGACACAAGTTCGACCTTGATATCTGGGTGTGACGCCTCGAATTCATCGAGAAAACCTCTGATGAGCGCCGTTCTCTCAGGACTGGTGATGGTTTCCACCATGGTGAGTTTTACTGTTGCCTCGGCCTGAACGCCCGAAAATACGAAGACACTCATAGCCACGACCATGAATGCAACAGCGAAAAAACTTTTATACTTTGCCATCAGACACTCTCCTTGCAATGACTTGCCATACTACTATAACGTTTATCCTCCCCTCTTCATCGTCAAAGACATGCTGACGTGTCTGGGAGAATTGACGAACGAGTCATGAATCACATGACCTTTCCAGACAGACCTGTCAACAAAAAAAATGGCTACCTGCAAAGAAACTTAGAGGGGAACATCTATATGCCGTGCGAAAAGGCAGCCTCGACAAGATCGTGGGACTGCAACAAGAGCGGATCGGTCGTGTTAGCTAAGATTTAGATTGACATAATTCCGCTCTTCTCGCTTAGACTAGGATAACAACTCAGCATCTCACGCGCCGAAGAGATCTGATCTGAGAACATTCCACTGCTATGAGACGAAAAGATAAAGAAATTTGCGATATTCAACAGATTGAAGCCATTATCACTGCCTCCACAGTCTGCCGTCTGGGACTCTGCCTGCATGGACGCCCTTATGTCGTTCCGCTCAATTTCGGCTATAACGATCGGACAATCTATCTCCATTCTGCACAGAAAGGAAAAAAATTGGACATCCTGAGACAGAACCCCCGGGTTTGTGTGGAATTCGATCTCGGGGACAAAACAGTCTGACGGACTATCGCTGTCCGTCGCGGTGAAAAATCGCGATGGGATTAAACTTGACAAGATGTGAGAGTGACCTTTATTAACGTATGCCTGAGAACCGATCTGCAGGCAGAACGACAACTACAGGCAAAGCATAGACATGGCGTGCTTGCTGTTTGTGCTTTGCAAGACAACGAATATTATGGCGTTAATAGATAAATTTGAAAAAAAATTCCGGAATTTTGGCATTCCGAATGTGACGCTGTATCTGGTCTTCGGGCAGGCGTTTGTGTATGTCATGGCGATCAGCGGACACGAGCAGATCCTCGGGATGATTGAGCTGATTCCCACCCTCGTGCTGCGTGGGGAAGTGTGGCGGTTATTTACGTTTGTCTTTACTCCGAGAGCCAGCCATCCAATTTTTTTATTTTTCGCGCTTTACATTTTTTATCTCATGGGTTCCTCTCTGGAAAATTATTGGGGGACAGCCCGCTATAATGTTTTCCTGCTGATCGGGTATCTCGCCACGACAGCCGTGTCTTTTTTAAGTCCCGACACCCCGGCCTCGGTCACGTTTCTCGCAGGCTCAGTCTTTCTGGCTTTCGCCACGCTGAACCCAGGCTTCCGCCTGATGCTCTTTTTTATGTTTCCGATTGAGATCAGATGGCTGGCCTTACTAACCTGGATATTGTATGCATTGCAATTATTTGCAGGGCCCTGGCCGGTTCGTTTACTTATTATGGCCTCGCTGTGTAATTATCTTGTATTCTTTGCTCGAGACATTGCCCTGCGCATCAGAGCCGGACGTTGGAGGATGGAACGCCAGATACAGGAGGCGGCTCGGCAGAATCAGCCAACCCATCGCTGTATCGCCTGCGGCGTGACCGACAAGGACCATCCTGATATGAGCTTTCGTTATTGTACCAAATGTGCCGGAACGCCCTGCTATTGCCAGGATCATATCAAAAACCACGAACATATCCCCGCGACGGAATCGCGCGCGCAGTAATTCACACGATGTGCCGCGCAACAGTCTCTGAAGCGACAGTCCTGCATATATATATTATGGAAGCAGAGGCTGAGAAAAGATGGAGAGTACTGCCAGACAGTGCGAAACTGTCCGGCAGTCAACAAGGAAAAAGGTCTTAATAGTTTTCGACAAACAGTTCGAAGTAAGCCTGCGGATGAGCGCAAACCGGGCATTTTGGTGGTGCGACGGCAGATTCAAGGATGAATCCGCAACGGCGGCATTTCCAAAACATTTTGCGCTTTTTTTTGAATACCTCGTTGCTTGTGACGTTCTCTAATAATTTGTTATAGCGCATTTCGTGTTTTTTCTCGACATCAGCGATACGGGTGAAGGTTTTGGCAATAGCTGGAAATCCTTCTTCTTCAGCATCTTTTGCAAAAGCAGGATAAATTTCTGTCCATTCAGCGTGTTCACCTTCAGCAGCAGCCGTCAGGTTCTCCTTCGTCCCTGCCAGGGCAACAGGATAATCCGCGCCATTGATTATGACTGTGTCCTTCCCGAGATTTTTCACGAGCTGATCGAAATACAAGCGGGCATGCATCTCTTCATTATAGGCAGTCTCCCGGAAGATCTCCCCAATTTGCTCGAAGCCTTCCTCTACGGCTTGTTCTGCGTAGTAGGTGTAGCGGCCGCGAGCCTGCGACTCACCGGCAAAAGCTTTCATCAGATTTTCTGCTGTTTTTGAGCCTTTGAATGCTGTCACGTCAATTCTCCTTTAAACGCTTCAGTGATGGATTGTAATGTTGCCTCATCAGGAATATACTGAAGACGAATATTCTTCATCATATTGAAACCACAGTCTTTCAGTACATCCTCGACCAAACCGACGCTCTGGCCGCTCCATCCATACGAACCGAACGCCAGTCCGATTCTGTTTTTAGGCGCCAACCCTTTGAAATAGGTCAAAAATGCCCCCACAGTGGGAAGCATATTGTTATTCAGCGTCGGCGACCCCACACAAATATATTTGGCCGTCATCACTTCGGTCATGATGTCGGAGATGTGATTATACTGTAGGTTGAACATACTTGTGTGAATACGTTTTTCTTCAAACGCCTGCTGAATCGAATAGGCAATCTTCTCCGTCGACCCCCACATCGTATCGTAAATAATTACCGCCTTTTCGTCGGTGTCGTTGGCTGACCATTTTGCGTACTGTTCGAGGACAGTTGAAATATGCGAACGCCAGACGATTCCATGGCTGGGGCAAATCGTCTCAATTTCCAGACCGCTGAGCGCTTTCAAGGCTCTCTGCACTTGCGGTCCAAAGGGCATTACAATGTTGGCATAATATTTCCGGGCCTCTTCCAGCACAATGTGCAGGGGATATTCATCGTCGAAACGTTCTGAACTGGCAATGTGCTGCCCAAAGGAATCGTTCGACAGTAAAATTTTTTCTTCAGGAATATACGTGACCATGTTATCCGGCCAATGCACCATCGGAGTCTGTACAAATGACAGACTGCGCTTGCCGAGATTCAGCGTATCACCTGTCTTGACCACCTTGAAGCCCAAATCCTGTTTATAATGAGCAGTCAGACCGTCGCGTCCTTTAGGCGACGTGATCACCGTCGCGTCCTTTGCGATCTCTTTTACCATCGGAAGGCTTCCGGAGTGGTCCATTTCCACGTGATTTGATACGATATAATCAATTTTCGACGGATCGACAACATCGGAAATACGCTTCAGTAATTCGTCACACAGATAATATTTTACAGAATCGACGAGCGTAATTTTTTCGTCAACAATGAGATACGCATTATACGTCGAGCCCCGCTGGGTCAAATAACCGTGAAAATTGCGTAAATTCCAGTCAATACCGCCAACCCAATAAATATCTTTTTTAATTTCAACAGCTTTCATCATTTTTCTCCTTGATATGTAATTCCTGATGATCGCACCTGATGAAAAATGCGTTATACCACCCTTCTGGATTTCAGCCTTTACATTGTTCGCAAATGCCTTCCAGACGCACTGTAACCGTCAGAATTGTATGAGCATTCCTGAGCTCTTCAGGAACATCGAGCGTGTTATAGCTCTCGTCATACACATCGAAAATCTTTTTACAGCTCAAACACTGGAAATGATGGTGCTTTGACAGGTTTCCATCATAGCGCCTGGGAGTTCCAGTTCCTTCAACAACACTTGCCAGCCCGATTTCACTGAACGTCGCCAGCGTTCGGTTGACCGTATCAAATGAAATCGTGGGGAATTGTTTTTTGACCTGCTGATACACCATATCCGTCGAAGGATGTTCTTCGCTGTCGATCAACTCGTTATAGATGACCAAACGCTGTGGAGTCAATTTAATTTTAGAGTGTTTACAAATATCTTTAAAATGAGCAAGTTTTTTTTCTTTACTTTTATCAGGAGAATGATGCATATTAACCTCGTCTGTATTCTGTATGTAGTAAAAGTTATTTATTACTACATAAGAATCATTATTATTTGTCAAGTGTTTTCTTTAATAAAACACTCTTCCCAGCAGTCCGGCCTGAAGAGCGCTTTTCAGAAAAGCTGTCAGGGCAGGAGAACGTTGACTCGTGTGTAATGTTACGGACACGCTTGCAGTAAAAGGAGGGATTTTTATGAACAAACACACTATCATTTACCGCCGAACAGGGCAGTGGGCCGTTTTACTGCTTGTACTGTCGCTGCTTGCAGCAGCCTGCGCAACAGTACCGATCACCGGCAGAAGCCAGTTACGGATCATCCCGGATTCTGAGATGCTCGCAATGAGTTTTCAGCAGTACGATGAATTTTTACAGGAACATACTTTGAGCCGCGATTCCCGTGACACCCAGCTTGTCCAGAGGGTGGGCAACAACATTGCTCATGCCGTAGAACAGTTTTTCCGCGAAAACAATATGGAGGAGGAAATTCAGAATTATTCCTGGGAATTCAATCTGGTGGAAAGCGACGAAATCAACGCCTGGTGTATGCCGGGCGGCAAGGTCGTGGTGTATACCGGCATTTTACCTTCCACACAAGATGAAACCGGATTGGCTGTCGTTATGGGACATGAGATCGCACACGCGATTGCAAAGCACGGCGCAGAGCGCATGAGTCAAGGTCTGCTGGTTGAGCTGGGAGGGGCAGCGCTTTCCGCGGCGCTTCAGCAGTATCCGACCCGGACTCAGGAATTGTGGATGACCGCTTTCGGAATCGGGGCGCAGCTCGGTGTCATGCTGCCTTACAGCCGCACCCAGGAAACCGAAGCCGATCGTCTGGGGCTGATTTTTATGACGATGGCCGGCTACGATCCCCACCAAGCCATTGATTTTTGGGAGCGAATGTCTCACGCCGGCGGAGCAAAACCGCCCGAAATCATCAGCACCCATCCTTCCGATACGACCCGCATCCGTAATATTGAACATTTTCTGCCAGAAGCATTGAGTTACTCACGATGAGATGAGCCACTGGAGTGTTGGAACCCTGTATTCTTGTCCAACACTCCGCACTTCCAGCGCCTTATAGGGCCTGTTCCAGAATTCTGCTGAGTTCTTCAGGCGTCAAGACAATCGGGTTGCCTTGCATGCTGCTGGCTCTCGCAGCGTTTTCCACCAAAAGCGGGATATCCTTTTGCGTCATGCCATATTCCGACAGGGCTGGAATGTGAAGGGCATCACACAAATGCTGCACCCACGTGACTCCATCCGCCGATGTGGCGGAGGCATCACCAGTGAGAATCCGTGCGACGTCATCGTAACGATGCAAAACCGGACTCTCAGGGTCGCGCGTCTGTAATGCCCGAACATTAGCTTCCATGACAAAAGGCAGCAAACGAGCGCAGACAACGCCATGCGGTACAGGAAACATTCCGCCCGCAGGCCCGGCAAAACCATGCACTGCGCCGAGTTTCGCGTTTGCCACTGCCAGTCCGCCGAACAGACTGGCAAGACACATATCTTCACGCGCGCTGAGGTCCCCGCCGTCTTCGCACGCTCGTCGCAATGAACGGGCGGTTCTCGCCATCGCCTCACGACACGTCGTATCGGTCATCGGATTCGCCTTATTGGACACATAACCTTCCAACGCCTGCGTAAAGGCATCCAGACCAGTTCCGGCAGTGATGCCTGGCGGCAGGGAACAGGTCAATTCCGGATCGATCAGTGCGACTTTCGGCAGCAACAACGGGCTGCGCATACTGACCTTGACCCGGCGTTCCGTTGATTTTAACACAGCGTTCCGGGTGACTTCCGTCCCTGGTCCAGCAGTGGTGGGAATGGCGAGAAAAGGGGCAGCGGCTTTTTGTAGCGTCCGGCCTTGTCCGATCACCTCCAGATAATCAAGAACCTGGCCACCATTGGTCAACAGCCCGGCAATTGCTTTCCCGGCATCCAAAGGACTGCCGCCGCCAAAGCTGATGACCATTTGACAGCCGAAATCGTGCGCCCTCTTCCTTCCCTCTTCAACAATTTCGATCGTGGGTTCGGCAGAGACGGAAAAATGCTCATAACGCACAGCGTTGGCTTCAAGACTCTCGAACAAAGGGGCGGCACGCCCGACATGGCTGCCGGTAACGACCAGCGCGTCAGTTCCATATTCAGCAGCAATCTCTCCAGCCCGGACAACGCTGCCGGGACCAAAAACAATACGGTTTGCAGTGGCAAATTCAAATTGCATGAGGGGCCCCCCAGTTTTCATCATTCTTGGCATGTACGTGCAGGTAAACGGCTAACATACGAGATCCTCCTGTATCAAATTGAGATTCACGCCAGGCACGTTCAGACAATACTGATACTGTGCTGATACGCTGTCAGTCAGCAAGATTGGCTGTCAAGAAAAATAGCGCTCCGGCTCGTACGCTGTTCTTGAGCTATGACGATGAATATAGCACAGCCGGCAGCATCCTGAAAAAACAGCGAGCCTGGCACTAATCCGGCGGTCGATAGGTCGGAGCGCGTAGCGGTCTGACCTATCACTCGTCTACAAGGAATTGCTGGAATTCCTTTTCACTGATCAGCTCGATTCCGAGCTGCTGCGCTTTGTCCAATTTTGAGCCGGGATTCTGTCCACACAGGAGGTAATCAGTGTTCCGTCCGACATTGGGGACAACTCGTCCTCCTGCGCGTTCGATCAGTGCTGTGGCCTCAGCGCGGGTATACGTCTCCAACGTCCCTGTCAGCACAAAAATTTTTCCGGCCAGACGCTGCGATGCGGCATCTGCTTCGACGACTTCAACTCCGGCGTCAAACAGTTTCCGAAGCAACTGTACGCTGTCCTCGGAACGGAAAAAATCACAGATGCTTTCTGCCGTGTCCGCGCCGATGCCATGAATGCTGCGCAGTTCGTCTTCCGTGGCAAGACGTAATCTGTCGAAACGTTTGAAATGTGCAGCCAGGACATGCGCACTTTGTTTCCCCACATGCGGAATGCTGAGCGCGTAAATCATGCGCTGTAGCGTCGGAGTTTTAGCGGCCGCAACGGCGTCGACAATCTTTCGTGCTTTCTTTTCGGCAATTCCTTCGAGAGGCACGAGATTTTCTACAGTCAAGCAATACAAATCACCAGCGTCTCGAACAAGTTTTTCGGCGATAAGCAGCTCGATGAGTTTTGGACCGACACCGCTGATATTCATCGCGTCACGCGAGACAAAATGTTCGATACGTCCGCTTTGCCTGGCCGGGCAAAGCGGATTGCCGCAATAGGCAGCCGCCTCCCCCTCAACTCGAATGATCGGGCTGCCGCAAACCGGGCAATTTTCAGGAAATTCAAATACTTTCTCTGCGCCCGTGCGCTTCGAACGGATCGCTTTGACGACTTTTGGAATGACATCTCCGGCTCGCTCCACCAAGACCGTGTCTCCGATCCGAATATCCCTGCGCTCGATCGCATCCTGATTGTGCAACGTGGCCCGACTGACACTCACACTACCGATTTCAACAGCTTCGAGGATAGCTACCGGTGTCAGCACACCACTTCGCCCGACCTGAATGTGAATATCTTTCAGAAGCGTCGTGGCCTGCCTGGGAGGAAATTTCCAGGCGATCGCCCAACGTGGACTGTCGGCAAGATTTCCCAACTCTTCCTGCACATGCAGATTATTCACTTTTATCACCGCTCCGTCAATCTCGTAAGGTAATGTATCCCGCTTGGCTGCTAACGCCTCAAACTGCGCGATCGCCTCATCAATCCCCAGACAGCGCTGGTTCAGTGGATTTACACGCAGGCCGAGCCTCTTAAAATAGTCCAGGCGCTCCCAATGAGTCTCAAACACAGGACCTTCAATCGCTCCTGCTCCGTAGAAAAAGACGTTGAGTCGACGTTCAGCGCTAATGAGCGGATCTTTCTGGCGCAGCGATCCGGCGGCAGAATTGCGCGGATTTGCAAAAAGTTCTTCGCCCCTCCGGGAACGCTCCTCGTTCAAGGCCTCAAAAGCAGTTTTCTCCATATAGACTTCGCCTCGCGCCTCCATGAGTTCCGGGACGACTTCATTGTCCTGGATCAGGAGTTTAAGAGGCACGGCAGAGATCGTGCGCAGATTGGGAGTCACATTTTCACCGTTCAGACCATCGCCCCGTGTAGCACCAAGAACCAGGCCGCCACGTTTATACACAGCTTCTATTGCCACCCCGTCGACCTTCGGTTCAAAAACATATTCGATGTCAACGTCAAGGCGCAGTAATTCTTTGAGACGACGGTCGAAGTCCCGTATCTCTCTCTCATTCCGCACACTCTGCAGACTCAGCATGGGAATGCGGCGGGTGACAACTTCAAAATCGGAAGAAAGCGTCACCGCAAGGCGCTGCGTTGGTGAATCCGGCGTCACAAGATCGGGATGCGCCGCCTCCAGGTCCCGCAGGCGCTGGATCAAGCGATCGTATTCAGCATCGGAAATTTCAGGATTATTCTCAACGTAATACAGCTTGTTGTGGTAGCGAATTTCTTCGCGAAGCGCTTCGAGTTCCCGAACAAGCTCGTCCCTGACTGACACAGGCTGAACAAAGGCAAACGACGGAGACAGCAAGACCAGTACAAGAGAAATCAGCACAACATTTCGGATCATCATACACCTCCTGGAAAAGTTCTCAGTGCCCCAATCTTCCACGCATCGACACTGTGAAGTTGCATATCAAGATCGCACGGACTGCATGTCGTCAAGACTTCTATTGTACCGTCATAGAACACGGATTGACAGTTTTGTCAAGCAAGCGGCCCGAGACCTGCGATCCCACACGCTTTTTTCTTGACATATCTGTCTTCATCAGCATTTCTTTCTGCGGACAGTGGTAGAAGTTTCAGCACGTGAACGACGTTGCCTCGTGTCAAGGAAGCGCCTGCGCAACGACTGGCATGAATATATGAATAGAGCAGCCCCCTCAGTGTCGTTTTATACCCTCGGATGTCGCCTTAATCAGGCTGAAACTGCTATTTTGAGCGAAAGCTTTCGGGAACGTAATTATATTATCAAAGATTTTGGAGAACAGACAGACGTCTGTGTCATCAATACCTGTTCCGTGACAGGACAGAGCGAGGCTCGTTGCCGCAACACGATTCGCAGTCTTCTGCGCAGACATCCTGCCACCTTTGTTATTGTGGCAGGGTGCTACGCTCAGGTTGGACTGGAGGTCTTGCGTGCGATTCAGGGAATCGATATGATCGTCGGGACCGAACACAAATTTAAAATTTCAGAGTTGCTCGAGACACTAGCTCTGTCTGCAAACAAAGAACACGTATTTCCTAAACAGCAGACTGCACTCATCTTCCATTCCGGGCAGATTTCACACAATGATTTTACCATTAACACTGTAGGGAACTTTACAAAACACACTCGCGCAAATATCAAAATTCAAGACGGCTGTAATTTTTTCTGTTCCTATTGTATTGTGCCTCACAGCAGAGGCCCGAGTCGCAGCCGAAAGCTCGATGACATTCGCAGAGAAGCCCTGGAGCTTGCCAGACGCGGTCACCGGGAACTTGTTATCACCGGAGTGAATATCGGGATGTACGCTTCCGACGGGACCGATTTTCTCGATGTTCTGAAGCTTCTTGAAGATATTGACGGGATAGAGCGCATCCGTATCACCTCGATCGAACCGATGACAATCCCGGAGGGGATCATTGATTATATGTCGAGGTCGCAGAAACTCTGCCGCTTCTTTCATATTCCTGTACAAAGCGGCGACGATCGCATTCTGAAACGTATGAACCGGCGCTACAGCCGCCGTATTTTCTCGGACTTCGTACTGAGTCTGAATGACGCCGTAGCCGATGTACATATCGGCACTGACATCATTGTGGGATTTCCGGGTGAAGGGCCGCAGGAATTTGAACATTCCCGCCGGCTTCTGGAAGAGCTTCCATTAAACTACGCTCATGTTTTCAGTTTTTCTGCTCGAAAAGGCACCCCGGCAGCCGATTTTCCGGCTGCAGTTTCTCCCTCGGAGATTAAACAACGCAGCCAGATCCTTCGCAAGCTGTCACACCAGAAGCGGCAGAGCTTTTACAGCCGTTATATCGGGAAAAGCGTCAGAGTTCTCTTTGAACAGAGAGAAAAAAACGGCCTTTTTACGGGCTACACTGAGAACTACATCAAGGTTGGAGTGAAGACAGACAAAAATCTCTCAAACTCATTCCATGATGTACGTGTAACGCATGTGAGTGAAAAAAATCTCGCCGAAGGCCTTCTGCTATGAATTCAAATACATGCAATACCCCCACAGAGAGGCTATGCAGCAGACAAATCGGGAATTTCACGAAGTTGAAAAATCGTCGTTCCCACAGAAGCAGCCTTTGCTGCTGTCGCTGCTACAATGACGTTCTGCGCCGTAAATGACGTTCTCCGAAACGAAAGATCATGACAATCAAAGGACAGCAGAGCATATTATAGATGCTTTCATAAACGAGGATGCGTTTCCATTCCGGGGTAAAATCCTGATACAAGCCAACGCAGAGAAGGACGTCCAGAACAGTTCCCAATCCGACGCAGATAACCGGTACAACAAAACTCTGAGTATACAAATGCTTACCAAGCAATCCGCCCAGGAAGCCGGAAATGGTCTTTGACAAGGCATTTACGCCACTCAGCGAGATTCCGGAATAGACATCTTCAAACAAGCCGAAGGAAAAGCCGCTCAGGCATCCCGGGTTCGGCCCTTCGATCAAGCCGAGATAGACAACGATAATCAGCACGAGATCCGGCTTGACTCCATGGATTGTGAAAAAATTCAGCAGCGTTGTCTGAGCAATCATCGCGCCGAGAAACACAATCAAGCTAAACGCAAAATACATCCTGTTTTTTCCTATTGCGCAGCATCGACTTCGTCCCGACGGACGATCAAAACTTCCTCAAGCTTAGAGAAATCGACACTGGGACTCACTTCGATCTGCTGGAACAGTCCAGAATTCTGCTTCAGTGCTTTTGAAACAGTCCCGATAATAAGTCCTTTCGGAAAGATCCCTCCCAAGCCGGAGGAGATGACAATCTCTTCTTCCCTGGTATAGCGGAAAATTACTTGCCCGTATTGTGCTACAGCGCTGGGACCGATCGTACGTTCGAGAGTAGACAGGAATTCTTCTTCCGAGGCAGCGTGCTGATTTTGTAATGTATACAGGTCTGAAAGTATTCCGGCCCGGGCGTTCTGCAAGATAACGTCCTTATACCAATCTGCCTGTTCCGCTCCAAGAGCGGACGTCAGAGCGCGGACAAAATGCTGCTGATTTTCATAGGGGATATCTCGGATCTGCTCCAGAATAATAAGAATATCAGGAGGAAGAAAATTGTCTTCCAGTTTTTTCAAGCTCTCTTCTGTGAGAACATAGCCCGGAAGCCCCTCCTCCGCCAATTTATTCAGCGCATGCGCCGTAACATGAAAGATCGTTCCCTGCCGGATATCAGAACGCCGATTTACATATTTCATGGTATAGGCATCCTGACGCGACAGGCCTCCGACAATGCCCTGATCGCGGGTGCGCTGAATCAGGGCGGCCACATTACAGTTCGGATCGATCAGCAGCAAAACTTTTGAAGATTTTGCTGAAACACCGACAGTCACCCCGACAATTCCGTCCTGGGTAATCACCGGCCAGCTTTCCTTCACACCATGTTCAGCGCCGCGATTCACAATAACCGTGTTGAATTTATTGGTCGCATCATGACCAATCACGCTCGCAAGAATCGAAGAAAATTTACGCTCTTTCAGCAAGCCCAAACTCCCTTTCAAGCGCTCATAGGCCAACGCGTTTTCGGCATAGCGATTTTTTTCTGCCCGCAATCGTTTAATTTCTTCCTGCAGGCGTTCATTTTCCTCTGAAAGCTTGACCAGGGCAATGTAACGTTCCCAGAAATCGTGCCCAGAGCTTACTGCCGACGAGACGATGCGCTGGAACGGCTGTAATGCCAGCAACAATCCGCGCTCAATGATATTTGTTGATTCCGGAAGCGCGTCTTCCACAGGCTGATTCAGTGAAAGCAGCGCCAACGAAATCAGCAAAAAAATAACAAATAACGACACATGACGGTAACGCGTCAAAAAGTTCAACATAGCATGTCCATGACTATCCGGAACGCAGACAACGAAGCGTCCTGCAGACCAGGCAGAGCGCGCTAACCAACCACGACCTTACTCAATAAAGTCGGCATACTGATAAGTTTTCCTGCGCCAAGCGCGACCGACATCAGCGGGTCATCACTTAAGGTGACCGGCAAACCAGTTTCTTCGCGCAAACGTAAGTCAAAGTTCTTCAGCAGCGAACCGCCTCCAGTCAGCACAATCCCACGATCTGCAATGTCAGATGACAATTCAGGAGGAGTCCGTTCCAGGGCGGTAAGGACAGCATTAATGACCGACTCTATAATCTCCTCCAGAGATTCCCGAACTTCCTCACTCCCGATCGACAGCGTCTTCGGAATGCCTTCAACCAGATCACGGCCTTTAATATCGACATAGTGTTCCTCTGGGAGGGCATGGGCGGACCCGACTGCGATCTTAATATACTCAGCCGTCTGTTCACCGATCAGCAGGTTGTACTTACGTTTAATAAACTGAATAATGGCATTATCCATCGCATTTCCTCCAACGCGAATGGACTTGCTGTACACAATCCCCGACAGTGACATCACCGTCACCTCAGTTGTTCCTCCGCCAATATCGATCACCATATTTCCGGAAGGCTCTTCAATCGGCAGTCCGACACCAAGCGCCGCAGCAATCGCCTCATCGACCAGGGAAACATGCGAAGCGCCCGAGGAAATCGCCGAATCTCTAACCGCCTTTTTTTCCACCTCGGTAATCCCCGAAGGAATACACACAATGATTTTCGGACGCACGAAGCGTCTGTTTAAGGCCGTTTTAATGACATGGCGTAAGAGTGCTTCAGTGACTTTAAAATCAGCGATGACGCCGTCTTCCATGGGGCGGATCGCTTCGATGTGTTCCGGCGTCCGTCCCAGCATCTTCTTCGCCGCTGTCCCCAAAGCGAGGGTCTCCCGCGTTTTGGCTTGAAGCGCGACAATTGACGGTTCGTTCAAAACAATGCCTTTACCCTGAACGTAGACCACGGTATTCGCAGTCCCAAGGTCAATGGCAAGTTCACTTGTAAACAGCCCCAGTGAGGGAAAACGCATAATGTTATATCCTCTTTAATCACACATGACTTGTCATGATAATAAGAGATGCAGACCTCTTTTCAATCTGAGAGAAGTCCTTCTATGGACGGGGATGACTGCCGATGCGCCAGATCATCTCTGTCAAGGCGGGCATCTTCATTCCTCATTTCGCTGATGAAACGAGGATAGTCCATAAAGCGCACGGTGGCAACAATAAAATATAACGATGTGTTTTAAACAAGAAAATAATCTGCATTTTTCGAAATTTTCTTAAAAAACAAGATCAGCAGAAAAAAATGTTGCCAAGTTTACAGGATGTAAATACGCTGCTCTGAAATTGATGCGAGCCATTGCAACTGCAGGCGGAATATTTCAGCGAATCTTGTGTGTGACCTATTTTTCAGGAATGGAGGGTGTGGTATATGCTTCAAACGATGAGAGAGAATGTCAAATCTCTAAAAATTTTCCTGTGGCTGGTTATCGCCGCATTTATCGGAACGATCTTTTTTGTCTGGGGGCAAGGAAGCAGCCAGGGGAGAGCCAGAAGCCGAAATACTGTCGCCTGGGTCAACGGTACAGCAATTTCTTACTCAAGCCTTGAAAGCAGTTTTCGGAATATTTATGGGTTTTATAAGCAGATGTATGGAAACAAGCTCACCCCGGAATTGATGAAAAGTTTACAATTGGAGCAGGCTGCGCTGAAACAACTGACGCAAGATACCCTGTTGGCCCAGGCCGCAAAACGCTATAAGCTGAACGTGTCTGAAACAGAGCTTGTCGAGACGATTCATAATATGCCGCAATTTCAAACCGAGGGGAAATTCGATCCCGCTCTGTATACTTCAACGCTGGAACGGTCTCGCATGAAAGCGCATGACTTTGAAGCCCAGATCGAACAAAGCCTTTTAGTCAAAAAAATCATGTACATGATCCAACAAGGGGTCCGGATCAGCGATCAGGAAGTCTTTCAAGATTATCAAGCTCAGAACGAAACCGTAGAAGTCGAGGGCTTGCTGGTCAAGGCCGACGATTTTAAGGAAGATGTTGAGTTCACTGATGAAGAACTTCAGAGCTATTATGACGCGCATCGGGAAGAATTCACGACTCCTCCTCGTGTAAAAATCCGCTATCTTCATTACGATCCGCAGGTCTTGAAAGCCGGCATCACTCCAACAGAAGAAGAAATCCGCGCGTATTATGATGCCAACGAAGCGGAATTCAACAAAGGCAAAGAAGTCGAAGCGCGGCACATTCTACTCCGTACGCCGTCTGATGCTGATGAAGATACCCTGGCACGTGTGAAGGCGAAAGCTGAAGAGCTCCTCACGCAATTACACGAGGGGGCGGATTTTGCGGAACTCGCGAAAGAATATTCTGAAGATCCTGGCAGCGCTTCTGAAGGCGGAGACCTCGGATTCTTCACCAAAGGACGTATGGTGCCTGAGTTTGAGGAAGCAGCGTTCGCTCTGGCCGAGAATGAGATCAGCGAGCCTGTCAAAACACAATTTGGCTATCATATTATCCAGGTCAGAAAAATTCGTGAAGAGGCCGACCCCTATGCCAAAGCCAGAGATGAAATTACGGAACGTCTCAAACTGGCCGAAGCAAAAGAGCTTGCCTCAGAACAGGCGGAATTTGGATACGAAGATGTATTGGACAGCGGCAATTTGGAAGAGCTGGCGTCAAAGGACGGGCTTGAGGTCAAAGTCAGCGATTTCTTTGCCCAAGGTGAGCCGATTGACGGCGAGACAGGGGTTGTGCCGCAGCTTCAGCAGGTCGCGTTCACATTAAACGATGAGCAAACTTTCAGCGAGCCGATCGAGACTCCGCACGGGTACTACTTAATCGAATTTCTGGAACTCAAAGAGCCTTCTATCCCGGAATTGGCAGAGATCAGGGATGACGCGATCGAAGCGTTCCGTCAGGAGAAAGGAAAAGAGCTGGCAAAAGCCGAGAGCGAAAAAATCCAGCAAGCGTTACTGTCTGGAAGCGAATGGGAAACTCTGGCCGAACAGGAACGCGTCGAAAGCATCACGCCGCGCCCTTTTAACCGCCGACAAAAGTATATCGCCGAAGCCCGGGAAAATGCGGAAGAATTTACCAAGACCGCATTTGCGCTGCAGGACGATAGTCCTAGCGAGATTCTTGAACTCGGCAGCGACTATTGCATCATTCGCGTGATAAGACGTCAGGGGATTGATCCGGAGGTCTTCGAGGCTGAAAAAGACACGCTGAAGCAGCGCCTCTTACAGCAGAAACAACGTGCTGCACTTCGCGAATATATCGACGAGCTGGAGCAGAAGGCCGAGATTACATACACTGAAGGGCTGTTTTCATCATAAATCAGTCCACGCGCTGCGAGACAGGACAAAAGAAAAAAGCCGTCAGAGAGGCATCTGACGGCTTTTTTTCTACCCTGCTCATCACAACAACTTATCTTGAGAAAGGCGGATAATATTCATACGAATGACATTCCCCAGCTTTTTGGGATCGAGCAACACACCAGTTTTCTGTTCGAGATCTTTGAACGTCATGTCTTTTGCCTCTTTTTCAGCCTGCTCGAAGATATACGAGCGGGTTAAGTCAACACGGTTCATGCTCTGATAAAAGGGGCTTTTCCCATTCAAAAAATGGAACTTCTCAGGATCGCTTTCTTTATATTTATAATAGCGGCCGGCTTCGTCAAAAATCATCTTATACATCACCATCAACATATACCAGATCACTTGTTCTTCTTCACTCATTTTATCGGCTCGCTCTTGTGTGCTGACGTCGACATGAATTGCTTTTTGTATAAACGCGTCACTGATAATCTCTTTTTGCTTCAACAGTTTGTAAATAACCTGCATTGCAAGGTATACAGAACCTTTTTTCATGTTGTCACTCAAGCTGTATAAACGATAGCTTTTTTACCCTGAACCATGTGGGTTAGAATAAAAAATACCGATCGAAGCTCTCTCTCCGTGTTAGTAGAGTTCCCGTTCGATAAACGGAATGATTTTATTGAGTTGTAAGCGTGTCAAGCCCCAATTCAATTCTGAAGCTTCCAGAATGATCGTCACAAGATATTGAGCGCCAACAGCTTTAATGATAAATCCGTATCGACCGGACAAAAAATAGGCCTCCAGCGGATTATCAGCATGCAGACTCTGAGCGGCCTTTTTAATTGCTCCCATCACCGAGGCCATTTCAGCGTCGGCGATCACGATTTCGAAGTCAGGATCACTTGAAAAAGAGGCGATTCCGATCCCGTCATATCCTGAAATGCTCCCAGCAATCCCGCCGGGAACTTCCATCACCAGATTCCGCAAATGCCCTTCAAAATCGGCTTCATCGCCAGGCTTATTCTCTGGAGCATTGACCGAAGGAACGCTTCCCATTTCCATCCCGCTGCTATTTTCCATCTGCCTCATCTGCTCTTCAAGGCTTTTGCCCTCACCCGGAAGAGGAGCTGTCGGCGGCACAGCGCCGCTCTCCAGCATCCGCATCTGTTCCTCAATGCTCATCATGTCACCGCCTGTCGGAAGAGACGGCGCGTGGTCGGTGTCAGCGGCCTCAACAATACCTTCCACTTCAGTATCGTCGACTTCCATAGTCTCTTCTTCCTCATCGAAATCCATCTCATCATCTTCTTCGGGGGGCAAACCGGCATGGATTCGACGAAGCGCACGTTTCAAAATTTTACCAGTCACATTCTTTGGGATTTCATCGACAACCTCGATGACCCGGGGCACTTTATATGCTCCTAAATTCTGACGGCAGAAGTCCAAAATATCTTTTTCATCGATCGAAGCCCCAAGTTTCGGGGCGATAAATGCCTTTGGAACTTCCCCCCGAATCTGATCTTCAACGCCGATCACCCCAGCGTCATCAACGGCCGGATGCTGTGTCAAGACATTCTCGATCTCCTTTGGATAGACGTTCTCGCCGCCGACGATAATCATATCTTTTTTACGATCAGCGATAAAGACAAAACCATCATCATCCATATATCCGAGATCGCCAGTCAGGAACCAGCGCTGTCGGGTATGCTGCAAAATTTCATCTTTATACTTGTTCAATTTCTCCCGTCCAATCTTCTTGCCCAGCGTGGACAGAAAGAAATTTTCATTGCTGAAACGCTTGTTTTTATACGCAGACACGGCAGCCATCACATCATCAGGGACGCCATCTTTCCGAATCTTTTTCAGCGCCTCCTCATGGATAACAACCCCCTCTTCTCCTCGGATGCAGGCTTTGGTGGCCTCTTCATCGTTATAATAACCAATCATCACATTCGGGCCACTGACGGAAATTTCGCCGACCGTATTACGAGGAAGCTCATCACCTTTCATATCAACAATTTTCCAGGAAACCCGGTCGGCAGCTTTCCCGATCGATCCGATCTTGCGATGTCCAAGAGGATTTACAGAGACCAGAGGCGCACACTCTGACAGGCCGTACCCTTCGTAGATTTTTGCCGGGAATTTTGATTCAAACTTCTCGGCAATCGCTGTCGTAAGAGGAGCCCCCCCACAGTAACCCAGACGAAACTTACTGACATTATAGCGTTCAAGCTTCGGCATATTTGCCAAGACTGCAAACATTGTCGGAACCCCAACAAAAATCGTCACCTGCCAGTCGCTGAAGCCTTTCAGAACGGGCTGGGGCAAGAACGTCTCCAGCAGGACATTAGTCATACCGGCAAAAATCGGCACCATCACGCAAGCTGTCATCGCCAGAGTATGAAACATCGGAAGACAACACAACGGGACATCATTTCGGCTGGCATTTACAGCTTTACCGATGGCAACGGTACTACTGAGAATATTGACATGCGAAAGCACCGCTCCTTTCGGTAAACCAGTAGTTCCAGACGAATAATAAATGGCGGCGGGCGCAGAAAGGGCGACTTTCGGCTTCAAGTTAGAATCATCATGAGCTTCCATCAAGGGGAAAAAAGGTATCAACTCTTCTTCTTCCGGCTCAAGATCCACAGTCAGAATATATTCGACCTTTGGGAGCTGCGGTTTCAGCATTGCCAGTAACTCATCGTAGGGAGACGCCGCAATAATGACTTTTGTATCGGAATTATTGATCACATACGTCAGTTCTCTGCCGCTTAACAAACCGTTCAATGCCACAAAGACGGCTCCTGCCTTCAGGGCCGCAAACACCCCCATCACAAATTCAGGGCAATTCGGCATCAGCACCCCCACTTTATCGCCCTCCCCTATCCCAAGGGCATTGAGCGCCCGGCCAAGACGATTAGCATCTGCATTCAATTCTCGGTAATCGACCTGTTGATCTTTAAACACAAGAGCAATTTTATCGGGGTATTTTTCCGCACTCCGTTCCAGCATTTCCCCCAGTGTCATAACAACATTCCTCCCTAAATGTTCACTGTGACGACCCTCTCATACGAGGATCGAAAGTAGCTATGGGCGTTCTTGGACAGTGCCTGATGAGAAAACCGCCATTCGGCAAGAATATCACAAGAACCAGAGACTCGCAGCTTAAAAAAAATTGCAAGGAAAAAATTTTGATAATTATCCGCGCAGCCCCAGTCACGGGCCGACCTGAAAGAACTATTGCTTCAAGAGCTCTATGGTTTTTCGAATATTTTTCACTTCACGGCGTCCGGCCTCTTCTCCGATAGCAACGATTTCCGGCAAGCGCTTGAAATCGAACAAGTCAAAATCTTCGAGATTGGGCTTGATGTGCATATCGAAATACTGCGATTTTGTTCGGGTAATTTCAAGTCCCTCAATCGCAATCACCCGCATAATAATTCGTGGAAGCAGCATCGTACCGTATCGTGCCCGAAGCCGTCTGGCCATCTTCAGCATACGGTACGGCAGAGTCGACTCAGTCTGAGAGACGAGCGTCTGGCCCTCACGAGGTCTCAGATGAACTTCCCGTTCAGGTGTAACATCGACGGCAATAACCATATCGATCCTCTGTTTTTTCAAGACATCACCAGGAACGTTGTTCACCACGCCACCATCAACGAGATACATATCGTCTCTTGTAACCGGAACGAAAAATCCAGGCAGCGCTCCGCTAGCCAAAATGGCTTCATACAGCTTTCCGCTCCCCATCACAACCTCCTGGCCGCTTACCAGATCGCCGGCAACGCAAAAAAACGGGATCGGTAATTCCTCAATCAGCATCTCACCGAAAATTTCATGCACAAGATGTCGAATTCGATGCTCTTTAATAAAAGCGATCAGCGGAAGGGTCCAACTGAGCGGAGAATTCAATTTTCGCCAGGCCTCCTGCGAGAGTTTCAAAATCTCCTCCACACTTTTTCCCATAATGAACAGCGCACCGAGAAATGCCCCCATGCTCGTACCGGCCAGGCTATCAACCGGAATGCCCTCTTCCTGAAACACTTTCAGCATCCCCAGATGCGCATACGCTCTGGCTCCGCCTCCACCCAAGACGACACCAATACTCACATTACCAAGGCGTCGGGCAATACGGCCGACATCGAAATTGTTCCGCATCAGTCCCAGTTCCTCATCCGCGGCAGAGACGGCCTGACGATCTGCGCACGACACATTCGTCAATCGCCCAGTGCTCAGGAAATGAAGATGAGAAGGCTTCAGAAAAGGTGTGAGAGGCTTAAACGCGTCCGGGAGGACTTCCTCGCGTACAACCAGTATCTCAAACTTTTTCAAGAGTTGTTTACGGCTCTGTTCCAGCTCAGACAGGAAACGGCGGGCCTTATCAAGCGTGCTCTCATGCTGTTCGACAATATACAACAGCGTATCCGCCTGCTCCATTATTGTCGCCAGATGATCGGCAGATGCCCGGGACGTTTTTACATGAACAAGAATAAAATTATAGAATTCCTTCAACAAGCCCAGCAGAGGAACAATATAGGAAGAAAGCGGATATTCGTCTTCAGAAGGTGGGAGAAAAAAACTCACGCCGCTGGCATCTTCATGCAGAGCGGCGTTCAGATCATCGTCCTGTATGTGATCGAGATTCTGGATAATCCAGGGACTATCACGCTCATCGTCCTGTTGAGTATGTAAGGCCGGTCGCTGAGACCCGGAACGATCCAGATCGATGACAACAAGCTTGCCATTGGTCTCCTGACGCATTTTGCGGGACAGGCTGGCGACGATCTTTCTCTCGCGTTGATCCGACAGAGAATTCAGCAGGCAAATGATTTTATGTTGTCGTCCAGCCTTTTTAACACTGACATCCCGCAGCCGCTGACTGAGTACATGGCTTAATGCCACTGTAATTGAAGGGTGCTTATCGATCAGAAAATCAAAGTCGGCCTTTGTCAACATCAAGACTTCTGAATCCAGAGAAGCGACCACTGAGGCCGAGCGAGGTTCACTGGTCAGCAAGGCCATTTCACCAAAATAATTGCCGTGGCCCAGATAGGCCAGCACTTCATCGTTTTCGTCAACACCAGCAATGACCTTTACTTCACCAGACTTGATAATGTACATACAGTCGCCAAGATCATCAATACGGAAGATCGGGTCATCCTTCTGGAACCTGACAGGCTGAAGTTTTTCAGCAATAAGCGTAATGGCGTCGCTCGGGAGATTTCGAAAGAGCTGGACATTCCGAAGTAATTTCTCAATCCGAAACACTTCGTCAGTCCCCTTCTTCGCGTCATCGATCAGTTTCCCGATAACACGCATCAACTTTTCGCGATCCCAAGGTTTTTCACAATACTGATCCAGACCAGCGTTATTAATCGCATACATGGCCGATTCCAACCCGGCATACCCAGTCAACAGGATTTTTTTCGTCGCAGGATACTGTTGATGAACGACTTCCAGAAATCGGTCTCCATGCATTCCCGGCATCACCTGGTCTGAAATCACGACAAGAATTTTTTTACCAGAACGTGTCAGCTCCTCCATGAGCGTCAAAGCTTCTTCAGCACTCTCTGCGCTCTCGACCGAACACATGTCTTGAAAGGCATCGCAGAGCTGCATGAAAAGCTGATTCAGTACAGACTGCTCATCATCAACGCAGAGGATATAATCCCGGTCGAACTGTGTATGTTCCATAGCTCAGGCCACTCTCTCAGAAGTTTCAGATGACATTCATCGCGGTCGGTTTCATGCTATTCTGTAAAAACGTTTTCGTCCAGAAAATTTTACATTCATTCCACAAAGTCTCCTCAAAAATTTGCAAAAATGCTGCCAGAATTTATTTGACAAGATGTCTGGATTCTGCACGTATTTCACATTACGCTCAAAAAGATTCCTGTGCAGACGAGCGCGCATTTTTCATGAGTTCACATTTCGTATATCATTCCCACCGCATGTGCGGCGACATGAAATTTCCGCAACGCAGTGCTGCTGAGAAAACAATCATCTCACTATGAAAATAGGCGTCATTTCCGACACGCATCTATCAGCGCCCTCAGGTCTGACCAGCAGCATCACACATTGGCTGAGAAATAGCCGTACCCTTGATGAGATACGAAACATTCTTGCAACATACTTTGCCGGGGTCGAGCGCATTATACATGCCGGCGATTTCGTTGATGAAACGGTTGTAGAGATGCTGCAGGAATTTGCCCCGCTCGAAGCAGTTCATGGGAATGCAGACGGGCCCCAGATTCAGAAGCGCTTTCCCAGTCATAAAATCTTAGAGCTGGGAGGATTTCGCATCGGACTGACTCACGGTGACGGCGCTCCGCATGGAATCATGGGGCGAGTACGGCAGCATTTCGATCAGGTTGACGCCATTGTTTTCGGTCATACTCACCAGCCGCTCAACATGAGGCATAACGGCATTCTCTATTTCAATCCCGGCAGTCCTACCGATCGGCTTTTCGCGCCCTGTCATTCAATCGGCATGCTTGAGCTGACGCAGAGTATCCGGGGAGAACTCATCTGCCTCTGACACTCACAATAGCAGAACACCGTACGCGGGGAGATTTACTGAGACGAGTCGAGATCGGGATACAGCCGCCGATACTGTTCGGAATTGCGCAGCACGTATTTAACGTAATTTCTGGTTTCCGTGTAGCTGATGTTTTCGACGACCTCTTCTTCCTGATCGGCATTCTCTGCTGTCCACCATTTGTTTGTCACCCTGGGACCGGCATTATACGCGGCAACGGCACGAAACAGGTTTCCGTCGAACTCTTCGATCATGCGTGCCAAATACGCCGTCCCGATCGCGATGTTGACCTCCGGATCGAACAACTTCGCCGTGCTGTACTGTGTCAAACCAAGCCACCGCGCCACTCGTGTTCCGGTGGCCGGCATGATCTGCATCAGTCCCCGCGCACCGGCCCTGGATATTGCGTTGGCAGCGTACGCGCTTTCCTGTCTGATCAAGCCGGCCACCAGATACGGGTCGAGACGACGCTTGGCAGCGTACTTGCGAATCAGCTCCTGATAGCGCAATGGGAACTGAAGAAATTCAACTGTATAAGGAAAATCAGCAAGCATTCCCTTTCGCGCCAGGTTATTGATGCGGAACCCCGCGCGTATAGCCGGAAGATACTCGTCAATCTCCTGATACAGCCGCGCCTCGAAGTAGAGCCTCAAGGCCTCCCAGCGGCGATCGCCGGCAGGCGCGTTGTGCTTTTCCAGGAGCTTAGCGATCCACTCAATTTCTCCTTCGGCATAGCTTGACAGCTCAAAACGGTGTAAGGCAAATGCTTTACGGCTGTGCGCCAGAACTTCTTCATAGAGCTTTCGGGACACATGCGATCGAAGATCCGCCAGGACCGTATCGAATGCAGGCACAATTCCCTGGGCACCTTGACGAATTGATATCCTCCCGGTCAAGGCCTGTAAACGCGTGTTTGCAAGTACAGCATAGTAGCTGCCAGAGAACTTGTGAACTACCGACCGATAGGCTTCTGCAGCCGCCTCCGGTTCCTGTGCGGCTTCGAGACTTTTGCCCAGCCAAAAATGCCCGGCATCGGAATACGTTCCAGCAGGGAAGGTTTCCGTCGCCTCCCGGAAAAGCCGACGCGCTTTCGAATAATTCTGCCCCAGATAAAAACTCCAGCCCGCGCGAAACAGTGCTTCTTCCACAAACGGACTTTCAGCATAGCGCGCCGCGAGTGAATGGTAGCATTGAGCTGCGGCCTGAAAAGATTGCTTTGACTGATAAATCCTTCCCAGAACATAGGACGCGTCATCTCCCCAGGCGCTTGTTCGAAAGTCCGTCATAATGTGCTGCATACGTCTTTTGGCATCCTGATTGCGATCGGCATACCAGGCCTGCCGTCCGAGGATGTATATCGCTTCTGCTGCAATCTCAGGCCTGGAGCTTGCGTAGGTCCTGGCAATCTCTTCCAGCAAGCGCTTCCCTTCTTTGACGTTTCCCACTCGCAACCTGGCTGTGGCCAGCCCAAGCTCGCTTTCTCCGAACCTGGCACTGTCAGGATAGTCTGCCTGAAAACGTTTGTACTGTACGATCGCTGATGCAGACAAACCAGAGGACATCAGCGTGCCAGCATAGGTCAGCAGCGTGTCTTCAGTCCACACTTGCTGTAATTCGGGTTCCGACGACACAATATTGTGCAGGCTGTCACGAGCGGCTTTGGCGTCTGCATGAGCTGGATAGCCTTGAAGGAAGCGCTGGAAGGCATCTGCCGCATCTTCAGTTTTCCCGAGAGCGAGCAGCGCTTCTCCCAAGGGGTAAAGAATTCTTGCTTCCGAGATTTTTTTCTGCCCAAGAAGCTTCTGATAGCGAACAAGGGCATCCTGAAAGCGCTCCAGCTTCATCAGAGCTGAGGCTTCAAGCAAGGCAACCTCGTGTGTTAAAGGATGCAACGGACATTGTCTGAGAAACAATTGGCTCAAAGTGAGTGCTTCGACATAGTTCTCACTCTTTATATACGTGCGAAGTAAAAAAAAGCTGATATAATCGCTGAACTCAGACTCCTGTGCTTGCAGGGCCTCGAAGCGCTCGACAGCTCCAGCGTAATCATGCTGTTCAAAGAGCTCCAGTGCCTCGGGGAGACGACTTTTCACGTTCTCCTCCTGAACGATCATCGAGGCCGGGATGTGGTGTGCCGCTCTGGACAGTGACACGCTTCCCATCAGAAAACACAGGAGACAGACTAAATATTTTTTTGCAGGCATATTCCAAGCCTTCGTTCCTTCACGGTGATGGTTCATCTTTGAGCGGCTCTGTGCCTCGCTATCAGAAAAACTCTTCGCAATTCTTGTCAAGCTTTTTCAGATTTTCACAAGCTCTTTCCCAGAAGAAACATTTCATTTCTCTCTACGCCTTCATTTTATTATGGGATAAAATTTCCCAAAGCTTTTTCCTTGACATCTTTCAATCAGCTTGAAGAGTTTGCCCGTTACGTTTGCTTACAATGCGTTGTGGGCAAAGCATTTCTGGCGTCTATGAAGCTATGAGCCTGAAAAATGGTATTGACAGAGCGTTCCTACACATGCGGATGTCGTCAATGATTGCATTTTCTGCATCTGCTCTTTAGCAGGAGAAATGGCTGTGAACTGTACGGTGGGTGACGATTTGACGTTTAAACCGCCTTGTTTCATATACATCACATTATTCACTCTTTTATGTAGTCTCATCGTTCTGTCGAGTGGCTGCGGCCCGACTGTCCGGCAATCTGCAGGGCCTTCACGGGAAGCTCAGCACGTCACGCGCAGGACAACCGATTTTCAGCCGGATTTTTCCATGGCGTATGCTAATGCCATGGAGAACACTCCGGATCTTCCACTTGAGAAAATACGCCGGCATATTGCAGAGGAGGCCATCCTTGAAGAAGACAGCCCTTTTGAACATGCGTGTCATGAAGGAGAGCTTGTCGGCCCGGCAGCATGCATTATGTCGGAGCCAAGGCTCTCTGAGGATCCTCTGATCGAAGAGAATTGTGCTGACAGCGCACGCTCCTGGTGCGATCCTTCTCATGAGAAGCGCTATCTTTCCTACCTGGAACAACGAGACGTCCCTGCCATTCAGATTCAGACAGCAATCCTCCCGTACTTCAGCGCTCCGGTTAAGGACGGACTTGTTCTGCGGGGCATGCAGCTCCCTCAGCACAAGAGACAGCGTGGTCATTATGGAATTGATGTTATTCCCAGGCAATGCAAGCGTCGCGGAGTCCCGCTGCAAGCCATCGAAGACGGAATAGTCGTCATTTCATCCTGGGGGCGTGGATACGGCTATTATGTTGTGATGTACCATCAGAACGGACTCTTCTCGCTTTATTCGCATACACTCAAACAATCCCGCGCCAGGGTCGGACAAGTCCTAAACCGGGGAGACACGCTTGCCTACATGGGAAAAAGCGGCAATGCAAAAGGCTATCATCTCCACTTCGAACTGATCGATTTGCGGGAACACTGGAATTTCAGGCACAGTATGGACACATTCATTCAACGTCTCGCTGAAGGACGCCCTCTTGGCTCTTGCAGTTGCGAGCAGCTCAAGACGCTTCTGTTTGCCAAAAAATCCAAAAAAAATCCATTACAATATATCGAAGGCTTGACCCTTGCGAAACGTCAGGGAGGGAAGTGGATCGCAGGAGAGGCCATTATACCGATGACGAGGATCAGTATTGCCAGAACAAATTCATCTTATCCGGGGCCATTGCGTAAAAGGCCCCGGCCATGAGCGGTTTTTTCAGCCGTTCTTTCCTGCGGTCTCATTCGATCCCGGTCCTTGATAATAGTCCAGGCTGTCCCGCAGAAACCTCAGGTGATTCTTGTACGTATAGTATTGTTTTTTCAACAATCTTTCCAGATCGTTTGAGATATGTACGTTCTTTTCACAGGCTTTTCGCATCTGCCGAATTTTTTTACTTTCTTCACTGTGCAGTTTCAAAAAGCGCGGTGAGGGTTCGAGGTTGACGAGCAGCCCCAGGCTTTCAACTACCATTTTCGACAGGCAGGATTTCATGGCGTCCTCATAAGGGGCTTGCAGAGTGGGGGCCGATTCGAGCCGCTCAAAACTTTTCGTCATAACCTCACGGATACGAGGGAGATCAAGCAGAGCTTTGCGATCTGTTCTATAACACCACGGGCAGACTGTTCGTAGCCCGGGTAATGTTGAGAGATACGTCGAATTTTTCCACAAAATGTCCTCAATGAGGGGCCAGAGCTTTTTCTGAGAGATCTCTGAAATACGGCCGCTCATGGCTTTCAATTCGCGTTCAAGCGCTTCTGAATCTCCGGGAAAATAGACATATGTGCACAGCTCGAAAATTCTTGACAAGAGGACCGGCAATCCCATGTGCATTTTCAAAATTTCCAGCAGCACGATCAGGCTATAGGCACATTGATTTCTTGCTTCCGCAACATCCGCTTTGTAGAAAGTCCGCGTCTTCAGCGTTTCCAGGGTGTTCTCCAGCGTAACCCGATGTCTTTGGAGTTCAGCGACAGGATAATCATGTAACAGCTCGATAATTTTCAGCACCCCCATTTTTTCGATCGAAATGCGTGACACTGAAAAAGAACGGTATTTCTGGACAATGTGCTGTTCATCCTCTGAAACAAATCTGCTGAACAGCGCTTTATCAGCGCAGCAGGCCGGATCAAGATGCTGGAGAAGCTGATTGACCTGTGTCTCCAGGTTCTGATAGCGTTTTTGATCTGCCCCGGAGACGCCTGAGTCTCGGTGTAAATGACGAATCTGGCGACAAAGTTTCTGCAAACGAGTGGTGCAGGAACGTTGCAGCCCCTCATCCTGGACAATGATATCGACAAGCTCATTCAGAAGCTCGAGCCCCTCAAGCTTCTCTTGATCATTGTCGTCTTCAAGAATGAGGATATACTGGAAATTATCGAGAAACTTCCATAAATCAGCCCTTAAATAATAATAAATCGCCCGTTCGGACTCAGGATGTTCCGCCAACTGCTTAATCGAACCGATCATCCGCTTGAAATCCGATTTCGCCTGCAGGACTTTAATCGACATCACCATATAGCGCAAACGATCCTGGCGGTTTAAACGGGTATTCTCTTCAGTCCGATGGCTCCATAAGGTCTTAAATTCCAGCAGATCCATCTCATCGACTTGCTGCTTGGTGAGTAATATATCTCTTAACTCATCTCTCTTCATAGATCATTCGGCGAACGCGCGATGCATCACCATCGACTGTTATTGGTATTACACTTCGGAACGCTCCCCAGACAACAGGAGCACGCTGAGAACAATGCCCCCGACAAGCAATTATCGTAATTTTATTTCGAACTTTGTTCACGACGTCCCATCATGGGCAATATCTGCGCGTCAGTCTGGCGCAGCAAAAAATCGTAGTTCCAACCACATGCACAGGGTATGATAGACGATAAGATGCTGTTCCTGGACCTTATAGGTTTCTGTTTCCGGCACCCGTATCGCTCTATCGGCATGTTTAGCGAGTTCCCCTCCGCCGCTGCCGGTTAAGGCGATCACTGTCATCCCGAGCGCTTTAGCCACCGAAGCGGCATAGCGGACGTTCAGGGCGTTTCCACTTGTGCTGATCCCCAGCAGCACATCGCCGGCCTTCCCCTGCCCATATAATTCCTGAGCATACTGAAGCCCGCTGAAGGTATTATCGTTCTGAATTGCGCTTGCAAGCCCAGGATTCAAGCCCAGGACATGGCAGGGTAAGCCTTCTTGCAAATAGGCAGTCAGCTGTTCTTCAAACTCAAGCCCCGCAAAACAGGCCTTTCGCGCAACCGAGAGCGGTCTCGGCAGTTTGAAGGTTTTCATCAGTTCACCGGCAATGTGAATGCAGTCAGCGCAGCTTCCACCGTTTCCACAAAGAAATAGGCGTCCCCCGGCTTCAAAGCGTGTTTTTAAAACTGAAAACACCCCAAGGAACGACCCAAAAATCTCAGAAAAAAACTTATGCTCTTCAAGGGTCTGTTCCAGCATATTTTTTTCTGCGTCATAACGGCTCCAGACCTCGTCGACAAGCTGTTGCACTTCTGGATCTAAGATCATAGTTTCAGCATTACCCTAGTGTTCGCGGCAAGCTCCTCGACAAGCGAAACGGCAGGCGAACCGCCCCTGTCAGATCATCACAGTTCACTCTCACAGAGAGTAGTGACGCCTCTGAAGCTTGTCAATAAATTTATTGCCCCCCGTCCGTCTCTTCCTGAATAATTCTGCACGCATCAGCAGGAATATTAATGTACACGTTCTCACCTTCTCTTCCAGGCGCATCTTCGTTTTTTATGTATGCGCTGACAAGGAAACTCTCCCGGTTTCGACTTTGAATGGTCGTCAGAATCTCCGCCCCAAGATATTCATGTTCGACGATAGTTCCTCTGATGACGTTTGCTTCCTCTGGCCGGGATGAGAGGAAACTGTCTTCAGGGCGGAAAAAGAAGCGGATGCGCTGCATTCTCTGCACTTCCGGAGAGCCGGAAATTGTAAATCGAGCGTGCGCTGTTTCCACCACCAGCCTGTCGCCTTCACGCGCAACAAGCGTCCCGGAAAGAACATTTGATATGCCGACAAAGCTGGCAACATACTCTGTCTGAGGATTCTGGTATATTTCCACCGGACTGCCTAGTTGTTCGACCTTCCCATTCCTCATCACAGCAATCCGATCAGAAAGGCTCATCGCTTCTTCCTGATCGTGCGTGACATACAGCATCGTGATGCCCAGACGGCGCTGCACGTTCTTAATTTCCTGCCTCAAACGTTTTCTGAGTTGAAAATCAAGAGCGCTCAGGGGTTCATCCAGCAAAAGAATCTTCGGATAAGGGGCAAGCGCCCGGAGCAGCGCGATGCGCTGCTGTTCTCCGCCTGAAAGCTGATCCGGATAGCGATGTTCATAGCCGTCAAGTCCAACCAGAGCCAAGAGCTCTTCAACCCGATCGCGAACCTGCGCTTTTGTAGAATGCCGCTTCATCTTCATGCCAAAGGCAATATTTTTGAAGACATTCATATGAGGAAACAGGGCATAATCCTGGAACACCACCCCGATATTTCTTTGGTATGGGGGGACATCATCAATAACGACATCATCAAGACAGACATGACCGCCGTCGTGACGAATAAATCCGGCCACGATCCGCAGCGTCGTCGTTTTTC
Organism: candidate division KSB3 bacterium; assembly: GCA_002748425.1. Lineage (GTDB taxonomy): Bacteria > Moduliflexota > Moduliflexia > Moduliflexales > Moduliflexaceae. The sequence goes on along the minus strand of PDSJ01000014.1, from coordinate 210,833 downwards.
CGCAGCCGCTTGGGCCGAGCAGGGTCATAATTTCCCCGGCGTGTACGCGCAAGTCCATACGCAACGCCCAGTCATTATAGCGCTTCACAAGCTGCTCAAGGCGAAACTTTTCCATCAAAAACTTTTATACCCCATTTTTTCAATGCTGAGAAACAAAAACACGCAGACCACGATGAGAATCATTCCCATGGCGCTGGCTCCGATTAAATCGTGCGAAGAAAGAAAGCGATAAATCGAAATCGGCATGGTGGTCAGCTCAGGACGATAGAGCATGTATGTGGCTCCTAATTCACCGACAGACACGGCAAAGGCAAACGTGGCTCCGACCACAATTCCTGGCTTCACGATTGGTAATTCGATCAAAAAAAAGCATTGTATTCGTGTGGCCCCCAAACTCATTGCCGCCTCGACCAACGATGCTTTCATCTTTTTGAGAATCGGCGTGACCGCCCTCATGACAAAGGGATAGGCAAGAATAGAATGCGCGAAGACAATGGCATACCAACTGCCTGAGAGTATGAGTGGCGGTTTATGGAAACTTCTGATATATCCCAGGCCCAGGCTGACTGAAGAAATCCCAAGGGGCAGCATGACCAAGGCGTCAAAAATATTTTTCCCTGGAAATTCCATTCGTGCCAGTAAAAATGCAATGCTCACGCCTAAAGGGAGCGAGAAAAACACGGTCATCAGACCGAAGAAAAGGCTGTTTCGGATTGACTGCAGCGGCGTTGTTCCGAGGAGGGGATTGTACGGCATCGTGAAAATGTTGGCATAGGACTTCAGCGAAAATACGGTATTTCCAGCCTCATGATGCATCACGGAGAACAGCGCCACTGAGAGTATCGGCCCAAGCATCACGACCATCACCATCAACAGATAGCACCCGACAAAGACAGTACGCCAGCGCAGGACATCCCGAAGGCTTGAGAACAGACGAGGACGCTGCTCAAACTGTTCGAGAGCGACTCGTTCCGTCTGCTTTCCAGAGGCAAGTACCTTTGCATAAAAAAACATGAAGCTTAAAGAAAATACTGATTGAACAATCGCCAGCGCACTTCCCATCCTATAATCAAGCACCACCGTCATTAAGGTATAAATATTAACCTCGATCGTAGCAAACTTGACGCCTCCAAGCACCAGTACGACCGCAAAGCTCATAAACGAAAAAATGAACGTCAAGGCAAGGCTGGCAAAAATTCCTGGACTGAGCATTGGCAGCGTCACACAGCGAAAGACATGCCATTCTTTCGCGCCAAGCGAGCGGGCAGCGTCTTCAATGCGCGGATCGATGCTCGACCAGATGGTCGAAACCAGCCGAAGGACAAGCGGAAAATTGTAAAATGCATGGGCCAGCACGATCGCGTGGAGACTGTACAGAATGCGGAACGGCGGCTCATCCAGGCTGAACGCTGCCATGAGGAGACGGTTGAGTATGCCGCTGTTGCCAAACAACAGGATAAATCCGAGCGACACAATGATCGATGGCAGCACAAAAGGAACCGTTGTCATGGCTTTGAGGAAAGTTTTTCCCGGAAAATCAAATTTTGCGACAAGATAGGCCCCGGGGAAACCGAGGACAAAGGTCAGGACTGTGCTGAGAAGCGCTTGGTGTATCGTAAAAGCGATCACCCGGCGATTATAGGGATCTCGCAGGGTCTCAATAATATATTCCCCAGTGAGCCTTCCCGACGCATCAATCAGTCCATCTTTCAACATGGAAAGCAACGGAACGTAGAAAAAAATTGCCAGAAACGCCAAAGGGAAAAATGCGATGCTTAGAAAAATGCGATAGGATTTCACACCCGTCGATCCATACAGATTCAGTAGCCAGGCAGCACGCCTTCCTGGACGTTGCAGCCATCATGGACAGCTGTCGATTCATAACTCAGCACTGCAATACTCCGCACAATACGGCTGTCTCATGACAACGAATCAGAAAAAAGTCAAGAAATATCTCAGAACGCCGCAATGCACCCGAATTCTCCCAATTAATGAGGAACGCCAGCCGGCTGAGACCGAGCTTCTCCCGACACACCGTAGATGCAGCAGCTTCGGAGAGTTGGCGATAGAAAAAACTTGACAAGCTCACTCTGCTTTGTTATCACTACACCACATTTTTTGAAAGCGCCTGTCTCGGCCATTAATGAGGTGATTTCAGAGCTTAGAGACACGGGATCAATCCGTACAATATATCATCATGTGTATACTGATTTCCATATTCCTGCAAGACGAATGGGAATCATGACGTAAGGAGGATACAGACTGTGGCTTTATTTGGTGGACGTCAAAAAGATCCCTATGAAACGGAGGCGGAACAAATCACCCCTCCCAGCAGACCTGCTGTAAAAATTCCGGCACGACAGCCCGTTCCAACGGCAGCATCGTCCCCCCCGGCCAGGACAAACAGTTCCGGAGGGTTCACAACAATCGGCAAAGGCATTACGATTAAAGGCGATCTTGTCGGCGATGAGGACGTAAAAATTGAAGGAAAAGTTGAAGGGCGGGTGCAGTTGACCCAAAACCTGGTCGTCGGCCAAAGCGGAGTCGTCGAGGCAAACGTTCAGGCGGAAAATATCAATATCGGAGGCACCGTCACGGGCAATATTATGGCCAAGAACAAAGTGGAGATCGTGGCGTCCGGAACAATGCTGGGAGATATTAAAGCGCCAAGAGTCATTGTCGCCGAAGGAGCTCATTTCAAAGGAAACGTCGATATGGGCTGAAGGCCCGGCCGTCTATCTCACGACCGGACATTCAGGCGAACATTATCCTGCGGGAGGAGCAGAAGACATGTATCCCGAAGATTTGAAATACACTAAGGAACACGAATGGGTAAAAATTGACGGAGACCTTGCTGTGGTTGGCATTACCAGCTACGCACAAGAGCAATTAGGAGATGTGGTCTATGTCGAACTTCCGGAAACTGGACGTCATGTCTCACAGTTCGGGACCTGCGGCACCATTGAATCGGTCAAAACCGTCTCCGATCTCTATTCTCCGCTTAGTGGAGATGTCTTCGCCATCAATGAGGAGCTTAATGAGACACCGGAACTCCTCAACAACGATCCCTATGGTGCGGGATGGATTTTAAAAATCACCATACAAGACCAGGCTGAGTTGGAGAAATTACTATCTGCCGACGCCTATAAAGCTTCGATTCGGACATAAGCATCTATGGGCCATTGGCAAATGCCCGGCTATGTCAACTCGTTCGTCATGACGTGCTGGATGAGCAACAATATCTGTTCAGCGCGTTCTGACGGGCGACGTTAGAGTTACCAATTTCCCCATATGGAAATCTCTTCTTCTGCCTGCTATCGTCACTATGGTGTAACACACACAAAAAGGGCGTCACGTTATCTTTACTGAAACTGTACGCGGTCAGCTATATCGAAGCCAAAAGAGCCTTGTTGCGAACGATGCATTCTTGATAAAGCCGCAGGCGTTGATCTCTTGAAGTTCTTACCAAACCAAGGCTCATACGAGCGCGTGGGCAGATTCGCAAGATGCTCCGGGTTTGTAGCCTGAGATATATAAACGCTTGTGTGCTCTTAGCTGTGGAGAAAAAGAATGGCAAAAAAACCTGGTTTTTTAGATGTCGTTAAAGGGCTCACTCAGAAAAAAAGCAGCAAAGATAAAGAAGTCGAAAAATATGAAAAAATTCTGGAGGAGCAGCCTGACGATCGAAATGCGCTCAATGCGCTCGGTGACTTGTACGCAAAGCGAGGTGACGCAGAAAAGGCGTGTACATACTATTTGAACGTCGGCTCGTTATATGCTCGTGACGGCTTTACGCTGAAAGCGATCGCGGTGTATAAGAAAGCCCAGCGTGCCAGGCCGGATCAAATCAGCACGTATCTTGAACTTGCCGACCTCTATGTGCAAAAAGGACTTATTGGAGAAGCAAAAGCGAACTATCTCTCAGCCGCTGAAAAACAGGCGACGGCCGGAGAGAAGCGTGAATCGCTGGATACCTATCGAAAGATCGCCGATCTCGATCCGTCTAACTTAAAAATACGTACGAAGCTTGCTGCAATGTATGAAAGCGAGCAGTTCATGGAAGACGCGGCATTGATCTACGTTGATATTGGTGAAGTTGTCCTGCGCGAGGATGTTGACACGGCAAAAACCCATTTTGAACGAGCGCTGGAATTGCATGGCGACAATGAAGAAACGCTCTCCAGAATCGGCTATGCCTATGCCGAGCAAGGCTTTTCAAAGGAAGCAACGCCAATCTTCCAGAAGCTCCGGGAACGTTTTCCAGACGACCTCGATTATAAAGAGCAGCTCGAAATGCTTTCGGGAGGCGGAACTCCGACAGCGCCACAAAGCGCAGCGGCTCACACATCAATGCCGGCAATCGATTTTGATGAAAATGAGTTGGGATCGTTAAATTTTGGTGATGAAGACGTATCTACAGACGGGAATACCCTCGATTTCCAGATCGAAGAGCAAGGGGAAATTGTGTGGGACAGTACTGCCGGTCAGGAAGAGCTTTCTTCCGGACCGGCCGAGAACGCAGCCTCAGAAAAGCACACCTTGGAGTTTGAGCCGGGCAACGAGATCTCCCCTCCCTCTTCAGGGCCGCAACAATCACAAAAAGCAAACGGTTCGTTTTTCGATCTTGCGTCAAAGCTCGATGCCTCGATCGATTTTTCTCCAGGGACCGGGCCGCAAACTAGCGGAAAAAGTCCAGGCCTGAAAGTCCAGGCACCGGAACAGCTTGCCACCAGCGAAATTGGCGATATCGTCAAAGAGTTCAAACAGGGCGTCCTCGATGAAGTCGGGACGGAAGATTATGAGACGCATTATGAGCTTGGGATTTCGTACAAAGAGATGGCGCTTCTCGACGATGCCATTGAAGAACTTCGCCTGGCCTCGCTGGAACCGTCGAAATTCGTTGAGTGCCAAGGTGTCATTGCATTATGCTATGCTGAAAAAGGTGATTATGCCAGTGCCGTTCAATCACTCGAAGAAGCACGCAGCCGCGTCAATGCAGAGGAAGAACGCTACCAGGATTTGACCTATCAGATTGGAACGTTATACGAACAGGCCGGACGAACCAGCGAAGCTGCGCAGACATTTCAGGAATTGTACCAGTTAAAACCGAGCTATCGTGATGTCAGGACCAGACTGAATAAGCTGCTTGCATGAAGATCGAAGATTACAGCATGCCGTCACCCAAGGCGAAAACAGTCTTTCATCATCAAGTTTGTCTTCTGCCGTAATATGGGTGAAGAATAAGCTATGTCGAGAACCACAGTCTCTATCGTTGGCAAACCAAACGTGGGCAAGTCAACGCTCTTCAATCGTTTAGTCGGCGGTCGTTCCGCGATCACCGAAGATTTTGAAGGAGTCACGCGAGATCGTATTTACGGAAGCTGTACATGGCTGCAGAAAAGCTTTTCATTGATCGATACCGGAGGCTTTATGCCGGACACAGACGATCCGATGCTGAGTTCCATGCAGCTTCAAACGCAATTCGCGATTGAGGAAGCTGATGTGATTCTCTGTCTGTTCGACGGACAGGCTGAGTTGACGATGACGGACTACGAGATTGTCACCCGCCTTCGCCAGAGTAAGAAGCCCGTCTATTATGTCGCGAATAAAATTGACGGGCCTGAGCATGAAGCTAAGATCTTCGACCTCTACCACTTGGGCATTGCGAATATTATTCCGATCTCCGCCGAACACAAGCGCGGGCTTGATGAGCTGCTGGACAGGGTCTGCGAACACGTCCAGGTCATCAAGGATGATGAACAGGACAATGCGGTGATGCGAATTGCCGTTGTCGGCCGTCCCAATGCGGGAAAATCCTCACTGATCAACCAGCTGTTGGGACAAGAGCGGATGCTTGTCACCGATATCGCCGGCACCACGCGTGATGCCATTGATAGTGATTTTTCCTTCAACGGGTCTCACTATACCTTTATCGACACTGCGGGCATTCGACGAAAAAGCAAAATCACGGATCCTGTCGAACGCTATAGTGTCGTGCGGGCGTTTAAAAGCATCGATCGCAGTCATATCGCCTTTGTGATGCTTGATGCCACACAAGGCGTCACTGATCAAGATGCCAGAATTGCCGGCTACGCCCATAACAACGGCAGAGCCGTGCTGCTTCTTGTCAACAAATGGGATTTAATCGAGAAAGACACATCCACTGCCGGAAATTTTGCAATCGACATCAAGTATAAGCTGAAATATCTTGATTATGCGCCGATTATCTTTGTATCAGCACTGACAGGACAACGGGTTCTCAAAACCCTTGCGCTTGCTGACAGCATGTTCGCTCAGTACAATAAACGCGTCAGCACCTCAAAGATCAATACGGCCCTTCAAGAAATCGTCCAACAGCACCATCCTCCGGTGTATAAAGGGCATCAGGTCAAATTTTATTACGGCACCCAGAATGCTGTACGTCCGCCGACACTGACACTCTTTTGCAATTATCCAGACGGCGTACATTTTTCATACCGGCGCTACCTGACAAATCAATTTCGTGAGTATTTCGGTTTTCACGAAATACCTCTTCACCTGCGAATTCAAGCACGTTAAAAGGTTTTGTATTCATGGCGAAAAATTTTATTATATGCGTTGACGATCAGCCTGAAATTGTCGGGTCTCTCATGACACAGCTTGAGAATGCTGTCGGTGACTTATGCGAAATTGAAGTGGCCGAGAGCGCCGCTGAAGCGCTTGAAGTGCTGGATGAATTACTGGAACAGGGCGAACAAATCGATATCGTTATCACTGATGAAATTATGCCCGGCATGCCGGGGTCGAAATTCCTGGAAATTGTCCATCAGCGGGACCCGAATATCATGACGGTCATCCTGACCGGACAGGCAGGGTTTGACGATGTCGTCTATGCCGTGAACCACGCTGAACTTGACAAATGCATCAAAAAGCCCTGGTATTATGACGACCTGAAAGACACTGTGCTGGAGCTTCTTGACAAAGCCGGGACAAAACGCCGGAATAAACAGTTGGCCGAGGAACTTATCGCTGAAAAAAATAAAGCCGAAGCGATCGTGCATTCCATTACCGATGGCATTATCGTCTTTAACGGCAACGACCGTATTTCTCTGGTCAACAAGGCGTGCACGGAAATTTTAGGACGCACAGAGGAAGAGCTTATCGGACGGCGCATTATGGACGTTTTAGAGCTGAAGGAGCTCATCCTGCTGCTGATCGAAGCCTCCCATCATTCCGATGAAGTCGTGAGTGATGAAATCGTCCTGAGACATTCCAAAGACCCTGAACGGGAAATCGATATCATCGCCATCGCGAAAACTTTAAGAAGTCGTGACGGCCAACCGTTTGGCGTTGTGACGGTGTTGCGGGACGTGGCCAGGGAGAAAGAGGTCAGCCGAATGAAATCGAATTTCCTGGCAACGATCTCTCACGAGCTTCGTACGCCGCTGACATCGATTTTAAGTACATACGAGCTGCTCCTGCAAAACAGCCTCGGGGAACTCACCGACGAGCAGCGCGAATTTATCAGCCTTTCGAAAGAACAGGGCGCGTTTTTATCGGAGCTGTTGGAAAATCTGATCGATCTGATGACCCTGAGCGGTAATCAGCTTGAACTTATGAGAAAAGCCTTTGATCTGGGACAGCTGGCCCAAGAGGTTGTGAAAGATATCCAGGCAAGCGTATCGGCCAAGGGTCTGCAGCTTCGTGTAGATATTGCCCCAGAACTGCCAGAATTTGTTGCTGATGAACATAAAATCGGACGGGTTCTGAAAAACCTTCTGTCAAATGCGGTGAAATTCACTGAAAAAGGCGATGTCGCTCTGACAATCTCCCACGTCGACGACAAAATATGGATTACGGTTCACGACTCTGGAATAGGCATTGCCGAAGAGCATTTTGATAAAATTTTTGAAAACTTTTTCCAGGTCGACAACACCACGACGCGGGAATTTAAAGGCTCAGGGGCCGGTCTGGCGATTTGTCGTGCCATTGTTCTGGCCCACCGTGGAGAAATCTGGGTGGAGAGCGTTCTGAACAAAGGCACAACATTTCATGTCACCCTTCCGATTAGCGCGACGCTGTCTTAGACACGCACCAGAAGCACTCATCGCTATCGATCAGCCATGCAGACGCTTATGAGAACTTATAAATTATAACCTGTATGAGCGGAGCAACGCTGTCAGACAGAGCCTGAAACGTCTCACAGCTTGTACGACCGTGACACGCAAGTCTCATGAAATTCTTTCATCTCATCATCCTGATTCTGGGCAGTTTTCTCTGCAGCTCTTTCAGTATGCCGGCCCAAGCGGCCGATCTGGCACTCGAACAAATCATCGACAGTGTTCAGGCGGAATATGAACGCACCAGCGACATCTACGCCTCTTTTTCTCAAGTCTCAAAACTTCGTTCCCTGCCCACGCCCAAGAAATCACAGGGTATCGTCTATTTCAAGAAACCCGGCAAGATGCGCTGGGAATACACGAACCCGGACCAGCAGCTTCTAGTGAGTAACGGCAAGACGATGTGGTTTTACGTCGCGGAAGACGCTCAGGTCATCATTCAAAATGCCGACGATGCTTATGGCTCACGTACGCCCGTCACCTTTCTGGCGGGAATGGGAAAACTGCAGAACGACTTTCACATGAAGCTGCTGTCTGCAGCCAGCGATGCGGAATACAGCCTGGAACTGCTCCCGAAACAGCCCCAGCCGGAACTTGCCAAATTGATTTTGACGGTCGATGCCGTGACGTTTCGCGTCATTCATACGGCCGTCTACGATCCTTACGGCAACATCACCGACGTCTATCTGGACAATATTACCACAGAGATGAATCCGCCGGATGAGCTGTTCAATTTTGAGATTCCCGAAGGAGTTGACGTCATTCGGCAAAACTAGTTCCCGAGCATCCCCAAAGCCGATGACTAGCAGTTTGACATATGCCGTTCAACATGCTGGCAGGATCATATACGAAGGTTAACAATAGCATACACATTTGTATTATAGGGAAGAGTATCAATACAAGAAGATGGGAATGGAGACCTGTTAACCTTCGCTGATGTCATGTCTGTATCAGTACAGGCTGTACAGTAGAGAACACCGTACATTCACCTGTACTGCATCCAAGTGGATCGGCAGAACGTCGGCATGTACTTACAGAGAGTTTGGGGTAAAAAACGGATAAATTCTGTTTTTTTATCCTGAGTCGTAAGACTTCCTCATGAAAGGTTATCTACATCCTGAATATGTGAGTTCTCTTGCCGAGTTTGGAGATCCATATACATTGCCGTTATCTGGAGGATGGCTCTTAAAACGCCATATTCCAGGGCTTGGAAACTCAGACCTCATGGGACCCTATCCCTTATTCTTCTGCCATAACTGGCAAAAACTTCATCTTGATATAGACAGTATCGAGGCAAATCTGATCAGTCTCGCTCTTGTTACTGATCCTTTTGGCGCATATGATGAGCCCTATTTACAGCGATGCTTCAAAGATGTCATACTCCCCTTTAAGTCTCATTTTATCATCAAGTTAAACGCTTCCAAGTTCCACCACGTTTCAAAGCATCACAGATATTATGCCAAAAAAGCACTCAAGAACGTCACCATTACGATCCTCCAATCTCCAATACAGAGCAGTCTTGATGGATGGCTCAGGCTTTATACGGTGTTGAAAAAAAGACACAGGCTCCACGGCATCAAAGCCTTTTCAAAGGATTCATTCAGTCAGCAGCTCAGTATCCCAGGGGTGATAATGTTTCAGGCATGTTATCAAGATGAGCTTATCGGTGCCCATCTGTGGTTTCAACATGAAGAGGTGGCTTATAGTCATTTGGCAGCATATAGTCCTCTCGGTTATGAAATGATGGCATCATACGCATTGCACTGGCAGGCCATCGACTATTTTGCAGACAAAGTTCGTTGGCTCGACTTGGGAGCAGGAGCCGGGATTTGTCGGAAGACCTCAACAACAGATGGATTAAACTTCTTCAAACAAGGCTGGAGTACAGAAACACGTATAGCTTACTTTTGTGGAAGAATTTTCAACCCAATAAAGTACTACGAACTTGTACAAGCGTGTGGAAATAGGTCGACAAGCTATTTCCCGGCTTATCGTGCCGGCGAATTCGTATAAAGGATTCATCTTGATCCGACTCATATCACATGAAATTTGAACGACAACAGACTTTTCAAAGAAATGCAGAGCTTGAGGCCCTTTTACAAAGGCTCAACCAACTTTTGGCACCAGTGGAAGAACTGACGATCGAGCCTTTTGGATATCCCATTTATCCAGTCATTTTTATTGTTGGCTGTGCAAGAGCAGGTTCGACACTGCTTCTTCAATGGCTGGCCAACAGCGGCGTCTTTGCTTACCCGAGCAATCTTCTTTCAAGATTCTTTGGAGCTCCTTTTGTTGGAGCATTGATACAGCAGCTCTTAACAGATCCCACATATAATTTTAACAATGAAATTCTTGATTTTTGCAGTGATATAAATTTTTCGTCCAAGCTTGGCAAAACAAAAGGGGCATTGGCCCCGAATGAATTCTGGTATTTTTGGAGACGCTTTTTAGGGAACGGAGACATGCAGCATTTGAAGCCGTTAAGACTCAGTCCAGCAGATCAAAAAAAATTTGTTGCAGAATTTGCCGCGCTCGAACAGGTTTTTAATAAGCCTTTCGTGTTAAAAGGACATATCATTAACTGGAACATCTCTTATATTTCTCAACTGTTCAAGAAAGCCTTGTTTCTTTACATCACCCGAGAACCTGTATATAATGCGCAGTCTCTTCTGGAGGCCCGAGTCAAATTTTATGGCGACCGGAACGCCTGGTATTCTTTTAAACCAAGAGAATATGAACAACTACAGTCTCTTCCTCCTGTCGAGCAAGTTGCCGGACAAGTATATTTTACCAATCATGCGATCGAAACAGAGCTTGCCGGCATACAAGCGTCACGTTGGTTGAATATTCGTTACGAGGAGCTTTGCAGCTCACCGTCGAAAATCTTTCTCCAAATCAAAGAGAAACTGACCCAGCAGACCGATATGTTATCTCATAGCGAATACTCTGGGCCAACGCACTTTCACACAACGAATCAAAAGCGCCTGAAGAGCCACGAAGTACAGGCTATATATGATGCATACAAAAATTTTTCGGAGACTTTAGCGGAGAATCTCTAACACACAGTTCCCCCGTTGCTTATGAACAGCTTGAAAGATTCTCATCTATCTGGCGATCTTTTCTAAAAAATTAATGCGTAACACTACCGTCTGGAATGGAAGAGAGTTTGAAAGTACCATCTCAACACTGGACTAAAATCATTCAGCCACACCCAAAATGCTTTGATGTTCGCTTAAACGAACTCTGGCAATATCGTGAGCTTATCCTGCTTTTTGTGTGGCGAGATTTTGTCAAAATTTATAAACAGACAATTTTGGGCCCCTTGTGGTTTTTTCTACAACCTTTATTCACAACGATCGTTTTTACAGTGATTTTCGGACGAATCGCTAAAATTTCGACCGATGGGGTTCCTCATATTCTCTTTTATATGGCGGGCACAATCCTCTGGACGTACTTTGCAAGCTGTCTGACCAAAACCTCAGAGACATTTATCGCCAATTCCGCGATCTTTGGAAAAGTGTATTTTCCCAGGCTGACAGTACCAGCCTCAATCGCAATCAGCAGTTTGATTGCTTTTTCTCTCCAGTTCCTGTTCTTTATTTTACTCGTCCTGTTCTATGCTCTTTCAAAAGCAACGGTCAAACCAACGGGCTGGCTGCTTTACACTCCGTTTTTAATCATCCACATGGCAGCTCTGAGCTTGGGGGCAGGCATTATTATTTCCTCAATGACCACGAAATATAGAGATCTAAAACTTTTGGCCAATTTTGGAATTCAGCTCTGGATGTATGCAACTCCTGTTGTATATCCTATATCTATCGTTCCAATACGTTGGAGATGGCTGATGGCCTTGAATCCCATGACTACCGTTGTAGAGACATTTCGCTATGCATTTCTTGGTTCTGGAAGCATGAACGTTCAATACCTTGTCATAAGCGTCCTCCTTACCATCGCGATTCTCTTTACAGGGTTGATCTTATTTAGTCGAATTGAAAAAAATTTTATAGATACCGTATAGCAGGATATACTGTAACAATTACACATTTTCTTACAATGAGCGATGTTGTCATTCGAGTAGAACATCTGTCAAAAAGTTATCAATATGGGGTTATCAACCACGGAACATTCTCCAAAGACTTACAAAGCTGGTGGGCTCATATACGTGGAAAAGAAGATCCGAATGCTGTCCTGTCTCAGTCGCAATGTTCAGGGAGATCCGGACAGCGCTTCTGGGCCCTGCAAGACGTAACATTCGATGTCGAACAAGGAGAAGTCGTCGGCATCATCGGCCGTAACGGCGCTGGAAAATCAACACTACTGAAAATTTTATCGGAAATCACGACGCCGAGCAAAGGGCGCGTAAAACTCAGAGGTCGGGTGGGTAGCTTACTGGAAGTCGGGACCGGCTTTCACCCTGAATTGACAGGCAAGGAAAATATTTTCTTAAATGGTGCCATTCTCGGAATGACCAAAGCAGAGATCCGTAAAAAACTTGATGAAATTATCACCTTTGCCGAGATTGAGGCATTTATCAATACTCCCGTCAAACGTTACTCCAGTGGGATGTACGTGCGCCTCGCGTTTGCAGTTGCCGCACACTTAGAACCCGAAATTCTCCTGGTGGATGAGGTCCTGGCAGTTGGTGATGCAGCATTTCAAAAAAAATGTTTGGGAAAGATAGGGAATGTCGCACAAGAAGGAAGGACAGTCTTATTTATCAGTCATAATATGCAAGCTGTAAAAAGTTTATGTACACAGGGTATCATTCTTGAAAACGGCTGCGTAAAATTTCATGGAGAGATTCATGATTGTGTCAATACCTACGTTACTGATATGAGCGCACGTGGGACTCTCAATAATTTCTGGGAGTTCGATCAGGCACCCGGGACACATAAAATTAAGATCAAAAGCGCATATGTCAAATACCAGGGAGACAGGATAACAGTCAATACGCCTTTCGATATCATCACGGAATTTTGGAACCTGGAAGAAGGCTTTTCTGTTAATGTAAGCATGATTCTCTATGATATGCCAGGAAATGTTATTTTCAATATTTCCACGAAAAACGTGCCGTTAGCCAAAGGACTCCATCAAGCCGTATTCCACATACCGGCTCATTTTATGAATGACGGCTATTATACAGTGTATAATATGTTTGTCAATAATGCCAGAGCGCATTTTCTCCACGAACATGCGCTCTCATTTGAAATATTAGAAGATCGAAACGGGGCATGGCACGGAAAATGGGTCGGCGCAGTACGCCCGACTTTTATCCAGAATGAGTACCGCTTATTAAGTCAGGATATAATAAGGTAAATAAGAAATCCATCATCACAAGCAGGCACGATTCATGACTAAAGGCAGCATTGACGATTTGGCAATCTTCGGAGGAAAGCCGCTTTTCGAGCAGATGCTCCACATCGGTCGTCCGAATATTCTCGAACGAGAGCGGTTTTTAGAGCGAGTGGCTGACATCCTGGAACGGGCCTGGCTGACCAACAACGGCCGCTACGTGCAGGAACTCGAGCAGAGGACGGCAGAATACCTCGGGGTGAAGCATTGCATCGTGATGTGCAACGCGACAGTCGGACTTGAAATCGCCATTCGGGCCCTGGGATTATGCGGAGAAGTCATCGTTCCCTCCTTCACCTTTATCGCAACAGCACATGCCTTACAATGGCAAGAGATTACTCCGGTTTTCTGTGATATCGACCCGCAAACGCATACACTCGATCCTGCACAGATTGAACGTGTCATCACTCCCAGAACAACGGGCATCATCGGTGTGCATGTCTGGGGCAGAGCCTGTGATATCGAGTCGCTGGCACAGATCGCCCAGCAGCGCAAGCTCAGACTGCTTTACGATGCAGCTCATGCATTCGGCTGCTCATACAACGGACGTGCGATCGGAAATTTCGGCGATGCGGAAGTTTTCAGCTTTCATGCCACGAAATTCTTCAATACTTTTGAAGGCGGAGCTGTCACCACAAACAACGATGACCTTGCCTCAAAAATTCGCCTGATGAAAAATTTTGGCTTTGCCGGGCAGGATACTGTCACCTATATCGGCATGAATGGCAAAATGAGTGAAATATCCGCCGCAATGGGCGTCACACAATTAGAGAACATTGATACGCTGATTGCCCTGAACAGGCATCGGTATCAGCTCTATCAACAAGAACTCGCCGGCATTCCGGGCGTACGCCTCATTGAGTATAGTGATACGGAACGCCGCAATTATCAGTATATTCTCCTTGACATCGAGACACAACAATGTCATATACACCGGGACTGTATCCAACAAATCCTCTGGAAGGAACGGATTCGGGCCAGACGCTATTTTTATCCAGGCTGTCACCGCATGGAACCGTATCGGTCCTATTTCCCTCATGCCGGACTGCTGCTTCCTGAGACAGAACGCTTAACAGAGCGTTTGCTTTGTCTGCCAACCGGAATCGCTGTTGAGGAAGAGGATATCCGCCGGATTTGTGACCTTCTCAGATTCATCATAACCTATGGCGCTGAAATCAGTCGAAAGCTTGAGTATCAAGATACCCTGAACGAAAAGAGAAAAGATTTCTCCATACAACAGGAATTTTCGGTATGCTCACACCCTTTGTAAGATATGTACTGTCTAAAAGCGGGTATACGATCACGAAGATACCAAAGCACAGGTGCAAAGCTTCTGCCCCAGAACCGGCACCAAGCTCCAGGTTTTTACGCAAGATTCTCAAAGATCCTCTTAATCCGGATTTTCATCTTCTTTACGCAGAAGAGCTTTTTAAAAAGAAGCGATTGTATCTGGCATATGCCGAAGCCAAAACAGCAGTATCTCTCGCGACGGAAGCGAAAAATGCTGACGCCCGTGTACAAACATATCGTGAGGCGCTCCCTGACACGATAACGCTGGATCATAATCAATACTTCCGCTTATTTTCCCTGTCAGCAGAGATTATGCATCAGTCAAAGAATAGAAGCTCATCGGTCTTGGACGTTGGTGGCGGTCAGGGTGAACTTGCCGCTTTTATCCCTGAATACTCCTATTGCCTGGCAGAGCCTGCAATAAATGGTATTTCGGGAACAGCCCTGCCTTTTCCCGATAACGCATTTGACTACAGCGTGTCATGCCACGTGCTCGAGCATATTCCAGTCAAGAGTCGGGAACGTTTTCTGGACCAGCTGCTCGCAAAATCCCAAAAAGGCGTCATACTCCTTAATCCATTCTTCATTGAAAAAACATGTCCTGATGAACGGATAAGACTATTTCTTGAGATTACAGGCGCGAAATGGGCAGAAGAACATCTGGACAATCCCCTCCCGGAGATCAGAGAAATACAGGACTATGCCGCTAAAAGATCACTGGAACTCTCTATAAAACCGAACGGAACGTCATCGACTTCAGCCGCATACGTTTTTATGAGCTACTTTGCAGAAAAAGCAGGACAACTGAAGGAACTGCAGGCCATAAACGCATTTTTCAATACAAGATACACGCACATTCTGAACTCACATGAGTCCCCGAACGCCTACCTTATGTATCTGGGGAAGGGGCAAGCTAACAGCAGGACCAGCCAATGATGGCTTCCCCATGCGTGTCTGTGTGCATCCAAACCTACCAGCATGTTCGGTATATCGAACACTGCCTGGAGAGCGTACTCATGCAAAAAACTGATTTCCCTGTTGAGATTATCCTGGGGGAAGATGAGTCGACAGACGGGACCAGAGAAATTTGCAGGGCTTATGCCGAAAGATATCCGGAGACGATACGGCTGTTTTTGCGCTCAGAGCAAGACAAAATTTATATCCACGGGCACAAGACCGGAAGATTTAACTTCACTGAGAACCTCAAGGCTGCGCAGGGAAAATACATTGCGCTTTGCGAAGGGGATGACTATTGGACCGATCCAGGCAAACTGCAGAAACAAGTCAATTTTCTGGAACGCCATTCTGATTTTGCGATCTGTTTTCATGATATCGAGCATGTGTGCGAGACCCAGCAGGGACATGTCGTTACAGCGTCTCCAAAGCCGGTATCGACATTTGAAGATATTTTAAAAGGGAATTTTATTTATACCGCCTCCTGTACGTTCAGAAATAAACTCCTTGACCGCTTCCCGGCATGGTATTTCTCAGTACTGCCCGGAGACTGGCCTCTGCATGTCCTTCATGCTCAGTATGGAAAGATAGGCTATCTTCATGAGGTGATGGCTGCCTACAGGACCCATGACGGAGGGTTATGGTCGCGTCAAAGCCGGCTGGACACCTTATCCCCTTTAATCTGTACCGCAAGAACGATCGACCGACATTTTCACTCCCGATACAGGCCGATCATGTATCCTTCAATCTGGAACTGGGAACGCGAACGCATAGAATTACTGATACATGAACGGCGCTTCGATCAGGCAGAACAGCACAGCCGCAGGCTTCTGAGGGAGAATTGGCCGGCTTCTCCCGCCTCTTGTTTTATGCTCCTCACGACAGTCGCTAAAATTTACAAGCATCGTCTGAGCGTGACAGCAGCATAAAATATTCTATGCCGAAAGTGAGCGTTATTCTTACAAACTATAATTATGCGGCCTATTTGCCGAAACGTCTGGACAGCATTGTACAGCAAACGTTTCAGGATTTTGAAGTGATCTACGTTGACGATGCGTCTGAGGACAATAGTGTCGAGATTGCAAGACACTACCTCCCGGAACGCTCGTCAACATTCATAGTCAATGAGCGCAACAGCGGATCACCGTTTAGATCATGGAATAAAGGCGTTCAACAGGCACGCGGAGACTATTTGTGGCTTGCTGAAGCCGATGACTGGGCGGACCCACGATTTTTAGCGGAGACAGTGCAGATCATGCAGGCACATCCTGGCCTGGGACTTGTCTACTGTTCATCCAGGATCGTCGACGCACAGAATCGCATTACAGGTGAAACGATTTCTTTAACGGATGATCTGGATCAGCAATTATGGCGGCAGAATTTCACCATGCATGGAGCGCAGTTCTGTTTACAGTATTTGATCTCTCGTAATGTCATTCATAATGCCAGCGCCGTATTAATCAGACGCACAAGCTGGGATCAAGCCGGTCAGGCCGATGAAAACATGCGGCTGGCCGGCGACTGGCTGCAATGGGTCAAAATTCTGGAGCATGCAGATATCGGCTATACAGCTCTTCCGCTCAATTTTTTTCGAACGCATGCCCAGAGCGCAAGGGAACAAGTCAGTCAGGATTTCTCCGATATCGTGGAATACTATCAAGTGCTCCACTATATCGCACAACATTTTACGCCGTCTGCCGACACCATGTCGCAGGCCTTTGAAGAATTATTTTTACGATGTATGGCCAGGCGTCCGAAGATGTCCTCTCTGTCTCACCGACACACCCTGCAGCAGCTCTGTCGTATTGTTCAAGAGCTTGGACAGTACGATCCCGGGATCCTCAAGACAGTGCTGAGGTTTGTAAGAGCAGGTAGCAAACGAAAATTAAAGCGTCTCTGGAACGATCTGCGCAGGGAGAAGCCATGAGAACGAGCACTCTTGCGATCTTCACTCCACAAATAGGGTCGCTTTCGGAAACATTCATTCGACAGCATATTCAGGATTTGTGGCCAGGCAGAACCGTGGTGATCACGGGGACGAGCGACAAACCGCACGGCGGACACTGGACGCTTGACTGTCCGATGCTCGTCTTAGACCAGCCTCGACCAGGATTTTTTCAACGAGCCTGTCGGGCAATCCGGCGAGAGTTCAACGGCCCTGACGAAAGAAAACTCGATCTTGCAGCAGTTAGCCGTTTTCTGAAACAACATCATGTAGATCTGTTCATGGGAGAATACCTTGATCTCGCTCTTCCTTATCTCGAAGCGGTGCAAGAATCAGGGATCCGTTTTTTTGCTCACGCTCACGGATATGATGTATCGGAACGATTAGCGTCTCCTGCGTGGCGTGAAGCGTATCGCCGCTACAACGAAAGTGACGGTGTGATCACCATGAGTCAATTTAGCCGAAAACGTTTACTGGAACTCGGTCTGGAAACGTCAAAAGTGCATGTTGTGCCTTATGGCATCAAAATTCCTCCTCAGCGATCTTCTCGCGTATCAGATGACACGGTCAGATGTCTTGCTGTGGGACGAATGGCTGCGATGAAGGCCCCTCTCATCACTCTGGATGCATTTCGTCGGATGCTGAACGGAAAGCATGTACGCCTGGATATGATCGGAGCAGGAGAGCTTTTTGGCGCTGCCCAGCACTTTGTGCAACGCTTCGAGCTTTACGACGAGGTCTGGCTGCACGGTGGTCAGGCCCATGAAACCGTTCTCCAATATCTTCAGCAAGCTGATATTTTTTTGCAGCACAGTCTCACAGACCTCGAGACTGGGGCTCAAGAAGGACTACCTGTCGCGATCCTGGAAGCTATGGCCTATGGTGTCCCGGTCATTTCGACCCGTCATGCCGGAATTCCTGAAGCGGTTATCGATGGAGTCTGTGGATATTTGGTGGAAGAAGGTGATGTACAAGGTATGGCGGATCGTTTACATGAGCTCGTCCATAATCCCGATCTACGCCAAAAAATGGGACAGGCCGGACGACAAAGAGCTGGCGAGCTTTTTTGCTGGGAAAAAGAACGGAACGACATGTTACAGATCCTGGGATTAGCGCCCGAACTGTTAAGGACCTGAGTTCAGAGGGCTGAATGACTCCTGAAAAACTTCTCCGTTTGTTAAAACGCACGATTCAGAGACAGCGGCTTCATCGACATCTGAAGTCGGCAGACCCGCTTAAGGTCATCGTGGGGGCTGCATCCTCATCTTATGAGGGCTGGTATGCTACCGACCGCGATCTTCTGGATATTCGATCAGCGTCTGACTGGAAAAGGCTCTTTCGGCCGGCGTCCATCGATCGCCTGCTTGCCGAACATGTTTTGGAGCACCTTTCAGAAGCAGAGTGCAGAACGGCATTACAGGAAAGTTTTCACTACCTCAAGGTCGGGGGTCTTTTCAGAATCGCAGTGCCGGACGGCTATCGCCGAGATACCGCATACCTGGAAGAAGTTCGTCCTCCGAAAGACGGTCATAAAATGCTGTTTACGATCGACACGCTGCTTCCTTTGCTCCACGACTGCGGATTCCACAGCACAGCCCTGGAATTCTTCGATGCCCAGGAACGATTTCATCATCGTCCCTGGGATTCAGGCGATGGCTCTGTTCAGCGCTCATACCGATTCGATCGGCAGAAAGACTTTAAACGTGGGGAACTCTATTATACATCGCTCATCGTAGACGCAAGAAAGCCTTGAGTCATGATGAACAATAACGGACACGATCTATGTGTGGAATTGCAGGAAGCTTGTCTCGCCGTTCCGAATCGATTTTCAGCGTGAAGCCGGCCATTGAGTTGCTCCAGCACCGAGGGCCTGACAACAGTGGTGAATGGCATGATGCACACATTGCGCTCGGACATACCCGCCTGTCCATCCTGGATCTAAGCCCAGCAGGACATCAGCCCATGAGCTGCCGGAATGCGCGCTACTGGACAACGTTTAATGGCGAAATCTATAATTTTATCGAACTGCGGCAGGAGCTTCTCGCGCTGGGCTGCACATTCGACGGTCAAAGTGACACAGAGGTCCTGGTGGCGGCGTATGCGCAGTGGGGAAAAGCCTGTCTGGAAAAACTGCGCGGCATGTTTGCATTCGGCATCTGGGATCGAACGCGGCAACGCCTCTTTTTAGCAAGGGATCGGGTCGGAGAAAAACCTCTATATTATTGGTATGATGAGGAGTATTTTTGTTTTGCCTCAGAATTGAGAGCTTTACTTGCCCTGCTTCCCCACAGACCCTGTCTTGACCCGGCCGCGATCGACTTATATTTACACTATCAGTATGTCCCAGAGCCAAAAACGCCCCTCCATGGCATTCACAAATTATCTGCCGCGCATTGCCTGTCCATCGCTCCAGCCTCCTGGCAGATTCAGATGACAGCCTACTGGGATCTGGAACAGATCGAAGCACTTGAAGGCAAGCCCACCGAATTGATCGGCGAAGAGCTGGACCGGGCTTTGCCCCTGAGCTTACGTTCCGATGTCCCAATCGGCATTGCCCTGAGCGGAGGCCTTGATTCAGGAGCGATTGCCGCACTTGCTGCCCCAAGATGCCGGGACACACTTCAGGCTTTCAGCGTCGGCTATCCGGGTCATCCTCCCTATGACGAACGCCGCCAGGCTGAAAAGCTGGCCAAACTCCTCAAAATCCCATTCCACGCTGTCGAACTTCTCACGGAAGATTTTGTCGACTTTTTTCCGACGCTGATCGCAATGACGAACGATCCGATTGCAGATATTGCAGCCTATGGGCACTATGCCGTGATGAAACTCGCTTCAGACCATGGACTCAAAGTAATGCTCAGCGGACATGGAGGTGACGAACTCTTCTGGGGCTATCCCTGGGTCGTTAAAGCGGTCCAGTTGACCGAACGAAAACGTCGCTCTGCCGAACGTCCCATTTTCCCGCAATACGTGTGGAAGCTCATTGAATCCCTCGGACAACACCGCATCTATCAGCGGCTCTCACAGAGCGGCAAAGTACCGGCGTATCTCCGTACACTCCTGCAGAAAGGGTTTGAATTCAGCCGGCTTTCGCCTTCTTCTTCATCGCTCGTCTTTTACGACATGCTTGCCGATTTCAGAAATGGACTCAATTACTGCCGGAATATCTATTCGCCGGCCTTTCAGGAGCAGATCCCCGATCGAAATGCCTGGCAGCCGTTCGACAGCCGCGAGCACGATCACTTGCCGCCGCCTCTCAGGATATGTGACGTGTTAATGAAAACCTGGCTGGTGTCGAACTGCCTGGCGCTCGGCGACCGGCTGAGTATGGCATCCTCTGTGGAAACCCGGATTCCTTTGCTGGATTATAAACTGATCGAAGTCGTCACCGGGCTTCGTAAAAGCCATGCCGATCACAATCTGGGACCCAAATTCTGGTTAAAATCACTCCTCAAAGGCATTGTGCCGGACGAACTGCTCACACGTCCGAAGCGCGGTTTTGAGCCTCCGGCGCGCGAATGGATGCAAGCGGTTCTGCATCGATATGAGAAGCTGCTTCTGTCTGGCAGCTTGCTCGAGCTTCAGGTACTTTCCTCTGACGCAGTCGATCGACTCTACACAGAATTCAGAACGCGGCAAAAACATATTTTCTTTCTTTATAAACTCCTGGTCCTGGAAATCTGGTACCGAACCGTCGTGTTACAGGAAGCGCTATGCGTCTAATTCGTATCAGCACTAATGCCCCGGGCTATCTTCAACAATTTTATGAGAATACTCCAGAATTACACGATAAGCCCTATCTCGTTCAATACCAGACGCTTGCCTCAGATTGTTATGGCTGGGCAGACTTTTGGACTCACGCGCTAGGGAAGCTGCGATATGAAGTTTGGGAACTGGTGGGCAATGCAGAACGAATGCAAAAAAAATGGGCTGAAGAATATGCCGCTCCGTATCGCCGAACACGCTGGATGACCGATATTCTTACTGCTCAAGTGAAATTTTTCCAGCCTGACATCCTCTTTGTCAATGATTATCGGACGTACAGCGCAGATTTTTTTCGCCATCTTAAAAGAGAGTGCCCGTCCATTCGTCTCATACTCGGATGGTGCGGTGCGCCATACGTGGATGGGAGCGTCTTTAAAGCCTATGACATCGTTCTCTCCAATATCCCTGAATTAGTCGAGCATTTCCAACAAAAAGGATACTGTTGCAAATACATGCGACATGCTTTTGATCCCCGAATTTTAAAAAAAATCAACTCCGCAACAGAGAATGCCGTTGACTTTTCATTTTTAGGTTCGATCGTAAAGCACTCCGACTTCCATAAGACACGCGAAGCTATTTTACGAGAACTCATCCGAAGCACAGACATACAGCTTTGGATCGAGACGTCGAATCCGCCTCAGCCCCATCAGTGGGTCTGGCCGATCAGACAATTCGCCTATGACGCTGTACAATGTCTAAAACGCCTTCCAGCCGGATGGAATGTCCTACGCGCTCACCCTAAACTGCAACACTATGCGGAGATGAATTATCGCCCGGAAGCCCGGGGAGTCATAGACCCCGAGATTGTCAAGCAGTCACATCCTCCTCTGTATGGACTAAAGATGTATCAACAACTGTACGAATCAAAAATCACC
Source organism: candidate division KSB3 bacterium (assembly GCA_002748425.1). Lineage (GTDB taxonomy): Bacteria > Moduliflexota > Moduliflexia > Moduliflexales > Moduliflexaceae. The sequence goes on along the minus strand of PDSJ01000014.1, from coordinate 188,553 downwards.
CTCAATACGCATATCGACCTTGCAAGCCAGTCTGCATCGAATATGCGGCTCTACGAAGCCACAGGAGTTGGGACGTGCTTACTCACCGAATGGCAGCCGAACCTGCATGAAATCTTTGAGCCAGATGTGGAAGTTGTGACCTATCACCGTCCAGAGGAAATCGCTGAAAAAGTGCGATATCTTTTATCACACGACGGAGAACGGCGTCAAATTGCCGAAGCTGGTCAGCGGCGAACCCTGAAAAGTCACACATTTGACATCAGGGCCGAAGAACTTGATGCCTCTATTCGAGAGGTTCTCGGACCAAAATCTCCACTATAGGGAAGATGAACTTGACAGCTCAGAGAAAGAAACTCCAGGCAGCGTTAGAGAAATCTTCTCACAGTTGATGGACTCGTAAAAAGATGTATTGCTTAAGATGCTAATTTAACGAAATAACATCTCTTTTTTGGTTGCGTATTGTTGGTAACACTATTAGTATTATCCCCATAATTTCAAGACCATTCATGGGGAAAACACCCACAGGGATGAGTCCTGAATCTGTATCAATATTTCAGCTTTTTTGTAAAGTAATTGTTTGACAGGTTAAACAAATTATCTTACTTTAACGTTCAGCAGTTAATTGCCTGTGTTATTTGTGTTGTTAACTCAAATGTATTCAATTTAAGGAGGAGTCTATTATGAGTAACAGTTCTGGAGAACCCGCTTCTTATAAGCCATTGAAAACGATTATCCCGTTTTTAATAATCGGGGCGCTTATTCTTGTTTTAGTTGGTTTTTTGTGGGGGCTTTGCGCCGTGACGATTGACTCCGGAAAGGTCGGAATTGTGTTTTATAAAAGCGGAAATCCTGATCCTGCAGGGCATTTTATTGTGGAAAAAGGCTACAAGGGGACTCAACGGGAGGTTCTTCTGCCAGGTTTGCATTTTTTCTGGAAAACTACAGCCTTTGTAGACATTAAGCAAGTGAATATGACAGAGGTTCCTGAAGGGAAAGTGGCGGTGCTTGTCGCTAAAGATGGAGAAGAATTGCCGAAAGGCGCTGTACTTGCCGATGATGATGAAATTAATGCTGAAACTGGTGAATTAATTAAAATGGGACAAAAAGGGATTCGAAAAAGTTTTCTCAAACCAGGGAAATATCCGATCAATACCGATTATTTTGACGTTCAGCTTGCCGATGCTCTGAACATCGAATTTGGAAAGATCGGGGTGCTAACCAGAAAGATTGGAGAGTCCCCGCCTCCAGGCCAAATTCTCGTTCCGATGGATAGTAATTATCGCGGTGCTATTCGGGAAGTACTTGAACCGGGGATTCAGTATCTTCATCCTAAAATTTACAGTTGGGAGGTTGTTGACGCGCTTGACATTCCCGCCGGTAAGGTTGGTGTTGTTACTCGAAAACTGGGTGAAACCGCGCCTCACGGACAACGCCTGGTTTCCTGGGACAGCAATTATCGCGGTATTATCCGGGAAGTGTTAAAACCTGGGATGCAATATTTACATCCGAAAGTGTATAGTTGGAAAATAGAAGAAGCGATCACGATTCCAGCCGGTAAAATCGGAGTGCAAACCAGAAAAGTTGGCGACTCACCGCCTCCGGGAACCATGCTGGTAGAACGCGACAGTAATTTTCAGGGCATTATCAGAGAAGTGCTGGAACCTGGTATGCATTATGTCAATCCCTATGAATTTGATGTTGAGAAGCATGAGATTATTTCTATCCCTGATGGGCATGTAGGAGTTTTGATTGCCAGAACCGGAAAAATTTCTCCAGGCGCTGAACTGCTGGTTGATGAAGGTTTTCAGGGAGTCCGTAAAGATTATCTGAAACCAGGGCTTTATCCGATTAACCCCTATGAATTCGATGTTGTCAAAGTGGATACCAGAAAACAGAAATATGAAATGACATCAGTTAAAAATCAAGGGGATACGGCATTTTCAGATGAAATCCTTTTCCTTTCCAATGATGGATTTGAGATCGCCGTCGATGTAACCGTGTTATATGAGATCCAACCGGAAAATGCGCCTTATGTCGTGGCAACCTTGGGGCAAAATTTAGATGATGTGAAAACCAAGATTATTCGTCCTGGTTCCCGTTCATTTGCCCGTCTTGAAGGCTCAATGCTGAAAGCGGTTGAGTTTGTCAGCGGCAGCACCCGCAAAAGCTTCCAGGATAAACTTTCCAATGCCCTTCAGTTAGAAGGAGCCAGAGCTAAAATCAATATAGTGAATACCTTTGTCAGAAATTATACGATTCCTGAAAATCTGCTAAAACCGATTCGCCAGAAAGAGATTGCCGAGAAACAAAAAGAGCAATATATCGAAGAGCAGAAACGGGAAGAAGAACAGGCCAAATTAGCAAGACAGAAGGCTCTGGTAGAGCAGCAAAGCCAGAAAATCAAAGCTGAAACCGCTAAGATTGTCGCGGAAACCAAGGCTGAAGAACAAAAACAGGTTGCCATTATCAAAGGCCAGCAGGGTCTGGAAGTTGCGAAGTTAGAAAAAGAAGCGGCAGAGCAGGAAAAATTGAAACAAATTGCACTTGGCGAAGGTGAAGCCAGGCGGCGTGAACTTTTGATCAAGGCTGATAATTTGGAAGAATTACGTTTGAATATTTACAAAGACGTTATGACTCGCTTTGCATCAGAAATTGGGAAACAAAAATGGGTTCCAGATATGATTGTCGGCGGCGGCGGAATGACCGGTACAGCCGGAAGCAATTTGTCGGGTTCGATTGCTGATATTTTAAATATGCTGAACCTGATGGTTGCAAAACAACTCCAGATTCAACACATGGTAACTTCTGAGGAAGAACCTCAACCTGCAAAGCAATAATCCTTAGCTGGATGTATGCGGTGGCAGCTCTGCTGGGCGGCCTCTGCATACAGCTTGTATTCTAAGATGCAGGCGGCTGCGAAAAGCGGGCTCTTGCTTCTGAAAAAGGAAATCAGAGTTTTTTAGCTCGTTGTTTTAAATCTCGTTGTTTTAAATACTTTATTATGCCACAGACCTCAACTCTTGAATATGTTAAACGCCTCAACCTTCGTCGTAGAAGACGGAAAATGTATAGTTGGGGAGCGATTTTGCTGGGAGGTATCACTTATCTTGACGCCGGCTGGAGATTTCCGATCTGGTTAACCGGTCCCTGGGCCTTTGCCCTGGGAACGCCTTTCATTATTGGCGGTGTCGTCGCGTTGCTTTCTACGTATAAACTTCCTGTTCGTGAAGCATTGCTATTTGCCAGCACGCAAAAAGGTGAACTGACAGCGCCATCCCTTTCAATCGCCCTGAATATCACGCTTGAAACTGCTGAAATTATTCTGGCGAATTTGGTGCAAAAGGGCTATGCCCGAATATCTGACGATGATTTGGAAGAAGGCGCGGTAGTGTACAAAATCAGCGGAATCGATCAACTGACTTCCTGAACAGAAGATGGGTGAGGGTTTCTGTGTAAAATGGCCGCGTGAAGTTTTTACGAGGCCATCACATTTCATTAAACTCGATTTATGATGAATTTTTTGTTTTCACACCCTTCGAAGGTGGCGCAGCAACAGTTTAAGATGATGCCTCATCTCAAACATTGGCTTACATACATGGCAAGCCCGCGCTACCGGCAGTTAGAAAAGATTCGTCGAAAGCCACGCTACAGCCGAATCTCAACAACACTTTTAGGCCCCCCGCTCATTGTGCCTGATGGAAAATCGTTCTTCTATAGTTATCAAGAAATTATCTCCCATCAAATTTATGCCTTTAAGACTGACAAACAGGAACCTGTCATTCTTGATTGCGGCGCCAACCTGGGACTCGGCACAATTTACTTCAAACGCATGTATCCTCAAAGCAAGATTATCTCGTTTGAAGCGGATCCAGAGCTTTTCAAGATCCTTCAACATAACTTGACAAGCTTTCACTGTCACGATGTCCATCTTGTCAATAAAGCTCTATGGATCTCAGAGAGCTCTCTGACCTTCTTACAAGAAGGAGCAGACGGAGGACGAATTCTTTGCAACCCCGGAACAGCGTCGGAGCGCATGATTCAGGTGTCTGCTGTGCGCCTGCGGGATTATCTTATCGAGCACAAAATAATCGATTTTTTAAAAATCGATATTGAGGGTGCTGAAACAGAAGTTCTGTTAGATTGCGAAGATCAGCTGGAAGGCGTTGAAAATATTTTTGTTGAATATCACTCTTTCAGCAAGCAGGAGCAAAGGCTGGATGAACTGCTGCGCGTACTGAGATATGCAGGTTTCAGAGTCCATGTTCACAATCAATTTGCAGCTCCTCAACCGTTGCTGGCCTGCCCGGATCGCTCAGGAATCGATATGAACCTGAATATCTTCGGCTATCGTCAGGCTCTCTAACTCGACGACACAGCATGCCGCTTACTGTTCTTCACATCAATCAGTCAGACATCTCCGGCGGGGCGGCAATTGCCGCATACCGACTTCACAGAGCCTTACGGGCCCAAGGGGTGCATTCTCGTCTTCTGGCCGGAGTGGTGAAAACCGATGATCCGCATGTTGCCGCCACGCCGCCGATTTCTCTCCCGGAGAAACAAGTGTCTTTCATCACCCGCCGCATCGGGCTGAACTATATCCAGCTCATCAGTAGCTGGAAAATTCTCCGCCATCCTTTTTATCAAGAAGCCGCGATTCTCAATTTTCATAATTTGCATACAGACTACTTTAACTATCTGGCTATCCCGGCGCTTACACAACAGAAAGCATCGCTATTGACCCTGCATGATATGTGGAGTTTTACCGGGCACTGCGGGTATAGTTACGACTGCACACGCTGGCAAACCGGTTGTGGGAACTGCCCGTTCCCTCATGAACATCCCCCCATACAACGGGATGCCACACAACAGGAATGGAAACTGAAACACTGGGCCTATGCACGTTCAAAACTCAGCATTGTTGCGCCCAGTACATGGCTCGCCAAACTGGCCGGACAGAGCATGTTGAGAAATTTCAAAATCCATCATATCCCAAACGGCATTGATGTAACACGCTATAAACCCCTTGAACCTGAAAAATGCCGCGACCTCCTCGGGATCTCCCCGAAAAAACGGGTACTCATGTTTGTAGCCCACAGTTTAAACGCGTTGCGTAAAGGCGGCGATCTCTTCTCTCAGGCGCTTCACAAACTCCCACAACGTCTGAAGTCCGAGATACTGCTCCTGATGATTGGCTACGGCGGAGAGACACTTGCCTCAGAGCTGGGTATTCCAACCGTAAACTTAGGCTATGTGGGCAGCGATCAACTCAAAGCCATCGTCTATTCTGCGGCCGACCTCTTTCTCTTTCCGACCCGGGCAGATAATCTTCCGGTTGTGCTGCAGGAAAGCATGGCCTGCGGAACCCCAATGGTCTCATTTCATGTCGGCGGTGTTCCGGATCTTGTACGTCCAGGGGTCACGGGCTATCTGGCGTCTCCGTGTGATGTTGATGATTTTTGCGCAGGCATAATTCAATTGCTTGAAGATAAGAAGCTGCGTGAACACTTGGGAACACAATGCCGAAAGATTGCAGAGGCAGAATATCCTGCAACATTGCAGGCACAACGTTATAATGCTGTCTACCAAGCGCTCCTCCAGGCAGAATAGGAGCTTCACGATCGAATCAAAAAGTCACATCCGCTCCTGTCCGCTACATTGGCCGCTCTTTTCGCCAAGGCTTTCCAGCCCCAGCTCCGAAGCGCTTCTACATGAAACTTCGCGCGAAAGCGCTGATAACGCCAGCCTGTTCCCGGCCACATCGGCTCCTGGAAGCGTTCCCGTAATGCCGCGCGTTCCCATTGGCGCTGTTCTTCATAGTGCGGATTATCGGTTTTAATACCCGTGTATTTCCGGAATGCGCCAAGAGGAGAGTTGATATAGGCGACTTTCGGCTCCAAGACGGCAATTTTGGCAAAGAGCTCAATGTCCATATGCAGATGAAAACGTTCGTCAAGTGGCATGACCTGCTCTAGCAGGCTACGCCGAATAAAGAGAGATTGATTGTAGGGCCAGTATCCTTGCAGCCATGTTTTGGCTGGCACAGGCGCAATACCCACCAGATTTTTTTTGACACCGTGCTCATCGACAATGGCAGTATCTCCGGCAACAACCTGTACTTCAGGAGCTTGCCGGCTTATATCCGCAATTCGCCAGAACGCGCCGGGATAATAAAAGTCGTCCGAATTCTGCCAGCCGATCCAATCGCCTGAGACCTTGGCAAAGCCTTCGTTGAGCGCCTGAGTTTGCCCTTTATCAGGATGACTGCGCCAGCAGGTCACATGCCCCGGTTTCTTTGCAAGATATTCTTTTGTCCCGTCGGTCGACCCACCGTCCAGCACAATCTGCTCGACCAGCGGATACGCCTGCATCTCAATGCCGGCAACGCAGACCTTGAGAAAAATCAGCTGGTTGAATGACGGGGTCACAATACTCATCAAAGGCAATGACATTCTTCTATAACCGAGCAATGTTATGCAGCTTCTACGTTCTCTGCCATAATTTTTTATTGACTTTTCATCTTTGATGTCGCTATGATATCATCTCGTCTGTCAAGGACTTTTGCGAAGATCGTAAATATCCGTGTACCTCTAAAATTTCTACAGTCCTCATGAGACCAACAGTCTCCATTGTCATCCCCACAGCGAAGCGCTTCAGGGAATTGCAGCAAACACTTTTGGCCCTCGAAACCCAAAGCGTTCAAGCAGAACGAATTGTCATTATTGATGACGGCAACCCGCCAGACGACTGGTCAACGATTCAGGCTTTTTGTCAGCAACGCCGTCTGTCGATTCACTGCCTTTCAAACGCGCCGCAAAGAGGCCCGGCTGCCGCGCGCAATAAAGGCATTCTGGCATCTGAGGAAGAATATATTCTCTTTATCAACGACGACACCAGGCCGACTCGTTCGATATTTTTAGAGCAGCATCTCTCTTTTGCGGCCAGACATCCCAATTGCTGCATTCTGGGGAAGTTGGACTGGGCTCCGGAGACACCCAACAGGCTGTTGTTCGGCCCCTGGACCAAGCGGCTTGCATTTGATGTCGGATACGACGATCTGGAGCCGGAAGAGCACCTGGGCTTTCACAAATTCTGCACAGCGAACGTTCTGGTTCCACGGCGCGTCTTGCAGTATTGTCTCTTTGACGAGCGCTTTCCCTTTGCAGCGTATGAAGATATTGAACTCGGCTATCGCCTGGCACAGCGTGGCTCTACGCTCCTCTACAATCCTGAATCCTGTGTCTATCACGTTCATCGCTATGACGCCGACATGGTTGTCGCCCGGCAAAAAAATGCTGGGCACTCCCTGGCCTATCTGCTCCACGCACACCCCGAGCTTCAAGACCGCTATTCCCCAAAGCTTTCTCGCCTTCTCACACGCCTGTTAATCTTGTGGGTAAACAGCCCTTTCTTTTCATACTGCTCCGAAGATTTTCGATTATTCTGCCGGCAGCTTGCAGCAAAGTACGCGGCTTTTTGGGAGAGCGACGCCTCTTACACACAAAAAGCAGGCCAGCAGAATACAATGTGATGCAAAGATCGGAACGAGAAAAGACTTGACAGAATTTTTGACAGCGTGTTACGTGCCCTGTGTTTTCAGACATGCGCCTCCTTTTCCACAAAGGCGCAGGATATATCAATCTTTTGGAGGGAGATTATCGTGTACGCGGTTATTGAAACAGGTGGTAAACAGCATAAAGTCACCGAAGGTGAAATTATCCGGGTCGATACATTACATGCAGATCCTGGTGCTGAAGTCGTGTTCGACAAAGTGATGCTGGTGAAAACAGATGACGATGTGATCAAAGTAGGCCATCCGTATGTCGACAACGCATCAGTCACTGCTGAAGTGATCGAACAGGGCAAAGCCAAAAAAATTATTGTCTTTAAGTATAAACGAAAAAAGAATTATCAGCGAAAACAAGGTCATCGTCAGCGTTATACGGCAATCAAAATTAAAGCCATAGCTGCATAAAAAATTATTGAAGGGAGTCTGGAACCATGGCACATAAAAAAGGCGGCGGAAGCTCACGGAACGGACGCGATAGCAATGCAAAGCGACTGGGAGTAAAACGTTTTGCCGGACAGCTTGTGACCGGCGGAAGCATCCTGGTGCGGCAGCGCGGCACCGTCTTCAAACCAGGAAACAATGTCGGACGGGGAAAAGATGATACGTTGTTTGCAAAAGTTGACGGAGTCGTCGAGTTTGTCAACAAAGGCAAAGGACGGCGTTTTATCCATATCCGCCCGCAAGTGGCGCAATCTGCGTAAATGTTCATTGATGAAATAGAGATCCGGGTCAAAGCCGGTGATGGAGGCAATGGATGTCTGAGCTTCCATCGAGAAAAATTTGTCCCACAAGGTGGCCCGGACGGCGGAGACGGTGGTCGTGGAGGCCATGTTATTTTCGAAGTGGACCCTCAACTCTCGACCTTAGTGGACCTCCGCTATAAAAGGCGATATAAGGCTGAACGCGGAGCACATGGCAAAGGCAGCAACAAGCATGGGAAAAATGCTGACGATTTGATCGTTCGCATTCCCCCGGGTACAATTGTAAAACTTCGTGAGAGTGGTGAGTTACTGGCGGATCTTTCAACGCCGTATGAACAGTTTCTTGCTGCTAAGGGCGGTGACGGCGGACGCGGGAACGCTCGTTTTAAATCTGCAACGAATCAAGCACCCCGGCGTACCGAGCCCGGATGGCCCGGAGAAGAACGTGTCCTGCAACTTGAATTAAAGTTGTTGGCTGATGTGGGAATTATCGGCTTGCCAAACGTCGGTAAGTCAACGCTGATTTCGAGAATTTCAGCAGCGCGTCCAAAAATTGCGAACTATCCCTTTACCACGCTTGTTCCGAATTTAGGGGTTGTGCGGGTATCGGATTATCGCAGTTTTGTTGTGGTCGACATTCCTGGTCTGATCGAAGGAGCTTCTGTCGGGACAGGACTCGGTTTTCAATTCCTGCGTCACATCGAGCGTACGCGCATGTTCGTTCATTTGATCGATATCTCCTCTGACACCGAGCGCGATCCGATCGATGACTTTGTCACGATCACGACTGAACTGGAACAATACGATCCGGATTTATGCCGGCGGCCTCAAATTGTCGTTGCCAATAAACTCGATGCATTGCGCGATGACAAGCGCCTCCAACAACTGAAACACTTTTGCGAACAGGAAGAGATGCCGTGTTATGCGATTTCAGCAGTCAGCGGCAAAGGGGTCGGCCCAGTCATACAACACATCAGCAAACTACTTTACCCAACGGAATAGATGACATCACAACAAGAACAAGACGTTCACCAGCAAGGGGTAACAGGCTTGACCCGTGAGGGTGCGCTATGTGCCGCCGAAGCGGCACTCGACAAAAAGGCGCAGAATATTATCCTGCTCGACGTCTCGCAGCTTACGACCTGTGCAGATTATTTTCTGATTTGCAGTGGACACTCTCCTACTCAAGTAAAAGCGATCGTTTTCAACATTGAACAAGCGTTGAAAGAACGCGGAACTCGTCCTCTGCACATTGAGGGTCAGTCGGAAGCTCGCTGGGTACTTATGGATTATGATGAATTGATCATACATGTTTTTCATGAAAACGCGCGGGAGTTCTATGATCTCGAACGGCTTTGGAAAGATGCGCCATGTACGACATTTGAGGACCCGACAGAAGCGGCTCCTGATTTTTCCATACCATGACGATCACCCTTCTGGCGCTCGGCAAAATCAAGGATCGCGCGTTACAGCGCTTGATTGATAAGTATTGCCAGCGGATACAGCATTATACGCGATTCGAATACATCGAACTGAGCGCAGAAAAACGCAAAAAAACAGAAAACGACACTTGTGTAAAAAAACGGGAATCTGAAAAGATTCAAAAGCAGTTACTTCCTCACGATTTTATTGTCGCGCTTGATGAACGCGGCCTAGAATATTGTTCCATGGACTTTGCAAAATTTCTTGAAAAACAGCAGATACGTGGGAATAGAAAGCGTCTTGTCTTTGTTACAGGAGGCGCGACAGGGTTCTCAGAGACCTTTCTCCGTTCGGCGGATTTGTGCCTTGCCTTGTCGAAAATGACACTGCCTCATCAGTTATGCCGCCTTCTTTTTGTCGAACAATTATATCGGGCATTCAGTATTATCGCCGGAGAACCGTATCATAACGCATAGCAAATCGGACATGGAGAAAGAAGAACACGTCATTTTAATCGTTGATGATGAAGAAGGCCTGCGCGAAGGATTGAGCAGGCTTCTTGAGGATGAAGGCTATGCGGTGGAGTGCGCGGAAAACGCGGAAAAAGCACTCGAAATCGTTCGTAAGACCCATATCGATCTGATGCTGACCGATATGCGCATGCCTGGGATGAGCGGCATCGAACTATTGAAGCAGGTCCGCAAAATACAGGAAAAGATCGGGGTGATTATTCTGACAGGATATGGTGAAATCGAATCGTATATTGAAGCCATGAATTTCGGAGCCATCGAATATGTCAGCAAACCCTTCAAAGAGAACGAGCTCAAATTCATTGTCGGCAAAATTCTCAATCAATCGACCACATTTGCGAACAGGTCTGAATCGTGAGCAAAGGAGGAGAGCGTGAAAGACTTACAGAGTAGCATCCGCGACATTCCGGATTTTCCGACAGCAGGCATTCTTTTTAAAGATATTACCCCGTTATTGCGCGATCCAGAGGCGTTTCAGCAGGCGATCGACAGGATTGCCGATCAATGGACCGGCAAGACGATCGACGTCATCGTCGGAATCGAAGCGCGCGGCTTTATCTTTGCGGCTGCCTTGGCATATAAGCTTGGGGCAGGCCTGGTGATTGTCAGAAAGCCGGGTAAGTTGCCGTACACGACCTGTTCTGTGACGTATGAGCTTGAGTACGGAACAGATACGCTGGAAGTCCATGATGACGCAATTCAATCCGGGCAAACCGTCCTGATCGTCGATGACGTGCTTGCCACAGGCGGGACCGTCAAAGCGGTTTCCGACTTGCTTCAGGATTTTGATGCTAAGCTGTTGGGAGCTGCCTTTCTGGCAGAATTGAGTTTCTTAAACGGTCGTGACAAGTTGACGGACTTTGAGCGAATAACATCCTTAATAGCATTTTAGCGGCCGATATGCTGCTTATCGGCATCACAGACAATATGCGCCCGTAGCTCAGCTGGATAGAGCGAAGGATTCCTAATCCTTAGGTCGGAGGTTCGAGTCCTCTCGGGCGTATGTGCTGTGTTGGTCCCTTCCCCCCAAATGTACAATACATTCTTCCTCGAAACAATTTCTTTTTCCGGCACAATTCTCTCTTGACGATTTTCTTCTGCCCGCGACCCATGTTATATCATGAAGAAAAAAATCATCTCTATTTTTGTCCCGCAGCAGGGATGCTCCCAGAGCTGCAGCTTCTGCCATCAGGCCAATATCACCGGGGTGAATACGCTCGCCGCTCTCAGCCCGGACCGATTGCGGCAACAAATCGACCGGGCGTTGCATGAGCCTAAAAGTCAAGATCGAAACGTAGATTTCGACCTCGCTTTTTATGGTGGAAGTTTTACAGGACTCCCGCTTGCAAAGCAGCAAGAGCTGCTGCACACGGTCCAGGATTATGTCGATCGGGGCAAAATTTCAGGGATCCGACTCTCTACGCATCCGGCAATGTTTAATGAAGAAATTCTGAACGTGCTCCGGCGCTGTTCCGTACGCCTTGTCGAGTTAGGCGTTCAATCTTTCGATGATCGGGTCCTCGAACTCGCTGGGCGGCAGCATACGGCGGCTGATGTCGTCACAATCGTTCGCGCACTCCATGAGCAGAACATTAAGGTCGGAATTCATCTGATGATCGGACTTCCCGGCGATTCACATGAAACAAGCTTGCGTTCAGCCCGTCAGACAATTGATGTGAAGCCTGATTCAGTCCGCATCCATCCCTGTTTAGTCATCCAGGGAACTCGACTGGCAGCACTGTATAGAACCGGACAGTACCAGCCTCTCAGCCTTGAAGCGGCCGTACAGACCAGTAAAGAGATGCTAGCCTTGTTCAAATTCCACCATCTTCCTGTGACAAGAATCGGTCTTCAAACAACCAGTAGTATGGAGCAGCACCTTCTTGCTGGTCCTTATCACCCAGCATTCAGACAATTGGTGGAATCCGCCATGTTCTACGACAGGATGGCGGCCAGAATTGAGAAGCACAACACCTCCATGCACACACTGGTTTTTCACGTCTCACCGCAAGATCTTTCCACAGCTCGCGGCCAGAAAAACAGCAACCTCCGCAAGCTCAGAGACACTTTTCACGCGCACAACATTCGAATCATTCCTGAAAGCACACTGGAACGAGGAGACATAACGCTTTCCACATTCCCATAATCTCTGTTCTTACGGTGGCGTAGAGTACTCCCGACGATAAGGGGGGGATGGGTGGGTGTGTACGCTGTGTTGCTGTCTTAATCCAGATCAACCGTCCGTCAACATGTCGTTTATCTCTATACTGTGTCCGGCCCGGCAATATGATCGCATGATAAAGACAGCCTCCTGTATTCAGAGAGCAGGAACGACAGCGTCACAGCAAAGATGTCGCACTTAAAAGAGTGAGTCCGACAGTTTGGCAAATTCATAGGGCAGGATAAGTACGATATGATCCCGGTTAATGTCTAAAAACGGTGTATGCAGAATCAACCGACCTTGAATGTCCCTCACTTCGGCATCAGTAACCGCGATAAATTGATGGGATTCGATAATATAATCAGTCAGTCTGGCTCCCGGCACAAGAGAAACTTTCCCACGCAGGCGGAAATCTTTTGTACAGATAATAATTTCAGTCTTGTCGACAATATCCGGCCCCACTCCATCAAAATCGATGGAATCTCTGAAACCAGGCATATTCACATCCACACCGATGTCTTCCACCTCTGAATCAATAAAGTCAAATTCATCCATATCATTCGTCACATTGCTCATGTTCAGTTCTCCTCAAAAATCAGCTCCAGGTTCTTTCATCACAGCAACACGCCGCTCTCAAGCGGATCCCGGTATTATGCGGAATTCGTGAAAACGCGCTAATCGCTAATAATTTCGGGTCGGCTCTGTCAGTATTCGGATTCCATGCAGAATTTGACGAATGCGCTGAAGAGAGAGCCGATTCGCTCTGTTAACTCACGCCTGTCCACTGTAAAAACTTGTGAGACATTCACCAGACTCTGTTTCGGCAAGTTCGCTTCACCTTTCCTTAAGAGCACATTCTCCGGGTGACAGGCATTTTTGAGATTACTCGTCAACGCACACACAATGATGGTATCAAGCGAAGTTCCATTAAACAGGTTATTCTGAATCACGACATACGGCCGACGGTAGCCAGGCTCCGAGCCAAAGGGTTCGTCTAAATAGATCCAAAATACGTCTCCCTGGCGGATGTCCATGATGCCTCCATTTCAACCATAATCGGCTCTCTTTTCCTCTTTAAAAGAACATCTTTCTTCAGCCTTAGTTTCATTTCATTCCTGCTCTGTCAAACTGTGATCGTTTAGACAGGAAATTCCGTTCTCAATTTTCAGATATAAAGAATACAACAATCACAGGAAAAAGTCAAGAACTCTCTTTGCTGACATTGCGATTTCCCTCACGATGAATATGACTTGACAAAAAACAGTCTTCGTTAACATTCAATCTATACCTCACAAAAAAGCCAGGCTTTGTGACCCAGGGAGGAGAGATTATGATATATAGCTTGCTGGAAATTATCGGCAGTCTGGGCGTGTTTTTATTCGGCATGAAAACCATGAGTGAAGGCATTCAGCGAACATCGGGAGAACGTCTGCACGCAATTATGAATTTCATGACCGGAAACCGATTTGCTGCGGTCTTTACAGGATTTGCCATTACGGCGATCATTCAATCATCGTCAGCAACAACGGTCATGATTGTGAGTTTTGTGGATGCAGCCCTGTTGTCCCTGGAGCAAGCCATCGGCGTTATTATGGGCGCGAACATCGGGACGACCGTCACCGGATGGGTCGTGGCCATGTTAGGCTTCAAATTTAACATCATCACAATCGCATTACCGACGATCGGCATTGGATTTCCCATGCTGATCATTCGAAAATGGAACAAAGAAGCCTGGGGTGAGATTCTGACAGGCTTCGGGGTCCTCTTGTTGGGCTTGAACTATTTGAAGCTCTCAGTGCCGGATATCCAGAACAATCCAGAGCTGTTACAATTTCTCAGCAACTACACTGATTCAGGATTTACATCTTTAATAATGTTTATCCTGGTCGGTGCGGTGCTGACGGTGCTTGTCCAATCCTCGAGTGCAGCCATGGCAATCACTTTAACGATGGCTCATGCCGGCTGGATTGATATCTACACAGCTGCTGCCATTGTGCTCGGTGAAAACATCGGAACCACCATCACTGCGTTTTTGGCATCTATCGGCGCCCAGGTCAACGCGCGGAGAGCGGCCCGCGCTCATACCATGTTCAACCTGTTAGGTGTCCTCTGGATGCTCTGCGTTTTTAAGCCGTTCTTGCATTTTGTCGAAATCGTTGTCCCCGGCGATATGTTCACACCGGCCGGAATTCCCGCGCACCTGGCGATGTTTCACACGATGTTCAACCTCGTAAACACTTGCTTACTGATTGGCTTTGTCAGCCCGCTTGAAAAACTGGCCGTCAGGCTTGTACGAGACGAGAAGCAGGAAGAGAGAGAAAAATATACCCTAAAATACCTTTCCTCTCCCCTGCACGAGACCGGTGAGATAAAGATTCTCGAAGCCAAAATGGAACTGTCGAAAATGCAGGATATTCTTCAGGATATGTTCAGCAGCTTTCTCGACATCCTGCCGTGCTCTCAGGAAGAGGAGAGCTCTGCAACATTAACGTCGCTGGAAAAGATGGAAGAGTACACCGATCAAATGCAGGAACAAATCACACGATTTCTGATCGAATGCAGCCGCGACGAGCTCAATAAGGACAGTGCCACGAACGTCAATCTGATGATCCGCATTGCCCATGAAATGGAACGAATCGCTGACAGCTGCTTCACATTGGGTCTATTATCCCATCGGCGCAATAAAAAGGCGATCGCTCTCTCCTCAGACGTGCTCCAAAACCTGACACCATATACCGACCTTGTGCAGCAATTTATGGCCTTTAACAAAAGCCACCTCAATGCCCCGCTTTCCGAGAAAGAACTTTTACACGCTTATAGAATAGAAAATGCCATTGACGCCTTACGCAAAAAATTGAAAAAAAATGCTCAAACGCGCTTACAAAAAGGCGCTGACGTCAAAGGAGAACTCTTGTATATCGATATGCTGCAACATATTGAACATATCGGCGATTCCTGCCTGAACATCTCTCAGGCGTTACGGCAATATCATTAAATCATACAAAGACGACAGCCCGGCAAGGCAGTTGCAGGTCGGACTTTCCTTCCAACGGAATTCTAAGCCGCTCTGTCAGGACCCTGCCGCAAAGGCAACATGTCCTTCTGCTCTGCTGAGGATCAGATCCATTACTGCCGCCTCAAGACTCACCTCAGGAGAAAGGCGGCAGACCGTTGTCAAAATGTGTTCAAGTCCTCTTGGGACGTCTTCTTCGGCAAAACGCCGGTCGGCAGGGAAGAGTTGTCCGTGCTCGTCTTTTGCTCTGAATTCACAGGCCGCAAGCACAGCATCAGCAATCGATTCGCACGCGCATTGATGTTGCTGAGCCAGGAGCATCGCACCGACTAAACGGTCGTCTTTATCAAGTTTCCGAGTCACATCCCTTCCCACCCGAAAGATCGTGTCTCCCAGGGCCTTATTTTGAAAACGGAACAACAAATCGTCAATATGCTCAAGAAGGGCCGGCAGACTTAAGTCATTGGGATAGGCTGCATTCAGGGCTGCCGCCGATTGCTGCATACAGGTACGGACTTGCTGCCGGAGTTCAGGAATTGCGAGTGCTTCATACAGATACTCAAAATCTGGATTGTGCTGATAGCCGAAATATGCGGCAGCGGCATGGCCTGAATTATGGATGAAAAGCTTGCGGTCAACATAGGCTTGCATATTATCTTTCGGCGCGATATCAGGAATATTCGGGATTGGATTTTTAAAGGCACGCCCATCGAGAATAAGCTGATTATATGCTTCCGCAAAGACCCAGGAGGGATCTTCGGCAAGATCGTCCTCTTTCATGATCGGCACCATTTTGCCGATGCTCGTTTCCACGAATCCCACCAGACGGTCGATGTCATTGTCGTCAGGGAGATGCTTGTGAAGTTCCGCACGCACGAATTGTGCCACATTTCGAAAATTTTCCGCCATAATGATATCCAGGGGCAGCTTTCCGTAGTGTTCGAAACGTTTGCGTAATCCCTCGGCAAGTGCCGGAAGAATATGCGGCAATACGCTCTTCCCGACCGCTGTTGCAACGATGGACGCCTCGGCGATCTCGCGGCTTACCTGTTCGACATCCTGCCCGTTGACGGCGCGAACATCTTCCACCAGAATGGTTTCATCAGGCTGATCGTTGTGCTTAATGACGACCCGGTATTGACGATCTCGATTCAGGGCGTCTAAAATTGTTGGATTAATATCCACAAATACGACCTCATAACCGCCTCGTGAAAAAAGTTGCCCGATAAAAGAACGACCGATGTTGCCGGCTCCGAATAAAACAAGTTTTTTGTCCGTCATGGCTTAGCCAGAAAGCCCCAAAGATCGAGAGAACACACAAAAAGCCTGTTCTGGTCGTCTCTGCCTCTCTGCGGGGAAAATGTAACATAACAGGTCATGAAAGAAATCACCTCAGTTATAAGAGATGCTGTATTGCCGGATAGATCCCGCAATATTTCCGATATTTCTCCTGGTAGATCGCATGATGCCTCATATTCGGGTCAAAACGTTTTTCCTCTTTCACAAAACAGGCTGCTGCGTCCCGGGCGTTTGTCAACGCTCCTGTTGAAATACCTGCCAGCATAGCAGCCCCCAGAGTTTCGGATTCCACCACCTTAATGAAATGCGGAGACCCGGTCGGCTCAACATAAGGCAGTGTCAGCAAGAACCTGTCCATTCAGGGCATACGCCGCCCCTTCACAGACTGATGTGCCAATATCCAAACGATACTGTGACAAGCTCGTATTCCAAGTATTTCTCAAAAGCCTCCCTGACGGGAGCAGGCACACTTCCTGTCCAATCGTGTGAATAACTTTTGGTTTTCTGAGCGTTGTCAAGCTTTTTTATCCTATGCAGGAACGCTTCTATGCCAAACTCTTTGATCATATTACGAACGGATCGAGCTTCTGCTGCATCGTCTTGTTGACGGCCTGATCGTCTGGACTGCCTCTGCTTTTTTCCAGGCTCATGAGAATTCTGCTTGACACGCCCCCGGTTTCAACAAAGAGTTCGCCTGACATGCCGGTGGAAGCTTTTCAGCCGGACACGTTGCATTTTTGCGCCTTTACAGTGGTGAGAAAAGGAAAGGCATATGAAGCACACACAGTATGATGTCATTATTATCGGAGCTGGTCCGGCAGGATTAATCGCCGCGATCGAAAGTGTTGTCCCATCCAGAAGAATTCTCATTCTCGACAAAATGTCGAAACCGGCCCTGAAACTGAGATTGTCCGGAAAAGGACGCTGCAATATTACGAATGCAGCTGATCTGAAGGAATTTATTGGGCATTTTGGCCAAAACGGACATTTTTTGCGCCCGGCGTTTGGCAAATTTTTTCATAAGGATCTGCTGCGCTATTTTGAAGAACTCGGTCTCCGCTTCAAGTGTGAAGAGAAGGGACGCTATTTCCCGCAAAGCGATGCTGCCGAAGATATTGTCACTGCACTGACTGGCAAGATCGAGGACCTTGGCATCCCTCTGAAAACGCACTGTGAAGTTCTCGACATCGCTCACTCGGCAGGACAGGGTTTTCGCATAACAATCCGCAGAACAGGGCCAACAGACAGTTCCACTGAAGAACTGCTGCACGCCGTCACCATACTGCTCGCAACTGGGGGGAAATCCTATCCGAAGACCGGTTCGAATGGAACAGGATACCGCCTGGCCTCAATGCTCGGTCATACGATAACACCGGTATTTCCATCTCTTATCCCCCTGGAAACTAAAGGCGGCATTGCAAAACGGCTGCAAGGAGTGTGTTTACGCAATATCACTGTCAGCCTCTGGCATAAGGATAAAAAACTCGACGAGCGGACCGACGGCGAAATGCTTTTTACACATTTCGGCGTAAGCGGGCCGGCAGTTCTCTCGCTCAGCCGAAGAGCAGTGGAGTGTCTCAACGCGCAGCAACAGATCGATCTTTCTCTCGATCTTATCCCAGGCCTTGACCACGCGGCTTTAGATCGACAACTCCTGCAGGATATCCGCCAGCATGGTACACAGCACATCAAAGCGCTGTTAAAACGTCTTCTGCCCCAAAAGATGGCCGCAGTGTTTTCAGAGCTCTTAGAGATTCCAGAGCAAAAAACATTGAGTGAACTCAGCGCCAAAGATCGGCAGCGCCTGCGAATGCTGCTGAAAGAATTCCGCCTCCACATCGTGGGCCATCGCCCTTTCGACGAAGCGATTGTGACGGCCGGTGGAATCGCTATCAAAGACATTGATCCGAAAACCATGCAATCAAAACGTGTCAAGGGACTCTATTTTGCCGGTGAAATCATCGACATCGATGCTGACACCGGCGGTTTTAACCTGCAGGCGGCTTTTTCCACCGGCTGGCTGGCCGGACGTTCGATAGCAGCACAATGCCCTTTAGAGACCAGGGAGCATCAGACCTCACACCAATAGGTCCGGACATGGGGAAGGGACCCTGTGAACTCAGGAAAGTCAGGGGGTTGGGGCAGACGCGTGACTGAAGAAAAACGCTTCTCCAGTTCTGAACGGTAGTACGCTTCGCTGCCATTGCGGTGATTGTTGCAAAATAGCGCAATGCCGTCATTCGAGAGAATTTCCCGAATCCGATCGGCGAGCCCGGGCCAGGCTTTTTCCACGGAGAAAGAGCCTTTCTTGCCGGAAGACGAAAACACTGGAGGATCGCAGATCACAAGATCCCAGGCTTTGAATGACGCAGGGCTGACGGATTTCTTGCGCACTTGCCGGCTCAACCATTTTTGGACGTTTTCTTTGATAAATTTTCCACGCCCTGTTCCTGTCAGCCCATTCTGTGCGAAGTTGCGTTTCCCGCGTTCAAGGGCTCCGGCGGCCAAATCGACTGAAAAAACAACCTCGGCACCGGCCTGGGCCGCAACAACGGAAAAGGCACAACTAAATGCAAAAAGATTGGCAACGCGCCTGCCTCGTGACATCCGAGCGATCTTTCGGCGCGAATCCCGCTGATCCAGAAACAGCCCCGCATGTTGCGATCCGTTTAACGCAACTTCAAATTGCAGATCATACTCTCTGACGAAAAACCTTTCAGGCGCTTTCTTGCCCCAGGAGATCACATCAGCAAAGAGTGTACGTCGATGCGGATCCTGCTGATGAGTCCTGATGATGCCTCCCTGACAGCCGAGCCGTTCATGAAAATACTCCAATACTGGCGAGATGCTTTCCTGGAGTTGTTTTGAGGGCAGATTTTCGTCAAATCCGGTCACGCAGAGCCATGCTCCAAAGCGATCAATGGCCAGCGGACGTCCCTGAAGTTCACCGCGATGAATGCAGCGAAATGCATCGCTTACGCCTGATAATATTTCCAAACGCCGCTCACAGGCGGCGGCCGCTTCTCTCAGCATGTCACTGCGTCTTCTCAATCGTGATTCTATCTCCAAAAATGGCTTCCAGACGGCATAGCTGTCGCTCAGTATGCCCTCATATAGGCATCCTGGTCTGCTCGCAATAGGGCAGTCAACGGCCCGCGTGATGAGGAGTTTTTACGGTCCTGCCGTCACCGAACTTCAAAGGCTATTTTCCCAAGCTCCCCATAATCAGCGACATATTTTCCCGCTTTGCCTGGAAGCATTTTTCCCAAAGCTCCCGTAATAATGAGCTGTCCTGCTTCAAGCGTCCATTCTTGCTCGATGATCGTATTAACAAGCCATAACGCTGCCTCCCACTGATCTCCAAGCGCATCGCTTCCTTTGGCAGTATTCAGCTCTGAGCCATCCCGCGAAAGCGTTACACTGACAGTATTTATATCCTGACCGCGAAAATCCTGAGCCTCTCCCACAAGAAATTGTTTCGCCGCCACATTGCTTGCGATAATGTCGACGCCTTTGAGCTGTTTCATCTCTGTATAAGCGAGATCCGGGATTTCGATAACCGGCATCACGGATGCCACTTTTTCCTGGAGTTCTGCAATATCCTTGATCTGCGCTGAAATCGTATCCTTAAACACAAAGCCGAATTCGACCTCAAGCATCAGCAGCGTGAAAGCCGAACGATCAAGGATCGGTGTACCGGTCAGCTTGCCCGAGGCGAACAAGATACCGGCCACAGGCTCATTCACTCCAAATTTCCGCTGCCCCGCTTCCGAGGTCAAACCGGCTTTAAACCCGGCAATGCGATCAGAGAGCAGACGTTTCTCGACATAGGCTTTCTGCACTGCATAGGCGGCAGTCACATCCAGATCAGGGGCCAGCATCGAGAGAACCGGCATCGGGAGTTTGCCTTCATGAGCCTGCAAAAGCAGTTCTGCCAGTTCGGCTTCGCCGGCCGAAGCGCTCGAACCAACACACAACAGCACCATAATAACAGCTAAAATTTTTCTCATTTTCATCATCTTTACCCTCCGGGGATGTCCGTATATTTATTAAGATCGGTTAACAGCAGCCAACAAATTCCTGACATGACAAAGCTCAAATTGTCAAGCAGGAAAAAGAGTATTTCACGCCATGAGAAGAAGCGCGATGTGGATCTCTGAACAACTGACGCGCAATTCGAAGCATTGTGAGCAGGGAAACAGCATAAAGAGCAAACGAAGTATCGAGTGCTGGCTGTTTCACATCCTGACCTGAAACGTTTTCTCCTCTTACGCGGAAGCTCAAAGCTTTTTACGAACGAACGACTCCTGCCTGACGTCCTGAGATCTCGCATAGATCTTCTCAATTCTACATCCCTGTGCTGCCTGATTGTTCGTTCTGATTGACGGTTTCCTGCAAGAGATGAGGGACTGCACTGTGAATCGTCACCTGGGGGAACGGAATTCCCCATCCGTATTTATTACACGCATCCACTGCGATCCGTTGAATCGCTCTCCGGATCGCGAAAATATTTGAGGCAAGATGCCCGGGAAACTTTGCAATGATAATTAAATCCAGCGACGATGCTGCCGCTTCCTTAAACCGGACCTCCAGCTGGCTCATCTCCTGTCCGAACTGCTCTTTTGACAGTTCCTCTACGAGCATGTTCTCCAATCTTTTGGGAATATCTCGTGTGATGAGCGACTGATGGGCATAGTCAAGACCGAATGTGACAAAGACCCCAAAATTATTGATCGAATAATTCATCGGGTTCTGCTGAAGAAAAGAAGATGTTGGATAGGTCTTATGACTTCCGCCCAGGATATCCAGGACGACACGTTCTGGGGTTTGCAAAATCACAGTCCCAATTGTCCCATCAGCCAATTTGACCAGATCTCCTTCCTGACTTGGGAACCAAGGTTCATCTTTATAAAAGGGGCGTGAGTGCAAGCCGATCAATTCCTGCAAAGGTAGCCTGATTAAGCCACCCTTCAACGCAGGGTTATGGAGCTTGGTATAAATGCTGAGGGACAAGACTTTCCAAGGCAGATCGTTATAGATGACACGCTCACCTTCACGAACCGTACTTAAATTGAGAAAAAGCTTTGTCTGTTCCCAGAAACGAGGCAATGCCTGTTTTCCCGTCCAGGCAATCCCAAATAAAAAAATCAGCGCCAAGCCCAGTAAAACCCAGTCTCCTGAAACATATAGCACGATCAGCAGGGCAACAGTCGCAATGAAGAGAGTCAGTAAATGATACACCACGCCAAGTAAACGTATCCAAAAAGGACGCTTCCCCTTCACGCCAACTTGAATGCTTTTGTAAAAGCGTCGTTGAATAAGACGCATAAACGAAAATACGGTAAGAAAACTTGACAGAGCCAGAATAAGATTAAAGCCCCGGTTTTTAAAGAAACTCCTGAAGGTCTCTTTCGCTGATTTAATGAACGATTCTTCGACTTTGAGTCGTTCATCCAGTTGATACTGGGCAACGGCAAGCTCCCCTTGTATTTCCAGTGCGGATTCTTCCCACGCAGTTTTCACATCGAGGAGCTGATTTTTCAGTTTACGGGCCTTTGCCAATTCCACCTTTCGCTTGACATTTTCAATGCCAAGCTCAAGGGCACTTAATCGCTTCTGATAAAACTTCACCTCATTCCGAAGGCGTTCCAGCTCTCGCGGACGCGCCGTGATCGTTTTTAATTCACTCATAATTGGCTGCAGCATATCCAGCAATTCTTGCTGCCAGTCAAAAATTTTCGTCGGTGTCTCATTGTACTTTCTAGAATCGACCCCGGTGGCAATACCTTCAAAATCTTGCTGAAGTTCCTGGCGACGTTCATTGAGCTCTTCAATTTTCGTGAGAAGCTGTACTTTGACATTTTCAGCAACGACTTCATCACCGGAAATGGCATCATGGTACTCCTGATTCTTTTGAGCCAATTGTTCGTCGACAGCTTCAGTTGCCTGAATAATTCCCCGAAGCGTGGCGATCGAAAGAGAATCCTTGATCTCCTGTTCACTTTTCGGCGCCTCAACTTCAGGCACGACATCTTTACGGCTTTCAGTCAATTGAGCGTATAACGGAGCCACATCGATCATCAGACTCAAAAACAGTGCTCCGAGCCAGAAAGACAACATTTTCCAAACAATTTTCATCGTTTTCTCCCACAAAACGTTCATAAGTATTCGAGTACAAACAGGCGTAAAATTATTCTGCGACCACGCACTGTCAAGTAAAAACAAAGCTGATTCAGCCTGCCTGCTGCTGAGTCCCTGACGATCCTGCTGGGCTCCAGCGACAGTTCTCTATTCGGAAGCGATCCTTCTGATTTCGTTCACGAACATGACAAAATTTTTTTGAAGAGAGTCCTTGGCCAGGAAGCGCAAAGATCTGCCCCCAGTCTTTTCAAACAGTCAAAATTTGCAGAACCTCGCCATGAAGCCAGAGCACGCGCCTTGAAAAAGAAGTGCAGATTCTCAAAATGTTCCTCAACGAGCCTTACAAATTTGGAAAGCTAATCGGAAAAAGCGCCAAGAGGTAAGACAGTGATGAACAGATTATCAAAACGGCCAGCACTGACGCCAGCCTGTTTGTGTATGTCGAATCGGAGAGTCTAAAGCTCACCCCCTTCCGGACGAAGCCTTATAGCTGATATCAGGAGAATTCCATCAGAGTAACTCCCCAATTAAAGGCGACACTCATGTGAAATATCATCATAGCCTATTCTGCACATGTCACGTATTGCGTCACAGATTGACCATTTTTGACACAGCTGTTTTTTGAAGCGACATGAGAAGAAATTTTATTTCCGATATAGCAGAAACCATTTTTCCGATTAGCTTAACTGGAGAAAATCCTCTGGAAAAGCGTCTTCTTTGTCCAGGTAGATAGGCGACGGTTCTGCCGTATAAAACCGGAGTCCCGGCGTTTCTCATTCCACTCCTGGTATTTCCTGATTTTAGGGAATAAGGTGAACATCGCTCTGCATCAATGTGTGTACACATTGATGCAGAGCGATCCATATATATAGTCTATACTGCAAATGTTCTCAATATCACACGCTGTGCTGACTCTGCATAGGCCCGACATGCCAAAAGAACCAATGGTATAAGTATTGCATTATTTTGGAATTGAAGTTATTGTCATAACAGCCGAATTACAAACGTCTTTGAGATCTGTATGCGGCTGTTTATATTTCGGTAATTTCGTTCAGTTGCTTTCGATTCAAATTGCAACGATACGCACTGTGTATTGTTCGCATACGAAAATCGTTTCATAATCTTAGCATGCTTTGAGACCGTTCGCGTTGTTCATGAAGAAAGCAGCTTGGAAGGATGGTTGATTGCATGCGAAGCAGGAGGAATACTAGATGAGAAAACGTATAAGTCTTATGATCGCCGTATGTATGATGATTTTCCCGGTATTGACGGCATCAGCGGTTAGCTTAACCGATTATACCAACCCTGACAGCTTTTACAAAGAAGCCTATGTCTCTGGAAATTTCAGCCTCCAGAGTCGAGGGGATAACCGTCTGACCGATGAAGAATGTCTCGGCGATGATTGTGAGAGTGGTCAAACGAGTTACAGTGGTACCCTGCTGGCGAACTATGATACACAATACAGTTCGCTGCCCTTCACATGGTTACTGAAAATCGACGGGACGCTTGACATCGAACGCAGCGCTGAAGAGGGCGCTGATGACGAACAAGGCTATGATCTAACTGCCCGCACGTCGGTAGACAAATATTATCGTGACACTAAGGTCTTTGGCTTTGGCTCTGCAGAGACCGGCTACCGCAAATCACTTGGTGCCGATGATGCTGATGACCCATACGCTAAAATAGGCTTTGGTGCCGGCTACGGGCGGGTAATCGATGCCACCGTCTTAGCCAAAGCTATACGCGTGGTCGAAGATTTATTGAAATATGACGTCATCACCAACGATCTGTCGGATGATGCCTATATGCAACTGGCCGGCATTATCGATAAAGAAAAAGAATTCGAGAGCAAACACGGCCCTGTCGAGTACGAAAAATACTGGTTTGAGGCCATGGAGCAAGTCTTCCGGGAAGAAGGCGTCTTGACAGAAGATGCACTAGGCGCGATGGGGATTATCAGAATTCGGGAAATCCTTGTGAATGAAGTCTTCAGCTCGCGCAGATATGGCTGGACCGTACGAGGCGGACTCGGTTTCATTCTCTCGAACTATGACGGCAGTGAAAGCGACCCGTCGCTGGATCTTGCGTTTGAATACGCACTCCCGTATGTGTATCGCATGCAGTTGATCGAACGGCTGAGTTATTCAACGATCCTGGACGACGATGTTGTCCACCAGATTAGCAATGCGCTGTCCGCGACTTATGAAGTCTCCGATCGGATCGACTGGGAAAATCTGTGGAATCTGGTTGTTACAGCTCCGTCAGACAGCGACGTGGAAAATATTATCTCAAATAAACTCTCCAGCACGTTTCGCTATTATATTTCGAATAAAATCAATTTTGATACAACTCTAAGCCTGACTCATCTTGATGATGGAATCGACAATAACGGCAATGACGATCTGGAAACTGGTTTGTTCCTCGGAATGACCTACCGCCTGAGATAAACACGGCACAATGACCCGATGGTTAAGGTGTCCCGAGCATTTTTCGGGACACCCGATTTCGCGCTCCTCTCGCAGTGCGTTTTCAGCATCACGTAGTGTCTTCAGAGATGAACGCCCGGAGGGAGGACGTTAAAATGCTTCTGTCAGCGTACCAGTAGCCTGTTGCAATTGTCGTGAGGCAACCAGATGTTGGACGATCGCAGAATAGTAGCTATTTTTGGCTTTCACAAAATTCTCTTCAGCATGTACGACATCCAGGTTGTCGCTCAATCCCTTTTTATAGCGCAGCCCTGAAAGTTTTAACTGTTTCTCAGCCTGAACCATACTTTGTTTCTGGAGTCCAACGCGGGCTTCAGCCTGCCTGACCTTGGTAATCGCCTGTAAGACTTCCGAAGTGATGGTGTTTTGTGTTGCTTTGAGCGCTCGAACAGCGGCGTTCAGGCTCAGTTTGGCCTGTTGAAAAGCTGCACGTTCCTGCGCAAGATTCAGATCGAAAGAGGAAGTCATACCAATCCCCCAGAAGCCGTCATCCAGCTCAAGGCTCTTTTCAAAGGCATTCCCCTCTCCTCTGAGCGTATAGCTCAACGACAGATCCAGCGGAGGCAGCAAATTCTGCGTCGCAATTTTGAGCTGCCGCTCTGATTCGGCAATGCGCTCACGGGCATCCTGAATCTCCAGCCGCTTCTCCTGAGCCGTCTGAAGCAAGAGAGCGGGCTCAAGCGCAATGGGATGATAGTCCAGCGTCGAAGGAAACAGGTATTCTGTCTCGATCTCAGCTCCCAGTAAGAGGTTAAAACGCCGTTTGGCGTGTTCAAGCGACGCATGAGCATCCACAAGGCTGTTCTCGGCAGTCAGAGTCTGGAGTTTCGCCCGAAAGACATCCATTTTTGAGGCCATGCCGACTTTCAGTTTTGCCTCGGCAGCCCTGTACAATAATTGCGTACGCTCTACGGAACGCTCATTGACGGCAATCATCATGCGATCCCGGATAATTCCATAATAAGAAGCCGCCACCTGCACGATCAAACGCTGCCGTCCCAGGATTAGCGCCCGCTGCTGTGTCCGGACGTTTTGCTCGGCAGACAACAGAGTCTGAGTCGTCGGAAGCGTTCCGCGCCCTTTCAATAAAGGCTGGCGATAATTCACACCAAGGTCGGTACGGTACTCCTCATCGAGGCTGTCGTCAACGAACGTTTTCGCCTCCCAGGAGAGTTCGCCTCCATATCTGAACTGCTTAGTGAATCGTATGCCGTAGCTGCGATCCAACGTCTCATCTTGCTGATAGAATCCGGAAATTTCAGGATGCACCTTCAGTTTGAAATCAGCAAGAGCTGCCCCAAGCGAAATCGTGGCACTAGTTACACGATCTTGAATAGACTGGAGCTGTAAATTCTGTTTCAGCGCCAGTGCGACAGCCTCTTCAAACGAGAGGGTCGCCTCGTTATCAGCAGCCAAAACCGAATGCCCGCACAAGATAAAAGCGGCTGTAAAAAAGAGGAGGGTGAAAAAATATCGTACCATTGCGCTTTGTTCACAGTCACGTCATATCCACACTGCTTATGGAGGGAAAATGGCAATATCACAACGCGTCCGGAAGAAACGTTACCCCTCAGACGTGGGAAGTTACGCTTACGTACCATTCAACCCCGCTTCTTCCAGGAGTTGAATGGTACAACAAAGACCGCTTAATTTTCGGAGTATTTCTTGACCACGAGAGTGGCGTTCGTTCCGCCAAAGCCGAAGGAATTCGACATCGCCACATCCACAGTCATGCTGCGCGCGTTGTTCGGGACATAATCCAGATCACAATCAGGATCGGGATTTTCATAATTGATGGTCGGCGGCACGATGTCATTTTTGACGGCCATCACAGTCGCGATCAGTTCAATTGCGCCGGCAGCGCCGAGACAATGTCCGATCATGGATTTTGTTGAGCTGATCGCCAGCTTTTTTGAATGGCCGTTGAACACTTGTTTGACCGCTTTGGTTTCGAATTTATCATTGAACGGCGTTGAGGTGCCGTGTGCATTGATATAGGAGACATCTTCAGGAACGATCTCTGCATCTGCAATAGCATTCTTCATACAGGTAGTTACACCTTTTGCTTCCGGGTCGGGACTGGTGATGTGATAGCCGTCACCTGTCGTGGAGTACCCGATCAGCTCGGCATAAATTTCAGCATTACGCGCCAAGGCATGGTCCAGAGATTCCAGTACAAAAACAGCACTGCCTTCGCCAATGACAAAACCGTTACGGGTTTTATCAAACGGGCGGCTTGCGCGGGCCGGTTCATCGTTATGCGTTGAAAGCGCCTTCATATTGCCAAAACCGGCAATCGCCAGCGCCGTCACTGTGGCCTCAGAACCACCGGCCAGCATCAGATCCATTTCACCACGCTGAATCCAGCGCAGAGCTTCACCGATCGCATGAGAACCGGTTGCACATGCTGTTGCAACAGCAAAGTTTGCCCCTCTCAGGCCATAACGTATGGACAGGTGACCGGACGCCATATTGATGATTTCCATCGGAATAAAAAAAGGCGATACACGGCCGGGGCCTCTCTCCAGAAACACTTTATGCTGGGTTTCAAAGGTCTGCATGCCTCCCATTCCAGACCCCAGCGCAACCCCCATACGCTGTTGATTGATTTTATCGAGATCCAGTTCGGAGTCTGCAATGGCCATATCTGCGGAAGCAATCGCATAATGTACAAACGGATCCATTCTTTTAGCTTCTTTTTTATCAATAAAATCCGTCGCATCGAAATCCTTTAATTCCGCCGCAACCCGTGAAGAAAGAGCAGAGGGATCGAAACGTGTGATCGTATCTGTTCCTGATATGCCGGCTTGAGCGTTTTTCCAAAAAGTCTCTACATTATTCCCGATAGCATTGACGGTACCCATTCCTGTAATAACTACTCGCTTTTTCATAATTCTCGTGTTCATTGTGTGTTTAAACAATCCATCATTCCCTGCTCAGGAACATATTCGTTCCCGTTCCTGCCAGGAGTTCGTATCTTGAAGGCATGGCCAGTCGACTTGCTCTGATCATGCTGTTCACTGATGCTGAATCGTTTGCGTGGCAAGCACTTTCAGCAGTGCGCCTCAATGTAAGCCATCGCGTCTTTCACGGTTGAAATTTTTTCCGCGTCTTCGTCAGGAATCTCGATACTAAATTCTTCTTCCAGTGCCATAACCAGTTCTACAGTATCCAATGAATCTGCGCCAAGATCGTCAATAAAAGACGATTCTGCAGTCACTTCACTCACGTCGACACCAAGTTGTTCTGCAACAATTTTTTTGACTTTATCCATATCAACAGCCATGATATCTTCTCCTTTTTGTCATGTTATAAGCATTACGATGATGTTTGAGATTTTATCTTCTGAAACCAAGGACTTTCTACCACTGAATCAGGGCCGCTCCCCAGGTGACACCGGCTCCAAAGGCTACGGCAAGCGCTGTATCGCCATCTTTCAATCTCGCTGTATGAAGCGCTTTATCAAAGGCAATCGGTACGGTCGCTGCCGATGAATTCCCGTAATAGTCAATCGTCACCATCACCTTTTCCATCGGGAAGCGTAATTTTTTCGCAATCGCTTCCATGATGCGTATATTCGCCTGATGGGGAATAACCAAATCAAGATCGTTGACCGTTAAGCCATTATGCTTCAATGCAAGCTTTCCAGCGTTCACCATTGTCCGCACGGCGATTTTGAACAAATCGTTGCCCTTCATCCTGACATAGTGCATGCCTTCATGGAGCGTATCATGACTGGTCGGATTCAGAGAACCTCCGCCGGGAATGTACAGTTTATCTCCCTTCCGTCCATCCGAAAAGACGTGAGTCGACTTAATCACGCGGCATTCATCATCAACACCGGTCGCTTCGAGAATCATCGCTCCTGCACCGTCGGCAAACAAAATGCAGGTTTCGCGATTGGACCAGTCTACAACGCGTGAAAACATATCAGCACCGATCACCATCACACGTTCATACATGCCAGTGCGGATAAACTGATCTCCGATCGTAAGTGCATAGAGAAAACCGCTGCACGCTGCGGAGACGTCAAACGCCACTGCATTGCTTGCTCCAAGCTTTCCCTGAACGATACAGGCCGTCGAAGGCATCGGCATGTCGGGCGTCACTGTTCCCAGGACGATCAAATCAATATCAAGGGGGTCCAGTCTCGCATTTTTCAGAGCCCGCTCTGCCGCGCCAAAGGCTAAATGGGACACCGGCACACCTTCATGAGCAATTCTCCGTTCCTTGATTCCGGTCCGCTCCCGAATCCATTGATCACTGGTATCCACCATAGCCTCAAGGTCGGTATTGGTCACGACTTTATCAGGAACATAAGAACCTGTGCCTACAATTTTCGATCTAAACATGCTATTTCAATAAGACAGGCAAAAGATATAGAAAGCAACATTCCACCTTTTTACTCTACTACCGATCTCATTCTTTATCCAAATTCTGTCAAGATAGATTTCACAGTTCTCACGGTCAAAAGATGAATCACCTTCAGCGTCATAGCGAAAAGTATGCCAAGGCCCGGCCCTTCGAAATTTTTTACTTTTTACAGGGAGAGATCTCTTTTCTGCACCGTAAAACAGGCACCATACATGTTTAGTGTCGAGTAAACATCTTTCTTCACTTCTGTATTTTTCAGCGAAGATTTCACGAAAAAATATGAGACACATTAGATTCTCTAATAAAATGTGTTCATTTTAGGACATACAATTTTCTTCACAATACACTAATTATACAACGCTTAATACAAAATATGTCTATAAAAAGTCATATATGTTGTAAATCATGCACATACCAGTTCATCCCTCTCTCCCCACAGGCGAACGCAGGCATCCGTTACACCTTTATCGAAGAAAGGTGGCAATCAGGACATGATCCGCATAAAAGGGGGCTCAACACAGCATTACATCTGGCCGTGGATTCGCATGGTATGCCGCTCAGGACTAGTATTACAATAAGGTACAACAGCAGATTGTACTCAGGCAATAGCCTTGTGCTTTCATTGCCCAGTATCTTTTGGCAGACAGGGGGGAGGATAGAGATAAAATTCTCAACTGCTTGAAGTCACGGGGGAATAAAACCTGTTCTTCCACCCCCAAAAAATTCCATTAATATTAGTTTTAAAAGTCTTTTGTGTCTGCTCATAATTTTTTTGAAGTTCAATTAATTTTTTTCATTCCTAATCTATTCAAAAGTTCATCTTTTCCATATTCTTCAGGGAATTCTTAACGAAAGAAAGACAAAATTTCTTCATATTTTTCATTAATAAGAAAGTGTATTGCTTATACTTATTTACTGCAATTTTTTTATTTCTTCTTCTGTTAAACCAGTTTCTTCCATTATTTCTTCAAGTGATTCGCCGTATTTTATCATTTTTTTTGCGAGTTTTTGCCTGGCTTCTTCTTTTTGTCTGCGTTCTTCTTCTAATTTTTCTTTAAATTCGTACTGTACCTCAGTATAAACAGTTGTTATCTCTGACTGGTGAATACGTTGATTTTTAATGAAGATCTCATAACCTCGTTTTTCTGCAGGAGATAAATTATCAACACGTAAAATTTCTTTGGCTTTCTGTAAACCTTTGGCACGAAATTCATCTTTTATTTCGTTGTTTTTTAAAAAGTAAATCCATTCATCTAAGGTGTTTTCAGCATCGTCATTAAATGTATTGACTTTTATTATGTAATATTGAGTGAATAAATCTCTGACTTTCTCTGCATTATATAATCTTTTTTGTTTGTTAGATGCATACCTTTAAAACCGCCGTCACTAATATAAATATAATCTTTGCCCACACCTAGTGGAAAGTAAACGATATTGATTGAGTAAATTTTGGTGAGTTTACCGTATTCATCGCCCGCATCAAGACGTTCAGATATAAGTTTTGCCTGTCCATAGAGCATTCGATGGTAATAGTCATCTTGTCGTTCGTTTTGAACTTCTATGAGCATAAAATTGTTGTCTGTATCTTTTACGAGAATATCTACGTTGTTGTATTTATCGTTTTCATCTTCTTTATTAGCTTCGCTTTCTAATATTTCTTGAATTTTAACATCGAACATTAGCAACTCCGATAAAAATCCCTCTATTATCTCGAAGTTGGCTTTGTTGCGTAGCAGTCGCTTTATTGCCCAGTCAAATTTTATATGTTTGCTTGCCATGATAGTTTATTTTTGGGTTGTTAGCTATTGGCTGTTAGTTTTTAATTTTTATACATGCAAAAATAAGTTTTTTGTAAAGACAGAAATATTTGTGGTATTTTCGTTTTAATGGCACATAATGTTTTGATCTTCAAGTTTAAAGATATAAAATGCCAAAGAATTGTTGCGCGAGTATTTCGGCAGAGCATACACTAATTTCACCGTCGCGTTCTCTCGCTCAGCTTTCAGGAAACAAACGAATCTTTGCGCCTAATTTCTCCATAATCACGCGAAAATTTTCAGCATCGCTTTTTCCAGCCCCTTTTGCAATTATACAGGGGACACTCTCGACTAATTCTTCTGGACCGGCCAGGAGACCATTCACTTTTGATAAGACATGAATGACATGTTCCTTATTATGACCGGCATCCTGCAATTCGATGGCATAGCCTTGTTCCCGTGCATCCCGCTCCACTGGGACAGAGGGCTCTTCCGGCTCATGTTCCGGCTCAATCAAAAACGGCGACGGTTCGAGGAACGAAGGGGCGTCCTGATCCAGGAGGGCGGCAGAAACGTCTTCAGCATCAGATTCAGGAAGTTTCTCAAGCTCTGAAAAAATATCCAGGTCGTCTTTTTCGATGTTGATTTCCTCACGATCGTCATGTAAGGCTTTGGAAATAGCATGATCCTGGTCATCGACAGGGACGGTTTCTTCAACTTTAAATGCTTCCAAATCCATTTCCAATGTTTCGCTGAAATCATAGGGTTCTTCATCGTCGACTTCTCCGGCAACCATCACTTCAACAGACTGTGATGCGGCTTCGCCCAAGTTGTCAGTAAATTCCTCAAGCTGGGGATCGTCGGCATTGATGGAAGCACTCTCATGCGTCTCTTCTTGAAACCCGTCAATGTCGGGGACTTCTTCCGCAACATCTGCAGTAACGTCATCAGCGTCCCAACTGTAGTCGTCAGGGAGTTTTTCAGCCTCAAACT
Organism: candidate division KSB3 bacterium; assembly: GCA_002748425.1. Classification (GTDB taxonomy): domain Bacteria; phylum Moduliflexota; class Moduliflexia; order Moduliflexales; family Moduliflexaceae. Next base: position 156,109 of record PDSJ01000014.1, on the reverse strand, counting down.
CAGCAAGGTCCGTTTCAGACACTGTCTCAAAACCCCCCATTCCATGTTCGTACTCTTCCTCGTCAACAATGCCCGGAATTTCCAGAACCAACTCATCTTCATCCTCGTCTTCACACTTCTCTTCAACATGCTCCTCTCCGGGGCCATCCTCTTCCAGATGGAAATTTTCGGGCAGATCTTCAAAAAGGCCTTCGTCTTCCTCCTCACTTTCAATGAGCTGAGTTTCACTTTTTGGGAGCTGTTCGAAACTCTCTCCACTGATTTCAACAGCTTGAAGCCCTTCTTCCGGCAACTCTGCATCATCACCGAATCCTTCGACGAGTTCAGGATCCTCCTGGACAAGCTTCTCGATCTCTTCAAGCGTCTCGTCAGAATCTTCGAGAAGTTCTTCCACATGCTCTGATTCTTCAGAACACTCCAGACGGTCTTCATCAAGAAGGCTTCCCCCAACAATAAGAGGCTCATCATCCAGGATGGACTCTCCGTCTGTGTGCTGGCTGATGATTTCTTCTACCGATTCTTCATGCACAAGACCTTGTTCTCTCTCCTCGGGTACAGCAGGCAGCGGGTCTAACTTAGCATATGAATTATCATTATCGGAGCTACCGGTATGCACCGTCGTGACTCCAGCCGACGCTGCAGGGAGCACATCGCCCAGGTCAATCTCCACCTCATCGCTGCCGGCATCTTCAGAAATACGTCCCTCCGCGTGTGATGACGTCATCACGACATCCAGTTCTTTCATCTGATCGTCGTTTTCAAGAGCATGTCCCTGGGAATCCAGCTCAAGACCTTCATCTTTGCCTGAAATAACCTCTTCCCTACGATCCGTATCTTCAGTTTCCTGATCGCTATGCTTAACATCTTCACGTATGAGCATCGGAGCAGCGCCTTTTCCAGCCGCAGGCCTCTTTCTCATCGCAAGAAAGAAGATAAAGCCGAGGGCATTTACAAACAGTGAAAGCAGCAGCAACAGTCGCTCAGGCGACAGCAAAGCGCTGTGTTCAGTGCGAATATTCTGCAATTCATTGTGGAGTCTGGTTGTCTCGACCTTTGCGCTCATCAAGGCGTCGTCTTTCTCTTTAATCGTCTCTTCCAGAACAAGCACGCGCTGTTCAGCTTCATCGGCTTTGCGCTCATGCAAGGTGCAAAGCTGCTCCTGATCGTTGAGACGCTGATCAGCATCAGAGAGCTTTTCTTCCAGTTCTCCAATCCTCTCGGAAGACTCCTGAAGTCTGCGATCTTGTTCTTTGAGCTTTGCTTCATACTGCGCGTTGGTTTTTTTAAGAGTCTTAACCGAGGCTTTCAACTTCGACACTTGCGCTGACGAAGAAGGCCGACGTACAACACTGCTCGGAGCTATGGTTTTTTGAGGACGGGGCACAGGAGTCTTCGGATTTGACAAGCCGCTGCTGTGCACCCATCCGACTAAACCGCTCGGGGCTTTTACCTCAAACCACTTCCCGGAAATCTTCCCGGTCCATTCGACAGGGGTATCGACTCGCAAGGTGCTGATAAAGGTGTCATCCGACGCTTGGGGTGCATTCCGAAACTCAAAGTGATCACGAGTAATTTTAAGAATCTCTCTGGCAGAGACCTCTGATGAGTACGAGAGGATAAGGACGATCAGATAGAGAACAATATGCGTGGATAATTTCTTCATAAGAACAAGATCACAAGGTGAGGAAAGAGTTTCAAGCTGAGGCAACCCCGCTTTCTCCTTTTCGCTCACTTGCGGCTCAATAAAGACACTTCATGAGTTCAACGTCTTTTGCGGTACTGGAGTATGAAAATCCAGGAAGCCTGAAAATTCAGATTCAATCCTTCCACTGTCCGTCAGCGTCATTTGGGCATAAAGTCTTCGCGCAAATTTTTCAAGAGCCTTATCCGCCTCCTCAAGCGACGTATCAGACTTTGAATCCAGTGCCTGACTCCCAAAACTCCCCAGGTGAGAAGATACAAAATCGCACTGAAATATTTTCCAGGTCGATACGGTGAATTCCCCCCAAAGCCTAAAAGCCAGCTACAGCATAATAAAGACGCCCTTCCCGACGGTTTACCCCTTTTCAACCCCGCATGTCAGTATGGGCTGTCATGCCTGTGTATTTCTTCTATAACATCGCCATTCAATTGTCAAGACTTATTTCATACACGCACAAGAAAGCGAAAAAAACTACAATTTCACAAAAAGTTAAAAATTCTCTTGCCGGCGTCATGCGGACCTGTTTCAGTAACGTATTATGCAGCAAAAATCACAACATCCGTCATCGCATACAAAACAGCTTGTTTCGATTATCCTGATTAATTGGAATGGGAAACGCTTTCTTCCAGAATGCCTTCGCTCGATCCGGGAACAATCGTACCCGTATCTGGAACTGTTTGTCATCGATAATGCTTCAGACGACGGCTCGGCGGAATTACTGCACACTCATTACAGGCACGAGCGCCTTTTGCTCAATCACAAGAACCTCGGATACTGCGGCGGCGCGAATCTCGGCATTCGAAAGGCTCATGGAGAATACATTCTGCTGCTTAATCCCGATATCATCCTGGAAGCAAATTTCGTCGAACAGCTTGTCCGTTCTGCAGCATGCAATCCGCATTGTGGAATGTTCAGCGGGAAACTGCTGCGCTTCGACAGGCAGACCCTTGATTCCACCGGACAATTTCTCCGTCCCGACATATCCCCGTTAGAACGAGGTTATGGTGAAAAAGATCAGGGACAGTATGAACGGTCAGGCCCTGTTTTTTCAGTCTGTGGAGCGGTTGCCTTCTATCGCCGGGCCATGCTCGAAGAGATTCGACTCGCCGATCAATACTTTGACGAACACTATTTTGCGTTTTATGAGGATCTCGACATTGGCTGGCGCGCCCAGCTTTGCGGCTGGCAAGCAGTCTATGAACCAACGGCCGTGGCCTATCATTATCGTGGGGGCGGCCTCAACTCTCAATCCAAAGCTGCTCCCTGGTTCGAACGTCTCCCTTTGTTACCGAAAGTCAGCTTCAGCAGCAAGCCCTTGTTCATCCAGCGTCATGTCCTGGTGAACCGCTATCTCACGATCCTGAAAAACGTCTCATGGCGCGATTTGCTTGTGGGACTGCCGGCGATACTGCGCTACGAAATGCTTATGTGGGCCTATGTGCTTCTGATACGTCCCGCGCTGTTTTCCACACTCATTGATGTCATGAGGCTCCTGCCCGCAATGCTGAGGACACGTAAGCAGATTGCCCGTAAAACGCGGATCGTACCTTCCGAATTTCGTCGGCGTTTACACAGTCTTAGCACGTAAAGTACCTGTGCTGAAGCTGTGAGTATTTTCAAGATGCTCACAGCGCTTTTCCCCTTATATGCTTAAGCCTCTGAAGAGGATCACATGAAATCTATAAGAAAGACGATAGAAGAGAAATTTGAAGATGTTGCCAGGATCATCTACCGCCATAAGATCACAACTCTTGTGGTGATGAGTTGTGTGATTGCAGCCCTGCTCTCGCAGCTTTCAAGCCTGACGATGGATATGTCGACAGAAGGTTTTCTGCACAAGGATGATCCTGCGCTGCAAGCCTACAATCGCTTTCGGGATCAGTTCGGACGAGATGAAATCATCGTGGCGGCGATTCAATCGCAAAATATCTTCGACGCGGAATTCCTGAAACGCTTGCAGCAATTGCATGAAGAACTTGAAACTCAGATCCCGTATCTTGAAGATCTGACAAGTCTGGTGAACGCCCGCAGCACACGCGGCGAAAACGATGAATTGATTGTTGAAGACCTGTTGGAACATTTTCCGGAAAACAGGACTGAAACGGCAGCCCTGAAAGAACGGACACTGAACAACGCCTTGTACAAAAATTTGTTGATTTCCGAGGATGGGACATGCACCGTTATTCTCCTTCAGCCGGTGCACTATGCCCCAGAGCCAGATGAATACGGAGAGAAAAGACCGTTGAGCGATGAGGAAAACTCCGTCATGGTCCGCACAGTGCAAGAGATCATCCAACGATATGAGGCCGAAGAGTTTCGTATTTCACTTGCGGGATCGCCGGTCGTGATCCATTTTCTCACGCGTTCGATCGCCAAAGATATGCAGAGCTTTATGGGGCTTGCGCTCCTGACGATCGTGGTGCTGCTCTTTCTCATGTTCCGCCGTATCAGCGGAGTCTTGCTGCCGTTAGTAATCGTGCTGCTGTCGCTGCTGTCGACCCTCGGACTGATGGCGGCCTTCGGAGCGACACTGAAACCACCAACACAAATTCTTCCCTCATTCTTGCTGGCAGTAGGTGTCGGCACGTCGGTTCATATTCTGGCACTTTTCTTCCATTATTTCGAGCGACACGGACAAAAAGAGGAGGCGACTGTCTACGCCATGGGACACTCTGGCCTGGCTGTCGTGATGACAAATATGACCACGGCCGGTGGCTTGTTCTCTTTTATCGGCGCGGAAGTTGCGCCCGTTTCGGATCTAGGCACTTTTGCGGCGATTGGCGTACTGCTCGCCTTCGTGTATACGCTGCTTCTGCTTCCGGCGCTGCTTGCCCTGATTCCGATTCGGTCCAAGAAGGCGGCAGCCCGTGAGCAGAGGCAAACGAGGATTGATCGCCTGCTGACCGGGATTGGCAACATTGCAACCGGACGCCCCTGGACCATTCTGGCCGTCTCAACGCTTATGCTTGCGCTGTCAATTATTCCGATCAGCTCGCTGCGTTTTTCGCATCACCCTCTGGAATGGTTCCCAAAAGAAAACGCGATCCGACGCGCAACCGAACGTATCGACGCGGTGATGCGGGGGACGCTGACTCTGGAAGTCGTCCTTGATACCGGCAGGGAAAACGGACTTTACGATCCGGATATATTACAACGCCTGGAACAGGCTGCCGCCGATTTCGAAGACATGGAGCATGAGAATCTCTATATCGGAAAAGCTTGGTCGATCACCTCAATTGTCAAAGAGACTAATCGGGCCTTACATGAAAACCGTGAGGGGTTCTATAAGATTCCCCGGAACCGTCAGCTCATTGCTCAAGAACTCCTGCTTTTTGAAATGAGTGGATCGGATGACCTTGAAGATCTGGTGGATAATCAATTTTCCATGGCCCGTTTTACCGTCAAAGTGCCTTTTAAAGATGCGTATCAATATAGTCTCTTTATCCCCAGGCTCCAAGCGTACTTCAGTGCTCATTTTCCAGACGCCAAGGTAGAATTTACCGGCATGATGATGCTGCTGGCCCAGGTACTTTCCAGTAGTCTCCACACAATGCTGCGCAGCTACATTACAGCGCTCCTCGTGATTACCACCCTGATGATCCTGCTGATCGGCACGTTCAGAATCGGCCTGGTCAGCATGATTCCGAATCTCTTCCCGATTCTGCTGACGCTGGGGGTCCTCGGGGCACTGTCGTTTCCACTCGATATGTTCACAATGTTGATTGCCAGTATCGCGATCGGATTAGCGGTGGATGATACCATTCATTTCATGCATAACTTCCGTCGCTATTACGAAGAAAGCGGCGATCCGGTCACTGCCGTGCATGAAACCCTGCAAAGCACCGGGCGCGCCATGCTGGTAACATCGCTTGTGCTGTCACTTGGCTTTTTTATCTACAGTTTCGCCACTATGAACAATGTACGCTGCTTTGGTCTGCTGACCACGTTTGCGATTCTGGCGGCATTGTTGGCTGATTATTTTATCACCCCTGCTTTAATGGTCATACTGAACCCAAAACACTGTCACGGACACGAACAGGAGCATGGGCCGGCTGAATGAAGGATCTCGATCTCCAAGCGGCCTTCCCTGCGTTTCAGAGAACATGGAGACCAGTTGTGAGATATGCAGGAAACTCTTTTTTCCCTTGACAGAAAAACCTGCTTCTTTCTACTCTGCTCGCACTTCTGGAATGAGAGACACTATCCCAGGCAACATCATAGAGATTGCGAATGATATTAGGGATTTGGGGTGTGGAGACAACTTGTCGACTCCCTGCCTCCTGTCGCTAATCGATACACATGGATTATAAGGAGACACTCAACCTACCCACAACTGATTTTCCTATGCGGGCGAACCTCCAGACACGCGAACCGCAGGTCCTCGAACGTTGGGCAGCAGAAGAATTGTACCAGCAAATCCGGAAAAAAGCGTCCGGACGCCCGAAATACGTGCTGCACGACGGCCCGCCTTATGCAAACGGACACCTCCACATGGGCACAGCCCTGAATAAAGTACTCAAAGATATTATTATCAAATTCCGCAACATGACGGGATTCGATGCTCCTTATATTCCCGGCTGGGATTGTCACGGCTTACCGATCGAGCACAATGTGGAAGTTGAGTTAATGAAAAAAGGCAAACACCTGAGTAAAGGTGATATTCGCAAAGAATGCCGGCTTTATGCTAAAAAGTTTCTCGACATTCAGCGCAATGAATTCAAACGGCTGGGAGTCCTCGGTGACTGGGAGAATCCGTATATTACCATGGAGTATGACTATGAAGCAACAACCATGCGTGAGCTTGGACGCTTCATTGAAAAAGGCAGTGTGGATAAACGCCTGATGTCTGTCCGCTGGTGCATTTCCTGCGAAACAGCATTGGCCGAAGCAGAAGTCGAGTATCATAATCACCATTCTCTTTCGGTTTATGTCAAATTTCCCTTACGCTCAGCTCCTGAGAAAATTGCCCCGGAATTAAGCGGCAAGAACGTCAAGGTTGTGATTTGGACGACAACCCCCTGGACGCTGCCTGCAAACCTCGGGATCGCTTTTCATCCTGAATTAGAATATGTGGCTGTTGAGCGTAACGACGAAGTTTTCATTTTTGCCGAAGGATTCCTGAACGATTTGGCGGGACGTTTCGCCTGGGGAGATGACTATGCGGTTCTGGCGCGTTTTCCCGGAGCGACCCTTGAAGGCTTCGAATGCCGCCATCCTTTTATCGATCGCCCGTCAAAACTGGTACTGGCGGATTATGTCACTCTGGACCAGGGAACCGGCTGTGTCCACACCGCTCCCGGCCACGGGCAGGAAGATTATGAGACCGGCTTACGCTATGGCTTGGATATCTATGCGCCTGTTGATCATCAGGGAAAATTCATCAAAGAGGTTGAACGTTTTGCCGGCATGAACGTCTTCGACGCCAACAAGCCGATCGTTGAACTGCTTCAGGAACAGGGTGATCTCATGGCAGATGAAGTCATCGAGCATCAATACCCGCATTGCTGGCGCTGCAAAAAGCCGGTAATCTTCCGGGCCACAGCGCAATGGTTTATTCTGATGAAGCAAAACGATCTTCGCAAAAAGGCCCTCGAAAACATTCGTAAAGTGCGCTGGATGCCTGAATGGGGGCAGGAACGCATTTATAACATGATCGAGAGTCGTCCGGATTGGTGCATCTCCCGGCAGCGCGCCTGGGGTGTTCCGATCGTAGCCTTTTATTGCAATGATTGTGGAGACTTAATCCTGAAAAAAGAGCTTGTAGACTTTGTTGCTGAAAAAGTTGAACGACATGGAGCGGACATCTGGTTCGAGCTGCCTGAACGCGAACTTATGCCGGAAGGAATGACCTGCGAGAACTGCGGAGGCAGCTCTTTCACGAAAGATGAGGATATTCTGGACGTCTGGTTCGATTCGGGAATGAGCCACGCAGCGGTTATTGAGCCGAACCCGGATCTGTCCTGGCCAGCGGATTTGTATCTGGAGGGTAGTGATCAACATCGCGGATGGTTCCACAGCTCGCTGCTGGAAGCCGTAGGGACTCGTGGAGAGGCTCCGTATAAAAGCGTCTTGACTCACGGCTACGTGGTAGACAGTGACGGGCGAAAAATGTCCAAGTCAGAGGGAAATGTCACAGCGCCTCAAGAGGTGATCACACAGTACGGCGCAGAAATCTTACGCCTCTGGGTCTCGTCTGAGGATTATCGTAACGATATCTCAATTTCAAAAGAACTGCTGAAACATATCGCCGATGCCTATCGCCGTATTCGAAATACTTGCCGGTACATGCTGGGGAATCTTCACGATTTCGATCCCGCCTGCGACGCGCTGGCCTGCAATGACATGCTGGATATCGACAAGTGGGCGCTTCATCGACTGCAAATACTCATCAAGCGCATCCTGAAGGCGTATGAAGATTTTGAATTCCACGTATTTTTTCATACCTTCCATAATTTTTGTGTTGTGGAAATGAGTTCATTCTACCTGGATATTTTGAAAGATCGTATGTATACCGCCAAAGCGGACTCCAGAGAACGGCGTTCCGGCCAAACAGCGATGAACACAATTCTTACAGCTATGGTCAAACTGATGGCGCCGATTCTTTCCTTTACCGCCGAAGAATGCTGGGGGTATATCGACAGCAGCGGGCAGAGCGTACATTTACAAGATTTTCCAAAGGTCGATGCTACGCTGCTCAATGAGGAACTGGACGCGCGCTGGAGCGATTTTATCACGGTTCGCGGTGAGATTCTGAAAACCCTCGAACACGCCAGAAAAGAAAAAGTTATCGGCCATTCACTCGATGCGTCGGTTGATATTTACGCGTCTGGGGCAACCTACACACTCTTAAAGCAGTTCGAAGAGGGACTCGACGATCTGTGCATCGTTTCAAAAGCTGTTTTACATGAAGAACATACTGTGGTTCCAGAGGACCAGATCGCAAGTGAAACTGTTGCAGGACTTTTCCTGAAAATCGGGAAAGCCCCTGGAAAAAAATGTTCGCGCTGCTGGCATTATCGCACGAATGTCGGCGAAAACCCAGAGCACCCTGAAATCTGCGCTCCTTGTGCAGCCATTGTCAGCTCATAAGGTAGAGGCTGACGCGAGGACAACTCACACACACCCCAGACCTGACAGAGCGTGCATATATCCTTGTCAGGTCTGGGAATATACGTGTAGGCACTCAATTGTTTTCGAACGGGAAACGAGTGTCCCGGCGACAATCATGGATAAGCAAGTACAGCGATTTTACCAGAAAGGGCTGCATGCCAACAGCTCAGGGAACTGGCTGATGGCGCTCCGGAATTTCAAAAAATGTCTGGAGTTGGACCCGACTTGTGCCCAGGCATATTACGAAATCGGTATTCTGTACTATAAACGCAATCAGCACGAGATCGCCCTTGAGCACATGCAAAAAGCGGTCGAACATAATACCTCGAACGTACAAATCCATTTTGCGCTCGCGAATATTTACCTCACCTCCAATCAACCGAAACGGGCTATCAAGATTTATCACGATATCGAAAATTTCGATGAAGATCCGACCTCAGCTCTATTCCTGAATTTAGGGATCGCGTACGGGGCGATCGGGGACAGGGCGCAAGCCCTCTCGTACCTCGAAAAATCGATTGCAATTGCCCCGCATAATCTCGAGGCATTGAACAGCCTCGGGCGAGTCTATTACGAAAGCAAGAATTTTGAAAAGGCCAGAGCTCTCTTCCAACGGCTTATTCGCTTGAATCCAAGCAATGCTGACGGCCATCAGATGCTGGGTTTTGTGTATGCTCAGGAAGGTAAATGGGATAAGGCGATTCACGAATGGGAACAAGTCCTGGCGATCTTTCCGAAGCGGGAGGATATGCTCCATCAAATCGGCAAAGCCTGGGGCAAGCTCGGAGAACATGAAAAAGCAATTTCAATGTTAAAAAAAGTCATCGCGCTTAACCAGGAAAATCTCCAGGCCCGCATTGATCTGAGTGTCATCTATCTCAGTTCGAAACGCTATGATCATGCAATTCAGGAGTTACGATTCGCAGCGCGGCTCGATCCGTCGAATCAAATTATCAAACAACTCCTCACAGATGCCGCCCGCTTAAAAAAACTTTACGGATAAACGTGTCAATATTCAACACTGCAACATTCATCGCGACTCCTTTCCCTGCTATAAATGTATATGTATGCCGGCACCTGTCTGCTCCACACATGTTTTTGGATGTAATCTCTCTCTATTCGCTCATAAAACAAAGACTTCTACCGTCATGAAAAAGACGCAGGATAATTTCAGAAAAAAATACTTGCTTTGCAGGGAAGAATTCATATAATAATCGACAGCACTTAATTCCTAAACGAGTCTTAAAAAACGGTATGCTATTTCCAAAACTGACAGCTTCGATAAGGCGGCTTTTTTTCCATGTTGTTCATGAACCACGTTTACGTGGCCCGCTCCTGCTGATGTTTCTGACACTTGTGATAATCTGTTTTCGGGCAACAAAGCTTGAACGTCCACCATCCCCTGTGCCCTCTATCGCAAGATCGATACCCTTCAACCCGGAACAGGCTCAAAGCGCTGAAGAAGAGCGTGAAAAACTGTTCCATCCCTTTCCGTTTCCGGATGCCTTGCAGACACAAGTGGCTTTCTGGAAAAAGGTATTTACAGAATACACGACCAAGCAAGCTATTATTCATGATGACCGTTACATGAATGTCGTCTACGAAGTCATTTCCATTGATTTTCAGGAGAAAAAAGCCCAAAAAGAAGCGATTCGCACTGCGGTCGAAAAATATGAAACACTGCTCGGCAGTCTCGCCGAACATTGGGACACCCCTTCGAAGATGACGGCCACTGAACAGCAAATTCGGGATTTGTTCCGAGATATTCCTGAAAGCGTTCACCATAAGCACAAGGACGCCAAAGGTCGCATCCACGTCCAAATCGGACAAGCCGATCGCTTTCAAGAAGGCATCATTCGCTCCGGGCAATACATGCCGGCTATGAAACAGATCTTTGCGGAACGCGGCCTGCCGGATAAATTGGCTTATCTTCCTTTGATTGAATCAGCGTTCAACCCCGCTGCCAAGTCACCCGTTGGTGCTGCCGGGATGTGGCAATTTATGAAAGGGACAGGCAAACAGTATGGCTTAAAAATCAACAGCATGGTGGACGAACGGAAAGATCCGCTGCTTGCCGCCCGTGCTGCTGCTGAACTGCTAGGACACAATTATGAAAGTACAGAGTCCTGGCCCCTCGCCGTTACGGCTTACAACTTCGGCTTGCAAGGCATCAGGAATGCCGCCAAAGATCTGAATACGGAAGATATTGCGACACTCATCGAACGTTACACAGGGAAGCGTTTCGGCTATGCGTCGCGTAATTTTTATGTTGAGTTTTTAACAGCTGTTGACGTATGCATGCGCTATACTGAATATTTTGGTGAAATTGAGCTGAAGCCCCCCTTGGAGTTGGCCCAGGTCAGGCTTCCTCATTATATTTCTCCAAAAACGCTGGAAAAGCATACCTCTTTGAGCGTGAAAGAGATTAAAGCCCTCAATCCGGCGCTGGCATCTGCAGTGTTTCGAAAAAACGGCATGATTCCCAGACACTACCAGCTTAATATCCCAAAAGACTCGCAAAAAGTGTTTGAAGCACAATACGCCGCCATCCCTGAAGATTCAAAATACGCTTATATTCCAGTCAAAGTTCGGCATAAAGTCAGAAAAGGCGAAGCGCTTTCCCAGATTGCCCAACGCTATGACGTTCGGATGAAGGATATTATGCGCGTGAACCGCATCAAAAATGCTGGGAAAATTCGAATTGGGCAGGTCTTGAAGATTCCCGGAGGGTATGTCGCTGTCGCAGATAATCCAAAGGCCCCTTCAGCATCATCAACGGAGTCGAAAGCGCCGCCATCACCGGAAGGTTGTACGACCTATCGCGTTCGCAAAGGCGAAACCCTCATTGCCATCGCCCAAAAGCATCAGACTTCCGTCGCCACCATTAGCAAACTGAACGATATCAGTGATCCCGGCAAAGTTCGGGCAGGGCAACGTTTATTAGTCCCTTCGACGACGATTAAACATAAAGTTAAGAAAGGACAGACGCTCATAACGATTGCAAAACTGCATAATATTTCTGTCAGAGCGCTTACGAAAGCGAATCAAATCAGAAATCCCCGCCGTATCAAAGCCGGACAAGTTCTGATCATCCCAAAAGGATAGGAAAAACGTTTCAGTCCTCCCATCGTGTTCAGCAGCTATTCGGACAGATTTGAATGGGTTGAACTGAAGCCTCATTCAGCCTTTCAGAGAGAGACTACTCCAGAATCGAAGCGCATCTCAGCGTTGCTCACGGAAGAACGCCATCTACAGACGCTTATATTTCGTTAGCGGTTGATTGCCCGACAACTGAGATGAGCGTTGTATTCCTACGAGGACGACTTTGTTTCAGAGAGACGACCGATGCACACGGGCGCATCGAGGATTTGGAGCCGGGGCTGAGTATTATGTGGACTTCTCCAGGCTTTTGAGAGGCTATACATTCCAACTCTGGGGCTGGCGCCGAAGTGATAAGGCCGCTAGTGCTCCAGATATGCGATATGAAGTAATACGCATAAAAAAAGGCCGGGTTCGTTGTGGAACCCGACCTGACGGATAACTATGAAAATGAGCTTAACGGCGCTGTTTTCTTCGCAGACCGAACAGTCCCAGCAGTCCCATCCCCAATAACATCATGCTGGCGGGCTCCGGAGTCGGAACTGGATCCGGCACGGCAGTCGTCGGAACATTCGGCACTCTGACGATCAAATCCTGATATTTCGAACTTTGAGAAATCATATACGAGGCACTCAAGCTGTCCAGGCTGATATTGTCTTCTTTCGACACCAGTGCCAGGTAGTCATTGGCATAGTTACGAATAGCCTCATCTCGTATTTCCGCATAAAAATGTCCCGTCGTGCTGGCGAGATCGTACACGCTGTCACCGCTGGTGATTTCCCAGATGGCATACTGCAAGCCGGCAATTTTCTTCTTGCTCAAACTTTCATTATAGACACTGTCAAAGAGCCACGCGGCCTCAAGGCCTCCAGTCACATTATCAACATTTGTCATGGTGACGTTCACAGCCAAATTTTTATACATGGGCTGTACCGGATCCACACAAAAGCCCACGAAAAGCTCTTCTCCATTCATCATCTCCCCTTCGGTGTTACGCAGTTCGAGCTGCATGGCAGTCGTCCCAACTCCTTTATGCTCTTTCCCCTCAGACCAAAAAGTTCCGGTCTTCCATTGGAGTTGAGCAAAATTCTTGACTGTGAGTGATTCTGCTGAGGCAATTGCTGAGAACGAGCTTAGTGCAATGGTGAATACGGCTAAGTGTGCGAAATACTTTTTCATGAGAATCTCCTTATAAATTACAAATGGAGTGATAATCTCTTTACCTTAGCCGAAAACAAAAAAAAGTCGGCTTCTTATGAAAAAAAAAGCCGACTTTCCAGAGTTCTAGTATATCTTTCTGGCAGTCCGGCTATCTTAACATACACTGTGTAAGACCCGCAACTTTCCGTCCCATCCTTGCGAATGGTTTGGCTTTTTCAAGATAAAGAGAGAAACTAAATAATCAATGAGCGACGCTCTATACTAAGTGCATGAAGTATGCCAAAAGACAAAACTCGCGGCCTGTCCATGTGCATAAGCCCTTTCTCTGAGGGAGAGAGGGAAAATGTATGCTGCGTGTGCTCAGTACAGAGTTCATAGAGGGATCCGCAAAACTGTAAAAAAAAGCGACATGGTTTTGAGGCTATACCTGAAAACCTTTATATTCAATTACGTTAGACAAGATCGGATAGTGCAAAAAAAATCGTCACTGCTTTCAAAAAGGAAGTCCTTGTGAGGACAATATTCTAGAGATCCGGATTTTCAGGAGCGAAAACAAGCATATTTTCTAGCTCAAGAACAGCTCTTGGCAGATCAGGCATATCGAACGCCCCGGGACCGTGCGACTCCATCGCCGCTTCAAGCTCATCATAATCATAGATCCTGAAACTGCACAATTCCTCCTGATCTTCAGGTTCGATCGCAATAAAATAGAGGTTTGCGGCTTCACAGGCAGCAAACGCTTTTTGAAGGCTGTGAATGGCTTCTCGCTGTTGTTTGGGCGGCGCTGTTTTTTTCATCATCACTCCTCATTGTTGACACGTGTCAGCATTTTCTGACTTCTCATTGCGCATTCCCAGATGAGAACTGTGTTTTGTCAATGCTTTTTTCCAAGCCTGACTGTCGAACTATTCGACTTTCTCAACAAGGATAAATGCTCTTCTTACATTCTTCCTGCTCCATACGCTCGTGAATGATTCCTGAAAAAGCGCAACACACAGTAAAATCCCCAAAAACTACTCCTGTGATCATAAAAAAAATTTTCGCTGACCGCAAAAAAGTCTTGACAAAAATTGCACGCAGCATGTAATTGTATCACGACTGAAGCGGGATAATAGAGTTCTTTTTGAATTTTGCATACAAGCGTAATTCCTCGGTAGCTCAGTGGTAGAGCGAGTGGCTGTTAACCACTTGGTCGCTGGTTCGAGTCCGGCCCGGGGAGTTGTTGACAAAGGCAGAGCCTCTTACGGTTCTGCCTTTTTTATTGATGGCCTCTGCAACAGCCCCGAAAAAAGACATGATGAAAACAGACTTTCCAGAGATCGATTTTTCAAAAATTTCCACCTATTCCATTTTTGAACGTAAGAGTCTTGTACAGATCGAAAATTTTGCGATCCCCTGGAAAAAAGGAGCATGCTTTGAACGTTTTATGGCCTCGCTGCCAAATATTCTGGCAGGAGCGCAGTTTCAGGAAGTCGTCGCAGCAGTTGCCACGGCAGTTCAGCAAGCTCGTCCGGTCGTGATGGCTATGGGAGCGCATGTCATTAAATGCGGTCTGTCGCCTTTAATCATCGATCTCATGGAACGAGGGATTCTGTCAGCAGTTGCGCTCAACGGTGCCGGAATTATCCACGACTTCGAAATCGCTTATACCGGGCATACCTCGGAAGATGTCGCAGAGGCAATTTCCTCTGGAAAATTCGGCATGGGGCGTGAAACCGGATATATTCTGAATGAAGCGATCACCAGAGGACGCACAGAAGGCTGGGGAATGGGGGAATCAGTCGGCCGCGCAATCATAGCTTCGTCGCCGCCTTACCTGCAACACAGCCTTATTGCTGCTGCAGTTCGGCTGGAACTGCCAGTGACTGTCCATGCGTCGATCGGTACAGACATTATCCATATGCATCCCAACGCCGACGGAGCCTCGCTGGGAGAAGCCAGCCATCTGGACTTCAAACGTTATGTGGGAGTTATTTCGCAGCTTGAAGGTGGTGTCTATTTCAATATCGGCTCGGCGGTCATCTTACCGGAGGTCTTTCTCAAAGCGGTTTCCGCCGCCCGAAACCTCGGATATGAGCTCAAACGCTTTACTACGGTAAATATGGATTTTATCCGGCACTATCGTCCTGCGCAAAATGTTGTCAGCAGGCCGGCATCCGATGGGGGCAAAGGCTATAGCTTGATTGGCCATCACGAAATTCTGCTCCCACTCCTGGCGGCAGCGATTATTGAACGAGTATAGCAAAAGGAACGTAAATAGTATGAGCACACGAAAAGCCTGTCGAGCCGGGAGTTTTTATCCCGCTGATGAAGCATCCTGCCGACGAGAACTCCAGCGCTGTTTTGGAGACTATCACGCTCCTGATCTTCCCGGAAGCATCCGGGGCGGTATTGTCCCACATGCCGGCTGGATTTTTTCAGGGAGTACGGCGGCAAAAGTATTTAAAAGCATCCATGAGAAATCCGCGCCGGAGAGCTTCCTGATTTTTGGCGCTGTCCATGTCCGGGGCGTGGGACGTAAGGCATCATTCTTCGACCGGGGCAGCTGGGAGACCCCCTGCGGCACAGTGCCTATTGACGAAGAACTTGCCCGGATGATTACAGAGAATGCCTCAGATATCGTTCAGGCAGATCACCACAGCCATCACGACGAGCATTCGATTGAAGTGCAACTTCCTTTTATCCAATATCTCTTTCCAGCAGCGAAAATTCTCCCCATCATGGTGCATCCCACTGAAGAGGCAGTCTCTCTGGGGCAGCGCATCGCTACGCTGCTTCAGAACCAGCAGAAACAGGTCTGCGTGCTGGGCAGTACGGACCTGACGCACTATGGACCTCGCTTCGGCTTCACGCCTTATGGCATCGGACAGCATTCGCTTCGTCTGATGAAAGCAAACGACCGCAAACTTCTCGACCTTATCGTTGCCATGAAGGCAGAGCATGTGATCCGGGAAACAGAAATACATCGCAACGCCTGCGGCGCAGGAGCGATTGCCGCGACCATAGCGGCTGTAAAAATCCTGGGCGCAGAACGTGGCCATCTCTTAGAACACATTACCAGCCAGGATGTGATACCAGACCGACCGGCTTCGGATTTTGTCGGCTACGCCGGGATTGTGTTTTGAACGAATCGCGATCAGCTTAAGCTGGCGGCCTCGTGTGATGGCGGGCTGCCTAAAACATCAGTAATTCCGGTTTAAAAAGCAGCACCAAACCCAGGACAAGCATCAACGCGCCACCCACTAATTTCAGAATGCGACCTTCTTTTTCCGAGAGTCTCCGGCTTCCCATTTTCCAGCCGAAAATCGTGACAATCACAGCCAGAGGAAGCACGTAGACCACATTATATAACACGAGATAGAGATAGTATTGTGCTGTTGACAGCTCGTTCAGGGTGAGAATTCGAGTATAAATCGCCGGAAAGCCCGCTGTACACAACAATTCAATCAAATTCGCCGTAACCGCCAAAAACACTGTCCCAAAAATCATCGCAGGCCAGGCCGAAGCGTTGACAATGCTGCGCATCCGCTTGCCCAGTTTGGGATGGGCCGACTCAGGGATCGTCAAAGAGATGCCTTTTTTGAAAAAGAAAAAATCTTTACAATTAATGACTCCCATCACAATTGCCACCAAAGCCACAGTGATACGGAGGTATTTTACATAGCCGACAATTATAAACAGATTCAGCCATGCGGCCATAAACAGGAAATAAATCAAGCCGGATGCGAACACAAAAATTCCACCGATGACGAGAATTTTGGTCCTTGACTTGGCGTAAATCACGAGTGAGAGCAGAAAGCATAGCACCCACATGGCACAAGGATTAAAACCATCGAGTCCCCCCAGAACCACCGTAAACAGAGGTAAGCCAATTTTTTTGACATCCACCGTACCGAATATGGGTATGTCGAGAATGCTCTCGTCTTCCTGAGACGCAGCGACCGTCTTCTGAGGGGCGGTCTCGACCTCAGCGGCCTCCGCTGTCGGCTGACCGACAGATTCAGAGCGCGGGGACTCTTCCTGCGGCATAGCATCCGCAGGTCGTGGCTTGAGCGTCGCAGGGAACCACTCCCATCCCTGAGGCGTCCCCTGGCTGACATCATCCCGCACACGCCATGCGCTCTGGAGCGGCCCCAGCTTTCCGAGCGCATCAAAGCAAGAACCTGTCCTAAGACATTTTACGACCTGATCCTCAACCTGAGGCCCACTCATTTCATCACTTTGGAATCCGGTCATACTCCATGTATCCAGAAAAAACATCGGGACACTCGAAGCTTTAATCTCGTAAGCCTGCCGCATTCTGTCGGCCAACGTGCTGAACTGCCCGTGATGCCAGACTTCGAACCAGCGCATTTCTAGTTCAGGATATTTTTCCTGAAGTTTCGGCAGGAACCCTTTGGCTTTTTCACAGTGCGGGCATCCTTCTCCCCAGAAAAAATAGAGCACCGGATGTTCGACTGCGGATACCATCGTAGCAGAGAGCAGAAAAACAAGGGAAACAAGCAAGGCGGTCAAGGAGATTGCATACTTCATCTTTCGAAAAATGACATTCTGCATTATCATGACTATCAGCAACGAGTCGTGACGGAATTCGAAAGGACGACAAACAGCACGAACTGTCGAACTCCACACGCCCTCGCTATCTTAAATGCGTTTGAGATCGATTAAGACGGCCGGCTGCTCATCAATGAGCTCGAGCCCCACACCTGCTGAAAAATCCGTGTTCTTTCCATCAGCACCAGTAAACGAGTGACCCGGCTCAAAGGAATCGCCGACGACTGTCTCAAGCATTCCACAAGGACGCCAACTTCACCCTCATGATCATGCTATTCTCGCAGGAGAATATGACTCATACAACAGAACGTGACTGATAAAGTCAACAGAATTTTCGACTTTTCACCTACTTTTCGCGATTTCGTAACAACGCAGAGTTTCTCTTATGTTGAGGATGAAAGGCAGGCTGTTATATAAAAAAGGTCGGCATACTTTCCGCCGACCTTTCATAATAGTGGTTGCGGGGGCTGGATTTGAACCAACGACCTTTGGGTTATGAGCCCAACGAGCTACCAGACTGCTCCACCCCGCGTCAAATCATAATTCTTTGATGTAGTGTTACACATTATGATAATATATAGATATTTTGTCAAGAACTTTTTTTCTTTTTATGAATCTTATTGGAAATTCGTACGCTCTTTGCCGTCAACAGCGTTCACTCATCTGTATTGAGAACGAGATCCGTATCGAGTACATTACGCGCTTCCTGCTGCACGCTATAAGGGCAGGCCGGTACAGAATCTTCATCAACACCATTGTGATACAGAACCTGGCATCCGTGAGATTCCACAAGTCAACTGACGTTTCTTTGATGAAGATGTCATAACATCATACTGCCTGGAGACAATATTCTTGTAATTGAAGCTTGACAGCCTTTCCATATTACGGCATAATTTGTATTCTGAGACACACCAATCACGAAGATACAGAAACGCTGTCCACTGTCCAGATTGCTGCCCATGCAACGAACCTTAAATTTTCAACTGTTAGGCACCAGGGGATCTTGTCCGGTTCTCGCTGAAGACTTTGTCATGTTCGGAGGAAATACCACAGCGTATAAACTGTGGGCCGACGGACTGTTCCCCATCTACATCGATGGAGGCAGCGGCCTGTTCCGGGAAGGGATCAGACTCCGTAAAGATATTCACGACTTTACATTCCTGCTCACTCACGCCCATTGGGATCATATCCTGGCATTTCCATTCTTTGAGCCATTCTACCGCCCTGAAACTCAGGCAAGATTCTGGGGAAGTGCCTCGTTCAAAACCACCCTCGAAGAATTATTCGAACATCAGTTTCAAACCGACGCCTTTCCCGTCAGGTACTCAGAACTTCCCTCACACATTACATTCAACGATGTTCACGACGGCGAACGATTTCACATTATGCCTCCCGGATGCTCGTCGGAACAACAAGTTCCCCAACAAAACGCTTACTATACCGTGTCAACCTATCAAATCAATCACCCGGGAATCGATCTGGGCTATCGCATCGAATGGGGAGGCAAAGTAATCGTGATTTTAACCGACATTGCTCCCATTGAAAATAACCATTTAGGGCACAACACGCGCCATTTTACCCGTCGCGACGAACGGCGTTATTATCAGGGACTTGTCGATTTTTGCCAGGATGCCGATCTTCTTCTGCACGATACGCATTTTAACGAAGACAACATTAAAGGGCATGAAAACTGGGGGCATTCTACAGAAATCATGGCCGTCATGCTCGCGTTGAGAAGTCGTAGCAAAAAACTTATTTTAGGACACCATGCGCCGGAAGACAACGATCCGGCAATTGTTCGGAAGCTTGAACGGGCCCGACGAAGAGCAGAGCCGAATTCTCTGGAAGTCCTGGTTCCACAAGAAGATGATATTCTCAGGCTCTAGAGGACAGGAATATGGAAATTATATTTTGGGGAACACGGGGAGCGATCAGCGCCCCGAAGCCGGATCAAATTATATTTGGTGTGCATACAACCTGTATTGAGATCAAAAACCAGACTGATTCCCTGCTCTTTGATGCCGGCTTCGGCATCGGACGGTACAGCGATTTTGTACAGCAGCGGCCAGGCACATATCATCTCTTTTTTACACATTTCCATTGGGATCACGTTCAGGGCATCGGATATTTTATCCCTATATTTCTGCCCGCAACTCACATGCACCTCTATTCTCCCTGGCCGATCGAGCGTCTGAAACGGCAGCTCAACTATTATTTCGACTATTCATTTGGACCTTTTGAGTCAATCGAAGTGTTGTCATCACATATGTATTATCATCCTCTTCAGAACACGGTCTATCTCAATGATTTTATCATTAACTATTTTCCCAACAAGCATGAAGGCAGTTGCTATGGCTATAGTATTGAGTCGCATGGTCAGAAGGTTGCATTGCTGACGGACCACGAGGCCAGCCTCCAGGACTCGCACACACTCTGGGGCACTGATTATGATGTGGTCATTCACGATGGACAATACAGTGATGAAGAATACAAGAATTCTTCATCCGGACTTGGGCACAGTTGTTTCAGTCAGGCAGTGAGTAACTCTCGAAAACTTGGAGCCAGAAAGATCTTGCTCACCCATCACGCTCCTCTCCGAACGGATCAAGAGTTGCTTGCTTTTGAAATCACGCTCCGCCGGCAACATCCCGACCTTGATATCAGGTTTGCCCGCGAACAAGTCTCCTACCCAGTGTAATGCGTGGGCCAGAAAATCAGATGAGAGGCGTAAGCGCTCGCAGACCCTCAAAACACGACCCGGCAGAATTCTCTATTGACAAATTTCCCTTTGGTCATTAACGCTGTTAGGAAGGATGCCTCTTCTCAAGCAGGCAGTGATCGTCATTCACCAGAACAAAGGCTTCATTCAATGCGCTTATTTATCAACGCCAATGTACACGTTTGAACCTATGGTGCCACCCAGGGCATCAAGCGTTGCATCTTTTTCTTTCATGAAATGCTGCTTTCAATCTTTCGTGTTCTTGTGCAGCCTGCTGGGACTTCTGAGCGGCTGCGGTAAGCAAGGCGATCCCTTAACGCCGATCGTCCCCAAACCACTTCCTGTGAAGGCCGTTTCAGCCAAAGTGTCTGACAAGGGCATCGTACTGAGCTGGAGTCCTCCGACAGAATACGACACGCAAAAAATCCTGGAACTCGATGATATTAAATATTTCAGTATCTATCGAACAAGTGAACCGCCGGTCGATGACGGCTGGGATTTCAAGCAATCAGACCAAGGATGGACGACGACAGGAGAAAATCCGACCCCAAAATGCGACAAAGGGGTCTTACGCGCCGTAAGCGCTCAACGACTTCTGACCCTCCTCTCTCCGGCAGATTTAAAGCTGAAAGCAGACCAGAACCGTATCATCCACTTGAAACTCTGGGCGAAAAACGCCCGATACGGTTATCTCGTTTTCATTACAGAGAAGGATACACTCTGGGACAAAAACTTTAATCAAGAATTCGAGCCGTCCGTACACAGCTCTTTTTACGCTGTCCATCAGACATTTCATCGCTCAAAGTCAAAACGCTTCTCGATCCGGCAGAACGAAAGCGCCGCAGCTCAGGACTATATCATTGACATGCGCTCTCTCCCTTCATGGGCAGGGACCGTTCGACAAATCGGACTTATCCTTGAAAACAACGCTCCGGAAGAAACGCAGGTCGAACTGGGACTGGACAGCATCGTATTTATGCGTGACATTGATGCCCCGGCCCCGGCGTATACTACTGCCCCCTGGATATTTCAGGATGATGAAGAAGGATGGCAAGTCTTCCCTGCTGATCATCTGTTTGGAGCCGCACATGGAGTCTTGCATGCCGAAGGAAACGAATTTTTCAGTCTGTTGTCCGCTCCGGGGCAGCGTATTCATTTTGACACGGCATCGGAAGTTCACATCAGGATGCGAGTCACTGCGGGGCACGAGGCATACCTAATCCTGCGCCGGGCCGGAGAAACACCCTTCCAGTCAGCAGAGGAATTAAAAAATTTAACTTCTCAAGCAATACGCATCCCTCTCAAGCACTCTTCCGATTTTTTGACCTATTCAATCGATTTACGCCGATACATGACGCAAAGACATGCATCTCACCACAGTCTTCAAAAAAAGGAGGATAACGGTCTCCATGATCCTGTTATAAGCGATGGAACAGCCTCTCAAGGCGAGAAGTCAAAGCCGCAGGCGTACTTCGTGCAAGTCGGTCTTGCATTTCCGCCGGTCGCTTCAGGCACTGGAACACGTCACATTTCCATTGATTATATCGATATTGTGCCGGAAGGCGCAGCCTCTTCGCAAGCTGCTTTACAGCTCGTTCAACAAGACATGCCTTCCACACAGACAATCTCCCGGGCAATCAATCGCGCCTGCCGCGAAAAACGCTCTGCCTTTACCCGCCCCTATGAGTCGCTGCCGGAAACAGCAGAACAGAGTGCCGGAAACAGAATACTTCTGGCAAAAATTTCTCCCTCTGATCCCTTTCCGGCAGTCTTCGCAGATGAAACCTTTGAATTAACTGATTCAGGGGACTTTATTGCTGAGGATGAAGAAGACGTGAAAGCGCCTCTTGAATACGGCAGGCGCTACAGATATGAGATCGAAGTCACGGATCGTAAGAAACGGAACAGCAAGAATACCGGGACGGTCGAGATCGAATTAATGCGAAAACCCTCTGCTCCCCGGCATATCATGGCAGATGCCGGAGACGAGGAAATCACGATCAGTTGGGAAGCACCAGTATTGACAGAGGACGGAAAGAAAATTCAACATCTGGCAGCATACCGTATTTTTCGTTCTGACACGGCCGGCGAGTATGCCGCAGCTCTGACGGAAGTTCCAGCCTCGCAGACTCACTTCATTGACAAGAACGTCACCAACCATGAGACCTATTATTACGTTGTCCAGTCGCTTGCTTCGCGCACGTCGGGACCTGACAGTGTGCGTTCAGCCGAAGTCTCTGCCGTGCCGCTTGATACCATCGCTCCGGACGTTCCTCAGGGCCTTGTCGGGGTTTATCTTAACGGGCACGTGGATCTGCATTGGAATCAGGTACTGACAGCCGATTTTGTGGGCTTCAATGTCTATCGCAGTAACAGACAGGCCGGAGAATTCCGAAAAGTAAATGACGAAATTTTGCCAAACGCCTCATTCAGTGACAAACAGATTGAATCCGGACAGCGCTATTATTATTATGTGACAGCTCTTGACGACGAAGTTCCTCCGAATGAGAGCGATCCATCTGAAATTGAGTCGATCGAAACCGATCCACTGGACTAAAAAATATCTCAGCAATGAAGTATCTCGAAACGAAGCGAGCCTATGCATAACTCTCTCTAGTTTTTTGGGCGTTTTTGTTTTTTCACTTGACAACTCGATTATATCATAATGGTATATGATAAAAGTTTATGTGGTTGAGCAACTCCTGGAGGAAACACGTTTTCTGATGCAGCAAATGTGTTCTTACAGGCTTCCAAAACGAGACAATATTCCCGAGTAATGACTCTGTCATAAGTCTATGAAAAACTTAAGCAACGAATGAAAGGAGGGGTCTTTAGGTTCATAAATGTAATGTCAGCAGAAATAACTTGATGAACGCTCAGAACACGACATTCAACCTTGCCTGACATCCTATGGAGAGAAACGATGATGAAACATAGTAATGTGATTAAATGTGTTGGTATGCTTTTGATGTATATTTTATTCAGAGTTGGCAGCGCTAGTGCTGCAGAGAAATTTGTGATTGGGCTGAGCAATTTTAGTCTTGGGAATTCTTGGCGTGTGCAAATGATTGAAGAGGCCAAATACTCTGCCTCACAGCACGCCGATCTCGTCAAAGAACTGATTGTGACTGAAGCTGATGGGGATATTTCAAAGCAAATTGCCGATATTGAGGACTTGATCGCCAAAGGAGTTGATGCCATTTTGATTACCGCAGCCAATCCGAAGGCTTTAATCCCAGTAGTTGCAAAGGCCATGGCTGCCGGTATTGTTGTTGTTGATTTTGACAATTTGGTGTATACAGACAATATTACAGCGCATATCATTGTCGATCAAAAAGAGTTTGGACGTGTTCAAGGGGAGTGGCTGGTAAAAGCGCTGGGTAAAAAAGGTAAAATCGTGGCCTTTAACGGCATAAAAGGAGCGACAACTTCAGCAGAACGTTTTGAAGGGGCCAAAAGCGTTTTCGATCAATATCCAGAGATTGAGATTGTTCAGGAAGTTTATGCTGACTGGGATTATGCCAAAGCCAAACGTGCAATGGAAACCTTGCTAGCAGCGTACCCGTCCCTAGACGGAATTTGGTCACAAGGTGGTGCCATGTCGGAAGCTGTAATTGAAGCTTATCTGGAGCGCGGCATGCTTCCTCCACCAATTACAGGTGAAGATGGAAACGGTTTTCTCAAAATCTGGAAAGAATTACGCGATTCCGAAAAGTATCCTGATTTTGACTCAATTGCGACCAGCATGCCAACGTGGTGTAGTGCTAAAGCTCTAGAAGTTGCCTTAGCCGCTCTGACGGGAGAAGCGTTTAACAAAGAAACAATTATTCCGATACCAACGATTACCGCTGATAACCTCGATCAGTATGTGAAGCCTGATCTGCCAGATAGCTTCTGGTGTAATTCTCAATTGAAGGATGACATTGTCAAAAAAATGTTTGAACGATAAGATCGTTTAATCCATAAGAAGCCTTTCCCCATCCCCGGCCTCTTTATTAAAAGGTTGCCGGGGATGTTGCCCACCTTTTATCAATAACGCGAGGAGCGAAAGTTCTATGTCCCCCCCTTTACTTTCTCTACAAAGCATTGTTAAGTCGTTCCCGGGAACACTTGCGCTTGATCACGTTGATTTCATCTGTCAACATGGAGAAATTCACGGCCTCGTTGGGGAGAACGGGGCCGGAAAAAGTACCTTGATGAAAATTTTGGCAGGTATTCATCGGCCTGATCATGGAAAAATTTTTTTGAATGGGCTTGAGCAACATTTCCAAAACCATTCAGATGCCAGAAAATCTGGAATTGGCGTAGTCTATCAAGAGTTATCCTTGTTGCCGGAGATCTCAGTCGCTGAAAATATTTCTATGGGAATTTGGCCCAGAAAGCGCTGTGGAATTATTGACCGCAAAGCAATGATACGGCGAGCTAACACTGCGTTACAGGAAGTAGGAATCGATGTAGAAGCACATGTTCTTGTGAAGTCACTCCCAATGCCTTTACGGCAGATGGTCGAGATTGCCAAAGTCTTAACCCAGAAACCTAAAGTAATCGTGTTTGATGAACCAACGTCTGCCTTATCAAAAGATGAGGTCGATAGACTTTTTACGATCATCTGCGATCTCAAAAGCAAGGGAAACGGTATTATCTTTATTTCTCACCGGTTAGAAGAAGTTCTCCATCTTGCAGATCGAATCACTGTAATGAAAGATGGGCAAAAAGTACTGACCGAGCAGGTCTCATCTTTTGATAAAAATCGCTTGATTAGCTTAATGGTCGGCAGAGATGTTTCAAAAATATTTCCTGAGAAATCCAACAGTTCTGACAGAACACATCTTATTTTTGAGTACCATGCCCGTTTGCAGTTTTCCGGAAAACACGTACACTTCTCAGTTGCTCATGGAGAGGTGTTGGGGATTGGAGGTCTTCAGGGGCAGGGACAGTTAGAGATGCTGCAGTCCATTTTTGGGTTAGGAGGATGTGAGGATCTGACGATCTTGGTACACGGTCGAGAAACTGAATTAAGAAATCCAGTGCAAGCTATTCGAGCTGGAATTGCATTAGTTCCTGATAACCGGGGGGAGGAAGGGATATTTCCTGCTCTTTCTGCACGTGACAATCTGACAGCGTCAACGCTTAAACGCCGTCAACAATATGGTTTCATTCGCAAACGTGACGAGAAAAACGCCATTGAACGAATAACCCAGCAGCTCTCCTTAAAACTTACTTCGACATCCCAAACAGCCGAATCACTGAGTGGTGGTAATATGCAAAAATTAGTACTCGGGAAATGGCTGCTTGCAGAGCCTCAGGTCATGGTGATGCTTGAGCCAACAAAAGGAGTGGATGTTGCTGTAAAACAGCAGATTTATCAATTGATGCGCGAACTGGCAAGCTGTGGTGTCGCGGTCATCGTATACACCAGCGACTTAATTGAATTAATTGGAGTTTCAGATCGTGTCTTAGTGATGAATCATGGCTGTATAACTGCAGAATTGAGCGGAGAAGAGCTCACAGAGGAAAATATTATGCAAGCTGCTGTCAGTTCTGATGATATTTTGGAAACTGAGGTGTGAACATGACCGAAACACAACGCGATTTTCATTTATATATTCCGGTCTACTCAATTTTTCTCCTTATCTATTGTACAGCATGTTTCATTGAACCAAGTTTTTTTACTTGGAATAATAATGTCAACTTATTTACACGCATCACTCCACTCATTCTTGCTGGAATGGCCCAAACATGTGTCGTGTTGACAGGCGGGATCGATCTCTCAGTAGGGGCAATCATCGGCCTCACAAATGTTGTTGCTGCCAGTCTTCCTTTTGTTGATACTCCATGGAACATCATTTTGTGGGTATGTATTCCACCTCTGGTAGGGCTGGTTGTCGGTCTCATCAATGGCCTCATTATCACTCGGGGAGATTTTCCTCCGCTGATTGTCACCTTGGCGACAGGGGCAATCTGGAAAGGAGTGACCTTATTTCTAATGCCGATCCCCGGCGGAGAGGTCTCACTGGCTGTTGCTGTGACTCTCACTGGAAAACTGTGGAAGAGCATTCCAATCCCTTTGGCTATCTTTGTGATTGCAGTGTTTCTGTGTCATCTCACATTAACCAAAACCTCTTTTGGACGCTCTATCTATGCCATTGGCGGAAATAAAGCCATTGCGTATGAGTCAGGCATCCCTTGTACACAAATCACAATTGGGGTATATGCAGTCAGTGGAGTGCTGTGTGCCTGCGCTGGTATGTTTCTTTCTGCATGGATGTTCTCTGCAGATCCTTTAGTTGGTGAAGCCTACATCCTGAATTCAATTGCGGTCACTGTTATTGCTGGAACACCTTTATCAGGTGGTAAAGGTGGAGTACTAGGAATAATCGGAGCGGCCTATATCTTTCTCTTGATCAGCAATATTCTCAATTTACTCGCGATTTCAACCTTTTATCAATTTGTCGCCAAGGGGATTGTACTCATTATAGCGCTCGCAATCACATCTTCAGGGACTGTCATCAATACGGGAAAGTTTTTAGCTAACGTGTTCTCTACCAAGTCTGCACAACCTGGAGGGAGGAGATACCAGCATGGAAAGAGAGCATAAAACAACTGTCTTTCTCTTCGGATTAATCATTCTTATGTTTTTACTCGGCGAAACTGTCTCTCATGGTTTTGCGTCACCAGAACATATCAGGAGTATCATGAGAACAGCCTCGTTTTTAGGGATTGTCTCTATCGGCCAGACTCTAGCTGTTTTAACGGCCGGGATCGATCTTTCTTCGGGACCATTAATTACCCTGGGGAATGTTTTTGTCTGTATGTTTATTAATGGAGTCAATCTGAATACCTTGTGGGCACTCCCTGTAATTATCTTTTTGGGAGTACTTTTTGGGGCAGTTAACGGTGTTGGGGTGACATATTTTAAAATTTCTCCCTTAGTGATGACCCTGGCTATCGGTTCACTTGTGACTGGAATGACTTTAATATTCAGTCAAGGGGCACCTACGGGATTAGCCTCTCCATTACTCCGGTTTTTAGCGATCGGAAATGTCTCATTCGGTCTACCAGTTATTGTCATGATCTGGATGTTTTTGAGTGGCTTGTGCATACTCTTTCTTGACTATACGACCTTTGGACGCCGTATCTATTATACTGGTGCGAATGAGCGTGCTGCATTCCTCTCTGGCACCCATGTCCATGTTGTGAAAATTACTGTGTATGCCATAAGCGGCGCTTGTTCAGCCTTGTCAGGAGCCTTGATGGCAGGATATACTCAGACAGCGTTTTTAGGGATTGGCAACGAATATACGATGTGGTCCATCACGGCCGTTGTGATCGGAGGGACTTCTCTAACTGGTGGCAAAGGTAGCTATATCGGAAGCATTGCCGGATCAATTATATTAATCCTCCTTGAGAGTCTGCTAACAGTGATGAATATTCCTGAAGCTGGAAGAACGATTTCAAATGGTATAATTATTCTCGTTATGATTAGTATCTACTTCAGACAACATCAGCAAAACACCTAACGCTTCAGGAGATGATGATGGGAAAGTTACGTGAAGCTGTGCCACTAATGATAACTGTTTTCAACAAATTGGATGTAGAGAACTACTCATTACTGCTGATGGAGTCTACAATCACATCACTGGCTCAATTAAAGATTCTTTAGAGTGAGCCCCTGAACTTGATTGAACGATATATGGCCCAACTCAAGCATCCATTGCCAGGCAGGTTCATTGCACTTCGTCATATTCGGAAAGATTTCCCTGTCGGATTATTTTACAATTTAGCTCCTGTACCGATGCTGCCCTCCTGGACGCAAAAGACAAAACGCTCCCCGCGCGCGTGCAGGCAAGCCTGTCGGATCTGTTGACAGCCCTCCAGGCGCCTGTGGCCAGAGTGCTCAGCCTCTGCCAGGACAGAACACGCTTTGATCTCCTGATGTTCTATGACCTTAGCGCTCCGCAGCCCCCTTCGTCTGCCAGCCTGGCATGAGGTATGCATTTTCATACGGCAGCTGTTCATTGACAGCATGTTCTGCTAACGCCAAACCGCTCGTGAGAGCGGGACGGAAAGCCACGGATCTTAAACGACCTGTATTAAGACAGCCGGGTTGCCAGAATCACAGGCAGCATCTTCTGGAAGCCGGCTTTCTCACGCCGGCTTTTTTTGTGAGCTCAGTTCACAAGAGCAGCCGCCCCTGACCAGGAGAAAGCACCATGAAATCTTTACTGACCACACTCAGCCTTGCCACGTTACTCATCACCACTGCCGGACTTCATCACAGCGTCGCTCTGGACCTCGGCACAGACATAACAATCGCCGACCTGAACAGCCGGGGAGAAGGCTGGTACGGGGATCGCGAAGATCAGGAAACCGAGCCCGGTACAATCACGAACCAGAGCTGGGATCTGGAAGGCATGTTCCTTCGCGGCAGCCAGTTAAGTCTGGTAGGCGGCTATGATTTCCGGCAGGGCGAGCACAAGATCTACACCGGTGACATTTTCATCGATGTGGACGGGGATATCGTCTACGGTCAGGACATCACCACTCTGCGCGGCAACGGCTACCAGGCTCTGTCCAACAGCTTTGGTTATGACTATGTGATTGATCTGACCCTTGACGGCAACACCCTGAGCAGCAGCTATGATGTGTATCAGCTCGACGCCAGCGCCACGCTGCTCAGCCCGTATTATCGGCTCAACGACGAATCCGGTGCGTTTCGCTATGTCGCTGGCGGCGAACTGATCGGCTCGGGCGACGTGTTCTATCAGAGCGGGCTCTCAGATGCTGAGCTTGGCTTTCTTGGCGGCCGTCACAATGTCCTGAGTGTTGACCTGTCCTTCCTGAACCCGGGAACAGCGTTTACAGCCCACTATACCATGGGCTGCGGGAATGATGACCTGATGGGCTCGGGCAGTCTGGCGCCCACGGCCACGCCGGAACCAGGCACTCTGTTGCTCCTGAGCAGCGGCATGTTCGCTGTCATCGGCCTCCTCAGAAAACGCTGCGCATAAGCTCACCCTCCTCTCCCCCCTTAGAGGCAGCCCCTAAGGGGGGTGTTTATTTCTCACGTCTGTCCCCTCTGCAATCCTCCGAAAAATATCCTGAAAACGGAGTCAATCGCTCCTGGAAAAACTTGATTTTTTTTCGCGCTCATCGTCGATTGCTTACAACAGTATCGGCTGTAAAGATCTGGACTCCGACAGCAGCGCTGCGCAGCTCGAATCTTCAGTAGCAGCGCTCTGTACGGTTACGGACAACAGGAACGTATAGCCGGATTGCGCGCTGACGACAAGCACGGAATTACTCGACGGGCTCAAGAATCATGGATAACAGAAAAATTCTCCACATCGATATGGATGCCTTTTATCCCTCGGTGGAAATGCTCGATAATCCTGAACTCCGCGGACTTCCGGTTATCGTCGGCGGCAGCCCGCAACGCCGGGGAGTAGTCGCCTCCGCCAGCTATGAGGCCCGCAAATTCGGCGTTCGTTCAGCGATGGCATGTGCTTTAGCATATAAACTCTGTCCGCATGCGATCTTCGTGCAAAACCGGATGCATCGCTATAAGGAGCTCTCCCAAAAAATACATCGTATTTTTGCGCGATATACTAAATCGCGATGCAGATCAAAGAGCAGATTCGAGCGGAACTTCAGCTCACCTGTTCGGCCGGGATTTCCTACAATAAGTTCCTCGCCAAAATCGCCTCAGACGAACACAAACCCGACGGCATCTTCGTGATTACTCCCGGCAGTGCCCCGGAATTTCTGCGACGGATGGAGGTCCGAAAGATTCCGGGAGTCGGCAAGGTCACTCAAAAAAAACTCAAACTTCTTGGAATTGAATACGGCTGTCAACTCCTTGCCGGAAGCGAAGAATTTCTCCTGCAGCATTTCGGCAAATTCGGAACATATCTCTACCACATTATTCGCGGTGAGGATCCACGTCCAGTCATGCCGCACCGAAAGCGGAAGTCGATCAGCATCGAGAATACCTTTCGTGATTTCAAACTTTTCCACAGAAACTGAAGAGGGAACCCTGCCGCTTCAACTGGATTTTTTTGACAGCCTTGAGATCTCGAAAGCAGAAATGTCCTTGCATTCTTCTTGACATTTTTCAAAACTGTTCCCATCTTTTTCACGATCGCTGTGATTTCAGGACCTTACTATACGATTCTCTCTTTTGTCAGGCAGATCGCAGAGCGTTCTCACTCAAGTTATCAGAGTCTCTCCAGAGACGGAACCCTCAGCAGACGGGACCGGTGGTCAGCGTCATCCTGACAAAAAACAGCCGCAGGCAGCTCCGATATGGCTCTCAAGACACCCCGGCAAGCTCCGCATCTGCTTCTCATTGATGATGAAAAGGAAATGTGCCTTTCTCTCAAACAACTCCTTTCCGATCAAGGCTTTATCGTCAGTACTGCCAATTCCGCCAAGCAAGGCTTCAATGTCTTACAGCGCACCAAAATCGATCTGATCGTGTGCGACATTGTCATGCCTGATATGTCGGGGCTCCTCTTTTTGTCGAAGATCGGCTCGACAATTCCGGTGATTATGATGACGGCCTATGCCTCGATTGAAACCAGCCGGAAAGCCTTCAAATCCGGAGCCTGCGATTATCTGGTCAAGCCCTTTGATTTTGACGAGCTCCTGGTTATGATCGAACAAAATCTTCCGGCCCGCAAGATGCGCATCGCTTCTCCCAAGGGCTTACGGCTGCTAAGTTCGAACAATGAACGTTATCAGCGTATGCTGAAACTTGCCGAACAATTCAGCGTCACTGATATGCCCGTGCTAATCACTGGAGAGAGCGGTGTGGGCAAGGAGGTCATCGCCAAGTATATTTATGAAAAGAGCCACCGCAGCGACCGGCCCTTTGTGAGCATCAACTGCGCGGCCATTCCGGATACGCTGCTGGAAAGTGAGCTTTTCGGCTATGAAAAAGGCGCATTCACCGGAGCCCAGGCCCCAAAAAGCGGAAAATTCGATGAGGCCAATGGTGGTACACTTTTTCTCGATGAAATCGGGGACATGCCCTTTCCCTTGCAAGCCAAAATGCTGCGCGTACTGCAGGATTTTGCCTTCTACCGCCTGGGCGGACAGAAGACCATCAGGGTCGATACACGCATTATCGCCGCCAGCAATCAGAACCTGCACAGCCTGATTGCACAGGCAACATTTCGCGAAGACCTCTATCACCGCCTGAACGGCGTACATCTGAAAATCCCGGCCCTGTGCGAGAGGCCTGAAGACATTGGAGATCTTGTCCGTCACTTTCTCGCACATTACGCCGGGAAATATCACAAAAGCATCTCCGGTGTCTCTGAAGAGACCTTGCAGCTTCTCGTCCGCTACCGCTGGCCTGGGAATATCAGGGAACTGATGAACTGCCTGGAACGAGCTACTGTAATTTGTGAAGAGCCCCGTATCCTCCCGGAACATCTCCCTGATCAAATTCGGACGGCCCGGGAGAGCGCTCTCACAGCCTCCAAAATCACGTTTCCACAACAAACGCTGGATCATAAAACCGCCTATCTCCGCAAAATTATCCTTGAAGCCCTGTCGAAAACTCAAGGGAATCGCAGCGAAGCGGCAAAGCTGTTGAATATCAGTCGGAAAACCCTGTACAATCGTATGAAGGACCTGCAGATCAGCTATGATTTCAAATGATATTCTTGTGCTCAAAGGCCTCGGTGTGAGCGTCGGGCGTCTGCAGCTTCTTCAGGATATCAATCTGCGTATCAAACGAGGGGATATCCATGCAATTATCGGCGATCATGGTGCTGGAAAATCCACCCTGGCCAAAGTACTCTCCGGCCTGATACCCGTCACATGCGGTACCGTATGTTTCGAGGGCCAGATATTGGGAAAATACGGCACGAAACAGGCCGCCACACTGGGAATACATACTGTCTATCAGAATGGAAACCTCCTCCAGAATATGACGGTCCTTGAGAATATTTTTCTGAACCGGGAACTCAAAACGCTCTTAGTTTTTCCTGATAATCGAAGGATGCGGGAAATGGCTGAAGAAGTATTTCAGGATTTAAGAATATCCCTCGATCTCAATCGCTTGCTGGAAACGTATGATTTCGCCCAGCAGCAGCTTGTGGAATTGGTCAGAATCGCGTGCTTTCCCTCAAAACTTCTGATTATTGATGAAATTTCCAACAAACTCTTACCAAAAGACATTGAGAAACTGCATTATCTCATCTCTATCTTGCGGCAGGGCGGGACAACGGTCCTCTATATCTCCCGCAATATGGATGAAATCCTGAATTTTGCGAACCGCGTCACGATTTTGAATAAAGGACGAATTGTCGAAACCGCTGATATTTCACATATCGACAAACTCCAGTTAGTCCAATTGACCTATTCGTCGATGTCGCGCCGCGAGCAACTGGAGCAGAACAATTTAGAACTTTTCTATCTGAATAATTTCAATAAAAGTCTGATTAATAATCTGCCTTTCCCCCTGATGGTTACTGATTCAAAACAGTGCATTGTGACAATGAACCGGAGCTTCGAGCAGGTCACCGACGTTCACCATAGGGATTTTGCAGGAAAGCCGGTTGAACATATTTTCGACTTTCCTGAAAGTACACAGACAAAGCATTTCCACAACACCCGGCACTATCACGGGATCCAGGTTCGAGGGCCGCAGCAGACGGCAGGCGCCGTTGTCGATGTCCATATTATTCCCTTTATGGACGAAGACGGATCGTTCATGGGCACACTGTATACACTGTCCAAAACAACAGGCGTTGAACAGTTCGAACACGTTCTCCAGTCCAATGATGTCTCAAAGGACCCTCGCAAGATGCTGGCGGAAGTCGCCCATGAGATCAATAATCCTCTGGGGATTATGCTCAACTATGTAAAGCTGATTGCCACCGGAAACGAAACCGAACAAATTCGACTCAACGCCGGAGTTATTGAGAAAGAAATTAAGCGCATCAAACGTTTTCTTCGTGATATTACAGAGACCAAAGAGGTCCCGGACGCACAGCTGTCGGAAAAGGCGTGTATCGGCGATATTATCGAGGAAGTGGCAATCTTTCTGCAGCCTATGCTGGACGGCAATCACGTGCAGCTCGATATTGACGAAGAGAGGGAAATTTTCCTTGACTGCGATCCGGACCTGATGAAGCAGGTGATTCTCAATATCATGCTGAACGGCATCGAAGCCATGCCAGAAGGCGGGAGATTACGCGTCGCGGTCTTTCTCAGGGAGCTTGAGGGAAAAATGTATTCCGCGATCGAAATCAGAGATACTGGAATCGGAATTCCAGCCGAAACGCTTGAGCGCATTTTCGAGCCATTCTACACCACCAAAAGTACAGGAGAGTCCTTCGGACTCGGCTTGTCACTGAGTCAGGATATTATCACCCAGCTCCAGGGTTTTATCACGGTCGAAAGCCGTGTGTACGCCGGAGCGACATTTCAGATATTCATCCCTTTTGAGTAAGATGCTGCGTAACAACTATTTTCCCAGATGAGTAAAAAATACCCAGACGGGTAAGACCTGCAAACTGGGGTCCTCCCTCTAATATATCTGGCCGTTACTTGTAATACACTGTAAACGCAACGCTTCACATTGATGTGTATGGCATGGAAAGATGCTGGCATAGGATATGCTATAACGGAAACGTGTTGCGGGTTTTGACATCTCTCGCTGAGATACTGAGAAACGCCTGAAACGGACATATCCAAGAAACTGTATCCTTCTGGCCTCTCCTCCTCCCGGAAAGGGGTTTTTGAGAACGTCTTTTTTTGCAGGATTCATCTATGCTACTACAAGCAGAACAGATTTGCAAACATTTCGGTGGGGTGCAGGCGCTGAATAATGTGAAAGTGGATATTCATGGCGGAGAGGTTCACGCCCTGCTGGGAGAAAACGGAGCCGGGAAAAGTACCCTGGGAAAAGTCATTGCCGGAGTCCATCGAGCGGACAGTGGTCGTATCCTCTGGAACGGCAGGCCAGTTAAGATCGACTCCCCTCTGGACGCTCAACGTCTTGGGATCAGTATTATCTTTCAGGAAATCGATCTCTTTGGCAATTTGACGATTGAGGAAAATATCGTGCTCCGCAATCTGCGCTTTCGAGAAGGCAGCTTTGATAGTCGAAAACGCTGCGCCGACTTCTGCCGCCCATTTCTGGAAAAAGTCCGCCTGGGGCATGTGCCGGGAAACAGCTTACTGGGAGAACTCTCGACCGGGGAAATGCAATTGGTGGCGATCGCGCGGGCCTTGAGTTTCGAGACCAGATTAATTGTTATGGATGAGTCGACCAGTTCCCTGACCGATGATGCCGTAGAAAATTTGTTTGCGTTGATCCAGGATCTGACCCAACATGGTGTGGCCATTATTTATGTGTCCCACAAAATGGATGAAATTTTCAGAATTGCTGATCGCGTCACTGTATTGCGCGATGGTGAATACGTTGGGACCAAAAGCACGAACGACACCAATATTGATGAATTAATTAACATGATGGTTGGCCGCTATATCGATCAATCGCAGCGCTCCACGAGTCACTGCTCTGAGAAAGAGGTGCTGCGGGTAAGCGGTCTTTCAACTCCACGCCTCAATAATGTCAGCTTCCATTTACGTCAGGGGGAAGTGCTCGGCATTGCCGGACTGGTGGGAGCAGGACGGACAGAGATTGGAAAAGCCTTATACGGTCTCGATCCCATTCAGAAAGGCCAAATCCATTTACAAGGTCAGGCTTATAAGCCGGTTTCCCCGCGGAATTCAATCGAAAAAGGCTTCGGACTCTTACCGGAAGACCGTAAACTCTCCGGCTTGATGATGCAAATGGGAGTCTACGAAAATATGTCGATGTCCTCACTCAGGCGCTACAGCACATACGGATGGATTAACGTTGCCAGCGAGTTCGCCGACTGTCACAATATTGCTGCAAAAACGATGTTGAAAGCCGCGTCTCCCGCTCATACAGTCGATTCTCTGAGCGGCGGGAATCAGCAGAAGGTCCTCCTCAGCCGATGGGTGCTGGTGGATCCGGATATTATCTTTTTGGATGATCCGACTCGCGGAGTGGATGTCGGAGCAAAGGGAGATATTTACTCAATTATCGAAGGGCTGGCCGCATCAGGAAAAGCGGTGATCATGACCAGCTCAGAACTGCCGGAACTGCTGCGTTGCTGCGACCGCATCATGGTGATGCGAGAGGGTCGAAATGCGGGTATCGTGGATGCCCGTAACACCACACAGGAAGAAATTATGGTTCTGGCGGCAGCCAGGCAGAACCCGTAAATGCATGTTGAGTACATGTCGATTGTCCGCTTTCACGGAGTCTCATTCCGGGTCAGGGATGCACGTGCGTTGACACGTATGGATATGGAGAAGAAATGCAATGAGTGAATTTGATAAAAACGAGCTGGAAAAGACGCGCGCAACAGAAGAACGAACATCCGGAATCAACATGCACGCGTTCTGGAAGTGGTGTATGTCCTTTGCCTCTAAACACCAGGGGGTGATCGTCCTGGTCGTGATTTTCATTCTGGCAGTGATTTTCAGCC
Source organism: candidate division KSB3 bacterium (assembly GCA_002748425.1). Classification (GTDB taxonomy): domain Bacteria; phylum Moduliflexota; class Moduliflexia; order Moduliflexales; family Moduliflexaceae. The sequence continues at coordinate 120,225 of PDSJ01000014.1, read as the reverse complement.
CGGTAAGCCGTAAGGGCCATCTGATTTTCCTGATGCCGGGAAATTTAACTGACTTATTACGAAGTATGGCTCCGGTCGCTGTGGTAGGACTCGCGATGACGCTGGTGATCATCACCGGAGGTATCGATCTCAGCGTGGGGAGCACGGTCGCTTTGACCGGTGTCATTGTTGCCATGCTGCTCCAATGGTGGTCACCAGGGTTCAGCATTCCGGTGCATATCAGCATTGCAATCCTTCTGACACTTCTCGCAGGGGCCTTTGTCGGATTCCTGCAGGGGATGATTATCGCAAACTTCGGCATTCAGCCTTTTATTGTAACGCTGGCTGGCATGATCGGGTTGCGGGGCTTATCCCGATGGATCGTCAACAACGAACGAGTGGGTTTAGGGCTTGGCGACGATGTCTCCGGGCGTTTTGGAGAGTGGTTCTCCAGTAAGGAATTTATGCTCGGCGCGTTTCTGCTGGCAGCACTGATTTTCGGCATCCTGCTGCATAAGACGGTGTTCGGGCGTTACGTCAGGGCCGTTGGCGGCAATACCCAGGCCTCGCGCTATGCCGGTCTCCCGATTAAACGCATTCAGGTCACAGTGTATACGCTGATTGGCATGATGGCCGGCGTGGCCGGTATTCTCCTGGCTGCCCGTACCACCACCGGCGATCCGAACACTGGAATCGGAATGGAACTGGACGTCATTTCAGTGGCGGCAATCGGCGGCACAAATTTGGCAGGAGGCTCAGGGACGATCCCGGGGACGGTTATCGGAGCGCTCATTGTGGGAATTTTGACGAACATTCTTGGTTTGAATAATGTCGATTTTAACATTCAGCGTGTCATTATGGCAGTCATTATTCTGCTGGCGGTCGCTTCACAGCAGAAGACCCGGAAAGCATAACGCCAAGTACGCAGTCTCAGGAGAGCGGCTGTCAAAAGCTGAAAAGGACCGCCTCTGAGTGTAAGAGTTTTAGGCAGTACGCGGCACGCCGGCAACGTGCATGTACGGCCTAAAGAGATGGTAAGCTGAAATTGTGCATTTTAGTTTACCAGGGCTAGACGTTCATAAATGATAATGTTTCTGTAAACGAAAAAGTCGTGTTGCGAAGATGGAATCCATGTGAAGCATGAAGATCATATTCGTGACAACGGCCACAAACAGGAGGAGTTGTCCATGTTAAAGAACGCAGGTATTCTTATGTTAGTCGTCATGTGTCTTTTTTGGGCCGGGCAGAGTTTTGCGGAAGATAAACTGGTGATCTTCAGCCAGTGTAATTTCGGAGAGCCCTATCGCGCCGCCCAGAATAAATTGATGGAAGAACTCTGGGCTCAAGTCCCGGGTACGGAACTCCAGATTCTTGACGGTCAGGCCGATGCTGCTCGTCAGATCAGTCAAATCGAAACAGCCATCCGTCAGGAACCGGATTTGTTAATCGTGGCTCCCCTGCAACGCGACTCTCTGGCAAAAGTCATGGGACAAGCCATCGATGCCGGTATTCCGACAATCTGCCTGGAGCGTGACATCATCGAGCCGAACTGGACAACGTATATCCGTTCCGATAACAGAAAGATTGGCCAGGTAGCTGGTCAATTTGCAGTGGATTATCTCACGGAAAAATATGGCGAGCCAAAAGGCAGTATTGTAGAAATCGAGGGGATGAAAGGTGTTGAAGGTGCACTGAATCGTCACGCCGGCTTCTGGGATGTGGTTGCCAAATATCCGAATATTAAAGCCGTGCATACCGCCACTGCCAACTGGTTTCAGCCCGAAGCCGTGGATCGCATGACTGAAGCGTTGAACGCAGTTGAGAAAATCGACATTGTGTACGGGCACAACGATCCGATGGCCTATGGCGCGTACCTGGCAGCCAAAGAAAAAGGCCGCGAAAAAGAGATGATTTTCATCGGTGTTGACGGTCTCAAAGATGAAGGACAGAAATACGTTAAAGAAGGCATCCTGGCCTGCACGGTGATTTATCCGCTCTGCGTTAAAGAAGCTGTTGAAATCGGCACAAAGATTCTTAATGATCCGAACTTCACACCTGAAAATACATATGAAGTCGAATCCTATTTCGTGACACCTGAAAGTCTGTAGGCTGCCACGCATCACACACTGTCGTATGAAAAGCTGGGGGGACTGTTTCCCCAGCTTGTTTTGTTCTTCACACAAGTCGAAGACTGTCTCCATACAATTGCTTCCTTCCAGCAAGGCAACCCGTTCCCAATTCATGTTTAAGGCCATGTACGTTTCCTGCGACTGTATGCTGACCTTTTTGTCACTCCGCTGAAAAATATTTGACAAAAATTCAGTGTTTGTGCGTATCCTTTCAACATTGAATCGTTCTCGTCAAACAAATATCAATTTCCAGGAATCAGGGAGAGATACTGTGCAAGAATTTCTTAAACATATCGAGTGGAAAGACGGGGTTTTGCATGTCTTAAATCAGATTAAACTTCCTGCCGTAACGGAGTATAACCCGAAATCGACTGTCGAAGACGTCTTCCATGCCATCCAAGACATGGAGCTGCGTGGGGCGCCCTTAATCGGAATCGCTGCGGGCTACGGCATGTATATCGCGATTAAAGATCTGGATGAAATGCCGCATGACGCTTTCATGTCCACGCTCAGGAAAAACGGCGAGTATCTGGCGAAATCGCGCCCTACTGCCGTCAATCTTTTTTGGGCTATCGATCGCATGATCGCCAAAGTCGATCCCTTACACGATAAGAGCGTTGCGGAAAAACAACGCATTCTGGGGCAGGAAGCGCTGAATATCCATGAAGAAGATCGCAGGATCAACCGAAAAATCGGCGAAAATCTGCTCTCGCTGCTGGATGATGGAATGACGATTCTGACACACTGCAATGCTGGAATCCTGGCGACCGGTTATTACGGCACAGCCACTTCGCCGATCTATCTGGCTCAGGAGAAAGGCTGGAACTTACAGGTCTATGCTGACGAAACCCGTCCCTATCTGCAAGGGGCTCGTTTAACCAGCTACGAGCTGCACGAATCCGGCATCGATGTCACCCTGATCTGCGATAATATGGCTGGCGTCGTGATGTCGCAGGGTAAGATCGACGCCGTCATTACCGGCACGGATCGTGTTGCTGCCAACGGCGATGTTGCGAATAAAATCGGGACCATGTCCGTAGCAATTCTCGCCAGGCACTTTGGCATTCCGGTCTATATCGCTGCGCCGACCCCGACGATCGACATGAATTGCCCCAGCGGCAGGGATATCCCGATTGAAGAGCGGGCACGGGAAGAGATCACCCACTGGTACGGTCATCAGATTGCCCCGAAGGGCGTGAAGGTCTTTAATCCGGCGTTCGATGTGACGCCGAACGAATTTGTCACGGCAATTGTGACGGAAAGAGGGATTGTCAAAGCACCTTACACAGAGAATTTGAAGAGTGTATTGGCGTGAGACCGCTGACACATTTTCACATGCGACATCATGGAGCGCCTGTGTAATGTCTGAGGCGCTCCGGAGAGACGATTTTCTGTATTTACGCTAAGGTCTGTAAGGCCGCTGCATAATTCGGCTCTTGGGCGATTTCCGGAACCTGCTCAGTATACAAGACTGTCCCCTTTTCATCGATCGCCACAACAGCTCGCGCCAGAAGACCTTTTAACGCTCCGTCAACGATCCTGACACCGTAATCCTCGCCAAAGCCGCGTTCATGCAATTCACTGACCGGAATAACATCTTCCAGCCCTTCTGCCCCGCAAAAACGCCCGTGCGCAAAAGGTAAATCCAACGACACGCACAGGACAACAGTATTCTCAAGTTGCTGTACTTCTTCATTAAACTTCCGCACCGAGGCGGCACAGACAGACGTATCGATACTGGGAAAGATATTCAACACGATTTTTTTACCACGATAGTCTTGTAACGAGACATCAACAAGATCGGTTTTCGTGAGCGTAAAATCCGGCGCATTGCTGCCGACAGCCGGAAGTTCGCCGCAAGTATGAATCAGATTGCCCTGTAATGTAATTTCTGCCATTATCGAAGCTCCTCACGAAAGATGAAATATGAAACGCATGTGTATTTTCCTCACAACACAAATAACCATAGTATGCTTTTGTGCCATGTAACGAAAAGTCAAGCCGGAAAATATCTTTTTTTTGCTTCAGGTTCCGGAACTGCTACTCACGAACAGGGGAAGAGCTGTCTATACAGCATTGACAGGAGAAAACAGACACCAGCAACAAGGATAATCGTCGCTCCGGAGCTGAGATTAAAGACATAGGAGAGCCAGAGCCCGATCAACGTAAACACAATCCCCACAATCGACGACAAGATCATGGTGTGATGCAGCTTTCGCGTAAATTGCAGGCAAATCGCCGGAGGGATCGTCAGCAATGCGATCACCATAATCAAGCCAACGATGCGCATCGTCAACACCACAGTCAAAGCAGTGAGCCCGAGTTGCAGAAGATGCAGCCGTTCAACTGGCAGCGAAAGGACTTCGGCATATTCCCAATCAAAAGATAATGCCAAAAATTCGTTATAGAACACATATACGCCAACGAGGATCACAGTGTCCATCGCCAGCATCGCCCAGATACTGGAACGAGGGACTGCCAGAATGCTGCCGAAAAGATAGGTCATCAGATCGGCAGCATAGCCTGGCGTCAGATCAATACAGATAATACCGAGCGCCATGCCGATTGCCCAGAGCACCCCGATCAATGTGTCGGATTTTTGCCGCGTCCGGTACTGGATCATCCCCATTAGCATAGCAGCCGACAGGCTGAAAGGTATCGCCGTCAGCATCGGATCGAGACCGAGGTAATATCCCAAACCGATGCCTCCATAGGCCGCATGAGCGATGCCCCCGCTGATAAAGACCGTCCGGTTCACGACAACATAAGAGCCGATGACGCCGCAGGCGATGCTGACGAGCATGCCGGCTAACACGGCATGACGCATAAACTCGAATTGTAAGGCCTCAAGCATTTCTTTTTTTTCTTTTCTCGTCCCTGAGCCGGAAGCAGGCTTAGGGGTGACGGGTCAGCACACGATGCGGTACGCCGTGCGCGATAAGATCCACCGGACATTGATAGGTTGCCGCTAACATTTCCGGACTGATGTCTTTGTCGTCGTGATAGACAAGGGTTCGGTTCAAACAGGCAATCGTTTTAGTATAGCTGGACACGACGCCGATATCATGCGAAACGATGACGATCGTGAGTGTTTCATTAAGCTCCAGCAATAATTCGTAAATGTCCTGTTTGATCTCACTATCTACACTAGCAGTGGGCTCATCCAGAAGGAGCAATGCCGGCTTCGCCACCAGAGCGCGGGCGATCAGCACACGCTGCTGCTGTCCTCCGGAAAGATTTCCGATCCGGCGCTCCCGCAAATCATAGAGCTTGACTTTCTGCAAGGCCCCGGCAACGATCTCACGATCTTCAGCCGAGTATTTTTTCGGCCACCCTGCTATTCCCAAACGTCCCATGAGCGTCACGTCCCACACGCTGATCGGGAAATCTTTGTCAAGGGTGACCTGCTGGGGCACATACCCGACCAACCGCCGACTCAAGGCTGGCTCTTGTCCTAAGACCTGAACCGTTCCCTCCTGGGGGATCAACAAACCGAGCAGTACCTTGAGAAAGGTCGTTTTCCCGCCGCCATTCGGACCGATCACACTCACAAAATCCAAGGGATCCAGATGGAAATCGACATGTTCAAGTGCCGTTACATTGCCGTAACGCACGCTCACATTGTCTAATCTTGCGATTTCAGAACTCATCTTGTTCTCACAAGCTATGCATAAAGGGTACTGCTGAAATCACGGCGATGCTTTTGACTGATTTCATGATCCTGCCCAAGAAAATTAAAAATGGCAACACAGGCTTTTTTTGCAGCGTTATCGTGATATGAACGCCGAACAGACAGCACAGTGATAAATTTCGTCAGTGCTCCATCAAACTCCCGCCTGTATAAGAGATTCAGCCCTTCGACAAAATCTTCTTTCACGTCGGATTCAGGCAGCGTCTCTATATGCCTGCGCAGTTCAAACAGCTCTGCAATCGTTGTGATGGCGTCGGCGGCCTGCGCAAAATCCGACGCCGGGCTGATGTCTTTCACGCGCTCGGCAGCGTCAGAATAATCAGAAAACAGTAAAGCCGTCGCCAGCAGAACTCGAGCGTCCTCATTGCCATTATCCTGCTCAAGAACGTCCTGTAAAACGGCTTTTGCATCTTCCAGCCGATCTTGTGACAGCAACGACCTCGCCTCTGCGATCTGTTGACGGAATTTACTGGGTAACGCATTTTTCAACCACTTACGGATCGTCTCTTCAGGCATAACGCCGACAAATTCGTCCCGGACCTCACCATCCACAAACAACTTGACATTCGGAATACTCTGTATACCATATTCAGCCGCTAGCTCACGGTGGACCTCTGTATTCACCTTAGCCAGTCCCCATTCTCCTCCGGCCTGTGCAGCCAGCGCCTCCAATGTTGGTCCCAGTATCCGGCAGGGAGCGCACCACTCCGCCCAGAAATCTACTAATACCGGGGTATTATAACTCCGCTCAATGACATCTTTCCTGAAATCATGTATTTCATAACTCATCGCGTTTTCTCCCTCTCAGCACATATTACAACTCCATTTCCACCATGCGTTTAAGACGTAGTAACTCATCAGGGTTAATTTGCTTCATGGCGTCAATTTTATAGATCTCTTGTAAATACTGAAACGCCGCCGGCTTATTCTGCCGACCATGCTCTATTTCGACAAGTCGGGCATAGGTTTTCCAATGCATGGTATCTGACGAGAGTTGTCGTTCAAAGTAATATTGAGATTTTTCGATATCGTGTCGTATAAAATAACATTCAGCCACAAGAAAATTGGCGTCAAGAAAATTTGGATGATGTTTTAAGAGTTTCTCATAACAAATTATAGCTTTCTCACGCTGCGCCCTCTGTTGAAAACTCGACGCAAAATAGTAAAAGAGCAACAACAATAACAAGCAACAGCCCTAAAATCGTGGAAAAAACTCAGGCTGTGAACGGTTGGAACCGTCTCACACAATTTTCAGGAGAAGGAGAGAGAGGAAAACGTCTGAAAATTCGCATAAACCATATCAAGAGCCCCTGTACGGAATGCTCTCGATATAGTTTTTTACCTCAGGGTAATTAGAATTTCCGTCTATTTACAGAGTCTGAGAATATCCTCAATCACTGCGTGAGTATACACGGGAATCCCCCACACGAGTGCTAATTCGGCAGCATTTTCTGCAATTTTTCCAATCTCCTCTTCCGGGATCTTCCCTGCTGCGAGGGTAGTTGGGCTTCCGATCTTCTCAAACCAGGCTTGTAAGGCTGCAATCCCTTTTTCTGCGGTGCTCTCAGGAGAAGCCTCCTGAATACCGAAGATTCTCTCAGCAAATTGCGCAAATTTTTTCGGGGAGTTTCTTGAAGAAGCATATTTCATCCAGCCGGGAATGACGATCGATAAGCCTGCTCCATGAGCAATATTGTACAGTGCGCTGAGCGAATGTTCGATCAGATGATTGGGAAACATAAATTTGCCGATTCCAGCGACCGGCAAACCGTTCAGCGCCAGTGTCGCTGCCCACATCAAGGTTGCCCGCCCCTGATAATCTTCGGGATTCTCAAGGCATTTTTCCACACTTGCCATCACCGAAAGGACCAAGCCTTCCACAAATCGATCCTGGATCGGAGTCCAGTCATCCGACCCGGTAAAATAGCCTTCAAGAATATGTGAAATAGCATCCACTGCACCGTACGCCGTATAATTTTGTGGAACACTATAGGTTGCCGTCGGGTCTAAAATTGACACTTTTGGGAAAAGCGGCGGAGCAGATATCCCGGTTTTCATTCGAGTGAGCTCATTTGTGACGACTCCCGTCGGGTTCATCTCAGACCCTGTCGCTGCCAGCGTGAGAATTGTTAATACCGGAAGCGCGTCTTCTACAGTGGCTTTCTTAAGGAAAAAATCCCAGACATCTCCGTCAGTTTGTGCACCGGCAGCAATCGCTTTCGACTCATCGAGCACACTGCCGCCGCCCACAGCCACAATAGCATCAACCTGTTCCCGTTTCGCCAGGGCAATACCTTCGCGGAGATGCGAAAGCACCGGGTTCGACTGGACTCCCGAAAATTCGACAATTTCCAGGCCCGCTTCTTTCAGTGAATTCACAGCCTTGTCATAGACTCCGCTTGCTTTGATACTGGATTTTCCATATACGAATAACACCTTCTTCCCAAATTTTTTGCTTTCTTCACCGATCTGCTGAATCGTGCCTTCACCAAAAATGATCTTGGTCGGGTTCCAAAACGTAAAATTTTGCATGAGACTTTTTCCTCTTACAACGAATAGTGTTCCGGCTGCCTCTATAACGCAGCGTAAAATCTACACACCATAAAGGCCATACATCATTACAGATGATACATTCTGACGTAAAGCAGTACTCTTGTAAAGAAAAACGTGAAGGAAAAAACGCCTGGACGAGCAAACGAAATTCAAACTCTCTGTAGCTGTATCTATAACTTGAACAATTCCTCCAGTTGAGCACAATGAACGTCGATCTGGCAGATCGTCAATCCGGGTCGAAACTCTTCTATTGGACTCTATTGCTGCTCTCCGGGGTTTTCACAAAAAACTTGACGGACTTCCCCTGTTCATGTTTTCTGTAACTAAAAAAATTCTTCTGTCAAAGATCCTCAATTTTGATCTTCAACGATCTTATGGCCTGTGACATAGCACTACGCACTCAGTACGTTCAGAGATATTGGCTGCGTGACTAAGACTATCATTTGTCAGCCCGGTATTCTCAGAGCGATTTCGATGAAATCGTGACCTGAAGAAATGTGAATGACAGATAATAAAAAGAAGATACACGTCGGGGTGGATATTGGAGGCACGAAAATTGCTTTGGGACTTGTCACAGCGGAGGGCGAGTGCCTTCAGCAAAAAAAATTCCCCACACAACGCTCCAAAGGAGCAGATTGGCTCATCGCGCATGTGATACACAACATCAGAGAACTGGTCCAACAGGCAGGACTTCCTCCTGAGGCTGTTGCTTCTGTCGGCATCGGCGTTCCTGGTACGGTTGAGGCGGCAACAGGCAATGTTGTGCTGGCCCCCAGTTTAGGCTGGCAAAATGTGCAAATGGGCCGACAGATAAAAACTGCCTTTCCCGCCATCCCGGTGTATATCGAGCAGGACACGAAAACAGCGGTGCTCGGAGAATATTTTCTATGTGCTGATCCCTCAGTGAGTCATTTGCTGTTCATCACGATCAGCACAGGAATCGGGTCCGGACTTATCCTCGATCGGAAACTCTATCGCGGACAGCTCAACAGTGCCGGCGAGATTGGGCATTGTATCGTCGAAAGAAATGGTCTTCCGTGTTCATGCGGAAACCGGGGCTGTCTCCAGGCTTATGCAGATGGAACGGCCATTGCCGGTGCAGCATGTCAGAGAATCAAACATGGAGAACAATCGACTCTGACAGAGGTACTGAGCAACGGCCGGCTGACAGCGCTTCAGGTTGCCAGTGCCGCGGAACAAGGCGATTCACTTGCGCGAGATGTATTGCTGCGTGCTGCCGAATATGTCGGCATCGCATTAGCAAATGTGATCAGTTTGCTCAATCTTGATCTCATCATTATCGGCGGGGGAGTCGCACAGAGCGGAGCAGGATTTATTGAAAAAATTCGAGAGGTCGCCGAAAATTCCTGTTATCCGCCTGCCAGAGGAAGTTTTCGGATTGTGGTCACGACACATTGGGATACAAACGCAATTATTGGAGCCGGCTTACTGCACAATACAGCTGCATCAGAGAATTGGATAAGCGCAACATCAAAGGCAGGGCCAGTAATGCGAAGCCAGACAGCAAACGCCACGGATTCAAAGATCTACTCATGACTTGGCGGCAACGCCTCCTGAAAGTGTTCAGGAGGCGTTCTGCATCTCAGAAAGACACACATGAAAAATATTGGAATCGGATTGATTGGCTATGGAGGCATTGGGAAAATTCATACCTTATGTTATAAAGATATCGGAATGTTTTATCCGGGTCAACTCCCTGCAATAGATTTGGCAGCCGTCTGCACATCGAATCCTGAGACAGCTGAACGAGCCGCCCAGGAAGGCGGCTACCGAAAATGCTATACGGAGTTCTCCACATTGATTCATGCTGATGATGTGACAATCGTAGATTGTGCACTGCCGAATGTGCTGCATAAATCGGTATTATTAGAAGCAATTGCCGCAGGAAAGCATGTGTATTGTGAAAAACCTCTGGCTATGAATGCTGCGGAAGCCAAAGACATCGCAGACGCTGCAACAGACGCCGGCGTGCAGATCGGCATGACCTTTAATTACCGTTTCGTGCCGGCGCTACTGAGAGCCTATGAACTGATCCAGGAAGGGGCGCTCGGCGCGATTTACCGATTTCAGGCAGAATACCTCCATAGCGGATATGAACACCCGGAACGCCCTTTGAGCTGGAGATTGAACCATAAGAAATCCGGCGGCGGTGCACTGGCCGATCTGGGAGCACATGCGATCGATCTTATGCGCTGGCTGCTGGGCGAATTCCAGAGCGTTCGGGCTGTGACGCATACCTATATCAAAGAGCGTCCCCTCACAAACGGCGCAAAAGAAACAGGACCTGTCACGGTTGACGATGCGGCCTGGCTTCAAGTAAGCTTAGCCAACGGAGGAATCGGTACAATTGAAGCCTCTCGTTTCTCAACCGGCGTACTCGATGAATTACGTTTTGAGATCTGCGGTGAGAAAGGCGCACTGCGATTTAATCTGATGGATGGAAACTGGTTATATTGGTATGATGCCTCCCGGAAAAGCGGAGCTTATGGAGGAGAGCGGGGCTGGCTGCGTTTAGAGACGGTTCATCATTACCCGGGAGCTTCGATTCCCGTGCCGCGAGCGATTTTAGGATGGTCAAGGACACATGCGGAGAATCAATACCAATTTTTAAAAGCTCTTGTTGAAGGCAAGACGCCCCAGCCGAATGTTCTCGATGGCTTACGAACACAATATATCCTGGATGCGGCGTATGCTTCTGCCGAGCGTGGCGGATGGGTACGCGTCGAGCCGGACGAAACACAGGAAGGAGCAGCAGCATGGTGAGGTCTCGGTATGCAGAACTCATAGATGTCGGAAAAATAGAAATCAAGGAAGAATTCGTGGATATTACGGAAGAGCAGGTCCTCATTCAAATCACCCACTGCGGGTTATGCCAATATGATGGGGCATATTTTCAAGGAATTATCGGCACCCCCCCGCTGCGTCTGGGCCACGAGCCTGTAGGGATTGTCGCAGCCGTCGGACGAAAGGTGAAAGGCGTCCAGGAAGGTGAGAGAGTCACCGGCTTATTTGCCCATCTTTCAGCCTTTGCCGACTATGTCAGGGCCGAACCGCATGAATTGATGCGGGTTCCGGAGCATATTCGTTCTGAACATGCCTTAGTCGAACCCTTAAAATGTATTGCCACCATTGTGCGTTCAGCGCCGCCCGAACTTGGAGATCACGTGCTCGTTATGGGCTGCGGATTTATGGGACTGTTGACCCTGGCCGGTCTGGCAGGAAAGGCTCCGGCGTCTCTGATTGCCGTCGATCTGCTGGAGAATCGGCTGCAACTGGCAAAAGAGCTTGGGGCGACGCACACGTTGAATGCCAAAGATGCCGATTTCCAGGACGCTATTCAGGATATTACCCAGGGCCGGGGCGTTGACATCGCGTTTGAAGTGACGGGAAACGCCGTAGCTGCAGGCCTGGCAGCCAGGGCTCTTCGCCCTCATCGAGCCAAATACGCCTTTGCCGGCTGGTATGGGAAACCTGCCGAATATACACTCCGAAACTGGACCACAAAAGGCGCAGAGATTGTGACACCGCACCCCAAATATTCGCTCGATCCGGCAGATGATATGCGTCGGGCCATGGATGCCCTGATACGTGGCGTGTTTCCGATGGAAAAAGTTGTGACTCACGCATTTCCATTAGAGAACGTTCAAGAGGGATTTGACACCATGCTCAGTGCCAGGGAGGGCTATATTAAAGGTGTGGTGACTCCGTAACAGCGCCTGTCTCATGTTCCGGCAGATTGTCATCCCGGACTGAAACAGCACAAGAGCATCAGGTCGACGTCTGCCCGGATGACAATCCTGTCAAGCGCTGGGCAAGTTTGACGGCTTCGATACTATCGCGGGCGTAGCCGTCAGCGTGGATCTCGTCTGCATATTCTTGCGTAATCACAGCGCCGCCGATGATGAATTTAGCGTCAAGACCACGCTCTTTTGCCCTCTGAATGACGGTCTTCATCTCTGTCATTGTTGTGGTCATCAAGGCCGACAGCCCGATCAGTGCGCCTTTTTCCTGAGCAGCGACCTCCAGAATCCGATCCGAGGCAACGTCTTTTCCCAAATCAATCACCCTGAAACCATAATTTTTCATCATCAGCGACACGATATTTTTGCCGATGTCGTGAATATCGCCTTTCACAGTAGCCAGAACGATCGTCTGTTGAGGGCCGTTATCTCCGCTGTCTTTCCGTAAACGAGGTTCAAGATGGTCAAAAGCTTTTTTCATGGTATCGGCGCTGGCAATAAGCTGCGGCAAAAAATACTGTTTTTTTTCGTACAATTCGCCGACTTTATTAATACCAGGAATAAGCTCTTTATCGACAATTTCGGCGGCCGCCCTGCCTGTATTCAGCGCACTGTCAACCAAGGACACCACCAAGTCCTTATCACCTTCCACCACGCAGTCGAACAGACTCTTTGCAGCGCCATCTGCGACAGGCTTCGGCGAAGTCGTTTTCATCGAAGCAGGGGCTGGAGGTGCAAGCTCCCTGATATAAACTTTGCTGTCTTTATCATTCCCGGTCAGTACGTCAGAGGCCATTTTGATATTCATCAGCATCTCACTGCCGGGATTTGCAATCGCCATCGTCAGGCCGCTCTGAATCGCCATTGCCAGAAAAGCTGCATTGACCCATTTGCGCTGCGGCAATCCAAAGGAGACGTTCGACAGGCCCAGCACGGTATTGACGCCGAAGTCATAACGGCACCAGCGTAAAAAACGCAGAGTCTCTGCCGCAGCGCCCTGATCGGACGATACAGTCATTGTCAATCCATCGATGACGATGTCCTCTTTTGACAAACCGCAGGCTTGAGCGTGATTATAAATTTGTGTCACAACACGGATACGTCCTTCCCGAGTGGCGGGAATTTCGTCATCGGTCAAGGGCAGCAGGATAAACATCGCGCCATACTGCTGCGCAAGCCGAAGCAGCCGATCTTGTTTTTTCGTCTCAGCAGAAATGGAGTTAATCAGCGCCCGTCCGGGGTATAAACGCAGAGCCTGGTCCACGACGTCAGGATTCGAGGAATCAATGACCAGGGGCAGGTCCGACACCGTGCAGAGCAGCCGCAGGGCCTTCTGCATCATCTCTCCTTCATCAATACCGGACATTCCCATGTTTACGTCGAGCAAGTCGGCACCGGCCTGTTTCTGCTCAAAGGCAAAACGCTTAACCTCGTCCAGCCTCCCTTCCCGCAGACTCGCCTGTAATTTCTTCTTGCCAGTCGGATTAATACGCTCGCCGATGACCTTAACCGATGTATCTTTTGGCAGAAGAACTGTTTTGCGGCTCGACGACAGAGCAGAGAGGTGCTGTCGCAAGGGAGGAATCGGCTTACGGCCTTTTGCGGCTTCAACGACTTTTTGAATGTAAGCCGGACTCGTGCCGCAACAACCGCCGATCATATTGGCGCCTGCCCCGATAAACTCAGCGACAAAACTGGCGAATTGCCCGGATGACATATCAAACATCGTCTTCCCGTCAACCAACTTTGGTAAACCAGCGTTCGGCTTAGCGAGCAACGGAACCGTTGCGCAGGGTTTCATCTGCTTAATGAACTTCAGCATAATATCCGGGCCGGTCGAACAGTTGCAGCCCACAACATCAGCACCCAGGCTCTGCAGGGTGACTAAGGCCGAGATCGGATCGCTGCCGGTCAGTGTATGACCGTCTTCCGAAAACGTCATTGACGCAATAATCGGTAAATCACAGCTTTCTTTGACGGCAATGACAGCACTTCGCATCTCCTGAATATCGATCATCGTTTCGATCGCAAAAAAGTCGACTCCGCCGTCCACCAGACCCCGCACCTGTTCTTTATAGACCTCCACAGCCTCCTCAAAGTCCAAATCGCCAAAGGGATCCACAAAGCGGCCGGTCGCCGACATATTCCCGGCAATCAGCTTGTCCGGCCCAACTGCTCTGCGGGAAATTTGCGCCAGAGCTTTATTCATCTCATATACGCGATCCGCCAGACCGAACTCTTGCAGTTTGAGTCGATTTGCGCCAAAGGTACACGAAAATACGGCGTCGGCCCCGGCATCGACATACGCCTGCTGAACCTGAAGGATCGATTCCGGGTGCTCGATCACCCATTGCTCCGGACAGACGCCGTTCGGCAGGCCCTGTTTTTGAAGTTCCGTTCCAGTAGCCCCATCGAGAATAAAGACCTGCTGTTCCAGGCGCTGACGCAGTTCTTGTGCCGTCATGATATGTATTTTCCTCTCGACATACGCCTCAAGTGGATCGAGTACTTATCGTGAATGCTGGAGCGGCAGGATGCCCACCACTGCCGTAACCGATTTTTCAGGCAGCAGCAGATATCGATCGCTTACGCGCACTCCCAAAGTCGTTTCCAAATCCAGAAACTCTGAAAATAAGAGCTGATTGTCCAATGAAAAATCCCCGTAACCGGGGCTGTAACGTCGAGTTGTGACAGTCTTTAATTCCTTGCGCAGCAAACGTGCGAGGTAATCATGAATCCACTGTACCGCCGATTCCACCATTTCAGATGCGAATGCATCGAGAATGACCGCATGGTAGGTATTCTCTTCCGCCAGATAGCGTTCCCGCAGGTCCACAATATTCTGCCCGGCAGTGGCACCGATCAAAAAAACATCCTCAGCGTTCGCCAGAAATTTTGCAAGCCTGAGGCTTTCCCATCGAATACAGCCCTCCAGTGTCACGCCTCGTTCATCCTGCTGTACGATCTTCTTTCTCACATACACGCCGGAGAGCGAGCACGTCATCAGCCCTTCCTGTAAGACCGCGTCGATTTTCGTGCGATCTTTTTCGCTCAATTTCGTACTCAGCTTCCGAAATCCCATCCGGGAATAAATCCGTTTGACCGGCATCTCAACCGGGATATACTGAATTCGCACCGGGAGCATCTGCATAGTGATACACGTCCTCTCTCATTCAGCTGCACTCTTCACCGTTCGTACGCCTCGAACAGTGTTGCATCCTATGTCGCTTTTTTCTGTCAACAATATTCTGGACGGATTTAATCCCCAGTGTTCCGGCTTCCGCAGCATCCTATGGCAGCTCACAAAAATCTGGGGACGTCAAACGGCAGGAAAAGACCGGGATTTTCCAGGGAAGAATCGTTGAGCGTATACGGAATTTGAGGCGATCGTTCAGCAGACGACAGTCACAACCTGCCGTCTACTGCTTATTGCTCTGTCACACTCACGATCCGCCTAAGATGCGTTGAACCTGATCCATCGGGAGGAAATGTCCGACAAGAGGTTGGGAGAGGTTCTCCTGCGATTGCTGCCAGGTCGCCAGAATCCCGTCTTGCGTCACAAGAGTCTCGATATATCGACTGCAACCGGTCCCCATCGGAGAAATAAACAGCGGCCGTAACACCGACAGGCGTTCCATCTGAGGAAAGCTCTCATCCCAGCCAAAGAAGGCCCCACTGATTTCTTCACAGGAATACCCACGAGGGCGTTTGTGCGCCCGGGCATTCTCTTCATGAGACCGTACACATTCCACACCATCATAAAAATACACGGCACAAGGCGGAAGATCGGCAAAAGCGCCAAGCTGTGGAAGCGGAAGGCGGCCCGTCAAACGAGTTGAGGCAACATCCCAGGCAGCGCCGCGTGTGACGACCTCCCAATGAGAGACCTTAAACATTTCCTGTCCTTTTTTGCGCACTGCCAGACCACTGTTGCCTGAGGCCCATGTAAACGGGTGCGAACAAAAGACAAGCGCCGTATCCCCGCTGGGAGCGTCAAAAACCACTGGATCCTTGACATGCAGAAATTCAGGAGACTCGGTATTTTCGAGTACAGGCGTCAATGTGGCCGGATCGAGCGTTTCCAGAGAACTTCCGCTGATTCGATCGATCGTCCAGACCCCTGTCCCGGGTTTTTGAAAAGTTCCTAAGGGTTCAGGATACACCATCTCCTTTTCAGTAGAAATGAATAATTCCCAGCTTCCGTCATCTCGCTGATGCAGTGCGGTTCCCTCAATGGAAAGCACCTTGCGATCAGGCAATGAGACATCCGCTTTCGACCAGCTGTGCACTTTCGTGACATGCTGGCCGCCGTCATCTGAGCGGAAGACTGCGCACTCCAGTCCGCGTTCTCCGGCTTCCAGTCCGGTGCGCGAGTCGCCATGATTTCTGTAGCGTCCACAGAGCCAGATCGAGCCGTCTTTATCCTGCACGACGTTTCCGCCCCCAAACCAGAAGCCCGTGCTCTCCTCTTGAGCCGGAACGAGGATGCGAGCCTTGTCCTGATCGATCAAGGCAGACAAAAACCTTGTAAGACATGTTGTTTGACGTGGTGTTAATTTGTGCATTCGAGTGTATACACCGCAGAAAACATGAAACACACGGGCAAGGCGTGTTGTATCGACAGTGACGGACTCGACAGGAGATTTGACATTTCCCAAAAACCCGGCTGTCACACGCTTCGCTTCCCGTGTATTTCCTGCATGTTGCGGTCTTGCGCTGAAGGTTATCGTATCGTCATGAACAGGCCGTCAAAGCAGCGGAATCATGATAGTAAAGAACAGCAGTAACTGCATATTTTTTCTCACGTTGCGTACGATTCTTTCGCTTTGAGAAGACTGCTTGGCAAAGATATCAGAATCTGTCAAGGAACGTTTGCGGCACAGCAGCACTCTTTCATTTCACGTGGCCGGCGGCCGGAATGTTCATGCCACCACGAGCCTGACCGGAGTTCACGCGCGCCTTCTGGCGGTGATATTCCTGAATCGTGAGGTCGTAAACTGCGGAATTCCGACGGTTCTTGTTTTCGGTGTAATGTACCGTATGAATAAACTTTTCCACCACATTGATCTTGTCCAGGGGCGTGACCACCATGAGCTGTAAATTAAGCTGCTTGAACAGTTCCATGGCAAAGAGGGCGTTTTCAGGATCGACTTTGCTAAACGCTTCATCCACCACCACGAAACGGAACGATTTGAGCTGCTTGTCCTTCTGGTCGATGCCGAACTGATAGGCGATCGCCGAAGCTAAGATCGTGTAGGCCAGTTTAGCTTTTTCACCGCCTGACAGGCCTTGTGAATCATCATAATAGCGTTTCGGACTGTCGTCAAGACGATGCTTTTCGATCGCGCCGAATTCAAGCCAGTTGCGGACATCAGTCACCTTTTGGCGCCAGCTTTCGTCATGGGTCATGCGTTCGATAATCGCTTTGACCTTCATGAAACTTTCTTCCAGCGCATCGGCTTCATGTAGCTGCCGAAGCCTGGAAAACACGTCCCGCAAAGACTGGCGGAACATCGTGACCCCAGATTCGCCGCGATCCCGAATCTCCTTGTCATCAATCTGAATATAGGTGGGCGGCGTGGAATGGAATTCAATCTCTCTCAAGCAGGCATTCAATTCCCGAATACCAGTCTTAATGGCTTTAAACTGCTTATCCAGTGATGTTTCAAAACTGGCAAAGTTCACAATCACGCGTTCATTAAGCCAGGTTTTGAAACGCTGTTCGTGGCGGGGAAGGTCCTCCTCTTTGATGCGGCGGTACAAGGCGCTGTATTCGTTCAGAGACTCCGGCGTATCCTCCAAATCGAGTGTGTCGGCGGTCCAGCCGGGATATTTCCGGGTCAGCTCTTCAGAAGGCGTTTTAAAACTGTGCATGTGTCGTACCAGAGCAATTTCGCCCTTCGATTTTTCCCGGCGCTTCTGCTTTAACTCCTGATACACGCGATCGCGGACTGCAGTGCTTATCGCCCCGATATTTTTCAGTGTCACGGTGGGGTGGGACTGCTCCGCGAGGTAGGGGGCAAGTCTGGACGTATAGTCCTCCAGATCGACGTGCTGATATGCCTCAAGCAGCGCTTGTTTTTCAGCGCACTGTTTATCGTATTCCTGAGCATCCCGTTTCAAATTCGCGCGCTGTTCTCCCAGCAGATCATCCTCTTTGCGTGCGAGTCGGATCTGCTCTTTCACCTGCCGGAGCTGCCGTTCCAGTTCCTGCAGCAAATCCGATCCCGCTTTCAGGCGTTCCTGTTCGTCGCTCAACTGCTGAATCTTGAGCACGTGCTTCTGCCAGTCGATTTCATAATAATCGCTGAACGCCAGAACTTTGTTGAGCAGATCCCGCGTCATAGCAAGGTCTTCACGCTTGCGCTCAATCTCGCGGATCCGAAGCGTTATTCCATCGATGCTCCGGTCAAGTTTCCGGCGCTGGGCTTGAATCACTTCAATTTTCTCACTATTATCCCAGCCCAGCACGTAATTACTCTGACGCGAGGCCTGAATGCGATCGTCTTTTTCATGCCGCTTATGCGTTTTGATCAGGCCCTCACGCGTCAAGGCCTTTTCATAGCGTTGAAAGTCCTGCAAGCTTTCGGTGCAGATATAATTGTAATTTCTCAACAACTGCATTCTGACCCAATCGTGATACGCAGACGCAGGGTCGATTTCCAGTTTTGTCAGTAAACTGTTGGGATGTTCGTCCTGGTCCGCAAAATCGATTCGCTGCGGATCAACGTTGTAATAGACCAGGCGCCCCATTAAATCGGTCGAGTTGACGTAGAGGTTGACCTGACGGTAATATTTTCCTGGGACCAGCAAAATCAGCGCAAAATTATGAAGCAGACGTTCGATCGAACGCTCCCAGACTTTTTCCGTGTGTCGCACCTTGATCAGTTCACCGATAAAGGGCAGCTCTTCTTCCGAGGCGTTGAGCGATTGCAGGAGACCGTTCCGAATCGAAATATTTTTCAGAGGAATCTGATTCTTACGGCCTTCCAGCGAGCGGATCTCTTCCAGTAAACTCTTATTCTCCTGCCTGTATTTTTGCAGCGTCCCGCGCAGATCAGACCACGATTCGTTCAACGCCGGCAGTTCTTCTTCAAGGTCCCGGCGCTGCGTTTTGGCACAACGCATATTTTCATAGAAGCCCTGCTCGTCGGGATCATGCGAATAGCCCAGCATCTCAGCCAGAGCATGATATTCCCGTGCCCTGCTTTTTCGGCTGTCGCGCTCTTTGCCGACACTGTCGATTTCCCGCTCAATATTGTGAATCTGTTCACCTGTCTCATCTTTTCCGATCGCAATTTCGATGTCGGTGCGCTGCCCTTCCAGGCGCTCAATGTCCTTCCGAATTTCCTCAATTTTGTGTTCGACCTGTTCCAGACTGTGAGCTTTCAGACGGCAGGCCTCTTCCAACAGGTCGATCGCTTCCCGCGCAAAACAGGCCGGGATGATTTCCAGAGTCTTTTCGATCTCACGAAGCTCATCTTCGATCCGGCGATAAATTTTACCCTGCTCGATCACCGGCTCCAGGACACGAAGCTGCTCCCTGGCCTTTTCAATGGTATTATGTACGGAAAGCAGGCTGTCATAATGCTCGCGCAACTTTCGGAACTCTTCATCCACATCACTTTCTTCCAGCATATTGGCCCGGATGAATTCATTCAGGTTTCCCAGCACCTTAATCCCGACCGTATGGGCAAAAAGACTCAATGCCTTGGCAGATTTAAAACCAAAGACCTTGGAAAATTTCTGGCTGTATTTCGTAAAACTGTCAAAAAGTTCGGTTCGATCGATCGCGCGCAAGCGGCGCTTCCACTCGCCGGCAGAGTCAAGAGGAATACAATGTTCCCTGATCGTTAAATGACGGGGCGAAAAAAGATATACCCGTTTTAACTCATTATTGCTGAACCATCGAATCTGCGCCAGCGTCACATCCTGCTGCATGTCTTCATCCCGGAAATTCGCCAGGAGAATCGAATAATCCTCTTTTGTGCGCAGATACTGCGTGCTTGCAGCCGCCTTGTGTTCCGACTGGATGTTCCCGTAGGCCCCGAGGCAGTACGATTTTTCATCCCGCTCACGACGCTTATCGGCCCCGGAGGATTGGTTGTAAAAACGGCGGGACGCCGGCACCAGCAGAGTCAACAGGGCGTCCACCAGCGTAGTTTTACCGGAACCGTTTGCGCCGGTCAGCAGGGAATGCCTGCCGCGCGGGGACAAGCGCCAGATCTTTTTATCAAAAGTTCCCCAATTGTAAATTTCCACCATGTGCAGGCGAAAGCCCGCGCTCTCCCGATCGGCATGAAACAGTGTCGGCATATTGTCGTGTCCTGCATCGTCTGAAGCCCTCACGGTTCGACGTAGTTGGCAAGTTTTTGTCTGATTTCTTCCAATTTTTCGTTGCTGATTTTCGCTTTGATGATGCGGCGCAGTTCATAGCGCACAGGAAGAGTATCGCTATTTTCCTGATCCGTTTCTTTGAGAAAGCCCAGACGCACAGCCGCCTGAACAGTTTTATCGAAGCGTTCCAGCAAACGCACGGTGTTTGGAGAATCCCTGAAGAAAATTTCGCTTTTTTCCCGGAGTTCGTCAGCGCTGACAAAGCATTTCCGGGATTCCACATCTTTCACATCGAACTCTTCCAGAATTTCACGCAAAAGGACACAGAGCAAGGTGAGTTCATATGAAAGCGGTATTCGCCGTACCAGGCGAGGCAGCTTGTGCGCCTCATCATTGCTCTGCTGTAAAAAGGCAAAGCCTTCCCGTTCATCCAGATGAAGTTCCAGGCCGATTTTCGCCAGATAATCCCGCACTGAAATCTGGTAGGTCAGCAGATCACTCCAAACGGCAGTGTCCTCATCATACAATACATCCTGCAGCAATTTAATCACCACATGAGCATATTCAACAACGGCATTTTCCATAATTTTGCTGCGCGTTTGACGACTCGGATTCCTGTGCCGGGCCCTTTCTGTATCCTCACGCCGGGAAATTTTTGACAATGAACTCTGCCACTCGCATCCTTACGAGTTGGTGCTGTCAAGAAAAAATTCGTCGAAATGTAGGGATGTGCAGGGAACAGCGCATTCAGGCGTAAATAATCGATGAGCGGAGCTGTTTACTTTGTAAACACGATCCGGGGGATCCGTACCACACGTCTGTGTTCTCCCTGCAAGGGGATCTTGTCGTATTGACCATCATCGATCAAATGTTTTGATGATTGCGAGGCGATCGAAAAATACGTCAACAGCTCAGCCAGACCGTCTTGCAGAGGATATTCCTCCAGCACGTCGAGCAGTGTCACCTGCGGGGAACCGTGTAACCGCAGACGTATCCGATTCAAAAGGCTTTCCTTGTTGATTTCAAATTGATTTAACAGGCGTTGAAAATCGGCGTTCTCGAGATCATCACTGCCGATTTCAGCCGGATGGTTCTCAAACACCGCTTCCTGGGGTTCTTCGCCAAGCGGACGCTCCAGCGGCAGGCGAATTAGCGGGCCGGCGTCGATCTCGATAAAATGCGGCCCCTGGGGCGCTTGGTCCATGGCTTTTAAGGCAAGGTGCTTAATTTCGGTAATCAGTTCGATCGCGCGCGTTCGTTCCAGCGTACTCTGGCCGGATAAAATGCGGTTCAGTTTTTCCACCAGCAGATGATTCGAGTCAATTACCTTTTTGCCTGCTTCGTGCAGGTAGAACGTCATGCTGTTCAAAAAATCGTCCGAGGATTCAATCTTCCGTTGTTCAAGCAGTTCGTAGACGCTAGCCACCGAACGATCCAGTTCCTCATGACGAGAGCGATCCATTAAAACCTGCCAGAACGTATAAAAGCTGCGGCCCTGATCGCTGTGCTTCAGAGTCTCACTTTCGTCCAGCACGTAGCCGAGAATGGCACCTTTTCTGCGTGCTTTTTCAGTATGCTTTTCGTAAATCTTCCGCACCAGATCGCGAAAGTTCTGTTCCACTTCACGAAAATCCGCCAAAAGCTGTTTAGCAGAACGATTGATTTCGTAAAAACGCTCTTTGACCTGCGTGTCATTAAATGTGGTCACAACGCCGGAACTTTCGATGTCGCGGATTTGCGCCTCGATCTCGATTTTTCGTTTTTGCAGTGCTTCAAGGCGAACGGCGGGATCGTCCTGGCTGAGTTCCACCAGCTCTTTGACTTTGCGGAAGATGTCCAAGAAGATCGATTCTGTGCCGACAAATTCTTTTTCCTCCAGATCGCGCAGCCAATGCAGGGTCCGCTCTGTGTCGGGAGTCAACTCATGCACGTCGACTCCCTTGTCATCTGTGTATTTCCTGAGATAGCCTTGTTCGTCGGAACACCAGCTTTCAAGATAGTGTCTGGCCCGGGCCTGACGTTCTTCCTGCGAGCCGTCAGATCTTCCACCGGAACATTCCAGAAATTCGAGATAATCCACCAGCGCATCCGCCAGTTGATAGCTTGGAATGGCAATCTGATTGCTTTCTTTAAACTCACGGGACAGAAAATCAATGATCAGTGGCGCGTTTTTAGCACGCAGCAATTTGATGCTTGAGGATTGTGAGAGAATTGACTGTATTTGCGTATAACTCATAGCGCAGAGTTCACCGGCGAGGGCACCGAGTCCGGTGAAACGACTTGTTAACGTAAAAATCTCTATGCCCAATTACAAGGCATTAAGTTGGTCAGGATGTACGATGAATGATTGCTTCTACATTCGTCAAGGCTTATTGTACAGCCTCGGCCTGCACGTCGATGCCGGCCTTCCAGAAGCCTTGCGGTTTTTGCACCTGCAACCGGTAGCTTCCCCGCCGGCCTGGCTCCAATCGTTTCGGCTTAACATGGCCCTGGACAGCCAGCAGCTTTCGGCCGTCCTTATCTTTCAGCGTCACGAGCACCCGCACGTTCTGAACTGCTGAATCAGTGGAGTTTATCACTTCACCGGTCGCAATAATATCCCGATCGTCCTGCGACGGCATAAAATCAACATGCTCAAGCTCCAAACCGGCGGCAGACGTGTTAGCAGGCTGAATCAGCTCCTGGGTGTGCAAATTCGGGATCAGCGTTCGATCTGTATCGATTTTCGACAGCTCGACCAGAAGGCAGAGCTGATCGCCGACAGACACGATCTCATCAACTTCTATACGGGTCCCGTCCTGAAAATAGACAGTCACGGCTTGAACCGGCGCTGTATTCATACACATGATAAGCAACAACACGTATGCGGCGATACAAAAAGCTCTTCCTCTCATGGCAGTCTCCTTTTGAAAATCAATCTCTGCAAGGTGATTTTTTTCTTGACCTTTTTTTCTACTCTTTACCATTATACCATGTTCATCAGTTCTGTCAAGAGTGTTTCACGGTAAGAAGGGAGGGAATCATCAGGTATGTCGGTTCTTGAAGAGGGCTTAGTCATCACGGGTGATATTTTCGGAGAAGTTGATCTCACAGTGAAAGGGGTCGTGAAGGGGGCTATTTTTCTTCGGAACCGTCATGTACACATCGATCGAAGTGGCTATGTCGAAGGAGATGTGCGGGCGGACACCATCATCATTTCCGGTGAGATTGAGGGCAATCTTACAGCCGAAACGAGCCTGCAAGTCAAAGCAGGCGCTCGTATCCGGGGCAACATCCGAACAGCAAAATTATCTATGGCGGAAAACGCAGTGTTCTCAGGCGGTTTGACGATCCAGGAGCCTGAGCCTGTCGAGCTGGAAATCCAGGACTATAAAGCGCTCACTGAAGAAGATTACGACAAACTGCGGCGCTGGCGCATGCGGAATAATGTCGATTGACACAGATCTGACTGTCTTTGAGACGTGTCAGCCCTGACAAGAAGACAAAGGAGGTTGCACATGGGACAGAGCACACAACTCACCCGCCGGGATTTCTTATGGCTGGCGTCGGTGTCTTCTGCCGGAATCCTGACCGGATGCGCGACAAACCCGGTGACGGGAAACCGGCAGTTTATGCTGGTGTCAGAGGCACAAGAAATCCAGTTGGATAAAGAACACTCGCCGCACCAATTTTCTTCGGATTTCGGCAGAACGCAGGATGCAGAGCTCAATCACTACCTTGACCAGGTCGGCCACGATCTTGCTGCTCGTTCTCACCGCCCTGATATGCCCTATTCTTTCCAGGCCGTCAATGCGAGCTATGTGAATGCCTATGCCTTTCCCGGAGGCAGTGTCGCCGCAACGCGCGGCATTTTGCTGGAGCTTGAGAATGAAGCCGAGCTTGCCGGTTTATTCGGGCACGAAATCGGTCATGTCAACGCCAGACACACGGGCGAACGCATGTCAAAAGGCTTGCTGGCCAGCCTTCTGGTCACTGGCGCGGCGATTTATGCTGAAAGTCAAGACAGCGAGTGGACCCCTTTGATCAGTCTGGGCGGCAATCTTGCAGCTGGAGCCTTGCTGGCCCACTACAGCCGCGACGACGAACGCGAAGCCGATGCACTGGGTATGGAATATATGACCAGGCTCGGCTACGATCCAGAAGGCATGGTCGGTCTGATGGAAGTGCTGGTTGCGCTGTCGAAGCATAAACCGTCCGCACTCGACATGATGTTTGCGACGCATCCCATGAGCGAAGAACGCTTGGCAAGCGCTCGAAAAACAGCGCACAGTCGCTCTCAATCGACGGTAGTTTCCACATTGCAGAAAGAACGCTATATGGATCATACCGCAAGACTGCGAAGCATCAGAGATGCCATCGAGAGCTTACAGGGCGGCGAAGAATTCATGGGCCAACAACGATACAGTCAGGCCGAGGGGTTTTTCCGGGATGCGCTGCGGGTTGCGCCCAATGACTATGCCGCTCTCATGCTGATGTCGAAATGTCAGCTGGCGCTACGCGATACTCGCGAAGCTGAACGCTATGCTGAAAAAGCACAAGCGGTCTATCCTGAAGAAGCCCAGGCGTATCAGGTCAGCGGGATCGCGAAAATGGGGCAAAATCGTTTCAGCGCAGCTTATGAAGAATTTGACAGCTACGATCAACTTTTACCTGGAAATCCAGGGATCGCATTCCTGAAAGGCTATACGTTGGAACTTACGGGCGACCAGGAAGGAGCTGCTCGAGAATACTATCGCTACCTCAAAAACGTCAGCCAGGGCGAGCAGGCACAATTCGCGTATGAGCGCCTGGTGAATTGGGGCTATTTACCATAACGCATTTACAACACAAGTGCGTTAGAGCGTCGGGGGAAGGCTTCCTCACAGCTCTTCTCTTTTTCCCTGAGACCTTGATCAAAAAGGGCGTAAAGACCTGGGAGCATCTTGATGGTTTCCTCTTCTCCGCGCATGATAATCTCTTTCTTTCGGCGCAGTTCGGTCAAGCCGATGTCATCCACCTTGACAGCAATCAGCAGATCCGAGTCCCGGCGTCCTTTGTCGGCGGTTTTCTGCGAATGCAGCGCCACAAGATGGCGAAGGATGGTAAACATGTTGCGTGGGACTTTTTTCTTGACCGCCAGAGCGCCTTTGCTGACATCGCAGCCGATGACGATCTCAGCTCCCATTGTTCGGACTGCCGCTGAGGGTATCTGATTGACATAACATCCATCAATATACAGGCGTTTTCCGATTCGGATCGGAGGGAAGATGCCGGGGATACTGCAACTTGCCCGCACAGCCGGAGCGATTTCCCCTGCCTGAAAGAGGCGTTCTTCGCCGGAAATCAGATCAGCTGCGACGATGCCGAAAGGGATGCAGAGATCTTCAAAATATTTCGACCTGCAATGCCTTTCCAGAAAACGCTCGATCCTGAAATTGGACAAGCAGCCCCTAAACGGATGTTTGAGAGACAATGACGCGACGTCTTTCCAGCGTGTAGATAAGGCGATCTCACAGGTGTTCTCGACCGAAACACCGGACGCATAAATAGCCCCGATAATGCTTGCGGCGCTGCTTCCGGCAAGATAATCAACTGGAATGCCTTCCCGCGCCAGGACATTGAGCACACCGATGTTTGCAAAGGATCGAGCGACTCCTCCGCCAAGCGCAATCCCGATTTTGGGGCGTGAGTTCATGATCTGTTCACTTATCCTCATATCCTCATCATTCAAGCGGCGGCACACATGAGCAGAATCTCCTGACACAGGCGCGCTTTACTGAAAGACGAACTTCCCGTCAA
Source organism: candidate division KSB3 bacterium (assembly GCA_002748425.1). Taxonomy (GTDB): domain Bacteria; phylum Moduliflexota; class Moduliflexia; order Moduliflexales; family Moduliflexaceae. Next base: position 93,997 of record PDSJ01000014.1, on the reverse strand, counting down.
GAGATTTTTGAGAGAAACGTGCTTAACACGGCAGGCGTCATGTCGCGCAGCATACACTTACCGCCCCCATTGAGCTGAGCTGTTTGTCCGCTTCTTTACGTTATACGGGAACAAACACGTTGCCTGTACAAAAAAGAATCTGCCTAAAAAAACCTTTTATCTCTTGACAGACCGATAAATCTCTTCCTATACTCATGAGGATCCGCTGACATTCGACAAAGAACATTTTCCAGAGAGGCCTACACCCATTATGAAAGATTCTTGTATACGGCGATTCCTTTTTGGAGGGCTTTTCGGAATACTGGCCGCAGCGCCGGTTTTTGCAGAAATGTACCGCTGGCAGGACAATATGGGCAAGACTCACTATTCCACCAGCCCGCCGTCCCATCGCATTCAAGGCCCAATAGAAGTTAAACGCAGCAATCGCTGGTATCGCTATACCGGAGAAAATGATTCACAGCCGGCTGCCAGGCAAAATCAATCAGCTCCGATCACATACAGCACAAGTTTCCCCCGGCACTATTCTGAAAAACCCGAAGAGGCTTCGGCGGAGAGCCGCACAATTGTTCCCTATTCTCAACAGAATTCGGTGATGATTGTTGATGTCACGATCAATAACAGAATCACACGCCCATTTGCCGTTGATACCGGAGCCAGTTATACGGTAATTTCTCCTGAAATCGCCAACGCACTTTTTCTCACTCCTGCGTATAATGCGCCACAGGTCACCTTACAGACGGCGAACGGGCGCATCAAGGCAGCGCTTGTCAATCTCGAGCGTGTTCGTCTTGGGTCTTTGGAGACCCCGAACATCACGGCGGCAATCCATGACATGCAGGACGCCTCTCACATTTCAGGGCTGTTAGGGTTAAATGTGCTTAAGCGTTTTCAGATGACGGTTGATTCCATGCATCATCAATTGATCTTCAAAACGCCTGAACAAGAGGAAAACTATGCAAAACAAAACTGCGTCAAGGCCAGAGAGCAGCTTCGCCTCGGCCGTGAGCTGGATGATCTCTCGAACAAAGAGCGTTCCTGTTATCAAAAAGCGATTTCCCTCTGTCCGGATCTTCTCGAAGCCTACTACTGTCTGGGAGCTGTCTATATCAAACAGAAGGACGCTCGCAACGCGGTTGAACTGCATCAAAAAATCGTCGCTATGCAGCCGGACGAAGCCGAAGCCTATTTCAGGCTTGGCGTGGCTTACATCTTGCAAAAAAAATTCGGACAGGCCCAAAGACAATTGCAGCAGGCATTGCGCTTAGATCCAAATCATCAGCAGGCCGCAGAATATCTGAAGCGCTTAAAAAACCAGTAGAAACATATAATCTGAACTCCTTATTTTACAATAAATTACAAATTATTAACATAAACTCTTTCAGAGGAGAGAGAAGGTTCTGTGACAAATTTCTTGACCTTTTTTCTTCTTTCATGCTATTACAACAGTTGACATACTAACAGAAAAATGCGGCAGCGACAGCACAATTCATGACTTCAGATGAAAGAATTTTTTATCCGCAGAAAAATCAAAAAATATACACGCTCCTTGACAAAATTCGGTGATGAACCGCAGCTTCTTGAAAAAATTGCAGATCTTTATGTCAAAATTTCAGAAAATGAGCAGGCGCGTCAATATTATGTTCGAACGATAACAGCGTATTACCAGGGAGAGACGCGGCTGGGAAACGACAATGAATTCATCCTCACGCAGTGTTGGAAACTGCTCGATCTCGATCCGCTGAATGAACTCGCTTTTCATACCTTAGGTCAGGAATTCTGCGGCTTAGGTCATTTTAATGAGGCTGCGGCCTTATATCAACGCTTTGCCGAAAAATTAGTCCAATGCGGACACGATGAAAAAGCGATCGCACAGTACCGAAATGTCGCGGTGCTCCGCCCGGAAGATATTGAGGTGCGACAGCGTCTCGTCACACTACTCTGGAAATTCCGCAGAAAGGAAGAGACCGCTCACGAGCTGAAAAAAATCGCTCGATTAGCCGAAAAACGAGGGCATGCCGCCAAAATGCTGGAATGCTGTCACAAGGCTCTTAAACTTCTCCCTGCCGATTCATCGCTTCAGGCAGAACTGCAGAGCCTCATCCGCAGTGCCCGACAGATGGAAAAACCTTTAGAGCTCGTCGTAACTCACTAAGTACACAACAGGTTATGATATATAAGTATGAGGAGGAAATTAAGAAGGAGGAACAGGACCAGGTCCTGATTCCGTTCTGTTAATGTTGAACATTAATGAGGAGAACAATTATGAGATATAAGACATGTACCGTAGCATTGTTGACACTGATTGTTGCCGTATCACTCCTTCTCCTGGCGGGTAATATCCCATTTTCGGCTGCACAGCAGGCAAGCCGGGTCATATCGCTCACTGTTGGCGATGTGAACGGAAACGCAGAAATCGCATCAAAGCGTGCTGCCCCAAGAGGATCAAAGGCTCAAATTCTGGCGACAGACTGGAAGCGTATCAGTCCGAAAGCCAGCCTGGCTGCCGGAGATCACATTCGTACAGACACCGATGCCTCCCTGCAGCTTCATTTGAACGATGGGACGCTTCTCACCATGGGAGGCGATTCACGTCTGACGATTGAAGAGTTAAGCTCTTCACGGGGATCGACTCCGAGGACAGCAGTCTTCATACTGGAACAAGGTACGATTGCCACCCGGCAGTCTTCGAAGATTCTCGGGCAGACAGTACAAATCATTAAAACGGTCAATGGCTCAGTCGATACCCGCCAGGGAGACGTCGAGGTCTATAAACCGCAGCAACGCTATGAGCGCCTTGCCGCTCTGCCGACTCAATGGCCTCTGTTCGTGCAGCGTTCCGGTGATCGGGATCAAACACTCGTGACCTTGTCAAAAGGCACAGCGGAAATTGTATCCAGCGGGATCGGGCAAATCGTCACAACTTCAACAGTGTTGCCAGACACTTGCCTTGGGGAAGACGGTGTGCAATTTACCCTGCTCAGCCCGAACAAGAAGGTCAAAATCGTTAAACTGCCCGAGGTAAACGGCTTTGAGCTCATCTCAGAAGAACTGTTTCAAGTCCTGTTCGGGACTGACTCCCAAGCGAATAAAATCAAAATCGTAAACCACGAAGATACTTCAATTGTGGATATTGAAGGCACAGATTTTCTCGAGATGCATGGTCTGGCAAGTACGATTCTGAATATGAACCAGCTCTTGACCGGAGGCATTACCGGAAAATACATGCACGTTGAATTAAACTGTACCGACGAAACACACGAAGGACTCCATGTTGACATATTAGGTACTGATGGGAATGTCACAAGACTGAACGATTTTGGCTTTGACATAAGCCGCTCACCATCAAATGGACTTGGAGCAGCTCTAAGACCGACAGTTTTTCCGACAGCTACTCCGACAGGCCAGCCTCCGCTTGATGATAAAGACCACGTAAAAACGCCAACACCAGCACGGACCCCGACTGCCGGACCGACCTCAACACCAGCCGACGGATCAACTCCTCCGCCAGCAGGCATCCCGACTCCAGTACCGCAACCGGGCCCAACCAAAATCCCGGTGACGCACAGCTTCTCGCGAAGCCCCAAAATCAATGGAGCAACTGTAACAGTGACCGCTGGAGGAAACTGTCTTGGCCCCTACACGCACGAAGTGGCTGTCCAAAGCACGATCGACAATCATCTTCCTCAAATCTTCCCGGGAAGGTTGGAGAATTGGGTGAGTACCGGAATTGGTTCAGGAACTGCGCCTTCCTATTATACCTTGGCTCAGGATGTGACAACTGTCAGCTATCAGTATGCGCCGGCGAATCAGTTGGAAACCGTCACGATTATTCATAATTTCTGCTATAATGAAAGCAGCTATGGCGCTGACCTTTCATTCTTTTTCTACGTATATGACAGAGAAGGGAACCGCAGCAATCGGGTCAATTGCTCCGGCCCTCTCAGTGGACCCGTCGTGTGTCATTAAAATTATTATAAGTCAATGTGAGTCATCTGCGCCAGGAATCTTAACATGATTCCTGGCGTTTATTTTTCCGTATCAAGGCTGCAGCTCAAGACTCCCAACTCGCCGATGCTTAGAAAAATTTTGAATGTCATTATAGAACTTGGAATGATTTCCCTGATCGTTTTTCCTCCAATTGTGTTCGGTGCTGTCTGGCCGAAACAGATCTTCTATATCCAGACCATCATTCTGGCTATCGGGGCAGTATGGACGCTCAAAACGTTTTCCAGAGGGTCATTCTATTATCCGCCCGATCCGCTACGTCTTCCAATGCTGTGTCTCATCGCCTGGGGAGTCGTGAATTATTTCAGGTCAATTTATGCCCACCGCACTGAAGCCGAGATATACCTGCTGGCCTTTTACGGCTTACTATTTTTCGTTGTGCTGCAACAGTTAAAAAGCGTGCGCCGAATACTCGGGCTGGCATTCATTCTCGTACTCGTCGGCAGCGGGGAGTCTCTTTTCGGTCTGTTCCAGTATCTCAACGGTGCAACAACCGTTCTGGGCTATGCAACCCCGAACATTGGGACAGTCAATGCAACATACTTCAATCACAATCATTTCGCAGGCTTTCTCATTCTGATCATTCCGGTCGCGTTTGGCTTAATCTTAAGCAGCGCCAGCCTGGAAAAACGCCTGTTCATTTTTCTTTTGACTGGCGTGATGGGAACTGCCCTCGTCCTGTCGCTCTCTCGAGGGGGATTGTTCAGCTTTCTAGGGGCCTGCGCTATAGCAACGTTCTGCCTTGCACTCAAGCACAGCAGACGCTTGAGGAGAAACTGGCTGACGTATCTTGTCATACTCCTGGTTTTTACGACGCTGATTGCAGGGATTATTGTGATGGTTAGGGTGTCTCCCATCGCTCACCGCTCGATTTTACACACCTTTCTTCCTACGCGGGACGCCTTTGAGAATGAAATCCGATTCTCGATCTGGCGCAGTGCGCTGGCTATTGTCGAAGATTTTCCCTTTTTTGGGAGCGGACGAGGAACCTTTGAATACGTCTTTCCGCGCTATCAAACTCTTAGAATTCCCCAGAACACAGCAGCGTTTCACGCCCATAATGACTATATCGAGTTGCTGACGGACATGGGAATTCCTGCGCTGTTGATCGTCTTGTGGGGGATCTACAGCTTTCTGCGCTACGTGCTTCGGGGCTATTTTCATCATGAGGATCCGGTCTTGACCGCACTTGCGCTCGGAGGATGCAGCGGCATCATCGCAATGCTGCTTCACAGCTTTTGGGATTTCAACTTGCAGATTCCGGCCAATGCGCTCCTTTTCGTGATCGTGCTCGCAATGTCGGTTGCCTCGATACAAATCATGGAAGCCGGTCGTTCCAGAAAACGCCGAAAACATGAGAGCTCGGATCACAGCGTTCATGCCCGCTCTGACGCGAAACGGTCCAGAACGTCAACGTCCTATAAGGCTTCCTGGTTTTTTCTGCTTCTGGCATGTTGTGTATTGGGAGGGCTGGGCCTTCACTTCCGAAAACATCTTGCTCTCAGCTATTACGGAAGTGCACGCACGCTCCAGAACCAGCAGCAGTTTTTTCCGGCAATTCCCTGGTATCAAAAAGCTCTGTCGCTCGACCGGAACAATGCCATGTTTTACGAAGAGTTGGGCCAATTGTACACCGAAATTGCCCGTCAGACTCCACATGCCGATAAATGGTACCGGCTTGCCATGCGCCAGTTTCAGGAAGCAATCGCGTTAAACCGCTACTACGCGCCATATCATTATCAACTCGCCTGGACATATGCCGCCTTGAACATGGAACAAGAAGCGATTGAACAATTCCGTCTGGCGATCGATGACGATCCTAAAACGGCGTTTTACGCTGAAGCGCTGGGGGATTATTATCTCTCACTCAACACACCACAGCCGGCAATGGAACTCTATCGACAAGCCCTGCAATATCATCCGAAACGCCTGCACGAGATTTTCGAACGATGCCTGGCCTATGGACTCAGCTATCATGACATTCGGCAGATCGTGCCGAACGTTCCGGAACATCGGAAACGTTTTGCAGAAGTCCTGGAGCAGAAAGGACTCTGGGACGCGGGGAAAACCGAATATCGTCATGCCATCGAACTATCCGAAGGAGAAAAAACCTATTATGAAGCCATGCTGGAAGCTTGCAGACGGAAACACGATGCGCCGTGCCAGCGTGAACTCTGGCAGACGCTCTGGGAACAATCCCCTGACGCACTCGATTATCCCCTCAAAATCGCCGAAAGCTTTGAACACCATCAGCAAAACGACAAGGCTGTTGAACTCTATCACCAGGTTCTGAGTGCAAATCCCGAATTCGAGCAGGGCTACCTGCGCCTGGGCGCGCTTTACCAACGCCTTCACCTTCCATCAAAAGCGCGTGAGATCTATATGCAGCTCCTGGCACGACGACCGGATGATATCAGCGTCTATCACCAGTTTGCAAGGCTCTACAATGAGCAGCACGACAGGAGCTCGGCCATGAAAATCTATAAGCAGGCCCTTCAGCGTGGACTTGCCGATGCTGAAATCCATCGCCGGCTCGGAATGCTGTATGCAGACAACGGCCAGCACAGCGCAGCTCTGAGACACTACGAAGAGGCTGTCCAACAGGGCAGTTCCGACCTGAGTCTTTATATACAGATGGAACGTTTATATCGTGAACGAGGCGATACGATCAGCGCAGAATTCGTCTGGGAGCAGTACACACAGATCCACAAACATCATCCGGACGCGCTGTTCAAACTCGTACAATATTATCACCAGCAGGGGGAATGGCTCAAGGCGGTGACCCTGGTTAAAGTAGTCATCTCAAGCGCTCCCACCAACATGACGTACAGAGAGTTCCTAGCGGGATTGTATGAAAAGGAAGGCATGATCGAAGAAGCTGTCGTCCAGTATCGCCGGATACTTCGTCTTCAACCGCAAAATACAAACGCAAAGCGCCAATTGTCGCGTTTGGAAGGGTAGTGGAACTCCTCAGCTCCTTCGAAAAATGCGCTGCATTGACATAAGGCTTGACAGCTTTTGATGGTCTCGTAAAAAATATTTTAAGGTGATTATTACCGAACTGATGGACACAGTCACAGCACTTATGCGTTTGGACAAGCCACTGGCACCGGAAGGTGAAGTTGATAAAACGAACTTCAATGCCAATTATGCAGAGTTCGGCAAACACACTAAAAAGTATGGTTACTATCAGTTTATGCTCTACAAATCAGTATCACCGGTTTGAACCGTCACTAAAAACCCAATGGCTCGCCAAAACGTTCACTCACTAGTGAGTGAACGTTTTAAATTCTTATTATTAACTTAAACCAACCATAGGAGTATAATGATGAAAACAAAACGTACCCTACTTTTTTTCAGTGTGGTATTGTCAGTGACGACAACCGTCTATGCCGACACTGAGCAAACCCCGCAAAGCGCCGTTGCGAAAAGCAGTCAGCCAGACATGATCAAAAGTGCCAACGATCAGCGTGATTACGCCTATGCCAAGCTGAAAAACGGACTGAAATTACTTGTTATTTCCGATAAAGAGGCCCAGCGTGCCGCTGCTGCGGTTGATGTCAAGGCAGGTAGTGCCAACGAGCCTGATACCTATCCGGGGCTTGCTCATTTTTTAGAGCATATGCTCTTTTTAGGCACGGATCAATATCCCAGCCCTGATGATTTTATGGATTACATCACTGCGCATGGAGGCAGTAACAATGCCTATACTGGTTTTGATCAAACCAACTATCATTTCAGCATTGACCCGAAATATCTGCACGGTGCTCTCAAACGCTTTGCCCGCTTTTTTGTTGCCCCGCTGATGGATGAGAAATATGTTACACGTGAGCGTGAGGCGGTGAACTCTGAATATCAGGCAAAAATTAGTGAACCTTTCTGGCGTGATGCCGATGTGTTTAAACACGCCATTAATCCACAGCACCCTTATGCCCGCTTTAATGTTGGCAGTCTTGAAACCTTGCCAGCCGATACAGTGCGTCCGGCACTATTGGAGTTCTATAAGAAATATTACTCTGCCGACCGTATGAGTGTGGTGATTATCGGTAATGAAAGCACTGATACGCTCCTGAAATGGGGCAGAGCCTTGTTTGCTGAAGTGCCTCAGCGTGATAATGCAGGCGATATTGATATTAAAGAAACGCTGTTTGGCGGCAAAACGCTGCCCATTCTTATCAAGAACACGTCACTGCAAAGTGATAAAACCTTACGCCTGAATTTTGAAATACCCTATGAAACGCAGGACAAGTACGTCCAGGTCAGTGCGTTTTTATCGCATAATTTAGCTTATGAAGGTCAAGACGGTTTAGTCGATACCTTAAAAAGCCTGGGGTATATCAGCAGCTTGATTGCAGGCGAATTGCAAGTGCTTGGCCATGAAATGACCTTTAGTATTATCGCCAGACTGACTGACAAAGGCTACCAAAACACCGACAAGGTGCTTGCGGTGATCTTTGATTACATCAACCTGCTGCGTGCCGACAAAGGGGGCAAAGAGCGTTACGATGAAATTGCCACCATTGCGAAAACCGATTTCCAATTTAGTGAAAAGGGCAGAGCGATTGATGAAGCCTCAGAATTGGCAAAACGCTTGAATATGTATCCTGTCAGGGATGTGCTGGCGATTGACTCGATTTATAAGGGCTACGAGACGGCAACGATGGATAAATATCTGTCGGCGATGACCCCTGAAGCAGCCATCGTCCAATTGACCGCGCCTGATATTGAGTCCGAGCAACAAACGTATTATTTCAATGTGCCCTACAGCATTGAAGCACTTGACCCCAAAGCCATCAGCACCCTGAGCAAGGCTGAGAAAGAAGCCGTTAAAGGGATGCATGTCCCCAGCTCAAACCCGTTTATTGCCGATGATTACAGCCTGCAAAGCGCCAAAATCAAGTCGAAAAATGAAACCCTGGACAATGGCATTGAGCTGTATTACAAACATGATACCTCATTTGATGTGCCACGCAGCAGCGTACAGATTTCTTTACAGCCAACGGCGAAACTGTCAATGACAGAAACAACAGCGATGGTTTTATTGTCCAAACTGTTAACAGAGCAATTAACAGGAGCGCTTTACGATGCAAGCGTTGCCGGGCTGAATGCAGATATTGGTACAGGAAATATTGCTTTAACCGTTTCCTTAAAGGGCTATCAGCAAAAGATGCCTGAATTGCTGACGGCAATATTAGCGCAGTTGCAAAATTTATCGCTTGATAAAATAACCTTTGAGCGTGTGAAAACCACGTATCGCCAAAACTTGCAAAACTTCGCCAGAAAAATGCCCTATGAGCAAACTCTTTATTACTTAAATAAGGAAATTGTTCAGCATATGTCACTACCTGATGAGCGTTTGGCCGTGCTTGATGCCATTGATGAAAAAAACGTGATGGCGGTGAAAGATAAAATTCTGGCATCACTTGCGGTGCGTATGATGGTGTATGGCAATAATAATTATGCCCAGGCGAAAACTCTTGCGGAAACGATTGCTTCGCACTTGCCCAAAACGGAATTGCACAATCAATGGCAAAAAAATTCAGCCATTGTCTTGGCTGAAAATCTTGATGTGTCATTTACAGTCCCTCACGAAGACAACACTGTTAGCTACTATATTCAGTCAGGCAAAGGCTATAAAGCGCGTGCCGAGCTTGGCTTGCTGGGTAAGCTGATTGAAGCCCCATTTTATAATGATTTGCGTACGGAAAAACAGTTGGGCTATATTGTCTTTGCCTATCCAAAAGTGAGCTATGACAGAGCAGGCTTTGGCTTTACTGTTGAGTCGCCTGTTGCCACTGCTGACGAGTTGGAAAAACATATCCTGAACTTTAACGACACATTTGCTAAATCACTGGCAGAATTAAGCGAAGAAGAATTTGCAGAAACCAAAAGCATTTTCAAAACTGAGTTACTGCAGGCACCTGAAAGCTTAATGGCAGCGGCAAAACGTTACTGGACGGATATTTTAACCACAGGGGAAACCGCTTCGAGTCGTAAGGCCCTGGCTAAGGCCGTGGACGAGATTGAGTTGAAAGCCTTTGTTACTTCAATGCAGGCCATGTTCAAAGATGGCAAGCATGTGTCGATTAAGGCCCTGCCTGATGTCAAAGCAGATAGTAAGGCAGCTAAATAACTCATTGCCAGAGTTGTTGGTGGGCTTTGTCCACCAACAACGTCGCTCATTCTCACATGACCACACTATAAAAAGTGGCATAGCGATGAAGAAAAAAACAACAAGGCTACGTCGTAATTGATAGCTTGTTTTTAATTTCTGTGATGAACTGAAACGCGTATGAAAAATCATACAAAAATAAATACGTTTGCCATAAAAGGCAGAGTCATGTGGCTATACATAAAATTTCAGCTCATTTCTAAATTGATGGTGAGTATTGTGCTGCTGCCACTATTTTATTTTGTCACTGAAATGCTGATTAAAAGCAGTGGAAGAACTAATATTTCCAGTGGGGATTATATTAGTTTTTTCACCAGTCTAAGCGGCATACCCGTTATTATTTTGGGCGTTTTAATCTTGGTATTGATTTTAGGTATAGATATCAATACGTTTATTATATTGAGCGCATTGATTGAGGAAAATAAACTCAACATTAAAATTAAAGATATTTTTATCGCCGTCTTTAAGTCTTTAACGTGCTTTTTTTCGCCGATCGGTCTCGTGCTGGTTACTTTTGTCGCGATTATTTTACCCTTGGTGAACGTGGGAATAGCCATGGGACCCTTGCAGGATTTTGCTATCCCTAATTTCATCAGTGCTGTCATTGTTGCCAATCCGCTGTACCTTAGCGCGTATATAACGGTTTTAGTCTGTCTGACGATTATATCTGGACCAATGTAAAAATAGTGGCGTTGTGTGTCGTTCTGGGGGCTGTCTGGATAGGTGTGCTGATTCTTGCAGCAACGGGCATTCGTATTGTCTATCCAGATGAAGAGATGTTAACGATACTGATTATTATTTCAATTGTTGAAGTATTTGGCTTTTTTGCCTTTTTGGCAGTTCCGATAAATATCTCCATTCTGACAAAATTATTTTACAAATATCATGAATCAGCAGGCAAAAAAGTCTCAATCAAACTCAAACATAACGCTTCTCAATTGGATACAGACGATTTATACAGAAGAATTAAGGTCAGAACAAAGCTAGAACTTCTCACTGTCCTCATTGCGATCTTCGGGCTGAATGTGCTCATGTCCATCGTCGCAAAAGAAAATTTTGCCACGCTGTTTAACACAACGATCAAGATTGAACTGATCGCTCACAGGGGCGGCGGTGATTTAGGGGCTGAAAATACCGTTTATGGTATCCAGCAAGCCATTGCCGAACAAGCCGCCTGGACGGAAATTGACGTTCAAAGAACAAAAGATGGCAAATACATCATCAATCATGATGTGAGCTTTAAACGGGTCGCAGGCGTGGATAAAAAACCGTCGGAAATGACGCTCAGTGAAATCAAGCAACTGAAAGTCAAAGATGAATTTAAGCCAAACAACCCCTCTCAACCCGTAGCGACGCTGGAAGACATTTTAGATGTATCCAAAGGGAACATCGGCGTTTTTGTCGAGTTAAAAGGCGAAACAGCAGATCAACAAATGGTTGATGATGTCGTCAAGATGATCAAAAGTAAAAACATGCTGGATGAATGTGTCATATTATCTTTGGATTACGACATGATTGACTATACTGAAAAGCAATACCCTGAAATTAAAACAGGATTTTTGTACTTCTTTTCAGTGGGAGAATTACAAAATCTCCAAGGCGGTGGTAAAAAAGCGATTGTTTGGACAGTTAATACCTCTCAGTCAATTAAGCAGTTTATTCACTCAAGGGTAGATGGAATCATCACTGATCATATTGTCAGGGTAAAAGATGCGATAAAACAATCAAGTAACAGGACTCAGCTGGAAATGATCATAGGCTATTTTATAAGAAATTCGCCATAAGCCTATTGCTTAGGAGTCAGCCCCTGATGCGTATTTTTGTTTTTATTATTCTTTATTATGAGATATTTTTTCAACAAACAGCCCGGCTCCGACGAAGCCCAGCGCATCATTCGCAGCGAAATGGCATTCCTGCTGGAACAACATGAACGCTGGTTCGAAAAACAGCTCCAGGCGCGCTTATTGCGTGAAGGCTGTAATTTTCCAATCTGCCTGGCCAGACAGTCCTTTTACGTCTTCATGGGTTCAGAGCTTCTCCATATCGTTCCCGATGCGCAGCGCTCAAAACTTCAATCCCTTCTCCAGAACGGATCCGGGACTGCCTCAGCAACTCACCCGCAGTTTCACCACGCGATCCGCTTCTGCGCCGCACAGTGCCCTGAGTCGGGCAGGCTGCTGGCTCTTGCCGTCACAAAAGCGATCCACAGTATTATGGAAGAATGGCGATTGCCGGCTGAGATCTTCCAGGAAGATCTGCCGGCGTTCCGCGAACGGATACAATGCCTTGCTGCAAGACTTTGGGAGAACTTCCCGGCTTATACAGGACAGACTCTCGCTCTTGAAGCACTTCGTCGGCGCCTCTACCTGACGCTGACCACGTCCCTGCTCTCAAAAATCCCTCTCCGGCAGGAATTTGAACAGGAATTCAGCTCAATTCCCGACTTCTTATCCACAGTGCAGACTGAGCATACGCACTTTTGCCGCTTGATGAATTTCTGCCAGGAACGCAGCCCCTACTTTCAGATCATCGTGTCAAGAACATTCTGGCGAACGCTTGAAACTTTTTTTCTGGAACACAGAGCGTCCCTTGCCGCAGAAGGGGTGGAATAGATTGACAGCCCAGCGTACGCATATCCTTCTCATTGCCTCCGACAGCATCGACGCGCAGATGGCTGGCCCCGGGATTCGTTACTGGGAATTTGCCAGACAGCTTTCGCGACAGCATGAAGTGACGCTTATCACGCCGAATCGGACTTCCCTGAGCCATCCGGCGTTCAGGCTCGTCCATCGAACGCGTTCTTCGCTCAAAAACGCTCTGCAACTGGCAGATGTCATTGTCACACAGGGCATGATGATGCCCCTTGCCCCTATTCTCCTCTGCAAAAAACCCCTAGTGGTTGATCTCTACGATCCGCTGCCGATCGAAGTTTTGGAACACCATTCGCATCTTCCCGTACATGAGGCGCAGCTTTCTCAGAGTCATTGCATCGATCGCGTGAAAGTCTTACTGGAATGCGGGGATTTTTTCCTCTACAGCCACGAGCGTCAGCGGGATTACTGGCTCGGCCTGCTGACGTCTATAGGGCGTATAAATCACCGGACGTACCGCGAGGACCCATCATATTCGACCCTCTTAGCCTGCGTCCCTTTCGGCATCTCAAACGACGCCCCGCAGCACACAAGATCTGTTCTGAAAGGAGAGAATTTACTGTTTAGGCCAGAGGATACCGTGATCCTGTGGGGCGGAGGCCTGTGGAAGTGGTTTGATCCCTGCTCATTGATCCGGGCCATGCAAAGGATTACAGCAGAACGAAACGACATCAAGCTCCTCTTTCTCGGCGCCAGACGTGCTGCCAGTGACAGCAGCGGCATTCAGATCGCCTATGCCACTGATGCAGCTGTTGCATTCAGCAAAGAACTTGGTCTGTATCAGCGCAGCGTCTTTTTTCATGAAGACTGGATTCCGTATGCAGAGCGTCACAATTACTTTCTGGAGTCCGACATCGGCCTGTCAACACATTTCGAGACGCTGGAAACTCATTTCTCTTTCCGGACCCGCATTCTGGACTATCTGTGGGCGGAACTGCCAATCATCACGACACAAGGCGATGTCCTCAGCGAAAGAGTTCGGCAGCATCAACTGGGGATAACGGTTGCTCCAGGACAGATCATGGAACTTCAACAGGCAATTCTGCGTCTGGCTGATGATCGCGAATTTCACGCCCAATGCCGGGAAAACATCCGACGATTCCGCCGACAGTTCTCCTGGTCGCAGTGCCTCCGTCCTTTAGAGAATTTTTGTGCGTCGCCATATCGCAGCTGTCACAAGAACCGTCTTATCGTCCTCAGCGCCCTCTGCAGATTGCAACTCAAAACCGTGAAACACCTTGTACGATACCGAGGCTACAAAAAACTCTGGAAAAAAATCGCACAAAAACTTAATGAGATTTCGCACAGTCACGCAACCGGAAAACCATAAGTTTCTGACATGACATCCCCCTCTCCTGCTTAGCATCACCGTTACTCCGCTACTAAAATCCTGCCGTCTTGATAATAGTGATTTTTGCGCTTTTGTGAAAGCCCGGAACGATCGAGAAATGAAAAAAATGCTTGCGTAGTTTCACGGCCTGACGTTTTAGTGCTGTCAGAAAGCGTTCACGTCGTCTAATCGCTTTAATCGGAGGCATGAGATTCATGACGCTGCAAATTATCCTCGTCAATTATAATAGCACCGAGCTGCTCATCAGATGTCTGGATACCTTAAAAGATCAGTCTATTCCGGTGGACCACCAGATTGTCGTGGTCGATAATCATTCTCCGGACGGGGGTGCAGAGCGTTTACGCAGAGAACGTCAGGATATCGAGCTCCTTGAAAATACTGCAAATGTCGGTTATGCCGGAGCGGTCAATCAGGCTATTCGCCAGTCCAACTCCAGCTATATCCTGCTTTTGAATCCTGATATTGAAGTCAAGCCCGGGGCAATCAGCGCTATGCTCAATTTTATGGGCACTCATTCGGATGCCGGGATTGTCGGGGGGAAACTCCTCAACTCTGACGGCTCACTTCAATACTCCTGCCGGACATTTTATACTCTGCCGGTGATTCTTCTGCGCAGAACCTTTTTAGGAAAGCTCTTCCCGGACAGCAAGCGTCTGGCCCAGCATCTCATGACAGACTGGGATCATAATTCTGTCCGTGAAGTCGACTGGGTTCTGGGGGCCTGCCTCATGATCAGGCGTAGCGCTCTCAAAGAAATCGGGCTTATGGATGAACGTTTTTTCCTGTATTTCGAAGATGTCGACTGGTGCTATCGCATGAAAAAAGGGGGCTGGAAAGTGTACTATCTTCCTGATGCTCAAATGCTTCATCACCATCAGCGTCAAAGCGCCAAAGGTCTGCTGAACAAAACCCTGCTGTATCACCTTATGAGTCTGATTCATTTTTACGATAAATGGGGGTCTCTGCTCTTTTTTCTGAAACGATATCGGGGCTTTTTAAAATTCTTGCTCTTTCTGCTTCTTGACATCGCTGCTGTGAATCTTTCATTTTCAGGAGCTCATTTCATTCGTAATCATGTGCTCATCTTTTTAGAAAAACCGCCGATTCCCTTTTTCTATTATCACAAATTTCTTTTATTTGTGAATCTTGTCACGCCCCTGGTCTTCTATTCATCAGGTTTATACACATTCAAGCAGGGAGAAGTCTGGGTTGATGAACTTTTCCGGGCAGCAAAAGGCGTCCTGATGAATTCCCTCTTCTTAATGGCAGCTTCCTATCTGGTGCAGGGCTATGAATTTTCCCGCTCCATAGTGCTGGTATTCGCCGTCCTCTCTGTATGCAGCATCTTCATTCTGCGCTGGGGAGCCTTTTCTTATTATACGTCCTGGTATAAGAAAGGTTTTAACCTCCGAAGGACCTTGATCATTGGAACCGGTAAAAGTGCTGCCGTTGTTCAAAATGTTTTTCAAAAACATTACGCACTGGGTTTCGATATTGTCGGGTTCATCCACTCCGATCATACGCAGCAGGAAGACGCCTCTCCTGACGCAATATTCCCGATCCTGGGCAGCCTGCATGACCTCCCCCGGCTCATCCGCGAGCAAAACATCAGTGAATTGATTATTACCAACAGCTCAGATTCTCAGGAACTCATCTCACGCGGCAGGCAGAGCGGAGTTAACGTCAGACTGTTAACCGATTTCCATAGTTTACGCCTTCATGAAAGCGTTTTTGAAGAATTGGCCGGCATCCCCACGATCTTGTTTAAAGGCAGCCCGCTCTTCGGCTTCAATCTGGCGTTGAAACGTATGATGGACATCGTGCTGTCGCTGATCGGACTTATTGTTTTGTCACCGTTCTTATCGGTCATTGCCGCCCTCATTAAGCTGGAATCGTCTGGACCGGTTCTTTTTCGTCAAACGCGGATCGGGAGAGACCGGCAGCCCTTCACTATGTTCAAGTTCCGTTCGATGTGTGACAATGCAGACGCTATCAAAGGACAGCTGACGCATTACAATGAGGCGCAGGGCCCTATCTTCAAAATCCAGAATGATCCGCGTCGGACACGTCTTGGCCGATTTCTCCGAAAATTCAGCCTGGATGAGCTTCCGCAATTATGGAATGTGTTAAAAGGTGAAATGAGCCTGGTGGGGCCGCGTCCTCCATTGCCGTCGGAAGTGAACGAGTATGACGAATGGGCTTTCAAGCGCCTTGAAGTCAAACCCGGAATCTCCGGCTTGTGGCAG
Source organism: candidate division KSB3 bacterium (assembly GCA_002748425.1). Lineage (GTDB taxonomy): Bacteria > Moduliflexota > Moduliflexia > Moduliflexales > Moduliflexaceae. The sequence goes on along the minus strand of PDSJ01000014.1, from coordinate 77,572 downwards.
GTCAGCGGTCGTAGCGACCTGACCTTCGACGAGATGCTGAAACTCGACGTATATTATATCTGGAACTGGTCGCTTTCTGACGATCTGAAGATTCTTTTACGGACCATTCCAGTTGTCATATCAGGCAAAGGCGCCTACTGACAGGAGACACGAAAGACGCCTCATTTGTATAAGCGTACACCCGCCAGGATAGCGGGATGAGAACTCATGGCCCAGCCACTCAGTGCTGACGCTGTCGGCTTCGAGAAAGGCGTATTTTTTTCTTGCCCGAAATCCTTTCACGTATATTCTGTCAGCGGTGTACGCCTCAAGCCCCTGACACTGTTAAACAATATGGAGATATTATGACGACATCAAAAGAATTACGTTCCGCGATCATTCTGGCAGCTGTTCTAATCGCAGCTTCCTTGCTTTTTTTCGGATGGCAGATACAACAGCCACAAGCCGTCTTTGATGAGGAAAAACTGGCCGCCCGCATTAAAAAAGATATTCTGGCCGAGCTTGAAAGCGACGCCTTTTTGTCGGCTCAGCAAGACGCCCTAATCGCAGCGCTGCAAGAAGAGCACGTCATTGACGATGCTGTGGATGCCGGGATAAAACGATATATTGAAAAACAACAGGAGGCTCAGCAAAAAGCCCGGGAGGAATATGCCCAGAAAGCTCAGGAAAAGGCGAAAAATGTTCCCAGAATTTCTGAACGCGATCATATTTACGGCAAGCCTGACGCCACAATCACTTTGATCGAATATTCTGATTTTGAATGTCCGTTTTGTAAAAATTTTCATCCCAATCCAAAACAGGTTGTCGACGATTCTGACGGCCAGGTCAACCTAGTATATCGGCACTATCCACTGCAATTCCATAACCCCGGCGCCCAAAAACAGGCCGAAGCCTCGGAATGCGCCGCAGAACTCGGCGGCAGTGAGGCGTTCTGGCATTATGCCGATCTCCTCTATGAACGGACTACGTCAAACGGCAGGGGGTTTTCTCTTCAAGACCTTGTCCCTCTGGCAGAAGAAATCGGCCTGGATAGCGAGGCTTTTCAACGCTGTTACGAAAGCGGGACATATACCGAACGTGTCAAACAAGACGTGAAAGACGCGCAGATGAGCGGAATCACCGGAACTCCCGGTACGATCGTTCTCAATAACAGCAGCGGCGAGGCCAAACTCATTTCCGGCGCACAACCTGTTGAGACCCTCAAACAAGCTGTGGAAGAACTGCTCGAATAAACTTTCTCCTCTCGGGAGACAGAGTGGAGAGCCGTTAAACAGCGTTACAGAGTCTGACGGCTCTCTTTGCAGAACATCTCAAGCAAAGAATTGAAGGCAAATCCGATCCGAAGCATACTGTTGCTGACCCAGCCTTCGGCGGCAATTCTGGCGCTTCTGCTCGTGTTGATGCACTGGCATATTCCGATGTCTGTCAAACTTATCTTGCGGACTGAGCTGCCGCAACACGCAGAAATTCAGGCCGTCAGTTCAGAGATGCAGGCTGGGCGCATCGCCCCTTCGCAAATACGGACTCTTGACATACAGTATCCCATGTTTCCGAATATGCGTTCCACCAGATTCACGGAGGTCAGTACGTGTGTCTTAGAGCCTGTGAAACAGCTGGGCGTAAAAGTTCTGGAACACAATTCCGCAACGCATGAAGTGCTGTGGCAGCTTGAAGGCCGCGCCCGGCGCTTTCAGATTCGGGCAAAGGGCATTCGCAAAGACCTTCGGATGACAGGCTTTGACCTTGTCATCAACACAGCGCAGCTCCTGTACGGTCTTCTTAGCGTCTGGATAGTTTTTACAGCCTTTAGCTGGTTCAGGCTGTATAAGGAATTGAGGCGTAACACATAAAAACAGGCGGAGCATTCAGTCCCGCCGCATCTGAGGCAATAAGAAGATCTCCATCCCCCTATTTTTTCTTCGAAAGCACATCGATATACACGGCAATGACAAGCACAAAACCCCGAATGATAAACTGCCAGAAAATCGGCATATTCATCACGCTCATGCCGTTCGTCAGACTGGCCATAATCAGCGAGCCCACCAAGGCCCCGACGATCGAGCCTTCCCCGCCGGCAAAGCTTGTTCCGCCGATCACGCAGGCGGCAATCGCTTCCAATTCGTAGTTCTGGCCGCCGCCAGTCGTTCCGGCAGCAACATAACCAGTCAACACGATTCCGCTCACTCCGCAGAGCAATCCCATCAAAATGTGAACGCGAAAAATCGTCCCTTTAATATTGACGCCTGATAAGCGGGTGGCTTCTTTATTGCCGCCCAGCGCGTATGAGTAGCGTCCAAACTTTGTATTATTCGTCAGATAGGTAAAAATCAAGGCAACAATACCCATCAGCAGCACAGGATTCGGGATGCCTCGATAGCTATTCATCACACGCACAAAAATAAGTACCAGCCCTGAGAAAAAACAGGCCGAGAGTAAATCCTGATAAAAAGGATGCGGGGCAAAGCCATAACGAATTCGCTGAGATCGGGCCCTGAAAATTCCGACAAAAATCAGGATGGCAACAAAAATTCCCAGCCCAAAGCCAAGCCCTGTTGGGATATAGCCCTGAGCGATAAGCCGGAATGAGTCCTCAATCGGAACGATGGTCTTGCCTTGTGTAATGCCGAGAACCCCACCCCGAAAAGCCAGCATACCGCCGAGCGTCACAATAAAGGCCGGAATCCCGAGGTAAGCGATTAGCGATCCCTGTAAAATTCCGACAAGCAAGCCGACCAGAAGCGCGGCAGCGATACTGATCGTTGTCACAAGCATGCTGCGGGCTGTGATGCTCAATGACTCGGCAATTCCCAGTCTGGTCAACAACCAGGGGATTGTATACGCCTGTAACGCTGCGGCAATCGCGCTGATAAATCCGACAACCGAACCAACGGACAAATCAATGTTTGTGATGACGATCACTAATACCATGCCCATAGAGAGAAAGGACACGATCGTCATTTGACGAAAGAGGTTCGACAAATTGCGGGGAGCAAAGAAAATCCAGTCCGTCATCGCTCCAAACAACATCCAGATAAATGCCAGCGCCAGGATCATCGTATAGGTTTTAAGGTTTGCCTGAAATTTTGTCAGCAGGATGGACGAGAGCGATCCTTCCTGATTGTGTTGTGTCGCATGTTCCATGATCTGTGTGTGGTCTCCTCTTAGTGTCTCGAGTAATGGGGGAATGAACGCGATCAAAAGACCTCTGTCCTAATTATCACTCGTCAACCCTGTGGCCAGGGCCATAATTTTTTCCTGGGTTGCTTCGGAACGGTCCAGCATCCCCGTGCACTCACCTTCGTGCATGACCATGATGCGATCGCTCATGCCGAGAATTTCCGGAAGTTCGGAAGAAATCATCACAATTGCCACGCCTTCTCTGGCCAGGTTATTCATTAATTTATAAATCTCAAATTTCGCTCCCACATCGATGCCGCGAGTCGGTTCATCCATAATCAGGACACGAGGCTCTGACAGCAACCATTTCGCAATAACGACTTTTTGTTGATTCCCACCGCTCAATGAGCTGACAAGTGCATGCAGGGTTGGAGTTTTCACTTTGAGATGATTCGCCATTCGCTCGCATTCTTCAAGTTCCTGAAGCTGGTTGATCGAAAAGGCTGTTGAAAAACGTTCAAGGTTGGGCAGCGCAATATTTTTTAAAATCGTTTGTTCCAGCACAAGCCCCATTAATTTACGGTCTTCCGGAACCAGACTGATTCCATTCCGCATTGCTTCACGTGCAGAACGATTTTCAACAGGCATTCCCTCCAGGAGAATCTCCCCTTCACGCTTCTTGCCGTATTCGCCGAAAATCGTCGTGACTAACTCGCTTCGACCAGCCCCCATCAGCCCTGAGATCCCAAGAATTTCTCCCTGGCGCACTTTGAAGGAAATATTCTTTAAAGCTTTTTTCCCGAGATGGCCTGGATCATCGACCGAGAGATTCCGGACTTCCAGAACCACGTCCCCCGGACGACGCTCACTCACTGGAAAGCGTTCTTTCATTTCCCGGCCGACCATCATTGCAACAAGTTTTTCATGATCCACATCAGCCGTATCCACCGTGCCAACCACAGTGCCGTCGCGGAAGACCGTAATTTCATCAGTAATACGAAAAAATTCCTCCAGTTTATGGGTGATATATAAACAGGTCACACCACGTTTCCGCAAGTGTGCAAGGATGTCCATCAATTTATCGACTTCAGCTTCTGTCAGGGCAGAAGTCGGCTCATCTAAAATCAGGACCTGTGCGCTTTCGGAAAGCGCCTTTGCGATCTCGACCATCTGTTGTTTTCCGACGCTTAACTCATCAACAACAGTGGCAAAGGGGATATCCAGCTTATATTCTTCTAGAATCTTATGCGTATCAGCATACAGTTTATTCCAATTTATAATGCCTTTTTTGTGCGGCTCACGCCCTAAAAAAATATTTTCTCCAACAGTCAGTTTGGGGATTAGCGCGAGTTCCTGGTGAACAAGAGCAATGCCTTTTTCGATGGCCTGATGAATGGCATCACGGCTAAACTTTACGACTTCTCCATTCAACGTGACATCCCCTTGGTAAGTATCAGCAGCATGCACGCCGGCAAGAATTTTCATCAAGGTTGATTTCCCAGCCCCGTTCTCTCCGCAGATCCCGTGAATCGTACCTCGCCTGACTTTAAACGAGATATCATCAAGCGCTCTAACCCCCGGGAAGTCTTTGGTGACATTCTCCATCTCAAGGATATAATCGGTCTTCATCCGTTTTTCGCTCCGTGACTATGCTCGTATCAACACTGAAAAAAGGAGCGTTGTCCTTTTTTCAGTGTATATATCAGAATCCTACAATTTGGGAGGGCGCTGGTCTTCAGGAATGTCTTTGTAAATGTCGTCGTAACTCTGGAAACCGCTCTTAACGATTTCTTCGTAGACATTGCCTTTATCGATTTCAACAACCTTTAAAAACTTACACGGCACGGTCCCGACCAGATTGTCGTCCAGGGTCAGCTCAGCCAGCGTGAACTCTTGCAGCCCCTCAATTTTTTCACCTTTTGCCAGTTTAACAGCCATGTCGATCGCCATCGGGGTTAACAGACGTACATCTTTGAACACAGTCATGGTCAGTTCGTCTTCAACGATGGATTTACATCCAGCAGCTGTGGCATCCTGTCCGGAGATTGGGACTTTGCCGGCCAAGCCCTGAGCTTTCAGCGCCTGTAAGGCTCCCAGTGCCGTTCCGTCGTTTGATGCGATCACTGCGTCAACGTCGTTATTCACGGCGGTCAGCATATTTTCCATGAGCTGGGTGGCATTTGCCGGCTGCCAGTTTTCAACCCACTGATCGCCGACGATTGTAATCTGGCCACTGTCGACTAAGGGTTGGACAACTTCCATCTGACCTTTACGGAACAGCACGGCATTGTTGTCTGTCGGGCTTCCTCCCAACATGATGAACTTGCCCTTGTCAACCACCTTCAGCACGCCACGAGCCTGTGTACGGCCCACTTCAACGTTGTCAAAGGAAATATAGGCCGCCAATTTATCTGATTTAACAAGACGATCGTACGCGATAACCGGGATATTATCCTGTGCAGCCTCATCGACAGCGGCGGCGGCCGCAGCGCCGTCTTCAGCAATAATGATAATCACGTCCACGCCTTGCAGAATCATGTTCGAAATCTGATCGTTCTGTATTTTTGCATCGTGATTTGCTGCCTGGACGATCACTTCCGCGCCTTGTTCTTTGGCGAGTTTTTCCATCAGCTCGGCTTCTACCGGCCAGCGTTCCGTTTCAAAATCCGAAAAGGATACCCCAATTTTAATATCTGCAGCAAAGACCTGAACGGCAAATAATGTGAGCGCAGCAACAACAGCATATACAGCCATCTTTTTCATAAGTTCTTTCTCCTTCAAAATGATAATGTCTCAACGAATAGTTCTGCAACAATCCAGCAAAATACTCCATAAAACCAGCACTCTTATCATGACATGTCTCTACGAGACCATGCCGCAGATCACCTCCTTTCGAACGTTCATTGTCAAGCCTGTTTATCAGACGGACAGCGTCCGTGAAGATCTCCGAGATCTAGCAGACCCGATCTTTTGAAAAGAGAGCAAAAACGATGCCAGAGGAGAGGTCTGTGTTCTAAAAAAAAGTGACCCACCTGTATTCACAATGTTTGCAGAAATAAAAAATAAATCTTGACTTCCACAAGCTGTCTGCAGGCACATAATTTATGTATACACAGGAAACACAATGAGGAAACATGTGGAAAATTGATACAGTGTGATCTGTTATGCAAAAAACTCTTCTGATTATCGACGATAATGCAGCTCTCTGCAACACGCTTAGCCAAACCTTCCGGCAACTCGGCTACCAGGCCTTCTCGGCATTAAACAGCATCGATGCCTCCGCCTGTCTTTCCAGGCACAACATACAGGTCGCCTTACTCGACATGATGCTCGGCCATGAAGACGGCCTTGACGTTTTACAGCAGTTACTCAGCGTGTCCCGGGAGTTACCAGTTATTATGATCACTGGCTATGCGTCAATTGAAAGCGCGGTCCAGGCAATTAAACTCGGGGCCTTTGACTATGTCAAAAAACCCCTGGACTTCGAGCAACTTGTCAAAGTCATTGAAAAGGCTCTAAAAGTTTCATCGCAGACAGAGGCGGCCCATAGCGATTCAGCAGCTTCGGCCCCACAGATCATCACCCAGCATCCAGGGATGCTGGAAGTGTGCAACAAAGCGAAAAAACTGGCTGCTAGCGATCTTCCGGTGCTCCTGCTCGGAGAACATGGTACCGGAAAGGAAGTCATGGCAGACTATATTCATGCCCATTCTCCCCGCTGCGGCCGCAGTATGCTGAAAATCAACTGCGCAGCCTTCCCCGAAACCTTGCTGGATAATGAACTCTTCGGTCATGAAAAAGGTGCATACACCGGTGCGAATTCATGCTTTAAGGGTGTATTCGAACGGGCCGGCCGCAGCTCTCTCTTCCTCGACGAAATCAGTGACATGCCGCTGGCGATCCAGGCGAAAATCCTTCGAACTCTTCAGAATCGAGAAATTCGCAGGCTGGGAGGAAACACCACGCTCACCGTGGATGTGCGTTTTATTGCTGCGACCAATAAAGATGTCAGGCGTTTCATCCAGGAGGAGCGTTTTCGGGAGGATCTCTATTACCGTTTAAATGCGGCAGTGATCCGCATCCCTTCGCTCCGGGAACGAAAAAATGACCTCCCGTTGCTCACGGAATACTTTCTGCATGAATATTCAAAGGAACATGACTGTTGCGCAAGAGATGTCGACCCGGCCGTTCAGGAGAGCTTCCGGAATTATCATTGGCCGGGGAATATACGTGAGTTAAAGAATGTGCTCAACTACGCCGCCACGATTTCTGTGAGCCCCTCGATCCGACTGGAAGATCTCCCGCCCGATTTCCCTGCCGGGGTTCATAGCAGTTCCAGCGCTCCCAACAATATCAGGGATGAGATGGAAAAAAATCTCATCCTCAGCATATTACGAAAAACCGGATATAATAAAAAGAAAAGCGCTGAATTGCTTAATATGAGCCGAAAAACCCTGTACAGCCGCTTAAAAAAATATGGCATCTCCTCCTCCGCAAGATAGCGCGGCTCCTCTGCTGACGCTCAGCAATATCAGCCTGGATTACGGTCGCTTCAATGCGCTGAAAAATATCCATTTCGCCCTGGGATCGTCAACGGTGCACGCCATTGTCGGCGAGCATGGGGCCGGAAAATCATCGCTGGCGATGATCCTGGCCGGCGTGTTGAAACCGCAGACCGGCATTATCAGTTTCGACCGAAAGCATTACCGATTCTTTACGCTCAAACAGGCCCGGCAACTCGGTATTGCTGTTGTCCATCAGCATATGCTCTCTTTGCACGAACATTTCAATGTCGCTGAAAATCTGTTTTTTTCAACCGGCCCTTTTTTTCAAAAAACCGCTGGACCGTATCAAACGATCAAGAACGCTCACACGTTTCTGCAACGGCATGAAATCGACATCAATCCCCTGAGTCTGGTCGGCGATCTGAACCTGTCCGATCGTATCCTGATCGAGATCCTGAAACATCTCACCCGACGTCCAAAGCTCCTTATTCTCGATGAAGCGCTGGAAAAACTCTCGTCGTCCTCTCTCAAAAAAATGATGACAATACTGATGGACTTACAACGCGAGGGGATGTCGATCCTGCTGATCAGCCACAGGCTCGACGATATTTACCATCTCGCGGACTGCGTCAGTATTCTGCGAAACGGTGAGGTCTTGCTGACCGATGAACTTCGGAAAATCGACAGGTTGAACCTGATCAAAATGGCCTACATGCAGATCTCTGCTGAGCAGCATGTGGACGATTTGCAGAAAGAATTTCATCAGTTTCTAAAATATGATGAAGCCATTCTTCGACATCTTCCGGTGAATTTGATTGTCATCGATCCCGAATGCCGGATTAAGATGGTGAATGATTTCTGTAAACAGTCCTTCAGTCTGAACAATACGTCCTATTTTAATACGCCCCTAACGGCTCTGGTATCAAGCAGCAACGAAGAGGTTCTCAGGTCAATTCAGCAGGCGCATTCACGGGATGGTGAAAAAACTCTCTATCAGGTTCCAATCAGCATCAACGATACCGCGGTGATCTGCAACTTCAGAACTTTCCCCATTTATGACGGAACGATTGTAATCGGCAGTATTGTTATTCTGGAGGATATGACTGAGCACGATCGACTGCAAAAGCAGGTCATCCTTTCTGAAAAACTCGCTTCTGTCGGGCTTCTTGCCGCAGGCGTCGCCCACGAAATCAATAATCCACTGGAGATTATTTACACCTATATGAGCTTCATGAAATACAAATTCCGCTCGCCTGAGTATCATGAAGCCCTTGACACCTTGCAAGAACACATTTCGCATATTGCGAGTATTGTGAGCAATTTGCTGTCATTTTCAGAAAAAAATACGATCGCCAATGAAGAGATTGAACTGAACGACGAAATCAGAGCAGTGTTGAACCTGATCCAACACAACGCCGCCTATAAGCACATCAGAATTCAATTCAATCCTTGCGGCCACGATCTCCTGATCCAGGCCAATAAGCACGAGATCAAGCAGGTGATTCTCAATCTGCTGAAAAACAGCTTTGAGGCCATGCCTTCGGGGGGACGAATCACGATCGATACAAGAGGCTTAGAAGAAAATGACAGACAGCTCGTGCAGGTAGAGTTTAAAGATACAGGCCCGGGTCTTGGCGACCAGGGCCCAGACAACATTTTTCTGCCGTTTTACTCGACCAAAAAAGGCAGCACAAGCAATATTGGCTTAGGGCTGTCGGTCAGCTACGGCATTATTCAAAAATATCATGGGGCACTCAGCGCCGAAAATATCGATTCAGGCTGTCGCTTTACCATTACCCTTCCGTGCGCTGTTCAGGCGGCGTCAAGAGACGATCAACCCTGCTACATGCAGCAAAAGGCAGAGCGTTTAAACGGAGAAGTCGGCGGCCCTGCCCTAACATCTTCACATACACAAAAAAGGTGAAAGCACTCAGTGCTTTCACCTCTGCATGAATGAGCCGCCCTGGACTCGAACCAGGCACCCTCTGCTTAAAAGGCAGATGCTCTAACCGGATGAGCTAGCGGCCCTCCGTCACTATGTGACGATAGGTCTTATAGAAAGCTCTTCACTCTTTTGTCAAGGGAAAAAATCAAAAAAGCTGTATTTTCCCGCCTGTCATCCGGAGCTTTAGCGTTAAAACGGACTTCAACAGCATATTTTCCGCTTCAGAAAAGCGCTGCTGCCCAGAGAGACTTTTTCTGGAATTCTGCACGCCATTTTCTCACTGAAAGGAATTATCGATCAAACGATCCCTGGATTTTTCTCTTGACATCTGATTTCACACCGGTACTGCTGAATAATGTAAATACATTCGTAGTACCGGCGACAGGACGACCACAATGGATTCAGAACTGCCCACGCTTTCATGTGGGCAGTTCTGAAATTCAATGAGAGCGGACAGTCCGTTCGCGCCGCGATTGTCCAGAAAGCCCAGAAGCACTCTATTATTGTCTACATTGCAAGGAACCAGAGCATGGCAAAAACGAAAATCACGAAACAGAGCGACGATTTTTCAAAATGGTATGTCGATACGGTCTTACATGCTGACATGGCGGATTATGGTCCGGTCAAAGGCTGTATGGTGATCAAACCTTATGGTTACAACATCTGGGAGAACATCCAGCAAGCCCTGGACACGATGTTCAAAGATAGCGGGCATGTGAACGCCTACTTCCCTCTATTTATCCCGGAAAGTTTCCTGAAAAAGGAAGCGGAGCATGTCGAAGGCTTTGCACCGGAATGTGCCGTTGTGACGCACGGCGGAGGAAAAGAACTCGAAGAAGCCCTGGTGATACGTCCGACCTCCGAAACTATTATCTGGGAGATGTATCGCAAATGGATCGATTCGCACCGCGATCTTCCGATTCTGATCAATCAATGGGCCAATGTCGTGCGCTGGGAGATGCGGACCCGCCTTTTCTTACGCACAACGGAATTTCTCTGGCAGGAAGGACATACCGCCCATGCCACCGAAGCTGAAGCCGAAGAAGAAGTGGCAAAAATTCTTGATATCTACGCTGCCTTTGCCGAAGAGTTTGCGGCCGTACCGGTCTTAAAAGGACGTAAGAGCGAAAAAGAAAAATTTGCCGGAGCACTGTATACTACCTGCGTTGAAGCGCTGATGAAGGATAGACGAGCTCTTCAATGGGGAACTTCACACCATCTCGGGCAGAACTTTGCCAAAGCCTTTGATGTGACCTATCAAACCACTTCCGGAACCCGCGAATACGTTTGGGCGACGAGTTGGGGCGTCAGCACGCGCATGATTGGCGGCCTGATCATGATGCATGGTGACGATAAAGGACTGAAACTCCCTCCAAAGCTTGCCCCTCATCAACTCGTGATAGTGCCGATCTATTACAGCGCCGAAGAACGGCAGTTGGTGATGGAAAAAGTGGATGAGATTAGCGCTGAACTGAAACAGGATGTTCGTGTAAAAATCGATGACCGCGATAATTATAAACCCGGCTGGAAATTTCATGAGTGGGAAATGAAAGGGGTTCCGCTGCGTATGGAAATTGGCCCGCGCGATGTTGCCGCCAATCATGTGGTGATCGCCCGACGCGATAAAGGCCCGAAAGAGAAATCGTCGGTCTCGATCGACGGTATCGGAGCAACGGTAAAGGCTCTGCTGGATGATATTCAGCAATCGATGTTCGACGCAGCACTGGCGTTCCGCGAAGAACATTCTCACAGGATCGACAGTTACGATGAATTTAAAACGGCAATTGAAGAAAAGGGCGGCTTTCTGTACGCCCACTGGTGCGGCAGCTCTGAGTGCGAGCAGACAGTGCAGGATGAAACAAAAGCCACAATCCGCTGCATTCCGTTCGACCGAAATGATGAGCCCGGAACCTGTCTATGCTGCGGGAAGACTGCAACAGCCCGGGTTCCTTTTGCAAAAGCCTATTAAAGGCCACACGCCCATAATCCGAAGTGTAGAGAACTGAAAAGTAAGCGCAGGAATGCGTCCGATCAGATTCGCACACGTCAATTCCACTGTTGCTGGACGATCAACCTTGACAGTCGTTTCCGGTTCACCATAAAATGTCCAATCGTTTCGGTCAAAATCTTCCGGGCCATACACATTTCCGATGCACTCAGTTTCAATAGTGATACCTTCTTTTGTCTCTGTGGTGACAATGGCCGACATGCCTGTTGGTGATCCGGCTTTAATGGTCATTCCCAGAGTGTCACTGTGCAAATCCTCCGAGTGAACGGTGGGGACACACTTTTGAACTTGCCTTTTGAACTTGCGAGACGGGGGTTAGACCCATCCGATCACACAGCCATCCATTTTGATTCCACATATAGCTTGGGATGTATTCGCCGCTTTCCACAAGTTTTTTCTGCTCTTCGGAACTTAAGTCATTATAGTTTCCAATTTGCCGGGCAAATTCTTCGGTGGACAGCCCGGCGCCATGTCCTTCTGCAAGTGCGATCCCGTAATCTTCGACATTATAACTGCTGACGCCTTTGATTTTCGTGATGTTGTGCATGGAACCGGCCAGAACATCGATAAGAACGCCCCAGTACATATCGGGATAGCCGCTGCCTGCGAGCGTCACACCATGCTCTTTGGCCAGCGCATCGAGTTCTTGAGTCAGCGAAGGATTGGAGTTCCAGGGATAGAGAGACTCTTCACAGGTTGAAATCGCATTCACACCGCTCCTGGCACAGGTTTTAAAGGCTTCCTGGATATCATTCAGCGTGCTCATAGTGGCAACGACACACACTCTGGGTTTACGTGCTTTCAGAATCTCCTCAGCCTGCGCCGCATCGCTGATGCTCACGCCAGAAGGCGCCATGCCAAGAAATTCTCCGATGTCTTTCCCTATCAAATCAGGGTTCATATCAAAAGCGGCGACAATTTCAGCACCTTTTTCCAGCATATAGCGCATGAGATACTTACTCATCTTACCACATCCATATTGAGCTGCTTTTAATTGATCAGCCATTTCTTTATCCTCCTCAGAATAACGTTACTATGTGTTATCACCCTCAACAACAACATCCATACAGATACTTATCAAGAGATCAACAAGGTTCCACTGTTGTCAAGAATTTATTAGACTTAATTTTCTTCGTCATCACGAACTGTTGTCCGGACATTTCAGCGGCGTTGATACAGTGCCGGCTCGTGCGGCGACTCCACGCTGCGATAAATGAATACCACTCATCCCTGTAAATGCGTTCTCACAGGACAGCATTGCATATCGTCCATCATGGGCATAACTCACTCCTTGTACTCGCTTGACTTTTTGCTGAATATGGGGAACAGGCTCATTTTTAATGAGGATGCTATGACACAGCATGTTTACTGCAACTCTGGAAGATAGTCAGCCTGCAATTCTAACATATAGTCCAGGAACTTCTGCGCGTTGAGTGCCGAATCGACAACCGGATCAAGCAGGAGTGCCTGAAATAACAGTGCTTTTGAACGCTGCCGAAAGGCTTCAAGCAGAAGTTTTTGAATCGAATGCTGTACGCGAATCTGGGCAGCAAAGCCTTCCGGCAGCTTACCCACGAATTCGGGGTGAATCCCATCTGCATCAACTGTCGCAGGCAACTCGATACAGGCGTCGTGTGCAAGATTCTCAATATAGCCTTCGGTATTCAACACATTGACCGATTGACGCCAATTCCTGCGATCCAGGACAATATCTCCAATCACCGGCACAGCTAACTCGCCGGAGGGGATCAAGACATGTTCATCAGGCATGCGGCGGCCATAAAGGTAATCATCATCGGTGTGCATAATGTCACTTTTCAGAAGCGAACCGACATCCATACGATGCTGCCAGGCACGAAACGCCGTCCAGGAGTTGACCGTCTCGTTCGTTCGGAGAACTTTACGATTTTCTATGCCGAATTCCCAGCGTGTTCCCGCAAATTCATGGGCATAACCGATATATTCGCCGATATGGCTGTCGGAGAGATAGCCCAGAACGCCAAAACTTTCCCAGAGAAAGCGCACACACGGCTCAAGAAGTTCCAGATTATCGTTGACCTTTTCGATGAAGAGCGGAATTAAATCCTCACCGCTATACTTATCGGCAATACGGTAGAACGTGTAAAAATGATTCATCCCGGCGGTTCGGATATCCAGTTCCTCACTGGGGCGTTCGAACAAACGGCTAACAAACTTATGAAAACTGTAAAACCCGTGACATAAGCCTGCGGCCTTGATCTTTGTAAGCGTGAAGATTGCCGTCAAAATCCGGGCTTCAGGGTTGGTGAAATTCAAAAGATAGGCATCGGGACACAATCTTTCGATATCGCGTACAATCGGAAAGATGAGTTTATAATTGCGGAGCGCATGAAATAAAGCGCCCGGGCCGCCGTTTTCACCATAAATATGCTTGAATCCGAATGCAAGTGGAACACGAAAATCTTGTTCCCACAGATCCATACGACCGACAGCGACTGAGAGGAGGACAAAATCAGCGCCAAGCAGGGCTTCTTTCCGGTCGCTTACGGCGGAAAATGAGACCGCTGATTTTGTGACGGCAACACAGCGCTCGGCATAGGCAAGAATGGTTTGAAGCGCATCAGGGTTAATATCTACTAAGACGACCTCGAGTTTCACGGCACGGGTGAATTCTGCATCAAGGACAAGGTCATGAATCAGGCCCCGGCTGAATTCTTTGCTTCCGGCTCCGATCAGAACTATTTTAACCGTTTCTTTTGCTATCATTACTATGTGTCAGGAGCATTTCGGGATGTGCACGCCGCAGCAGAACAGCAGGGACTACTGCATCACATTCCCGGCTCCTTACAGTCATTGGGAAGAGATTAAGAAGGCCTTGGCTCCTCAGGAGACAAGAACTCTCAACTCTCTTGTGAGACAATCGGAAATCTTAATTCAGAATGCAAGACAACATGCACGGTCTTTTGTTTTGGCTGCTGAATATCTTCAAAAAGCACCTTTGCGGCCTCCCACCCCATCTGGTATGACGGCTGGACAACATGCAGCATGTTATCTGTATAGGGAGGATAGAGCCTGGATGTATCATCATGTAAGGCCAACTGCACCTGCTCCCCGACGGCAACGCCCAGATCCAGCAGTACATCGATCCCGGCGCGAAGGATTCTGCAATTGAGGGCCTGAAATACAGTAAACGCTCCTGCTGCCAGTATGCGCATTTTTACCCGCTCGATTTCATCCGGCTCAGCATGCGGCCAGAGCAGATTATCATTCACAGCGACAATTAATCGTTCGTCGGCCTTGAGACCGAATTCGCGATGAGCATCCAGATAGCCTGCGACTCTGTCGTTCATACTGCTGCATGCCAAGCCTTTTGCCAGCAGAATTCTTCGATGTCCGTTTCGTAAAAGCTGCATGGTAAGCCGCTTTGAGCTTTCGCGATGACTCGTTACAACGTAATGTGTGAGGTATTCCGGAATGTAGCGATCAATCAGGACAAAGGGCAGACGATAGCGATCGAGGAGGCGCAGGATTTTGATATTATTATCAACATATCCCTCGTCAATAACCGGAGAAAAGATCACTCCGGCCACGTGCTGCTGCGCCAGTGATTCAAAGTAGTGCTCGACCTTTTTAAAATCACGATCGCTGTTGCAGAGAAGGGTATGAAACTGTTTTTCCCAGAGAAAATCTTCAATGCCTCGAAGCATTTCAGCCCCAAACGTGTCGCGGACATCATCGATCGCCACAGCAATGAGACGTGTCTGAACTTTCGGATATGGACAGGAATTTTTGACAAATAGCCCCTTTCTGCCAGGGAGATGTTCGAGGATGCTTTGGGCGAGCAGATCGGCAATCGCCCTCTTGACCGTGATCCGGCTGACATTGCAGTGTTTCTCAAGTTCGGCCTGAGACGGAATCTTTTCCCCATACGCCCAAACGCCTTGTTGGATATTCGAGCGGATGAATTCTTTCACCTGATGGTATTTAGGGCTGGACACGATAGACTCTATTACAAGGTGAAAATTTATGGTATGCCCGAAAATGGATACCATCTGTATTTCTGACAGAGCTCTAAGAGCTCTGTCAACAAAAAAATACGTTATCATATGAGAATTCACAAGAAAAAATCACAAAAAATATTGACAGGAAGAACACTGTGCTTCATTTTGAATATGCTCAGAAAAGAAATATGGTATGTCAGTATCGCTCAAAAATTTTCTCGGCATCTTGAACTGCCGGTTCAGGGAAGACGGCCCAGCGTCACACAAATCGATGCTGTACGTCACAGGGTTTCCCTGCCTCTGCATGCCCGGCGGCAGACTCGTGCATCTTAACACAATTAATGACGTTTCTCAAAAAAAGGAGGAAGTGCAATGAAAACAGCTGTTGCAGGTATGTTATTGACGGCTCTTGTCTTGTGTGTGTTTCCAGGAGTTCACGACACTGAAGCAGAGCAAATCACTCTGGTCATCATGGCCCCCTGGGCTGCTGAGGAGCTCGAAGGATTTAAGCCGGTCATGGAGGAGTTTGAGAAACGGAATCCCCATATCAAGCTCGAATACCGATCGGGAAAGCCTGAAGACACATCGACGATTCTGGCAAACCAGTTTGCCGTCAAAAAAACCCCGGTTGATGTCGTTGATACGCCCTGGCAGTGGTATATTATCGAACAGGCGAAAAAAGGGCATGTGATGGATCTGACTGATGTAATCGACCCCAGCGATTTTCTGCCGGGAGCGATCGAGCGAGTTAAATTCGACGACAAAATCTACGCAGCATCCAGCCTGGGAGGAGTTACCACGCCGGAGTATCGTAAATCATTTTTTCAGAAGAACAATCTCACTGCTCCCAAAGATGTCAAAGACTGGGATGAATTTATCGCTCTGCTGGATAAGATTAAAACAATTCCCGGGATTAAGAGTCCGCTCGGCAGCGGGGGCGGAGTCGGATGGCCTTTTACCAGCATTGTCGAAAACTGGATCGTCGCGTTTGGCGGGACAGACATGCATAAAGGCTTAACCAACGGTACGATTTCATGGCAGAGTCCCGAAGTTAAAGCAGTCCTGCGGGACAAACTGTTGCCCTTACTGCAAAACGACTACTTTGGAGAGCCAGATGAATTTGAGGCTGTTCTGAATGCCATGTGGGCAGGCGATCATGCCATCTATATCGGCGACAGTACGGATTCGATGAGCGTATCCCCCGCCGAAGATCGTGGCATCTTCCTGCTTCCAGGCCAGGAAGGCGTCGTGTTCTGGCACGACTACTGGTTTGTCCCCCAATACACGAAACACCCGGAGGAAGCGAAACGGCTCCTGTCATTCCTGGCAACCGAAGGACAAGCGATTCAGATCAGATCCGGTGGCCGCGTCTCGACCTATGCAAAAGTGCCAGCTTCAGACTACCCGGCTCCCGAGCGCGAAGTCTTCCAGGCGATTGAAGGAAAAACCGTTCTTCCGGATATGGACGACACGATCGGCGGAAAATTTCAGGCAACGATCTGGGATCAGTTAGGACTTCTCTGGGCCTCTCCCACGGAAGAAACCCTCGATGCAGTTCTGGCTGAACTACAACGAGCCAGTGAAGAAACTTTGGCAAAGAACTAGGCTGTGTGTTCACAGGAATAGCGTTTCAATGGTTGTAACGTTATGGTCCCCTGAAACCATTGAAACGGTTCCTGTCGCTGAAAACGTGATTGTTGACAATTCGTGATAGTATTTCGTGACGAACTCATGAGAAAAGATACGCTGCTTTTTATCTCTCCCGCCTTGATAATTGTGCTGATCTTTTTAGTGATCCCGATCTTTCAGAGCGTGTATTTGAGCGTTCTTTCTGATGACGGAAAATTTATCGGCTTACAAAATTATATCGACGTTTTCACCGATTCACATACGATCTCGCTTTCCGGCTTCCCCAAATGGCCTCCGCTGGGCGCCCTTATTCATAACTTCATCTGGATCGCCATTCATCTCCCGCTGACCGTGTTTCTGGGCTTGTTTTTTGCCCTCCTGCTCAAAGGCATCAAGGGGGCGACCATTGTGCGTACGGTGATTTTTATGGGCATGGTCGTGCCGATGATCGTCGGCGGAATTCTCGTGCGTTTTCTGTTTTCTCAACATGCCGGTATGGTCAGCCGCTTTTTTCGATTTATCGGCATTCAAGGCCTGGACATAAACTGGATCGCTCATCCGGAAACAGCGCTGCTGGCGCTGATTCTGACATCGGTCTGGTTGTGGACTGGCTATTGCCTTGTTGTGTACATGGCAGCGTTGACGACCATTCCAAAATCTTTGTATGAAGCATCGGAATTAGATGGCGCCTCATCGTGGAATCAACTCTGGTATATTACCTTTCCTCTCCTGAAACCTGCCACAGGAATTATTATCATTATGACGGTGATCTGGGAAAGCAAGCTCTTCGATATTGTTTACTCGTCAACGCTTGGGGGACCTGGAAGGGCAACGAGTGTCATGGCGCTTGAGATGTATATGACGGCGTTTCGCTATTTTGAGTATGGCAAAGGTACGGCGATCGCCACACTACT
Organism: candidate division KSB3 bacterium; assembly: GCA_002748425.1. Taxonomy (GTDB): domain Bacteria; phylum Moduliflexota; class Moduliflexia; order Moduliflexales; family Moduliflexaceae. Next base: position 59,474 of record PDSJ01000014.1, on the reverse strand, counting down.
GACCATGCTGACAAGCGTTCCGATTATCTTCATGGTGCGTTCTTCGATGAAATCGTAAGCAATGTTCTCTCCGTTTCGCCGCGTTCCGGTCTCATCGCAATATCGCCGCGAAAGAGAGTGCGGAGCTGTAAAGAAAATCGGCTCATCAAAGCTGTGGAAGAGCCAGAACCTCTTGATAAGAATCGACACGATATGCAGAAAATACTCCGTCATATTTTTTCCTGGATGCTCGGAATCCTCTGGGCACTGCCCTTTGTCGGAATTCTCATGGTGTCAATCCGTCCAGAGACCGAGATTGTGCATGGCTGGTGGGTATTTGACGAATTCAACCCGAGCTTTGAAAATTATATTGAAGTGCTCTTCAGAACAACCATTCCTTTGGTCCGCCCCTTAATCAATTCCTTCTATATCTCCCTGCTGGGAACGATCGTTCCGATCGTCATCGGTGGATTTGCTGGCTATGCTTTTGCCCGCCACAAGGTGCCGTTTAAAAAAACGCTTATCGTGATCCTCCTTTCTCTGATGGCGATTCCGCTTCAGATGATTTCCGTGCCAATTTTCAGGATCATGAATTCCTTGAATTTACTGGACTCATTCACGAGCGTGATTATCCTGGATACGGCAACCGCCATTCCCTGGATCGTATTCTTTATGATGAATTTTGTCAACGCACAACCGATTGCAATCGAAGAATCCGCCAAAATCGATGGGGCATCGTCACTTCAAATCGTCACAAAGATTGTCCTGCCGCAATCGATTCCAGCCTTGCTCTCTGTTTTTACGCTCCAGTTTGTCTGGTGCTGGGTCGATTTTTTCCTGCCGCTGATTTTTATCTATTCGCCGGAGAAATATGTCTCAGTGCAGGTGATCCCGATGTTAAGAGGACAGTTCGTGGCTAACTGGGGCCACCTTTCTGCTGCCTCTGTGCTTGTGACCGCCGTGCCCTTCCTGCTCTTCATGTTTCTGCAGAAATATTATATCAAAGGAGCGGTTGGCTGGATTGTAGAGAAATAATTGCCTAACGTAGAGCAAAAGCGGGGGATAGGGGCGTAGATCGTTCACAGCACGCACAATGACGTCAAGTCACAGTCTTCTTCTTTCTCCCGGTGTACACTTTCCCTGCCTCGCTTCGATCTCCATGAGGATCTCTCGGGCTCGTTTCAACTGTGTCGTTTTACCGACATCCAGCCAAAGGCGATGCTCATGGGGATAGGCGACGATCGCTTCACTGCCGGCGGCCTGGAGATAGACATCAATGATCGAGAACACCTTCTTCTCAGGCAGGTAAGAAAAAATCTTCGGATCGATCACATGCACACCGCTGAAGGCAAGCTCCTGCACGTCCTCCGGGCATGTTTTCGCCCAAATGGTCTCTTTGCTCTTCCGATGACGCCAGCCGCACAAACGCTGTTCGCGATCAAAGAGCAGACAGCGTGTAGAGGGCCTGCGACTGACTGCCAGGCTCGCCAATACATACGGGCGACGGCAGTGCCATTCATAGAAATCCTTTACGTCGATCTCCGATAAAATATCGACATTATGCACGAGAAAGGGACGGCCGTCATTAAGCAAAGCCGCCGCCGCCTTGAGCGCTCCGCCGGTATCGAGCAAAAGCGCTGTTTCGTCGGAAATCTGGATATCCAGCCCGAAGTTCTTTCTGGCCGCCAAAAATTCGAGAATTTGTTCAGCCAGATGGTGGACATTTATCACCAGTTCCCGAAAACCATAGTGCTTTAAGCGATGAATCACGATTTCCAACAGCGGCCTTCCCTCGATGGTCAGCAGGGCTTTGGGGCATGTGTCGGTCAGGGGCCTCAAACGAGTTCCCAGCCCGGCAGCAAAAATCATTGCTTTCATCTTGCACTCACCTGGAATGCCCGGCCACGAATGCATCGATCTTCATCTTGAGCTGATAGCATTTTTCGTAAAAATCGTCATTCTGTTCGAGACACGCCAACGCACTGTCCAGGATCGGGATCCAGTCGGTTTGCTTTGTGGAAAGCTGGTGAAAAAAATCTTTTGAGGAGCGCATATACTCGCCATACAAGGCGATAGCCGGCCTGATGATGTCAGCTTTGAAGCGTCTGAGCTTTTGTGCGCAGGCATTATAAAGGTCGGAAACGTCTTCAAAAATGAAGCCGACTTTATAGATCGCAGTATCAAGAAGACGGATATCCCGGGAAAGGTTCTGCCCGATCACTTCTTCAGGAAACTCCAAATCACGATATCGGCGATAGACCGCTTCTGCGCCGACAATCACATTTGCAGTCCGCACCAGGCCCAGCAATAAAGAAATATCCCCAGAAATAGTATCAACGTATTCTCTGAAATGCTCCTTCAGAGCGTCACAATATTCGTCATAAAAGTCAATATCATGCTCTTGACAGTAACATTCAAAGGCATGGTAATTCTGATTGGAAATGGCAATAATTTCACTATCTTCCAAAAGAGCTTCATAGAGCTGCAAAAGATACTCGGAGTACACCTGGCTTAACTCAACAGCGATCCGAGCGGCAAGTTCGCGGTCGTCATCCAGATCTCGCTCTACCGTCAGAAGCGTCGAGCGTTCGCGAAGAAACAGACAGAGATCGCGTACGACCTCGGCCCGGTGCTGGATCACGGCACTATCCCGTGCAACCTTCTCAGCAAATATCATCACGCCATGAACGTCATGATGCCCCTGAGTTTCGATATGTTCCATCCACCCAGCAAATTCGTTAAGAAGCGTAACAGTCCGACTATCCCGCACATTCTTGGCGTAGTAACTGTCCAGGACCTGGACAATCCGTCTGTAAAGGAGAATCAGCGTTTGCTCGTCGTCCTTGTCTGCTGTTTCGGGATGGACGAACCGTTGAATGCTCCACCTGACCCGGGCTTCGAGCGAAGGGAACTCTTTTCGGAGCAGCAGTTTTGAAATCGTCTCTTTCAGAAAAGAGAGTTTTTTCTCAATATGACGAGCGCTGAACGGACTCAGGGAAAATTGGGGATTCAGAGTATGGAGCTGACTGAAATGGTCAAGCGTATTGAGCAGCGATTCAACCTGAGGCATCGGGGCTTCAAAGTCGCCTGAAAGAACACGATCTTTTGTCAGAAGGCTATTGAGCGTCCTCTGAAGTCCATCGGCATCTTCGAGAAGTCTCCTGACAAGCTGAGGTTCGGAATCATATCTCATCGCTGCACCAACTCCAGCCACCAGATCGATTTCAATGAGCCCAGGGTGTCGGAAATACGATGTGGGTAATAGGGCGCCAGCAAGGTCCCGATATACTGATACTGTTTGACAATACGTGCAAGGTCGTAGTTCGTAAATTTCAACATTCTATGTCGCTGAAGGCGAGAATCGTCGCTGAACAGGGACCTTGAGCGATCAGCGCTTGTTCCCCAAAAAGTCTCCTTCCCAAAGTGTGGCAAGTTGCAGACGGTCCTGCCCTCTTGTCCCGGGATTTTCCTCCAGTGCCTCCTGATGGCTTTTAAGCTGCACATCCTCCTCTGATGCGTTTTTTACGAAATTTTCCAGACACTCCGGCATGACTTGTTGCCTGCTTCGCAGTCACTGACAGCGGCAAAGCTCTCCTGCACTCGTTTCGCTTCAAAGGACTTTCTCAGCATATATCAGAAGAAAGACAGGGATTCAAGATAGGCAAATCTCTCCCTGCTTATCTGGAATCCCTGAAAATGATCATCAGCGTTCCGAGGGCCTTTGACAGGCTTCTTCCTCCTTGCTCAACACTTCACCCAGAGACACAGGCGTCCTAGACTTTTCTGAATATCCCTCCTTTGGAACGGTTGTTCCATTCGAACAAGAGCGGAGTCGCTATGAAAATCGACGAATATGTTCCCGTGAGAACACCGATAAACAGCGCAAAGGCAAAACTATTGATCACATGTCCACCGGCAAAGAGCAAAACGAGCACCACGATTAAGGTCGTCAAAGACGTCAGAATCGTCCGACTCAAGGTCTGACGGATACTGACATTCAGAACCTGCTCCGGTAATTTCCGGCCCATGAGACGGATATTCTCGCGGATACGGTCGAAGATCACGATCGTATCATTGAGAGAATAGCCGATAATTGCCAATAACGCGGCCACTACCGGCAGAGTTATTTCACGATCGGTCAGCGAAAATACGCCCACAGTAATCGTTACGTCATGAATCAGAGCGATAATTGCCGCAAAGGCGAAATGATAATCAAAGACGATGCAAGCCACTGACACTGCGATCAGTGCCAGCATGATAATCAGCGAAATCGCGACATTCCACGAAGACAATCCGATCGTAATCACCGCAATAATTGCGACCGGAAGAGCGAACTTCGACTCGAAACGCCAGGAAATGTAGAGCACTAAACCAACGATCGCAAACAGCAAAGCCAGTTGTGCGCTGCGGCGAAGCTCGCTGCCTACCTGCGGGCCGACTTGCCAGACTCGGTTAATCACAAAGCTGTTTGCCCCAAAAACCGCTTCCAGCGCTTTAGTAATCTGGCCGCCTTCATCCTCGCCAACAGCCGAAGCGCTCTCAGATTCCTGCTGCACGCGAATCATAACGACTTCTCCGTTGCCAAGCCGCTGAATCACCGCCTCTTTAAACCCGGCATCATCGATAGCATCACGGACATCATTTACTTCGGGGATTTCAGTAAAACGTACTTCCACCAGCGTTCCGCCCACAAATTCAATCCCAAAATTCAGTCCTCCATTAATCAGGATCGAGCCGACCCCGAGGACAATAATCACCAGAGAAATCACAAAGGTAATCTTACGATTTCCGATAAAGTCATATCCTATTTTTTGTTGAATATCCATAGTCCTATCCTCTATCGCGTTCTTCACGTCCCGTTCAAGGTCCAGTATACCGGATCAAATGCTCAGTCGTTTCACGGTTCCACTCTGCAACACCAGGTCGAAAATGACTTTCGACAGAATCAATGCGGTGAACAAGGTTGAAAAAATTCCGATGCTCAGGGTCACGGCAAAGCCTTTCACCGGACCAGTTCCGAACTGGAACAAAACGATCGCGGCGATTAAGGTCGTCAAATTGGCATCCAAAATCGTCAGGTGAGCACGACTGAAACCCTTTTCTACAGCAGAACGCAGGGTTTTCCCCTTACGCAGCTCTTCTTTAATACGCTCGTAAATCAGCACATTTGCATCCACTGCCATCCCGACCGTCAGGGCAATACCGGCCAGACCTGGTAATGTCAGTGTCGCTCTGAAATAGGCCAGCACTCCCATAATAAACAGAAAATTAAACAGTAGGGCCAAGTCGGCGATCAGGCCGGAGACTTTATAATACAGCAACATGAAGATAATCACGAACAGGCCGCCCAGCATAATGGCATTTTTCCCAGCCGCGATCGAATCTTCTCCCAGACTCGGACCAACACTGATATTTTCCAGAATTTTCACCGGAGCTGGCAGAGCGCCGGCGCGCAGCACAATTGCCAGGTCTGTCGCTTCTTCGCTGGTGAAATTTCCTGTAATCTGTCCCCGGCTGGTAATTCTGGATTGAATGGTCGGTGCAGACTGGACTGTCCCGTCCAAGACGATCGCCAGCGGTGTGCCGATGTTTTCCTCAGTCAACTTACCAAACGTTCTGGCACCGTCGTGATTAAACTCAAAACTGACTGCCGGCATGTTCAGTTCGTCTTTAGACACTCTGGCATCCTGCAAATCGGCACCAGTCACGCGAGCCTCTTTTTCAACAAGATAGGCTCCCTGACGGCCACTGCTGTTGGCATCGGGAGCGCTTAACAGGATTGTATAGCCACTCGGCACCTTCCCGTCATGACGCTTTAAAAGTTCTTCCTGTGTTGCGGCAATATCTTTTACCAATTGAAAACGTAATTCTGCGGTTTTTCCCAGTAAATCGATCGCGCGCTGCAGGTCTTTCACCCCAGGGAGTTCGACGATGATACGGGATTTTCCCTGGCGTTGAATCATCGGCTCTGAAACGCCGAATTCATCGATGCGGTTCCTGATTGTTCGTAACGCCTGTTGAATGGCGGTTTCTTTCCAGCTTTCCACTTCTTTGGCTTTCATGCTGAGATTCAACACTGTTCCGGACCCCAGAATGCCTTTTTTCTCAAAGCGGGGAAATTCTTCGGCAACATACTCAGAGATTTTCTGCAGTTCTTCCGCAGAAGCCGCCGTAATTTTCAAGATGCCATCCGCTTCAACACTCATGGCATCAAACGGAATACGCTGTTTTTTGAACTCCCGGCTTAAATAATCCTTTACCTGCACCAGCTCGTTCACAATGACAGTGTCCGTCTCGACCTTCAGGACCAGATGCAGCCCTCCCTGGAGGTCTAAGCCGAGATTAATAGAATTTACGGCCAAATACCATGCACAAAACAACACACAGACAATAATTAACGGAATTTTCCACTTTAAATCGCCTTTCAACATCCGGTCACCATCCTATTCCTCGTCACTTTTTTCACTCTGCTGCATGCCCGCAACAGCGCTTCTTGAGAGTTTAATTTTTACCTGATTCGCGATTTTCAGTTGAAGCGACTTCTCGTCGGTGCTTTCAACCGTGCCATATATTCCACCGGTTGTAATCACTCGATCTCCACGCTTAATCGCCTGGAGCATTGCGCGGTGTTTCTGCTGTTTTTTCTGCTGTGGACGAATCAGCAGAAAATAGAAAATCACAAAAATGATAATCAGGGGAGCAAACTGAACGAGCGCTCCTCCTGGCGGCATTTCTCCTCCGCCTGCAGCACCGAGTACTAACTGTGTGAGCCCGATAAATCCTGACAAAACTCTTCCTCCTTAGACCTGACCCATCATCTTCGGGCAGAAAAAATTCGCCGTGCAGGCGTACATTTCCATGATTTTTTCATGCCTCGCTGCTGGGCTGTTTATGTATCACTCTTCCCGATAATTGCGCTCGAACTGCGCTTGAAAATCACTAAAAGACCTTGTGACTATAGCCTTTCGAATGGCTCGCATTAAGTCAAGATAAAAATGCAAATTATGTATGCTGTTCAAGATCGACGACAAGATTTCTTTTGCCGTAAAAAGATGCCGCAGATAGGCTCGGCTGAAGTTGCGGCAGGTATAACAGCCGCATTGTTCGTCGATCGGGGCCCTGTCGTCCCGGTAACGAGCCTGTTTAATGGAGAGCTTGCCATAGGGAGTAAACAGCGAGCCGTTACGGGCGTTGCGGGTCGGCATGACACAGTCGAACATATCGATCCCCTGCGCAACCCCTCGCACAAGATCCAGCGGTGTGCCGACGCCCATCAGATACCGCGGCGCGTCTTCCGGAAGCAAAGGCGTGGTCTGCTCCAGTATCTCAAACATCAGTTCCTTTGCTTCGCCGACACTCAGGCCGCCAACAGCATAGCCGTCAAAGCCCATCTCAACCAGGCGGTCCGCGCTTTCGGCCCGTAAATCAGCGTACATGCCCCCCTGTACGATTCCGAAAAGCTGCTGCCCGGGCGTCATTCGGGTGTCGGACCTGTGCTGTTCTGCACGCATATGACATGCCCGGCAGCGCTCGGCCCAGACCATGCTCATTTTCATGGATTTCTCGACATACTCACGCTCAGCCGGGTAAGGAGCGCACTCGTCAAAGCACATCATGATATCCGAGCCAAGATCTTGCTGAATTTCAATTGATTTTTCCGGTGAGAGCAGATGCAGCGAACCATCGATATGCGAGCGAAAAGAAACTCCCTCATCGCTGATCTTCCGTAAATCTCCGAGGCTGTACACCTGAAATCCTCCACTGTCTGTCAGGATCGGGCGATCCCAGGCCATAAATCTGTGCAGCCCGCCAAGCTGCTGTATCAGCTTATGGCCGGGGCGTAAGTATAGATGATACGTATTCCCGAGAATAATTTTCGCATCGATCTGATACAGCAACTGAGGCAGCATCGCCTTGACCGTGCCCTGCGTACCGACCGGCATAAAGATCGGGGTTGGAATCTCACCGTGAGACGTTGTCAGTCTTCCCAGCCTCGCCCGGCTCTGCGGGTCTTTCTCTAAGACATGAAAACTCAAAATCTTCCTCTCTCTCCTCAACAATTTTTCTGCAACACAGCGATAATTCGCCAGGGACGCTTGTCTTGCGGCAGAATGGCATCAGACGAGAACTCATCGTAGCAGGCTACTGCGTTGAAACAGCCTGATGCCTCGACAAGTCGCTGAAATTCATGAAACGTGAGAGCCAGTTTTTGCTGTTTCATTATCAAAAACATGTGATGCTCTTCGCAGTCTGCTCCAAAGGTGCAATGTTCGAGAAACGTCCTGTGCTCCGGATCGATACTGCCGTCCCGTAAATACGTTGACATCACCGAAAAATTGCGGCGTTCTTCGGTCCAGATCTCTTCAACGTTGTGATTTTCAAAATCATCGATCACGCCGAGTTCCAGGATATACAAGCCTTTGTCCGTTAAGGCCTTTGCCACGGTTCTGAAATGCTGAAGCACCTTTTGTCTCTCTGGCAGGTAGGTTAGCGAATCGAAAAAATTCACCGCCAAATCGCACGGTTCAGGCACGGCTACATCAGTCATATCAGCGTGCAGAACCTCAAGATCCAGTGACAAAGACCGAGCCTTCATCTCAAGATAGCTGCAATTCTCCATATTGAAATCCACACCGTATGTCCTGAAGCCGCGCCGGGCAAACTCAAGCGTATAATGGCCGGTGCCGCAAGCAAAATCCAGTACTGAACGACAGGGAATCTCCGTATAGAGCGCGACACACTCCTCTATAAAATCAACCGTGTCCGACGCATCCCTGAACTGAAAGGCCGTATCGTACAAAGCCGGAAACGTGAAAAGTTCCATAGTGACGTCTCAATCAGCTGTGAACCGAGCTTTGTCAAGCAATTTCATGCGCTTCTTTGGCCTGCTGCAGACGCAACAGACCAGACAAGGGCTTTTCATTTTTCGGATTTCGGACGCTTCGCCTTATAAGACCTGGCGGATGAATGACATAGCGGGGAAAGACGATTTCCAGAAGAGAAAAGCAAACAGCCAACGTGAATAAAGACTTGACAAAGGCTGAAACTTATATTTTATAGTGTTGTTCTCTTATCAGATCTGCCGGACACTGAAGCGTTCAGTTCGACAGGCTGAAGAGAATCGTGACAGGAACGCCTATTATAATGTATAAACCGGTTCAGCAAGCCGAAGCAACAGTCTTTTTTTTGATACGAGGGAGGATTTCTCATGATACACAAGACAAAAAAGCCGTCGATATGGACGATCACGCTTGTCCTGCTGATTCTTCTGAGCGCAGCGTTTTTGATGACATCCTGCAAGAGTAAAGAAGAAAAAAGCAAAGAGTCTGCGTTAAAACATTATAACAGTGCTATGGCGCTCATAGAAAAAGGGCGGGATAACGAAGCGATTATTGAGTTGAAAAATGCGATACAGCAAAACGCTCAATTCGCCAAAGCGTATTATCAATTAGGTATACTCTTATTGGATCAGAAGGATTTCGATCAAGGCTATAAGAACATGCTTCGGGCTGCCGGCTTATACAAAAAAACCGACAAGGCACCCGGCGATGAAACGGAGCGTCAAATGATGTTAGATGCCCGTGCTCGTGTGGCGGAACTCTATTTCAATCAAGGAGCCCGCAGTAACGATTTCAGCCCGGCTCTTGCCGAAGTCAAAGATATTCTGGAAATCGAGCCCGAATATGCGGCCGCTTATCTGATTCGCGCCAGGGTGAAAGCCGCACAGGCATCAAAGGCCCGTCAGGAAGAGGATACCGACAAATTTGAGGCAGACCTTGCGGCTGCCCTGGCAGATGTTCACAAACACATTGACCTGGTTCCGGAAAACGCTGAAGCGCAGGCCCTACTCGGACAGATCTATTTCCTTCAGGAAAAACCCGAAGAGGCACAAGCCGCTTTTCAGCGGGCATTGGAGATTGACGAGACATTCGTACAGGCTTATACGACGCTCGCGTCTATAGCATTTCAACATGACGATCGGGACAAGGCTTTTGAACTCTATTCCAAAGCGCTCGAGATTGAAAGTGACAACGTTCAGGCTCTTGCCGGAATCGGAGAAGGCTATCTGCTTCGCAACGAATATGACAAGGCGATTGAAGCGGCTGAGAGCATCCTGGCTGTCCTTCCGGACTCAAACGATACGGAACAGCTCTCTCCGGAAGAAATCAGCGCACGCTTTATGTTAGGGCGGGCATATTTGCTGCAAGGAGCTCAGGCTGAAAAAGAAGACCCCAGTTCGGCAAAGGACATTTACCAAAAAGCGAAAAATGAGCTCGAACCTGCCGCGCTTCGGTCGAAAAATTTTCCCGGAGCTCATTACAGTCTGGGGCTGGTCAACTCCAAACTGGGGAACTTTCAACAGGCGATCGAGCAATTCCAGGAAGTACAGCGGACCAATCCGGAGCATCTTCCATCCCTCATAAACCTGGCGATTGTCTTTTTTCAGGAAAAACAATATGATGCAGCCATTGACTATGCTCAACGAGTTGTCACACTCGATCCGAACAACGTTGCCGCTCATGACCTGCTTAGTTCTGCGTATCTGCGCACGAACAAAATCGAAGCGGCCCAGAAAGAGATGGATATTTTAGAAGAGTTGAAGCCGAACGCGCCTTCTCTTCAGGTCAACCGAGCGATGGCCTTTTTACGGGCACGAGATTATGCCAAGGCTGTCAGTGAGGCCCAAAGCGCGATCGACAACGGCCAGGAAAGTGCATTTCTGTATAATATTCTGGGGCGTGCCTATGCCGGAAGCGGAGAAACAGAAAAGGCGATCGAGACGTTGCAAAAAGCGATCGACATGAGTCCGGAATTTCTCTCTGCCCACCTCGGATTAGGCGATATCTACGCAAAAAGCCGGCAGTTCGAACAGGCTGAAGCTGAAGCACGGGCTGTGCTCGAAAGACAAGATGTCGCTGAAGCCCATGTATTACTGGGGCTTTCGGCGCTGGGAAAACACGACCTCACCACGGCCAGAACAGAATTCAAAAACGCGATTGCACTCAAGAACGATCTGGCAGAGGCGCATTATCAATTAGCTGTCACCTCAAAAGCGCTTGGCGATACTGAAAGCGCGCTCCAGGAACTCGAGCAGGTGCTGACCTTTATTCCGGAACATTTGCCGTCTCTCATCAATCTGACCTTGTGGAACTTTGAGATGAAACGTTTTGATGAGACCCTTGATTATGGCCAGCTCGCCTTACAAAAAGACCCCAATAACGTCACCATCTTAAATATCATGAGCGCTGTCTACGCGCAACACAGCCAATATGATAAATCCCTCGAACTGATTGATACAATTCGGACGATTCAACCGAATGCGCCCAGCCTGGATGCAACCCTTGCTGTCATTCATCTTGGAAAACGAAACTTCGACAAAGCGATCGAGGCCGCAACCCGCGCGATAGGTCAAGATCCTGAGAATCCGGCGTCTTACGACACATTAGGACGGGCCTACACGGCCAAAAAGCAATTCGAAGAGGCTGAAAAAGCCTTTCTCACGGTTATCAAGAAACAGCCTGAATACCTCTCGGCGCTGCTCGGCCTGGGAAACCTGTATGGGATACAGCGGAACTATTATCAGGCCCTCCGGCAGTATCGACAGGTGCTCGCTGTCAGAGACGATGTTCCTGAAGCCTATATCGGAATCGCAGGGGTATTTCGTATGACCGGTAACAGGGTCCAGGCTCTGGAACATTTTGAACACGCGCTCAAGCTTCAGCCTGAATCGCGGGTTGCTCAGTTCAATGCCGCCGATCTCGCTCTACAGCTTAAACAATATGATAAAGCCCTTTCTTATGCCGGACAGATTCTGGACGCAGCACCTGAGAATATCAATGCCCGCTATATTCTGGGGCAAGCGTATGTGTTCAAAGGGGACCTGCAGAAGGCCACGTTTGAAATGGAGGATATCGTTCAACAGAACCCTGAATTTCCACAGGCACGACTTGACCTGGGGCTGCTCTATCTGATGGATGGAGATTTTGAAGCTGCGCGCACGCAGTTTGATCAGCTCTTAACCCTCGACACGCAGAAAAACGCCGCCAGCCTGGGAGCAGCAATCGCCGCGCAAAATCAGGGGGCTGACGCTGACGCGATCACATACTGCGAACAAGTGCTTACTGGACAAACGAGCCATCCAATGGTCAACTTTGTGTTAGGGAATATCCACATCAGCCAGAACAACGGCGAAGAAGCGCGGAAAGCGTTTAAAAAGGCCGGAAGATTTTACGAAACCCTGCCGTTCGATGATGCGGCCATCTCTTCGTACTATGGCGCGACTCCCAACGAAGCTGCAATTCTGTTCAACAGCGCTGCGACGTTTACTGCGCGGGGCTGGCAGGGAAAAGCGATTGACATGCTGACGGATATTGGCGTCTCGAAAACAGTGAAAGAAAGTCCGGTCGGGCGCTACCTTCTGGCACAAGCTTACAGCATGCAGCAGGACTATGACAAGGCTGTCGCCCAACTAGAATCGATTTTAAACGCCGATCCGTCTCTGACAACGGTCTACAAAGAGATCGGCAATCTTTACCAGAACATGCAGAAACCGGAAAAAGCCATTGAGGCCTACGGAAAATATCTGGAAGGACATACCGACGATCCGGGCGCTCTCGTGCAACAGGCGCTGGCCAGTGAAAACGCCGGCAACATTGACGATGCCATTGCGCAGTATAAGGCTCTTCTGGAGTCATCTCCCGATTCATCTCTGACCAAAAATCAGCTGGCCTGGCTCTATGCTGATCAAGGCGAAAATCTGGATGAGGCCCTGCGCCTGGCTCAAGAAGCAGAGCAGAGCCGGCCGTCTGCGGCCATCATGGATACTGTCGGCTGGGTATACTATAAACGCGGTGAATACGCGCCGGCGATCGAGAAATTTCAACAGGCCATCGCGCTCAGCCCAATGCAAGCGACGATTCACTATCACCTTGGGATGGCATACGCTGGACAGGGAGACAAGGAAGCAGCCCTCGACGAGTTGAACAATGCTCTGTCAATCACGTCGGATTTCCGCGAAGCCGACATTGCAAAGCAAAAAATCGAAGAGCTTCAGAGTGCTGAATAAAGCAGGACAGGCAGCCAGATAGTGCGGGAGACGGTCTGGCTGCGCCTCTACACGGCCGAACAAAAATATCCCTTGGGGGAAAAAGTCTTGACAAAATACTCGGCCGAAACAGGCTATGATTCATCATCATGAATGATATTGATTCCTCGGTAGCTCAGTGGTAGAGCGAGTGGCTGTTAACCACTTGGTCGCTGGTTCGAGTCCGGCCCGGGGAGCCATACGAACGAAGGCCGTTTTTTGCAAGAGAAGCGGTCTTCGTTCTTTTTCCCTTTTCCTCACTTAATTGATACAGTACGAATTTATAGCAGCGTCAGGAGGGAACACATGCCGTTTGACATCCGACAGGAGCAATTGCTTGACATTGCGAGTGTACTAACCGAGAGAATCCGTGAAGGCCTCGCTCATGACAATCGGGAGATCGCGTGCCTGCCGTGCTATATCCCTCTGAAGCACATCCCGCAGAAGGGAGATGCATTGGTTATGGATTTTGGAGGAACAAACGTACGGGCTGCTCTGGTCTCTTTGGACAATAGACAATTACACATCAAACGCGGCCCAGTGGCGCACGCTATTCCCCTCAAACGCGGCGAAACGCTCGATCGGGAAAGTTTTTTGAATAATTTCAGTGAGCTGATCGCCTCGCTCCATCCTCCGCAAGACCTGCCGTTAGGCTATTGTTTTTCCTATCCGACGGCATCTACGCCTGACGGCGACGCGCGGCTGCTCCGCTGGTCCAAAGAAGTCTTTGTCGAAAACACAATCGGCCGCAAAGTCGGCCGATTGCTGCTCGAGCACATGGCAAGTCAAGCAACGCCTGTGCGCTGCTCAAAAGTGAGTGTGATCAACGATACCGTCGCCAGTGCACTGGCGGGCCTGATGGCCTCAGAGGCAGATGAACATATCGGACTTATTGTCGGTACCGGCCATAACCTGGCCGCGGTTCTGGATGGAAAGATGGTCCCTAAATTAGCTGGAGAGATCGAATGGACAGGAGCGCTGCCGGTCAATTTAGAGTCAGGGAACCTGTATCCCCCCCATTTAACGGAATACGACGACCAGCTCGACGCTCGTTCAACAAATCCCGGCAAGCAGCGTCTTGAAAAAGCGGTCTCCGGCGTCTATCTCGCGCATTTGCTCAAAATCGCGTGTCCTGAAAGCAGGCTTGAGCCTGAAAGTGGTTCAAAGGGCCTGGCAGACCTGGCATATCGTGATCAGCATCCGCGCAGCCAGGACAGTCAACTGGCTCGTCAGATTTTAACACGTTCTGCAAAGTTGACGGCAGCGGCCCTGACCGGCCTGATTCGTATCTTTCAGGATTCACATACGTGCAACAGCGTCTGTATTGCCGCAGAAGGAGGGCTGTTTTGGGGGGATCCACACTATAAAGATCAGGTCGCTGAATCACTGCAGGAACTTTTAGCAAGCTGTGGAATGTCTCATATCAGCTTCAGCTGTGTCTCAGTCGAGCACGCAAATCTGCTGGGCAGTGCTGCAGCAGCATTGTCAGGCAGTAACAGGAGCGATTAATGGCTAAAGTCTGCCTCATGACGATTCATGCATCAGGATTTTAACGTCTATGCACACATTTCAAGGAAAAGACAGCCTGGAAATTCAACACTGGCTTCATGAAAAGGGACTCTTTGAGGGCCTGGCCTCTCACATGACGGGACCGTTAACTCCTCTGCCTGATAATTTCACTGCGCCTGCGCGCACTCCCTGGGGCGGACGTAAAATTCTCGGGACGTATAAACACGGGCTGCCAATTTCTGCAGAAAAACAGTATCCTGTGGTAGGCGAATCCTGGGAAATTTCCGCTGATCCAGCGTCACCCTGTGAATTTATTTTCAACATAAATTCAACACAGATCAACTTGAACTTTATTCAACTTCTCGACTTATTCCCGGAACAGATTTTAGGCAGCAGACTTGCAGCAAAATTCGACGGGCAGAATCCTATCCTGGTCAAGCTGCTGGATGCCGATGACCATTTATCGGTTCAGGTTCATCCTTCAGATGACTATGAAGGACTTAAGCCCGATGAAGCCGGAAAACCGGAGAGTTGGTATATTCTGGAAGCCCGCCCGGGGAGCGGGCTGTTTCTCGGACTCAAAGAGCATGTCTCAAAAGAACGCTTCCGCAGCGCGATTGAAGACAATGAAGATTTGTCCCGCTATCTGAACTTTGTGGAAGTGGCGCGCGGCGATTTCTACGTGATCGAC
This sequence comes from candidate division KSB3 bacterium, assembly GCA_002748425.1. Taxonomy (GTDB): domain Bacteria; phylum Moduliflexota; class Moduliflexia; order Moduliflexales; family Moduliflexaceae. Next base: position 44,211 of record PDSJ01000014.1, on the reverse strand, counting down.
GCTGGTACGATCCATGCGATCGGAGCAGGCGTTACTCTTATTGAGCCTCAAAAAATCGCACCGAAACGGACCGGAAAGACCTATCGGGTCTGGGACTGGAACCGAAAATATGATGCGCAGGGACGCAAAGATCCGCACGGGCACGCTCGGGAATTACACATTGAGGATTCTTTGCATGTCATCGACTTTAATGCTCCGCGAGGCGACGCCTTTGTCGCTCACATTCAGCCGACAGCTCAGACAATACAGCAACATGGCGGCAGTGCCGAACTGCGTTGTATGGAGTCCGAAGATTTCGGCGTCAGCCGGATTCGTTTAGTCGACGGAAAAACATTACAAGGAGACTGCTGCAACAGCTTTCACGGCATCATCCCCTACGAAGGCGTGATGGAAATTTACGCACAAGGTCAGAAGATCGCCGACATCCCCTGTGGTCAATCAGTCATTCTGCCGGCATCTCTGGGAGAATATGAGCTGTCGTCAACATCAGCCAGGGCAATCAAGGTCTATTATCCGGATCAGTATCTCTGAACACGAAAGCTTCTTCAACGCCCTGCATCACCCGCCTTGTCTTCTTCTCCGTCCTGGCGTTCAAAGAGTTTCAGGAACTCTCCGTAGCCCTCGTTCTCAAGGTCTTCAAGCGGAATAAAGCGCAAGGCGGCTGAGTTTATGCAATAACGCAAGCCCGTTGGTTCCGGGCCGTCCTGAAAAACATGGCCTAAATGAGAATCGGCATTTTTACTGCGGACTTCGGTTCGTACCATAAACAGGCTGCGATCGACCTCCTCCAGAACGTTCTCTTTCACGAGAGGACGCGTGAAACTGGGCCATCCTGAACCGGATTTGAACTTGTCCAGAGAGCTGAATAACGGCTCGCCAGACACGATGTCTACATAAATTCCAGGCAGCGTGTTATCCCAATATACATTCTCAAAAGGGCGTTCCGTTCCATTTTCTTGGGTCACCTTATATTGCAGCGCTGTCAGTATTTCCTTCAATTTTTCTTTGTTCATGCGATCTTTTCCTTGCTTTGTATCAGACGCCTCGCTGTGAAGATGTCCGAACACTGTAAATGCCGCGACAAAACACAACAGCAGTATAAAGAAACATCTTTGCTCTTTCATGTGCAGAACCTCTCTCTGATCTCCCACAGGATATTTTCTTTTCTCAGTCAGCTACGTTCTAAAAACGCCTGAATTTGCTTCCCCGTCGGCAAGCTGGGAATTGCTCCGCGTTCAAGCGACGTGAGAGCGCCGGCAGCATTAGCATAGCGGCAGATTTCCTCCAAAGTCGATGCATCCTGGTCCGTGAAAGGCCGATCGAGCGTATTTCGCCCCAACAAGCCGGACAGCAGAGCGGCGACAAAGCTGTCTCCTGCCCCGGTCGTATCGACGGCTTGCACCACCTTACCCGGGACCATGCCCTGCGCAGAGTCGGAATAGAAACAGCAGCCTTTTTCTCCCATGGTCACAATAAGCAGAGAGACACCGTACTGCATCAGGGCCTTCGCGCCCTCTTCAAAGGTACGGCTGCCGGTCAGAAAGTGCAGCTCATCTTCATTGATTTTCACGACATCAGCAAAGCGCATTCCCTCAAGCATTTCCCGGCGCGCCATGTCTTCGCTTTCCCATAAATTCAAGCGCAGGTTCGGATCGTAGGACGTGAGAACACCGTTCTCCTTTGCGATCGTCAGAGCATGCAGTGTGGCGCTGCGGCACGGCTCGGAAATCAGGCTGATCGATCCATAGTGAAAGAGACGGGCATTGGCAATCAGATCGTCCGGAATCTCTTCTGGGGTGAGCGTCATATCAGCCGAAGGGTGGCGGTAAAACATAAACTCTCGTTCGCCGTCAGCTGCCAGCGAGACAAAGGCCAGCATGGTGCGGGCATTTGGATCGCGGGCAATGCCGGAGACATCCACCTGATTGTCCGCCAGAGTTTTTATCAGAAAATCTCCAAAGCTCTCTTGCCCGACCTTGCCGATAAAGCCGACCGAATGGCCCAAACGGGCCAGACCGACCGCCACGTTGGCCGGCGCCCCGCCGGCAGCTTTTTTAAATGAAGGGGCTTCCACGAGCGACACCCCGGATTCCAGCGAGACAAAATCGATCAGCACTTCTCCCAAACATACAATCTCAACCATAGATGACCTCTCAGCGTGCAAGATATTTCATGTGCGCTTCATTCCGATAGATACCGAGTTATTCAGATTATGGCATTGTACACTCTGCGTCAAGAATTTTTCGCTCACATAACGAATTTACTCAGTGGAGACCTCTCTGGTGGAAAAACAGGAGAACTCACGCTTGCAGGAAGCCTCCGGTGTTATTGACAGAGCCATAAAGATCGTACAGCCTCCGAGACCGGCTTCATCGGGTTTCCACTTGACAGATTTCCACGTAAAGCATAAGCAGCATAGTAATTGTCCAGCATCGCTTTTAAGCGTAGAAATCGACATAACAGCACCATGCTCTGTTTGAGAGCAACAACCCAACAACGAGGTTCGACAATGGCAAAAATTACGTGGACTCACACGGATGAGGCTCCTGCCCTGGCATCACAGGGACTGCTCCCGGTTCTGAAGGCATTCACCAAAGAGACTGGCATCGAGATCGAGTTGGCCGACATATCTCTGGCCGGACGGATTATTTCAACCTTTCCCGACAGACTTACCGAAGAACAGAAAATGCCCGACTATCTGACGATATTGGGCGACATGACACAAAGGCCTGATACGAATATTATCAAACTGCCCAACATCAGCGCATCGATCCCGCAGCTTCAGGCCGCCATCAAGGAACTGCGGGACAAGGGCTATGATATTCCTGAGTATCCTGAGGAGCCGAAAACAGATGAAGAGCGCGCCTTGCAGCAACGCTTCTCCGTCGTTCTCGGCTCTGCCGTCAATCCGGTTCTGCGCGAAGGAAATTCCGACCGGCGGGCCGCCGTCTCCGTCAAGGCTTTCGCCCGAAAACATCCCCATACAATGATGAAAGCCTGGCCAGAATCCGGCTCTCAAGCCCGCGTTGCGCACATGAAGGCACAAGATTTTTATGAACATGAGACATCCATGACTCTGGACAAAGCCTGCGATGTGAAGATTGAATTTGTCGATCAGGCGGGCAATGTCAAGGTCCTTAAGGAGAACATTTCACTGATCAAGGATGAAGTCATCGACACGACTCACATGGATGTGGCAGCCCTGCGCAGATTCTACGCCGAACAGATCGAGGCGGCGAAAAAGGACGACGTCCTGCTTTCACTCCACCTCAAAGCCACGATGATGAAAGTCTCTGATCCGATCATGTTCGGTCATTGCGTCTCCATCTATTATAAAGACGCCCTTGAGAAGCATGCTGCGACACTGAAAGAACTTGGGGCGAATGTCAATAACGGATTAGCCGATGTGCTGGACAAAATCAACAAGCTCCCAGCAGAGCATAAAGCTGAGATCGAAGCAGACATTCAGGCGGTCTATGCGACTCAACCGGCGCTGGCCATGGTCGACTCGCGGCACGGCATCACGAATCTGCATCTCCCCAATAAAATTATTGTGGACGCATCCATGCCCAACATCATTCGCGACGGCGGCAGGATGTGGAATCGCGACGATCAGCTTCAGGACTGCATTGCGATGGTACCCGACCGCTCTTATGCCGTTATATATGAGGAAATTCTGGAAGATGTCAAGCAAAAAGGACAATTTGATCCGGCTGTGATGGGCAATGTAGCGAATGTGGGCTTGATGGCGAAAAAAGCCGAAGAATACGGTTCGCATGACAAAACATTCGAAGCCCAGGGTCCGGGCAGCATCCGTGTTGTCGATGAAAACGGAAACACACTGCTCGAACAACGCGTAGAAGCCCATGACATCTTCCGCATGTGTCAGACAAAGGATGAAGCCATCCGCGACTGGATCACACTGGCACTGACACGATCGAAAGCCGTCGGTAATCCTGTTGTCTTCTGGCTAGATGAACATCGCGCTCACGATCGAGAGATTATCAAGAAGCTGACACACTACTTAGCGGAATACGATACTGATGGTCTGGAGATTTACACCATGCCGCCGCAGGAAGCGATGAGGTTCACGCTTGAGAGAGTTCGCCAGGGCAAAGACACCATTTCCGCGACCGGTAACGTTCTCAGGGATTATCTGACTGATCTGTTTCCCATTCTTGAGCTGGGCACAAGTGCACGAATGCTCTCGATCGTGCCTTTGTTGAAAGGCGGGGGACTGTTCGAAACGGGCGCTGGCGGATCAGCTCCGAAACATGTGCAGCAACTCATGAAAGAGGGGCATCTCAGATGGGATTCCTTAGGTGAATACTGCGCTCTTGTGCCGTCTTTTGAAATGATTGCCGATCACACGGGAAATTCCAAGGCCGCGATCCTGGCGAAAACCTTAGACCAGGCGATTGCCCGCTATCTTGAAAACGGCAAATTACCCAGCCGCAAGGTGAATGAGCTTGATAACCGGGGCAGTACGTTTTACCTGACTCTCTACTGGGCACAGGCCCTGGCCGAGCAGGATGAGGATGCCTGGTTAAAGGCGCGATTTGCTGAAGCAGCGGAGAAACTCGCTCAAAACGAAACGCAAATCACGGAGGAACTGCTGGCGGCTCAAGGCCGGGCAGTTGATCTCGGCGGCTACTATATGCCGTCGAGAGAACAGACAGCACGGGTCATGCGGCCGAGTCGCGTTTTAAACGACATTCTCGATACGCTTTAACGCTGCTCTCAGGAACAGAGCTCGCAGCAGCGAAACAGGCTGGAGCGATATTCCGACACAGCTTCGTTGAAATCGCGGATGTTTCAGAACCTCATCGGAGCTGTGTCCTTTTTCAGCAACTCTTTTATAGGCAAGGAGAAGAGGATGAATACTCGTGAAATGATCCTGCCCGAGGTGAAAAAAACGATTCTTGTCGTCAGTTTCGGCACAAGCTATGCCGACACCCGGAAAGCCACAATCGACGCGATCGAAGGCAACATCGCGGAGACCTTCCTGGACTACGAGGTCCAGCGGGCTTTTACGTCTCGTATTATCAGAAAAATTTTGAAAGAACGCGACGAAATTGAGGTTGACGACCCGCAACAGGCCTTGACAGCTTTGAAGAATAAAGGGGTTTCGGAAGTCATTATTCAAGCGACTCATGTTATTCCAGGCGCGGAGTTTCACGATCTGCTCAGAACTGCCAGGCACTTCAAAGACGATTTTGAAAAGATTGTCGTCGGGATGCCCCTGCTCTCGGCAACAGAAAGGGACTTACGGAAAGCTGCAGCCGCTCTGACCAGGCAGATGCCGGCCTTGAAAAAGGACGAAGCCGTTGTCCTTATGGGACACGGGACCTACCACGCAGCCAATGCAATATACGCAGAGCTGGAGCGTGTCTTTAAAGAGATGGATACCGACAATGTGCTGGTCGGAACGCTTGAAGGCGTTCCGACCCTTGACGACGTCATCAGAAAACTCAAGGCATCACCTGTCCGAAAGGTCATCTTGATGCCGCTGCTCTTCGTGGCCGGAGACCATGCTCAAAACGACATGGCCGGTGATGAAGAAGACTCCTGGAAGACCATCCTGACAACGGAAGGCTTTGACGTAGAATGCTATCTGCACGGCATGGGAGAAAACCCGGCGATTCAATCGCTCTACATCCAGCACATCAGAGACGCGATCAAAGGCGGATGCCGCGCCCATCTTCACTGAAAACAGCTGGCAGCCACTGAAGCGCTTGCCGGGGACCTCTTCACGCCCTCCTGCAGCCTGTCTCTTTCACATCAGTACTGTTTTTTTCTTGACATCATCGGGCGTAGCAAAGGACAGGTATTCCCCCCTCAGGCTAGCGGATTTTACTCAAAGGAACAGAAGTGATATGAAAAAAGGACTTTTAATTGTATATACCGGAAACGGAAAAGGAAAAACTACCGCAGCCCTGGGGCTTGCGATGCGAGCGCTGGGGCACGGACAAAAAGTCTGTATCGTCCAGTTCATCAAAGGCTCCTGGAAATATGGAGAGCTGTTCTCGGCAGAACGTTTTCACGGTTTACTCGATTTTCAGGTCATGGGAAGGGGCTTTACGTGGAAATCAGAAGCCATTGAAAAGGACCGGGCGATCGCCCGAGAAGCCTGGGATTACGCAAAGCAGCAATTACAGTCACAGGAATATTCCTTGGTCATTTTAGATGAATTGACTTACTTGATCACCCTCGGCTTTGTCGAACAGGATGAGATCCTGAACGGTCTGACCAGCAGACGAGAGGGGCTTCATACTGTTGTCACCGGTCGCAACGCTCCTCTTCCGCTGATCGAATGCGCCGATCTCGTCACCGAGATGCTCGAACGAAAACATCCCTATCAGCAGGGCATCAAAGCCCAGAAAGGCATCGAATTTTAAGACCTTCAGGATATAGCGTATCTCTCCGTCAAAAGCTCACACCTTTTTGCATGATCCCCTTGAAGATAAACCGTTGAAGCCGCATCCCAGATCAAAAATCCGGGAATGCTGTCATTTCGTATAAAGTTCACAGGAACCCTAGTATACATCATAAGTTACACATGCGTACAATAATTTTTATTGTATTTTGTAACACGAATATTGACATTCTTATACGGCATTTATACATAGACATAAAAATTAGTCACGCTGAAAATTTTATGCTCACTTGTCAGTAACTAACATTGAGAGGATACGTCGTATGCGAAAATTTAACGGTGTTGGATTACTTATGTTTTTGGGGGCCAGCCTGTTGCACGGCCTGATTGCCTTCCATAGCGGAAGCGTTGCAGAGGCAACGGAAATTATCCTGGCTATCGGCGGAGAACGGACAGAAGGCTACGATCCGATCACCGGTTGGGGCCGTTACGGAAGCCCGCTGTTCCAGAGCACCCTGCTCCGGAGAGATACTGATTTGAATATCGTGCCGGATTTGGCTGAAGACTATTCATTGAGTGAAGATCGATTAACATGGACGATACGTATCCGCAAGGATGTGAAATTTTCCGACGGCACACCGTTGACAGCAAAGGATGTCGCCTATACCTTCAACCAGGCCGCGAAGTCCGGAGGGAAGGTCGATGTGACCGTACTGGACAAAGCTGTCGCCGTCAAAGATGACACAGTGGAATTCCATCTTACACAGCCCTGGATCACCTTTATCGAACAATTTATCACGTTGGGGATTGTTCCAGAACACGCGTACGGCCCAGATTACGGACGCCATCCGATCGGATCCGGGCCATACACGCTTGTGCATTGGGCTGAAGGGCAGCAGATGATCGTTGAGGCGAATCCGTTCTATTACGGTCACAAGCCCAGCATCGATCGGCTTGTCTTTCTGTTTACCGATGAGGACACGTCATTTGCCGCCGCAAAAGCAGGCAAAGTCCATGTGGTAGCCGTTCCCCAGATGCTGGCGGTTCAACGTATTCCCGGAATGCACATTCATCCGGTGCCGAGCGTGGATAATCGCGGGCTGATGTTTCCTGTCGTACCCGACAATGGCGAGATAAGCGCAAACGGCGCTCCTCTCGGCAATACAGTCACAGCGGATCCTGCAATACGTCAGGCTGCGAATTACGCGATCGATCGTCAGGCTCTTGTGGACGGAATTCTGGAAGGCTTTGGCACTCCGGCCTTCAGCCTTGTAGACGGCCTGCCCTGGGAACAGCCTGAAGCTCGTTTTCAGGATGCCAACCTGGACAAGGCCCGCCAGATCCTTGCAGAAAACGGCTGGAAGGACTCTGACGGCGACGGAATCGTCGAAAAGAACGGTATAAAGGCCGAATTCACGCTTATCCATCCTTCCAGCGACAGTACCCGTCAAAACCTCGCGCTGGCCTGTGCCGATATGCTCAAAGAGGCCGGCATACGCGTCGATGTTCAAGGAAAAAGCTGGGATGAGATCGACATGCTGAAACATTCCAATGCGGTCGTGCTGGGCTGGGGAAGTCATAATCCGACAGAGCTGTATAACCTGTATCACAGTTCCATGCGGGGCGTTGAGTATTTTAACCCCGGGTACTATCACAACTCTGCTGTGGACGAATATCTTGATCAGGCGATGAGCGCCTCGTCCTTTGAAGAGGCCGTGTCTCTCTGGAAAAGCGCACAATGGGACGGCACAAGTGGCTTTATCACGGCAGGAGACGCTCCCTGGGCCTGGCTGGTGAATTTGACGCATACCTATTTTGTGAGCGATTGCCTGGATATCGGGACCTCGCAGATCGAGCCGCACGGTCACGGATGGCCGCTGACCGCCAACATTACCCAATGGAAATGGACGTGTGAGTGAGCCATGCGTATTTTTACCCGCTTTTTGTGTAAAAAGCTGCTGCGATTAGCTGCATTGCTGGCAACAGTGTCGATCCTCTCGTTTCTGCTGGTCAGTCTGTCGCCGATCGATCCGATTTCAGCTTACATTGGCGCTGAAATGCTCCAAATCAGTCCTGAACAGCGCGCGATCATTGCTGCGCGCTGGGGACTGGATAAACCGATCGCACAGCGCCTCGCTCATTGGGGCAGGCAAATCCTGCAAGGGAATTTCGGAAGATCGATGATATACAACGAAGCCGTTCTGACGGTGATCGGCAAACGCTTTCTCACATCGTTACAGCTGATGGCAGCAGCCTGGCTGCTCTCAGGAATAGCCGGCTTTCTGCTGGGTCTCTTTTCCGGGCTGTATGAGGGATCGCTCTTTGATTCCTTTGTGCGTCTCTATTCGTACACCCTCGCTTCAACACCAGCCTTCTGGATCGGTATGGTTCTGCTGGTGCTGTTTTCTGTTTCTCTTCAGTGGACTCCAGTCTGCTGCGCCAGTCCCCTGGGAGTCCTGCCCGAAGATGTCACGCTCCTCCAGAAACTGCATCATATCCTGTTACCAGCCTTAACGCTGTCGATTGTCGGCATCGCCAACATTGCCTTGCATACCCGGGAAAAAACGATCGATATCATGCACAGTGACTATGTGCTGTTCGCGAGAGCACAGGGAGAATCAACGCTTGGGATAGCTTGGCATCAGGCGCTCAGAAATGTCGCTCTTCCGGCGATTACCCTGCAGTTCGCCTCCTTGAGCGAATTGTTCAGCGGATCGGTGCTTGCCGAACAGGTCTTCTCGTATCCGGGACTCGGAAAAGCAACAGTGGAGGCGGGAATTCGCGGAGACGTCTCACTGCTCCTGGGCATTGTCATGTTCAGTACAATCTTTGTGTTCAGCGGCAACACCATTGCCGATCTGTGCTATCTCTCGATCGATCCTCGCATGAGAACGGAAGGCCAGGTGGAGCATGCAGGCTAGCATTAAACCCAGAAACTCGATCCCAGGCCATGCCCCCCGCGCTCACGCGATGTCTTTCTCCCGCCGAACGCAGCGCTATGCCGTTATCATACTCTGCTTAAGCGTTCTGGCAGGGCTCTTCGTAACTAATGCACTCTTCAGCGACACAGGCGTACAAACCCATCTGGCGCTCCGGAAACTGCCCCCGTCCAGCGAACATTGGCTGGGCACGGACTGGCTGGGGCGTGATATGCTGATCCGCACAGTACAGGGGCTGTGTCTCAGTCTCAAAATCGGCGTCTTTGCCGCAGGGATCAGTGTTCTGATCTCTGTGCTGCTCGGTCTCTGCTCGGCGACACTCGGACCATGGGCTGACAGCGTGGCCACCTCTGCCATCGATCTGGTCATGTCAATGCCGCATCTGGTTCTGCTGATCTTATTATCGTTTACAATGGGCGGCGGCGGAAAAGGAGTCATCATTGCGGTCGCGCTCTCCCACTGGCCCCGCCCGGCCAGGATCATCAGGGCCGAAGTGCTTCAACTGCTGCAGGCAGACTACGTGCGTTTATCACAACGCCTGGGCCGGACGCCGTTATGGATAGCCCGACATCACATGCTGCCGCATGTGTTTCCGCAAATTCTCATCAGCGCGATTCTGCTGTTTCCTCATGCGATTCTGCATGCTGCCGGATTGACCTTTCTGGGCTTTGGCTTATCGCCCAATCATCCTTCGATCGGCATCCTGCTCTCCGAATCGATGCGGCATTTATCCACCGGCTATTGGTGGTTGGCAGTCTTTCCAGGGGCGGCTCTGGTCTGCACTGTCAAGATCTTCGACATCCTGGGGAACACGATCAAAGCGCTTATCGATCCGAAAACTCAACAGGACTAAGCCTATGCTCAAGTTACACAATCTGTCTGTAGAATTTCTCCGCTATCAGCGCAACGGACAGCGGCGTCCCTTGACGGTCATCAGCAGTCTCGATTTAGAAGTGCAGGCCGGTCACATCACCGCAGTCTTAGGGTCCAGCGGGGCGGGCAAAAGTGTTCTGGCGCATGCGATCCTCGGAATTCTCCCCAAAAACGTGCGCATGCATGGGGAAATCGAATTTCATGGACAAGCCCTGACTCAGGAGCGCATTCGCCGTATACGCGGCAAGGAAATTGCCTTAATACCCCAATCTACGACCTTCCTGAACCCACTGCTTCGTGTCGGACGACAAGTCTGCCGGGCATCGCGTTTAAGCGGTGTTGAACAGAAAACAGCTTCTGAGAACAGTCATGCAGCCTTTCAACGCTATCATCTGGGCCAGGAAGTGAACCGCCTGTACCCGTTTCAACTTTCAGGTGGTATGGCGCGACGCGTTCTGACTGCGGCCGCAACCGCCGGTAAGGCAGAACTGCTGATTGCAGACGAGCCGACCAGCGGTCTCGATCCGCATGTCAGCGCGGAATCTCTGGCTCACTTACGTGAACTGGCTGATCAGGGCAAGGGGGTCATCTTGATCACCCACGATATTCAGGCAGCCCTGACTGTGGCCGATACTGTGACCGTATTTTACGCCGGAACCACTCTGGAAATCGCGGCAAACAAGGATTTTCAGACGCCGGAACGTCTGCGGCATCCCTATACGCGCGCCTTGCTACGTGCGCTGCCGCAGTACGATTTCACCTTTGTGCCTGGGGTTCAGCCTTCTCCCGAAGATCTGCCCGCCGGCTGCCTGTTTTTCCCCCGCTGTGAGCACAGACAAGCAAAATGCGAATTTGAGCGGCCGGGCCTGGAGCCTCTGCGCGGCGGATATGTCAGGTGTTTCTATGCTTGAAGTCAAAAATGTTTCATTCCGTTACCATCGCAGTCAGCCCTGGATCCTTCATAATGTCGATGTAACGATCCGTCCGGGAGAAATTGTCGGTCTGCAAGGACACAGCGGCAGAGGAAAAACAACGCTCGCCCGAATCCTGTCCGGCTATCTCACTCCATCTGCCGGAAGCGTACTGCTCGATGAACAGCCTCTTCCCTGCAAGGGATTCATGCCGGTTCAGTTATTATTTCAACACCCGGAGCAGGCTGTGAATCCCCGCTGGACAGCGCAGAAGATTCTCACGGAAGGACATCGGCCGCCAGCGGAATTACTGGAAATGCTCAGTATTGACAGCTCATGGCTCGACCGCTTTCCGCACGAACTTTCCGGCGGAGAACTGCAGCGTCTGGCTGTTGCGCGTGCGCTCGGACCGCAGACGCGCTATATTATCGCTGATGAAATGACTTCAATGCTGGACGCCAACACGCAAGCCCAACTCTGGCAGGCCCTGCTCGAATATGTCCGCAGCCGCAGGATCGGTATCCTCACGATCGCGCACGATCGCGCACTTCTGGAACGACTCGTTCACCGCATAGCGCCGATTTTTGACGCGGCATGACCGTGACTCCCGTGCACATCTGCCAAAACCCGCAACAGCGCTTTGAGCAAAAAAATCGCATCCCGTGTGCTATTCACTTGACAGCATGACTCAAGGCTGATCTTATAGATAACTTCTCCGGCAAAACGACCTTGCTGAGCCAGCTGGAGGCATATTAACAGTCGCGTGAACTCCGCCCGGATCACGTCGGCAGCTGTCATCCACAGGAGGAAAATTGTTCATGAAAAATTCTATTATTCTGTCAGTTCTGATGCCACTGTTGCTGATGGCCGTCTTTGTAGCGCAGACGCAGGCATCGGAAGTGCTCCGGGCAGCAGTGAGCATTCCACCCCAGGTCTATTTTCTCGAAAAAATCGGAGGGACGCATGTGGAGACGCTCTGTCTGCTTCCGGCAGGAGCTTTGCCGCACAGCTATGAGCCCACTGCCCGACAGATGAAAGAACTCAGTCAGGCGGATTTGTACGTCAGGATCGGGGTGCAGTTTGAAACTGCCTGGTGGGAGAAGTTCAGTTCAGTCAATCCCGCCATGCACGTCATAGATTCAGGCAGAGGCATTGAATTTCTCTCCGGTCACGCCCATACAGCGCACAATGAGCATAGAGCAGAGCACAGGCATGAAGGACACGATCCCCACGTCTGGCTGTCGCCGCGCACGGTAAAAATTCTCGTGGACAATATGTACCAGGGTCTTGCAGCAATCGATCCAGACCATCAGGAAAGTTACCGGAGCAATGCCGATGCCTTTTTAGAAGAGCTGGAGACGCTTGACGCTGAAATTCGGGAACGCCTTTCCAGTGTAACAACCCGCAAATTCATGATTTTCCATCCAGCCTGGTCGTATTTTGCCCGGGATTACGATTTGGAACAGATCCCGGTCGAGATTGAGGGCAAAGAACCGAGCGCCCGGGAAATGGTGGATTTGATGAAACGTGCCCGGCACGAGCAGATCAGGATCATTTTCGTGCAGCCCCAGACCAGCCGCCGCAGCGCTGAAACCATTGCCCGGCAGATCGGCGGACAGGTCGAAGTGCTCGATCCCCTGGCCGCCGACTGGCTGGACAATATGCGCCGGGCTGCCGCCCTTCTGGCAAAAGCTCTCTCCGAATGATGCGATCGCTCTGCGAAAGCGGAGGGGGAAATCTGGCAGAAGTAAAATCTTGCCCTGAAATGATAAACACTTAACCGCCTGCATTCCCGCTTGACGTGTCGATGCAGACATTCCTGTAAAAACGTCGGGCGGGAACACAGGCGACGCCGCTATTCGGCAGGAGGTATTGCGTGGCGCTTATCGAGTGTAAATTTTATTCCGAAGTGCTCGGTCTTTCCACATCCATGACCGTTCTTCTTCCACAAGCCGTCAAAGACAAGCCTGGCTGCTGGCATCACGCCTCCGGGAATGGACGGCATAAAACCCTCTATCTGCTGCACGGTCTGGGCGACGACCACAGCGCCTGGCTGCGCCAGACCTCGATCGAGCGTTATGCCGCGCCCTTAGGAATCGCTGTTGTGATGCCGGAGGTGCATCGCAGCTTTTACAGTGACATGGCCTGCGGCGGCGAGTACGAACGCTTTACGGCTGACGAACTTCCCCGCATTGCGCGATCGTTTTTCCCCCTTTCCGACGCTCGTGAGGACAACTATATTGCCGGGCTGTCGATGGGAGGCTACGGCGCATTTAAACTGGCCTTCAATTATCCTGACCATTATTGCGCTGCCGCCAGTTTATCCGGCGCGCTCGATATGGCGAGCCGCTTCGAGGATTCAGACAACCCGCATCAACAGGACGCGAAAAACATTTTCGGTGATCTGCCTTGCTTGCGGGACACGAAACACGATCTCTTTTTTACTGCAAAAGAGCTTCTGCAATCCGGCAGACCCGTTCCGAACTTATATCAATGCTGTGGCACAGCGGATTTTCTCTACGAGGACAATCTGCGTTTTCGCGATTTTGCCCAGCAGGAACAGCTCCCTCTCCTCTGGCAGGAAGATGCCGGATACGCACACACCTGGGATTACTGGGATTTAGGCATTCAGTCCGTCCTGGCGTGGATGTTTCAGGAAGAGAGCTGATTCCCCTGACCATGTCATTATTCCACACGATCAGAAACGTTCAACGGCTCAGGGAGATCAGTACGGTGCTCATCAGGCACGGTTTCGGGCAGGTTATCGAAAAGCTCGGGCTGGAATATCGTGTTCTTGTGAAAAAGATCAGGAAATCTCCGACACAGCAGTTTCCGCAGCTTTCGATCGCCCAGCGTTCGCGCATGGTCCTCGAAGATCTCGGGCCAACTTTTGCCAAACTCGGACAGGTTCTGAGCACGCGCCCCGATCTTCTGCCCACTGCCTTTATCACGGAGTTCAAAAAACTTCAGGATCATGTGGCCCCGATCAGTTTTCGGGAGGTCTCTGCACAGATCGCGATCGCGCTGGGGCAATCGCCGGAACAAATTTTCTCTGTTATCGAAAGTGCGCCGATCGCCTCGGCCTCGATCGGACAGGTGCACAAAGCCGTTCTCAGGGATACAGGCGACGCAGTGGTCGTAAAAGTCCAGCGCCCCGCAATCCGCTCGCGGATTGAGAGCGATCTCGACATTCTCTATCTGCTGGCGCGCCTGATCGAACGCAATATTCCTGAGGCCCGCATGTACAGTCCGGTCGGCATTATCGAAGAATTCGACAACGCGATCCACCGCGAACTTGATTATACGATAGAAGCTCAGAACATCATCCGTTTCCACAATAACTTCAAACATGACGACACGGTCTACGTCCCAAAAGTCTATCGTGAACTCAGCACCCGTAACGTGCTGGTGATCGAATATATTGATGGCGAGAAAATCAGTGACCTGATCCGCACAGCAGAAGAAAAGCACACGATCGCCCGCAACGGCTTCCGCAGCATGTTAAAGCAGGTTTTTATCGATGGTTTTTTCCACGGCGACCCGCATCCCGGCAATCTGTTCGTGACTGCCAGCAATGAGATCGTTTTTCTTGATTTCGGCATGATGGGGCGTCTGGATGAGGAAATGCGCGACGAACTGGCAGATCTGCTGATCGCGGTCATTAATCAGGATGTCTCCCGCATTGCTCAGATTCTGGCCCAGCTCGGGATCGGGACCGACGACATCAATATGCGCGTGTTCCGCAACGATATTGCGGATATTCTCGATCGCTATTACGGCGTGGCCCTGCAAGAAATTGATCTCAGCAAGGTAATGCGTGAAATGATGGAAATCGCCCTGAAGCACAATGTTCGTGTTCCTAGCGATTATACTTTAATGCTCAAGGCCCTGCTGACGATCGAAAGCATCGGCAGACAGCTCGATCCGGGCCTCAATGCGGTCCAGGAAGCCAAACCGCTGGTCGGACAGCTGCTGAAAGAGCGCTGGAATCCGCAGCGTATTTTTTCGCACTCGCTGCTGAACGTCAAAAATCTTTCTCTGGCACTGCGCGATCTTCCCGGACAGGTTCATCAGATTCTCGAGGAAGTCCGACACGGACGCCTGCGCATCGAGTTCGAGCACGTCCACCTTGAGCGTCTGATTCTCACCCTCGAAGCCTCCAGCAACCGCATTGCTGCCAGCCTGGTCATTGCCGCCCTCATCATCGGCTCCTCGATCGTGATCCACTCCGATCGCGGTCCGATGTTCATGGACGTCCCCTTGCTCGGCATTATCGGCTTTGTTTCCGCCGGCATCATCGGCTTTGTCCTGCTTCTTTCGATCCTGCGTTCAGGGAAATTTTAGGCGCAAAACGCAGAAGAATTTCTCTCAATCGCGTTCAGGTGCTTTGACGTCTTTTTCGAGGGCTGCCAGGCGCTCTTCGAGCCTTCTCAGCTCCTCTTTCACACGGCGTTCAGTTTCACTGAGATCCTTCTGCGTCAGCAGGTCTAACCCCTTCAGGAGGCAGTGCACACGTTCATCGATCGTTGAACTCAGCTTGTCTTTATTTTCCTGAACGACTTTCTGGAGTTCATCCACGAGTGTTTTGCCTTCCTGCTGCGTTATTTTACCCTTCTGCACAACTTCATCGACCAGCTTCCGGATTTTTTCTTCGCCTGCCGCAACACTCCCGATGCCGGCAAGAATCGATTTTTTGATAAGATCAAACATCATTTTTACCTCGCGCATTTTCTCTGCGTTCTCAATTCTCAGTTGCCTTCACGCCGCTCAAGCGTTCCGTTCAATTTTTCCGCCTGACTCACAAAGCCGCAGCTCTTCCGGCCAGAAAATTGAGCTTACAGAGCGCCTTGCTGAAAAGCAAGAAAAAATTTCTTCAGGAGATGATTTCCTGTCTGTACCGTCTTTTGTCTTGACGGAAACAGAAATCTATAGAATCTTGGATAGATTAAACCATGACAGGAACGAGAGACTATGGAACACGAGCAAGACCTGCAATATGACCCGGAAGACGCCGGGCAAGCCTGGGCCGGGGAGATGGACGTGCTGGAGGCACTGGAGGAGACAGACAGTCCAGAAGCGGAAAAGCAAACCAGGCAAATCATCCTCGTTACGCTTGACAAAGGCTGTTACGGGATCGAAATTTCCTTAGTGCAGGAGGTTCTGAAAGTTCCGAAGATCACTTGGCTCCCCTGTTGTCCCGACTATATTGCCGGAGTTATCAGCCTGAGAGGAAATATCCAGTCAGTCGTCAACCTGAAAGCCTTTTTTCAGCTCGCCATGGACCATGTCACGGAACAGAGCCGGATCCTGCTGGTCGAATCGGGTGAATTGATCGCCGGACTGCTGGTTGATGAGATGCTTGACATTCTCGACGTCAAGGAAAGTTCAATTCGTCCGTTCAGCGGGCAGGCCGCACACATTGCCGATCAGTATGTTGAAGGGGAATTCTACTGGAACGATCAGATAGTCACGATTTTACATGTCCCCGAGATCGTTGAGGCCAGTGTCGTTGATCAGCAATAAGACACAAACAGAGTCCACAAAAAAAACGCACACCACTTGACATTTCCAGCCTCCAAACACTATCACTGTATTATCTATGACAAATCCACGCAATAACAGCAAGACATTATCGCGACAGCAATTCGTCAGACGAGTCATTCTCGTGGTTATTCCCGGCCTTTTGCTGCTGGGAGGTGGATTTGGCGCGATCACATTTTTTCTCTCCAGCGCTTCTCCGCAGTCCGAGATCCAGACTTTACTGGAAAAACGCGCCTCAGCACTGAGCGCAAAAGACCTGAAAAACTATCTCCGCTGTTTCTCCTTACACTATCAAGACGGCGAACAAGGCTACGCAGATCTGAAAGACAATGCCTCACGCTGGTTTACCCTCTTCGAGAGTATTCATTTCAGCTTTCAGATCCAGCGCCTGGAAGCGGATGCGAATCACGCGCTGGTAGAGAATAACTATACATTCAGTTTACGTGCTCCCGACGGGGAAGCTCTGAATATTCGCAAAAAAGAATTGCTGGAACTTGTCCGCGAACAAGACGGCTGGAAAATTTTCAAAACGATCAGACCGCATTAAGACGTCCTCATCTAAAATTTTACGTGAAAGGCCTGATATGAGCCGCTATAAGGAAGCGCTTCGATGGAGATATTTGTCACGCGCGCTGAGGGTGGCCCTTGGCGGCACCAGTCGATCATGCGTTCGACGGCATCTTCTTCTCCTTCAACGATCAGCTCGACCCGACGCTCGTCCGGAACATTTCTCACCCAGCCGCTTAATTGCAGCGATTTTGCCTGACGAAGAGCACTATATCGGAAGGCAACACCCTGCACAAGTCCGGTCACATACAGATGTCTGCTGATATTGGCCATAAGCGTTTCTCAAGAATTATCAGTGCTACCGTCTACACTGTCATCAGACATCAAGACCTGTTCTCGCGAAAAATCGTCTTCGATAAGCACGGCACAGATCGAGTCCTGAAACTCCTGAACTTTCTTTTCAGCATCTTTCAGCATCGTCCGACGCCGCCCGACAAGACGGCGAAGCTCATCCACAGTCCGTTCGAGGGTCTCACATCGTTCCTCCAACTCTGCAATATTCTGCTCAGACTCAGCATGAAAAGTTTTCATAGAGAATTCCTGTTTGTCAAACAACGCTGGAACCGGTGGCCCGGCAAGCGCAGTTCAACATCATTCGCGCCATAAGGATCGGGAAGGCTTTCATACAGACACTCTGGAATCTCTGCAACAAAAATGCAAGTATTTATTTGACAAAACAGCGCGGAATGCTCTTTATATACCCAGAAGCTGCTCTGCGGCAACGCCTGAATGAAAATGCCGCCGCACAAAAATTTCAGCCAGAACGAGGACCCCAATATCGTATGCCGGAACAGCGTGTACAAATCGATCAGCTCCCGGAAAATATTCGAGATTTCTGGGCGCAAAAACAGCAGGAACATGGGGAAGCGCTGCTAAAATTCTCTTATGGAATTCTCAGCTTTGTCACAGAGACGACGCTTTCCGAAAAATACGGCGTTGTGTATCTCATGGAACAGCACCTCTGCTTTGAAGACTTTTATAAAGCGCCGCATTTTTTACTTCAGCGCCATGCTCCTGAATACATTAAAACCCGACTCAAAATCCTGCGAGCTTCTCTCTCTGACATTCAGATCCTGCGGCAACGGGAAGTTGAAAAGCGCTTTTTGGGAGTAGAATCCTCTTCAGGTCCATTAGCGAATTTTCTCGATCTTTTCCGCCGGAGCCCAGATTATCTTGTCCTGACCGAGGCTGAGGGCTCGACTTTCATCTTCCGCGATCTTGACCATCCTGAGTCCTGGCTTGAGGCGCTCCGTTCAGAGAATAGATAACTATCGTCTGTTTCTCGCCTGGACGGCTGCTGCTCAAAACAGTGCCGCAAGCGCCCGATGAAATCAATGCGTTGCGCCTTGTCTCTTTCCTGGGGCTTCGTCGCTCAGCAACTTAGAGGAACCTGTATCCATAAAAAGATGACAGTCAGCATGCGTCTGTAAAATCGAGGCCGGACAACGTGTGCAAACCTCGCCTTCAACAGCAGATTTGACCGCCTGTGCTTTCCGTTCGTCAGGGACAGTGACGATAATTCTCCGGCTTTTCATGATATGGCGGATACTCATTGAAATCGCCTGGGTCGGCACGTCATCAAGGCTTTCGAACCAACCTTCGCCGAGTTGCTGCTTACGGCATGCTTCGTCTAATTCCACGACAATATAAGGGTCTTCAATTTCAAAATCCGCCGGCGGATCGTTAAATGCCAGATGTCCGTTCTCGCCGATCCCGATAAACGCTGTATCAATCGGATGTTCTACGATAATACGCCCTAATCTCAGGCATTCCCCGGCAGGATCGGGACGATCGCCTTCGACAAAATGAAAGGCCTTGAGCGTGGGGAGCTTTGCAACAAACCGCTCCTTTAAATACTTACGAAAGCTGGCCGGATGCGTCTCAGGCATCGCGATGTATTCGTCAAGATGGAAGACCGTGACCTTGCTCCATTCGATATCGGGAAGCCCGACCAGGGCGTTCAGCATTTCAAATTGGCTTGCACCAGTCGCCAGAATGATATTTGCGCGGCCGTTATCCCGGATGGCCTGCCGAATGGCTTCAGCACCGCATTCGGCAGCAGCCTGCCCCATTTCAACGCTTGTGGAATATCGTGTACTATGCATTGTCTCTCCTTTGTTTTTTTAAGTGTTATAAGGATGTCGTCATCTGTATTGCAGTTATGTCATACACTAATTCAGGAAATTCGATAAGTACAAGGACACTTCTGGAACAAAACTGACCAATAATAACACGCAGAACATTACAGTATAAAACGGCAATAAGGCCTTGAACGATTTCTCGATAGGCAGGTCTGCAATCGCGCATCCGACAAAGAGTGAAGTTCCGACCGGCGGCGTGCAAAGCCCGATCCCGAGATTCAGCATCATTATAATCCCGAACTGGATCGGGTCGATGCCGATTTTTACAGCTACCGGGAGCAGAATCGGAGTTAAGAGCAGAATCAGAACCCCCATATCCATTAACATGCCTAATACCAGCAGCAGCAGATTGATCAGCAGGATGATCACGATCTTACTGTCGGATATTGTAAGAAGAAAACTGGTGACAATCGCAGGCACCTTCAAGTAGGCCAATAAAAACGCAAACGCGGCCGAGGTTCCGATAATCGCAACGATCATCGATAAGGTTCGTAAGGACTCCCGCAAGACTGTATATATTGCACTTAAGGGCATCTCACGATACACAAAGACGGTGATAATCACGGCATAGACCGTAGCCGCAGCGGCAGACTCGGTTGCGGTAAAAATCCCCAGGAGCACTCCGCCCATGATGATCACAATGGTAAACAAGCCGATCAACGCATCGAGAGTGATGTTTATCACATCAGACAGCGCATACGATCGCCCTTTGGGATAATGGCGTTTTACGGCGATCAGATAGCTGACAAACATTAAGGAAATGCCCAGTATGATTCCGGGAATATAGCCGGCTAAAAAGAGTTTTCCGATCGAAAGCCCACCGGCAGCCAGGGCATAATAAATGACATTCTGACTTGGGGGAATGATCACACCCTGCACTGATGAGGTAATCGTCACAGCAACGGCATAATCACTGTCGTAGCCTTGTTTTTTCATCATGGGAATTAATAATGAGCCGATCGAGGACACATCAGCGACTGACGATCCGGAAATGCCTCCAAATAACATGCTGGCGAAGACATTCACCATTGCCAGCCCTCCGCGAAGCTTTCCGACCAGCACATCGGCAAATCTTATCAGCCGGTCTGAGATACCGCCCACCGCCATCAACTGTCCGCCCACAATAAAAAACGGGACCGCCAGAAATGTAAAACTGTTCACGCCATTGACCATACGCTGAAAAATCATCAAGGTCGGAATATTCAGATACCACGCCGTGACGACCGAAGAGACGCCAAGCGCAAATGCAATCGGGACCCGTAAAAACATCAGCGCAAAAAAGAGCCCCAAAAGCAGGACAATTCCAGTCATATCCGGTGTCACTCTTTTTCCCTCCCCAGGGACATGTTTCCCTCAATATGTTCGAACGTTGAGTACAGCCCGCATAAACGTGTGCCAGTGTAAAGAATCAGTAATAGTCCTGAAACAATCAAACTGAGATACATGACACTCTTATTGATTTGCGTGGCCGGCAGCACTTGTACTTTTGCCACATCAACCAGTAAGATTCCTTTCTGAACCATCATGACGCCAAACGCGCAAATCAGCCCGTCGCTGAATTTGTGCAGCCATGTTTGTATCCTCCCAGGGCATTTTATTGTGACAGACTCGATGGTAATATGATAATTACGTCCTACGCCTATTGCCACGCCGATATATCCAAACCAGATCAGACAAAGCAGCGTGACTTCCTCCGACCAGCTCGTCGGATTGTTAAACACAAAGCGCATAAGCACCTGGTATGCTGTCACGAAAATCGTCACCACAAGCAGCAGCATTGCCCCTAGTTCAGCGACGCTATCAACAAATTTGACTGCCCGCATAATTTTTGTTTTCATACTCAACGCTCTTCAAGAAATCGGGAGAAAAAATCTCCTCAGAAAACTCACAGCCGGTCACAGTCGAAGCTCCCGGGACCAGCTGTGAGACATTAGCCCTTCAGCGGAAAGGTAGTCTTCTTGTGCCGTCATACATGGACGCCAAGAGCTGCACGACACAACAGCCGCGCCATCGAGCTAAGTTCCGGACACAAGGACACGTTCGTGCATGCCGGCGGTCATGCAATTTATTTCGTCGCTTTAATTTCTTCGATCACCTCTTTGTATTCAGGAAATTCGTCATAAATCGGCTGGACCGCTTCCTGAAATTCGCTATTATCAATTTCAATGACCTCAACACCGGCAGCCAGCACTTTGTCTTTTGAGACGTCTTCATGGTCCAGCATCGCTTTGCGCTCAAACGCGACCGCTTCTGCGGCAGCCTCTTTGACAATCTGCTGATGTTCCGGAGACAGGGCATTAAAGCTCTTCAAATTCATGAGCAATAAGGCCGGAGGACTCAGATGGCCGTCTACCGTGTAAAACTTCGCCACTTCATAGTGACTGGACGTCTCATAGCTGACATAATCGTTTTCCGCTCCGTCAATCACACCGGTTTGCAGGGCGCTGTACACTTCACCATAATTCATCGGCGTCGGCGTCGCACCTAACAGCTCCATCATTTTAATCGAAATCGGTGCCGGCTGCACGCGAATTTTCAGTCCTTTCAAATCCGCCAGTTTCTCGATCTTATGTCCTTCAGTCGTATAAAAACAGCGGGTTCCGGCTTCCATATAGCCTAAGCCGATCATGCCGTATTTTTCGAGACTTTTGAGAACAGACTCTCCGACCGGGCCATCCAGGACATTAAATTTATGCTCTGTACCACGAAAAATATACGGCAGGGTAAAGACCCCCATTTCTTTGGCAACATTTGCCAGCACAACAGAATTGACCCGCGCAAATTCAATGACCCCGAGTTGAACCTGCTCGATGGACTCGGGTTCCTGCCCCAATTGCGCATTCGTGTACACGTCGATTTTTATTTCACCGTTTGATTTTTCTGCCGCCAATTCAGCGAATTTATACATCGCGACGGACACAGGATTAGAATCCGGCTGATTTTCGGCAAGGCGCATTGAAACGGTTTCCGCATCTGCAATCGCTGCGCACGCAACGACGAAGGCAAGTAAAAACAGACATTTTTTCATAAGAGTTGCTCCTTTTATTCTTTACCGTGTTTGTAGTTGTCAAGAGAGCCACGACCTCCACCAGTTCTCTTCCTGCGAAATCATGAGACACCCAAACGTCTTCTCCGGCATCACCCCCTTCTCTTTGCAGTTGTCGAGAATCTTGCTTTCGCACGGCTCCCGTGCGTGTCGTTTTTCAAGACTGCATCGAACGAACGTTGTTTGTACCTTATTCCCCAGTAATACAGGAACTCTTTTCTACGACTTTACGAAACGCCCCGGCATATTCTTCAATGATAGCAGATCGATAGTGCTTAAACCAGGGGATCGAAACGCTAATTTCGTGAATGCGCTCCGAAACCGGAAGCGCCCCTTTCCCCTGCCTGACATCACGTTGGCCGAATGCCAGCATCGTGGGTTTGCCCATATTGAAAACATCAGCCCTGTGAAAGACGGGATGCAGATGGAGCGGATCATTGCCGCCAGGATAGCAGTTGGACACACCTTCGGCCCTGACCGCCTCGCAAAATTTTTCGCAGGATAATCCGCCAAGCTCTTCAGCTCGATATAATCCCTGAGGATAGTACCAGCCTCCCATCGTTGTACGACCCAAATCTTTCGCTGGTCTATGAGGCTTGATTCCGGGTAAACCTTCAAGAAGATCCCAAAAATAGTTCAACGACTTCTGGATCTCGTTGATGCGTTCAGGATAATATTTCAACTGCACACGTCCCATTGCCGAACAGCTTTGATTCATGCGATGCTTGCAGCCGCCCAATGGAACGCCCGCGTATTCGGCAAGTTCAGGATCAGTGACCTGTTTATCCGGCGGGTTAAAACGCGAGAATGCACCTGTTCGCTCATAATGCCCGAAAGCAACACAGCGTTCGTAAAGATGCCGATCGTTTGTCACGCTCATCCCCGCCTCACCGACAGCAAAACTTTTTCCTGTCATCAGGCTCATAACACCGATATCCCCCAACGTTCCGCAGATTCTCCCTTTATACAGACTGCCCTGGGCATGGGAGACATCTTCGATAACCTTTATCCCATATTTCCGCGCAATTGGCAGGATCCTGTCCATATCACAAGGATGACCGGCATAATGGACCACAACAATCGCCTTTGTTTTTTCACAGATGCGATGCTCGATATCCTTTGGATCAAGACATAATGTTTCCGGATCGATATCGGCAAAATGCACGGCCGCCCCCAGCGATAACGCAGGCAAGGCACTTGCCCAATAGGTCATACTCGGGCAGATAATTTCATCCCCCGCTCCAACACCGCAGGCCCACATGGCGGCAAGGAGACCTGCGCTTCCATTACACGTGCCCAGCGCATACGCTGCTCCCATCCATTCGGCAAATTCCCGCTCGAATTGTTTCGTGATGTCGGTAGCACTCATCTTTCTCTGACGCAGCACATCGAGCACGGCCTGTTCATCTTCCTCAGTGACAATCGGCCATGTAAACATCTCGCCGGGATCACTGCGAACGTGTTTTGATCCTCCCCGGAGTGCCAAGCGACTGTGTTCTTCGTTCATGCTCTCTTCCTCATCTCATTAAAGATCGTCATAAGCCGATCGATTCATTTTCGATAATCGCCACGCTTTCGGGCGGAAATCTTGATGTAACAGCTTCATAGCCTCCTTCCCGGAACGCTTTGGCAGTTGGGAGATAGCCGACCTATCCATTAGCATATCCCACAAGACAGGTCTGCGCAAAGGGTGACTTTGCCTTGATGTTCAGGCCGATTTCAACAAAGAGTTCCCCATCGAGTGTCGGCAGTGCCTTTAATGTCAATGAAAGAAGCTTCCGCTTTGCTGCAACGACGACATCTGCTTTAAGATCGATACGTTCCAGAATCTTGAGCACTTCCCCCGCCAGGATCGTTCCGAGTTTTTCGGCCCTCTCAAAGCTGCGCCCCGGAATCGGATAGCCCCGGGCACTGAGTCTGCTGAGTGCCCGATAGAGCCTTAGAAAGCCCCCGTTCCATTGCGCAAACACCACCTCCCCGATGACTGGCTGCGACTCATCGCATAAGATTTTGATGAGTACCGCATTCATTTTCACTCACAGGCGTTTTCTTCCGACAGTTCGGAAGCATGATTGTAGACTTCTATTCCATGACTGATCGTCTTGAGGATATGCAGGGCACGAGCGCCCGGCTGCGTCCTGAAGATGGTCAAGTCCGCCGGAGCCCCGACTTTCAATGCTTCTTTCCCAGGAGAGAACTTGAGCAATGCTGCCGGATTCACTGTACAAAGCCGGATGCTTTCCGAAAGATTGTGTCCGGTAAAGCGCATAAATTGTACGATATCCCAATCTAAAAGATGACCGGCTCCAGCCAGAAATTTCGTTCCCGCCAATCCAAGATGACCATCTTCATAGACCTGAACATCAAGATTCCCCCATGTATGTATCCCCGGCCGCAGACCTCCAAGTAGAGCCGCATCGCTGACCAGAACCAGACGTTCGAGTCCTTTCGCTCTGCTCAGGGTCTTGACGACTGATGCTGGGAGATGAAATCCGTCAGAAATAATGCCGGCGCGTAATTCGTCAGCAGCAAGTTGTTCCCAGAGGTAATTGTGCAATCGCGGCAGTTGAGCATGACTGCCATTCCCAAGATGTGTTGAGAATTGAGCGCCGGCAGCAACGGCCTCCCGAATCAACTCCGGTTCAGCCGCTGAATGCCCGATGGCGGCAATCACGCCGGCTTCCGAAATATACTCGATAAATTTAAGCGCACCCCGACGTTCAGGTGCAAGCGTAATCATGGAAATATGACCGTCGGCGGCTTCCTGCCATTCTTCAAATTCAGCGATATCCGGATCACGCAGCACAGTCGGGTCATGCACCCCGCGCGGTCCGTCTTCTCCGGAAATACAGGGGCCCTCAAGATGAATTCCGGGGATCGCGTGCGCCACATCACGATGAGCCGCTCGCTGCCCGGCAATCACGCCTAATGTCTTCAACATACGAGGCTGAGGCGCACTGATAAGAGTCGGAAGATGCTGTGTGACTCCGCTGGAGGCTAATTCGTGCAGAATATGACGAAGATGCTGCGGCGAGAATCCTTCCAGGCTGTAATCGTTTCCCTTATACCCGTTGACCTGCATATCAATAAACCCGGGCGAAATATACGGCAGATCGTAGGAATCCACGAGAGGCTCAACAGCTGCAATACGCGTATCGCGGACTGTTATCCGAACAGGCTCTTCTGTAAATATAAAACGTCCTTTATAGATCATAATCACAACTCATCAGCCCTGAACTGTCTTCCTTTTCTGGAGCATCATCAGCCGCCAAACATCAATTCCACACTTGATGATTTCAGATAGAATTTCAGCCGTTTCACAACGACCTTTCCCGACAGAATGAGTTTTTGACAGTCTAAGTATCAGAAGACTCGCGGTGAAATGTCAATAAAGATTTTACGTAGAGAGTGAGGACTTTTGTCGGGCAAAGCCGCCGCGTTTAAATACGTATGAAGCAGGAATCGATTTCCTCTGCTCAGTACGGCTGTTGGCAATGCGCCCAATACAGGCAAAAAAATTGCGGGACAACAGAAACGCTCAGGGATTCCCGCTGCCCGGCAAGATTCTGTCAATTACTTGACCACCCAAAGACTGATCGCTGTTCCTTGCGGCACCAGAACGCCTGCTGACGGAGACTGCTGAACAACAAGTCCGCTTCGCATCTGAGAATGCGCTACGCTCACAACCGTTCCGACAGCAAGCCCTCTGTTTCTGATGGAAAGCTTTGCATCTGAAAGGCTCAAACGGATGTATGAAGGGACCTGGATGGCAGAAGCACCAGACGATAAAATGACCGGAGCAACTCCGGGTGACGCGCTGACGCCCGGAGACTGCGGTGGCGCAACACGGTCGAGGGATGGTATCCAGCCATACTGCCAGCCCTGAGTCGGCACAAGCACGATCGGCAGCGATCCGCTGGACGTCATTCTGAAAGGCTTCACGCCGTAAGGGTTCTCCTTTGTCTTCGGCAGTTCTCGCTGAAGAAAGGGCACCATCGACCTGCTGTGCTCATTTCTCAAAAATTGTCT
This sequence comes from candidate division KSB3 bacterium, assembly GCA_002748425.1. GTDB lineage: Bacteria > Moduliflexota > Moduliflexia > Moduliflexales > Moduliflexaceae. The sequence goes on along the minus strand of PDSJ01000014.1, from coordinate 17,788 downwards.
CGGAAACCATGCCAGAGGGGTCCCCACTTCAACTGATTTTTTCGGGGCATACATGATTGACATTTGGTTTTGCTGAGTTGCAGGAACTACTGGAGCAGCGAGTCCTGCCCCGCCTTGTCCAGCCCTTTGCAAAGTGACCTGAGTTGTTGACCTTGGTTCAGGTCTTACTGTCTCACCGAGGCTCAAGACAATCTGACTGCCAGAGGCGACCAGTGCTCCCGGAGCTGGCTGTTGAGCAATGACCATCACAGTATGAGGTCCAGCGTGCTGAATTTTTCCATTCAAGCCGACAAGCTGCACAATTTGAAGCGCTAAGTCGGATGGGATGCCTTTCAGGTTCGGCACAACGACTTTTAAAGGCTCTCTGCCCTCAGCCATAATTTCCAGATATCCAGCAGCGGGATTTACCCAGAGAAACATGCAGAGGCAGATCATACAATATTTAATGTATCTTTTCATAATTGCACAGGGAAAAAGTGGGATAGACTCGGGCATTCCGCCATAAGCTACCACCAGCATATCCTACACCTGATTTTCAGAGGAGCCGTTTAAAATTACATCATAGGCTTATGAAATGGTCAAGAAAAAAATATACCGCTGGCTGGAGGAAAATTGAGACAAGGGCCTTGTTCGTTGAAGAGAACGGAGCGGCAAAAGTCGAATTCCGGCAGGAGACGGCAAAGAAAGATAGAGCCGTCGCGCTGGGCACCTTGAAAACGTCTGCGGGGAGAGCTCCCTCGCAGACGTTGGATTGCGCTTATCGGTCTTTCAGCAGTAATTTTGCAGCGTTTTCTCCACCGTTCTGAAGATACAGCAGGGGTACGGAACGATCGACACCTTCCACCAGAACCGGACGAGCCGCCCAGGGCGCGACAGACAAGACATTCGTGAAGTCCATCCAATACTGAAGTCGTGCGACCGGCAGGCCCCAGACCATGTGGTTATGGTTTGCAGGAGCATACTGTTTGAACTCATACATCGAGGCATATTTTGTTGAAATAAAGGTATGCGGCCACTCCTTATTCGTTAAACTGCAGACTTTCACAGCCAATTCATCCGGGAGATCGATCGTTTCAGCTTCGTCCCACACCATCGAGAACATTCCGCTGATCGCATTATAGCCCAATCGTCCGACAATACCTTCAATACCGCCCGGAGTGAGGAACGTGACGCTGTTTCCACCGCCAGGGAAGTATCCGAAATCCTGGAGCAGGAAGGAAACGCCCGACATAATCTTTTCGACTGAGGCGCCGGGCTTTGCAGCCCAGTCAAACGCTGCACTTCCGGAGTTATTGCCATCAAAGAAGCCTTTACGCTCCCAAATCGACGTGCCGTCCATCGGAATACCTATCTCTTTTGCAAGAGCCGTGATTTCCCGAGCTTCCCAGACTTTCCGGAAATCCATAAACAGCGGAGGATTCCCTCCTGTCAGGGAGCTTTCAAATAGCATCGTCAACAGGCCCTGTACATCGGCTTCAGTGGCAAACGGTTGAACTGCTTTCGGGCCGTTGTGATCGAAGCTTGAATTGAACAGCGACTCCATCGCATCAGCGACCGGCAGAGGCAATCCGCGAGGATCAGACCCCCATTCCAACTGACTCATAAAACCGCCGCCGATCGCATTGAGCTCTTTCATCAAATCACGAACGATCAGATACATCGCCAGGCTCTGATTGAAATGCTCACTATCGTCATCGTTACGTAATTCAATATGTTTGACGTATTTGTCGAACCAGGCACGCAGAGCTTTCTGCTCTTCTTTGTCATAAGCGCCCTTTTGCAGCATATCCGCCAAGAGCTTCATATCCAGCCGGGTAATTTCGAGTCCAAAGGTGTTCCTGGTAGCTAAGATATGCGCTAAAGCGGTTTCCATGCCCATCGAGTCGTGTCCGAAGACCAGAACCCGGCGGCCTTTCACCATTTGGTACGTTGCTGCGGCATAGGTCCAGTCGATCAACGCAGTTTCCGTCTCATCGCTCATCTCCGGGAAGAGTCCGGTATCAGGCCAGCTCCCGATATTCAGATGTGACAGAATGCCGGATTGAGTCACCGCACCGTTTGTTGCATGGGCAAACACCACTCCTGGTTTCGGCCCGCTGTTGCCACAGGTAAAATTGATCGGTGTACGTTTCGGAAAATGAGCCAGAAGGGAAAGCACTGTAAGTTGAGGAAAGGCCCAAGTGTCCGGTGCGCAGACCAGGATATTTACGCCTGCTTCCTGAAATTGCTGCGCGACGATATCAGCCTGACGCTCGCTGTCCACAAGAAGAGGCGAATAGACGACTTCTACTGTACTGACGCCTTTTGCTATGCGATCGGCAGTCATTTTGACAATATTTTTACAACGATCACGTGACTCTTGATCGATGCGTGGATCCCCTGTTGCAAAGACGCCTACAACTGGTTTTTTTTCCTGAAACGTTGCATTTTCTGCTAACATCGCAGCTGTTTTCATAACGATAAAACCTCCTGTTTTCTTAAAAAGTTCTGATCCAGAACAGACTTCCCATATTCCCAAAAGAAAGACGATAACTCAGGTAACAATACGTTATAAAAAAAACGGCCCTTGTTGTAAACTAAAAAGTTTACTAAATTTCAGTTTTCATCACAAAGAGACAAAAATTTTCAGTGAACAAGCATAACTTTCAGGGAGTTGCGTCAAATTTCTTTGACAAAGGTTCTTAAGGAATACATAAAGGCCAAGATTCTGGCGGATATATTCAGGAAGAGCTGCATACAGGTGTCTGTACACATGAAATCGCCGTGTAGATCGAATCAGGCATGTGCGCAGTCGACTAGTTGAAACGACGATGATGAAAGCAATACTTCTGGCAGCAGGTTTTTCTTCGAGAATGGGGCGTCTGAAGCAGATACTCCCTATCAGCGGTAAAGCAATGATCTATCATGCGGCAGCGCCTTTTCTTGCAGCGGGGTTAAAGCTTATTGTGGTACTCGGCCACAAGCGGGAATCGGTCAGGGCCGCGTTGGGCGATCTCCCTTGCGAGTATGTTGTGAATCCGCATCCGGAACACGGCATGTTTTCATCCGTTCAGCGTGGCTGCTGTGAGGTCGGCGAGCACGAAGGCTGCTTGCTCACGACCTGCGATTGTCCCGGCATTCGCGTTGATACGATTACTGCAGTGCGGGAACGCCTGAGCAAAGGCGACAGCAGGGTTATCATCCCAAGCTTCAACAGACGGCGGGGACATCCGGCCGGCCTGCCCGTATCCCTGGTGAAAGAGATTCTGCAACTCCCCCGCGACTTTCCGGGACTGAACAGTCTCTGGCGTGAACACCATGATATGATCGAGCATCTTGAAGTCGACGATCCTGCTGTTCTACGCGATCTGGATCGCCCCGAAGATATTCAGAGACTCCTGTCGTCAAACGCAAGTATCACCATGTGACAGCCTGGATGGAAATCAACTCCGTACAGCATAAAAGCCGTGTATCGTCTAACATCATCTGCCCGCCTGAGTCCTGCCCAGAAGTACAAACCTGAAGCCAGCAATCGAACTTTATAAGCGGGCAATTATGCTGAAAACTGAGGAGCGCTGGCAGGTCGCGGGCATTTTTTTGTTAGACAACCACTCTATTAACTCCCCCTTTTTTTCATCTAAGAGCATCTTTCTCTGTTCTATCAGAGAGTATAAAACTCCTCAATTTCTTAATATATCGAAAGTGTAGAATTAACAGCATAATCAGCAAAATATATGACCAAAACACAATTAAAATGAATCTATCAAATCGATCACTAGAAGTATTACTTCTTGTGATTATTTTTTTAGCATACTCCTTTAAGGCATGCAAATCAGTATGTTGATCTATAAAATCAACATCGCTGCTATCATAATAAAACAATTTGGAAGGGGAAATCAAAAGTATACCCATGACCATAAGACAAAGCATTAGTATAATCACGTTATTAAGTATAGAAATAGCTTTCAGCGATTTACAAAGTTTTGAAGAAGGTTCCATTGTATCGCTCTTATCATATTCAGGTTGGGTCAATGAGATCAACGTTATAGACCGTGCCATCAACATCCGTAAATTTCACAAAGATATGGCGTGGCGCGCGGCATCAATATCAATCGTCGGATCGATCAGTTTGTCGATGGAGAGTTTGATTTCCGCCAAATCCTTTGACTCATCGGTGCATTCAAGTATCGTTTTCACAACCTACAATTTATGAAAATCCTCACTTTGCAAGGGAGAACATTTTTCCAGCGCTCTGACGGATAAGATTCTTCATCTCAAGGAGGATCAGACTTGATGAGACCGCCGCGCTCGATAGTTGCGTTCTCAGGCCAATCTCATCAATATGCAGCGGCTCCTGTCCGAGCTCCCGGAGTACAAGCGTTTCCTGGCTGCTCAAAGACGCGGTCTCCGTATCATGAGTCACGGAAGCCCGACTGGCAGGGGCAGGCGAAAATTGCATGGCTTCCTGAAGGTCCTGGTGCACTTCACGACTCAAGTCAGGAGAACATGCGCTCAACACATCATCCGCACAATCGACCAGCGCCGCCCCCTGTTTCAGAAGCCAATTCGTTCCCTGACTGCAAACGGAATTTATGTTTCCCGGCACAGCAAACACATCGCGCCCCTGATCCAAGGCCATATCAGCTGTAATTAAGGCACCGCTTTTCAGACCGGCCTCAACCACGACAGTTCCCAGACTCATACCGCTGATAATACGATTTCTGGCAGGAAAATTTCTACGATCGGGCTTTGCTGAAATCGGCAGCTCGGATATAACAGATCCGCGTTCAAGAATGGCATGATACAGGCGAGAATTTTCAGGCGGATAGACCACATTCACTCCGCAGCCAAGTACTGCGATGGTTACTCCTCCAGCCTGGAGTGCTCCGCGATGGGCGGCACTGTCAATTCCCCGGGCCATACCGCTGATGATCGTCACACCCTTCACGCTTAATTCACGGCACAGACTCTCAGCCACAGTCCGGCCATAAGTCGATGATTTCCTCGATCCCACAACCGAAACTGTGACGTCATGCGCCGGGGCAAGCCGCCCCTTTACATATAAGACTGGCGGCGGGTCGAAAATATTGCGCAAAAGAGCCGGGTAGGTCGAGTCATCCCACGTCAGTACATTCACCTGCTCTCGATCGATCGCGTCCAACTCTTTTTTAACGGAATCCGGAAAAGCAAAATGAAGAATGTTTCCAATCGTTTTTTCAGAAAGACCGGGAATGGATTTCAAGCTGGACTCGGAGGCTGCGAACACGTTTTCGGGGCTTTCAAAAGCAGTTAAAAGCTTTCGGAAGCTCACTGCCCCCACTCCTGGAACCCTATGTAAGGCAATCCAATATTTTTTCTTCTCAAGATCGCTCATATCTTACTTAAAGAAGAAAATCCCTTACGAGCCATTTTAGATACGTCCCCCTGTCGGTGACAAACAGTCGCGCATAAAAACACAAAAGACATAAGCATCTTTCCAGGGATGTCTTATGTCTTTTGTGTTTTTACGTACACGGCACAGCTGAAAGTCTGGGGAGCAGAAGCGTTCCTTGTCGCTCTCAGGCCTTAACGTTTAAGAACGATTTTCTCTCCAATATCAATTGTTTTGAGACTTTCCGTAATAAGAGCGGTCGATGTTTTCTCCTGAACGCTCAACACGGATAAGCGTCCGATGGCCTGACGAGGAAAACCCTCCCCGACTTCGCGATAGACAATAAAATTATCCGCAGGCTGAACGCCTTGTGCTGCACCGACATCCACATACACAATATCGCCAAAGGACACACCAGGTCGTCCAATCCGTTCATGAATAATATGTCCGATGAGCTGGTTGCCAACCAGTAAACCGTATGTCTTCGAATTGCCGCGCTCCGCTTTTGCCATCGGCACGGAAAGCTCTGACATCGGCATAATCAGGTCACCGATTTTGATATAATTATACGACTTAATCACCTCAGCAGCGGCTGCATGAGCTTCGACATTTCTCACTCGAAGATGGCCGAGAACATCAATCTGTGTGCCGATCAATTCTGAAGTCAGAGGATGAAAAACCTCTTGTTTTGGGCGGAAAGCAACATAGACAGCTCCCTCTCTCACCTCATCTGCGGAGCCTCTGTCAATATAAAGTATATCTCCAAAGACGAATCCGATTTGTCCGTATTCAGAAAGAACGATACGATTTCGCCCCCCAGAGCTGCCGGTCACGAAAGCAAAATCCGAGTCGCGTAATTCATCGAGCGAATATGGAACAATGAAACCAGCGGATTCGATAAAATCTTCACTCGGCACCAGTGGAACCGGAGTCTTCCGCGCTGCAGTTCTTGCCGGCTCTGGGGCTGCGGCCCCGTACCAGGGACGAGCAATCACCTTGTCGCTTCTTCGCCGCCCAACAGGCTCGCGGCGCTGTCCTCCTGTCAAATCGAGAACATCGCCGGGATAAATGAGATTAGGATCCACAATCTGCGGGTTCGTTCGATGAATATCGCGCCATTTATACGGATCGTCCAGTTGATCAGCCGCAATATCCCAGAGGGCATCGCCATACTGAACGATATAATGCTTCGAACTCTGTTGAGCCTCGGCAAACGGCAAGAGAACATTCCCGGCAAAGTATAGCGCGGCAGCCGCATACAACGCAAGAACAACTCGCTTCATAATTCTCTTAACACACCCAAAGCTCTGCTGCTGAATTGAGACGACGGCTCCCAATCTGAAGCACAACAGAGCTTTACGAGGTCATGACAACAAAAAGTTTAATAAAGATTGTGCAAGGAATTCAACTTTTTCACAGCAAGGTTTCGAATGCGCGTGTTACCGCTGAAACGCAGACTGACATCATCTAAAATCGTTTTTGCCACATGATACTGACCGATATCGGCATAGGCAAATCCCATCTTAAGCATGGCGTCAGGGACTTTATTGCCATGGGGATAGAGCTGCATAACGGTCTGAAACGCGTGAATGGCTTCTGGATAATTTTTACTGCGATAATAGATCTCTCCCATCCAGTAGTAAGCATTATCAGCGAGATCGCTCTGCGGAAAGCGCATGGCTACGTCCGAGAAAGCCGAGAGCGCACGTTGATCATCACGGGCTTTATAGGACTGTCTGGCCTGATTATAGATTTGCTCAACCGACATATACTGCGGCTGAACTCCGTAAGGCGACATTTCCATCCCCGGCATCTGCCACGGCATTCCCTGTCCACCGTAAGGCATCATTCCGCCGGGAAATCCCCCCTGCGGATAAGGCGGTTGAGCTGTCTGCCCGAACGGAGCGGGAAACACAGGTGTTGACCCGTTATATTCAGGAGCTCCTCCCATATCTGGCTGCATCTGATACTGAGGTACCGTATATTGCTGCGGCGGCATGTTTTGCGGAAGATATTGCCGGGCTGATGAGAACCCAGCATAAGGCGGCGTCACAGCATCGGCAGCATGTTTAGCTCCCTGTAGCAGCATATCGGTACGGAACGAAGGGGCCGGATAGTATGAACGAATCGACCGGGAAGCAGCTATCGCCTGATTCCCGGAATGCGTCGATGGAGCCGTCATCACGGGCATAGGCATTGACTGATCATCTGAGCCAGGCATCATCGACGGGGGCGTCATGAGAGGTCTTGTCGCACTCGTCGGGTCCGGCAGGCCCAGGCCCGCGCTTGGTTCCGTCCCAACACCGGCAGATACGCAAACAGGCATACTCACGCATACCCCAGTCAGCACAATATACAATAAAGACTTCACAAGTTTGTACACAATCATAATCCTCCTGCTGAAATAATGACACTGTGGATTTACGTGTGACTCCTCAGGCAGCCCCATAGCAAATCCTCATACATAATAATACGCTGAACGACGCGAGAAACCTCCTACAGACGCCTTGAGTATAGGGGGAAAAAAGAGAAGTGTCAAGCAAAAAAATAAACGGGAGCAAAAAACACGCATTTTTCATGACAGACACGACGGAACCTTACCACCCGCAACTGACGCAGAAAAAAGGAGAATGCTTTGACGAGGGCTGCGATTCTTTACTCAACAGCAGGAAACTCTTTTCTGGCTTCGTTAATCAGCAGAGAGTAATCCTGATAGCGCTTCGAAAAGTGAAAAAGAATCAGACGCTTTGCCTCTGCGAGGCTCGCCAGCTTACCGGCCTCTCCGGCAGTGAGGTGACAGGTAAATTCGGCCTTCTCCCGTTCGGCTTCTGAGAAGGCGGCTTCACAATAAAGCAGATCCGAGTCCCAGGCAAAATTCCGGATCTCGTCAAGCCGCGTGTCATCGTAGAAAAAATCCGTCAGATACGTGATTTTACAGCCCCGCTTGCGGACAAGAAGTGTTTCCATGAGCTCATCGACCTGGTAGACCGTTTCGCCGATCTTCAGCACACGTCCCGTTCTTTTTTCCTGGAACGCCGCCTCTTTCAGCTCGGCAACCCATCGTCCCGCCTGAAGCCCCATCGCCTGCATTGCCTCTTTGCGAACGTTGTAACTATCGGCTTCCCGAAACGAATAGGCGAACGAAGGCGTTTTATGATCCAGCTCCAGATATCTCACGGAAAAGTCAGGCTCATCCAGCAAGAGATCCGAATGCAGGCGTTCAGAAGGGGGAGTGGCGGCAAAAGCCCTCCAACTTTTCAGCTCCGTCAGCAGAATGTGTTCTGGCAGCACTTCATGTACGGCGATAATCAACCGCAGGTTCTGACAAATATTCCACGTGTAGGCCCGTAATTTCCCGATTACGTTCTGTGTAATGCCTGGCGGGCCGTAAACGTCAATGCGCTTGTCTTCTGCCAGATTCAGACGCAGCAGAGTGTCGAAGCCGATAAAATGATCAATATGAGTGTGAGAGATAAAGACATCGGACACCTTTCGGAGCTGTGCATGACGAAAGTAATTCAGCCCGCAGTCAAAGAGAAGAGCGCGTTTGCGATCGACAAGATCGATATAGAGCGAGGGATCACCGGATTTGCCCCCTCCGAGACGTGTTGTAATCTTCATAAAAATCAGCGCATGTGAAACAGCGGAAAGCAAAAGCGGACAGGATGCCGAAGGGGGGACTCGAACCCCCACGAGGAAAACCCTCACAGGCACCTGAAGCCTGCGCGTCTACCAGTTCCACCACTTCGGCGCATGACAAACTGCGTCACTGAATAAAACGAAAACTTTACAGATCGAGAGACTGCATTGCTATGGCAGGCAAATGCCGAAGGGGGGACTCGAACCCCCACGAGGAAAACCCTCACAGGCACCTGAAGCCTGCGCGTCTACCAGTTCCACCACTTCGGCAAATCAAACGTGACATAAGACCAAGAGTACTTAGAGAAAATGCAGAAAAAATTGTCAAGACTTTTTTGTATCATAGACGTTTTTTATGATACGCTATGAGTCATTCACGAGTTCCTGCACGGCACAGGACGCAGAATAGCAGTCCTGCACTTCATTACAGGCTGGAGATGCCGAGGCGTTTCTCAAGCTCGAGTTGCAAGGCGTTGATGGCGGCTCCAATACGGCGTTGATATTCGGGAATCTCGGTTTTCCTGCTGTCTGCAGGCACGATGATCGGCTCGCCAAGGATCGCGGTGAAGCGTGTAAAAGGCATTGGAATGATCGTCTGATCCCAGCTTTTCAGCCGTTTGAAACGGACGGCACTGCCCGCACAAGGCACGATCGGCCGTCCGCTGTGTCTGGCCAGCAGCACCACGCCGGCTTTGCATTCTCTGGCCGGTCCCCGGGGGCCATCCGGGCCGATCAGGACATCGTGGCCTTCTTCTAAAGCCCGTATCAACTGCCGCATGCCCCGTGCCCCGCCCCGGCTGGAAGAACCACGCACAGGACAAAAGCCCAGGAGACGAGTCAGACGGGCGAGATATTCACCATCCCGGCTCTGACTGGCTAAAATTGCGATCTGACGATGGCGCAGCATCCAGGTGCTGGTAAGGACATGCTCGTGCCAGCCGATAAAAATCACGTTACTGTGCCTGGCTTTGGCTTTCTCGTATCGTTCTTCTTCAAGCACTCGCACTCTCCACGTCTTTCCAAGTGCATACAAGAATGCAAGCCCGAGGCTTGGGACAGCAATTTTCAGTACCTGCTGGCGTAATTCCCTGGATAATCTGAGAAGATCCACTTTTTGCATACATACCTCATCGCGTCTGAAACATGACGTTGTTATTCTCCCTGCTCCCGGATCACATCGGCGATCACCCTTGCAGCCCGCTCTGCTGCCCCAGGTTCACCCAGCTTCTGGCGTACGATGCGGAGTTCGGCTTTGATTGCCGCCAGATCGTCCGGATGGCTCAGCAACGCGATCACTTCCTCAGCAATGCGTTTCGGCGAGGCCGCCGTCTGAATGAGCTCTTTCGCCACTTCTTTACCAGCAATCAAGTTGACCATCCCGATAAAAGGCACCTTAAGAAATTTTTTCCCAAGCCGGAATGTGAGAGGAGCAACCCGATAGCAGATAATCATCGGTGTGCCGAGAATCGCCGCTTCCACCGTCACTGTTCCCGAAGCCGTGACGATCAAATCCGCTGCATGGATCGCATCATAGGTCTGCCGGCGGATCAGTCGAACAAAGGCTGGGATGTGTTCCTGGATCACCGGAGAATTGTCCAGAGACGAGGCCAGGGGCAACACGAACTGGAGGGCCGGCTCCTGCTCATGAAGAGACTGCGCCGCAGCGAGCATGACTGGCAGCAGACGTTCGATTTCGCTCTCGCGGCTTCCGGGCAGCAGACCGAGAATCGGCTGCTGGGCAGCAAGGCCATGCTGGCGGCAGAATTCATCTTTGCTGAGTGTCGCCTTCACGCTTTCGATCAGGGGATGGCCCACCCATTCAACGTCAACACCACGGCGCTGATAGAACTCGCGCTCAAAGGGAAAGATCACGATCATCTTTTTCACCAGCCGCTGAATCAGCTTGACGCGTCCGGAGCGCCAGGCCCAGACCTGAGGACTGATATAATAGACGATCGGAATCTCACGTACTCTGGCAACACGCGCCAGGCGCAGATTGAATTCAGGGTAATCCACAAGAATGAGCAGATCAGGGGGATGCTCCTTCAAAGAACGCAGCAGTTTTTTATACACCCGCAGCACGGTTCCGATCTTCTTCACGACTTCCACAATGCCGACCACCGCCAGTTCATCGCTGCTGCTCAAGAGTGTGATACCCTCCTGCTGCAAATGCCGCGCACCGACACCACTGATTTCGACGGCAGGAAGCTGCTGCCTGAGCGCACGCACCAGATGAGCGCCATGCAAATCGCCGGAGGCCTCTCCAGTGACAATCATTATTCGGACTGTCTTCATGGAAACAAGCCTTTTAAAAGCTGCGTAAATAAGTCAAGCGCTTTTTATCATGCCCGCTGCTTTCAAGATCCGTCACGCTCTCCATCTTTGCCGTATGCTGGAGTTTCTGTACTTCTCAAGATCATAAGCTTGACAAGAACCCTGTCACATATTAGCGGGTAGGGCTGGAAAATGATTTCATGCAAATAGATATCGCGATATGCTCGAAAAAAGGCATCACTCTGCGATATACCTTGTAATTTCTTGTTATTTTTGGGAATAGCTGCTCTTATAACACTATGAAGACGGAACACATCAGAAATTTTTCGATTATCGCACATATCGATCATGGCAAATCGACCCTTGCGGACAGACTCCTGGAAATTACCGGCACCCTCAGTCAACGTGAAATGATGAATCAGGTCCTGGATAATATGGATCTGGAACGTGAACGGGGAATCACGATCAAATCTCATGCCGTGCGTTTATCTTATACGGCTCAAAACGGCGAAGACTATCAACTGAACTTAATTGATACGCCCGGGCACGTTGATTTCTCCTATGAGGTGTCCAGAAGCCTGGCAGCCTGTGAAGGCGCTTTGCTGCTTGTTGATGCGTCGCAGGGGGTTGAAGCTCAAACTCTGGCAAATGTCTATCTGGCGATCGAGCACGATTTGGAAATTATTCCCATTATCAACAAAATCGACTTGCCCGGGGCTGATATTGAACGCACGCAAGAACAGATCGAAGAAATTTTAGGAATCGATGCGACCGAGGCCATCCCGGTCAGCGCAAAACAGGGCAGCGGCATTGAAAACGTCCTGGAAGCGATTGTCCAGCGTATTCCGCCTCCCCAGGGCGAGTCAGATGCTCCCCTGAGAGCCTTGATCTTTGATTCCTGGTTTGATTCCTATCAGGGCGCTGTGGTCAACATCCGCGTGGTTGACGGCCTTATCAAAAAAGGGATGCGTGTTCGCATGATGTCCACCGGCAAGGAATTCGAGGTTGGACAGGTCGGCGTGTTGCGCATGGGCATGGTGCCGGTCTCAGAACTGACGGCCGGCTCAGTGGGCTACTTTCTTGGCAGTATCAAACAAGTCGCAGACACAAAAATCGGCGACACGATTACCGATGCAGAAGCACCGGCGCAACATGCTCTTCCGGGCTTTAAAGATGTCAAGCCGATGGTCTTCAGCGGTCTGTTCCCTTCGACTGGCGCAGAATACGATCATTTACGCGACAGCCTTGAAAAGCTGGCTCTGAACGATTCGGCTTTCCAATTCGAGCCGGAAATGTCGGAAGCGCTTGGGCCGGGCTTTCGCTGCGGCTTCCTTGGGCTGCTGCACATGGAAATCGTCCAAGAACGACTCGAACGGGAATTCGACATCAATCTGCTCACCACAGCCCCAAGCGTGGTGTATAAAGTGATCATGAACGACGGGACTGAACGCTTTGTCTCGAATCCGGCCAATTTCCCAGAGAAAAAACACCGGCAACGCGTCGAAGAGCCGATGATCCGAGCCACGATTTTCGTGCCCAGCGATTTTGTGGGCGGCGTGTTGAAACTCGCGCAGGACCGGCGGGGTGTTCAGAAAAAGATGGAATATGTGAGCAGCAACAAAGTCATGCTGAGTTACGAGTTCCCTCTCAATGAAACTGTCATGGATTTCTATGACAAGCTCAAAAGTGTGACGCGCGGTTATGCCTCGTTTGATTATGAATACATCGGCTTCCAGGAATCAAACATTGTCAAGCTCGATATTCTGCTTAACGGCGAAGCTGTCGATGCGCTTTCAGCAATCGTCCATTACGATCGCGCGTATTACCGGGGGCGCGAGCTGGCGCAAAAGATGCGCAAACTGATCCCGCGCCAGATGTACGAAGTGGCGATTCAGGCCGCACTCGGTCGTGGGCAGGGTCGAAGTCCCGCAGGAAGCCTTCATGGCAGTCCTGCAAGTCGAGTAATGATGACGTGTGGAAAAATCGGGCAGGGCGTTGTCTGTAAAAGACGGAACACTGCCAACGGCTCACTTCAGCACAAAGAGGGAGGGAGGGTCGATTCTGCATAAACGGCCTGTGACAATCTCTTCATTTCTTGTTTTTTGCCTTGACAATGGGCTTATCTCACAAGAAGTATTTATGGCAATCCGGCAACTCAACACAGATATTTTGATGAAGGGCGGTTTTCAGCTGTCAGGAGATACGACGTCCTGCAGAAGCGGGAAGTCTCAAACCTACTGAAAAGTACACTGCTGAATACGCAAAAGAACAGCACACCATTACATCGGAGGCAGCGATCATGGCAGAGCATACGGAAGCAACGACAGAAACGACTCAGGAAGTGCAGCATGACTCAACGGAAACAGAAGACAACCTCTTTCATAAGTTGTATCTGTTCAGCCTGGGCCTTCAGAAGGATTTAGAGGAAAGCATTCATAAGCTGATCGAACGTGGCGAGCTGGTTTCTGAGGAAAAGCAGAAGCTTGTCGACGATCTTGTCAAAAAAGCTAAAGAGAGCACCGGCTCCTTTGAGAAAAAACTTGAGGATTTGCTCACCAGCACTCTGGAAAGCATGAATTTTGCCACCAGAGACAAACATGATCAGCTTGAGAAACGGGTGCAAATTCTCGAACGTAAAATTCTTGAGCTGGAGAGCCGTCTTCACGACGTGCAGAGTCCTCAACATTAAAGCGTAAAGATGCTGTCAGCGATGCGCAAAACGCTTGTCAGAGCACGAGTGCCTTTCACGATCACGATACTTGTCCTGTGCGCTGCTGTCTTGTATGCCTGTCACTCATCAGAACGCCGGGCGCAGCAGTATTATGAAGACGCGCTCAGGCAGAAATCCCGGCAGAATTTCCAGGAAGCGCTTCGGCTCTTGCACCTGGCACTTGCTGAAGATCGGGATCATCTTGCATCATACATCGAAATTGGGATCCTGTTGAGCCGGGACAAGGACTATCGTCAGGCCCTGACATACTTCAGAGCGGCTGAAAAATTGGGAGCCGATTCATACAGTCTTTCATCTCTGTTCGGCTATGCGTACGAAGAACTCGGCGATTTTCAACAGGCCGAGTTCTATTATGAACAGGCCATAAGTCAGGCCCCGCGTTTGATCGATGTGCGCCTTCGTCTGGCGAATATTCTCGAGTGGCAGGATCGCGGACAAGAAGCCGCTGAGCTTTTACGTCAGGCTCTCGAGCTTGCTCCAGGGCTTGAAGGGGCCGATGATCTCAAAGCGCGTGTGGAGGTTCTCTCTCGCATGGAGGGCCGGGAACGTCACCTGGCTCTTGCAGATATCTATTTCCGACAGGGCAAGCCCCGGCGGGGCACAGCCGAATACCAGAAAGCTGCCGACCTCTCTGGGGAAGACCCGGCAGGGCAGATCCTGTTTGGGAGGTTCTGCCTGGAACGCGAACAGTTCAAGCTCGCGCTCAACGCCTTTCAGCAGGCACAGCAGCAGGGGGCGGTCCAGGATTTTCAACTAAGCCATGATATGGCCCTGGCCTTTGAACAACTCGGCCGATTTGACGATGCTGTGCAGGAATATCGCCGTGCCCTGGGCTTTGATCCGCAGGACGCGCCACTGTATCTGAAACTTGCTGAACTGCTGGAAAAGACAGGTCGGAATGAGGAAGCCGCAGAGTCCCTGGAGCAATTGTATCACCTGTCCCTTCACACGACAGATCTCCAGTCAGAACACGATGCGCTCCCTGCAGCAAATCAGCTCTGGCAGGACATCCTGCGGCTGCGGGGCGAAAGTCACTCCAGGACGGTGTTCTGCATCGAAGACCCCCGTAAAGCGATCGTAGTCCCAGTCACGGTCAACCAGACCCACGATGTGGTGATGCGCGTTGAAGATGAGCTAGAATATACCATTCTTTCCGATCGCGTGACGGAATCTCTTGGCATTCACATCACGGCTCGTACCAGTGAAGTTCGTTTCAATATCTACGGCCATGTTGAAACAGCGGCCCTGGTGACCCTTCCTTCGCTCAAGGTCGGCGAAATGGAGGCTCGCAATATTCCGGTGCTGATCGGCGATCTCTCCCGGTATCCCGATATTGATGGTTTCCTGGGAAAAAATTTTCTCAAACACTTCAAGGTGGAAATCAACAATGAAGATCGTCTCTTTATCTTGAAAAAACTCCATGTATGATCTTAAATACGAGGGGATTAACGCCTCTCCTGACTATAACAACAGGGGTTATTTTTCAATGTGCGTGCTGCGTGAATTGTGAATAGGCATGTAATAAGCCTGACACTGAGGTTTGAAACACTGCATTAGGACCTGACCGTTCGTTTCCCGTGCTACTAGAAATTCATATCGAAAATTTTGCGATTATCGACAGCTTGCAGGTCCGGTTTTCAGAAGGACTGAACGTTATTACAGGCGAAACCGGCGCTGGCAAGTCGATCATGGTCGATGCCCTGATTATTGCGCTTGGGGGGCGAGCCTCTGCCGACTTTATCCGTGCCGGGGCCGACAGAGCAGTCATCGAGCTGCTTTTCACGCTGGACGATGTGGAATCCGCGCGGCAGAAAGCCCGGGAATACGGTTTTCTCGATCAGGCAGAAGAGGAGCAGCACGAGCTCCTTATCCGTCGGGAGATCAGCCGAAACGGGCGGAATCGCCTGCTCGTCAACGGACATCCTGCCACAAACCTGATGGTCTCGGACCTCGGAGATCTGCTGGTGGATATTCACGGTCAGCACGAGCACCAATCGATCCTGCATTCCGATTATCATATCGAACTGCTCGATCTGTACGGAAAATTACTGCCTCTGCGTCAGGACGTGGCCGAGACCTATCGGAAATTCAGAAATGTCGAGCAGGAGTTGAAACAAGTACGAGATGAGTCTCAAGACCGCTTGCAGTATCAGGATCTGTTACGTTTTCAACACGAGGAAATTTCCAGAGCCGGTCTCATTGCAGGTGAAGACGACGATTTGCGGCATGAGCGTACACTGATGTCAGGTGCAGAGCAGCTGAATTCCGGAGCTTCAGCCATGTATGATATGCTCTACAACGGACGCAGCACGATACTCGAACAGTTCAGCGACCTTCTGACTCGTCTCAGATCCCTCGCTGAAATCGATAACACACTTGAAACGCACGTCAAACGCTGTGAATCCATCCAATATGAGCTGGAAGATTTAGCATACAGTATGCGGGATTATGCCAACAGCATCGAATTCGATCCCTACCGCCTCGATGCTGTTGAAAAGCGCCTGCATGAGATCAACGGCTTAAAAAGAAAATACGGCAATTCCATTGAAGAGATACTCAATCTTCATGGCGAGATTGAGCAGAAACTTCAGAGCTTTGATGACCAGGAAGCGCGGATTCAGGACCTTGAAAAAACTTCTGCTGTGCTGCGTCAACAGCTTGACCAGATTTCCCGAAAACTTTCAGCCCAACGCAAAGTGCTTGCTAAAAGCTTTGAACAAAACCTCATGCAGGAACTGGCGATGCTGAGTATGGAAAAAACCCGCTTCAGAGTAGATTTCACAGCTGCCGGCACAGAACGCCATCCCTTTACAGCCGGCGGTATTGATAGAATCGAATTTCTGATCGCTCCCAATCCCGGCGAACCCCTGAAACCGTTCAGCAAGATTGCTTCAGGCGGTGAAATCTCCCGGGTGATGCTGGCGCTGAAGACCTTGCTGGGGACGGCAGACTGTATTCCGGTCATGGTCTTTGATGAAATCGATACCGGGATCGGCGGAAAAACTGCCGAAGTTGTCGGAAAAAAACTCAAGCAGGTCAGTCGGTCGCATCAAGTCATCTGCATCACGCATCTTCCCCAGATTGCCAGTAAAGGCACGACCCATTTTCATATCACGAAAAAAGCTGATGATACGCGTACACTGACCATGATTCGGAACTTGTCCGAGCGCGAACGTCTGGAGGAAATCGCGCGAATGGTGGGAGGCGAACACATTACGGAAACCACCATCAAACACGCCCGGGAAATGCTCGGCCATCCGGCAGTCGACAAGAAGAGAGCCGAGAGCAATGATGCGTAAACGATCCTCTTTTAAAATATTCAACGCAAGATCGCTTCCTGGGGTAACTTCTCCTGAGATTTTTTTGAACGCTTGAGCGTTCTGCAGGACACGATTTTATTGACATCCCAAAGGCTCTGTGCCAGCCTGACAGCATTTTGACCATTTCATGGCTCATTTTATTCACCGGCTCTGAGCGATCAGACTCTTCGAGGGACAAACAGCATGCAAGATACGACGAACATTACCGTGATCGGCGCGGGAAACGGAGGAATCGCCGCCGCCGCAGATTTAACCATGCGAGGCTTTCGGGTCACGCTCTACGAAAGACCACAGGCAGAAAGCCAACTGGAAGACATTCGTCAACTGGGGGGAATTCATTTAGAAAGCCTGCCGAGCAGCGGTCTGCAAAGTGGCTTTGCGAAATTTGACAACATCACGACAGATATTGAAGAAGCTCTGCATGAGGCAGAGCTTATTTTTGTGGTTGTTGCCGCATTTCTTCAGGAGGAAATA
>PDSJ01000009.1 GCA_002748425.1 candidate division KSB3 bacterium | reverse complement strand
AATCGCCGCAGTTAACGTGGTCTTGCCATGATCCACGTGCCCAATCGTCCCCACATTCACATGCGGTTTCGTCCGTTCAAATTTTGCTTTTGCCATTTCTCATAAGAAAGAACGAATTTAAACTCTGCCGATACCTTTCCAGACACGCAGCTCAAACCAGCTCTCCCTTAACTTACATAAGTTATACTTTGCCAGAGACAACCTCATCCCTGACATGTTGAGGGACTTCTTCATAATGCGAAAACTGCATTGAGTACGTCGCGCGTCCCTGAGTCGCAGAGCGTAAATCCGTGGCATAGCCGAACATCTCAGACAAAGGTGCCAGAGCTTTCACAAGCTGAGCGCCGCTCCGAGCCTCCATCTCCGAAACCTTGCCCCGCCTTGAATTCAGCCCGCCGATCACGTCGCCCAAATACTCTTCGGGCAAGACAACTTCCACTTCGACAATCGGCTCCAGCAATGTGCTTTTCCCGTGCTTCATTGCATCGCGGAACGCCATCGAAGCCGCAATTTTGAAGGCCATTTCAGATGAATCGACCTCATGATACGAACCGTCATACACTTCCACAGCGAGATCAACAACCGGAAACCCTGCCAAATCTCCAGTTTCCATAGCTTCTTTCACACCAGTCTCGACTGAAGAAATATATTCCTTCGGAATCACACCGCCAACGACAGCATTGCTGAATTCAAATCCAGTGCCGCGCTCCAGAGGGGCAACACGCAGTTTAACATGACCATATTGCCCACGCCCGCCAGTTTGACGAACAAAGCGCATTTCACCTTCCGCAGGATTTTTAATGGTTTCCTTATAAGCCACCTGCGGGCGGCCGACATTTGCCTCCACTTTAAATTCACGCGTTAAGCGATCTGTAATAATCTCCAGATGCAATTCTCCCATGCCCGATATCACGGTCTGCCCGGTGTCTTGATCAAATTTTGTCTGAAAGGTCGGGTCTTCGTGGGCCAGGCGCGTCAAACTCACAGCCAGCTTTTCCTGATCGGATTTCGTCTTTGGCTCGATGGCGACGGCAATCACCGGTTCGGGAAAGTCAATTGATTCCAGGAGAATCGGATCTTTTTCAAGACATAAACTGTCGCCGGTTCCGGCATTTTTCAGGCCGACTGCAGCAACAATATCTCCGGCATAAACCACGTCGATTTCTTCACGTTTATTGGCATGCATACGCAGCAGACGCCCGATTCTCTCACGCTTTCCCTTGCTGGAGTTATAGGCATATGATCCAGACTCAATCTTGCCGGAATAAGTACGAATGAAGGTAAGCTGACCGACGTAGGGATCAGTCATCACCTTAAACGCCAGCGCTGACAAGGATTCATCGTCGGCAGTCTTACGCGTTACCTTCTCGTCTGTGCGTGGATTGCTGCCTGTCACAGGGGGGACATCCAGAGGAGACGGAAGGTAACTCACAATAGCATCCAGGAGGGCCTGAACGCCTTTATTCTTAAAGGCCGTTCCACAGAGCACCGGCACAATGTGTGCCATCAGAGTTTGCTCACGCACCGCCCTGGCAACAAGCTCAGGCGCGACCTCAGTCCCTTCAAGGTATCTTTCAAGGATTCCGTACTCGCCATCCACATCAATCGCTTCATAGAGCCGTTCCCGGTAGTCTTCGGCAACGTCGACCAGGTCCTCGGGGATCTCTTCTTCATGAAACTTTACCCCCATGCTGGCTTCATCATATACACGCATTTTCATGCGTACAAGATCAACGATACCTCGAAAATCTTCGCCGCTTCCCTGGGGGATCTGCAACGGAAGCGGTGTTGTACCGAGACGCCGGTCCATCATGTCCAGCACTCGAAAAAAATCAGCGCCGGTCCGATCCATTTTGTTGACAAAAGCAATACGTGGGACATGATACTTGTCAGCCTGTCTCCAAACGGTTTCAGACTGCGGTTCCACGCCGCCGACAGCACAAAACACGCCGACAGCACCATCCAACACGCGCAATGACCGCTCGACCTCGACCGTAAAATCGACATGTCCCGGAGTATCAATGATATTGATGCGATGCTCGTTCCAGAAGCATGTCGTTGCAGCCGAGGTTATCGTAATGCCACGTTCCTGTTCCTGCTCCATCCAGTCCATCGTGGCATTTCCATCGTGAACCTCGCCGATCTTGTATGTCCGTCCCGTATAATAGAGTATGCGTTCTGTCGTGGTCGTCTTCCCTGCGTCGATATGGGCGATAATTCCGATATTACGACATTTTTCTAATGCAACTTTTCGTTCCACAGTCCTCAATGAGTCAATAAGTAATGAAATCAGCGGTCATTAACTTTTTTCCCATACATAAATATTTTCTTTACCAGCGGTAGTGCGCAAACGCCTTGTTGGCTTCCGCCATCCGATGGGTATCTTCGCGTTTTTTAATGGCGATTCCCCGGTTATTCGAAGCATCCAGCAGTTCCCCGGCCAAACGTTCTCTCATCGTACGTTCAGAACGATTCCGCGCCGCGTCGATAATCCAGCGCATGCTTAACGTCGTCCTTCGGTTCGGACGCACTTCCACCGGCACCTGATACGTCGATCCGCCAACCCTGCGAGAACGAATCTCTAAAATTGGCTTCGTGTTTGAGACGGCTTTATTGAATACAGCCAGCACATCACGGTTTCCTGTGCGATCTCGAATCAAATCGAGAGATCCATAAAAAATTGATTCGGCGACGCTCTTCTTTCCATCATACATCAACATATTGACAAACTTTGTCACAAGAGCGCTGTTAAACTTCGGATCAGGCAACACATTTCTTTTTTCAGGTAATTTTCGACGTGACATAATAAAATATTGAATACTGACGATTGAATTCTTGAATCTTGACAATCCTCACATGCGGAGCTTCAATCTTCAATCTTCAATCTTCAATATCGTTATTTCTTAGGTTTCTTCGTACCGTATTTCGAACGACCTTGTCCTCGGTTCTGCACACCGGAACTGTCTAATGTTCCGCGAACAACATGATAGCGCACGCCCGGTAAATCTTTCACTCTCCCGCCTCGAATCAGCACAAGGGAGTGCTCTTGCAGATTATGCCCGATCCCGGGGATGTAGGTTGTCACTTCAATACCATTTGTCAGGCGCACTCTGGCAACTTTCCGTAACGCAGAGTTCGGTTTTTTGGGAGTCGAGGTATATACACGAACACAGACCCCACGCTTCTGAGGACATGCTTTCAAAGCCGGGCTGTCCGAGGTCGACCCCAGTTTCTTACGGCCCTTTCTGACCAACTGTTGAATTGTCGGCATAAACAAAATTCTCCTAACACATTGTTTTTATTATACTTACACAATTAAACCAAAAAGTTTACAAGACCTAACAACTCCGTGAGTCCTTGTCAAGCTTTTTCTCATCAACGGAGCGCTTATTCTGCAAAGGCTTCAAACGAAGGCGACACTTTCAGTTGCTGTTTACGGTAACGGGCATCTCCTGTTCCAGCCGGAATCAAACGACCGACAATGACATTTTCCTTGAGACCGCGTAAATCATCAACTTTCCCGGAAATCGCCGACTCAGTCAGCACGCGGGTCGTTTCCTGAAAAGACGCTGATGATAAGAAACTGTCAGTGCTTAACGAGGCCACTGTAATTCCGAGCAGCAAAGGCCGTCCGCTTGCAGGCTGCAAGCCTTCTGCCATGACTCGTTCGCTTTCTTCCTCAAAGACAAAACGATCGACATATTCATCCAGCAAAAAGATCGTATCGCCCGGATCGGAGATTTTTACGCGGCGCAACATCTGCCGCACGATCACTTCAATATGCTTGTCATTAATACTCACGCCCTGGAGTCGATATACCTGCTGAACTTCATCCACCAGATATTTTTGCACTTCTTTCGCTCCGAGCACCCGCAAAATATCATGCGGATCAGACGGACCGTCCATCAGGGCTTCACCCGCTTTCACCCTGTCGCCCTCTCTCACATTGATATGCGTTCCTCGTGGAATCGAGTATTCCTGTTCCGCGCCATTGTCGTTCTTCACGATCACCTTCCGCATCCCGCGAGACACTTCGCCGAAATGCACAACACCGTCGATCTCGCTGATCGTCGCTGGTTCTTTCGGCTTACGCGCCTCAAACAATTCCACAACACGCGGCAAGCCTCCGGTGATGTCTTTTGTTTTTGTCGTATCACGAGGAATCTTGGCAATAATATCACCAGCAAAGACCATATCCCCATCGCTTACCTGCAGGTTGGTTTTCGTCGGCAGGGGTTTTTGATCGATCGTTTTTCCGCCAGCGTTTTTAATGACAAAGCGCGGCTGGTACTGTTCTTGCGTGGAATCGACAATGACCTTTGTTGTCAGGCCAGTCACCTCGTCCACCTCTTCCTGCATGGTAACCCCTTCGATCACATCGCGGAAGACCACAGTCGACTCGCCTTCAACTTCCACAATCATCGGCGTCGTGAACGGATCCCAACGAGCAATTTCCTGTCCTTCTTCAACATGGTCGCCTTCTTTTGCCAGCAAGATTGCACCATAGACAAGGGGGGGATAATGATCTTCAAGCCCGTTATCATCACGGACGATCCCGACAAATCCGCCTTTTGAACGAACAGACAGAGTTTTTTCGCGATTTTCTACACAATCAATATCATGGAAGCTGACGGTTCCGCTGCGCCGAGCGATCAAGGTCGACTCCTCCATCACTGCGCTTGCAGTACCACCAATATGGAAGGTCCGCATGGTCAGCTGCGTACCAGGTTCACCAATCGACTGAGCAGCAATAATCCCGACAGCTTCTCCCAGATTAACGAGACGTCTCGTCGACAGGTTGCTGCCGTAACACAGCGCACAGACCCCGCGTTTCGATTGACAGGTCAAAACCGAACGAATCTTGATTCGCGTGAGACCAGCGTTCTCGATACGCTCGGCCAAATCCTCATCAATCAGCGCATTCGCCTGAACCAGAACTTCCTTTGTGACCGGATGGAGCACATCTTCAAGGGCCACCCGGCCAATAATTCTGTCACGCAGCGACTCGATCACCTCTCCGCCTTCCACGATTGGCGTCACAAAAATTCCATCGATCGCTTCACAGTCATCTTCCGAGACCATCACATCTTGCGACACATCAACGAGACGGCGGGTCAGATAGCCGGAGTCAGCCGTTTTCAAAGCAGTATCAGCCAGACCTTTCCGCGCGCCGTGCGTCGAAATAAAATACTGTAAGACACTCAGACCTTCGCGAAAATTCGCGGTGATAGGAGTCTCGATAATTTCACCGGACGGCTTTGCCATCAAACCACGCATTCCAGCAAGCTGCCGAATCTGCTGACGGCTTCCGCGAGCTCCGGAGTCCGCCATCATAAAAATTGGATTAAAATCAGCATTTGAGTCAATCGTCGAATCCCGGTTGTAATCTTTCAAACCCCGCGATCCTGCGCGTGTCGCCTCTTCTTCTTCCGACAGTTCCAGTTCGCTGAACATTGCTTCTGCAACTTCCTCAGTCACTTTTGACCAGATATCGATCACCTTATTATAGCGCTCACCGTTCGTAATAACCCCATTGTTGTATTGATCGTAAACTTGAGCGACTTCAGTCTGCGCACTCTCGATCAGTTCCGCCTTTTTGTTGGGAACCTGCATATCATCAATGCCGATCGAAAGACCCGAAATCGTCGAAAAGCGGAAGCCCAAATCTTTAAGGTCATCTAATAACGCGACAGTTTTCTCAGCCCCATAGCTCAAGTGAATCTCATTAATGAGCCGGCCGATCGCCTTTTTATCCATCTGCTTATTGACAAATGGGTAGCCTTCAGGCAGAATCTGGTTAAACACCACACGCCCGACTGAGGTATCAAGCAGCTTGAAACGGGTTTCATGAACGTCTACCGGCACTCGGACTCGAATGGCATCCAACAAGCCCACACGCTTATCGTTATAGGCGATGAGCACTTCCCTGGCTGAAGAAAATGTTTTTCGTTGCGCGGCACGGCGGCAATCATTCAGCGTAGCGACTGTGAAACCATTAATCTCCTGAAGGATCGCGCCTTCAGGGACGCTGCTCTGTTTTGCCGAACCGCCCTCATTGACTTTCCGCACCGCCACATGCCCGTTCTGGCTCACCAGTTCGAGACCGCTTTTTTCAGAGACGAGCACTCCGTCTCCATTCATCGGCTGTAAATCTCCGAGCGCAAGCATGGCAGTGTTACACTGCGTATCATCCGGTGACATGGCGTAGCGTAAGGTATCCCGGTGCGGCACTTCTTTTGTCATGTAATACAAGCCGAGGACCATATCTTGTGAAGGCTGCGCCAGGGGACCGCCGTGAGCAGGCGAGAGCAGGTTGCTTGTAGCCATCATCAACACTTTCGCCTCCACCTGGGCTTCGATCGACAAAGGCACGTGAACTGCCATCTGATCGCCGTCGAAATCAGCGTTAAAGGCGGCACAGACAAGCGGGTGAATCCGAATCGCCTTCCCGTTCACCAGAACCGGCTCAAACGCCTGAATACCAGCACGGTGCAGGGTTGGTGCGCGGTTCAGCAAGACAGGATGGCCTTTGACCACTTCCTCCAGCACTTCCCAGACCTCTCCCGTCTCCCGCTCGACCATTTTCTGGGCATTCTTAATCGTAGTGGCATGACCTTTATCCTGAAGGCGCTGGAACACAAAGGGTTTAAAAAGCTCCAGAGCCATCTTCTCCGGAAGGCCACATTGATGCAACTTCAACTCCGGGCCGACAACAATCACGGAACGACCGGAATAATCGACACGTTTTCCGAGCAGATTCTGACGGAAGCGTCCCTGCTTTCCCTTGAGCATATCACTCAAGGATTTCAGCGGACGGTTTTTTGATCCGCGCAGGACACGTCCGCGTCGTCCGTTATCGAATAACGCGTCCACTGATTCCTGCAACATACGCTTTTCATTCCGAATAATGACCTCCGGGGCTTTCAGCTCTTTGAGACGTTTTAAACGGTTATTTCGATTGATCACCCGGCGGTATAAGTCATTCAAATCCGAGGTCGCAAAACGTCCGCCGTCAAGAGGGACTAAGGGGCGCAGTTCCGGAGGAATCACCGGAATCACTTCAAAGATCATGTGTTCCGGCCTGCCATGGGATTTTCGAAAGGCTTCAACCACTTTCAGGCGTTTGGTCAGTTTTTTCTTTTTCTGGATCGACTTTTCGATCTTGAGCTGCTCCCGCAATTCTTTAGCCAGGGGTTCGATTTCAATCTGCCGCAAGAGCTCACGGATCGCTTCAGCGCCAATACCCACAGTAAAACGTCCAGCATAATCAGGGTCTTCCCTCATCATGCGATATTGCTCTTCCGACAAGAGCTGCTTCTCAGCAAGAGATGTTCCTCCGGGATCGAGCACAACATAATTTTCAAAATACAGAATCGTTTCAAGTTTCTTCACCGGCATATCAAGCAACTGACCGATCCGGCTGGGCAGACCCTTAAAAAACCAAATATGTGAAACCGGGCAGGCCAGTTCAATATGGCCCATCCGTTCGCGCCGAACTTTGGCCTGCGTCACCTCAACCCCGCATTTTTCACACACCACACCGCGGTGGCGAATACGCTTATATTTTCCACACAAGCATTCCCAGTCTTTAACCGGCCCGAAAATTTTGGCACAAAATAAGCCGTCTCGCTCAGGCTTAAAGGTTCGGTAGTTAATGGTCTCAGATTTTTTGACTTCACCGTATGACCATTCCCGGATTTTGTCAGGAGCGGCGATTGAGATGCGAATCGCATCAAAATCCGTCTCACTTGTAGAGCGCTTAAACAGTTCTAAGAAATCGTGCATAATATAGAAGTGAGCTAAACTGGGAGGTGACTAAAATCAGAAGCCGCCAGGGATTAGCCTGCAAGAGGTTCGTTCTCCACCCGTTAAACCCTGCACTTGCAACCTTAGTTCACCTTCGTCACTTTTCATTGTTGCATCAATTCAATATCAAGGCCAAGACTCTGCAGTTCTTTGACCAACACGTTGAAAGACTCAGGGATACCTGGTTCAAGGGCATGCTGTCCTTTCACGATGGATTCATAAATTTTTGTTCGTCCCAGCACATCATCCGATTTCACGGTCAGGAGTTCCTGCAAATTATAGCCGGCGCCATACGCTTCCAGAGCCCAGACTTCCATCTCACCGAAACGCTGTCCGCCAAACTGAGCTTTACCGCCGAGCGGCTGCTGTGTCACGAGTGAGTACGGGCCGATCGAACGGGCATGCATCTTGTCATCCACCAGATGCGAAAGCTTCACCATGTAAATATACCCGACTGTGGTTTCCTGCTCAAACATTTCCCCGGTTTTTCCGTTGTAAAGCCGTGCCTTCCCATTCGGGTTCAATCCCGCAGTTTCAAGCTTTTGTTTCACCCAATGCTCAGACGCTCCGTCAAAGACCGGCGTCGAAAAAAAGACATCATCCTTAATCGCATGGGCGAGGGTCAACAGCCCTTCCAGAGAACCATCTTTCAGATACCTGGAGACGCTTTCATCTTCACGGATGCCGTCGTAAATCTTATTCAGTAACTCTCGCAGCCTCTTCGTAACCGTATCCCTGAAAGCCGCCTGCGTCAATTCGCCGTGCTGCGCCCTCAAGGCTTCAACAATTTCAGCGTATTCGCTGTGCTGCTTGTTAACGTCCTGTAAGGGCTTCTCCAGCCAGTCAATATATCGGTGCAGCTTGATCATGAGATGCTTGCCAGCCCAGCCAAGACAGGTCTCAAGAATCTGGCCCACATTCATACGTGACGGAACCCCAAGAGGATTCAAGACGATGTCCACCGACGTCCCATCCTCCAGATACGGCATATCTTCGACCGGGGCAATATTAGAGACAACACCTTTGTTGCCATGACGCCCGGCCATTTTATCACCAACCGAAAGGCGCCGTTTCATCGCCACATAGACCTTGACTAATTTCACAACCCCTGGAGGAAGCTCGTCACCAGTACGCAGCTTATTGGTTTTCTCGTTCATGATGGTCTCGAGAATATGGATTTGATCCATGGCATTTTCCTGAAGGGCTTCGATCTCATCACGAACATCCAGGATTTCCTGAATTTTAATCTTTCTTAAATCATCAACCGAGATGTGTTCCAGTTTTTCACTGGAGATAATGTCGCCTTTTTTCAGAATCGGGGCTTTCGATGCAGGAGCCTGGTACTCTCCCTCGCTTTCATCGTTCTCACTATAGCCGGATGACGAACGGCTCTTCACAAAATCGTCTTCATAGTAATCTTTCGCAATGGTTTTGCCTTTCAGGATATGAATGATCTTTTTGCGAAGCTCATCCCGCACAATCTGAATTTCATCTTCGTAGTCCCGAACAATTTTAGCAATTTCAGCATCCTCAATGCTCTGGGATCGTTCATCTTTTTCGATCCCCTTGCGTGAAAAAACCTTTACGTCGATCACAATTCCACTGACCCCCTGGGGAGTTCGCAGGGAAGAATCCTTGACATCACCGGCTTTCTCGCCGAAAATAGCGCGTAATAATTTTTCTTCAGGAGCCAAATGGGTTTCTCCTTTTGGAGAAATCTTTCCAACCAGAATATCGCCCGGCCTGACTTCTGCGCCGATCCGGACAATCCCACTTTCATCAAGATCGCTCAGAGCCCCCTCGCCGACATTCGGAATATCGCGTGTGATTTCTTCACGCCCCAGTTTGGTATCTCGCGCTTCAATTTCACATTCTTCGATATGCACCGACGTAAACAGATCGTCCTTGACAACACGTTCACTCATCAAGATCGCATCTTCATAATTATAGCCGCCCCATGGCATAAAGGCCACCAGTACATTCCGTCCAAGAGCCAGTTCCCCCTTATCGGTCGAAAAGCCGTCTGCAATCACCTGACCGGCCTTAACATGATCGCCGATCTTGACGAGGGGACGCTGGTTGACACAGGTATTTTGATTCGAGCGCTGAAATTTCAACAGATCATAACGATCGACCAGATGTGCACTTTCGTCCTCCACTTCGTCAAAAGAAGGCAGACGAAAGGCCGCATATTTGCGCATCCGCTCTAATTCCTCTTCACTCTCTTCCACGTCCTCGATGCGAACCACAATACCACGCGAATCAACGCTGTCAACGATCCCCGAGCGCTTGGCAATAATCACGGTTCCGGAGTCCCGGGCGGCAATCGCCTCCATGCCGGTGCCCACATACGGCGCTTCCGGTTGAATCAGCGGCACAGCCTGACGCTGCATATTCGATCCCATCAGTGCACGGTTGGCATCGTCGTGTTCCAGAAAAGGAATCAGCGAGGCTGAAACACTGACCAGTTGCTTGGGCGAGACATCCATGTAATCGACCTGTTCAGGAGCCACCATGACAAAGTCACCACCAGAACGGGCAGAGATACGTTCATGCAAAAAGTTGCCCTCGTCATCAAGAAGCGCGTTGGCCTGAGCAATAATATATTGTTCGTCTTTAAAGGCCGAAAGATACTCAAGTCGCTGCGTCACACGCCCATTTTCGACCTTGCGGTAGGGGGTTTCGATAAAACCGTAGTCATTGATGCGGCCATAGGTGCTTAATGAGGCGATCAAGCCGATATTCGGGCCTTCAGGGGTTTCGATCGGACAGATACGTCCGTAATGTGTTGAGTGAACATCACGCATTTCGAATCCAGCACGCTCGCGGCTCAACCCTCCTGGCCCCAGTGCACTCAAACGCCGCTTATGCGTTAATTCTGACAGCGGATTGGTTTGATCCATGAACTGCGAAAGCTGACTGCTGCCGAAGAACTCTTTCACAGCGCTCATGACCGGCTTGGCATTGATTAAATCGTGCGGCATAACCGTATCCAGCTCCTGCAAGCTCATACGCTCTTTTGTGGCCCGCTCGACCCGCACCAGGCCCATACGAAACTGATTTTCCAGTAACTCACCAACCGAACGCACGCGGCGGTTGCCAAGATGATCAATATCGTCGATCTCGCCCTCACCCATTCGCAGCTTCAGCATGTACTGAGTAATCCCCAGCAAATCCTCAACATCCAGTATGCGCTGGTCGATACTTTTATCCAGTCGCAGTTTTTCATTGATCTTCAGGCGCCCGACTTTCGACAAATCGTAACGGACTTCATCGAAAAACAGACTCAGAAAAAGTTTAGCGGCGCTTTCTTCAGTCGGCGGATCTCCCGGACGCAAAGCGCGGTAGATTTCGAGCAGTGCATCAGTCATCGAACGAACGCCGTCTTTCACAAAGGTGTTGCTCAGGGCATCGCCGCCAACGGTTTTGTCAATTAACAGCACTTCGATCTGCCTCACTTGCGAGTCATATAAACGCGCCAGATTATCACTGGTAATCTCTTCATTACACTCAATCAAGACCTCACCGGTTTCGGGATCGATAATATCAATCGCAGAAACCGTTCCGACCAAGGCGCCGGATGAGACCGGAAGACTGTGTATTGCGTGCATTTTGCTCAAACGGAGCACTTTCTTGGTGATTTTTTTCCCCTTCAGAATGACCGTGCTGCCGTCCTCAGCGACCACGTCTTTGGCCGCCAGGCAGCTCCGCAGAAACTCGCTCAACGCATCGGCAGTCGAAGAATGCAGTGTGATGTCCAGATCAACTGAACAGGAATCACCAGCCACACGGTCTACGTCGTCAAAGCGGAATGTAATCGTGTCATAAAAATTTCGTAAAATATTTTCAGTAGAGCTGAGATCAAGATGCCTGCTCCATGCGATGCCAGACTCTTCTGCAAGGCGTTTTTCCTCTTCAAGTGCGCAGTTCAACGCACGCAGAAAAGTACTGACCAGGAGTTTCCGTTTTTTATCGATTCGGACGTGCAGATAGTCACGATAGTCGAACTCAAATTCCAGCCAGGAGCCGCGATACGGAATCACCCGGCAGCTATACAGAATTTTCCCGCTAAAATGTCCTTTCCCTTTATCATGGTCAAAGAAAACCCCGGGAGAACGGTGCATCTGGCTGACAACCGACCGTTCGGTCCCATTAATAATAAAGGTCCCCTTGGTGGTCATCATAGGGACCTCGCCAAAATAAATATCCTGCTCCTTAATATCGCGAATGGACTTCGCTGAGGTCTCCATCTCGACATCCCACGTCACCAGCCGTACCGTCACTTTCAGAGGAATTGAGTAGGTCATGCCGCGTTCACGACATTCTATCGCACTGTACTTGGGACGACCAAAGCTATAACTCACGAACTCGAGCAGCGCAATCTCGTTATAGTCAGAAATTGGAAACACCGATTTAAAAATTTCCTGCAAGCCGATATCTTCACGTTCATCAGGAGCAACATCAAACTGTAAAAACCGCTCATACGATTTTTGCTGCACTTCGATCAGATTCGGAATATCCAGGATCACCGGGATTTTTCCAAAATCCAGACGGCGCCGGACGGTTTCTCCCAATCCCTCGATCGTATGTACACCATTATTGGCCATGACGAGTGCTTCCCCTTCGAATTGTGCGACAATATCTTGATCTTTTTGTGTATCGATACGTTCTTGCATTCTTTATGAATAGCAGGACCGTGGGAAAAGAACAGCAAACAGAACAACGGAGATCGTCATTTCTCCGCCCTGCCTGCCGTTTGCCGCTCCCCGGCCTGTATATATAGACAAGATTTTTTCAAATAAACGCCCTCAAGGGGCCAACATAAGAAAAGAGCTTTCGATGCAACAGAGAATTCCAAGAAAGTTAAGTAAAATTCCTTCACGTCGGACTCACCCCACTTTTCATCTTTCCGTTTCTCAGGCACAAGCTCTATTCAAAAAGGAACGCAATCTGCTGTAATCTAATTGTAAAAATCGTTTTATTCCACCCCGGCTTCCTTAAAGATCAGTACTTCCAACACGCATGTTTTATATTTAAAACGCGGGGAATGATCCTGGATCATTCCCCGATGACACGCTTACGGACAGCACAAGGCCCTCATCACTTCACATCAGCCTGGCCGCCGGCGGCCTCAATCTTCTCTTTAATTTCGTTGGCTTCCTCTTTCGAGATAGCTTCCTTGACGTTTGCCGGAGCTCCGTCAACCAGCGCTTTGGCTTCTTTCAGTCCCAGGCCGGTAATGCTGCGAACTTCTTTAATCACCTGGATTTTCTTATCGCCAGGGCTGACCAGCACAACCGTAAATTCGGTCTGCTCTTCTTCTGCTGCAGCTTCTCCGCCACCAGCCACAGCAGCGACAGCCACCGGAGCAGCAGCCGTTACACCGTATTTTTCTTTTAACGCTTCAACCAGTTCGTTCAACTGGAGCACGGTCATATTATCAATATAAGACAATACATCTTCCATAGTTATATCAGCCATTGTCACAACCCTCAGTCAAGATCACGCGCTTGTGCCGCGTGTTGCGCAATATTAAGGACTTTCAGTCCACAACCCGCCACTCATAACACAGGACCTTCTTCTACAGTATGTGTTAATTTATCCGTCTGATGCTCTTTTCTCGGCAACTGCCTGAAGCGTGTACACAAACTCATTCACAATGCCTTGCAGTGTAAACACAAGACCGCTCACTGGCGATTCCAGAGAAGCGACCAGTTTTGAAAGCAATTCTTCCCTGGAGGGAAGTGTCGCCAGCTTCTTAATGCCGTCAACATCAAGGACCGTGCCCTCAACCATCCCGCCTTTAATCTTCAGGACAGGCGCATCGCCTTCGGCTTTGGCAAATTTTGCAACCACCTTTGCAACGTCTGCAACCTTATCACCGCACAATACAACGCCAGTCGGCCCAACAAAAAACTGGCGCAGCTCTTCAAAGCCGCTTTCTTCAACAGCGCGCCTTGCCAGCGTATTTTTGACAACGTGATACGATCCCGATGCGTCATCAAGCTCAGCGCGAAAACGTGAGATTTTCTCCACGTTAATTCCGAGAAAATCCACACAAATCGCCGACTCACTCGCTTGAAAACGCTCCTGAAGCTCTTTGGTAAATTGTCGTTTTTCGCTCTTATTCACAAGCTCTGTGAAGTCTACTCCTTGACACCCATCCAGAAAGCCCGACACGGACATCAAGCCAGAAACCCCAATTCCTTATCGCACGCCGGCAGCCACTGCCACAGGATCTAATTTAATCCCAATCCCCATTGTCGACGAGACAGCAACACTGCGAATATACTGGCCTTTACTGGTAGAAGGCTTCATACGCACTAGCTGCTGGAGCAAGGCTTTCGCATTTCCGACAAGCTGGTCCTCGGAAAAAGAACGTTTTCCGATCGGGCAATGAATTATTCCGGCTTTCTCTACTCGAAACTCAACCTGCCCCGCTTTCACGTCTTTGACAGCCTGCGCCACCTCAAAGGTCACTGTCCCGGTTTTAGGGTTCGGCATCAGGCCGCGAGGGCCTAAGATACGCCCAAGCTTTCCGACGGTTCCCATCATATCAGGAGTCGCAATCGCTCGATCAAAATCAAGCCAGCCACCCTGAATTTTTTCAGCCAGATCATCGGAACCGACAAAATCTGCTCCAGCCTCCTGGGCTTCTTGTTCTTTTTCGCCTTTTGCGAACACAAGCACACGGACCGTTTTTCCGGTTCCATGCGGCAAACCTACCGAGCCACGAACCATCTGATCCGCCTTACGGGGATCGACTCCCAGACGAACAGCAATATCAATGGTCTCATCAAAATTGGCATACGAGACCTCTTTTAATAAGGCGAGACCCTCTTCAAGCGTGTACTTCTTTTCAGCGTCGATTTTTTTTACTGCCTCAAGGTATTTTTTTCCTTTTTTTGCCATCTTCTTCCGCACAGAACACAGCAGGTAGTCCATTCGGCCGGCATTATTCAGCCTCCTACCCTGACTGCTCTGCCTTCCCCAACATTATTCAAGCACATTTAAGCCCATACTGCGTGCCGTCCCTTCGACGATACGCATTGCAGATTCAAGCGTCCTGGCGTTCAAATCAGGCATTTTCGTCTCAGCGATTTCCTTAACCTGGGCTTTGGTCACCGTTCCCACCTTTGTACGGTTCGGCTCGCCCGAGCCTTTTGCCACACCAGCAGCACGCTTTAACAGCACCGCAGCCGGAGGGGTTTTCGTCACAAACGTAAAGGTACGATCAGCATAAACTGTAATGACCACTGGAATAATCAAGCCTTCCTGTCCCTGTGTACGGGCATTGAAGGTTTTACAGAATTCCATGATGTTTACGCCATGCTGCCCAAGCGCCGGGCCAACCGGAGGAGACGGGTTTGCCTGTCCTGCAGGACACTGCAACTTTACCATAGCTAAGACTTTTTTTGCCATGTGACAGAACCTGGATTAGCAACTTCAGGACTGACAGCTTCAGGATTAGAACAATCCCCACCACCGGCACTCCGAAATCTCCAAACCCTAGCTTTCTCCCTTTTCCACTTGTCCAAATTCTAATTCTACCGGAGTCGAGCGCCCAAAAATGGTCACCATGACTTTCAGTTTCCCCTGCTCCGGGTAGACGTTATCAACCACCCCGATAAAATTACTAAAGGGCCCGTCAATGATGCGCACGGACTCCCCGACATCAAACAACACTTTCGGCTGAGGACGTTCCGAGGTCTCCTTCATCTGCTGCAAAATCGCCTCAATTTCAGCATCCAGCAGCGGCGCAGGCTTCGCTCCACCGACAAATCCCGACACTTTCGGCGTATTTCTGATCGCATACCAGACCTCGTCGTCGACTTCCATTTTCACAAACACATAGCCTGGAAACGAGCGTTTCGTAAACACCTGCTTCTTGCCGCCCTTGACCTCCATCACATCTTCGGTCGGAATCAGGACATTCGAGACCCGTGCGACTAATCCAAGCGTCCGCAGGCGCTGCTCCAGATTGTCCTTCACCACTTTTTCATATCCAGAATAGGTATGAATCACATACCATTGATGAATATGCTTCCACATCTCACGGAAGGCATCATCTCCGATTGCAGTTCGCTGCTCGTCCGAAAGCTCGTCAAGGTTCACGCCAACCCTGTCATGTTCCTCATCAAGCTCTGAGCTTAATGCGTCTTCAATTCCGGGAAAACGAGCGACAAAATTCTCAAATTCGTCCCTCTTGAAGTATGCCCATTTTTGTTCCATATTACACTCTCAATCCCAGTTACATACCGCCAAACACATTTATCAAGCCATAGACCGAACGAAAAAAGACAATATCAAGGACTCCCAACAATAATCCGGCCAGCACTGACACAACAATCACAAGCGTTGTCGATCCTATTAATTCATGACGAGGCGGCCATGAAACTTTTTTCAGCTCCAGTCGAGCTTCTTTGAGGAATTGAATGAATTTTTTCATAATTTTCAGTTAAAGCGTCATCATGATCACACGTTCTAAAAAAATGCCTGAAGTGATTGCTGGGTCTGTGGCCCGGTGGACGTGTCGATGACGATCCAAGAGAGTTTCATCACCCCACAAATCGCCGTTCCAACATTCCAACAATCGCCAATCCATCACTCAGGCATCGTAAACAGAAAAACAGGCCAGGAGGGACTCGAACCCCCAACACCCGGATTTGGAGTCCGGTGCTCTAACCATTAGAGCTACTGGCCTGTCTATGTATGCATCCACAGCGGCAAGTTCGTCATCAAAATACGCACCCGAATTACTTTGTTTCACGATGAAGAGTGTGCTTCCGATCGAACTTGCAATATTTTTTAAACTCCAATTTCTTCGGAGTATTTTTTTTATTTTTTGTCGTCGTATAATTTCGACGTTTACATTCTGTACAGGCTAATATGACAATATCACGCATAATTTTATTTTAGAACAAGAGGGTGACTGCTCCAGACCCGCGACAGCAGCCACCCTCAACACGTCAGCAAGGCTTATTCGATAATTTCAGCGACCACGCCTGCTCCTACAGTACGCCCTCCTTCGCGCACTGCAAACCGCAGCTCCTTCTCCATCGCAATCGGGGTGATCAATGCTGCCTCAATCGACACATTGTCCCCT
>PDSJ01000041.1 GCA_002748425.1 candidate division KSB3 bacterium | reverse complement strand
AACTCGGACCTATTCGGTCTTGCCGGCGGGTTCTGAGACAATTGTGACGGTAGAAAATGAGACCACATCACTCGCTGTCAAAGTGAATGGGTTTACCGATATCAAGATCGATGATGAGTTGTGGCTTTCTTTCAACCCATTGAGCATGAACTATTACGATCCTCACACGGAACAATTGATTGTTGCCAGGTAAAAAACGTCACTGTGGTCAATTGAGATGCGATCTTAATATTTTTGCGCAGTCGATGAGATAGCCCGTGTGCGTATCGAGAATTGAGATAAGTTCTGAGACATAACGATCCACACGAGTCTGGCTGTGGGCCTCAATCGTAGATTTTACCATATTTTCCTCTGCACCTGAGAGCCGAACGACGATATTGAGGAAATCGTCAGCGCTTCCTTTCTGATTGCCGGAGCAATGGTCTCAACTCCTCCATTAAGCAAAAGACTCCCACTGCCTCGGATATCATAGGATTTGAGTAAATGGCGAATGATCTCTGTTTGTTTCATGACTGTCTTTCCGGAGGAATTCGTTTCTTTGTCAACCTTATTCACGACCGATGCTGGCCGGCTATTGCTGCCGTACCCTATAGCGCAGGACGGCCTGGCTGCGTTCGACCTGCTGGTTTTGCTCAACTGAAACGCCGCGCATGTTGAGTTTTGGCAGCGGCAAGCAGCCGAATTCCATGAAGGCCTCCTTCTGGTCCCACTCCAGATGCTCTAGATCCGGGAACTGTTTGGTGCTGGCATCGGCTTTTAGCGTTTCCGTGCCAAAAGGGCCGGTCATGCGAAAACGGAAGTCTGCCCCGTCCGGCGGAATCTGCACGCTTTCACCGGCCTTGATAAAATTCTCCTGCTGCCATTTATTGGGGAAGATCTGCGTCACATGCTGTTCCGCGTCGATAATGTACAGGGCCAGATAGCAATCCCGCCCTGCTTCGACGCTTACGACCATCACGTCGTTTTCCTCGAATGCAGTCTTGTTGGTGCTGATGTGTAATGGGAAATCCGCATATTGCACTGACTCCGCAAGCCCTTCTGCGGTTTCACCAGCTTCCGCCGGCGGCAGCGAGGCTGAAGCTGCGGGATCTTCGGCAAACACGGGCTGCGCCAGATCACCTTCAGCCTGCGGAGTTTGCGGCGAATCCGGGAAATGTTCGGCGATAAGCTGCGAGACCGCCGGAGCAACCGCGTCGATCACGAACTGATAGGTCACGTCCGCCGACGCCTTCAGCAGAACGTCCGCCAGAACCATCGTAAAAAGCGACCCTGTACCGGAAATCTGCAGCGAGCTTTCTTCCGGCGAGCTGGCCGCCAGCAGGACGTGGGCCATATCGGAATCGTGGTAATTGCTTTTGATGAGATTGTCTTTGGGAGCGTGAAAGCCGAAATCCGCAAATTTCGAGCGATATTCCCTGCCGGCGCGTGTGGCTGTGCCGGAAAAGCAGGAATCCAGTATAACCGTCACCTGTTTTGTTCGCAGTTTCGAGAGCCAGTCGTTCAGAATGTCGTCTGTCAACCAGCTGCTTTCATTGTAAGGCGAACTGTCAACCGGGCATAAGCTCTCGTCGAACTGATCGGCCTCATCGCCGTTTCCGTCCGGCGTGCGGGTTCCGTGTCCGCTATAATAAAAGACCACCGCGTCTCCTGGCTGCGCCTGCTCGATCAGATGGCTTCGGAAAGCAGCTTCGATTGAGGCGAAGGTGGCCTCCTCATTCAGCACGGTCTTGACATCTTCTGCCGGAAAATCGAAGTACTTTGTCAGCAGATTCCGCATCATCTCCACATCCTTCAGACAGCCGTCCAGCGCAGTAATGGGCCAGGAATAGGCATCAATACCCACCAGCAGCGCGTATCGTTCAGCAGAGGCCGGAAGGGACCACAAGATAAGAGCACAGCACAGCATCAGACACAATTTTTTCATAAGATGAAACTCCTTTTTTTGCAACGTTTATTAAAGAAGATCGTCATGACGGATCAGTCCAGATCCCATGAACAGCAATCAGAAACAGGTCATAATGGGCATTTTTTGCTTCTCATAAGCGGCAAGGAGCGCATTGTCAAGCGAAGGCTTATCATCGGCAAACACCGCAAAATCATCGACATACCGAATGTACTTTTTCACTCTCAGATTCTCCTTGAGATAATGATCGAAACCGTTTAGATACATGTTCGCAAAAAATTGATATGATCGATAATCGTATCAATCAACCAAAGCGTATCGGCGCATTTTATCTTCCTCCTGATGAAGGATTTCAAGATTTCATGATCGATACTGGGAAAATATTTCTGAATATCACATTGCAACACGTAGCGGCTGGAACGCAGAAACTGCGTAAAACGCCGCAAGGCCCGATGTGTCCCAAAACCGTTTCTGTTGGCATAGGAATCATGGATAACGCTGCGTTCAAAGATCGGAACAATCACCTGACACAAGGCGTGATGAATCACGCGATCCCGGTATGGGGCCGCAGAGATCAGACGAACTTTCGGTTCTTTGATTTCAAATGTTCGATACGCCCCCGGCCTGTATGTTTTCGAGCGTAATTCCTCCTGAAGCTGCAACAATTCCTCTTCCCGATTGAAAGTGAAGTGCAAGACATTCGGGCGAAAACGTTTCCCCCGCTGTGCCTTGTGAGCAGCGGCCAATAAATGAGAAAATGCAAGAATGTCAGGGAAGAGGCTCCTAAAGCGTGTCATCGTTTTTGCTGCTCCTGCTGCTGCTTGATCCAACTGCCAAGTTCCATGCCGATACCATGCAATTGGCGCCCCGCATATTCATATCGTTCAGTTTGAATGAGTTGAAAATCCAGGAGCATACGGGTTTGATAGCGTAAAATTTCCAATTTGACATTCAGCTCGTAAAGGCGAGGAAGTTTCTTTTTCATATATTTCGCCGTAATGAGACCCTCGAAGAGATCGTAAAGGCCCTGCACGATACGCTTTCCCAGAGCGAATTTATGATCTTTAGGCAAACGGTTAAGAAGAGGGACATACCACTGAATCACATCGTAGGTTTTTTGGATAGATAGGGGGCACGCCCCCTATAACCCCCATACAAAGAATAAAAGAATAAAAGGAGAAAGTGTTAAGGAGTCCTCGGGGACACGACAAGACGGAAACCGATAAGGCTGCCGCGATTATCGGGATTGAACCCGTTGCGAATGGCACTACGCACGAGCCACGGATAGCTGTCCCACGAGCCACCGCGCAGCACTTTCGTCTTTCCATCGCCTAATGTTCCTCGCGGCGCTCCTGCAGGTGACGCGCCATCATAACTGTCTTCATAACTATCAGCGCACCATTCCCAGACATTGCCCAGCATATCGTAAAGACCGAAAGCGTTTGCCTCGAATCTTGCTGCGCCGCCCACCGGAGCCGTGACAACATAATTATCACGACAGTGATGAGCCGTCCGAGAAAAATCAAGGACTTCTTTGGCTGTCTGATCGTAAACATTCGCATAGCCGCACGCCTTATCAGGGTCATCCCCCCAAAAACGGCTGCTCGTCGTACCGGCACGGACCGCATATTCCCACTGGGCTTCACTGGGCAGCCGGAAAGTATATTTGCCATGATGCTGCTCTGTCAGCCAGTCGGCAAACGCAGTCGCCTCTTTCCAACTGACCCTAACCACTGGCTGGCGATCGCCGTTCAGAGAATGGCCTGCAAAATCCCCGCTGTCGTGATCCCGTTTCCATTGACGGTATTGGGCGTTAGTCACTTCATATTTCCCCAGCCAGAAACCCTCCAGACAGACCTTATGACGAGGCAGTTCATCGTCATAATACCTGTTGTACGTATCTTCTCCTATTTGCTGAATCAGCCAGGTCTTTTCCGCCTCTGTCTGCCCCATCTGAAAACACCCGCCGGGAATCCACACAAAGTCCATGCCGGTCACCGGATCAGTCCATGCGTTGGAGGGTGAGGGTGACGCTGGCGTCGCAGTGGGCCGGGCGCGTAAGGCTGCAATTCTGCTGTGCGCCTGCTGCCGCAACCCTTCATCCTGATCGGAATAAGGATTGTCCTGCGCCGCATACTCCAAAAAACGCTGCCAGGCTGCAATGGCATCTTGCACAACAGCAGCACGATTTTCGAATGCCCTGGCCTGAGCAAAGGCTTCTTCAAGACGCTGTTGATATCTGCGCCATTCTGTCTGAGCCTGGAGATCCTCGATGCTGAATTGTCCGTCCGGCGGAGCTGGGGCTGTTGCAGGACGCGGAGTCGGAGTTGGCGAGGGCTGCGGCAGCGCAAACACAAAATCCCCTTTGGACAGGTTCGGGTCCCGAATTTTGCCGTATTGCGGATTCTGGTCGCCGTTCGTGGTCGGACCGACTTTTTTTTCCAGAAACAAGCCCAACTCGCTGCCGGTGACATAGCCGTCGTTGTCCACGTCGCCCTCGCCTTGCAGGGCTGCAAGAAACTGACGCCGAAA
Source organism: candidate division KSB3 bacterium (assembly GCA_002748425.1). GTDB lineage: Bacteria > Moduliflexota > Moduliflexia > Moduliflexales > Moduliflexaceae. The sequence continues at coordinate 1,723 of PDSJ01000041.1, read as the reverse complement.
CACACTCTCGTCCGGCACTTCTTCGTCTGCGCTGCCAGAGGTGATGAACTGACGCACCGGACGCTCGGTTTTGTAGGAAATATGCTCCGGCACAGCACGGGACAGGCTAAAAATCGAGCCGGAAAAACAACTATCGAACACAAACAGGGCGTGCCGGGCCTGAATCCGTTTGGCGTAGACCTCGATCATTTCCATGTCCAGTGCGTGATCGAGGAACTCCTGCTCGTTGTTCAAAAAGCCCTGCCCGTCCTTCTTCGGCAGAGGCGCATCTGCGGCGACCAGATAGCCCATGTTACCACCGTATTTTTGAGGCAGGGTTTCACCGTGCCCGGCAAAATAGAAGAGCAGGCGATTCTCCTCTTCGCGGCCCCAGCGCATGATAAACTCTTGAAAAATCTTGTTCAGCGCATCCTGATCACGGGGATTCTCTTTGAGCGTAACCTGAAAGCCCATCTGCTCTAAGCGACCCCTGACCGCCTGCATGTCCTGTTCGACACCCGGCAGACCGGGCCAATGTGTGTAATGGCTGACGCCGATCATCAGGGCATAGCTGTGTTCGTATGTCAGAATCGTTTCGCCCTGCCGGTCTTGAATCAATTCCCGTTTCCCAAAGGCCGGACCCGCTGCCATGATAAGCAGTGCCAGGCCGATCAGTCCGCAGTATCCTATTTTGCGCATCGAGTGCTTCCCTCCTGTGGTGAAAGATAGAGACGAGGTGTGTGAATGGAGATTGAGGCTTGCCCTTAAACACGTCGAACGAGAACGTTCGACTTACAAGTAATCTCCTTTCGCAGGTCTCCTAGTCATGATTTTCTATGGTCCCTGCAATACATCGCGATTGTTCCACCTTGCCAAAATCTTTTTATCTTGACAAGAAAAAAATCACGTCCTTTTGCAAGGATTCTCCCCCCAAGGCCAGCTGCCCTTTGTTAGGTATATCTGTCCATCAATTCGTCCTCCGAGGAGACGAATTGATAAGTATGTGTCGTTGTCAGATGACACATGTTCACAGGTCTTAGCGTTCACTCTTTTTCAGCTGGTCTATGTCCTGAAGGCTTAATCCGGTAATCGAAGCGATCAATGGCACTTCTTCTCTCCCTTTTTTAATCCCTTCTTGTAGCCCTTCCGCTCTTCCATCCTGTTTTGCTTTTTCCAGGGAACCTTTCTGTAACAAGATGAAGTCTCGGCGTTTAAACTGCGCCTCTAACTCTTCCTCACTTAATCCCGCTGTTTTAGCCATATCAAAGGCATCTACCAGATGAGCTTCGGTAAAACTCCGGGGAATGAAATCAAGTTCACCAGCATGTTTGATGAAATAAATCCATTTATCCCTAATTGTGGCTAAGTCATCTTCTGATTTAGTAAATTTTGGCAGCTCAACAAAGATCAGTTCAATATCATCACTATATTTTATCAGACTATCCTTTTCACGCAGATTCCAGTAGGAGATTACGTTTTGAAACTCTCTGAACATTTTGAAATCAGTAATTGTCAACGCTATAATCGGGGTCAAGCTTGTATATTCTTGGGCTTTCTCTAATTGAGTGGAATAGAGTTTTGCAGCATTATAGAGCACTCGCTTTTCAAAGCCTTCAACATTGAGGACTTGCATTTCAATAATGATTTTTTTTTGATTCGATAGAATCGCTTTTACATCTACATAACTGTCTTTCATACCCTTTAATAGAGGAATCTGATAAGGGTCAACAATTGTTAAGTCTGT
>PDSJ01000004.1 GCA_002748425.1 candidate division KSB3 bacterium | reverse complement strand
CTGTTTGCCGTGCTGCTGGAGGTCTTTGCCCGGCCGGTGGTCAGTTTTTTGGGCGGCAGCGGCGAGCTGCTGGTTATGGCGGTGGACTATCTGCGTATTCTGGCCATTGGCATGCCGTTTATGGCCACCGGAGCGGCGATGAATATCCTGCTGCGGGGCGAGGGCAGAATGAAAGTGGCGATGATGATCGCCTCGGGTTCCTTTTTGCTGAATCTTGTCCTTGATCCGATCCTTATTGCCTGGGCTGGCTGGGGCATCAAAGGGGCGGCATGGGCAACGGTGATCGCCCAGTCTGCCTATTTTCTGTGCCAGACATGCTTCCATTGGCGCGGAGAGACCCGGCTGCGTCTGCTGGTCAGCAGAATCAGGGTATCAGGCGCTTTGACCGTCCGGGTGATAAAGGCCGGCACGCCTGCGATGCTGATGCAGATCATGAGCGTTATCCAGATGGGAGTCTTGTACAAGGTTCTGGCCCTGAGCGGCGGGGCGGATCATCTGGCTCTGATGACGGCGGCTACGCGGTGCTATTCGCTGGTCTTTTTTATTATCTTCGGCATTGCCTATGGTATGCAGCCGGTGGTGGGGATGAACTTCGGGGCCGGGGACTATGACCGGGTAAAATACGCGTGGAAATATTTTACCGCAGTAAGCGTGGCAGTCACATTTACCTTCTGGTTGCTGTTTATGGCCTTTCCCGGCCTGATCCTTGGCTGGTTTATCTCTGATCCCGCTCTTGTCGAGATGGGGGTTCCTTATTTCAGGATGCTGAGTATTCCCCTGCTGATTATGGGCGCCATTCCCACCACCATGTTATTTTTTATTGCCGTTGAGCAGCCAAAGCCTGCCGGAATGCTGGCCATCGTCCGCCAGGTGGTTGTCTTTGTGCCTCTGGTCTTGATTTTTCGTTCCCTGATGGAGGTACAGGGGATTTGGCTTTCCCTGCCTGTTACTGATGTGCTGACCGCCCTGATGGGATTTGTTCTGATCGTTCGGGAGTTTGGCAGATTGAAAGAGAGAACGCAGGCAGATGTCTCCTCCCTGTAAGATGTTTCACTGGAGGCTTTCTTCCTGAACCCGCCTCAGCTTATCGATTATCAGCTGGATAAGATTGGAGAAAGAACCGTCGAAACTGATACCGCATGCTGGGTATCAGTATATGGATATGATTCTTCAGTCAGAAGTCCTGTATGAGCTTATACCAAAAATCAGCGAAGAAGAGCTTGTGGAAGTGTTGGACTTTCTGGTCAGCGCTGACAACACCAAAAAAGTGATCCAGTATTCGTTATACTTTTACAGGAGAGCTTCTATCCCTTTTCGCTCCATGATGTCTAAAAGTTTCTTTGAAGAACCTGCTGGTTTTTTTACCCCTTGTTCCCATTTTTGAACTGTTGATGTGCTAATATTAAAAACACTTGCTAAAGCAGCCTGACTTAAATTGAATTTTTTTCGTATAGAAATAATATTTTTGGGGGAATAGTCTTTAACTTCAGGAAGACATAATTTCTCTATGTTTTTTAACGTTATATCGTCAACAATTCCACTTTTGTTCAAGTCTTTAAGTGGTAGTGTTATGGACTCTGCAATTGAATTTCTCATATCTCTAACTCCAATAAATCTCGATTTTTATTTCTTGTTTTGTTAAGCGAATTTCCATACTCTACCCTGGCACCAGGTGATAGTTTTTGCAAGAAATATATTTTGAGGAAGGAGTGTTCGGGCTCTGTTGCAACGCAAGCACCAGGCCAGCTGCCTGCTCTTCGCAGGCTCTCTCTTGAATTCGCTGAGCACCGCTGCCGCCTTCTCTCTGGCAGAGCCATCCGTCGGTCCGTCCATGCCGGTTTATCTGTAAATCAGCTGGAGTGAGGCGTGGATGTCCCGTCAGTGATGATTTTCATCTGTTGTTGTGGCGTGCAGGCTGTTTGAACCCGCCATGTTCTCTGTTCCCGGAGACTTTTGACTCTTCTCTTCGAGATATATCCTGCCACGCTGGCTGTTTACCTCTTGTTCCGTGGTTCTGCTCATCGAGAGCTTGAGGGGCCATGATTCTCTGGTGCTGTTGATCGTGATAACCTTATCCGGACAGCTGTCGACACAGCGAAGGCAGGTGATGCAGCGGGCGGGATCGGCAGTACCCCTGAGATGATCCATCGCTTCGGTGGGACACAGGCTTTCACACAGTCCGCACAATGAGCAGGTCGCTGTTTTCCGGCCGGGTATTTCGGTAATAATTTTGAACCGGTAGTGTTCAAACGCATCCAGTTGTTCGTCAGTGAACATTCCCTGATCGAGTTCTGACACGGTTTGACTGTCTTTTGCGGTAAACCGGGCAGAGGCTGCTGCTGCGTATTCCTGTGCCAGAGCTCGTTCCCGGTGGTCGGGACGGTCAGGAAATGCGTTCCACCCGCCGAGATTGTAGGTGTGTCTGCCCGGAAACTCAGCAGAAGAGACCACCACAAAACCCTGTTTTTCAAGAATCTGTGCGGTCGAATAGTGGGCAGGATGGACCATGAAACCGCCAAAGGTGAAAAACATCGCACATCTCATCCCGTCTCCTGCAAGGGTTGTCAGCCACTCCCGGATCACTCTCGGAGCGCGCAGCGAATGGACCGGGAACCCGAATATGATCGCGTCATACCTGCTGACATCAAGTCCCTTTTTTCGCGAGTCCGCTGTTGTTATATCATGGAATGTGACGGTGGCCCCTTCAGTTCTGAATTCATCCCCGATTATCCTGGCAATATATCGTGTGTTCCCGGTGGCCGAGAAAAAGACAAGCGCAATGTCCATAACTGCCTCCTCATTGTTAGTAATGCTAACAAAAGATGTAAAAATTTTTTACCTGTTGTCTTCGATCTGCTTTTCGAAACTGGAGAGTTCAGTAAATGTTCGGGTGAACAGTTCGATTCGCTGCAGAGCGTCTTCACCAAAGTAGGCCTTGAACCTTCTGTACATCTCTCTGTGATGGATTTCGTGGTGATATGCAGCATCCTTTCCCGCTGGTGTCAGATGCAGTTTCACCGCTTTGTGATCGGCGGAGTTTTTTACTTTCATAACATAGCCCTTTGCGACAAGTTTGCGGATTCGCTCGGACAGGGTCGGCTTTGAAATTTCGAGCTTTTCGGCAAGCCGGGTCAGACTGATGCCGTCATTGAGGCCGATATCGACAATGGTATGGATTTCTGCTGGAAAAAGCCGGTGTCTGCCGCCGAAACAGACCCCGTGCGCATGCTCTTTATTAACGATGTCAACAAAACGCATCAGCGCCGCCAGCATATCTTCGTATCGTTGTCTTTCCACATCCATACGCCGATTGTAAGGATACCTTACAATCTTGTCAAGCCCTTTTTAAACGGGGAATTTTGAGT
>PDSJ01000029.1 GCA_002748425.1 candidate division KSB3 bacterium | reverse complement strand
TTCATCCATCACAATCACATCTGATTCGAGCGAAAGCGCCTTGGCAATTTCGACAATCTGCTGATACGCGACACCGAGCGTAGACACTTTTGTCCTCGGGTCCAGCTTCACCTTGAACGGCTGCAAGATCTCGGAAACTCGTTCATACATTTTTTTCCAGTCGATCAGCCTGGTTTTTCCTTTGAGCTGCTCTCTGCCCAGAAAAATATTTTCCGCCACAGAAAGGTACGGCACGAGCTGTAATTCCTGATAGATGACGCTCACACCATAATCGAGCATGGCTTTTGTCCCGGATACGGAAAGTTTCTGACCCTTCCACCAGATGTCACCGCTGTCAGCACGATGTACTCCAGCAAGAACTTTGATCAGTGTTGATTTCCCGGCGCCATTTTCCCCGACCAGCGCATGGACTTCACCCCGTTTTAACTCTAAATCAACATTGTTCAGGGCTTTCACTCCTGGAAATGCTTTACTGATCCCCTTCATTTGTAAAATATATTCATCGCTCATGGTATTGAGACTTCCTTAGTTGGGCCTTTTCCCCTGCTCTCTAAAAGTAGAGCAGGGGAATACGATCTGAGAGGACGAATGACTACTCGACTTTGTGTTCAGCCTCATCAAGGTTATCGCGACTAATAGCCACAGGCGTGATATAGACTTCTTGTGAAGGAGGCATGGTTCCGTCTTTGATATACTCTACGAGGAAACGTAAACCTTTTCTGGCTTGTTCCCCGGGAAATTGTTCAATTGTTGCCCCAAGTTTGCCTTCTTTGATGTAGGCCAGGGCATCGGGAATGGCATCATAGCCGATAGTAACCACTGTCGACAAGTCGACACCGGCGGCGGACATCGCCTCAACAGCTCCCAGGATCATCTCATCATTCGCGGCGAAAACGGCCTGAAAGTCCTTATGCACCTGTAACAGGTTTTCCATGACCGATTGTCCCATTGCCCGCTCAAATTTAGCGGTCTGGCTGACAAGAATCTGAATATCTGTTGTTCCGATAACTTCATCGAAACCGGCTTTCCGGTCGATGGCAGGTGATGCACCGGGAGTTCCTTCTAATTCCAGCACCTTTCCCTTTGCCCCGAGTTTTTCAGCGACAAACCGTGCGGCAACACGTCCACCTTCAACATTATCAGCGCCGACATGCACCAAAACATCACCACCTTCAACCTGCCTGTCAACTGTTGCCACAGGGATCCCGGCTTCGTTCAACGCTTCAACGGCGGGAACGAGGGCATCCTGACCGATCGGGGACATTAAAACACCTTGCACGCCCCTGGCGATGAAATCTTCGACAATTGACATCTGTTTTGCCGCGACATTTTCAGCATCAATGGCAATCACTTCCACGCCGAGCTTTTCGGCTTCATCCATCACATTCTGCTGCAGATAGACAAAGAATGGGTGAGATAAGGACGGTAGCGTTAATCCAATCGTAATCTTATCGTTGGCAAAGACTCCTGAAGGGATCAGAAATGCGGCAACGAGCAAAATGATACAGAATTTCTTCATACTGTGTTCTCCTCTGAAAAGCTTAGTTGATTGTTAGACATTTGTTAGTCAGACCACACAATTTCACCCACATCCACCTCCTTTACGATGCTTCCGACTATGAGAATACATCGGTTCCGCCCGCAGCGTTCTCATAGTATATTCATACTGTGACTACACGTCAGGGCCAAGATGCTTGAGCATCACTAAATGATCGACATCACTGTCATTTGTGATTGTCACGCCGTGTCTGGCAGCTTCGCCAGTGACGAAAACTTCATCTCTCGTCAATTCACCGAAACGAATCAGGGTTGGCGATTCAATCTCCAGCGGACCGATCTTGCCGTGTCCCTGAACCACGATCGCTCCATAAGCGCCGCTATCAGTAATCGTCACACTCTGCTTCGGCATGACCGTCAACTCCTTTGCACTGAAGAATTCAGATTTATACACGATATGGTACTCTTCATAGCCTTGCGCCCACATATCTTCCAGCGGCTTTACCGGCTTCGGTTCGAGGTAATGATGAGCGTAAAAATCCGGATCGACATTGGCCTCCCAGTCGATCATCGCGATGATGTAGTCAAGATCATATTTGTAGTCTTCAGGAACATCTTTCACCAGAAAATCCCAGGGGATCGGCACATCCCATACCAGCGACTGGAACATCGCAAACACATCGGACGCGCGTTGCGGTTCATAGGTTAAATATGAGCCGGGCGCATGCAAGACTCCCGGCGGGACATCCCAGCCGGTTCCGGGTTTAAGCTTATAGGCGCGTGAAAGATACAGGATTCCATTATCTCCCTGATCCCAATTCTCCAGACATTTTCTGACATCATCCTTTGTGACCCCGGGGTTCAGGCCGAAAAACGTGTACGGGAAATAGCCGCCGTGATTATTCAACTGCGGTGGAAAATAATAGCCTTCTGGTTTGCCTTTTTGTCCAACACGCGCGGCAGTCTGATCATCCTGATGCAAATGATGCGGGAGCGGCTCTTCATTGTCAAAAAATTTGCTGAACATGGTCCAGCCGCCATGCTTCTCCATCACCTCTTTACTGAGAAGATCGTTGCCCATAAGCTCTATGGCGTCCTTCAACAAAACCCTTTCAACGTGAGCGCCATCCTCAAGATAAATATAACTCAAACCTTCATCAGGCAATGTTTCAGGACCGTTATCGGCCTTTGTCGTCGAAGCGAACCAACGCTCATCAATACCTCCTCTGTGAGTGCCAAAGGCATAATAATCCTGTGGATGCAATTTTAAACGTTTACCCGGAATGCAAAAGGCCCGAGGAACCCAGTTTGGCGCTAAACGAAAAATCCCTTTCCCCTGATCCAGCGCATTTTGAACGAGTTGTTGTGCAGTTGCCATAGCTTAACCTCCAGGATATAGGTTACCGTACAATTTTTTCGCTGTGTACAATCGATTGCACAATCGATTGCTGTTGTGAATGACTTATACGACCGGCGATGTCGTCTCACGTCTCACAAGAGTCGGCTCGAAGATAACTTTTTTTTCAGCAAAGGCTCTATTCTCCTTCTGCATAATGATCATTTCCACAGCCTTTTCGCTCATCATCTGAAAAGGCTGTTGAATAGTAGAAAGTTCCGGGCTGAGGATGCCGGCAAGACTCACATCATCCATACCAAGAATTGAGATGGCTTCAGGAATATGAACCCCTCTTCGATACAATTCTTTCATCACCCCTGCCGCCATAAGATCGTTATGCGCCCATATTGCAGTCAGCTCTGGATGATGTCGAAGGAGTGTCTCAGCGCCTCGCATTCCAGCCTCTAAGTTAAAATCCCCTTCAACGATTAAACGTTCATTGAAGTCGATACCGTTTTTTTGCAGAATATCCTGAAAACCCTTCATACGTTCCCGACATAATGAGATATGAAGCGGTCCTGAGATACACGCTATGTGCCGGTGTCCCAGGTCGACAAAATGCTCCGCCGCCAACTCACCAGCTCGATAGTTATTCAGTACAACACTTGGAATACGTTCATCTTCCAGCACTTGGTCGATAATCACAACAGGGATATTTTGCTCGTGGAAAATTTTGAGCACACGGCTTTCATTGGAAACTCTTGAAAAGATGATTCCATCGACACTTCTCCGAATCAGGCTGTCAATAAATCGCTCTTCAATGTCGGCATTGTCATGGTGATTTCCCAGAATAAGGGTGAATTCATGTTGTGCTGCACTTTCTTCCGTGTACTTGATCATGTTGGCAAAGGCATGCAAGGGGATGAATTCAGGGACGACAAGCCCGATAAAATGCCCACTCCGTAAACGGAGACCTTTTGCAAGTAAATTAGGACGATAATTAAGTTTTTTTATTGCCTCTTTTACACGTTTTTGGGTCTGTCGATCGACTGGAATTTTCTGGCTGATTACCCGGGAGACTGTGGAAGGCGAAACTCCTGCAAGCTTTGCAACATCCTTCATTGAACTCATAGCATGTTTACCATGATTGCAGTGTGACATTTGCAATGACAACGTTTGTGCAAACGATAACATTAAAGAATAAACATACAATGTCAAGAAAAATTTCAGATTTTTTCTTGCGTCCTCTTCAGTTCTTACTTAGATATATTAGATTCTCTGATTATCACGACTTATGGAAGACGTACAAACCATGGAGACACTGAGAACACGAAGCGTTCAGAGAGGAGCAGGGCAGCTCGCTGCTCTCTGTGAGTGCTTCGTGTCATTTCGCCGAATACACGATGAAACTGACACAAACGTATTTACAGCCGTTGAGCGCCAAAGGGCCTTTTCATTACGATGCTCAGAGCAGACACGAGAATATTCTCTTTCTCAGTCTCGATATGGTTCCGAGAGAATTTTACGGTGTCATCGACACTCCAGTACCGATGCGTACGCCGACCCTGGACGCATTGAAGCAGCAGCATATTTTTTTCTCCAGTGCCTATTGCACTTCGCCGCTGTGTTCGCCTTCCCGCGCGTCTTTTTTATCGGGACGCTATTCGTACATCACGGTGAACGCTGAACGAGCGCACGACGGACAGGCCGTTCACGTGAGGCAAGATGATTCGCTTTTTCCGGAATACCTGAAATCCATTGGTTATCATACCCGTCACGTGGGTAAATCCCATATCGGAACCCACAAATTTATGGATATGTTCAGTGAGAATGACAGCCCCTGGGATCGCTGGTCTCCGCCCTGGAATGATGATGAGGGATATATTGCCTTTTTAAGGCAGAAGGGCTTCGGGCGTATGAGCTTCGAGCGCTGCATGTATGGACAAGATGCTTCCAGCAGGGGACCAGGCAATTTTTACGGTGGCTGGATTGCGCCGCAAAATGGACGGGCTTTTCCAAAAGAGGCAAGCTATCCTGCCTATCTTGTGGACAAAGCGATTCAGACCCTTGAAACTCGCCAGAACCCTGAGCAGCCCTTTTATCTGCAATTGGACTTTTTTGGACCGCATCAGCCTTTTGCCATTCCGGCCGGTATGGAAGAGCGGGAGCGTGAAATTCGTGAAACTCTTGAGCTGCCGGAAACTTATCTGGCGCTCATGGAGAATAATTTCAACCCTCCCTGGGAAGAAGCCCGGGTTTATCGCCTGTATCGTAAAAATTGGGGCATGAATGATCCGGATCTCATGAAAGACTATATGACCGCCAATATTCTGCAATTCGAACTGTTGGATGAACTGATCGGGAAATTTTTCGACTATCTGAAGGAGAACGATCTCTACAATGACAGCTGGATCTACCTGATTGCCGATCATGGGGAAATGAACGGTGAACTTGCGCTCATTGATAAAGGCGCCTACCTGAATCCTGCTTCGATTCGAGTGCCTCTGTATCTGAAACCACCGGCGCAGCACGAATATGGCAGTCTGCAGCGGGAGGTGACGACACCGGTGTCTCTGCTGGATCTGGCTCCGACAATCTTTCAGAGCGTTGGCATCACCAATCCTGAGCGTCTGGACGGGGTGTCTCTTTTTAAGGCGATCGACGGGCAGGAACGCCCGAAGGACACACCGCTTCTTTGCGAGATCTGGAGTCATGCCGTCCCGAATCCTGCGGTCGGCATGATTTTTCGAGCCGCTGATGGCTGTGAGTATATGTTCAGCTTCAACGCCTGCGATGATCTGGATGAACTCTATCGGGTGGACAATTGCAAAACTCTGCGAAACCTCTATCATGATGAAAGCACCGCAGACATTGTGCAGGAAGCGCTGCTTAGAATGGAAGCTGCTCTTGACGCTGATGCCCGCTGGAACTGCTACAGCGGATATTTTAAACTGACCTATGCCGATCGTCTGGGAAAACCGATAGGTGACCGGCAAAAATTTTTCTGATGGGCTGCGTTTATTCGGCAATCGCTTGTGTCGTTTCAGTGCGGGATCGTATTGTTGCGTTCAAGGCCCTGATGAGATTTCTCAGGCTCTGAACCTGCTCGAAACCATAGCGCTGTCTCAGGTAGAGAAAAATGCTGTTGTTATGCAGTAATGGATCGTCGTTCGCGCTGATGCTTCCAGCGCGTTCCAGGCGTGTCCATTCCCTGGTTCCCGGGATAGGTGAAAATTCACAGAGGTTGACGAGCAGGCCCAGATTATGCACGTAGCGAATGGTCGCCTCTGTTTCTTCATATTGCTGTCCAGGCAGCCCTATGAAAAGGTAGACTCCGATTTGATCTCCCTGGAACCCGGCTTTTTGTAAGGCACGCACTGCATGTTCGAATTCATTGTTCGTGACTTTGCCGCCGGTCTCTTTCTGACGAGTGGGATCGATGGTTTCCAGGCTGATTCGCAATGTCTTGAAGCCCGCCTGGAACAAAAGTTCTGCGCTTTCATCATTGATGTACTTGGCATGCAAACCGTTCGGGGTATGAAAGCAGCACGACACGTTACGCTGAATAAGTTGTTCCAGAATGGGCTGTAGATGTGCATGAAAATTCACTAACAAGGCATCGTCATAGAACGCAAAGTTCCTCACGCTCCGTTGTTCGAACAAGTCTTGGATCGTGCTCAGCACTGCTTCTGGTTCACGCTGAACAAAATTGGGACAAAGGCGCTGAGAGGCGCAGTAGCTGCATCGAAAAGGGCAGCCGAGCGAGCTCAGAATCCCCGCATAATCCAGATGCTCGTACAAGTCGTATGCCGGGGTGATATGGTCGATATTCAGCCTGGACAGGCTTTTTTTTCGAATCTGTCCGGTGAGCTGATCGAGCAGCGTTATCAGTCTGTCCGTCGCCTGTCCCGGAATCACATAATCGGCGCCGGAGTGGCAGACGGCATGTCCGGGACAGAGGCTGGGATACACTCCTCCAAGGATAATCGGCACGTGCGGGAAGTGCTGCTTGAGCAGTTCGATGGCGCGAAAGACGGCAGGATACCAGTACGTCATCATAGACGTGACAAGAATGGCGTCAGGGCGAGGCCTATGGGCAAGCATCCCGCAGAAAATCTCTTCGGGAAGGCCGTAGCAACGGTAAGGATAGGGAAACTGCCTGAGGACCTCCGGAGTTTTGATCACGCGGCGGAAAAACTTTCCTGTTCCGTAGGCTTTGAGTTGCGGCCCTGTCCGTCCTTGCAGACGCAGCAATTGCGGGTTATGCCGATCCAGGCAGTCGATAAGGTGGACGTCATAGCCGTGCTGCCGAAGATACCCGCCAACATACAGTAATCCCAGCGGTTTTATCCAGAGATCAAAGGCGGAAAAATCATAGATCCAGGGATTCACCAGAAGAATCCGCGAAAATTTTGTCTTTTGAGTGCTACGTGACATAGGCAGTTCGTGTGCGGCGCAATTCAGGAATTTCGCATTACTGCGCTGCCGGAATTCTCCGTAAAAGTCAAGTTCTGTCACGTATTTTTCTGCCGCTAGTATCTTTTCGCTTGACGGTAGCCATGGGCTGAAAGCATGAAGAGCGATGGTGATGCTGTGCCGTAACAGAGGTCCAGGCACAGTCGCACATGACGGTTCGATAATCTCTGCATACATGGAGCCCCCGATCGATGAATACACCGACGCTACGTTCGAATATCTTGTTACTGTTGACTGCAATAATCTGGGGATTTGCGTTCGTGGCGCAGCGCATAGGAATGGATTATGTCGGCCCCTTTACCTTTAACGGTCTCCGTTTTGCACTCGGCGGATTTTCTTTACTGCCGTTATTACTTTCTATGAATCGACAGCGAGATCCTGGCCCAGACACAGGCTTGACTGCGCTGCTGCTGGGAGGAGTTTCGGCAGGTATCGCCTTATTTCTCGGAGCGTCACTGCAGCAAGTCGGCATTGTGTATACAACGGTCGGCAACGCAGGGTTTATTACCGGATTATACGTTGTATTGGTGCCGCTGATGGGTCTGTTTCTGAAACAGAAGGCCAGTATCGAAGCCTGGACCGGCGCATGCCTCGCGGCAGTCGGGATGTATTTTCTAAGTGTCACAGAACAATTTACAATCGCGTTTGGGGATCTGCTGGAACTGCTTGGAGCGTTTTGCTGGGCTGCACATGTATTACTGATAGGACGATTGGCCCGCCGGATGGATGCCTTGAAAATTGCGTTCGTACAATTTCTGTCTTGTTCGGTTCTGAGCTTGCTGGCGGCCGCTTTGACAGAAAAGATCAGCATTCAGGGCATTTCAGACGCCGCAGTTCCGATTGCCTATGGCGGACTCTTGTCTGTGGGGATTGCCCATACGCTTCAAGTCATTGCCCAACGCCACGCCCACGCGGCTCATGCTGCAATTATTCTCAGCCTTGAGGCAGTGTTTGCGGCTCTTGGCGGTTGCTGGCTTCTCGGAGAAGCACTTTCCCAGCGCGGCATTTTCGGTTCTGCGCTGATGCTTACAGGAATCTTGCTTTCGCAGTTTCAACTGAAATTTCCGGGTTGTAGACGTTCACAGCAGCCGTGATAATTTTTGAATCTTTTATATTGACAAAATCCGGCAAGATACACTCTGTAGTAGACTTGGTCATGTGCCAAAGAAACTTTCAGGGGTGCCAGGAAGGCTGAGAAAATACCCTTCGAACCTGATCCGGTTCGTACCGGCGTAGGGAGAAAAAACAGTCTGGGCTCGACAGGAGCGTTGTCGAGTGTCATGCTGATGAAGGAGAATGCCTGAAGTTCGGTGTTCTCCTTTTTTATTGGATTGTCTTCCGGAACGGCAGTAAGTGCCCTGAAAACCTTTGACAATGCCTGAGAATATGTCGAAACAACGATCGTCCGGAATCACAATCACCGGCAAGCTGTCTCATGCGCCTTTTTATCCTGCGAGGAAGGGCGGTTAGGTAAATAGCTTCGGGTTGTTTTGAGGGATGCCTTGCCGGACAAGGAGGAAATTGTCCTATGCAACATGTCATTATCGTTCTGAGTCTTTGTGCGCTCCTCGTGCCAGGCGGTTCTTTTGCCTCGGCCCAGGAACAGGAAACTTTAGTGGTCTACGCCTACGACAGCTTTATTTCATGGGGACTGGCGGAAGCCACGATGCAGCAGTTTGAAGAAGCGAACAATTGCAAGGTCACGCTGATCGCCGTTGGTGATGCAGGGCAGGTCTTGAATCGTGTCATCCTGGAAAAAGATTATCCCCAGGCTGACATCGTTGTCGGCATTGACAATAACTATCTGGCAAAAGCCCTGAAGTTCGATATTCTGGAGCCATATCGTTCTGAACATCTTGCGAACATTCCGGAAGAGCTGATCTTTGACACAAGTTTACATTTGACCCCTTTTGAATATGGGTATATCACCTTCGTCTACGATACTGAAAAAATTGATGCGCCACCTTCAAGCCTTTCCGAACTCACTGAAGCCCGCTGGGAAGGGAAAGTGATTCTCGAAGATCCGCGCACATCGAGTCCAGGTGTATCCCTCTTGCTTTGGACGATTGCGGCTTTCGGTGAAGACGGCTATCTGGACTTCTGGGAAAAATTAAAACCGTCGATTTTGACGGTGACAAAGGGCTGGGATACGGCGTATGGCATGTTTACAAGCGGAGAGGCGCCGATTGTGTTGAGTTATGCGACAAGTCCGGCTTACCATGTCGAAGTCGAGCAAAGCACACGCTATCGTGCCGCCGTGATGGAAGAAGGGTTTTATCGCCAGATCGAGGGAATGGGGATTGTGAAAGGCGCCCAACATCCTGAACTGGCGAAAAAATTTATCGACTATATCCTGACTGAAGACTTCCAGCAGGAAATTCCCCTGACCCAATGGGTTTTTCCCGTCAATCCAGATGTCGAATTACCCCAGAGTTTCGAATATGCCGCAAAAAGCGACAAGTTCCTCTCGATCGATCCGGAACTGATCGAGCAGAACTACGATCGCTGGCTGAAGGCCTGGACCGAGCTGATGACCAGATAAATTGGAGTCACGGAGTGCTGGAAAGCGTCTGTCTCCGACAAGTCCAGCACTCCAGACCGCAGCTCCATTATTCTTTCACGATAAAGGTCTCCCGAAAATCCGGTGTGTCCAGCGCATAGCTCATCCGAAAGCCGTAGACATTGCTGCGCATTCCGCGCAGCCCTTGCGGCGTCCCGATAAATACCATCATTGCATCTTCAGTCATCATACGCTGAATCTTCGCATACAAACTTGTACGCTCTTCCGGACGAGAGGCCGCTGCGGCCTGTTGAATTGCATCGAGCATGTCAGGATTATGGTAGTTGGTATAGGCAAATTCTCCGCTAAGCCGTCCGTCCGGGTCGAGATGTCCGGTATGTCCGATGATGGTCATGTCATAATTTTTCCCGTAATACACCTGTCCGATCCACGTCGGCCAATCCACAAGTTCGATTTTTGCCCGAATACCGATCTGCTGCAACATGTTTTGCACCATATTTCCGGCATTGACATGAGGGGCATAATTCTGCGGCAGTGTCAGGGTGATGTCAAATCCGTCAGCATAGCCTGATTCGGCGAGCAAAGCTTTAGCCTGGCGAGGATCGTAGGAATATGCCTCCGGCTGGTCGAGAAAATAGGGACTGCTGGCATCGATGAACGCTTCGATTGTCCGGCCGCCGTTATAGGCAATATCGAGCAATGCCCGACGGTCAATGGCATGAGCAATTGCTCTTCTGACCAGCAGGGTCTCCAGCGGCGGACGGGCGTGATTCATCGCAAGCACGAGCGCCAGAGCTGTTTGATGGATAAACAGTTTGATAGTCGGATCCTTGTCGAACTGCGGAACCGTATGGGATTCGACAACATGGATACTATCAAATTCTCCCACTTTCAAGCCCATAAGCTGTGTGGTTGGTTCCACGACGACCTTCATTTCCAGCTCATCCAGATAGGGTCTGCCGTTCTGCCAATAGTCTGAAAATTTAGTATAGCTGATTCGATCGTCTCGGATCCACTCTTTGAATACAAAAGGACCGGTCCCGATGGGATGCGTGCTGAACTCGTGTCCTTCCTGAATCGCTCTTCTGGGTAATATCGATGCTGCCCCGCCCGCCAGATTCCTCAACAGAGGAGCGTACGGCCTGCTGAGAATCAATCGCACCGTAGTATGATCAGGAATCTCAATCGCGTTGATTAGCTCGAATTTCGTCTTATGAGGAGATCTGGACTCGTCTGACAACAAACGCTCGAAACTCGCCTTAACGTCAGCTGCCGTCAAGGTGTCGCCGTTATGGAATTTGACTCCCTGCCGTAAGTGAAGGCTCAACGTGAGTTCGTCCTGCGACAAATCCCAGGACTCTGCTAAGGCCGGAATGATATTTCCGCGCTGATCGGCTTCGACAAGCGTATCATACACACTTTTCACGCACTGGAACGTGAGTGTGCCGGAGGTCATCTGGGGATCGAGCGTATCCGGATTTCCCGGTATGGCATAGACCAGTTTGCCGCCCATAACCGGCTCCGGGAGATTTTCAGCCAGGAGAGGCATCTCGTAAGAGATGAATAGTGTAAAGGCAAGCGCCGACATCGCAAAAACATATTTTCTATGAAATCGCATAGCTCTTTCTTGTCCCTGTCTCACATGGACCTTGAGAAGCTGCTCCCCTCTCAAGACTCATGCGGCACGGCCATAAATAATCGATGACACAATTCAGTTCACTTTTTCCATAGTGGCGATCCAACGATTTTACAAGGAGCAAAATATTTCAATACTAAAGAATCGGAAAAAATGCTTGACTTTTTTTAAGACAATCATAAGGTATTTTCTGTCACAGGATGGGGGTGGATAGCGGTCTGGTGACGCTCCTGGACTTCAAATCCAGTGTGGGGCATTAATACTGTCCTGGGTCGGTTCGATTCCGATGCGCCCCCGCCACATTCCTGCACTGCTCTCAAGGCTGTCATGCTCTGAAATGCGTTCTTTTAACAAGCAGTTGCTGCCTCACAGGTGTTCTTGAGGAAAACAAAGAGCTTGCTCTCATAGACTCGACGTTGATAAGGCTGCGTGCCGAACGTCGTCTGCATGGGATGACGAGGGCTCAAGGTTGCAGTCAGAAACTACTCTGTATTTTAGTCACAAGTCATGCGCGGATCCACATTTTTCGATCCAAAACCCTGCGCTCTTATCGAATTTTTTAGAACGTTTTGCCATCGAGCCCTCTCGTATTGGTAGCACCCTTCTCCTTAAAAAGCTCTGTACGGCATTTTCAAGTATCCCCTACGAAAACCTGACAAAGATTATCAAATCTGATTCGGTTTTAAGCCCTGTGAGTGCCAAACGGATGCCGGATGAAGTGTTGCACGACTTTCTGAGATATGGCTGCGGGGGCACGTGTTTTTCCCTGACCGCAACGTGCATCGCGCTGCTGAACGCTTTTGAATTTGACGCGTTCCCTATTCTGGCAGACCGGAGTTACGGCAGCGATACGCACTGTGCCCTGCTGTTCCCACAAGCCGGAGAGTTCCTTCTGCTGGATCCCGGCTATCTTATTACGACTCCTGTCGCGCTCCCGACAACAGCAGCTGTCACGTGCTCGAACGGCGTGAATCGTTTTGAACTTGTCCCTGAAGCAGGGGGAACACAGGTCGAACTATATACCCTGAGTCAGAACAGCCGCCGTTTCCGCCTGAGCTATAAAATCAGCCCGGTCGACGGACCAGCTTTTCGAAGAGCCTGGGAACGGTCTTTTGCCTGGGAAATGATGACCTTCCCGGTGCTGACACGCTATTGTCAGGGGGCGCATTATTACCTGCAAGGTAACACCTTACGGATCCGCAATGCCGCCGGCAGTCGGAAAGAACAGCTTGCGTCTGCTGAGGACCAGGCTCTTGTGAGCCTCAATTTAGGGATTGATGCCGCTATTATGTCCCGGGCACTGTCGTTGCTGTAACCGTCATATCATGAAAAGGACATTGAGACTATGGCCCGAACGTCTGCTCCTGAAGCCTTGAAATATTTTGTGGCGATATTATTTCGGAGGCCTGAAGACCTTGAACAAGGAAAACGCGCCTTGATGGAATGCTGGGGAGCCTTTGATTTTGAAGGAGAGGATCATCTCTTCGATATCAGCGATTATTATGAGCCGGAAATGGGAGCACCTCTCTATCGACGCCTTGTGGCATTTGAAACCCTTATGATGCCAACAAAGCTGGTCGGGATGAAGTTACGCTGTAACGAGATCGAGAATGCCACGGCTCAGCAGGGGCAGCGGATCATCAACCTCGATGCTGGATATCTGGACCACAATAAGCTCGTGCTGGCATCGGCCAAAGGCGCAGGCCAGAAAATTTATATCGCTAACGGCATTTACGCGGATCTGCTGGGACGCTATGAAAAAGGCCGTTATCAACCGTTTCACTGGACCTTCCCGGATTTTAAAACCGGACGCTACGATCGCGAGTTATTACACATCCGGCAAATGTATCTCCGGCAGATGAAGCGTTGGCGTCTTCAGAACAGTTGAGAGGCTCGATCTGCTCTAATGCTCGCCGGCTGATGGCACCATGATGTTTTGGCAAAATTATCAGGAGAAAACCACACATGCAGAAAATAGAATATCGAGAGCAGGCATTAAAAATTCTACCCTGGGTCTGTGCGAAATGCGGCCGCGAATTTTCCGGCAAGAAACTTCGGGAGTTGACGGTTCACCACAAAGACCATAATTTTCTGAACAATCCACCTGACGGCAGCAATTGGGAGATGTTATGCATCTATTGCCATGATAACGAACATTCCCGCGAGCTGGAAGCTGAAACGCTTTCGGCAAATGAGGACGTGCCAATCAGTACCCACAAGCCTTTTGCAGGCCTTGGAACGCTGCTCCGGGAAAAATAAACGGGCGATGAGACATGCTTTCGATTCCATCTGTTTTCTTGCTTACAGTTTCCGGGCAAAGACGTAGGCGATCGCCATCAGGACGAGTCCGGTAATTTTAAAGCAGATTCCCGGAAATAAGGCAAACACGCCGCCAAGAATAAGTATGCCCCGCTCCCAATATTTTAAGGGCCTGACGATAAATCCCTCCAGGGCAAAGGCTAGTCCGGCGACGGCAACTCCTCCGAAGCCTACTGCAATAATATTAGTGAGCAAGGAGCCTTGCAGCAGGAATCCTGGTTCATAGATGAATGCAAAAGGCATGATATAGGCGGCGAAGCCCAAGCGCGAGGCGACAAAACCCGTTTGCATGGGAGGAGCTTTTGAAATGCTCGATGCAGCATAAGCGGCTAATGCCACTGGTGGCGTAATGGCAGAGACGATCGCAAAATAGAAGATGAACAGGTGCGAGGCCATGGGATTGAACCCGAGTTTTATCAGGGCAGGCACTCCGAGCGCGGAGGCTAAAATATATGCACCGACCGTCGGGAGCCCCATTCCCAAAATAATGCATACGATCATAATTAATATCAAGGCGAGAAAAGGAAGGTTTTGACTGAGCGAAAAGACGGCAGTGACAAACTTGAAGCCGAAACCGGTCAGTGTTACTGAGCCCACAACGATTCCTGCTGAAGCGCAAGCCACGGCAACGACCAGGACGTTTCTGCTGCCGAACACAATCGCATTAAGAATGCTTTTGGGGCCCATGCGATGATCTTTATGCGGGAGCGAGACCAGGACAGATGCGAGGATTCCAAGCGTGGCCGCCCACATCGGGGTATAACCCGCCAACAGCAACACGATCAGAACGATGACAGGAATGAGGAGGTAGATTTTTTTTAAAATCTGCTTTTTGTCGGGAAGTTCTTCAGCGCTCATCCCTCGGAGATTCAGGCGTACTGCCCGGTAATGCACCATCATACCGATAGCAAAAAAGAAGAAAATCGCCGGGACAAAGGCTGAAATCATGACATCCTTATAGGGAACTCCTAAAAACGAGGCAATAATAAAGGCCGAGGCTCCCATGATCGGCGGCATAATCTGCCCGCCGCTGGAGGCAACCGCTTCAACCGCTCCGGAAAAGGTTTTCTGGTAGCCGATTCTGATCATGAGAGGAATCGTGAAGGTCCCGGTTCCGTAAACATTGGCGACGGCGCTTCCCGACAGCATGCCGAACAGGCCGCTCGATGCCACAGCAATTTTCGCTGGCCCACCCTGGCTTTTTCCTGTCAGCGCGACCGCCATCTCCATGAAGTATTCCCCAATGCCGCTTTCATTCAGAAAGCCGCCCATGATCAGGAAGATCATGACAAAGGTTGCAGAAACTCCTAATGGGATTCCGAAAATCCCTTCCCCGGTAAGATACAACTCTTCGACAACTTCCTGGATGCTGAACTGAAAGCCTTTCAGCATACCGGGCAGGAGATAGCCGTAGAGCATATAGGTCGTGAAGACAATGGCGATCAGCGATAAAGGCCAGCCAACGACCCGCCGCGTGACTTCAAAAAGCGTCAGAGTTAACAGGATTCCGAAAAAAAGCTGGAGCGGAGTGACCGCGTCGACCTGGACGATCCGCAGTGAAATCTCTTCATAGTTGACGATCGCATAGACTCCTGGCAGAAGCGAAATCACGGCCAGAATCCAATCGTAGAGAGGAATAGAGTCCTTGGGGGATTTTTTGCTGATTGGATAGAGGAGGAACACCAGCGGCAGCACAAAGGTTAAATGAATCATACGCTGTAAATACGCCTCTTTAACGCCAAAAATCGCTGTGTAGAGGTGGAAGACTCCCATCGCCAGGATAAAAACATAGGTCGTGCGCTGCTGCCAGCCGTGAAGTGTTCTCACAATATCTCCTTCGTTGTTGACCTGTCAGACATCAGAGCCTGACAGGTCTGAAGCACATCAGCGTTTAATTAGCTCTGTTTCGCGCCGTCAGGGTTGCAAGCATCGGACTGTCTGATAGCGTATCCAAAGTTGAAATTATTGCACTGCGCCGATTTCTTTGTAGTATTTTAACGCGCCGGGATGTAAAACAAAGGCGTTTTCTGCAGCCGCGTCCTGAGGATTCAAGGCTTCCAGGGCCTTAATGGACTGTGCGAGCGTAGTTTTGTTCTCAAACAAGGCCTTAGTCATCTCGTACACCAGTTCGTCTGGCAAGTCGCCTCGGATCAGAATTACGGTATAGTCCCCGACAACAGGAATATCTTCAACAGCGCATTTATACATACCCTTTGGGATGTTGTGAGTCGTGGTGCCCATGCGTTCTTTCATTTTGTCGAGAACGTCCTGATCAGTCGGAAGAATTTCGATATCAACCTGCGTTTCGATTTTGAGGACAATTGAGGCCGGACTTGATACGGTAAACGCAAAAGCGTCGATATGATTATCCGCCAGCAGGTTTGAGCCGTCGGAATATGAGGCAAATTCAATCTTTCCGCCCCATTCCTTGATCTGATCATAGCTGACATCATAGGCAGCAAGGGTCTGTCGAACCACGAATTCGCTCACGGTTCCCGGTTTCAGCATAGCCATTCGGATTGGCAGCTTCTGCCGAAAGATGTCGCCCAGCGTTGTGACCTTATGCTCTTGAGCGTAGTCCTTGCGGATCACAACATACAGGTATTGTTTGTACAAGTTTCCCAGGCGCATACTGTTGGGAAGAGGTGACTTGAATGGGGTTTCTCCGGTTTTAGCCGGAGTGCCGAGTACGGCTGCAGAAAGCCCTAAATCCGCTTTGCCCCGGCTGATGTTGACCACATTGCTAACTCCTCCGCCGGTCGATGATGTCGTGGGGATGACTTCCTTGGTCATGACGTCTGAAATAGTTCCACCCATCGAAAACCAGGTTCCTCCAGGAGGCCCGGCGACAAATTTCAACTGATCCGGACGCTGGGCGGATGCATGATTGATTCCAGTGCTGATGAAGAGGCAGACAATGATGAAGCAGAGCATCTTTTTCATAATAGCATATTCTCCTTAGTGAGTGCATCAGGGTTGAAAACATACTGCTGAATAATCGACAGAAAAAATTCTGACCTTTTAGCGGAAAAGGTGTCAAGAAAAATTTCATTTTTGTCATGAGACAAAAAGAGAGCGCGTTGGTGATGAATTAACGCTGTTTGTGCATCAATGAAAGAGGGAGTGAGGGAGATAATCGATGAGACGCTTTGACATGTCACGACCCTTATATGAAAAATTCGCGCGGATTGTTTGCTTCTTTCTGCATTAAATTTTCTACAGTTTTGCTTGACACCTTCCTTGTTCCGTAAAATTTAACAATCAAAAGAGAGTCTGTGCGCGTCTTGCGTGTAATTGAGAGCATCTTCAGAACGTTGTACGGCACGCATCGTCGTTGTCGGACGAAAAGTCGACGATAGCGTGTGCTGCATGTGCTTCCAGTTATTTATATGAATACACTTGGACATACAGTACGACTGGCCCAGATGGCAGGCGGGTATTGGACCCGAAATCTGAAACCGGCTTACATGCCGATACGCATGTGGGTCGAACCGACGAATGCCTGTAACCTCAGCTGCGTGATGTGTCCTCAAAGCCGCGAGGATATCAAGTTTACGCGCGGTGTTATGAAATTCTCGCTCTTTCAGAAGATCATAGATGAGGCGAAATATGCTGTCTATGACATGAATCTCCATCACAGCGGAGAATCCCTGCTCCATCCAGAGATTATTGAGATGATTCGTTACGCCAAACGCGCAGGGATTTACACACGCATGCATACGAATGCAACCCGTCTGGATGAGGAAAAAGCAAAGGGGATCCTGGAAGCAGGTTTGGATTTTCTGTCGTTTTCTTTTGATGGTTACGAGAAAAAAACCTATGAAGACATCCGTCGTGGAGCGAATTTCGAGCACACCTTGGCAAATATTCTCAATTTTTTGCGTTTGAAGCAGGAAAAAGGGCTTGAACGGCCGTTTACAGTCTTTGAGGTGATCGACTTTACGGCAAAACCAGGCACTCCGGCCTCTCAGTTGCAAAAAACTCCGCAACAACTGGAGTTTCAAAAACAATTCAATGACTTGCCGCTTGATAAGTTTGTCTTAAAAGCCCCGCATAACTGGGCAGGTACGTATGATGCCGACGGCAATCCGCTGCATCCTGAAAAATTCTGCGCATGCACCTTTCCCTGGTATGCGATGGTTGTATTCTGGAACGGGAATGTTTCGCCCTGTCCGCAGGATTTTTATAATAATCTTTGCCTGGGGAATCTGAATGAGTCTACAATCCGTGAAGTCTGGCTTGGCGAAGAGACCGTCGAGCTGCGCAGGAAAATGAAAACTAAAGATTACAAAGCGTTAAATCCTTGTGCCACTTGTGATCTCTTGTATCGCGACTCTTTTTTAGGAATCCCGACCTCCCACATGAAAAATTTTGTCCGGGAAAGCCTTGGAAGATAGCTGAGGATGTGTTCTCTGTAGTGTTTTTTACACGTATTATGTGTGAAAAAATGCTGAAAGTGTATGTATCTCGAACGTGAAAGAGCTGTCGCAATTGAGGCAGTGACTGAAGCCTGTTGTTTATGCAGAAATGTTCAGAATCGAATTGCCGGCCCCCTGACCGTTGCCAAGTTGGATGCATCGCCCGTCACAGTCGCTGACTTTGGGTCGCAGGCTCTGATCATCTCCCGTTTGCGGACGATTTTTCCCAATGATACGATTATCGGCGAAGAGGAAGCTTCACTTCTTCGTCGGGAGGACCAGCAGCCCCTGAAAAATGAGGTTGTTAGCCTGGTTCAATTGTTCGAAACTGATTTGACGGAAGAGATGATTCTTAACGCGATCGACTACGGGGCACGATCCGGTGATTTTAGGCAGCGCTATTGGACACTCGATCCGATCGACGGCACAAAAGGCTTTCTGCGGGGAGACCAATATGCTGTCGCCCTGGCATTGGTCGAAGATGGACAGCCGGTTCTGGGCGTGCTGGGATGCCCGAATCTTCCTGAAGATGATAAGCATTCTGGACGAGGGAAGGGGATGCTGTTTATCGCTGTGAAAGACAGGGGCGCTGTTATGCGCCCTTTAAACGGCGGGTGCGAACAGATCGCGCATGTCGATTCCGTCACTGATCCGTCAAACGCGAGGTTCTGCGATTCCGTTGAAGCCGCTCATGTCGCACATGATCAGCATGCAAAAATTGCCGGGATTCTTGGGATAAGCACTCCAGCGTACCACATTGACAGCCAATGTAAATATGCCGTTGTTGCGGGGGGTGACGCCTCGATTTACCTGCGCTTGACCCCACCGGGCTATTATTCCTGTATTTGGGATCACGCTGCCGGGGTTGCCGTGATTCGCGAGGCTGGTGGAAACGTGACCGACGTGTATGGGAGAACGCTGGATTTTTCGCTGGGACGGCGCTTATTCAAGAATGTCGGAGTGGTTGCGACGAACGGACACCTGCATGCTGCTGTCATTGCTGCTGTCCAGCAAATCCTTTAACGCGAGCATGTGATGAAACTGAAAAAGCTGAAAACTCTGCAATTCCTTGAATATGCGGCTGTAGTCATCGTTGCCGCGCCTTTCTACATGCTCCCCCACAGAATCGCATTGCGCGCCGGAGAGACGATTGGACGCTTGTTATATTACCTCCTGCCGTCCCGCCGGGCCATCGGCCTGAAGAATTTGCAGGTGGCTTTTGGAGACGAATTGTCTGATGCAGGGCGCAAAGCAATTCTGAAAACCACCTTTAAAAATTTAGGTAAGACACTGATTGAAACGCTGCGCATGCCGAAAATCAGTCGGGAAGCCTTGCTGGAAAAAGTGGAAATTGTCGGCGAAGAGTACTGCCGGGCTGCAAAGGATAAAGGTCGGGGGCTGGTGTATCTTACCGGTCATCTGGGCTGCTGGGAGTTCTCATCGCATGCCTATTCCGCCGCTGGTTATCTGATTCATACAGTCATGCGTCCGCTCGATAACCCTTATTTGAACGAGCAAATCTGCAAACGCCGTATGATGTTCGGCAATCCGCTCATTTATCGGGGAAACGGTCTGAGACAGATTCTGGCCGCCTTGAAAAAAGGCGAGCGGGTCGGCATTCTGATGGATCAGAATACCCTGCGCAGCAAAGGCATTTTCGTTGATTTTTTTGGAAAAGCTGCATGTACTACTCCGGTTATTGCGATCCTCGCCTTACGCTACAACGTGCCGGTCGTTCCCGGATTCATTATTCGGACGGGCTTTGATAGGCATAAGCTCTTTTTCGGCCCGGAAATCGAGATTGAGCGCAGTGGCAATTTTCAGAAAGATATTGCGGTGAATACGGAGAAATTCAACAAAATTATTGAGGATGTCATCCGAAGGTATCCTGATCAGTGGTTCTGGATCCATAATCGTTGGAAAACCCGGCCGCCTGGGGAAGCTGCTGTTGATCTTTTGCAGGATTGAGCCTCTTATAGGGTGGATTTTACACGCCCGGGCGTTCTTCAGACGGATTTCCGGGTCACGTGAAGAAAAGCATATTCATACATTGCTCAAACACATCGCATGAAGAAATCTGTGATACGCTACCAGTCCTGAAGTGAAAAAGATAGCAATACGCATCAGGCAGCCTCAGCGAGCGGGCAAGGTAAACCCAAATACCCCTCTCTTTTTGTTGAATTGGCGGTTGGCGATAAGAGTAATTGGCTTCCGCCTGGTTTCTTTGAGCTCGTGTTTTTGTCAGAGACAGCGGCGGCATCTTCCACCATTTGCCGCTTCCAGCTGGAACCCATCGTCGGTTGGACACGGAAACGACTGGCTCTCTGAGAGGGCGTTTCGTCGTTTTGAAGTGCCGTCAGAGCCACTTTGGTCGTACAGTCGGGACTGTGTGTTTTACGCGTTTTCCCCATTATGAGCTTCTCCTGTATTTTGAGTCTGACTTAGAGCTTAACACATGGTCCAGTTTTTCAGGGCCACCGCCGTCGAAAAATTACGCCAACTTTTCGACAGCCCCTGCTCTGAGAAAAGTCAACTCTCATGCGTGTGGTAAGTTTTTCTCAAATTTTTCTTGACTCCTGAAAGGGAAATCTATGAGCTTCTTATTATACAGAATCTCTTACTGTATAAGTGTGAATCAGGAACTCATCATGGGAAGCAGAATGACTGACTCAGTATGAATAGACGAGGCAAAATCATAGGCTGTTTGCTGTGCCTTCTCTTCCTGGGAAGTGGATGCAGCCGCTTTGAGACTGATAGACCGGCGTTGGTCACTCCTGTTGCAGAGACATTGCGAATGCCGAAGTTTTTGGCAGGGACACCAGCGTCTGCTGCGTTCGAATGGAGCCAGGGCCAACATGAATTCTGCATGAATATTCCTGAAGCCGGTGATTATCTACTGACCTATATTACGTTGAATGGGGAAGAGGATCGACCCCAAAGCCCTGCAAGTCCTGGCACGCCGCAGCCACACACGTTTGCGATTGCTTTTCGGGCAAATGCCCCTGCGTATGTCTCGATTGGTTTGGAGGAGAACGAGATTCTGGAGTCATTTCTTCTGCGTCGGGGAACGATCGAAAGCGAAGCCGTCGGTCTTTATGATGATGGTCCGATTATTCGCTATGCGAGTCCAAGTATCCCTACAATTTTTTGGGAAGATGTGGTAACGCTTGCTCCCGGCATTCCCCCGCTTATACTTGAACAGGGGGATTTGTCCTGTCCGCCTCCGTTTTTTTAGGAATGGACTTGAGTGTTGCGATTGCACTGATACGCTTGATCAATATTTTTTGAGGCGTTGTACGTATGAATATTCATGAGCTGCTGAAGTTAATGGTTGAACGCGGAGCTTCCGATTTACACTTGAAGGTGGGGAATCCTCCAGTGCTGAGAATTAACGGTGCGTTGCATATCTTAAAGGACTTTTCTCAGCTGAGTCGCGAGGTGACGGTCACAATCGCTTCTCAAATCCTGAATAAAAAGCAAAAGGCGATCTTTAATGAAGAATGTGAAGTCGATTTTGCGTACAGCGTCTCAGGTTTGGGACGCTTCCGCTGTAATGCATTTTTACAACGTGGCAGCGTCGGGATAGTGTTCCGTTCGATCCCAATGGTCATTAAAAGCGTTGATGAATTAGGTCTGCCCCTGGTGTTGAATAAAATCGCTCTTGAGCCGCGCGGCCTGATACTGGTGACCGGAATTACCGGGAGTGGGAAATCAACGACATTGGCCGCAATGATTCAGCACATTAACCAGAATCGGGATGTGCATATCATCACCATAGAAGACCCAATCGAATACATACATCACGATCAGCGCGCGTTGATCAATCAGCGTGAAATCGGGGCGGATGCAAAAGGCTTCAGCACGTCCCTGCGAAGTGCTTTGCGTCAGGACCCGGATGTTATTCTTGTGGGAGAGATGCGTGATAAGGAAACGATCGAAACGGCAATCACGGCGGCGGAAACCGGTCATCTGGTGATGAGTACGCTCCATACGTCCGATGCAATGGGAACGATCAATCGTATTATTTCAATGTTTCCGGCGTATCAGCAGGGACAGATCCGTCTGGAGCTGGCCGAAGTCTTAAAAGCGTCGCTTTCCATGCGTCTGGTGCGTCGGAAAGATGGGAAAGGCCGTGTGCCGGCCGTTGAAGTGCTGGTCGTGACCGATATCATCAGGCAATGCATCCTTGAGGCAGGGAAAACCTTAAGGATCCCGGAATATATTGAAGCCGGGCGTTCGCAGTACGGCATGCAGTCCTTCGATCAAGCCCTGTTTGACCTTTTTCAACGGGGCCTTATTGTTTATGAAGAGGCTCTTTTGCATTGTACCCGTCCTGCAGATTTCGCCCTGAAGGTGAAGGGAATTCAGTCAACCGAAGAGTCGATCGACAGCATGAAAGCGGACAAAGACTCACAGGAGGAAGCGCCCCAGGACCCAAAGGGTCCCGGCGAAAAGGCTGTGTCCGACAGCGAGGAGTCTTCGGATTCAATGTTTACCAAATATTAATCATGCCGATGAACTCATAATGTGCGAGTGGGCTTTCGCAATGTTTCTGAATGAGCATGTGCGTTATGCCTTGTGCGTATAGATGGTTTTTCATGATGACAGGAAACGAACTGCGCCGAAAATTTTTAGCGTTCTTTGAAAGAAACAGTCATACGATTGTTCCAAGTTCTTCGCTTGTTCCTCAAAACGATCCGACCCTATTATTTACGAATGCAGGCATGGTCCAATTTAAAGATGTTTTTCTCGGAGCCGAGCAGCGAGGATATTCTCGAGCGACAAGCGCTCAGAAGTGTGTGCGGGCTGGAGGAAAGCACAATGATTTGGAAAATGTTGGCCGTACAGCTCGCCATCATACGTTTTTTGAGATGATGGGGAATTTTTCCTTTGGAGATTATTTTAAAAATGATGCTGTTCGCTTTGGATGGGAATTTCTGACAGAAATTTTGGAGCTGCCGCCGGATAAACTGTGGGTCACAGTCTATGAAGAAGATGATGAATCCTATCTCCTCTGGAAAGATTTCATACAAGTCCCCGAAGAACGTATCATCCGCATGGGGAAAAAAGATAATTTTTGGGCGATGGGGGATGTCGGCCCCTGCGGCCCTTGCTCAGAGATTTTGATTGATCAGGGCGAAAGCATGCGATGCGGGCCGGAGTGCGGCATTGGTTTGTGCGATTGCGATCGTTATCTTGAACTGTGGAACCTGGTGTTCATGCAGTATGAACGTGATGAAGACGGCAATCTTGCCCCCCTGCCGAAGCCCAGTATCGATACAGGCATGGGGCTGGAGCGTGTAGCGGCCGTTTTGCAGGGAGTGCAGAGCAATTACGACAGTGATCTTTTTGCCCCGCTGCTCCACTTTAGTGAAGAGATCAGCGGAAAGCGGTATGGAGAACACGAGAAAGATGACATCTCGATGCGGGTTATTGCTGATCATCTGCGCTCAACCACATTTCTGATCAGCGACGGTGTTCTGCCTGCGAATGAGGGGCGTGGCTATGTTCTGCGCCGGATTCTGCGCCGGGCGGCGCGCCATGGAAAAATGCTCGGCTTGTCGGAACCCTTTCTCTATAAAGGCACTCGGGTTGTCGTCGACTGCATGAAGGACGTTTATCGGGAATTGTCCGATAATGGCGAACACGTTGCGCAGGTGACATTGAATGAAGAACGTCGTTTTGGACGCACTCTCAATCAAGGTATCGAGATTCTGCATAACCTGGTCGCTGAAGCACAGGCACACAATATCGCAGCCCTCGACGGTAAGGAAGTTTTCCGGCTGTATGATACCTTCGGCTTTCCTCTGGATTTGACGCAAGACATTGCGGGAGAGGCCGGATTAGGCGTTGACCTCGAGGCCTTTGAACGGGAAATGAACGCTCAGCGTTCCCGTGCGCGAAATGCCTGGAAAGGCTCAGGAGAAATGGCGGTCGCCGACATTTATAAAAATGTGGCGTCTACGCAGCCTGCAACCCGCTTTATCGGCTATTCTGAGTTTCGATCAACAGGATCAATCGTCTTGGCGCTTATCAAGGATCACGCGTTCGTCGATGACGCGTTTGAGGGCGATCGGGTTGAGCTTGTCCTGGACGTCACCCCTTGTTATGGAGAATCTGGCGGACAGATCGGAGATCGGGGAGTCTTTCAGACGCAAGACGGCACTGTTGCCGGGAGCATCAGTAAAACGAGCAAGCCGGTTCCACAAATTTTTGTGCATCATGCCACTCTTGAGCGCGGCAGTCTGCATGTCGGACAGCAGCTCATCGTGCAGGTCGATGAAGAACTCCGCAAAAAGACCCGTCGTAATCATACGGCAACGCATCTGTTGCATGCCGCCTTGCGTGAAGTGCTCGGGGATCATGTCAAACAGGCCGGGTCGATGGTTCTGCCGGATCGCTTTCGTTTTGACTTTACGCACTTTTCAGGAGTTGAGTTCGAGGAATTGCGTCGTATCGAAGAACTCGTCAACCGCGGAATTCTGACCAACACCGCAGTCGAGACGTCGGAAGTCTCGATGGATGAGGCGCTTGATATGGGGGCACTGGCATTTTTTGAAGACAAGTACGGTGATCGGGTCCGCGTGGTTCAGATTCCCGGGATCAGTATGGAATTGTGTGGTGGGACACATGCGTCGGCAACCGGTGAACTTGGCTTGTGCAAGCTGGTTAACGAAAGCAGTATTGCTGCAGGAGTCCGCCGCATAGAGGCCCTTACCGGAGAAGCGGCGCTGCAATATGTTCAGCAGGAAGAAACGCGTTTGCGTGAGGCAACATCGCTCCTGAAAGTGTCTTCAGAGGAAGTCGTGCCGAAAATTGAGCGGTTGCTGGGGAATACACGCGACTACGAACGCGAAATCGAGCGTTTGAATATGAAACTCGCGACAGCACAAGTGTCGTCATTGCTGGAACAGGCGCGTGAAATATGCGGGGTGAACGTCATCGCAGCCAGGATTGAACATCTGGATGCGAAAGGCTTGCGGAACTTTGCAGATGTCCTTAAAGCAAAGCTTGGGACGGGAATTATTGTGTTGGGACTTGAAAGCGATACTGGGCGTGTTTCCCTGCTATCTGCTGTAACGAAAGATTTGAACCCTGCCTATCATGCCGGAAAGATTATTAAAGAGGTGGCTGCCGTTGTCGGAGGAAACGGCGGCGGACGTCCTGATATGGCGCAGGCAGGAGGCAAGCACCCTGAAAAACTCAATGAAGCCCTTGAACACGTGTTTCAGATTGTCGAGGCATGCTCGACTTAATACACACGCATGGTGGGGAATGTAGGTGAGCTCTGGTTCCCTTCGGTGAAGTTTTTCAACAGAGAGAACCAGATGTTGTCATGTGGAGAACATGAGTATTTTGTTAAGCGAGGTTGATAAGAAAGCAGGCAAAACAGAGCCGGAGGAGCTCGTGGAGAATGTAAAACTCGACACTGTGGCATTACGGGGAAGCCAGAAGTTCGAAAAATTACGGGAAGTACTTGAAGCCCATAGAGGGGAAACGCATATTGTCGCGATTCAGGATTTCCCCGATCCGGATGCAATTGCGTCTGCAGTGGCGCATCGATTAATTTGCCTGAATTATAATATTGAAGTGGATATTGTCTACGGCGGACGGATCAGCCATCAACAAAATATCGCACTTGTAAAATTATTAAATATCGAAATGACCCGCTGTACTGATGATAATTTTGATTTTTCCCCCTACCAGGGCAGCGTCTTTCTTGACAATCAGGGGAAAACGACGATTTTAACCAAAAAGCTTGAAGCTCACGGGATTCCACCTATAATTATTGTCGATCATCATGAACGCTCTACAGGTCTGTCGGCTGAATTTTATGACATTCGTAAAATTGGGGCGACCTCGACCATCTATGCGAATTATTTGCAGCATGGCCTGGTGGAATTGGATAAGTCCGATGCGTTTCATGTGCGTTGTGCGACAGCGCTGATGCATGGCATTCGCAGTGACACGAACGAGCTGATCCGGGCCAGCGAGCATGACCTGATTGCGGCCTCGTTTCTCAGTAATTATTACAATCCGAACCTTTTGAGTGAAATTGTGATGCAGGCTCGTTCGAAAAAGGTGATGGATATTATTGAGAAGGCGTTAGCGAATCGTGTGATTAAAGATAATTACAGCATTTCCGGTATCGGGTATCTGCGCCAGGAAGATCGCGATGCGATCGCCCAGGCTGCTGACTTTCTCCTCACAGAAGAGAATGTGCATACCGTGATCGTCTATGGCATTGTCGTCAACGATAATCAGGAAGAACTGCTCAGCGGTTCCATCAGGACGTCAAAACTGACCCTGGACGCTGACACCTTTGTAAAAGAAGCGTTCGGGAAAGGAGAGAGTGGCAATTATTTCGGTGGCGGTAAACAGGAAGCCGGAGGATTTGCTGTTCCAGTCGGTTTTCTGGCAGGCAGTTACGGGAATGAGTATGAAGATTTGAAGTGGAAGATGTTCGATCTCCAGGTGAAACAGAAAATCTTCAATAAAATTGGTGTGGCAACGACAAAGACGTCTTCAGAGTGGAAGGAAACAGCATGACGGAATGACTCCGTCATGCGTCTCAACTGATCGCAATTTTTTTCAACAGGTCCTTGTCTGTCAGGACTTTTCCGGTCCCCAGGGCCACAGTTGTCAAGGGGTCATCTGCCAGTGCAACCGGAAGCCCAGTTTCTTCCTTAATCTTATAATCAAGATTTTTCAGCAGAGAGCCTCCGCCAGTCAGAATAATTCCCCGATCGATAATATCTGCAGAGAGTTCCGGCGGAGTCTTTTCAAGCGTTACCCGAATCGAATCAATAATCGAAAACGTTGTTTCCGCTAATGCATCACGGACTTCCTCACTCGAAATCTTCATGATATTCGGTACGCCGCCCGCCAAATCACGGCCGCGGACTTCCACGACTTTTTCAGAATCCAGGGGATAGGCGGATCCCAGCGTTTTTTTTATGATTTCTGCTGTTTTTACTCCGATTAACAGGTTGTATTTACGCTTGACATATTGGATGATTGCCTCATCCATTTCATCTCCGGCAATGCGAACTGAGCGGCTGTAGACGATTCCCGCCAGCGAAATGACAGCCACTTCGGTTGTCCCCCCGCCGATGTCGACAACCATATTCCCGGACGGTTCCTGGATGGGCAGCCCTGCTCCGATAGCTGCTGCCATTGGTTCCAGAATAAGGGTAACCTCGCTTGCACCGGATTGGATCACGGAATCTTTCACCGCTTTTTTTTCGACTTCGGTAATCCCGAAGGGCACAGCCACAACAACTTGAGGACGCACGAGAAAGTTGTTACAGACTTTTTTAATAAAATGCCGTAAGAGAGCCTCTGTCATGCGAAAATCCGCGATGACCCCATCTTTCAGAGGGCGAACGGCTACAATTTGATCGGGGGTCATTCCGAGCATCGCTTTGGCTTCATGCCCAATGGCGACAATCTTCCCGCTACGCGTGTCGGTCGCGACCACAGAGGGCTCGTTCATTACGATCCCTTTACCCCGCAGATAGACCAATGTATTTGCCGTACCAAGATCGATCGCTAAATCCGTTGAAAACCATTTAAATACATTCAACATGCGCTGTATATAGTATCTATTGAAGGGAATGACTCACATCACCTTCAACACTTAATGAACAGAAGGGAAAGTACAGTGCCGGCGGAGCCGGATTATTCATGATGACACCGTGGTCAATTATCTACCGTAATTACTATATAAGATAACATCCCCTTTGTCAATGATAAAACGTCGCTGCAGCGGATTTTTCGTCCAAAAGAATCCTTCATGATGCCAGCAACAGCCGGCCGTAATATCCCCACATCTGTCAGACCGATTTTGGATGCACAGTATGCTGTTTGTCCGGCTCAGGCATTGATTTTTTCTTGAAGAATGTCGATAAGTCCGGCAATCGGGACGCGCACCTGCTCCATCGAGTCGCGATCCCTCAGGGTCACACTGTCGTCCTGAAATGTATCATGATCGACCGTCACGCAGTAAGGGGTCCCGATTTCATCCTGACGTCTGTAGCGTCGTCCGATATTTCCGGATTCGTCGTACTGCACTTTGAAATGCGGGCGTAAGATTTTTTCGATTTCCCGGGCTTTTTCGGGATGCCCTTCCTTGCGCATCAGGGGAAATACGGCGGCTTTAACCGGAGCCAGTTTTGGATGAAAACGCAGCACGACCCGTTCCTCTTCTTCATCGTATGCATCGACGAGGAAGGCCAGTGTCGATCGATCTGCACCGGCAGAGGGCTCGATCACGTAAGGGATATAGCGTTCCTGCCTTGCTTCGTCAAAGTAGCTCATATTCTTTGTGCTGAAGGTCTGATGTTGGGTCAGATCGAAATCCGTTCTGCTTGCAATCCCTTCTAACTCAGACCAGCCGAAAGGAAACTGATACTCGACATCATAGCATTCTTTGGCGTAATGGGCTAATTCGTCGGCTTCATGTTGACGTAGCATCAAATTCTCTTTTTTAATGCCATAGCTGATATACCAGTTAAAGCGCTGGTCTTTCCAATAATGGAGCCATGTCTCGTCTTCGCCAGGTTTGACAAAGAATTCGATTTCCATCTGCTCGAATTCGCGGGTGCGGAACGTAAAATTCCCCGGAGTGATCTCATTGCGGAAGGCTTTCCCGATCTGGGCGATGCCGAAAGGCACTTTGGCGCGTGAGGATTTAATGACGTTCTGAAAATTGACGAAAATTCCCTGTGCGGTTTCCGGGCGCATATACACGGTGGAGGCAGAGTTTTCTACTGGCCCCATGAACGTTTTGAACATGAGGTTAAACTGTCTGGCTTCAGTCAGCTCTCCGCCGCAGTCGGGACAGATGGACCTGTCCTCCAGGTGATCCTGACGGAAACGATGCTTGCATTTTTTACAATCCACCAGAGGATCTGAAAAGCCCTCGATGTGTCCCGAAGCGCGCCAGACCTCAGGGTGCATCAGAATGCTGGCATCCAGACCATAGATGTCGCTGCGTTCATAGACCACAGAACGCCACCAGGCGTCTTTGACGTTGCGCTTTAATTCGACTCCCAGCGGGCCATAATCCCAACAACTATTCAACCCTCCATAAATTTCACTGCTTTGAAAGATAAATCCACGTCGTTTACATAAGGAAACGATCTTTTCCATTTTTTCCGGGCCTGCCATAACATTTTTTCTCCTTTACGTTGGCTGTAAGCTTCTCCTGGAATTTCCGCACGATAAATCAAGAAAGCTCTCTAGTTGAAAGACTGAATTCTGTCAATAAAATCTTGTCCTTTTCGCCGACTTGCTGATCCAGGAGAGGAAAACGCCGCAGGAAACACCGTCTCTGCAAATCTATCGGCAAAAAATATAAAAATATAATAAATTCTTTACAAAAATTTCATTTCTGAGAAAACCTGGCAAAAAGTTTTCTCGATTTGGAAACGCCACTGTCATACAGGGAGGATGCGAACAGACCTGTCTGAAGCTTTTGACTGGAAGCCGGGGCAAAGAAAATTTTCTTGACGATATGTCTGCTCCATTGGCTATAAGCTCTCTACTTTGCAGTGAATTACTATTTTTGATGTAAAAGGAGCCATCTATGAAGAAATATGATTCTGCCCAGATACGAAATGTCGGAATAGTCGGTCATGGAAATGTTGGGAAAACCTCTTTAGCGGAAGCCTTCCTGTTCAATGCCAAGATGATCGAGCGCCTTGGGAAAGTCGACGACGGAAATACTACGACAGATTATGACGAAGACGAAAAAAAACGCCAAATCACGATTAATAGTACTGTCGCCTACTGTGAGTGGAATAAGCATAAAATTAATCTGATTGATACTCCTGGTTTCGCTGATTTTATGACGGACACGAAGGTGTCTTTGTCGGTGGTGGATATTGCGCTGCTCATGGTCTGTGGTGTTTCCGGTGTTGAGGTCCTGACTTCCAGAACCTGGAATTTTGCCGACGAGTTCAAGCTTCCAAAATTTCTTTTTATTAATAAGCTCGATCGAGAACGCGCCAGTTTCGAACGCACGATGGACTCTCTCCGAGAAACTTTTGGCGACAGTGTTATTCCTGTACAGCTTCCTGTCGGGCAAGAATCATCATTCCGAGGTGTGGTCGATTTAGTCTCTCAAAAAGCATACCTTTATGACAATGCTTCCGGAAGCGTACGCGAAAGTGCTATTCCGGACGATATGGCAGATGCCGCAGCCGAAGCGCGAGACAGTCTGATTGAAAAAGCGGCTGAAGGAAAAGATGAGCTGATTGAAAAATATCTTGAAGAAGGCGAACTCAGTGATGAAGAAATTGTCGAGGGCTTGAAAGCCGGGCTGCTTTCAGGAACTGTGTGCCCGGTTTTCTGTGGATCAGCCTTGAAAAATATTGCCGCGAAACAGGTCCTGGATGCGATTGTCAGCTGGGCTCCGAGTCCGCTTGAGCATGAAGCTGTCGCAGGCAAACGCGTTGATTCTGATGAAGAGGTGATCTGCTCTCACGATTCGGATGCTCCGGTTCTTGCGCGTGTGTTTAAAACCTTTATCGATCCTTTTGCTGGTCGGGTGAATTTGTTTCGCGTATACTCCGGAACACTCACAGCAGACAGTCAACTCTATAACCTGAATAAAGAGATCAAGGAACGGGTTGCCCATATTGTCTGCGTCATGGGGAAAAAGCATTCGGAAGTCAATGCATTGAACCTTGGCGACATCGGCGCTGTCTTGAAACTGACCGAAACCGGAACCAACGATACGCTGTCTGAAGAAAAGCAAGGTATCATCCTGCCTGCTGTTCCCATTCCTCAACCGATTATTTCCTTTTCCATCAAGCCGAAATCTCGTGGTGATGAAGATAAGATCGGTCTCGGACTGAGCCGTTTGATGGAAGAAGATGTGACATTGGTGTATAAACGCGACGAGCGCACCAAAGAGTTTGTGATTTCCGGTATGGGGCAGCTGCATGTGGAGATTATCGTTGATAAGCTGAAAAGCCAGTTTGGGGTCGATGTTGTGCTGGCTCCCCCCAAAGTGCCGTACCTTGAGACCATCAAAGGCACAGCCGAAGTGCGTGGACGCCATAAAAAACAATCTGGCGGGCGTGGTCAGTTCGGTGACTGCTGGATTAAAATGGAGCCTTTGCCGCGTGGCGGGCAGTTTGAATTCGTGAACGCTATTGTCGGCGGAGCGATCCCAAAACAATATATCCCTGCAGTGGAAAAAGGTATTGTGAAAGCCATGGAAAATGGGGTTCTGGCCGGCTACCCGACGGTCGATGTCAAAATTACCGTGTACGATGGCTCATACCATCCGGTGGATTCGTCGGAAATGGCCTTTCAAATTGCCGGATCCCTGGCCTTTAAAGAAGCTGTGCCGAAGTGTAAGCCGACTCTGCTCGAACCAGTGATGAAAATGGAAGTCGTTGTGCCTGAAGAGTGCATGGGCGACATTATGGGAGACATTAACGGACGCCGTGGTCGTGTCCTGGGAATGGACGGTCAGGGAAATCTCCAGATCATCCGCGCCCTGGTGCCGATGGCTGAAATCCTGAAATACGCTCCGGCGTTAAAATCGATGACCGGCGGACGTGGAAGCTATACGATGGAATTTGATTCTTACGAAGAAGTCCCTGGACAATTTCAGGAGAAAATTATCGAAGACGCCAAAAAAGCTGCTGAGGAAGAAGAATAAATCCTTCTGGTGCAGGCTCACACCCGAAACAGCAGAAAGTCGAGCGAACTTCCGTCCGGAGGGGTCGAGCGGATTTCTGCTGTTGTCTGTCCCGGAGCAGAGAGACGCATGTGTCACCAGTCAACGCACGATCTCCAGCCCGCTGAAGCTGAGCAAGGCATTCCTCTGCCGTTACGGGCTGAGCTGAAGCAGCCTGCTCTTCTCTCTTCCGGCAATACGCCGTCGCTGGGAGAATGCCTTGCGATCTATCTTCTCTCTGGCGTTCTTCTTGTTACATTGGGCGCGGCGTTGCAATATCTTCATCTGTTCTGGGGGCTGGCTGTCAGCCAGATCGCTGTTATTGCAGGCCCGGCCCTGCTTTACACCATCCTTTGTCACTACGATTTGCCGCGCAGCTTTTTTCTGCGCTCGATTCATATAAAAACCGCCCTGTTGACAGTCATGATCGCCTGCTCAGCGTTTGTGCCGGTCATGGTTGTGGCTGCGCTGCAAGAATTACTCTTACATCGTTCCCCTGAATATCTTGCCCTCTGGGCAGAACTGATGCAGAAATTGGAGCAAGCACCATTCCTGACAGCGCTATGTGTGATTGCCGTGTTGCCTGCGGTCTGTGAAGAGTTGTTTTTTCGGGGATTTTTACTGCAGGGCCTGCGCAAGAAAATTCCGGATGCGCCGGCGGTGATAGCGGTCGGGATTCTTTTCGGCCTCTTTCACCTTGACTTTTATCGCTTCCTCCCGGTAAGTTTATTAGGAATGCTATTCGCTTGTCTCGTTGTAAAAACAGGCAGTATTTTTCCAGCCATACTCTCACATGGGATCAATAATGCTATCACGCTTTTATTGTCTCGCTGTTCATCGCGCATTCAGGGCATCGAACAGCTCGATCGTCTGCAGTGTGAAGCCTTGCTGAGTGTGGAAGACATGCTGGGAATGCTGCCCATCGTGATTATTGCCAGCTCGATCTTATGGTTTGCGTTTCGCGCACTGCCTGGAGTTGATGAAGAACCGCCAGATCTTCTCTAGGTTTACAGAAAACTAAAATGTTCTTGTTGGTGTAACATTTTTTGATTTTCGCTTTATGTGTATTTAACTATATATAATAAAGTGTTTAAAATGTTATACCCCCTGCTTAGATTTTACTCTCGGAGGGGATTCGAGTCTTCGGATCTCATGTGCGTACTGCCGGGTGTAACATCGTCTAGGAAAGTATGGCTGATAATGATTTTGAAAAACGTAAAAAGACCCTGGATCTTGCCATTTCGCAGATTACCAAGCAGTTTGGGAAAGGTGCGATTATGAAATTGGGTGCAGAAGGGGTGATCATTGATGTTCCGGCGATTTCGACCGGCTGCCTTTCGCTTGATCTGGCCACCGGTGTTGGAGGAATGCCGCGCGGACGCATTGTGGAAATTTTCGGCACAGAATCCTCTGGAAAAACGACATTGGCTCTGCATGTTTCCGCTGAAGCTCAAAAACAAGAAGGCATTGTGGCGTATATCGACGCCGAACACGCTCTGGATGCTAAATATGCCCGCAGGCTTGGCGTGAATACAGATGAATTGCTGATTTCGCAACCGGACACCGGAGAACAAGCGCTGGAAATTGCTGAAACGCTTGTGCGAAGCGGAGCCGTCGACGTCATTGTCGTGGACTCGGTGGCAGCGTTGGTCCCTAAAAACGAAATTGAAGGAGACATGGGGGACGCGTCAATGGGGCAGCAAGCGCGCCTGATGTCGCAAGCCATGCGTAAGCTGGCCGGAGTGGTTGGGAAAACTCGAACCACGATGATTTTTATCAATCAGCTTCGTGAAAAAATCGGCGTGATGTTTGGGAACCCGGAAACCACAACCGGTGGACGAGCCTTGAAATTCTATTCCTCAATGCGCCTTGACATTCGACGTATCTCATCGATCAAACACGGGCAGGATGTGATCGGAAATCGCACACGGGTCAAAGTCGTCAAAAATAAAGTCGCACCGCCTTTTAAAGAAACCGAATTTGACATCGTGTATGGTGAGGGGATCTCTACCGAAGGTGATATTCTCGATTTAGCAGTGGAACAAGAGCTGATCCGGAAAAGCGGAGCCTGGTATTCATATGGTGATGAGCGCATTGGGCAGGGGCGTGAAAACGCCAAAATGTATTTGAAGGAACATCCGGACATTCTCGGCACTCTGCGCGACCGCATTATCGATATTTCAGGGATTCATGAGAGCTGTCAGGCCCTTCCCAGTGATGTTGTTGAAAGGCCGGATGGAGATAGCGGCGAGAATCTTGACAAATAAACATTTTTTATGAAAGCCGTTATTTTTGTGAACGGGCGCTTTCACTCTCCTGAAACTGCCCGTCAACATGTCTCGCCCTGTGATTACCTGATTGCTGCCGACGGCGGGGCTCGTCATGCCGTTGTTCTGGGGTTGAATCCGCATATCGTCATTGGGGATCTCGATTCGTTATCCCTGGAGCTTGAACGGCGGCTTAAACGTGCTTCGACACAGTTCTTACGTTTTCCAGGTGATAAAGATAAAACCGATCTTGAGCTGGCCATTGAGCATGCGCTGGAGAAAGGGGTGGAGAGCATTCTTCTGATTGCCGCCCTGGGAGGGCGTTTGGATCAAAGTCTTGCTAACATCATGCTGCTGACCTTGCCGATCTTGAAGGAGACGCCGGTGAGTATTCTCGATGGAAATCAGCACGCTTTTCTGCTTCGGAATCGAGTGACAATCCTCAGCAAAACCGGAGACCTCGTGTCGATTCTCCCACTGGCCGGCGATGCACAGGGGGTCTCGAGCGAGGGCTTGAAATGGCCTTTACGCGACGAAACGCTTCCTATGGGAAGCAGTCGAGGTATGAGTAATGTGATGCTGAACGAACGAGCCGTTATTCGTCTGCGTCAAGGACTGTTATTGTGTGTTGTCAGTGCGCGCTTGCCTGCAAAAGTCCGCATCGATTTTTCGTAAAAACGGCAAAAGTGTTAATTGCTTGACATCGCATTCTGCGTTAGTAGCCTGTCTATGTCTCTAACTATAGATTTATCAGTGAGGAGGTTACAGCTATGGTTGAATTAAATGAGGCCCGCGTTCATGCCGGCGACATAATCACGTTGAGTCATCTTCAGGATCGGCCGGGTCGCCAAAGCGTCCAATATGCACAAGTTCCCCTTCCTTTTGATCTGTCGATTGAAGTGAACGCGTCGACGATGCTGGCGGAAATTAATGCCTGGCAGGAGGAAAAACGGCCTTCTCTGACGGTCTTTCTTGCACAGGGAGCCGCAAAGGCGCTGCGTGCTTTTCCATTACTCAACGCCACGTTTGTTTCTGAAGACAGCCTCAAACTGCATTCCTCCGTGAATATTGCGATCGCAGTCGATTCTGCTGCCGGACTGGTCTTTCCTGTCTTAGAGGATGTCAACAACCGTCCGATCGCCGACCTTGAAACATCATTAAAGGCACTTTCCGAGCAAGCGTCGAGGGGGAGCCTGTCTTCTGAAGATATGCATGAATCTACGTTTAGCCTGCACAATTTAGGTATGTTCGGAATCTGTGATTTTCGCGCACCGATCTACGCCCCGCAAACTGCGTCCCTCGCAGTCGGCACGATCGACTATCGATTGGTGATGACCGGCAATCGGATTATCAACCTGCCTGTTTTTAAAGTCAAATTAAGTTGCGATCCTCGTGTGATTGATATGGCAATGGCTGCCGGGTTTCTGGCAAAGCTGAAAGACGTGCTTGAGGAATAGTTTCACGTCTTCCCGTGTGAAGATGCGTGATCCATTTTTTGCCTGGGGCAAAGCCTCTTGCAGGAAAATTCCCGCCTGAAATAACGCATGCAGTTCCCCCTCAAGTTTTTTAATCTTCTTCTGGGAAAAAAACTTGACAGAGCTTCTGGCCGTTTCAATTTTTATGCGTGTTTTGAGCCTGTTAGTCACACAATAGTTACTATTTCAACAACAGAGGGATTCGTTATGAAAATTGGGAAAATCATGGGATTGTCTGGCCTGACGCTCTTGTTCATGTCTTTTGTGCTGGGTGTGGGCCTGGACGCTGAAGCGGCCAAGCTGAAAAAAGAGTATAAAATGCAGGTCAATGTTGGTCCAACCTTTTACTGGGGAATCGGTGCGCAGAAATTCGCTGATCTG
The DNA here is from genome assembly GCA_002748425.1 of candidate division KSB3 bacterium. Taxonomy (GTDB): domain Bacteria; phylum Moduliflexota; class Moduliflexia; order Moduliflexales; family Moduliflexaceae. Next base: position 43,861 of record PDSJ01000029.1, on the reverse strand, counting down.
GTGGCGGAAAAAACCGACGGCCAGATCAATATTAAGCCGTATTTTGGCAGTGCGTTGCTGAAAGGTGCGCAGTTGAATTCTTTTCAGATGGTCTCGCAGGGGATTATTGATGTCGCGTTTGAGTCGACGATTAATTCATCACCTGTGATTGTTGAAAATAATATTTTCTCCCTGCCGTTTTTTATCAACAGTTTTGATAATCTTGATAAACTGGAATATGGTGAAACTGGGAAGGCAATTTTTAAGGCAATGGAGGAAAAAGGTGCTGTAGGACTGGCATGGGCTGAAAATGGTTTTCGCCAGATCACCAATAGTAAGACCGCAATCCATAACCCTGAAGATCTGAAGGGGCTTCGGGTTCGCGTGGTAGGGAGCCCGATTTTCATCGAAACCTTCAGATTGCTCGGTGCCGACCCGATTAATATGAACTGGGGTGATGCGATAACTGCTTTTCAGCAGGGGACGGTTGACGGTCAGGAAAATCCGGTTGGGGTCTTAATTCCGGTACAGATTTATCAATATAATCAGTATGCGACGTTTTGGAATTACCTGGTCGATCCCCTCATTATTTACTGGAATAAAAAAGAGTGGGATGCTTTTCCCGATGAGATTAAGGCAGCGATTCAAGAATCGGCGGAACTCGCTGCACGCTTTGAAAAGGCGCTGTGCCGTGCCGGTTTGGATGGTGAGACGTCATTACGCATCCTGAAAGATGAGTTTGATTACGAAATTGCTGTCCCGAATCCGGTAGAATTTCTGGAAAGCAAGGGAATGGAAGTCTCTTTTCTTTCAGAAAAAGAGCTTAAGGCCTTTCAGGAGCTTACAAAGCCGATTTATGATAAATGGGTTCCCAAAATCGGCGAAGAGCTTTACCAGAAAGCATTGGCAGATATGGAACAATAATTGTGATCGCCCCCCCCCTGCACGTCCCCATACGTTGCAGGGGAGGGTGAACGTTCCGGGAGATTGTTGTCCTGTCGGAAAGACTTCGATCTCCTGATTGAATTATGGATAAGAGCCCTGCAAAAAAAAGATTTCGTATTGATGAATGGATCGTGGCGATTCTGCTTTTCGTCATGGCGCTGATCGCGTTCCTGAATGTGTTGAGCCGGTATTTTTTTCATTTCTCCTTTGCTGCGACCGAAGAACTCACGATCAATTTTTTTGTCTGGATGACGCTGATTGGCATCGGGATCGCCTTTGAACGCGGCAGTCAGCTCGGAATGGTGACCTTGTATAAACTGTTCCCAAAGGCATTGAAGAATTTCGTGATTCTGCTCAGTACGATATTGGGAACAGTGCTGTTTGTGCTGGTAGATTTGATTATGATCCAGACAATTCACAGCGAACTCACTCTGTTCCATTCGACTTCCGCCGCACTGGGAATTCCGGTTACAATCTACTATATCGGGGTCCCTGTCCTGTCAGTCTTCGTCTTTATCGGTATTTATCGCGGAGCCCGAGCTCAGTTAAACGCGCTTCAAGAACAGTATAGAACCTGACGGCTCTCATGAGGAGACCTTCAGAGGAAATCTATGTGCAGCCTCATGTAATCCCAGACTGACCTTGTCTCAGCAGGCCCCCGCAGCCAGCGCTCAAAGGAATCTTTCTTATGGAAGCAATACTGATTATTCTACTCTTTGTGCTTTTGATGTTCTTGGGGATCCCAATTGCCACATCGCTTGGGGTGGCAGCGGTCACGACCATCCTCTATTTTAATTTGGGAATCGGAATGCTCGGCAGGAATTTCGTGTCAGGAATCGCATCTTTTCCGTTGCTGGCGATCCCATTTTTCGTACTGGCGGGAACGATTTTACAAAAAGCGGGGCTGGCAGCCAAGATTGCAAGATTTTTTGAATTAGTGGTCGGGCGTTCAACCGGCGGCCTGGCAGTTGTTGCGGTCCTGACCGCCATGTTTTGGGGGGCGATTTCCGGGTCCGGGCCGGCGACAACAGCAGCAGTGGGGTTGATCCTGATCGCTCCAATGGTCAAGCATGGCTATGATAAGCATTTCGCTGCTGCGACGATTGCGACATCAGCGGATCTCTCGATTATCATTCCGCCCAGTATTGCGTTTATCATTTACGGCAATATTACCAGCGTGTCCGTCAGTGCGCTGTTTGTCGCGGGTATTATACCCGGCATTCTGACTGGAATTGCGACCGCAATTGTGGCCTATCTCGTCTCTCGAAAGCGCGGCTATCGCGGCCTGGAGCGTCGTGGCAGCGTGAAAGAGATGTTGAGGGCCTTGAGAGATTCTCTCTGGGCAATCCTCGCGCCGCTTATTATTTTGGGGGGAATTTACGCCGGTGTGTTCACACCGACCGAGGCGGCTGTTGTCGCTGTATTTTACAGCCTTTTCGTGGCAGTCGTGATTTACCATTCGATCCGTTGGTACGATCTGGTCCAAATCCTGATTGACGCGAGCGTGACAAGTGCAGTGATCATGTTCATCGTGGTCTTTGCCGGCATTTTCTCCTGGGCGGCATCAGTGATCGGCGTGGTGGATACCCTTGCGAACGCAATTGTCAGTATTTCGCCGAACGCGATCGTGATGATTATTCTCGTGAATTTCCTGCTGCTGGCGCTGGGCATGATTCTGGATGCGATTTCGATTTCCTTTTTGATTATGCCGATCCTGATTCCGGTACTGGCCGTCTTTCAGATCGATCCGCTGTGGTATGGTGTGATCTTTATCACAGCTTTGGCGATCGGCCAGGCAACACCGCCGGTAGGCGTCAATCTCTTTACGGCAACCAACCTCATCAAAGGAGACCTTGACTCTGTTGCCAGAGAAGCTGTTCTATTTGTGCTGGCTGATATTGTTGTGCTGATCATTGTATCGCTTCTGCCAAGCCTGTCGCTCTATCTTCCGATAAAAGCCGGTCTGTACACGCCATAACTTCTGAAAAGCAAGAGTCCTCCTGGCAGGGACTGGAGATGGATGAAATTGAGAAATGCTGCGGCCCGCTTGGCGTATTTTCGCTCTTTCTACTTTCCGATGATCGCGAAAGATGCCTTGGTTAAGGTGCTCAGGCTCTCCGGCGACAATTCTATCTGCAGACCTCTTCGACCAGCACTGACATAAATGGTTTCAAAGTTCTTTGCAGAGACATCGATAAGCACAGGCAGGGGTTTCTTTTGCCCAAGAGGACTTACACCGCCCAGCACATAACCCGTGCTGTTTTCCACGGCTTTTTTCTCGGCCATTACGGCTTTTTTCGCCCCCAGGCACCTGGCAAAGCGTTTGAGATTGAGCTGCATTGCTACTGGAATTACGGCAACGGCAAGACTCTTCGCATCCAAAGTAAGGACTAGGGTCTTGAAGATTCTTTCAGGAGCAACGTCTAATTTGAGCGCTGCTTCTTTTCCGTATGAAGTGGCTGAAGGGCTATGCGCATACTCATGAAGTTGAAAGAATATGCGTGCACGCTTTACAGTCTGAATGGCTGGAGTCATTTGGCAATTTTACGTTATTGTCCTCGTGTCCCTATCGGTCGGTCTTGTGCAGATCGGTGTTATCACAAGACCGGGCCAAAATCGAATTGATCCTGCATTGTCGTGAGAATGCTAGCGAAACGGAAGAACTTGCAGGTCATCGAGTATAATTTTCGGGCAGGAATCACTGTGCGTACACGCTTTATTCAGTGTGTACAGGAGCTTGACCCGTTTGCCGAGCAGGGCTCTGCGACAAACGTCAGCAGAACGAGCTGTTTCGACAAACGTTGTACCTGCGGCATCGACAAATTCAATGCTGCAATGGTCCTCTTGCTGTTTGACGCTGTTTACAAGTGCGGCAGTTTTCTTTTCGATACCTTTAATCGTGACGGTAGGCTCTTTTTCGCTGAGAAATGCATCAAAGGCATAGCCGTGTTTACCGTGAAACTGGACCTCGACCCAGCGTCCTGTTTTCCTGCCAATCGTTTGCTCTTCGCTTCTCTCACCAAGCACATGGACCTGAACGCCGTAAGGAATCTTATCGATAATTTCGCCGTCAGTCGAGGGCAAAGCCCTGATTCGTAACGTCGGGGTCGCGATACACCAGCGGGGACCCGGAGCGGACGAAGCGTCCTTTTCAGCGGCAAACATTTGGCCCGAAAGGAAGACACATATCGTGATGATGCTGAATAAAAATTTTGGCATTGTTTACATTGTAAGGAATTCAGGGACGCAAAAATTTTATCCTGCTGTCCCGGACAACACGTCATGTCTTGCCCGGGGCGAATAATCTTTTTGCAGACCTGAACGCGTTAGCAGAACTCCTGACGGCCAAATCGTATGGTGAAATTTTCACCAAAGAACGATTCTCTGAAATCGACGATCAGGCTGCCGTAATGAGGCAGCAGTTTACGCAAATTTTTTTCAATTCTGAATCGGTAGCCTTCTACTTCAACCGTGTGTTCGATATCTTTTGAGCGAGACTGAACCAGTCGCATACGCGGACCGCCTCAGCCAAAGCCCATAAACACAATGTCCCACATTGGACTGTGGTCTTCGGAATTGGCTATTTCTTTCAGTTTGTTGCGTGCTCTTTCTGTTAATGAAATCATATCTCCTCCATCTGTCTGTGCCAGAGTTTTCAGAATTTGTCATATACGCGTACAGACAATCATCTCCGATGGTGCTTGCCGCTTGTAACCTCTGGTCTCAATGAGCTTTCGCTGCATGATACTCTCTGGATACGTAAGTGCGGAAAAATTTCAGCCTTTGTGTATTAAATTATTTAGAATATACGAATATTCGTATATTTTGTCAAGTAAAAATTTCTGATTACTTGCTGTTTCCAAAAATTGTCGTGAAAGAAAAATTCGGACTGGGCATGCTTGAAAATTTCTTTGGAAAAGTCTTCAGGCTTCAATTATAACATCTTTTTCATCGCATACGCGTCTTCGTTGTTGGGACTATAATAGTTTTTACGGATTCCGATCTGCTGAAATCCGAGTTTACGGTAGAGGCCCTGCGCTTTCGCATTGGAAACCCTGACTTCGAGGATCATACAGCAGGCTCCGTGTCTGCGTCCGAAATCAGCAGCAAAGTCGAGCAGAAGCTTACCAAGTCCGCGATGTTGATGTTCAGGATCGACGGCAATGTGTAAGATATGGATTTCATCGGCGACCAGCCAGAAAAAATTATACCCGATAATCTTCTGTGGCACACCGTCATCACGGATCAAGCGGGCAACATAGACATGGGAAAACGACTCTCCGTCCAGCTCTGCCAACAGCAGATTTCGCGGCCAGGGGTAAAGAAAAGCGCGATGCTCAAGGCTGACGATTTCATCGATGTCACTGAGCCGGGCAGGCTCGATGACGCCATGGAGTGTCTCATTGAGAAAAAAAGATGGCATAGGGTGTCGTTGATTTATCCTGAATGCTTCCCCAACTCCCAGAGAAGATGGCTGAGTTCAGGAAGAATAAGTTTTTCCATGGCGAGCTTTACCGCTGCCTTTGACCCTGGCATCGAAAAAATAATCGTGCCAGCGCTTATTCCTGCTGTCGCGCGGCTCATCATGGCGGTGGGTCCGATTTCTTGATAGCTGAGCATGCGGAAGAGTTCTCCGAAGCCAGTAAGCCGCTTTTCCAAAACAGCATCAATGGCTTCATAGCTGCGGTCACGAGCGGAGATGCCGGTTCCGCCGTGACACAGGATCACCTGAATCTCATCGGAGGCAATTCCATCTTGCAGGAGGGCCCGGATGTCCTGCGGTTCGTCTGGAACAATATGTTTTTTTACACGCCGATGCCCGTTATGTTCCAGCAATTTGATAATAAGGCGCCCACTTGTATCGCTCTCATCAGTGCGCGTATCACTGATTGTGATGACCATGCAGGCTGCTTTTTTTGCCGCTTGACGCGTATATTCCTCGTGTCCCATATAGATTTTCCCTGTCACGCCAAAGTTGAAATTTTTCGGACGGTCTTGTGACATCCAGGAAACGTCCGGGAGAATTGTCAAGACTATCCAGACAGGATGAGCACTTTAGCACTGAATATATCTGCAAACGTCGGAATAAGTATGATGTGGGCTGATGCTCTCACGTGCCTGAGACAATGATGTCCTTGCCATGCTTGTGACAGTAATGAAAATAGCTCTCCGGGGGCATCTTGTCCGTGACGATCGCATCAACCTGATTCAGATCGGCAAACTTCACCAGAGAGACGGTCTCGAATTTCGTGTGATCCACAAGGAGAATGACTTGTTCGCTGACCTGCATCATTGTTTTCTTGATTTCAGTCTCGACGGTTAAGGAGTTGGTCAGGCCTTTTTCCAGCGAGAGACTCGTGGCAGCAAGAAAGACCGTATGTGCATTGAATTTTCGCAGCATCTCAACGCCTTCCTGTCCCACAAGCGAATTGGTCGAACGCAGCAAGTCGCCGCCAGTGATGATCACGTGCAGATTGTCATACGGCAGGGCGGCGTTGACCACAGGCACACTGTTCGTGATGATCGTAACCTGCTGCGTTTGGCGCAAGTGTTCAATAATATGGACAGTGGTCGAACCGGCATCGAGAATAATGATGTCGCCGTCATTCACAAATTCGGCGGCCCTTGCTGCCATGGCCAGCTTTTCATCTTTCATGGAAATCTGTCGCTGCTGTAAAGGAATAGCCGTCTCTTTGTGATTGAAGATGACGCCGCCATAGACTTTTTTAATAATATTCCGGGCCTCCAGCTCGTTCATATCACGTCGAATGGTATTCTTCGAGACATCGAAGTGCCGGCATAAATCGTCGAGGCTGACGGAATTCCGCCGTCTGACGTATTCTTCGATTTGTTGAAGTCGTTGAAGTTTCACCATATTACCTCGCCACGTCCGCGTGAAGCGGAGCCTATACAATATTAAAAAGGCGCTTGTCGTAGTGTTGAAGTCATCCGTGTGTCATAGAATAAAAAATATACTCAAAATGTAAACAAAAAAGCGATTCTTATAAAGAAATGAATTTTTTTATTGCATAAAATACCCAAGATATAACAAAAGGTACTCAAGAAATAATCAAATTTTTATCAGGGATGATCTGATGTTTTTGGATGGACGGAGTGTATACACCGTTTCGACTGGCCAGTCATTCAAGTAAGGAGAAAAATTATGGCAAAAGAAATACTGATGCCGAGGCAGGGAAACACTGTAGAATCCTGTTTGATTTTGGAATGGCACAAGCAGGAAGGCGATCGCGTTGAGGTTGGGGACGTGCTGTGCGAAGTGGAAACCGATAAAGCTGCATTTGAAGTCGAGTCGGAAGAGAGTGGAATGATTTTGAAATTGTTATATCCTGCAGGCGAGGATGTCGCAGTACTGCGTCCGATTGCAATTGTCGGCGATTCGGGTGAAGATATCAGCGACATGCTTGCTGCTGCCAAAGATCCTGACGCTTCTCCTCAGGAGGCCCCCGCAGTGAAAGAAGCTGTTGTGAGTGAGCCTGAACACCTTGCAGCAGTGATTCCGGACGCGGCTACTGTGAACGCTGCGGCAGGCCGACGGCAGGCAGTCTCACCGCGTGCCCGCCGTGTAGCATCAGCCAAAGGTCTCGATCCGGCGAGTGTGACCGGCAGCGGCCCGGAAGGACGTGTTATCGAACGCGATGTGCTGGCGGCGCTTGGCGATCAGGCTCCACTTAGTCCGGCAGCCAAAGCTGTGCTACTGGATCGAGACTGGCAAGCCCCAGAACACGGCTCTGGTATCGGCGGTCGCGTGATGACTGCCGATCTTCAGAGCGCCCCGAATCCTTGCCCCGCTCAGGCAGCCGCTGCGGATTCCTCCGGAGCCGTTACCGACATTCCAGTCAAAGGTGTCCGTAAAATTATTGCCTCCCGTATGCTTGATTCCTTACAAAGCACCGCACAGTTGACCATCAATGCCTCGGCTGATGCTTCTGCGCTTTTGGCCTATCGCAAACGTCTCAAACAGTCAAACGAGGAGCTTGGGCTGTCTGGAATCACGATCAACGATTTCGTGCTCTACGCCATTGCCAGAACGCTCCCGCAGTTCCCTTTTATGAACGCCCATTTTCTGGGAGAGACAATTCGGGAGTTTGCGAACGTTCATCTGGGGATGGCTGTGGATTCTGAACGAGGCTTGCTGGTTCCCGTTATTAAGAATGCAGACCGTCTTGCATTAAAGGCGTTGTCAGGAGAAGCCAAGCGCCTGGGGGCGGCCGCAAAGAGCGGAGCAGTGTCGCCTGATGACTTAAGCGGAGCAAGCTTTACGATGACAAACCTGGGCGCATTGGGCATCGAAAGTTTTACCCCGGTTCTGAATCCGCCTGAAGTGGCCATTCTTGGCGTATGTGCTATTCAACCGAAGCCGGTTCTGGACGGTGATGACGTCACGTATAGACCGCATATCAATTTATCATTAACTTTTGATCACCGGGCTGTGGACGGCGCACCGGCAGCACGGTTCCTGAAGGCACTCTGTACGGCCCTCGCGGATTTCGATCTGCTGCTGGCCGGTTAGGGAGAAGGAATTATGTATGATATTATTGTTGTTGGAGCCGGCCCTGGAGGCTATATCGCGGCAGAACGGGCCGGAGCACGAGGAAAATCTGTTCTGCTGGTTGAGAAAGCTGAGCTTGGCGGGGTGTGTACGAATGAAGGCTGCATCCCGACAAAGTCGTTATTGAATTCTGCGAAACAGTATGTACACGGTCTGGAGGCCGACAAATTCGGCGTATATTTTGATGGTGCCCGTTTCAGCCTGCCTGATGCAATGGCTTGGAAACGCGATGTGATCGAGACTCTTCGTAAAGGTATTGCCTTTTTGATGAAAAAGAATGCCGTTGAGGTGATCACGGGCGAGGCAGAGTTTCTGGATCGCCAGACGATCCTTGTGGCCGGGCAGAGGTATCAAGGGCGCGATCTTATTATCGCGACCGGTTCGTCTGCAGCAGTTCCGCCGATTCCGGGCGTCGACAGTCCGCATGTCATGACGAACCGCGAAATTCTCAAGATTGCGGACCTGCCGGAACGTATTGTGATTATCGGCGGCGGCTATATTGGCATGGAATTCGCGTCGTTTTTCTCGAATGTGGGCGTGGAGGTACATGTGGTTGAAATGATGAAGGAAATCGTGCCCATGATGGATGCCCGATTTTCAAAGACCTTGCGGAAATCCCTGCCGAACGTGTCATTTCATCTTGGTGCAAAGGTCGAATCGATCGAGAAGGATCGCGTGAACTTGTCACAGGACGGCAGAGAAAAAACCCTGCAAGCTGACGTGATTTTAATGTCAGTTGGGCGTCGCCCGAACGTGCAGGGCCTGGAAGCACTTGGGCTTGATATTCGACCGAGCGGCATAAAAGTCAATGAGAAGATGCAGACCAATGTTCCGGGCGTTTATGCTGTCGGAGATGTCAATGGCGAATCACTGCTGGCGCATTCTGCATCGCGTATGGCAGAGGTCGCAGTGAATACGATCTGTGGACGTCCCGATCAGATGCGTTACCAGGCAGTACCCTGGGTCGTCTATACGCTGCCAGAAGTGGCGGGCTGCGGTTTGACTGAGCAGGACGCTCAGGCCCAAGGCATTCGCGTCAAAAGCGCAACCGTGCAGATGCGGGCCAACGGTCGTTTTCTGGCAGAGTACGGGAAAAGCTCTCCCGGCCTGTGTAAGGTTGTTGTCGAGGCTGATACCAATATTCTCAAAGGCGTTCATCTCCTTGGAGCCGCATGCTCTGAAATGATTTACGGCGTCGCTGCTCTGCTTGAAGCTGAACTGCGGGTTCAGGATATTCAGGAAATCATCTTTCCGCATCCAACGGTATCGGAAAGTATTAAAGACGCCTTGTGGGAAATATAAGCGTGTGTGGAAGCAATGCGTTGAGAATAAAACACGTCAAGAGGATATCTGGATTTGAGATTTGGGATCTAAGACCTACTTGTGACTGCTTGAAAGAGATCTTCCATCCCAATTCAAAAATTTACAATAAAACATGCCTAAATCACTTGTTGTCGACCCAAAAGAAGTGCGGAAAGCGCAAAAGTTGAAAATTCAGGATATTCCTGTCAATCAATATTCGCCAGATTTCAAAAAAGAGCTTGAGACTTTTGGAAAGGACGGCCTGATACAAATTTATGTCGATATGCTGCTGATCCGGGAGTTTGAGTCGATGCTGAACGCAATTAAAACTCAGGGAGTATATCAGGGCATTGAATATGATCATAAAGGCCCGGCTCATCTTTCTATGGGCCAGGAATCGGCGGTTGTCGGACAGTGTGTGCTGCTGGATTCTGATGATATGATTTTCGGTTCCCACCGGAGTCACGGTGAGATTCTGGCAAAGTGCTTTTCAGCAATTCATACAATGGATGATGAGTCCTTGATGAAGATTATGCAGGACTTTATGGGGGGCGCGTGCCTGAAGGTGGTTGAACAGGGACGTCACAGCTCAGTCAAAGACCTGGCGGTTGATTATGTCATTTATGGGACGCTTGCGGAAATTTTCGCCCGCGAAACCGGATTTAACAAAGGGCTTGGCGGATCGATGCATGCCTTTTTCCCGCCTTTCGGCAGTATGCCGAATAACGCGATCGTCGGCGGCAGCGGCGACATCTGTGTCGGCGGAGCGTTATACAAACGCATTAATCGCAAAGCAGGGATCGTGATCGGAAATATCGGCGATGCATCAATGGGATGTGGCCCGGTTTGGGAGGGTATCTCGCTGGCAGCAATGGATCAGTATCGTAGCTTGTGGGATAAAGAGCTCGGCGGTGCACCGCCGATCCTCTTCAATTTCTTCAACAATTTTTACGGGATGGGGGGACAGACTTCCGGCGAGACCATGGGCTATAACATTTTAGCCAGAGTGGGCGCAGGCGTCAACCCGGAAAATATGCACGCAGAGCGGGTCGATGGCTATAATCCGCTGGCAGTGGCCGATGCGATCAAACGTAAAAAGGCGATTCTCCTGGACGGTCGCGGGCCGGTGCTGCTGGATACAATTACCTATCGCATTTCCGGACATTCTCCTTCTGATGCATCTTCTTATCGTACAAAAGAAGAGCTTGCCCTCTGGCAGGAAGAAGATTGTATTAAAAATTACGCAGCGTATCTGAAAGACAACGATGTTCTGTCCGACGCTGCCATTGCAGAGTTTCAAGAAATGGTCGTCGAAAAAATCAGCAATGCCATGCGTCTGGCGATCTCCCTGGAGACTTCGCCGAGAGTTGATGGGCCGTTTATCGAAGGCGTGATGTTCTCGAACGAAACGGTCGAGAAGTTTGACGATCGCAAGCCGGAAGTGCTCATGCCAAAGGAAGACAATCCGCGTGTAAAATCGCTCTCAAAACGTCGGCGCTTCGGGCTTGATGAGCAGGGGAAACCGTATCCGGCCAATAAAATCGTCTGCTATCGTGATGCCTTGTTTGAAGCAATGTTACATCGTTTTTATGAAGATCCTACGATGGTGGCCTATGGTGAGGAGAACCGCGACTGGGGCGGAGCCTTTGCCGTGTATCGCGGACTGACCGAAGCACTGCCGTATCACCGTTTGTTCAATTCTCCGATTTCAGAAGGCGCGATTGTCGGGTCCGGTGTCGGTTACGCTCTGAGCGGAGGCCGTGCAGTGGTAGAGTTGATGTACTGTGACTTTATGGGTCGTGCCGGTGATGAAATTTTCAATCAGGTCGCAAAATGGCAGTCGATGTCCGCGGGGATCTTAAAAATGCCGCTGGTCATCAGAGTCTCGGTCGGGAGCAAATATGGTGCTCAGCACTCACAGGACTGGACCAGCATCGTGGCGCATATCCCCGGTTTGAAAGCCATGTTCCCGGCTACACCGTATGATGCAAAAGGTATGTTGAATCTGGCCTTGCGCGGCACTGATCCGGTTGTCTTTTTCGAAAGCCAGAAACTCTACGGCATCGGCGAGATCTTTGAGAAATCCGGGATCCCGGAAGGTTATTATGAAATTCCGGAAGGTGAGCCGGCTGTTCGGCGTCAAGGCCGCGACCTGACGATTATGACGCTTGGCGCAGCGCTGTATACTGCTCTTCAGGCTGCCGACGAATTGCAGGAGAAATTCGGTCTGAGCGCTGAGGTGATCGACTTGCGCTTTATTAATCCTCTGAACTACGATCTCCTGGTGGAATCGGTCAAGAAGACCGGGAAAGTCCTGCTGACCTCAAATGCCTGTGAACGGAATTCCTTCCTGCATAATGTGGCGTCGAACCTGACACAACTGGCCTTTGATTATCTCGACGGACCGCCGGCTGTGCTCGGGTCTCGAAACTGGATCACTCCGGCCGCTGAGATGGAAGACATATTTTTTCCGCAGGCGGCATGGATCATCGATATGATCCACGAACGTATCCTTCCACTGCCCGGACATCGGGTGAGCACGGTCCAAAGCACTGGGGAAATCCTGCGGCGCAATCGGCTGGGAGTCTAAGCTCTGCACTGAGTGAAGCGGGAAGTTGCTGATCAAGGCGGGCGGTCTGGATACACTCTGGACCGCCTTTCAATTCAGCTGTCCACGGATCACTTGTGGGTTGCAGTTATCCCTGAAGAGCTGCCTGATACACTTCAAGTGTTCGTTCGGCTGCTGTTGTCCAGGAAAATGTCTGCACACGTGCTCTGCCTTTTTCAAGCAATGCGGCCTGGAGTCCTGGATCGCTCAAGATTTTGAAAATGGCGGCCGCCATGTCTTCAACCGATTCTGGATTAAAGGTAATCGCAGCATCTCCGGCGATTTCCGGCAAGGCTGAGACGTTGGAAATCGCAACTGGAATGTCGTAGTTCATTGCCTCGAGCGCTTGTAATCCGAAGCCTTCATAGAGAGAGGGATAAACAAAAAGCTCGGCATTGGCATATAACGCCGGTATCAGTTCCGGTTCTACAAAACCGGTTAAGAGGACATCCTCTGTCATCTTCTCGCTGCTGATGAGCGCCTGAAGCTGCGAGCGGAGCTTATCGTTTTTTCCCGCCAGCACCAGGCAGGCGTCGAGTTGCCTGCGATGTTTGAGCAGGCTGCAGGCTTTGATCAAGGTTTCAAAGTTTTTGTGAGGCATAAAATTGCTGAGAAATAACAGATACTTGCGGGAAATGCCGAACTGTTGTCTCAGCGTTTCACGCGATTCCGGATTTCTGATACGCTCAATTGCCTCACTGCGCGGGGTAATACCGTTATAGATCACTTCAATTTTCTGCTCCGGCACCCCAAGATAGTGTATAATATCCTGTTTGGAACACTCTGATACGGTCAAAACCTTTTTTGCGCTTCTGGCTGCCGCCCACATGATTCCCCTGGCATAATAACAGGCTGCGGGATGGGGTAAATTCCCGGGAAAACGCAGGTGGATCACGTCGTGAATTGTGACGATTCCCTTGCAGGGACGAATGGGAGGCAAGGTGTAATGAGGAGCATGAAAGAGATCGAGTTGTTGTGCAGCCATTTTTAGAGGAAGCACAAAGAGTTCCTGCAAGGAATATTTGGGAGAGTTCTCCCGGACAAGACTGATATTGGGACTCTCATGCGGGATACATTCAGCATCTTCAGGATAGTGGAAAATGCAGTATTCGTTATCGTGATCTGGAAGACGAATGAGCAACTGTCTGAGATAGTTGCCGATGCCGAAATCGCGAATTTTACGCGCATCGATTCCGATTTTCATGCGTACAGTCCTTGCTGATTTTTCCATTGACACAACGCTTCAGCATTTGACAGCTTGTGAAGACATTATGAGTTCTTCACGATCCTTAAAAATGTTACGTGTCTCCTCGTCCAGAGGGTTCGTCGGCGTTTTTACACAGGACAATTGGTGGTTCTGGCAATGTGCATGCCTTTGGCGATCATCTCCTGAAAGAAATCGTCGGCAAATTGCTGGAACCCTGGAACCGGGCTCATGGCATCTTCCAGTAAGACACATTTCCCGACCGTATCCTCATCAACATTCTCCACAATATCTCGGATAGTGTTGGCAACACAGTGCGAGGAAGCTTCTCCGCTGAAAACGATGGTATCCGCGTTCTCAAGGGCTTGAATGAGGGCCGTATTCAAATGTGTGGATGGATCCTGCGGATCCGGAACGTCCGCCTGAACTCCGGAGTAATGCTCGGTATAGATATTACTGCCTTTGGCGATATAGTTGATTGCCGTAAAGCGGCTCAGTTCCCATGTACGGAAAGCGTTGCGTAATGGCTCGACCACATTATGCCCCGGGGTTCCGATACGACAATGGGGCGGCCAGATCGTCAGCTGGTAGCGTCCGTGGGTCTCAAGTGCCGTGACGTATTTGATCATGCGATCCCGCAGCGTGCCGTCCGGAGGGCAGGCGAGCTCTGGATGAAAGGGTTTCCAGACTCCGGTCAGCACGTCTTCTCTGGAAATACAGGTGAAGGGCGCCGGATGCTCTCCTTTGTCGTTTACCCAAAAGATCGGATGAGCCACATCGAGTTCGTGATGGGTGTCAAGGGTGACGTGAATTGCATCGATCTCATAGAGCAGTTTCTCGATCAGTTGTGCGAGCCGAACTGCATCCTTATCCGCTCCTGGAACGAAAAGTTCACCGTCGCTCGGATGGCAAAATGAGTTTTGTGGATCGATCACCAAAAATGCAAGTCGTGCTTTGTGGGCAGTCATGTTCTTATCCTTGAGATGTCAGTTCATAATGAGTCATCTGGCCATTGAACGCGCGTTATCGCGAACGAGTCATTCACGAGATTTTTTGAGGGCTTCTTTGAGGAAATAGATACAGACATGAAAAAAATCTTCCCGCCGGCTCCACATAAGAGGATGGTCGCCACCATTTATCAGCAGGACACGGCTTTCAGGGATTTGTTCGGCCATACCGCAGATCTTGCGCCCCACGTCGGGCAGGCTGCGGTCTAATAAACTTGCGGTCAAAAGTACGGGACAGCGAATATTTCTGAGTCGTCCTTGCGTCCAGTCCAGGTCTCCCTGCATTGAGAGCCGTTGCAGGCATTCGCTGTCAGCTTCTATCACGCGTTCCCAATCGCTGCCGTGGGCGATTTTCCAGAAGGCGATCTGTTTTTCGCTGCGTTGTCGGCGTTCCGCCACGACCATGCGCAGCAAAGCCGCCGGATAACGCTGGATACAGCTATCTGCCACGACTGCCTGTACGTGCTGCGGGAACAACATCGCCATGAGCAACGCCGTGATGGCTCCACCGCTTGTCCCCAGTACCAGCGCGTTTTTTTCTCCCAAATGTTTTATGAGGGCTGCCGCATCTTGCGCCCCGATTTCCCACCAGTCTTCCGGCCACGCACCCTCGATCCGATCTGATTGACCGGTTCCCCAGAAATCCAGAGATACCGTGCGGAAATAGCTGCTGAAATAATTCAATTCTCCGTCATAGCAGGCAGATGAAGCCGTGTTTCCCGGAAGCAGCAACAATAAAGGCCCTTTGCCCTCTTCGCGGTAACATAAACGATGTGAACGATGAATAAATGAAGGCATTGTTATAGCATGTTATATGAGATCATTCAACAGAGGTCAATCGACACATAACGCATAATATTTTGATTCAGCATTGTCAATTGAAAAAAGACGAAATCTTCCCGATAAGCAGAGCGTATGCGTTTTCCGGTGTGTGGACCTGTGAAAAAAGTATTGACAAATTGTGCTCGTATTCAGGAAATTAATATCTCTGTGTAAGACCGCGCAGGCGTGCAAACCATAATGAGCATCGACGTGTAGCCGGCTGTCAACAGCTTGCTGCGTCGATGTGTTTCCTGTTTATGCTTTTGACGGCTCGTTTTTATGAACCAAGAGTTTTTTTGGAGTGTGGAGAAGCATCATGCCGATTTATGAATTTTATTGCAGACATTGCCATACCATATATAATTTTCTGTCGAGAAGTGTGAATACTGAAAAAATTCCTTTCTGCCCGAAATGTGCGGATGTGAAATTGCAGCGCAAGGTTTCGCTGTTTGCCACAATTTCCCGTCGTGGAGATGCTGAAAGCGGCGAAGATGGTATGCCTCCGATCGATGAAGCCAGAATGGAACAGGCGATGGGGATGCTGGCCCGGGAGGCCGAGCACATGAATGAAGATGATCCCAGACAAGCGGCCCAATTGATGCGCAAACTGTCGGATGCGACCGGGCTCTCAATGGGACCGGCCATGGAGGAGGCTCTGGCCAGAATGGAACGCGGCGAAGATCCGGAGCAAGTCGAAGCTGACATGGGAGACCTGCTCGAATCAGAGGAGCCTTTTATGGAGCAGGTTAAAAAAGCGCGCTCTCGGGCTGAACAACGCGCTCAACCAAATGTTGACGAGACACTCTACGAACTGTGATAATGTCCTGGCATCCCGGCAGAAATTATGACGTTTCCGGAAACCACAGTCTTTAAGGAGTACCCCCTGATGCAATTAAACGAGAAAAAGGCAATGTTTGCGTGGGCGATGTATGACTGGGCGAATTCGGCGTTTGCGACCACCGTGATTGCCGGATTTTTCCCGGTGTTTTTTAAAGAATTCTGGAATATCGGTGTCGATGCTACGGTCAGCACGGCACGACTTGGATTGGCGAATTCGCTGGCCGGAATTTTTGTCGCGCTAATGGCGCCGATTCTGGGGGCGATTGCCGATAAAGGGACCGCGAAAAAACGCTTTCTGATTGCTTTTACCTATCTCGGACTGGTGATGACATCGGGACTGTTTCTGGCGGCACAAGGGCAGTGGCTGCTGGCTATGCTGCTTTATATCTTTGCCTCGATCGGTTTCTCAGGGGCAAATGTCTTTTACGATGCCTTATTGAGTGCCGTGGCTTCTGAAGAAAAAATGGATGTTGTGTCGGCCCTGGGCTACTCGTTGGGCTACCTTGGAGGCGGCTTGCTGTTTGCCCTGAACGTCTGGATGGTTCAGCGTCCGCAGACCTTCGGCTTTGCCGGACCCGGAGATGCCGTGCGCTTTTCCTTTCTGTCTGCAGGCATCTGGTGGGCGCTCTTTTCTGTGCCGGCGATTCTCTTTATTAAGGAGCCGCATGTCAAAAGCATGCATTCCACTGAGAACATGGTGTTGGCTGGTTTTACACAACTCAGACAGACCTTTCAGGAAATCCGCCACATGAAAACGATCTTCTTGTTTCTTGCCGCCTACTGGTTGTATATCGACGGGGTGGATACCATCGTGCGCATGGCGGTAGATTACGGCTTGTCCCTTGGTTTTGATTCGGGAGAGCTGATTAAAGCGCTTCTCGTGACCCAATTCGTGGGCTTTCCGTCGGCAATTGCCTTTGGCTTTTTAGGCAAAAAAATCGGTGCAAAACGGGGCATCTTTCTTGCCATCGCCGTGTATTTGTTCATCTCGATTTGGGCGGCTTTTATCCGGGAGAAATTCGAATTTTATATGCTGGCTGTTCTGATTGGCCTGGTGCAGGGAGGCATTCAATCTTTAAGCCGTTCCTACTACGCGCGTATCATTCCAGCCAGCCGTTCAGCCGAATACTTTGGTTTCTACAATATGCTCGGCAAATTTGCCGCTGTGATCGGCCCGGTCCTGATGGGAGCTGTCGGCCTGCTTTTCAGAAGCTCTGGCAGCAGCAGCGACAGCGCAACCCGTACAGGGATGACATCCTTGTCGCTGCTTTTCCTGGCCGGCGGAATGCTCTTCTATTTTGTTGACGAAAAAAAAGGCAGGCAGGAGCTGCAATATCTTCATGAGTAATGCTTGAGCTGTGTAGCCCTAAGGGGCAGAGCTGCGCGGGAAAGACGCGCTAAATCTTCCCTGCTGCTGCCAGGTAGAGGTTGAATTCCTCCTGGCCGTCGAGTTTGAGCAGGGCATCTGCTAATACCTGATTGTATGCAGCGATAGCACAACAGCCCGCTTCAATTGCTTCGCAGCTCAAGTACAGGTTCTGACAGACATGCCCGGCATCCAACGCAATGACTTTATAGGCCGCTGCATCGTAGCGCCATTCCATGCGATAGGGTATCGTGGTCCAGAAAAAGGTGACAGCCGCCCTTCCCGTGAATTTTTGTCCGAGCGTTACATCGATAATTTTGCGTTCCAGCTCATCATCATGAAATTCCAGCATAAGTTGGTGCTCTACAGGAAGATAACGGTAAATGCCCATTTCCAGCCCTTTGACATTCAAGATGCAGAGATAGGTTTCCAGCGCATGCCGGCATCCGGCGGACGGCACCGTACGGAAGGCTGTTCCCGGCTGCACCACATGTGTGATGCCGTGTGTCGTCCAGAGCAGGAATGCTAATTCTTCAAGCGTAAAAGGCTGTTTCTGAAATCTGCGATGACTTTTGCGACGTTGGATCGCTGAGAGCAGGTCAACTTTTGGAATCCCCGTCCATTGAGCCGGAGGAAGAAGATCGAGACGTTTTGCATCGGGCGGGACGGCCTTTTCAATCGGCGGCGGCGCGATTCCCTGATGTTGATCGGTCTGCTCGAAATCAATCGTTTGGCGGATGCTGTCTTTCAGAAAATACCGAAATTGTTCCTTATGAGATTCCTGCATACTTTCCTCCTTGTAATGTTGTTCATAGCACATTGCGGGGCATGACGATCAAATAGAACCTTTGCTCTGTCCTTCACAGCATTATCATATTTTATGAAGTGCTAACAGGAGAAAGTCAATACTGCGAAGAACAATTTTTATTGACATCTCAGCACTCCAGAGATCCAGCTGAGACAGGAGTCTTCATCGAAAAAATTGCTTGAGAACATTAACACACGTATGACTTATGAAATTTATTGCTGATTTTCACATCCATTCCCGTTATTCCCGCGCGACAAGCCGTGCCTTGACTATTGAGAATTTGTATAAATGGGCGCAGCTGAAAGGCCTTCAGGTCATCGGTACCGGTGACCTCAGCCATCCTGGGTGGCTCGAGGAAATTCAGGAGAAGCTCGAACCAGATGGCTCAGGCCTGTTTTGTCTTAAAAAAGAGTATGCTGATGCTGTGCAGTCGGAAATCTGTAAAGCGTGCCGGCAGCCGCTGCGTTTTATGCTTTCCGGTGAGATCAGCAATATCTACAAAAAGCATGGGAAGACCCGTAAAAATCACAATATTGTGTTCCTCCCTTCTTTTGAAGCGGCCAGCACATTTCAGGCCGCTCTGGAGAGAATCGGAAATATTCGTTCCGACGGGCGCCCGATTCTGGGCCTGGATGCCAGGGACTTGCTGGAAATCGTCTTAGAGACCGACCCGCAGGCTCATCTCATTCCTGCGCATATCTGGACTCCCTGGTTTTCGCTGTTTGGTTCGAAATCCGGATTTGATGCCATCGAAGACTGTTTCGAAGATTTAACGCCTCACATTTTTGCGCTGGAAACCGGCCTTTCTTCAGATCCGCCGATGAATTGGCGGATTTCAGCTCTGGATCGCTATACGCTTGTCTCTAACTCTGATGCACATTCAGCTCAGAAGCTGGCTCGTGAGGCGAACCTGTTCGATACCGAATTGTCATATCACGCAATTTTCGACGCACTGAAGACCAGTAATTCTGAGCGTTTTCTCGGTACGATTGAGTTTTTTCCGGAAGAGGGAAAATATCATCTTGACGGACATCGTAAATGCGGTATCCGCTGGGACCCGAAGACCACGCTCGAACATAAGAGTATCTGCCCCGTTTGTGGCAGGCCCGTGACTGTCGGTGTCTCGCATCGTGTTGAAGTTCTGGCGGATCGCCCTGAGGGGGCAATGCCTGAATCTGCTGCGCCGTTTTACCGCCTGATTCCACTGGTGGAAATTTTGTCAGAAGGCTGCGGTGTCGGGCCGGCTTCCAAACGGGTTATGCAGAGCTATGAAGCCTTGCTCACACAGTTAGGGTCTGAACTCGCAATTCTGCTGGATCTGCCGGTGGAAGCTCTTGAAAAAGCCGGCGGTGCGCTCCTGGCGGAAGGTGTTCGGCGTATGCGCAGCGGTGAGGTGATTGCAGAGGGCGGCTTTGATGGTGAATTCGGCGCGATCAGACTCTTTGAGGCCCAGGAACGGGAGAGTTTCGCTTTGCAAACAGGATTGCTGCCTGGACTGCAAAGCAAACAAAGGTCCCGCAGAAAAAAAAGCGTATCAGCTTCTGTTGCGAGCGGACAGGCATCCCGGCCTGTCCCTCCTCTTTTTAACAAAGAACACGGGGTCTCGCGGAAAAAGAACGCTTACGCTCAAGAAACAGATTCTGCAGCAGAAACAGACAGCGCTCCCTCTGTTCTTCAAGCGGGATCAGAGGAGCTTCTGGCTGTTCTGAATCCTGAGCAGCGTGAGGCAGTGCTGTGCAGTGCTCCGACGCTGATTATCAGCGCTGGTCCGGGAACCGGAAAGACGCGCACCCTGACGCATCGCATGGCCTATCTTGTGAAGGAACAGCTTGCTGCCCCGGAACAGCTGCTGGCCATGACCTTCAGCAATAAAGCGGCGGACGAAATGATCGCGCGTCTGAAAGACTTGCTCGGCCCCAGGATCGCGGCCCGGATTCTCGTGAAGACCTTTCATGCCTTTTGTGCCATGGTCCTCCGCGAAAGAGGCGACGCGATCGGCGTGAAACAAAATTTCTGCATTTGCAGCGACAGAGACCGGCGCAGTCTGCTCAAGCAATTGTATCCGGATCTGAAAAAAAAGCTTCTGACGCAGTATCTTGATGGAATCTCGATCCTCAAAAATCGTGTGATACACGCAGGGGATACAGAAGCTGTCGATCAATTTCTTCCCCAGGCAAGAGAAAAGCATCAGGATTTTTTCGCTGCATATCAGGCGTATGAGAGAGCGTTGCAGGAACGGCAGCTTCTTGATTTTGATGGCTTGATTCTCGCAGTAGTAACGCTGTTTGAAGCATTTCCCGAAATCCTCAGCGAGTATCAGCAGCGCTTTCGCTGGATTTCTGTCGATGAGTACCAGGACCTGAACGCTGCCCAATACACATTATTAAAACGCTTAAAAGGGCCGGCGCTGGGTTTGTGCGTTATCGGCGATCCGGATCAGGCCATTTACGGCTTTCGTGGCGCGAGTCGAGAGTATTTTCTGCAGTTTCGACAAGATTTCCCTGATGCGGTCGCATTTCACCTGACACGAAATTACCGTTCCACCCAGCTTATCTTGAATGCTTCGCATCAAGTCATCTCGCACGCTTCTGACCCGCAGGCCATGGAACTCTGGTCGGATATCGTCAGCCGAAGCAGAGTTGAGATTTATGAGGCTCCAACCTATAAAGCTGAGGCTGAGTACGTAGTGCACGAAATCGAAAAAATGCTTGGCGGAACCAGCTCGTTTTCGCTGAATTCGGGTCGTGTGGAGGATGATACGATCGAAACACGTTCTTTTGGAGATTTTGCCGTGCTCTATCGTCTGGGAGCCCAAAGTCATGCCTTGTCTGAGGCCTTTCAGCGTTCCGGCATCCCCTGTCAAATTGTCGGCCAGGCGTCGCTTTATGAGCACAACGAGATTCGCGAGATCCTCGCCTGCCTGTGGCTGCTGCATAATCCTGATGCGGATTTTTATGACGACCAAGTTGCGCATCCCTTGGAAACACGGGCCTTTTTAGAAGAGCTCAGACCGATCTGCAGCTCGTTGCGCGTTGCAGATCTTGTCGGACGGATTGCAGAATTTTGTATGGCTCGGCGGGTCGCTACTGCTGCGTCAAAACAGGAAGACCGTATAAAAGCGCTGCTCCGCCGAGCTGTGCCGTTCGAAACGCGCTTGCAGGATTTTCTGGAAACAACAGCCCTGCGCAAGGAAATTGATGAGTATGACCCACGAGCCGAGCGGGTGACGTTGATGACATTGCATGCCTCCAAAGGATTAGAATTTCCAATTGTCTTTATGACCGGCTGTGAAGAAACGATCCTTCCCTACCAGCGCGACGGGAAAAAGCTTGATCTTGAAGAAGAGCGCCGACTCTTCTATGTCGGCATGACCCGTGCTCAGGAAAAGTTGATTCTCATGCGCGCTAAAAAGCGTTTCCTGTTTGGGCAAAGCGTCCACAATCCGCCGTCCCGTTTTTTGAATGATATTGAAGATGCCCTGAAAGCAATTCGCAGTCGACACGGGAAAGGCGCGTTCAAAAGGCAGAGAGAACATCCTCAGCTCGCACTTTTTTGAAGGAATGTTTACACATTCGGGTTCTTACGGGACGGCGCTGCTGTGAGAGCATGAGTGTGTGACAAGCAGGCATGCGCAGATCTCTGAGTTCAAAACGCTGGGCAAGCTTGTCACTTTAGCCTTGACAAAACATGGGAATTTCTTTAAGCGTATTATGTATCGTATTAACGACAATGCAGGGGAAAAGACAATTTCAAGACCTTGCATTTGTACCTGCTAAGCTGTTCGGCGAACGTGACTGTTTGTCGCTGCGATCGTTTTCACAGGAGGAAACGCTGTATGAATGACATTGTGCGCTTTGGTGTGATTGGAGCAGGCAGAATTGGACGTATGCACGCCAGGAACTTGACATTCCGTATCCCTGACGCAGAGGTCCTGGCGGTCTCTGATATTTATGTAGACGGTGCTCGGAACTGTGCGCAAGAATGCCGTATCCCGAAGGCAGTTCAAGATCATCGGGAAATTATGGAAGACCCTGATATTGATGCGATTTTTGTGTGCTCATCGACCGAGACGCATTCCCAGATGATTATTGAAGGGGCTGAGGCGGGAAAACATATTTTCTGTGAAAAACCGATCGATGCTGACATCGCTCGCATTGACGCTGCCCTTGATGCTGTTGAAAAAGCCGGTGTGAAACTTCAGATCGGCTTTAACCGCCGTTTTGATCCGGATTTTAAACATGCCAGAGATTCCGTGGCTGCTGGTCGCCTGGGGACGCCGCATGTCATCAAGATTACCAGCCGCGATCCGGAACCGCCGCCGATCGACTACGTCAAAGCGTCCGGCGGCTTGTTTTTTGATATGATGATTCATGATTTTGACATGTGCCGGTACTTGATGGGAGAAGAGGTGGTTGAGATTTATGCCGCTGGAACTTCGCTGGTCGATCCCAAAATCGGCGAAGTCGGTGATATCGATACTGCAGTCGTCACGTTGACGTATGACAGTGGTGCATATTGTATTATTGACAACAGTCGTAAAGCAGTTTATGGCTACGATCAACGCATCGAAGTGTTCGGAACAGAGGGGTGTGTCGTCGTTGGAAATCCCGCTCCCTATGCCGCGACATTCTTCAAACGTGGAAAAGTCGAGTACGATCCCTTGCATTATTTTTTCCTGGATCGCTATAAAGACGCCTATCTGCTGGAAACACTGGAGTTTATCAAGTGCATCAAAGACGATCGAGTGCCTGCTCCGACTGGTATTGATGGAAAGATTCCGGTACTTATGGCCATGGCTGCTGCTGAATCCCTGAAAGAACGCCGCCCGGTACCATTGACCGTAGAGTAAATGAAGAAGAGTGTGTAACCGCTCGGCTTTCAGGTTCTCACAGCTGAGCCTCCTCGTTCATGGCGGCAATATACCCTGGATGATACGAAGAGGCTCATGATGCTTTTTCCCATTAAAGAATAGAGTCAGCAGCAATCAGTTTACGCCCCTCCACTCCCTGCGTGATCCGCCTACGTCCTGTGTTTTAAGGGACACATTAAAAAGAAGAGGAAAAAAAGTTTGACGAAAATGACGAGCCGGGTCTTTGTGTCTGCAAATAAGCAAGTATACACTGATTTTTCTCTTGCAGGCGTGCAATACAGGAAATCTCAATGAGAAAATCTCAGACGAAATTTCAGTCGAACGTTACTGATGAAACAGTCTCCGCGTTGAAAAAATATCAGGTCACTGTTCTCGGGAAGGAAGGGATTGTCCCTCTGCTGAAATTCGAACTCATTATGCTTTTGTGCAGTTGGGTTCCCGGAGCATTGGGCTTTGTGCTGCGGAAAGTGTTTTACAAATCCTTATTTGCTGAAATTGGACAGGGGGTCGTTTTTGGGCGTAATCTTGTCCTCAGGCATCCTCATAAGATCAAAATCGGCAGTCATGTCATGATTGACGATCAATGTGTCCTTGATGCAAAGGGATGTGAATCTGCTGAATTCGTGCTTGGCAACAACGTTATTGTAAGTCGGGGTTGTGTCTTAAGCGCGAAAAGCGGACGGCTTCTGATCGGCGACAACGTCAATTTCGGTGCGCACTGCCTGCTCTATTCCGGGAAAGAAATTCGCATTGGACACGACACGCTTTTTGCAGCTCAATGTTATATAGGCGGCTCGATGTACCATCTTGACGAGCCTGATGTTCCTCCGATTCAGCAGGGTTCTTATGCGCGGGGTGTGAGCATCGGAAGCGGCTGCTGGCTGGGGGCCGGAGCGAAAGTGCTCGATGGCGTGGAGATTGGCGACGGTGTGATTATGGGGGCCGGTGCGATTGCCAATAAAACTCTTGAGGCATTTACGATAGCCGTCGGAATTCCGGCAAAGGTGATCAAACAACGAAAAGCTGAAAAAGAATCGATGACGCGTGAGTCTTGAGAAACGGCGGATTGTCATTTGCAATTCTACTCATAACGTGCCATGGGTTACACATGAATTATGCATATTGTGATTGTTGGTCTTGGCGAGGTCGGATCGTATCTGGCAAGCATGCTCGCCTCGCATGAAAAATATGATGTTGTGGGTATTGATAATAGTCCTAAACGCATCGGAGTGCTCGAAGAAGCGTATGATGTTCAGACGATCGAAGGACATGGGTCGGCTCCACACATTCTCAGAGAGGCTGAAGTCAATCGGGCCGATATCTTCCTGGCGGTGTCGAATAATGATGAAGTGAATATCGTCTCTGCGTTGATCGCCCAGAAGCTCGGGGCAGCCTTCACGGTTGCGCGTGTGAGTAATCCGCTTTACCTTGAAGAAGAGCAGTTGAGCGATTACGAAGCGCTGGGGATTAATTTGCTCATTTCACCAGAACGGCGAACCGCCCTGACTCTGTTTCAGTCGATTGAATACCCGCAGTTCCTGAAAGTCGATACGCTGGGTGACGGCCGGGTTCATATCAATCAATACCGTATTTCGTCCCGCAGCCCCTTTGCCTATAAAGAAATCAAAGACATTTCACTGACTAAAGACATGTTGATCGTCGGGATTACGCGTAAACAGGATTTTCTGTTTCCAACAGCCGACACTGTGATTCTTCCGAATGATACATTGTTTATTGTCGGAAAAGAAGAAAGCATGCGTGATACCCACTTGATCCTGCCGATCGAAAGCAAAGGGATCAAGCGGATTGTGCTCTTCGGCGCAACCAAAACCAGCTTTTATCTCGCCAGGCTGCTGGAAAAAAAATATCGGGTCATCATCATCGAAGCAGACCAGGACAAAAGCGATTGGGCGACGCAATTTCTCAGCAATACGATCGTCTATAACGATGACATCTTTCAGTCGAATTTATTAGAGGAAATTTTGCTGAACGAGCACGATTATTTCATCGCCGTCTCGGAAAATGATGAGTTAAACCTTTTGTCTTCGATGCTGGTTAAAGAAAAAGGGCTCAGCATGGTGGCCTGCGTGATTCACCGTTCCTACCTTTTGAGCTCCGTCGAAAAAGCCGGTATCCATCAGGTATTCAGCCCCCAAATCATTATCGCAAATGACATTGCCGGGATCATCCGTTCTCGTGATGTGCTCACCTTCCAGAATTTTAAGAATATTGAGCCTGAATTTGTCGAACTTGATCTCCGGGAGAACTCTCGATTAGCAGGCATAGCCCTGCGTGACCTGACGCTGCCTGCCCAAACGCTCTTAGTCGCTGTTCTGCGAGGAGAGCATGTCTTTATCCCCCGGGGTGATTCGGTACTGGAAACAGGAGACAGGGTGATTGCCCTGGGATTGAAAGAGAATTTTAATACGCTTGTGGAAATCTTCAGCCCCAATGAGATATAATATTGTTGCACGTTTATTAGGTCTGCTGATTATCTCGATTGCTGTCAACATGCTTGGCGCGCTTGCCTGGGCGCTGTACTTTGCTGAAGCTGTGTGGAAGTACATCCTCCTTTCGATGTCGATTTCATGCTTGCTGGGAGGGGGGCTGTACTGGCTCGGACGCTGCAGTAAAGAGACTCATCTCTCCCGCAAAGAAGCAATGCTCATGGTAGGGGGAGGCTGGTTTGTTGCCGGAATCGTGGGCGCCTTGCCCTTTTATCTCAGCGGCTATATCCCGCATTTTTACGATGCGTTTTTTGAGACAATTTCCGGCTTTACAACCACAGGGGCCTCCATCCTGACGGATATTGAAGCCTTGCCGAAAGGACTGCTGTTTTGGCGCAGCTATACGCACTGGCTGGGAGGCATGGGGATTATCGTGCTCTTTGTTGCGATCTTTCCTTTTCTGGAAATCAGCGGAAAAAAAATGTATCAGTTTGAAGTCCCTGGTCCCGATGTCGGGGGCTTGCGTCCGAAGATTCAAACGTCAGCCTTTATTCTCTGGTCGATTTATGTGGGCATTTCTGTGCTCGAAACTCTGGCGCTCTGGGCCGCAGGCATGCCGCTTTACGACTCAATGTGTCATACGTTCGGGACAATGGCGACCGGTGGATTTTCAACAAAAAATACTTCGATCGGCTTCTATGACAGCGCTGTCATTTACCTTATTATCACGGTGTTCATGGTTATTGCCGGCGCGAATTTTTCGCTGTATTACTTCCTGCTGAAAGGCAAATTCACACAGGTCTGGCGTGATAGTGAGCTGCGGGTCTATCTGAGCATTATCGGAATTTCGACATTTGTGTTTACCTATCTCCTGTATACTCAGGACTATTTTGCAACTGCGTTCGATTCCGGTGTTTCAGCATTTTTCAATGTCGTCTCAATCATGACGACGACCGGCTATGGAACCACTGATACCGATCTTTGGCCGATGCTGACGAAAGCCTGGCTCTTGGTGTTGATGTTTATAGGCGGCTGCGGCGGTTCAACAGGCGGAGGAATCAAAGTCGTGCGTTTAGTGATGTTGTTGAAACATGCTTACGCTCAGATCGTCTCCTCATATTCCCCGCAGCGAAAATTTCCGTTTAAACTTTCCGGAAAAGCGGTTGGACAGCCAGTCATTGAGCGCACATTGAGTTTCTTTTTTATTTACCTCTTTGTGTATGGTGTGGGTGTGCTCGTTATTGCGGCCTATGGCTATGATTGGCCGGTGACGGTTTCGTCTGTTGCAGCCTGTCTGAATAATATCGGCCCTGGTTTCTCGCTGGTGGGGGCAACGGGTAACTATGCGTTTATGGCCCCATTCCCAAAAGTGTTTCTCTCAATTTACATGGTTGCCGGACGTTTAGAACTCTTCGCTGTCCTGATCTGCCTGTTACCTGATTTCTGGAAACGCTGATCATGATGTATCCTTAGCCGTTTCGTTCTCAGCCTGTTGTTCTTCGTAGCGAGCTGCCGAAAGCAAAGCCTCCGCAGAATGACAAAAAGTACGTTGTCATTCTGAGCCCATATCTGTCATTCTGAGCAGAGCGAAGAATCTCAACTGCAGGAGATCCTTCGTCGCAGGCTCCTCAGGATGACAGGGCATGGAGGCCTCTTCAGGAAGACAGGATGTGAAGGACTCCTCAGGTGACAGGGTGTCGGGAACTTCTTAGGATGACAAAATAAAGGCTGTTATTCTGAGCCTATAAGTGTCATTCTGAGCAGAGCGAAGAATCTCAATGTAGGAGATCCTTCGTCGCAGGCTCCTCAGGATGACAGGGTATGGAGGGCTCTTCAGGATGACAGGGTGTCGGGAACTTCTAACGACGAGTTGGAGAAGGCTGTCAAAGAATGGGATGCTGTGCTGACGCTCGGGCAACAGGGAAGTAACGAATAGCAATGGGGCTGATTTCGATTAGATATTCAGCCATTGAGAGAGAGTCTCGTAATCAAAGTCTTTTAGCAACTGCGTCAGTATATCGGCAACATTCTCATGATGTGGGCGAATACGTTGAACGAGGTCGAGTAACGCTGTTATATTCGCTTCTTTGACCCCCTGTCGAAGTGCTGCTGTCAGATCAGACGGCAGCAATGCCAGGGCTTCTGGCGTCAACACGCTGCTATGCGCTCGGTGCTGCAAATCATGTGCTGAGGAAATATCGGAGGAGACAACGTTCCCTTCCTCATACTTCATGTCGAGGTGCTTATGCAGTAAGTCAAATAAGTCGGAACGTTTAAACGGTTTTCGAAGATAGTCATCGCAGCCGTTTGCCAGAATCTCGGCCCGTTCCTCCTCGAAGCTGCTGGCTGTCAAAGCAATAATTTTCGCAGGAAAACCGGTATGACCTGCAGCTGGATCGCTTGCAGTGTTCCGCTCCAGTTGCTTAATCTGTTTTGTCGCGTCATAACCGTTCATGATCGGCATCCGCATATCCATCCAGATGAGGTGCGGATGCCAGGTCTTCCAGATCTCGATGGCTTGCTGCCCGTTTTCGGCCTCACGTATATCACAGCCCAGAGGTGCCAGCATTTTCACAAGGACCTGACGGATCATCTTCTCGTCGTCTGCCACGAGCAATCGAAAACAATTTCCACTGCGATCCCGCTGCCCTGCTGCTAAAAAGCGTTTGCGGCGGCTGCAATGCCGCGTCGTCGCTGTGTCGGTACACCTCTGAACCCGGATATGAAACATAAAGTATGTCCCTTTGCCGACTTCACTGACGATTTCAATATCGCCCCCCATCATTTGGGCAAACTTGCGGCTTATGGATAAGCCCAGCCCGCTTCCTTCCCGGATTTGGCGTCCGCTTTCTGTTTGTTCGAATACGTCAAAGAGCCGCTTCATGTCCTCTGCGGAAATTCCGGGACCGGTGTCCTTGACAGTGAATGTCAGCTCACAATAGTCAAGCTCTGGGATTCGATCCTCTGACATCTGCTCTCCATCTCCGCTACAGCTCACATGCAACTGAACGCTCCCCTGACTCGTAAATTTCACGGCATTATGAAGCAGGTTGATAAGAATTTGACGAAGCTTCATCTCATCCGCATGAATAAAAGACGGTAACGCTTTTTCTTGTTCAAGCAGCAGTTGCAGCCCCTTTGTCTCAGCGTTCAGGGTGAACATGTCTCTCACATCACGCAACAGACCGTAGAGATCGACAGTATCTTCCGTGAGGACCATGCGTCCCGCTTCAATTTTTGATAAATCGAGCACCTGATTGATGAGGGCGAGCAGGTGCTCACCACTCCGCTTGATCACACTTATGTTCTCCCGGTGCTCCGGAGGCAGAGACGCGCTCCGATCCATAACCTGCGTAAATCCGAGAATCGTAGTGAGGGGGGATCGCAATTCGTGGCTGATGTTGGAGAGGAAAACACTTTTCGATTGATTGGCCTCTTCTGCACGTTCTTTTGCGTGTTGGAGAGCTTTTTTGCTACGTTTATGTTTAAGGTTTTTCTGCTGGAGCCGCACATTTTTCGCTTGCAGACGTTTTTGGGCCGCCGCCAAGCCTAAATGCGTTTTTACACGCGCCACGACCTCTTCGTCCTGGAAGGGCCTGGTGATATAATCAACGCCTCCGACGTCAAACGCTCGTACGATATTGCTGATGTCGTTGAATACGCTTAGAAAAATAACTGGAATATTTTTCGTGTGCACGTTCGCTTTTAGGCGCGAACACAGCTTATAGCCGCCTCGGCCCGGCATTGCAATATCCAGTAATATCAAATCGACTGCGTGAGTTCTGGCCGACATAATCGCTCTTTGCCCGCCGGATGATGTGTGAACCTTACAGCCCTGACTGCTGAGGATCTTTGACAGCCGTTGAAGTTCATCACGTGTATGACCAATCATTAAGATTTGAGATTCCATGAAATCCTAAGCTTACTAACAAGAGAGCTGAGGCTCCCAGGCGTTTTCTGTTCTCTGGCTGAGCCTGATATCGCAATCATACACTCTCCAGGATTCTTCGTGAAGTGTATCAAGATCTACACTATGCTTTTAATGAAAATAGTTATTGTCAAGGATGTTTTTTGTATTAAGCATATTTTTGTCCATTTTCAATGGCTTTGTGACACGCTCCGATTCTGCCAGTATAGATTCATACAACGTTACGCAAAAAATCTCGAAAACAATAATTGAGTTTTCCTTGACAATTCCGCCATTTCCAAAAACACCAGCACAGAGCCCTCTGGGAACCCCGCTCACGGGTGCGGAGTCTGAGTAACGTTTGCAAAACTGTTTATGAGCATTCTATGGAGTGTAGAACAAAAAATATTATGTCAGGAGCCAGTCGTAGAGTTGGATTGTATGTCGATGTCGCAAACCTTGCCATGAATGGCGGCTATGGGATGCGATATGATGTCTTGAGAGAATTTGCCTGCCGTGATAATGCCGAACCGATCCGTCTGAACGCGTACGTCAGTTTTGACGGCGACCGTTCTGAAGTCGATTATGTGTATAAAGATGGACAGTACGGTTTTTACTCATTGCTAAGGGATTTTGGATATAAAGTTATTCAAAAAAACGTGAAGTGGTATGTGGACGAAAGCGGCAATCGATTTGGAAAAGCTAACGCCGATCTGGATATGGCCGTCGATGTCTTGCTGCAGTCAAATAACATGGATCGCGTCGTTCTGGTGACTGGCGACGGCGATTTTGTGAGAGTCGTGCAGGCCCTGCAGAATAGCGGTTGCCGCGTCGAAGTTGTCGCCTTTGAGAATGTGTCAGCAGAGTTGAGGCGCGAAGCAGACATGTTTATTTCCGGCTATCTGATTCCTAATCTGCTGCCCACTGGGCCCTCGGTGAATAAAACGCACTGGGGCCGTATCGGGTCTCGAATGCGGGGAGTCTGCTATAATCATTCTTCGAAGGGCTACGGCTTTTTACGAGCCATGAAAACGATAGCCCCGGACTTGTGGCGTATCGATTCGCGGCAGAAAGATTCCCCGTACTACAGTGTCTTTTTCCATGATTCGCAGTTGCCGGAAGAGGTCAGCTTTTCTGAACTTCCAAGTCGGAGTTTGATTTTTGAGTTTGAGGTCGCAGATGCCGAAGGACACGAAAGCGGCATGCAGGCCAAAAAAATGCAGCTCGTAAGTCCGCAGCGTCGTTTAATGTCAGCGTATAATCATCACCATAATCATCATAGCCACCACAACAACAGTGGAAATACTGCGCATTAGTGATGGGCGGCGTGTGTGATGTCATGCCTGGTGATGGCGGCGGGGATCTGTCTCGCCGCTTTTTTTATTCGTGACCGCACGTATGTTTTGAAAGAATGAGGAATGTTATGAATATTTTCACAAGACTGTGGCGAATGATTGCATCGCATGTCAATGCCTGGATCGACAGGTTTGAACGTCCTGAACAGGTTCTGGAACAGTCAATTAGAGATATGCAAAAGCAGGTCAATCAGCTCCGGGGAGATGCCGTTAGCGTTATTGCTGAGGAAAAAAAACTGAAATTCCAGCTTGAGAAATATCAGAACGAGGCTGAACGGTGGGATCAGAACGCTATGTTGGCTGTGAAAGAGGGAAAGGATGAGCTGGCGCGTGCGGCATTGAAGCGCAGGCGGGAAGCTCTGGCTTATACGCAGCAGCTCCAGCCGCAATGGGAACAGCAGCAGCAGATTGCCGAACGATTGAAAAGGACATTTCATGATCTGCGTGATCGCATTGAAAGCGCCCGGCGCAAGAAGCGTATGCTGCTGACACGCCTGAAGCGGGCTGAAACCCAGAAGCGTTTACAGCAGATGCTGAATGATTTGTCCGGGAATCAGGTCTTTGAAACGTTCGAGTCGAAATTGCTGGAGACTGAAACGATCACCGCTGCGCAGGAGGAGCTGCAGGGGGAATCGTTGGTACAGCAATGTGAGGCGCTGGGCCCTGAAGAAGGAGAACTGGATCAGGAACTTGCTGCTTTAAAAGCGAGAATGACGCTGAATTCTTAGCAGGCCGTATCGATCATTAGTTGGGAAGATGAAGGATGTCCGGCAGATTTCAGGACTGTGTCGGTCTTGAATCTCGTGATGGAGAACGCGTATGGAACAGCATTGGCAATTGCAGATCGCACAAAAATCATTAAAAAAGCAGGAAAAAATCCAAGCTATCAAACAGTTTATCGAGCCAATGGATGGGAAGATCTGTCTTGAAGTTGGATGTGATAAAGGAGTTCTGAGCTATTATCTTCGACAATGGGGCGGGAAGTGGACGAGCATTGACGCAGATGAAGAAAATATCCGCATTACACGCGAGCTTGTCGGAGATGGCGTCGAGTATACTGATGGAAAAACATTGCGCTTTGAGGATCGCAGCTTTGATTATATCGTAGCGATTGATTTTCTCGAGCATATTGAGACCGATCAGGAATTTATCGGTGAAATGCGGCGGGTTCTCAAGGATGACGGTATCTTATACGTCACAGTGCCCCGGATCGGCAAGGGCCTGATTCTGAACTCTGTCCGTAAGTGGCTCGGATTCAAACCAGAAGATTACGGGCATGTGCGTGAGGGCTATTCACTGGAGGGGCTGAAAGAACAATTAGAAAACGGTGGCTTTGCCGTGCAGCGCTCTACCAGTTTCAGCCGCTTCTTCAGCGAAGGGATCGAGCTGGGTATTAACTTCGGCTATTTTTTCCTCCTCAGCCACAAGCAGCATCGTGGAGGTATCAAAGGCGGCATTTCGCCTGAATCCGGCGATGATGTGGCGCGCCATGCGAAATCCCTGAAAGTGTATTCGCTGATCTATCCGATCGTCAAAACTGTTTCGCTGCTGGATAGATTGATCCCCTTTACGCCGGGATATATTTTGATGCTGTCCGCGAAGAGAACATAGGCGTTTCCAGGTTCTATTGCACATATCATGCAAGAACAATGTACTGCGCAACAACGCAGTTCGAAGCGAAAAAAAGTCTTTGTCAGGTGCGTTATCAGTCTGCTGTTGCTGGGGTATCTGCTCTCCCGGGTCGATCTGCCGGCAATTCGAGATGCTCTGGCTCGCGCAAATCCATTCTGGCTGCTGTTTTCATTTCTGCTGCATATTATCGGTTTTTTACTGACCGCCTATCGCTGGCAATTACTGCTTGCGGCTCGTGACGCTCATTTTTCGATCCTGACGTTGATTCAAAGCTACATTATCGGGGTGTTTTTCAATAATTTTTTGCCGTCTACTGTCGGCGGAGATCTGTTTCGAGCCTATGATACAGCGGCCGGAGTGGGATCGAAAACCGAGGCGATGACGGTTGTCGTGGTCGAACGACTGACGGGCATGTTCGCTTTGGGCCTGTTTGCCCTGCTGGCCTTGGTGCTGGGCTTCTCACATTTCGGCAGCATCCCCATTATCTGGTCGGCAATCGGCGGATTGGGGCTGGCCTTTGTGTTTTTCGTCGCTGCAATGAATCCCCGGACAGCAGAAGTCGTGAAGCATCTGTTCAGGCACGCTGAAATACGTAACAGTCCGTTCCTGCGGAATGCTCAGGCAAAATTGAAACAAATCTATGACGCGTTATGCGTTTATAAGCGCAATACCCGCGTGATGGCGATCGCGTATGCGGCGGCCTTGCTGCTTCAGGTCAACGTGATCCTTCATTATTATTTTATCTCCCATGCCATGGGACTGCCAGTGCCGATGATGTATTTCTTTTTGATTATTCCGGCAGTCACCGTCATGCTGATGCTGCCGATGTTTATCAACGGGATCGGTGGACGTGAAGCAGCGTATATCCTCTTGCTCGGTGAATTCGGCGTTTCCAGTGCCGAGGCGATTGCCTTCAGCTGGATCGCTTTTGCAATGATCCTGGTACAAGGGATCGCCGGCGGCCTGGTATATGCTTTGCGCAAGAAATAGTTCTTAAAAAGGGATATGCGAGTACGCGCTTTTCACAGCGATGCTGTGCCGGCATGAAAGCCGGCAGACTGCACTGTTTGTAGCTTATGAAGACACGGATACAACATTATCAGCGTGAATTGATCGTGCTCGCTGTCTTGGGCGGAGCGCTTCTGTTGACGGCCCTGACGCTGAATTACCGTCTGGCGCTGGAGTATCTGTTCAGCGATGAGTCAGTTTACTACATGATGGCGCAGAGTCTGGCCTTTGATCAGGATCTCGAATATACGCGCGAGGATTTGATACGGTTTTATGAAGACGGCTGGAAGGCCGGTCCGCTGGGAATTTTTTTGAGCAAGCTCAACGGAAAAATCTTCTACTCCAAAGCATTTATGTATTCCTGGGTGTTGTCGCCTTTTATACGTCTGTTTGGGGTCAACGGCTTCCTGCTGCTGAATGCGTTGATCCTGTTCGGCCTGATCGTCCTGGGCTGGGTATACCTGCGGCAGTTCAACGCCTCCTGGCCGGCCTTGCTGTTGTCCCTGGCCTTTTTTCTGCTGTCTTCCAGCGCGATCTATCTCTTCTGGCTGACACCTGAAGTCTTTAGTATGGGCTGCGTGGCAAGCGGCCTGTTCCTGTGGCTCTACCACGTTGACCATCGCTCTTCGGCCGTATCCAGTCGCTCAGGGCTCACGGCGGCTCTCATGTGGATTCTGCTCAGTCCGGAAGGCCGTCTCTACCTCGCTCCGATTCCGATTGCCATGGCGACGATGGCGAAACCTCCGAACGTCTTGTTCTTTGTGCCGATCCTGGCGGACCTCTTCTTTGCCGGCCGTGACGAACAGGCACAAGAAAAGATTGGAATTCCGATGAGCAGCAGGTGGATCTCCAGAGCCAGGCGGCTTGCGATCGTCTGTCTGATTTTTCTGCTGGTCGTAGGTATGTTTTACACGCTGCAATATCGTTATACCGGCAGTATCAATCCTTATGGCGGCGATCGGCGAAGTTTCTATCGGCAGTTTCCGCAAGATGCATCAGATCCGGTCTGGGACCAGGGCGTTCGTCTTTCAACAGGTGACTACTGGGAAAAATCGTGGTTTTTTCATCCACGCACACTGCTGCTTAACATCTATTATTACCTCTTCGGCCGTTTTACGGGACTGCTGCCCTATTTTTTCTGTACGTTTTTAGCGCTATATTATTTTCTGCGACACATGATGCGCTGGACTCAGCGCTGCTCCCGCAGGGAGAAACATATGCGTCTGCAGCGGCTTTTCCTGCTGTCCGCAATCCTGGGAAGCATCGGGACCTATATCGTCCTGATGCCGATCAACTATCATGGCGGCGGCGGCGCATTCGGGAACCGCTATTTCATCAACATCTATCCGGCCTTTCTCTTTCTTATTACGGCAATGAGCAGTCTGCGTCCGTTACTCATCTCAAGTCTGATCGGGCTGAGCTTTCTGGCGCAGACTTTTGTCAATCCCTTCAGAACCTCATACACTCCGGCTGTCCACGCTTTTCACGGTATTCATCGCTTACTGCCGGTGGAACTTACGCTGATCGATACCCTGCCCAATTTAATTAATAGTCGTCTCATGCAGACTGCCGTGCTGGAGGATGGCAGCACATCGCATCGTATCTATTTTTTCGATGATAATGTCTACAATCCAGGAGCGAATGCCTTTTGGGTCAAGGGCGGAGGAAAAGCTGAGATGGCGATCCGAAGTTTCCGCAATCAGCAATCTGTCCTGATTCGCATTACAAACGGCCTGGCCCCGAATGTTGTCGAAGTCTCGACGCCCTTACACTCGGAAACCTTCGTACTGAATGCCCCGGGCGAGAGTCAGGAGCTTGTCTGGCCGCTCGAAGAATATGCCCCTTATTTTGACAGTGCAGTCTTTCCGCTGACTGTTCATTCACAAAAAGGGGCGATCCCTCTTTTTACCCCAGGAGCTGACACACATGACGCGACCTTTCTGGGCTGCCAGGTGACGCTGTCGTTTGACGCATTCGAGATTGGCGAAGCCTGTCTTGAGGCAGGAGACTATGCGAAGGCGATCGACACACTGAGCAGTCTGGTCCAGCGTGACCCGGAGAACCTCCAGGCACGGTATGCGCTGGGGCGCGCCTATCATCACGCGGGCTTTTTTGAGGATGCGATCGCAAACTTTGACATGATCGAAAAAGCGCTGCCGGATTTTCAGGAGCGCTTCTGGGCCGATCTTAGAACGCAACACACTGATGCACTGCCTCGATTACAGCCCCTGTATGGCAGCCGTGACGATTTCCCTGCAGATCTGACCCTGCACTATGACGCCGACGATTTTCGGCACAACACCGGTAGCAGTCTTGCAGATCCGGATGCCCTCAACGGACGGGCGTTCGGCTTTATTCCTGAAAAACATCTGCCTGGCTTTTTGACCTACGGCCCCTATGTCAGCCTGCCGGCCGGAGAATATCTCGTCAAATTTCGTATAAAAATCGGCGAGCAGGATATAAGCCCAGGCAAACAGCCCTGCCCTGCCTTCACACTCGACGTTTACCAGGGAGGCAGACGCGTGATCGCTGCGAAGACGATCGCTCTGCTTTCCGAGCAACAAGCGGCTCCTGGCACTTATCGTGACTATATCCTGAGCTTTACGAATCAAGAGGCGGCTCCGCTCGAATTCCGTGTGAACGTCAGCGGCAGTGTCCCGGTCAGTTTCGATCAGCTGACGCTTATCCCAATGTTGCCGCTGCGTCTCTACGAAGCATTAGGAGAAAGCCAGCTCCGGCGCGGAGACCTGAAGGCGGCCCGTCATTACTTGCATCAGGCCGCAGCCCAGGCCGGAGATGCCGAGTCTGTCGAAACGGCATTCAAGGCACTTATTGAGATGCGGCAATGGGAAGCTGTCGAAGCCTTGCTGCAAAACTATGATGTCTTCTCAGCCATGAGAAGCGGGCCATTGACTCCCCTCTTTCATCTGAGCCACGGAATGGAGGAGGATATGCCGGAAACGCTCAGATCGTCTCTGGCCTCGATCAACGCATTTTTCAGCCCGGAACAGCATGTTGACGCGAATTTTCAGGATCTGATCGCCTTTCGGGGACTGACCGTGTATCCGACCGAAACCGCCCCCGGCGATTCATTCACCATCGTCTATTTCTGGGAAGCCTTGCGCGACATGGACGTGGATTATACGTTTTTTGTACACATTATCAAGGAGGGTAGTCGTTCAGCCTTGTGGTGGACAATTCAGCGTGTGCTCGGAATACCGGTGTCACATGTTTTTCAACACGATCACACACCTCTTCACGGGGATGTCCCGACACGTCTCTGGAAGGCAGGGGAATTGCTGCGGGAAGAATATGAAGTGGACGTCCCTGCAGATCTTGCTGAGGGTCGCTATGAAATCTGGCTGGGAATCTATGACGAACGGAGTGGCAAAAAACTCCAAAGCGCACAGAGAACAACAATCAAAATCGGCGAGCTGCATGTCCGGAGCCCTGCCGAGTAATGCCCTGAATCGGCATTGTCAGAGCAACAGGAAGCATAATGAATTCATTCACTCGTTACATGGAGGCTTATTTATGAAACAGTATGTTGATATTATCTGGGCGATCGTCGCGGTTGCGACAATCGCATTCGTCATTGCGATCAATGGATGTCATTCTGACAGTCCGACTTCCACGTATGTTCCTCACTATGAACATGTGGAGGAAGGCAAGGCGTTTTCAAGAGAGTTCTGGGCGACTGTGGCAGTCGATTCCTTTCAAGTGAATATCCCGAAATCCGGAGACTTCAGAATCGCGTATACCACAGATCGCGGGAGTTCTGCCGTTCTTGTGCGGCTGTCGAAAAAAGCCCTGATTACGGTTACGATCGAGGCCGAGAATATTGTTCAGGAGGTAAGCTTGGAGAAAGGAGCGATTACGGCTAGTAACTCACAGGCGATTGAAACCTTTGATGATGCGGTGTTTACGCCTGATACATCTTTCGGCACATTAGTGCTGATCAGCGCTGGAGCAACTGTGCTGGCCCGGCCGACCGTGACTCCGACTCCCACCGTGACCCCGACTCCGACAGCAGCGCCGTCCAATCCGATTCCTGCCGGGATTCCCGGGCCAAGTGCGAATGCCGGTATTGTCGTTGCCGTCGGTGACAGCATTACCCGCGGACAGGGATCGTCAGTCGGCGGATACCCGGCCTATCTGGAAGCAAAATTATTGCAAAACGGCCATGATCTCAAAGTGCTCAATAAGGGTATTGGAGGCGAAACATCTTCAAAAACCGCTTCCCGGTTTTCCAGTCTAATCGCTGGCGCAGATGCCGTATTGCTGATGATTGGCACTAACGATGTGATGGGAGGGAGCTGCAATGCGTCATGCACGATTTCGAACATCGCTTCAATGTTAAACACAGCGCTGAATGCTGGAGTCCGGCCGATCGTCAGTACCGTTATTCCGGCTCGCAGCACGTCATATCGGGCAAAATTCAACGATGATATTATCGCACTCAATGTTCAGATACGGAACCTTGCCATATCCAAAGGCGTCCGTTACATCGACAGCTATCTGCTCTTTGACAAAAGCGACGCCTATTTCTCAGATGACATTCATCCGAACGACGCCGGCTATGAGCGCATTGCGATTGAGTGGTACAACGCGCTCTACTGATACTCTGTCGAGGATACGTTGACGGATTTGTAGCGACGCAGGGGCGAGAACAACTCGCCCTTTTTTACTGAAGTATTACTACAGGTGGGGAGGAGTTTAGGCATGAATGCATGGCGATTGCGAGCTTTCTTTGAAACAACTGGCACGACAATGAGGGGTGAAACGGGTGCTCCCCTGTGATATTACGATCGTCTCGTAACAATGGTTCATTGCTTAATCGAGACGTTCAGGTGCTCGACATTAGCAGTGACAACATTATAAAATTGATACCGTAACCTGGAGAATCTTTATGTGTACCGAATTATTAGCACATGTCAAGCAAGATGACGACGGGCAATGGCACGAGCATACTCTTGAAACTCACCTCAAAGGAACTGCAAAATTAGCAGAAGAATTTGCATCTGTATTCGGTCTGGAGATTCTTGCAGAAATTGTCGCAAAAGCTCACGATTATGGCAAAGCTTCACAAAAATTTCAGGATCGAATCAATCCTGAGCTTCATGTCAATCTGCGTGTCGATCACTCGACTGCAGGCGCCCAATTCCTGGTTGAACGTTATGGAGAAGCTGCGTATCCCCTGGCATATATTGTCGCAGGGCATCATGGCGGCTTGCCGAATGGCAAGGATGAGAATAAAAGCAGCCTTTCACAACGTTTAAAAAGGCATGTTGAGGAATATCGTTCCAGAATTCCAGACATGCCCCTTCCGGAAAAGATTTTTCCTGCGAACTTTCTGCCACGCAAGATGAAAGGAAAATTTACGCTATACTCCTTGCAATTTACTGTCCGTATGCTCTACTCTGTTCTGACTGATTCGGATTTTCTCGATACAGAAGCCTTCATGAACCCGAAGCAGAGCGCCGAGCGTCAACGCAGGGCAGAGAGTATTACGAATCTTTACACAAAATTAGAGCAGCATATTGCGACATTGACATCTGACACGTTCATCAATCAGAAACGGGCGCGAATTCTCGGCTGGTGTAAAGAAAAAGCTCGGCAAGAGCCGGGCATCTTCACTCTGACCGTACCAACTGGCGGGGGTAAAACGATTTCCTCCATGGCTTTCGCCCTCAAACACGCTCAACAATATAATTTACGGCGGGTTATTTATGTCATCCCCTATACCAGCATTATCACCCAAAACGCTGAAGTGTTCCGCAGAATTTTGGACGATGATGCTGTTCTGGAACATCACAGCAACCTCGATCCGAAACTGGCGACAGCTCACAATCGTTTGGCATCGCAAAATTGGGATGCCCCGATTATCGTCACGACAAACGTTCAATTTTTCGAATCTTTTTACCATAATCGCAGTTCCGCCTGCCGGAAACTGCACAATGTTGCCGATTCGGTACTGATTTTCGATGAAGCCCAAATGTTTCCTCCTGAATTGTTGAAACCTACGCTGGCTGTCATTCGTGAACTTGTGAACAATTATGGCTGCACCGCTGTGCTTTGTACAGCCACACAGCCGACTCTCACTGATAGCTCACTGCTCAACAAAGCGGCTTTGGAAAAGGGAACTGAAATTATTCCAAATCCCCAGCAATTGTACGAAGAGCTTCGGCGTGTGGACGTGACGGTGCATGATGAGCCGATGTCTTACAAAGCAATCGCTCAAGAAATCGCCAAAGAAGATCAAATTCTGGTGATCGTCAATACCCGCAAGGATGCCCGGAAAATTTTTGAGCAGCTTCTGACATATCATCCAGTTCATGAATGTTTTCATCTCAGTACGATGATGTGTCCGGCGCATCGCAGCATTACATTAAAAGCGATTCGTGCCTGTCTTGAAAAAGGCATGTCTTGCCGGGTAGTAAGTACCCAATTGATCGAGGCCGGTGTTGATGTGGATTTTCCTGTTGTGTGGCGGGCCATCGCCGGTCTCGATTCGATCGCCCAGGCTGCCGGGCGCTGTAATCGTGAATGGACTCGCGAGAAAGGGCGGCTGGTAGTTTTTTACGGCGAGCGAAAGCCTCCACCCGGTCATCTGCGCCAGGCAGCAGAATCAGGGGAGCGGGTTCTGAAGCAGTATCAAGCCGATCCATTGAGCCTCGAAGCCGTCGAACGATACTTTAACGATTTTTTCTGGAAACGAAGCCACAGCGCCTCACGCGATGGATTGGATAGAAAAGACATTATGCAGATGTGTAAAGTCGATCCGAAGCAT
This sequence comes from candidate division KSB3 bacterium, assembly GCA_002748425.1. Classification (GTDB taxonomy): domain Bacteria; phylum Moduliflexota; class Moduliflexia; order Moduliflexales; family Moduliflexaceae. The sequence goes on along the minus strand of PDSJ01000029.1, from coordinate 3,401 downwards.
ATTCCCTTTCGCGACATTGCACGGGAATTCAAAATCATCGATGAGCCGACGTATTCCATTCTGATTCCTTATCGGGCTGAAGGCAAACAGGTGATTGCAGAACTCGAAAAATGCCGTTTTCATACAGAACAACCCGGGTATGTCAATCAACAGCTCCGCAAAACTTTACAGCGTTACACCGTGCAATTGCGCGAATGCGTCTTTCGGGAATTCCGCCAGCTCTCTGTTATCGAGGATATTTTTGATGACGAGCAATTCTGGGTTCTGAGGAATTCGGACGTTTATACTGAAAACATCGGTTTACATCCTGAAAATCCGGTATTTATGAAAATCGAAAGCTTGATCATTTAGCATGGCAGGCCCTGGTGAATAGAGGAAAATGAAGAGCTCACGCGCTTCATGCCAAGAGCACATGAGGCGCGACGGTATTCTATTACTACATATTGTATTGTTTCAATTCACATGCACTATAAGCATGACACTATACATGTGTCATCCATTGATGATATTTGTCAACCCCCTTTCTAATTTCAAAAACTTTATCAGAAAGACTTGACAAGATATTTACTGTATATAGTATTAAATATAAAATAATATACTCATTTTCTACTGGTAATGTGGAACTTTATAAAAAGGAGGGATTATGAGCTTTGGCGTCAAGATGAAAGTGTGGGGAGATTACGCATGCTTTACCAGACCGGAAATGAAAGTGGAACGAGTCAGTTATGACGTGATCACCCCATCAGCCGCCCGCGCCGTGATCAGCGCTGTGTACTGGAAACCAGCGATCCGCTGGATTATCGACAAAATTCACGTTCTAAATCCGATCAAATTCGATAATATTCGTCGGAACGAGATTGGAAATAAGCTTTCAGCCTCAGCCATCGCAAAAGGGATGACAAAGAACGAGCCGGTCGAGATTTTTGTCGACGATTCGAAAGTTCGCCAGCAGCGAGCCGCAATGGTGCTGCGAGATGTCGCCTATATCATCGAGGCGCATTTTGAGGCTGTGACTCGAGATGGGAGCAATGAAGGCAAACATCTCGATACCTTCAACCGTCGTTTGCGGAAAGGACAATGTGTGTTTCAGCCCTATTTAGGCACGCGGGAATTCTCTGCCAACTTTGGACCTGTTGATGATATTCCGAGCTCTGAATTGGCCGGCGAAATCGATCTCGGATTTATGCTGTTCGATATGGATTTCTCCGATCAAAAGCACATTTGTCCCATGTTCTACCGTCCGAAGATGATCGATGGCATTATTACTGTACCGCACCCCAATTCCGAGGAGGTGTATCGATGATTTTACAGGAATTGACAAAACTGTACGAACGGCTGCTCGAGAATCCTGATATTGATGTTTGCGAACCGGGATTCAGCAAGGAGAATATCAGTTTTAAGATTGTTATCGATCGAGGAGGGAAGTTTAAACATCTTGAAGACCTTCGCGAGATGGAGAATGGTAACCCTCGCCCAGTCAAAATCGAGGTCCCAAAATTTGACGGAAAACGAGCAAGCGGTGTAAAATCCTATTTTTTATGGGATAAAAGCGATTATACCATTGGACGCAGGAAGGATGAAAAAGCGGAAACATTTTCTGTTCTACAAACTCCTAAGCATCATGCTGCATTTCTTGAACTTATTAGCAACGTCATCAATGTTACTAAGTTAGAACATCCTGTAGTGACTGCTGTTCAAGCTTTTTGCTCCGACGAGAGAGAAATATCGAAATTGGAAAGACATTCACATTGGGAGGAATTTCTCAATACATTTGCTGTGTTTGAAGTTGAGGAATGTGGGCTGACAGTTTTCGAGGAATCCGCGGTCATCCAGGCATGGAAACAATACTATACCATCTCAGCCACAGGCAAAAAAATGGAAAATGGCTTATGTTTGGTATCAGGGCAACAATCGGGCCTGACGACAACTCTTCCAACTATAAAAAAAGGAGTGGGCGGCAAAAATGATGTGCCATTCGTCTCATGTAACATCGATACAGGCGAATCGTACAAACTCAGAAAAGGCCAAAATGCATCGATTTCATCAACGGCTGCTGCTGCTTTTACTGGTGCATTGAATTATTTGGTCGATGAACGTCGGCATCATTTCCGAATCGCCGATACCCTAACGCTATTCTGGGCAGAAAAAAATGCAACTTTTGCCGGATTCTTTAGTGATATGTTTGATGGAAATCGCGATGAAGGCTATTCCGTGGATCTGGAAACATTTTTGAGATCAATTCGTTCTGGGAAAATGCCAGAGAGTGTCGCACACGATAAAAGCCGGTTCTTTGTCCTTGGTCTTGTGCCGAATTCTGCCAGGATTTCAGTTCGGTTTTGGCATGTGGATTCAGTCGAAATGATGGCTCGTGAAATTGGTACACATTTTGAACATTTATCGATCATACCTCAACATAAAGACAGCGACCATGAGTTCCCTTCGATATGGCAGCTTGTGATCGAAACCGCTACTCTACATAAAACGGAAAATATTCCGCCGAATATCGTCGGGCCATTGATGCGCAGCATCCTTTCCGGCAGCGACTATCCGGCGAATATACTTTCTTTACTTGTGTCTCGGATGCGATCAGATCAGGGAAACAGACAACTTAATTACTATCGCGCATCCTTTTTCAAAGCAATTTTGAACCGTAATTTCAAAAGGAGATTAACCATGGCTTTAGATACGGAAAGAACGACAATTCCTTATTGTCTTGGCAGATTATTTGCTGCACTAGAAAAAACCCAGGAAGATTCCGCTGATGGCAGCATTAATGCTACAATTCGGGATCGTTACTTTGCATCAGCTTCAGCCAGACCAAAAGTTGTTTTTGCGCTCATCCTCCGTCTTGCGCAAAATCACTTAAAGAAAATGAAGAGTAAAAGCCCAGGGTTAGCAATAGATCGAGAAAAGCTGCTTCAGGAAATTATGAGCAAATTTCATGAGTTCCCGGCAACATTGAAACTCGAGGAACAAGGGGAATTTGCAATTGGCTATTATCACCAACGGCAGGATTTTTTCATAAGCAAACAAGACAAAGCTGAAAATTAACTCTCTTCAAAATAAGGAGACACACAATGGAAGCTATTCAGAACAGATACGAATTCGTTCTATTCTTTGACGTAGAAAACGGAAACCCAAACGGAGATCCAGACGCCGGAAATATGCCGCGTATTGATGCAGAAACATCACATGGTCTTGTCACAGACGTTTGTCTGAAACGAAAGATTAGGAACTATACTGAGATTGCTAAAGAGGGCGAAAAAGGCTTCAATATCTATGTCAAAGAAAAAGCCGTGTTAAATCGACAAAACGAACTGGCATACAAAGCGCTTAATTTAAAGCCAGTCGCGAAAAAACTACCGAAAGACGAGCAAAAAGCCAAAGAATTGACCGATTGG
>PDSJ01000064.1 GCA_002748425.1 candidate division KSB3 bacterium | reverse complement strand
AGAAATGGCCCTCGCCACCCTGTTCCCGCCCGGTGGCGACCTGAAACATCTCCCCTGCCCCCTCACAGTCGGAGGTGGTGATAATCGGCGTATGCAGCAACACAAAATCACGCTGCTGAAAGAAGTTATGCACCGCATATCCCAACCGGGAGCGCACCCTGCCCACCGCGCCAAGGGCATTGGTCCGCGGCCGCAGATGACTCATCTCCCGCAAAAATTCAAAACTGTGACGTTTTTTCTGCAACGGATAATCAGGCGGCGCCGCCCCCAGGATCTCTACCGAATCGGCATGCAGCTCCACCGTCTGCCCCTTTGCCGGAGACTCTTTCAGCTTACCGCTGACCCGCAGGCTGCAGCCGGTCCCGGCACCAAGGACATTTTCTGCATACCCGTCAACAGAGGAGTCGGCAATCACCTGCAGGTTGGCAAGAGAGGAGCCGTCATTTATCTCCAGAAAAGAGAAATTGCCGGTATCCCTGCGGGTACGTAACCAGCCACAGACAAAAAGAGAAATTGCCGGTATCCCTGCGGGTACGCAGCCAGCCGCAGACAGTGATATTTTCACCTATCGGTGAATTGTTAAAAATATTTTTAATTCGTATATTCATGTTTTCCTCAAGGTAGATACTCATGCCGCACATTAAAAAGTGCGGCAAAAAGTGATTGTTTTACTGCCGGATCTTCTGCTGACAGCTCTGCAAGCAGCCGGTGCACCCTCTCCCTGCGGCTGTCATCGGCAAACGGACAGAGTTCTTCCACCGCATTTAACTCCCATAGCGCAGCAAGCTGAATAATCTCTTTTTTCTCAAGATAGATCATTGGCCGCAGCAGTAATAGACTACCGGAAAAAAGATGCTGCACCGGGCACATGGTGGAGATATTGCCGCCGTAAAAAACGTTCAGCAGAAAGGTTTCCAGCAGATCATCCCGGTGATGACCAAAGGCAATTTTGGTAAACCCCTCTTCTGCGGCAATATCAAAAAGCTGCTTCCTGCGATTACGGGCACAGAGAAAACAGCTGCGCTCCTGCTCCAGCGGCAG
>PDSJ01000028.1 GCA_002748425.1 candidate division KSB3 bacterium | reverse complement strand
CCTTTTATGAGGAGGTAGATGTTCATAGAGTTTGTCAAGAAAATAAATTTTCGTCTTTTATTCCCTTTATTAATTATGGTATATTTGCGTATCCTAACGCAAGAGTTCACAGGCGGCGCTGTAAGCGGCGTCCGGTGAAACGACTTGTTATGCTATATTATTTGCATTTCTCGTAAACAAACGCTGGGTCTAAATCAGCACCTGATTCCCATTCTATCGTATCAAAAGCCACTCTAACACGATTGAATGTATTTTGATTTTTTAGGCTTTGAAAAATTCCAAAATCTAAAAATGGTTTCATAGCCAAAATTCCGTGTTCTCCATTATCGAAAGTCACTGCAAGTACATAATTTTCTTTTGGGGATACTTCTTTGATGGTTGGATACATTCATTTACGCCTTTTTTTTATCAGTAGTTTCCGGTTAGATTTTTGCATTTAGGTGAGCCTCTTGCAGAAAAGGCATATCTAAAAGCGAAAACAATATATATTGTATGACTAATTGATATATCGTACAAGATATTGTGCCATTCTTTTCAGAATGATTTCTGCAAGAGCCTCTGCTGGCAACTCATTCAACAGTTCATCCGAACCAGATTCTTTGTGGTACAGCTTGATGACGGCGCTGGTATCCAGAAACAGGTTCATCGTTCGTCTCTTTCGCCGCTGACATCATGGGCAAGTCTGCCTTGAATCGTCCGGGTTTTTTCCCATGCGCGGGGAAACGACATCTGCGATAAGTCTGCTTTGGGAATGACAATCACCTTAACAGGCATATTATTGGCAAAAGGAATATTATTGAGTTCCAGACGCCCATGAGAGACGGATGTTTCCGCCACAAATTGATTCATAAAACGCCCTCCTTGTATTCTCGTTTTTCACGCCAAAAACCCCAAACCAGTCACCATTTTTACAATTCTGCTCATCAGATCAAGGATTTTTGGAGCTACACTTACCAACGCCTCAGCCGCTTCTATCAGCCCTTCACCGGTGATCTCCAATCTTTTCCTGTTTGGCTTCGGTTTTTCTATTTCTTTTATAAGGCGTTCCGTATCTTCCGCAATAATTTCCACATCATCCGCCTTTTCTTTGGGCGCCTTTTCCAATTCCGCTTTCAGTTGAGCGATCAGTTCTTCCAGTTCCGCCTTTTCAAACGGTTGGGCCGGAAGGTTCTGAATGCTTTGCTGAACATTCTCCAGCCGGGATTTTATGTTGAAGAGTGAATGATGAATGTCGTGAATATGAATATTGTCTCCCATCTGTCCTCCTGTAAAAATATTTTCGACCTTGTTAATATTGATCGTCTCTGCCCGCCGTTTCTCCACCGGCATGATTTTCAGCACTTCTGCCAATGAAAATTTACCGTATTTACATTTATAGAATTTTTCTCCATCGCCTTCCAGTGGCAATAGATCTAGGAAATCGGCGCGTCGGGATTGATCCCCGCCCGGCAGATGCACCCATTCTGTGTACTTCAAACCCGCCATCCGCTTGAGCATGGCAAAGATTTTTTCACGGAGGAGCCAAAAATAACGGCTGGCCTGTTTCCCCCGTACCCACAGGGAGAGCCGCCGTTCATGGTAGTCCGCCTGCGCCAATGCGGTTGTATCCTTGTCCTGGCTGCGCAGGAGCACGCCCTTCTGCCAAACGCTATTGCGGCCATTATCGACATTGCGGTCAATATCATGATGGCACTGGACAATAAAACCGGGGATCAGATGGCGGGGCAGAAAACCGCTGAAATCAAAATCAAAGGCCAGGGCACCCTTTTTATCAAAACCATGTTCCGGGGTGTCAGAAGGCATCAGGGCTGGAATCAGAAGACGATGTTTTTCCATTCGGAAACCGATTTCAAACTCCTCAAGCGCATCTATAATAAAGCGGCATTGCTCCGGGGTGTAGCAGAGGGCGTTGCCCAGATTGTCCCTGAATTCTCCGTCACATAAAATTTTTGCAACCATCTGATCCGTCAAATCCCCGTTTCGTTTTTGCGCTTTTCCGGAATAAAGCAGATGATACACACCATAGGTCAACCAGCGGGGATTGAGCAGATAACTGCCCAGAAAGGGCAGATTGGGGAAATGAATCACTTCCCCCAGCCTGTCCAGAAGGGTTAGAAGCCATTTCTGATCCAGATTCCCTGTTTCCTGTATGCCATGCTCCCGGCAGATTTCCGCATATTTTTCTTTGGACAAAAAGGTCTCTTTGGCAGATGCCTTTTTCAGATCGTTCCACACCGCAAAATGGGATTGGGTGAATCTGATTTGCTCCTTTTCCGCCAGGGAACGCAGTTGATTAATAAAATCGCAGCGGAACCGTTCAAATTCAAATCTGAAGTCAGACTTATAGTGGGTGCAGGAAAGAGGATAAAAACCCACGATTCTGCTGGAGGACGGCTACGACATCCGAACGGTCCAGGAATTGCTCGGACACGACAATGTCGAAACAACAATGATATATACCCATGTTCTCAATCGTGGCGGCATGGCAGTCAAAAGCCCTCTCGATTAACATTTTGTTATGTAAGCTCTAACGGCCCTGAACGCCCAGCTCATCTTATCACTCTCGGACATAAAAATTCACAATCAGCGAAGGCTGTTTGTTTCGCAGTGCCTGGACTTCTGGAGTCAACTCGCTTTTTTGCGCCGCTCTTTTCTTGTCTTCTTCGTCAACACAGCCGGTTCAGGAACGTGCTGTGTTGCTCATCATCTTTCCAAGCACGGGGATGATGACCCAGATGAGATTCACCAGACAGAGGATTATCACTGCCTGTCTGAATGCCTTTTTAATAAGACGTCCATGCTGAGAATCGATTTTCAGCAGAAGCGGATTATCGCTTTTTTTTATGTTGTGCCGATCATATGCATTCCTGATGGCCAGGTTATAGCACTTGATATCATAGGGATTGTGGACCTGTTGCGCGTAAAGTGATGAGAAAAGCTGTTTCCTTATGATGGAGGGTTCTTCTGGACGTTCTCTCTGGTCATTGGATATCGATTCCACCAGCCAGACAGAGATTTCGTCGTTCTCCTGCCACGTTGCCGGAACCAGGGGGACAACATAGTAAGCAAGGCAGGGTTTTTGTAATAGGCAACGAGTCCGGTACAGAACTCAGATTCATGGTTGCTACGCCGCAGGCTAAAAGGCCTATAATGTGCATGGCGAGCCGGTTAGTAAAATACTCTTTATCTTGGTCTGGAAGCAGCCAGCCATTTGTAAACCTGCCCAAATCCACTAAGCAGCAGTAGCGGAACGGCAAAGTAAAGGACTATAAAATTGACAATGTTTGGCAATTCGTCATAAAGCAGAATTCCCCCACAAAACATAAGTTCACAAAGCCCCCATACAACAAAAGCTCGACAATGGCCACTTTGATACGTTGCTTCTTAGTCATTGAAACCGTTTCTGTATCTATTTCTGTTAATTCCTGTTTTAATGTCGCCTGCTTTTCTTCCACAATATCAACAACCGGAGCACTATCTGGAGCATGTGCCTGAACATCGCCGCAAGAATCATTGGAAAGCCAGTGATTAAGTGCTTTCATGAAGTCAGCAGCTCTGAGATCGGAGTCAGCAACATACAGACTGGATATGCCCAGCGTTTTCTCTGTTTCGTCCGCATTAATATAGCCGAGATTGTCAAAAGTTATTTGCCAAGAAGCGCTGTTTTCCGGTTTCTCAGGACGGAGAACCCGTTCTTTAGGGATAAGATGGATACGATCGTCTGAAACTCTGAACACCAGACAGTCCGCTAACAGGTAGATACCATACGGCCAACGTTGCTCACTGATCATCGTTTTTATTTCTGCCTTACGACGAGACAGCTGAATCAGTTTATTCGATATCCAGGCAACACCCCCGTCAACGCGATGAAGATCAACCAGTCAACATCATCCGGTTCCTTCAGCACTCCCAGCAGTGCAACGATCCAAAAACACAGAAACGGAAGAATAAGCACCACACTGTAAAGAGACTGAAGTTCACCAATGTCGAACAATTCTGTTCTATCAGCAAAAAAACTTTGCTTCTTCGGTGCTGAAATCTGATCTATTATCGCGGTCGGAACTTCACTTGTCTTTAGACCGATAAGAGGAATCCGATCAGGATCGACATGTTTTATGAATTTTCATAAACACTAACCAATCGTCAGGGAATAGAATCTTCCTTTTTTCAAGGAAAATCTCACAAAGAATAGAAAGATTATCACGCGTCTGAGATACAAGCACAGCCGGGCACGGCGATAAGATATTGCGGCCGTGCGCGGCTGGAGTTCTGATTCTTCTTTTCCATGTCGTTCTTTATTTTTAACAGCTTGAGTCTCGCCTGGAAATCAATCAAGATTGTCACGGAAATTAGCCCGCATCCAGATAGAACAGCAGACAACAGAAAGCGATTAGAAGTAACGAAGGCACACCCAGTACCACCGCAAGAATCAGATAGGCGAGTTTTTTGAGCTTTTTGCGATCCCCGCGCAACAGTTTTTCCACAGCTGTCATTTTTTCAACAACTGTGGGTGGTGGCAGGGTTTCAATTGCCTGTGCAAGCCTCATCAGTGATGCCATCACGTCCTGAATCTGTTCGTGTGTTACACTGGAGAGCTTGATACGACGCATGGTCAGTTTAATCTGACCAGGAAGTATAGTGAGTGAGCGAATACCGCCCAGAGGATTTTCTGTTACCAGATAGACAAACTCATCTGCAATGGCGTGGTTTTTTACTGCTCTCTCACTCCACTCTTTGTCCGTTCCACGCACTCCCACGCCCCGCTCTTTGAGTTCATCCAATAAAAAAGTCCCCGGTTGCAAACGTTTGTTGACAGCATCCACTGTTCGATCGGCAAGACCTGCCCCTAACCGTACCATAACAGTGGTGTCCACAAAAATGTCCAGATTCTCGCCATCATACACACCACCTGTCACCACTTGATTGGAATCTCTTATCTGGGTCAGGTAGGCATCAAAATTTCTCCCCTCATAACTGCCTGCAAAGCGCTGTCCCCCACCCATATAAGGTTCCTGAGTCTGTGCAAGTCCTGCAAAGGCATGAGCTGATACCGCTCTTCGAGCTTCTCTGCTCTTTGCCCGCATACGGAATGCCCAGACCATCCCGCCAATAAATACGGGGAAAAACAACGCCAGAAAGCTGATAGCCGTTGTAACAGGGGACAAGCTCAGCATGCGTGTCATCGCAAAAAACAACAGACAAACCGCGGTGGCAAAAACTACCATTAGAAAACGAACGCGCACTGCCCGACCTAAGCTTGAGAGTTGAGATCGTACAATCGTCCTCAAGGGTGATTCATGACCCTGTTCTTCATCGGAACCAGCGGGGGAATGGCGAGACATCATCTTGTTCTCCTTTATTCTAATTAATTTCATATACCATGAGTCTGGCGAATCTTCAACGTAAACATACGTTCATATTTCTTGACGATGCCTTCAAAAGATTTTTGTCACTACGCACCCCAGCCCATTTCAGCCTGAGGAGCTTTTCCAGCCAGAGCCAGCTGAATCGCGACGAACTTGACATCCTGCACTCAGCCCGCGTGTATTCTCCTTTCCGGAAACAGCCTGAACTTTTCTGTTTTACTTTCGCCATCCGCAGATCTTTTTCGGCTCTCTTAGTGCTAAGTTGGTCGTCGAATTCCCCGTGCATGTGTCATCCTTGGTCATTTACGATGTTCGACTCTCTCTGATGGAATTTACTTACGCCGACTGAGTTCGTGGATCCTGCATGCTTTTATAGGGCCTTATGCGGCAATCTGCACTGACGTTAAGTTCTTACTGCCTTTCCCTCAAAACACACTGTCAAGATTTTTTTGCCTTTTTACACATGTTGTACTTTGTACTTGAATTCAAGTCAGAATAGAATTCTGGCTTGGGGAAACGATGTCTCGTAAAAAGGGGCACAGTAAAAGCAATAAGAAGAAAACGCATGACAGAACCGATGGAGCCCATTGTAAAAAATCTGTTCATTGGCTTGCGGACGGCCAATGGCATGGCAGTGCTCAGCGGTCTGAGAGGATCAAGGAAGAAGATTGAAACAGCCCGTTGTGTTCATGTCTCATGGGACATAGTCGCTGATGGTGTGAAGCGGATTGTCAAGAGCTGACAAGTAAATATGTTTTCTTCTTTCGGCCATTCATATTTCATAAGAAATCAAGCTCTTATTTTAACATAGCACTCATAGTAAAAGCAATATTAGTGCTTCTTATAAATAAGAGCTTCTCTCCAAGGTCTATAGTAATCTATTAGGGATGATGCACAAACATTTGTAAGGCTTTCACCTGAATTGTCACGCCAAAATAATTTCGTCGTCTGTCATGCGCTCGATAACTGCTAAAGATCGGACACGATACCCCAGATTCTCCAAGCCTTCGCGTCCACCTTCGAATTTCTTCTCGATCACCGTACCAATACCGAGAACTTCCGCTCCAGCGCTTTCCGCCAACGCTGCAAGGGCCTTAATCGTCGCTCCTGACGCCAAAAAATCATCGACAACCAGCACGCGGTCGTCGGCGTGTAAAAACTCAGGTGAAACCATTAATTCCACCATCTGCCCTTTTGTATGTGAGGGTGCACTCTGCGTGTAGGCATCTTTCGGCATTGTGATCGGTCTGGTTTTGCGGGCATAGACGACTTTAACTCCCAAAGCCAGCGCCGTGGTGACCGCTGGGACGATCCCCGAAATTTCGGCTGTCAGCACTTTAGTCACACCCAGAGCCCCAAAGTCGGCGGCCAACGCTCCACCAACAGCCAGCATAAAAGCCGGATCCACTTGATGGTTCAAAAAACTGTCAACTTTTAAAATTCCCCTGCCAAGATTCTGCCCTTCGTCAAGGATACGCTGTTTTAACAATTCCATGAGAGCTTCTCCTATTCTTCATGATGAGTCCGTCTCGCGTCAAAATGCATAATGAGAAGGTCGTATTTGACACTCGGAGGACCTGTCAAGAAAAAGATCTCCGAGCAATGCGACAAACATTCTGATCAAAAAAATCCGTCAGGAGTGTTCCTTTGCACTGCTCCACGCGAGAGTGTACCATTCAGCTGTTGTGAGCGTCTGACATGATGCGTAACACACGCTAGGCCCACAGCAGCCAGACAAAAATATACGAGGCAAAGGTGGCGGCAGCCGTGAAGGGCAGACCGATTTTTACAAACTCGCCGAAACTCGTTTCATAGCCGTTACGCTTAAGAATTCCAATGGAAACCACATTAGCCGCTGCACCGACCGGCGTAATATTCCCTCCAAGGCAGGCACCGATCAGCAGACCGAACACCAGGACATTGTCCGAGATGCCCATATTGGCAGAGACTGCCTGGCAGAGCGGGATCATAGCCGTGATATACGGCACATTATCAACCACCGCCGACAGGGCGACCGAGCCCCAGACGATAAGGGAATAGGCAAGGAACAGATTCCCTCTAATCTCGGACACCATCCATTTCGCCGCATCATCGATGAGTCCGGCATCTTTCAAACTCTCTACAACCACAAATATGCCGATCAGGAATAACAAGGTTTCCCAGTCGGCATATTCCTTCCAAAATGCTTGTGTTGCCCTCCAATCGCAATGGCGTTCAACGTGATACCAGAGCAAAGCCCCAAGTCCGAACACTGAACAGATCATCCCTCCGAGAAACCTGGATTCGGGATCAAAAAGCGGTGATACGGCCAGTGCTACAATCATAAACAGAAGCAGCCAGGTCGGCGCCCATGACAGCACCGCTTCTTTTTGGATGCCTCCAACGCTTTGGCGGTAGCTTCTGAACAGCCATGCAAGGACGAGAAAAGAGACGACTGCCCCCAATTGCACGGCCCAGAAGATTCCGGGTTTGCCCTGATAGATGAAAAAATCATTAAAACTCATCTGTTTGACGCCTGCCAGAATCATACTCGGAGGATCGCCAATCAGGGTTGCCGTGCCTTGCAGGTTGGACGAGATCGCAATGCCGATTAAAAAGGGCACAGGCGAAAGATGTAGTTGCTTACATAAGCTGAGCGCAATTGGAGCGACGATCATCACGGTAGCAACATTTTCCACAAAGGCGGAAACGAGTGAGGCAAACACACAGACCGCCAGAATCGCCATACCGACAGTCCTGGCATGCTCAATGATCTTATCCGCTAACAGCAACGGGACTTTCGAATACACAAAAATCCCTGTAAGATACAACATTCCCCAAAAAATGCCGATCACATTCCAGTTAATCGCCTTAACAGCATCGAAAATACTCTGAAATACGTGCGTTGCACACAGTGATTCATGCGGAGAAAAGAATACTTTTGCCAGAATAACGCTTAACGCGCCCGACAGCATAACGGCGGTCTTTCTGCCCGGGAACAAGACAACACCCAGGTAGGTCAGGCCGAACAACACAAGAATAAGGATTTTCATAGTTGCAATAGCGTGTCAGAGAAAACAAATCCTGCAAAAAAATACACCCGTTTTCAAAAGTGAAAACGGGTGCATTTATGTCTCACAAGAGGCCCTGAATTATGCGTCTTCTTGTCGCTCTTCCTCAGACACATTTTCCTCACTGCTCGCTTCTGGCGCCTCGTCTGCCCCGGCCGTGCTCGGCTCAGCCGATTCACCTTCGGAAGCAGTCTCTTCAGCAGAGCCATCTTCTTCAGGAGCAGCGTCACCTTCGGCAACGCTTTCTTCAGCTTCCGGCGCAACAGCAGCTTCTTCGCCTGCGTCTTCTTCCCCTCTCTCCTCGAGAGGACCATTCACTTCATCGTCGTAGGCTTTGATGCTCAGACCAATTCGACGGTTTTCCTCGTCCAGCTTAATGACCTTGGCCTGAATATCCTCTCCGACCGTCAGGACATCTTCAGGTTTTTTCACGTGCTGTTGTGAAATTTCGGAAACATGCAGTAACCCCTCAACGCCATTATCCAATTCCACAAACGCGCCAAAATCGGTCAAGCGGACAATTCTACCTCCGACATTATCGCCAACCGCAATCGTATCGGCAATACCTTCCCAGGGATTCGGCTGAAGTTGCTTAATACCAAGAGACAAACGCTCGTGTTCAACATCGATCGACAGAAGCACGGCTTGTACCTGTTCACCTTTTTTCAGAATTTCCGAAGGATGTTTGACACGGGTCGTCCAGGACATATCGGAAATATGCACCAAGCCATCAATACCTTCTTCCAGCTCAATAAAGGCACCAAAATCCGTCAAATTCCGTACAACACCAGTCACGATGCTGCCGGCAGGATACCTCTCAGCCACAACCGCCCAGGGATTTGGTTCGATTTGTTTAAGTCCCAGGGAAATTCTGCGATTATTCTTGTCAAGGTCCAGAACGATCGCCGCAACGATATCGTTCAGAGAAACCACCTTTGAAGGATGCTTGACCCGTTTCGTCCAAGACATTTCGGAAATATGCACCAGACCTTCCACACCGGTTTCCAGTTCCACAAACGCACCGTAATCAGTGATGCTGACGACCTTACCTTCCACACGCGAGCCGACCGGATATTTCTCTTCAGCGGATTCCCAGGGATCGCTGCTTTTCTGTTTCAGCCCCAACGACACTTTTTCTGCATCCTGGTCGTATTGCAGGACAACCACTTCAATCTCGTCTCCCAACTGAAAGAGCTCGGAAGGATGGTTGACACGGCCCCATGAAATATCCGTAATATGAAGCAGACCGTCGATCCCGCCTAAATCGATAAACACACCATAATCGGTAATGTTTTTCACGATTCCGCTCACGATCTTGCCTTCTTCCAGATTCTCAAGCGTTTCCTGGCGTGCCGATTCACGCTCCTGTTCAAGGATGATGCGGCGTGACAGGACGATATTACCACGACGGCGGTTGAGTTTGATAATCCTGGTCCGAATGGTTTCGCCGATTAACGTTTCGAGATTTCTGATCGGCCGCAAGTCCACCTGAGAGCCAGGCAGGAATGCCTTGACGCCAATGTCGACAGACAATCCGCCTTTGATGCGTTCGCAGACTTTTCCCTGAACCTCGCGCTCTTCCTCGTAGGCTTTGGTAATATCTTCCCAGATCTGGATGCGATCCGCCTTTTCTTTGGACAGTACGACAAGACCGTTCTCATCTTCAGTGTTTTCGAGAAACACGTCGATCTTATCGCCGACCTTCACTTCTATCGGCTCACCGTTCGAATTTTTGAACTCCCGTAACGGAATCGTTCCTTCGGACTTGTAGCCGATGTCCACCAGCGCATCGCTGTCATGAATCTGAACGATGGTTCCTTTGACAATTTTCCCCTCTTCGACGTTGGCAAAGGAATTTTCCAGCAATTGAGCAATCTCGGGATCGCTGAAGCTTTCAGCCGATTCCTGCTCTTCATGTGATAATGCTGCGTTTTCTTCTTGTTCCCCACTGGCTGGGGAGTCTTCTGTGTGTGTAATGTGTTCGTCTACCATGAAAAATTAACCTCCTGGGTATAGTATACACCACGATACGATCGCAGTTCGGACATGCTTATGCGTCCCCCCAGAATTTCGTCAAGATATATTCGTGATTGTCAATGATTTTTTTTGTAGTTCCTCAAGCATTTTTTCCACAACGGCTTCTTGCGAAAGAGTACTCGAATCAATATACACAGCATCTTCAGCCTTCCGCAAAGGGGCCGTCGCGCGGGTTGAATCATCATGATCCCGTTTTGTGATGTCTTGCACAAGCTGCTCCAGGTCCGATTCAATGCCCTGCCCGCGTAACTGCGCATACCGCCGGCGTGCGCGCTCTTCGACAGAGGCATCAAGATAAAATTTCAGGTCGGCATCGGGGAAGACCACTGTCCCAGTGTCGCGGCCGTCGAGAATGACGCCGCCTTCCTGTCCGGCCCGACGCTGAAGCGAAAGCAGCGCTTGTCGCACCTGGGGAATCGCCGACACTGCCGAGGCCAGCATCCCGACCTCGTTTGTGAGAATCGTCTCCGTAACGTTTTCACCATCCAGCAGCACGCTAACACTGCCGCCTTCCAGTCGTTGCAATTCAATGGAGCTTGCCTGAATTACACGTTCCAGAGCGGAACTATCTGAAAGATCAATCCCCTGCGTATGCGCTTTCCAGCCGATCGCCCGGTAAATTGCGCCAGTACTGAGGTGAATATAGCCTAAACGCGCGGCCAGCAGATCGCCGACACTGCTTTTCCCTGCCCCAGAAGGGCCGTCAATGGTGATGATCAATTTTTTCGGCATCATTTCTCCTATCTTCCGCAGCATTTCTTATATTTCTTCCCGCTGCCGCACGGGCAGGGATTGTTACGACCGACCTTTGGCTGTGTACGCACAACCGGGCGGTGCTCGACAGCGCCTTCGCTGGTATTTGTCGCCAGATCGTCAACCGATTGCTGCTGCATCTGGCGGCCTTGGCGCATGGCCATGCCGTGTGAATCTTCGCTCTGTTCGCTGGCAGACATGATAAGCGGAGTTCGACGAGCGTCGTCTTTTGGACGAACGCTGAACTTCATGATAAATTCAACCGACTCTGTGTTGATCCGGGAGATCATATCGGCAAAAATTTCAAAGGCTTCACGTTTGTATTCCAGTAATGGATCTTTTTGCCCGTAACTCCGAAGGTTGATGCCCTCTTTTAAGTGATCGAGAGCCTGCAGGTTATCCATCCAATTGCGATCGATCACCTGCAGCATCACCGAACGCAGGAACACGTTGATTTTACTCTCTCCCTCTTGCAGCGGTCCGAAATAGGCTTGAAAAGGAATATCAGGAATTCGTTCGAAATCTGCGGCTTTTTGCAGAAAGCTCTCCTGGAAGGCTTTTTTCAGCAGATCGAAGAGACTGTCCTGTGTCAGGTCCTCTTTATTGGTTGAGTCAAAACTTTGATAGACACTGAAGCGATCGAGCAAAGCCCTTTTTAAGCCATCATACTCCCACTCTTCAGGGTAGTGATCTTTTGGCGCATATGTATCAAGCAGATCGTAAATGACGTCTTCCACCATGAAAAAGAAGTCCCGCTGCAGATCGCTGCTGAAAATAACGTGATCGCGGCGGGTATAAATCACTTCCCGCTGTTTGTTATTGACATCGTCATATTTCAGGAGCTGTTTTCTGGTCTCAAAATTGAAGCCTTCAACTTTTTTCTGTGCGTTTTCAATGGTTCGGGAGATCAAACTATGCTCAATCGGCTCATCCTCATCGACTCCGAGCCGTTCCATGATTGCGGCGATACGTTCTGAACCGAAAATACGCATCAAATCATCTTCGAGCGAGAGGTAAAACCTCGACGACCCTCGGTCTCCCTGCCGGCCGGAACGCCCGCGAAGCTGATTATCGATACGGCGGCTTTCGTGGCGTTCAGTCCCGATGATATGCAGCCCACCGAGATCAGCCACGCCCTCTCCCAGCACAATATCCGTTCCACGACCTGCCATATTCGTCGCAATGGTCACGGCTCCGAATTGCCCGGCCTGTGCCACGATTTCCGCTTCTTTTTCGTGATATTTGGCATTCAGCACATGATGCGGGATCTTGCCCTTGGCGCCGCGCGTTTTCATCGTCTCTTTCAGCTCTTCAAGCTTTTCCGGCGTCAAAATTTTGGTCAAATGCTTCAAAGACAGCATCTCGCTCAACTCTTCCGACACTTTAATCGTAATCGTGCCCACAAGGCTTGGCTGCCCTGCAAGATAGCATTCCACGATTTCCCGCGCAACATTGCGAAACTTCGCATTCTCGGTTTTATAAATCAGGTCTGGATGATCGATCCTGGCGAGCGGCTCATTTGTGGGAACGACCACAACATCCAGCTTATAAATATTCATAAACTCAGCAGCTTCAGTCTCTGCCGTACCGGTCATACCAGACAATTTATGATATAAGCGAAAATAGTTCTGAAGCGTAATCGACGCGATCGTCTGGCTGGCCTTGGCGACCTGGACCCCCTCTTTGGCTTCCAGGGCCTGATGCAAGCCATCACTGTAACGACGTCCTGGCATCATACGCCCTGTGAACTCATCGACGATAACGACTTCCTTATTATCCGCTACGACATAGTCCACATCCCGCTTAAACAGCGTGTATGCCTTGATAAGCTGCGTAATATTATGAATCTTTTCATGACGCTCGTCATACAAGGCCGAAATTTTCCGTTTTTCAGCGGATTTTTGCTCTGCACCCAGGCTTTCATCGCTGTCGATGCGAGAAAATTCTTCGTCCAGATCGGGAAGTACAAACAAATCGGCTTCGTTACGCGATAAAAGCTGCTGTCCTTCTTCCGTCAGTTCGACATTATGCTCTTTTTCACTTATCGCGAACATCAACCCTTCATTCAGTTCGTGTATCCGTTTGTCGCGCATATAGTCGTTTTCGACTTGCAGCATCATCTTCCTGGCGCTTTTGTGCTCTGCAATATACTCCAGAAGCTGCTCGTTTTTGGGGTTGCCGCGTTCGACTTTAAGCAGCAGTTCGTACTTTTCATAGGCTTCGGGATCGCTGTCGTCGTATTTCTGGATGTGACGAAAAAGATCGTTCACGATCGTGCGCTGTTTATCGACCACACCACGCACCGGAGAGCGAAAATCAACGAACTTATTCGTATCGTGTGCCACCTCACCAGAGATGATCAGTGGTGTTCGGGCTTCATCGATCAGGATACTATCCACCTCATCAACTATCGCGTAATTCAACTCTCGCTGCACACGTTCCCCGGGTTCGCTTTTCAGGTTATCACGAAGATAGTCGAAACCATACTCATTATTCGTTCCATAGGTAATGTCGCAGCCATACGCCTCTTGACGATCTTTGGGGCTCATGCCGTTTTGAATAACGCCGACCGTCAACCCTAAAAAGGTATAAATCTGTCCCATCCACTCGCTGTCACGTCGAGCCAGATAGTCGTTCACTGTCACCACATGGACCCCGCGCCCGGTCAACGCATTTAAGTAGACCGGCAGCGTCGCGACCAGCGTCTTGCCTTCACCGGTCTTCATCTCGGCGATGCGGCCCTGATGCAAGGTGATCCCCCCGATCAACTGTACATCGAAATGCCGCATCTTGAGCGCACGTTTAGAGGCTTCGCGCACGACAGCAAAGGCTTCCGGCAGAATATCGTTCATGGATTTCTCCATTTCCTCATGCAGCGCTCCCCGCAGAAAATCTTCGATGCCCTCCCGGATCGCTACGTCGTCTGCTTCTTCAAACTGGCTCAGTTCTTTCATGGCCTCGATTGCTGTCGCGATTTCCTGACTCAAGGTTTCCAGGATACGGGTCAAAACTTTATTATGGTGCTTTTCAACACCGACCGCCGAAAAGTCATTCCCTTCTTCTTCGCCGAACAACTCTTCGATATGTTTCCGCAAAGCGCGTTGATCACCGTTCAAACGGTCTTTTGCGCGTACAACAGCGTCCTCGATAATTTTTTTGCGGAAATACTCGGTCATGGCCTGTAACTCGTCGTCGCCATAGAGCTCGAATTTTGCCTCCAGTCCATTGATTGCGTCCACAAGAGTTTGGAACTCTTTCAGAGTCCGTTCGTTTTTAGGTGTGATAATCTTATGTAAGAGTTTTTTAAACATAACGATTTGGGACAGTTTCACCACAACGGCACAACGGGCACAATCAAGACGGCGGCACATGTTGCCGAGAGGCGTATCTCCTCGATGACGTTTATGCTAACGCGGTGTATTCACACTCTCTGAAGACGTAGAAACACTCCAGCAGATTTCCACTATCTTCATCAACAGCAAAAATTCCGCTGTAAAATTAGTGTCTTTTTTACAGCTTGTCAAGAAGGAATCTGGAAAAAAGAATTCCGCTGCAACTACGCTCTTATTTGAAAAATGTTACGTTATACGACCAGCTATTATGTCCGCACGGCATTATAAACAAGCGACAATTTTTGTTGGAACGCGCGAGCTTCTCAGCATGATGAAGGGGGATAATCTCATCGTGTTCTGCCCCATAAATCTCAATCGGCCCCTCAAAGGACTTGATGAAATCGATGTTATCCCACTGATTGCGCATCATCCAGGACACCGGCAAGAATGGCATTTTTTCTTGTGCCAGAGACTTGAGATTATCAAACGGGACCACCAGAACGATTTTTTCCGGCTGAATGCCCTGGCTGGCAAGAAAGCATGTTGGGCCGGAACCGATTGATTCTCCGATGAGGCATATCTTCTGTTCAGAGACCTCTTCCTTTAAAAGCGTGTACGCCTCCATCGCAGCGGCATTAAACGAATCCGCAGAAGGAGAGCCTTCACGCTCACCGTAGCCCGGATATTCAAGAATAAAAATATTTTCATCCTTGCTGAAACAGTGTTCCGCATAGGTCCGGTGGATGGCCTGGCCAGCATTACCGTGAATGAACAGCCAGGATCTGTGTTCACGATTCACCACTTTCTTCCATCCAATGTATTTCCCAGCAGTTGTCCACTTTGTAAACGCGCTGTTTTCAGCAAGCTCTGCGGAATTCTCGTGGGACGGAAAGAAAAGGAGCTTGTTTTCTATCCATCCAATCTTCACAAGAAGAGACATGATGAAGAAAATTCCGATAAAAAACAATCCTTTTTTACGCATATATCTTATGACATTAATGGCCCGGCAACATCCCGAAATTTAGGCAGCTTCAGAGCAGTCACGAGAGTCGCTTCAGCTGAAAAGTTTGATTCAGAGAAGGATCGATCGTACATTCGTAATTTTCGATGCAGGCGATCAGGGCGCCGTCTGAATCCCGAAATTCGATATTGGATAGAGCGCGCTTTTTTTCGTTCTGTATGATATGAGCCACAATATGTCCGCCGTCTTTCGGGAATTGAGGCATGAACTGACGGTAACGGCCCACAAAAGCGGGCAAAGAACCTGCCTGCCGGTGTTCAAAGCTCCACAGGATCAGCAGTTGAAACGCAGAATCCATCATCAGAGGCTCGGTCAGCCAGTGGTTGCGGAAAGGCTCTGCCTGCCATTCCCATGGACCGGGGGCGGATTTGACGCTTGCGGCGATTCCTTGTGCCGAACAGCCTTCCACATGCTGAATTCCGTGAAACGCAGGACCGTGAAAGAGATACGTTTGATAAATCTCAGCATCCTGGAACGACGCTGGAGGCAGCGCCAGATCCGGGATCAAGCCCTGGCCTTGCAGATGCCTGTTTCCTAAGATAAATTCGGCCCGGGCGCAGCGAATTCGCGTACCGTCATCGCTGAGACTGTGCAGTTCCAGCGGAATGAGAAAGCTTTTTTCTTTTTTCCGGGTTTCACCTGCAAGGACCTGAATTTTTACACGTTCCCCTGCCGCGAGCACAAGACCTTTTAATATTCGTAAGTCGTTAAAGCCCTGCAACACGAGTCCGGGATTGCCATGCAGAGCAGCGTGTGCCATCCACTCGATCGTCATTGCCATCGGCAAAACCGCCCGGCCTCCGATCACATGGGATTTCAGGAAGGAATGTGTTTCGACATCGACGATCCGCTCAAAGACCACAGTCAAAGAAGTCTCCTCAGTATTCTTGTTGCCGCCGGCCTCAACAATCGCGGCTCCCAGATCTGTTCCAGCTCCCAGGATCAGCACTTCATGTGGCGTGGCCTTCCCGGGAAGCAGAGAAAGTTCCTGAAGCAGATACTCTGCCCCGGCCCGAAGAGGAATGAGCTCGATCCCCTCTTCTTTGAAAATCTTTTCATGCGCTGCAGTCACCATCCCGCCGGCCCAGGGCCCCCAATTCACGGCAACAGCCCTGCAGTCAGGATGTTTTCGGGCGTATTGCTGGGTCAGTTTGTTCAAAACTTCGTTGGCAACGGCATAATCCACCTGGCCGATGCGGCCGAAACGAGCGCTGGTAGAAGAGAAGACAGAGAAGACTTTCAATGGAGCGTCTTGCAATGCCTCCAAAAGATTCAACAATCCCTGGACTTTTGTTCCGTAAACGCGGCCGAATTGATCGGGAGTCTTGTCTTCAATTGTACAATCCGCCAAGACCCCTGCACCGTGAATCAGGCCGCGAACAGCGCCGTATTCCTGCTCTAATTCCCGAAGCAGTGCATGGACTGCAACAGCGTCTCTCACATCAACGGAGCGATAGAGCACCGTCGAACCGGCCGCTTCGATGCGAGCAATATTGCGACGAATTTCACGGGCAGACAAGAGTTGCTGATACGCCCGATCAGCCTCTTTTGGAGAAAGCTTGCCTCCGAAATGTTGTATAATCGCCTTTTTCATCTCAGCCTCTCCGGACAGGGACGCCGACCATTCCGCTTCAGGCTCATCAGGCAGCGGACTGCGGCCAAGCAAGGCAATCGTCGGCTGAAAGGTCTTGGCAAGCGATACTGCACATTCTGCAGTGACGCCCCTGGCTCCTCCGCTAATCAGCAGCAGATCTCCGGAGTGAAGAGGATCACGGCGTTCGGAAGAAGCAAATTCCAAGCGCTGCAGTTTCAGCATGATGCGGCCCTGGCGCGAGATACCGACTTCAACAGGGCCAGATAAAAAAACTTCTTCGAGGATGGCTTCAGCAGCCCTTTGTGGATCACCAACACTCGGCGCAAGATCGAGCGCTTTGCAATTCACGCCGGGCCACTCACGAGCGGCGGTTTTTGTCAGACCCGCCAGTCCTCCTGAGAACACGCAGCCTGCCGGATCCAATTCTCCAAAAGCGAATTGCCCGTCAAGGCGCGAAATCGTCACGAAAATTGAAGGATTTTTCGTGAGCGCTCCAGCAGCTTTCTGAAGCACAGTAAACGCCTGAAACGGAAAATCCGTACGGATTTTTTCAACCGCCGGCGCAAGAAGGATCAACGCTCCTAATTCTTCGGGTAAACAAAGGCTGTCGACTTGATCCCAGGCGCACTGCACGAGCTGGAACCCTTTGGCTTGCAATCCTTCTTGAAGAGCATGGCATAGCTCAGCAGGATCGGCAATCAGGCAGATCGCAGACCCCTGGGAGAGCTGAATTGTCCGGCGAGCTGACGATCTGTCCAGACTTTCAGGGACCGGGACGCTACGCTCCAGCAACAGCATCGGATCTTCAGAGACTTCCACAGGAGCAGTTTCCGCGAGGCTTCCATCTAAGTCAGGAGTTTTTTTTTCTACCGGACCTGAGAGAACGTCGATAATCTGCCGTAAATTCTGGATCTGTCCGATCTGATCGGAATCGATCTCTGGCGCGTCCGGGAGCCGGCTCTGTAGTGCGGACAGGATTTCGACTCGCTTAATCGAATCAATTCCCAAATCAGCATCAAGCCCCATATCGAGGTCCAGCATCTCTTCTGGGTAGCCGGTTTTTTCAGACACGACTTCGAGCAGCACACGTTCCACATCGCCGGACTCTACGCCGCTATTTTTGCTCTGAAGCTCCGAAGTGGAAACGTCTGCCGATCGCCCCAGCAATTCCACAATCTGGCGCAAACTCTGGATGCTGCCGATCTGATCGGAGCTGATCTCCGGGCTATGAGGCAATGCTTCCTGTAACGCTGAGAGAATTTCGACCCGCTTAATCGAATCGATTCCCAAATCAGCATCAAGCCCCATATCGAGGTCCAGCATCTCTTCCGGGTAGCCGGTTTTTTCAGACACAACCGCCATCAAGACTTTTTTCAGATCAGGCCTGCGGCTCTTCTCCTCAGAGACAGGCTGCGGAACCGAAACTGCGGTTTCTTTGGGAACATGGCCCTCGTTCCGGGATGGAGCTGCCCACCTATTCGTGGCAAGCTGCGCTTCCTCCTGAGGAAGAACCGTTTCGACTTCTGACGGACGAGCAGCTTCAGTCGGCGCCGTCATCTGCGCAGGCGGCTGCATCACGGGCTGAGAAGCGTCCTGCACAGGCTGAGTCTGCCCCAGTAAAAGTTGCTGCTGCTGAAGAAACAGGCGCTCAAAGCTTTGACGGGCAGCTTCCTGTCCTTCCAGGAACTGGCGATGTAAATCCGCAGTCTGCTGCTGAAACTGCTGCAAGATCCGCAGATTTTCCTGGGTCATCCGTAAGGCTTCAGGCACGGCACCATGCCGATCTGACTGGTCCAGCACCCCAGGCATTGCCGCTGGATTCGCTGTCGGCACAGTCTGAGCAGCGGGCGGACGCTCTTGGGTTTCAGGTTCAGATGCAGCATATAATTTGGAAGCAGCAGCGCTATTCACGACAGTGTTGTTCACCTTCATACTCATGTTCGATATTCTGGCTCCACTCCCATTTTCAGGGATTTGAGCGCTAACAGTTCTTTTTACCGGGGGAGCAGCGGCTTTTGGTTTAAAATAATTGGCACCGTTGAGTGCCACAGTCATTTTTCGTTTCTTTGATTTCGACTCATTGTCATCCCTGGCAATGCTGCCTTCGTCCCAGGAACTGAGCGTCAGTGCATACCCCAGGGAAGAAAGCTGGCTCAGCGCGCGGGCCAGATCCGCTTCGCCGGAACGCTTGCCTTTCGAAGAATCCAGCGAAAAGGCTTCAACCTGTCTGCCCTCCAGAATTGCCTTGACCAGAGTGCTCATCTGGGATGAAGGACCGATCTCAAAGAAGGTCCGTACACCACGTTCATACATGTGTTCAACAATTGCAATAAATTCCACTGGATTAGCGAGCTGTCCGGCAAGCAGCTCACGAATCTCATCCGGATCGTCTGGATACAGGGTCCCCGTGCTATCAGCGTAAACCGGAATTTGCGGAGGATGTATGGCGACCTGCTTCAAGGCGTCAAGAAACGCGCCGCCGGCGTCTGAGACAAAGGCACTGTGAAAAGCAGCAGACACGTTCAACTGTTTACAGCGCACATCTCGCGCCTTGAACGACTCTGCAGCTCGTTCCACCTCACGCGTTGCTCCCGACAGAACGGTTTGCTGCGGGGAATTTTTGTTCGCGATCACCAGATCGATATGCTCTTCTTCGACAACCTTTTCAACCAAGAGAAGATCGCCCTGCACCGCAAGCATCGAGCCGCTATCGCCCTCCCGTTGCGCCATCAGGCGACCGCGAAGTTTCGACATCGCAAAAAATGTGTCACGATCTAAGACCTTTGAGGCGCATAAGGCCACGAGCTCGCCAAAACTGTGTCCAGCCAGAGCGTCTGCCTCCACACCAAAGAACTCAAGAACTTTTAACAACGCCAAACTCACAGCGCCAATCGCAGGCTGCGCCACCTGGGTCGATCGCAGCACATCGGCTTTTGCCTGCGCCTCTGCTTCACTGAAACTGGGATGCGGGTAAATTAAATCACTTAATCGCCGCGTTTCATCGCGGCAATGAAATATCCGGTTGGCATCATCGAGCACATCTTGAAATTGCGGAAACTGGCAGCTGATATCCTTCAGCATATCCACATACTGCGAGCCTTGTCCTGGAAAGATGATAGCGAGTTGTCCCGGTCGATCGCCCTGACCGTAAAAAATACCGTCCGGAGTATTCCAAGAGCGTTTACCTGTATTCTTGTCCAGCATCATCTGGGCATGTGTACACAACGTTTCAACGGAACGCTGGTCCCGTTCCACAACTATCAACAGGCGATGACGCTGGCGGGGATCGAAATGCCGGCGCAAACGAGCCGCCTCGCGGCGCAGCGCCTCCCAGGAAGCCGTCGAATCGATCGAGTTTAACGCGCTTTGCAAACCAGCCAAAGTTTCGGAACTCCACGCGAAAATCTGGGTGTTACCGGTCCAGTCGATCTGCTCTTTGTGCGGGGCATACTCTTCGAGAACACAGTGAAAATTACTGCCGCCAAAGCCGAAAGAGCTTACGGCTGCCCGACGAGGATGTTTTTGAGGCGAAAGCCATGGGCGCTTTTGCGTATTCACATAAAACGGCGTTTTTCCTGGATCGAGCGGAGCCGCCGGCTGATCGACCTTAATCGTCGGGGGCAGCACCTTGTGATACAAGGCCATCGCGCTTTTAATAATCCCTGCCGCGCCAGCCGCCGCTTTGGTATGCCCGATCTGTGATTTCACCGACCCTAACGCGCACCAGGAGCCGTTTGTCTGAGCCGGGCCATAGGCATCTATCAGGCCCTGAATTTCCATTGCATCGCCAATGGCCGTTCCTGTTCCATGCGCCTCCAGTAATTCGATCGTCTCAGGAGCGACTCCAGAGGATTCATACGCATTTTTATAGGCTTTTTTCTGACCGTCCCTGGTTGGCGCGTAAATTGATGTGCCGCCCCCATCGCTGGACGAGCCGACCCCTTTAAGGACCGCATAAATTTTATTGCCGTCCCGTTCGGCATCTTTTAAACGCTTCAGGGCGATAATTCCGATTCCTTCACCCAGCGTGGTCCCGTCGCTGTTACGATCAAAAGGCCGCGCGTGTCCACTGGGAGAAAGAGCCGGAGTTTTGCTGAAGCAGACATACATAAAAATATGATTAAAGGTATCGACTCCGCCGGTCAGAACCATATCAGCCTTACCATGCTGTAATTCCATCATGGCTAAATGGATGGCGCTCAATGAGCTGGCGCAGGCAGCATCCACCACGCAATTCGTTCCGCCGAGATCGAATCTGTTTGCAATCCGTCCGGCCACGACATTCCCCAACAAGCCCGGGAAAGAGCTCTCCTGCCAGTCCGCATAGCCCTGACTGATGCGCTCGACGACCTCCTGAGTCAGTTCATCATCGAGACCAGCATCTTGAAGGGCTTTCCGCCACAGAGGATAACTCAGACGCGCGCCGAGAGGGATCACCAACTCCTGAGTTCCGGTGATTCCAAGGATCACACTGGTACGGTCCCGATCAAACTGGCGATCGAGATAACCGGCATCGCGGAGGGCATCCTGGGCAGCAACTAAACTTAAAAGCTGGGAGGTATCCGTCGCTTCAAGCGCATTCGGAAGAATGCCAAAAGACAAGGGATCAAAATCGATCTCTGGTAAAAATCCACCTTTTTTGGCATACGTCCTGTCCGGAGTCTTAGGATCTTCATGAAAATATTCATCGGGATTCCAGTGAGTTTTGGGGATATCCGTAATGGCGTCAATTCCTTCTTTTAAGTTCGTCCAGTATTCCTGGAGATTACGCGCCTTTGGGAAGATACAGCCGATTCCGATAATGGCAATCGGCATGCCCGGCTGTTGTCCGCTGGCGTCAGCATAGCTGTCCTGGCTCATTCTATCAGTTCTCCTCTTTTCCATTTTGATGCCTGGAACTCTGCATCATAACGAAACGACGAGCTGTCTTGTCAATATTATGTTAGTCTCTCTTCACATCCGTCACTCTCGAGATGCTTCCCGAGCTTTCCCTACGCTGCTATCCGTGTTAACAGCTCTTCCTGGGGGAGTGGCTCGACATTCCAGAGATTGACAGCGAGGCGGGCGCCTTGCATACGCAAGCTGTTCAGCCTGGTCACAATACCTGCTCCGTAGAGTAAATTCAGCGCCACTGTCACTACACGGCGATTGGCAGGATCTTCCAAAAACGTGCCTTTTGTCCATTCGTTGAACGCGCCCATTGCCGGACCGCACCAAATCTGAAAATCGATCTTACGCGAGGTTTCACCTCGATTGGCCCAATGAGACGCCTGTCCTAAATAGGAACGGAACACGAGGGCCATTTTATATCCTGGATCGCGTTCAGCCCGCTCAAGCTGAGCCGGACCTCGCTCAAGAAAGAATTCTCGTGTCTCTTCCCACACCATCTCAAGCGGCTTGCGAAAAAATTTCTGTTCGAGGATTGTTCGCTCATTCAGGGGAATGTCATCGAGCGTTGCATACGTCCTATACAAATTGTACAGTTTTGCAGCCCGCATCGCAAACATAGTGCCGCGTTTGAGCACCTGCACTTTCACGCCCATTTCAAACATATCGGCGGCAGGCGCCATCACAATATCAGCCTGTTGAGCGTCGGCGAGCATTCTGCGTACGATGTCTGAGCTTCCTGATTCACGGCAGGCCTGATTCACAGAGCCGGTCATCACATACGCAGCGCCCATAGCAAACGCAGCAGCAGTCGAAGCCGGCGTAGCAATGCCGCCCGCTGCCCCCACGCGCAATTCCTGATGATAGTTATAGCGAGCCTGCATCCGATCCCGCAGGGCGAGCATGGTCGGAATCAAGGCCATGGCCGGTCGATTGTCGGTATGTCCGCCGGAATCTGCTTCGGCTGTCAAATTTTGAGCCATCGGGATGTGTTCTGCCAGCTTTGCCTGCTCTTCGGTGATATCCCCTCTTTCAACGAGCTGCCGCAGGAAACGTTCCGGAGGTGGAGAAAAAAATTGCGATGCCAATTCAGTGCGGGAGACTTTGGCAAACACATGATTCGGTGTCACGATCCGCCCTGAGGCATCACGATAAATCCCATGAACACGGTAACGGACCAACGGAAGAGTCAACGCCAAATATGCCGACGCTGAAAGCAGACGCAGCCCCTTGCGCAGATATACGTCAACAAGGGCCTCTTCCAGACCAGGCTCGCCTGGACTGTGGATGAGATTGCAGCCGTAAGGGCGTTCGCCCAGATTGTCAGAGAGGCGCTCAATCGTCGCTTCAACAGCCTGCAGAGACATTCCGGCTGAGCCGAAAAAGCCCATCATACCGTTTCTGCCCATGGCCTCGACCATCTCAGCCGAGCTGATGCCGTGAGCCATTGCGCCGGCAAGATAAGGATATTGCATCCCATATTCATCAAGAAAAGCCGCATCTCCGAGATGTCTCAACGGTAGTGGCAGGGCACAGGCCACGAGCGGCCAGCTTTCAGCCGAGCGTTTCCCCCCGCCTAACTGTACCTGCCCATCGCAGGCAACCGCATATCCGCTCTGGGACTTCAGCAGATAGACTGGATCTTTGAGGCGATACACACACTCTTTCAGTTTAGCGGCTTCAGCAGCCGGAGGCGTCCCATCAGATGTCCACCAGCCTGAAGGAGGCAGTTCAGCAGCGACTGTCATACGTCACGATACAAACGAGAAAATCGTGTACCCGCAGGCAAACACGGAAGATTCCTTCCATCACGAAAACATATTCTCGTCCAATACTCCAGATACTATATTATAAAACAATACGTGATATTTCTACAAGATTCAGCGATCGCTCAAGCACTTGTTGTGCGAATCCGCTTCATGTACGATAAAAAAGCGGAAGAGCCTGTCAAGGAAAAAAGCAGTTTTGAAGAGATAATGCTGGGAAATCATTGACAAACGCGCATGAACTGCAGGAAGAGTCTCGCCATGATAACGTTTACACCGCCATGGCCCTCGGCATCAGGGGCATCGTATAGGCTTACAGCGCATGAAATACACATCTGGCAGGCGTCACTTGATGCCTCGCCGGAAGAACAGGAGCGGCTTTACCGCCTCCTTGATCCAGACGAACAAGATCGTGCCAGAGCTTTTCGCCTCCCCAGGCTTCAGCGACAGTATATTGTCGCGCATGGCATACTGCGTCTTTTGCTCGCTCGATATTTGAAAAACGACCCCGAAAAACTCACGTTCAGTTACAACCAGTACGGCAAACCCGCGTTAATTCCAGAAAACAATCCCGAGCATCTTCAGTTTAACCTTTCCCATTCCGGAGAACGGGTGCTTTACGCTATGGCTCTGCACCGGCAGCTTGGAATCGACATCGAATGGATTCACCGCCGTGTCGGCGAGATGGAACAGATCGCTGCACGATATTTTTCTCATTATGAAAATCACAGCCTGCTCGCGTTGCCCGAATCGCAGAAAGCGACAGGCTTTTTCAATTGCTGGACCCGTAAGGAAGCCTATATCAAGGCCAGAGGCAGAGGCTTATCGCTCCCCCTGCACACCTTCGACGTCACTCTGAGACCAGGAGAACCTGCACAAGTCCTGGCGACTCGCGATGATCCCGCTCAGGCATCGCGCTGGGTGATGCAGGCTCTCACGCCCGATCAGGACTATATTGCGGCGCTGGTCGCAGAAGGCGGTGCCTGGAAACTGGAATGCCGGCAGTGGTCATAATGCCGGAAAGAGGTCAAAACCTCTATGAGGGTCAGAATAGCGATGTCGAACTCTTTATTCTTTCTGGCATGGCGTCACACTAAGATCTCGCAAAGCATTCAGCGCGATCTCAGCCTTTTCTTTTTGAACGAAAATATGATCGTGATAACAGGCAGCCACAATATTCGCGCTGATTCCCTGTGATGTCAGTTTTTTTGAAACAACTGCTGTCAAGCCGATTGCATCCAGGCTTGAATGCACACCTAACGTAATCTGGCGATACGTTCCGTTCCACGCCAGGCCCTCTTCTTCCGCAGTCCCGAGAGGAAGAATCAAGGTTAAGCCTTCCTTCTCTACGAACGTTGCCACTGGATTCAGGCGTGTATAGTCGCAAAGCGCTCCGGCAACCGTGCAGAAGACAAATTCACCGTCTTGTAGTTCCGGTGACAGTGTTTTTAATAAGGTCTCCAACTCTATGATACCTGCCATAAAGAGTTCTCCCCCGTTCAGCACCCTTTTATAGCGGCCGGACCGTCACCCCGACCGAGTGAGTGCGAGAGCCTTTACTTGGAAGTGTCGGCTCTGACGATGTTAGTATATTGGCGGAACCAGCCCTGTCAACGTCGTCGATCGTGAGCTTCGGCCATTGCCCCTGGCTCAGACAAACCACCCCCGGCATAATGTAATCAGTGATCTTGGCCTGAATTTCCATAGATCCTGCAGCACTTTCGATGCAAACCCGGTCGCCCGGGCTGATACCCCGTTTGCAGGCATCGTCAGGGTTCATCCAGAGTTCCTGAACCTCTCTTTTTTGAAACCATTCGATGTTGCTGTTCTGGGAGTTGACTCGAAAGCGGGCGTGAGGCGTAATCAAACAGAGCGGATACTTTGCAGAAGGCTGAAAGGGTCGGGCTTTTGGCACTGCAGGAAAACCTGTCTCAGCATAGGTCGAAGCAGCTAATTCAATGCGTCCCGAAGGTGTTGATAATGGATGCGCACCCGGATCTCGAAAAAATTCCGCTAAGCCGATGCGCTGCTGATCGTCTCCCATATAAATCCCGCATTCCCGAAATGCAGGAATATCTTCAATTTCTGATTCCGCAAGAAAGTCATCGATCCACTGAGATGCGCTTTTCCCTTCGGAAAAGCGTTCTTCACATCCAAGAGCTGATGACAGGAGACGAAAAATCTCATAGTCATCTTTAACGTTTGGCGGCGGCTGAAGCGCCTGATGAGAGAACAATAAATAGTTTCCGGCAGGGAAGATGATGTCCGCTCGTTCCAGGAAGGTCGTGACCGGAAATATTACATCAGACCATTGGCAGGTCGGAGTCATAAATGCATCATGGGACACCACGAAATCCACCTTGGAAAATGCCCGGATATTTTTACGGATATCACTGCCTTGGGAAAGAAAATTGCCTCCAACATTATAAAGCAAGCGGATCTCGCTTGGAAATCCCCCGGATCGTCCTTCAAGGACGGCATCAGGCCATTGATAGACTGCAACTGCCGGTCTTTCCTTAGTGCTCAATGGATCGATAGAGCCGCAGCGCGGATTGGGGAGCCTGCCCCAGATGTTACCGCCGGATGAGCCTCCGGGAACGCCGATATTCCCTGTTGCTGCTTGCAGGACAACCGCCATCCGGGCCGATTCTTCTCCGCCGACGGTT
Source organism: candidate division KSB3 bacterium (assembly GCA_002748425.1). Taxonomy (GTDB): domain Bacteria; phylum Moduliflexota; class Moduliflexia; order Moduliflexales; family Moduliflexaceae. Next base: position 54,022 of record PDSJ01000028.1, on the reverse strand, counting down.
CGCTGAATCGAGAGGCCTGGAATCAAAGCCGCTGGTCTGTGCCTGCCGTACATTTCCGCGAGCGCAAGGATGTCATGAGCAGGCGTATGACAGATCGCTTCAGCCCATTCCGGCGTTTTCGGGATTCCATCGTCCTGCCCAAGAATATAGGCTTCGACCTCGTGGAAACCGCTGGTATAGCGATCGAGAAACTTTCGATCAACGGCATCGGCAGCGAGTAGCGCATAAAGCACCGCCGCCATCAGAACTGCATCTGTTCCAGGTAACACGTGAATCCATCTCGTTGCCAACTGTTCGACGGTCCTGGTCCTGCGCGGATCGATCACGATTATTGGAATCCCTTGTTTTTTGACTTCGCGCAGGTACTGTGGGAACTCGCATCCGAAGACAGTATCGAGAATATTGGCTCCCCACAGGATGACGCATTGACTGTGCAGCAGAGTAGCGGGATCGATACCGTAATATTTCGTGCCGAAGATATACGACAGCGCAAAGGATTCCGCTGCCGAGCTATAGTTTCCGGAGGTCTCGGTATAAGCGCCAAGCAAGCTGAGAAATCTGGCAGTGAGCAGGCCGGTATTATGAAGTGCTCCCCGGCAGGACCCTGAACCGCCGAGGCGCATGATGCTTTCAGCGCCGAATTTCATGATAATTTCAGAAATGTTCTGCGCCACATACGCCACCCCTTCATCCCAGCCGACCTCACGGAATTTTCCCTCGCCTCGTTCACCGGTACGAATCAGAGGGTTGAGCAGACGATCTGGTGATTCCAAAACTTCCCGAATCATCAGGCCGCGTGCGCATCCTTTCATGTACGGCATTCCGGCCGGATTGTTTGTCACCTTGATGAGTGTTCCATCATGAATGTGAGCAAGCAGAGGGCAATCGCCTCCACAATCCTTATTACAACTGACTGGAATCGTCTGAATCACTCGCGTCTCCACTGCTTTTTTTCAGATTTACGGCAACAGGGCGTAATCTCTCTCTTCTCAGGGTGTTAATGCAGCCTGAATGTCACCAGTATGAACCTTGTAGATGGACAAAGAAAAGATCGCGATCGTTTTTTCTGTCAAGTGTTTTATCAGGCGGCACAGGTCAAACTCTTTTCAGGCTCACGGACAGGCAGCAAGAATTCCACCGGCATCCTGCGGTCAGGATCTTCAAGCCATTAAACTCTTGACAGTAATCTCCCTCTCAAAATAGAAACGAGTATACTATGAAGAGAAGTCCCCTGAAAGGCGTTGGGAAGAACACGACGATGAAGGCTAAGCCTTTTCTGAAATGGGCCGGTGGGAAGGGACGGCTGCTGCCCCAATTCCGCTCCTACTATCCACAGGCACTCCAGACCGGAGAGATCACCCGGTATATTGAACCGTTTCTGGGCGCCGGTGCAGTCTTTCTCGACGTGGCCCAGCGCTTTCCTGCGCTTCAGAAGGCTTATCTTTTCGACATTAACGCACAGCTGATTCTGGCGTATCACGTCATCAAAGAGTCTCCTGATGCGCTGATCGAAGCTCTCAGTGACTTGTCCGAACGCTATCTGAGCCGTCAGGAACCAGCACGCAAGGAATTCTATTATCAGATCCGCCATCAATACAACAACGGACATCATCATCTCGACGATCACACTCAGTCCACTGCCAGGGTTCACGCAGCAGCCCAAATGCTTTTTCTGAACAAAACCTGTTATAACGGGCTGTTCCGCGTCAACAGCAAGGGCGAGTTCAACGTCCCTTACGGCAAATACACACACCCTTGTCTCGTAAATCCTGACAATCTCACACGGGTCTCCGAACTGTTACAAATCGCCGAGGTTCGCGTCGGGGACTTTACGGCCAGCCAGGACGTGCTCACTGATGACAGCTTTGTCTACTTCGATCCCCCTTATCGGCCGATCAGTAAAACCTCGCGCTTTACCTCATACGCTGGACAGGTCTTCGGAGACGATGATCAGCGTCGGCTGGGGAACTATTATCGGCATCTGGCTCAGAATTCTCGCGCAAAGCTCATGCTCAGTAATTCCGATCCCCAGAATGAAAAGGCCGACGATTATTTTTTCGACGACTTGTATAACGGGTTTGAGATAAAACGGGTCAATGCCAGTCGCGCGATCAATTCCAATCCTCAGAAACGCGGTCAGATTACAGAACTGCTTGTCCTGAATTATTCACGCTGACCGTGAACCCGTCAGCAGGAACCAGAGAAGCGAGCGCAGTCATGAGCAAACAGTCCAAAAACGATCGCGCCTGGCAGGCCGTGTTCGACCATTCTCAGCTCTTAAGGCAGATCGAATGCTGCGGCCATGTCTATATCAGCGCTGATACGCTTAGGCGCGCCGGCCACCGCGAGCCGCGCCTGATGGCGAAGCAGGACACGCTGCATTCGCGCCCGGCGATTTTCAGGCAACACGCGCTGTCGATCTTTCCAGTGGCAAATGGCCGTTATGTCATCTTCCACGATCCGGATCATAAAAGCTATTTCTGTCTTGACGACTGCCTTGAGTCGATTCCCTGCGAATGCTATGCTCCGAAAATCGATTTACGACGCCTCGACAGTTTCCCTTCAAACCAGCAATTCAGCGAATCGCAGGCGCTCGATTTTGCATTTACGGCTGGTTTGCTTCAACATTTCCTGCAAGATGAACAGCTCACGCTCACGATTCGTGGACGCTTGCGTTCAGGTAATTTTTCGTTTGGACTGCCTGTAAGTAAAGAATCCGTGAACGTTGCAGGAGTCCAGATCGAAGTAGATGCCGGCTATGAGAGTCCTGACGGCCTCTATCTTTTTGAAGCAAAAGTCGGCAAGCGCGACGACTTTCATATCCGTCAGCTCTTGTATCCCTGGCTTGAATGGTCGCAAAAGACCGACAAAGCCGTGATTCCAGTGCTGTTGATCTATTCCAATGGTCAATACTATCTCTTACAATTTCAGTTCAGCACGACTTTCGGCGACCTGCGCATCGTCAAGAGCACGAATTACACGCTGAATGAAGACCCCGGCAGCGGCCTTAATCTTTTGGCATTACTGCGGGAGATTCCGCGTGAGGACGAACAGACCGGCAGCCCATATCCCCAGGCGGACGATCTGGATAAGGTCGTTGACGTTATTCTGCAAATCCACTCCGGGATTCAGAGCAAAACTGAGCTGGCAGAGTATTTCGACTTCGATGAACGCCAAGGGGATTATTACCTCAACGCGGCTGCCTATCTTGCCTTTTTAACGAGGAGAGATCGGCATATCGAACTCACAGATTTGGGCAGAGAATTTGTACAGACGCCGTTCAGGAGCGGCAGGACAAGGCTGCTGATCACACAGCTCCTGAAGCGCCCAAGTTTTCGGGAAATGCTCGACCGCTTACTCTCAGCTCCTGCAAACATGCCTCTTTTCGAGCAGCAGCCTTCGGTTCAGGATCTTCCCCATGCCGAAATCGTCCAGATTATCCGACGTCATACCAGCTTGAATGACACGACCGCCAGACGGCGTGCTGACACGGCACGAAGCTGGATGAAATGGGTATTACGCAACAGCGGCGGACAGGTGTATTCATAAATTCTTCATTCGCTGTTTCATCGCTGTCATTCCAGCTGTTTCATACTGATTGCCCCAAAATGCCTTTTTGATCACGCTATGTTACAAAGAAAATACTTGCCAAAAACTTCGCATTCGGCAGGCTGTACAGCATGATGAAAATTTTCCTGCCAATTATGTTTTCCGTCATCGCCGCATTTGGAAACGCGATGTTCGCCCTGGGACAGAAAAAATCAGCACGTGTGGAAAACGGTCTGCTTTTCGTCAGCCTTTCGGCCCTGACTGCGGCGTTTTGCATTATGGGCGTCTCGCCATTAATCGGCGTCTTCAATCTCGTCAACACCGTCAAAGGACACTGGAAAGCGATCGGTTTGAGTGGAGCCGGCCTCTTTTTTACCTATCTTGGTTTCAATCTTCTCTATTCCCGCTGCGGCGTGTCGCAGTACGCCCTTTATGCCGTTCTCTCGATTCTCAGCACGACCCTTCTTGTCGGGGTATGGTGGCTGAAGGAACCTGTGAACTTGTACCACAAACTGGCGATCATTTTAGCGCTTGCGGCAGTGGTGCTGTTCTCGATCGGGCAGTCAAAAGTCTGATCTTGAGGCTCTGTCCGAACATGGCGCGGCATCACTCGTTTCAAAGAAATGAACGTCAATTCGAATGAGAGCAGGACTGAAAAAATACACACAGAGCCATAGGTTTGCACCTGGCTTTGAAGCCCGTTATGCCCGCCGGAGGCTGGCTGTTTCTACAGAAACAGTTCCACCAGTTCTGTTTTTACGCACATCGATCAGTCCTTTAGAGGACTTGTCCAGTGAGAGACCCACCGGAAGCCGGGCTGATGTCCCTCATCAAATCTGGTACAGGAAACGCTTAATCTTTCGCGTCGGAGTTTTCTCGAATTCTTTGGGGTAGAGTTCGATCTTGCTTAACGCGCTATAAGCCGGCAAGGTCTTGTTAAGGGCTTTGCGATTTTTCTCCATTTTTTCGGCAAGCTGCGTTTCGTCCAGCCCTTCGGAATCGGCACGTTCAAAGTCAGGATAGACCATTGCAATGAGTTTGCCGTTCTTTTCCAGCACAAGAGATTCCTGAGTAAAGGGCAAATGATTCAAGCGGGCTTCGAGTTCTTCCGGATAAATGTTGTGGCCGGACGGTCCCAGCAGCACATTTTTGCACCGTCCTTTGAGAAACAGAAACCCATCTTGATCGACCAGTCCTAAATCTCCGGTTTTCAGCCACCCCTCTTCATCGAGTACGTCTCGCGTTGCGTCTTCATTTTTATAATAGCCCAACATGACGTTTTCTCCCCGCACGCGAATCTGGCCCACCTCCTGCGATGATTGCGAAGCATCAACTTCCAGCTCTAAAAAGTCAATACATCTCCCGGAAGACCCGGCGCGATGACTTTTCCAGTCGGCATAACTGATTAAGGGGCCGCATTCCGTCATACCATAGCCGACAGTAACAGGAAAACGTATCTCTTTGAAAAATGCCTCGACTTCAGGATCAAGGGCAGCTCCGCCGATCACGATTTCAAAAAAATTTTCTCCAAAAGCGGCCATCAATTTCTTACGAATTTTTGCATAAAGCAATTTCTTCGCAGGCGGAACGCGTAACAGCCACTGAACGCTTTTCTTTGACAGCAGTGGTTGAATCTGTTTTTGGTAAATTTTCTCGATGATCAGCGGGACGGAGAGGATCAAACTGGGTCGAATTGTTTGAAACGCCTCCAGCAGCAATTTGGGAGAAGGAAGTTTCGTCAGGAAGGTGATATGGCAGCCCAGGGTGAAAGGGAACAAGAATTCGAACAAACAGCCGTAAGCGTGGGCCAAAGGCAGGAATGACATAATGCGATCCCCCTGTTTCAACGGCATGTGCTTTTGGGCGAAAAGAATATTAGCCATCAAACTGTTGTGCGAAAGCATCACCCCTTTTGAGAAGCCTGTCGTGCCGGAAGTATACATAATCGTGGCCAGCCGATCATTCGTCAAATTCGGATAAGAAAGGTTTTTTGCGTCCAGGGCCGGTCTGTTGCCGACACCTCCAGCCTGCGAAACGATTTCAGGAAAATGCTTTTTCCGAAAATGAAGCAGACGAAAATCGTTAAGCGAGAAAATCGCTTCGAGCTGCGGCATCTGTGATTCATCCAATTTTTCATAGAGAAGGTCCGCACAAAAGAGAAGCTTCGAGTCGGAATGGTTGACAATATGATGAATGTTATCTGCCGTAAAATCTGCTAAGATCGGGACGATCACCGCGCCGTAGCTCAGCGTTGCCAGATAGGTCAACGCCCAGTTGGTGGAATTTTTACCAACAGCTGCGATTGTATCCCCTTGTTTCAGATGGGCTTTTCGGAACATCTTGTGCATCCGGGAAATTTCTCCGGCAAGATCCCCATAGGACAGCGTTGTTCCTTCATAATCTGAAAAAGCCGGGCTGTCCCAATGCTGCTTGACAGCAGCTTCAATCACATGAACAAGTTGTTCTGGTATCACGAATTTGATGTCACGCAGAATCGCAGAACTATCTCCGGCACGGCCTCCTCTGCGTCTTTGCGCACGTTAATGAGAATAGTAACAAGAAACGACTTACAGGCATCTAAGCTGCTCCAACCCGCTGAAACACTATGCTCAACGCAGAATCGCTGTCAATCTTTTTGTTCTGCTGAAGATGTTACGGGAGAATGGCGATGCGGGAAATGTGCTGAACATGCCCTGTTTAGATCCAATCTTTGAGGTTTTTCGCTTATTTCTTGACAGAATTCTCCAGACGCTCTGGAAGAATAGAATCTATGGAAGCAATACGACTATTGCACTTGGCCGATATACACATTGGCGTCGAAAATTATGGGCGTCTGGACGCATCGACCGGTCTGCATACACGTTTGCAGGATTTTAGCCGCTGTCTTGAGTATACGGTGGATACGGCGCTGGACTGGGACGTGGATCTGGTCTTGTTCGCCGGAGATGCCTATAAACACGCGAGTCCCACACCGACTCATGAAGGAAAACTTGCCGAACAATTCAAACGTTTTGCCGATGCGGAAATTCCAGTCGTCATGGTCACTGGGAACCACGACATTCCGGCAGCGTTCGGCAAGCATTCGGCCCTGACAATTTTTCAGACTCTCGGCGGAGAACACTATTTCCATGTTGCAGAGAAGCCGATGCTGAAAAGACTCACAACCAGGCGCGGCCCCGTGCAAGTCGCTTGTTTCCCCTGGCCCACGCGCCACATTCTACTGACCAAAGACGAGTATAAGAGCTTGTCAAACGATGAAGTGATCCGAACGATTGAGGAAAAATGCGAACGTCGCATCCAGAAATTCACAAGGGATGTCGATCCGGACATTCCGGCAGTACTGTTGGCTCATGTAGCAGTTGCTGGGGCAGGATATTCCGGTTCCGAACGTAACACGACAATCGGACACGATCCGATGATCCTGCAAGGCATTTTGAAAAACCCGGTCTTTGACTATGTCGCTCTTGGCCATATCCACCGGCACCAGGACTTAAATCGCGGTCAGTTTCCGCCTGTCGTCTATCCCGGCAGCCTGGAGCGGATCGACTTCGGCGAAGCTGGAGAGGAGAAGGGATTTTGTCTGGTGTCGCTGCAAAAAGGCGCAGCAGAATATGAATTTATCCACACTCCAGCCCGGCGTTTTGTGAACATCGAAGAGGACCTGCGGGAACACGTCTTTCCAACTCAGCGCCTCCTCGACCGCATAAAAACATTTGATATACACAATGCGGTGGTACGTGTGACTTGCACTGTCAGCGAAAGTCAGCAACACGATCTGAATCTTCCGCAAATACGCGCCGCACTGGATGGAGCCTTTTTAGTAGCCGGCATTCACAGAACAACCGAAGACACTCGTTCCCAGCGTCCGCGCATTTCCGACGATGCCAGTCTCAGCGATGCGCTTTCCCAGTATATTGAAATGAGACCAGAGCTTCAAGGCCTGAAAAAGGATCTGCAGGAATATGCCGGCCGCCTGATTCAAGAACTCGAAGACGCTGAATAACTCGATGACGTAGACCTGCTCGTGATTGCCGATCATTTCTCTCTATGATACCAGTCTCTCTTTCTCTTAAAAACTTTTTAAGTTACGGCGAAAACGTGCCAGCGCTGGATTTTACGGAATTTGACGTGGCCTGTCTGTCCGGCAATAACGGTCATGGCAAGTCGGCAATTCTCGACGCAATCACCTGGGCATTGTGGGGCGAAGCCCGCAAAGCAGCCGGCGAGCGCTCATCTTCCGACGGACTGCTACGCCTGGGCACGAACAACATGCAGGTGGAATTCGAATTCGATCTTGGAGGCGATCGTTTCCGGATTCTGCGAAAATTCCAGCGCAATCGTCAGAGATCGAAACTCAGCACACTCGATTTCCAGGTACTGGATGAAAGCAATCATGCGTACAGAAGTCTTACCGAGAAAACCGCCCGTAGTACCCAGGAAAAAATTAATGCCATCTTGCGCATGAATTACGACACCTTCATCAATTCAGCCTTTATCCTCCAAGGCCGCGCCGACGAATTTACCAAAAAAACTCCTCATAAGCGCAAGGAAATCCTGGCGGAAATTCTCGATCTCCGGCGTTACGATCGGCTTGTCGAACTGGCAAAAAAACGTCTCAGCCATGCGGAAAAAGTACAAGCAGCACTAGAAGGACAGCTGGAAAATATCGCTGGGGAACTTGCCCATAAAGAAGAGTACGCACAGGCACTCTCCCGTCTGGAGTCTTCCCTGAAGGACCTTGAACATAGTCAAACGCAAGAAACGAAAATTCTCCAATCCCTTGAAAAGCAGATCAATGAACTGCGCGCCAGGCACGAGCGGCTTAGGGAATGTAACGCACAACAGCAGCGCATCGCACATGACATTGAGTCCCTGGACACGAAAATATCCAGGCAGCAAGAGCAGGTTGACGCCTGTCAGACGATCCTTGGCGAACAGAAGCACATCCTCGAATGCTATGCAAAGTTTCTTGCCCTGCAAAACGACATGAGAATTTATAAGGAAAAATCTCATCAACAAAGGACACTTGAAAATCAGCAGGCGCATTTGGAAAAAGCGATCCTCCACAAACACGCTGAGATTGAAAAATCCCTTGGAACGTCACAAGGCGAATATGCCCAGATTCGGAAAGAGCTTGATGAGATGCAGCAGCTCCTGGACAAGGGACAATACATTGAAACAGGCTTTCAAGAACTTCGGACGGCACGCAAACAGGATGAGCAGTGGGAAGTTGCCCGTCAGAGGGCAGGGAACCTGACAGTCAGCCTGAAAGCGCTGGAGAAAACGATTGAGCTGCGGAAAAAGGAGTTGAGCTTCAGGCTGAAAATCCTGGACCAGACGATCGAGACAACTCAGAAGCTTGCCGCAGCACAGGTTCCGAGGGCGCAGGAGCTCAAACGCTGTCAACAGGAGGCTTCCCGTCTGGAAGACCTCGAAAAAGCCTGGACGCGCAATCAGGAAGCCGGGGCTGAATGCCGTGCCCTTGTGGATCAGCTCAAGCTTCGCTGCAAAGAGTTACAAGGAAAAACACAAGAAGCAGAAGAGAAACTGGACTTGATCAGGCGGAGCGAAAGACCTGAATGTCCGCTGTGTTTGTCCCGTCTTGAGACGTCTCAAAAAAATGATATTGAGAGACATTTTGCTCGTGATATTCAAGATTTTTATCATGAGCACGAGCAGCTGAAGAAGGCTCTTCAACAAAAAGAGCAGAAATTGGATGCCTTAAGAACGCAATATAAAGAACTCGAAACCGGGATCGCAGCGCTGAAATCCGTGAGGGAGCGTGAACTTCCGGACGCTGAACGTGCTTTGGATGAAAGTCGCCGGGCCGTCAAAACGCTCGCAGAGCTTCAGCAGGAAAAACAGGCCCTGCAACGGCAGATCGAAGAAAAAGAATATGCTCTGAACGAACGCGCTCAACGTCAAACGCTGGAAGAAGCGCTTCATGCTCTGGCTTACGACCAAGAAGAGCATGAAGCGCTTAAACGACGCATTACAAGGCTTGAGAATTTTGCGATTGATTTTTCGAAACTGGAGGACGCGCGCAGTAAACAGCAAAAGCTCAAGAGCCGTATCAGCGAGATTGACGAGAAGATCGCCGGATTTCGTAAGTGCCTTGAGACACGAGAATACGCTCGTGAAGAAGAGGAACAGTTGCAGAAAATCGCCGCACAGATTGCGGATATTGCCTATGATAAACAGGCCCACGATATGATCGAGGAAGAACTGCACGGCCTGCAGAATGCGCCCGAACAAAAGGCACGCATCGAACAGGCTCAGAAACAGCTCCCTGATTTGACGCGCAGCCTCGATGAACTGCTTGACGAGAAACGCTCTCAAGAAGAGATGCTGACACACGTAGAAGAGCACATACAGTCGCTGTCACAAAGTATCGCGACGTTGCCTGCTGTTGAGAGTGACCTGGAAGCTTCCCGACGTGCCCTTCAGGAGACAGGCAAAAAACGCGATCGCTTGTTAGAGGAGAAGGGTACATACACCACAAAATACGAGCACTGCCTGGACTTGGAAGCACATTCGGAACAAAAAATGTGCGAAAAGCGGCAAGCCGATAAAGAGTACACACTTTACAAGCATCTTATCAAAATTTTCGGCAAGGACGGCATTCAGGCCCATCTGATCGAGAGCGCCTTTCCTGAGATCGAAGACAATGCCAACACAATTCTTGCCAAACTCACTGATAATCGTACACATATCGCAATTGAACCGGTCAGAGAACTGCAAAGCGGTCGGGCCAAAGAGTCACTGGATATCAAAATCAGCGATGAGCTGGGAACCCGCAGCTACGAGATGTACAGCGGCGGCGAATCCTTCCGGGTTGATTTCGCGATCCGTCTTGCCCTCTCAAAGCTGCTTGCCCGCCGCGCCGGAACACGCCTGAAAACTCTGGTGATTGATGAAGGTTTCGGTACTCAGGACGAACAAGGACTGGACCAACTGGTTGAAGCCATCAACACGATCAGCGCAGACTTTGAGAAAATCCTGGTGATTACCCATCTGGAATCTCTGAAAAACGCCTTTCCAGTCAGAATTGAAGTTGTCAAACACCCTGAGAGCGGCTCTACGTTTCAGATCATACATTAATGTCACCTCCGGGCCCTGGCTCTCTCGGCCTCTTACAATTTCTGTATGAAAATACTTGCCTTATTGCCTTTCCGCCACAATAAAGACGCACACTAAAAAAGTATCGCATGGAATCAGGCGCTTTTATAAAGCGTAACCGTCTTGTATGACAGACATTGAGGAGTACAATCATGATTCAAGTCAATGCCAATTATGCCAAACTGCAGCGAAATTATCTTTTTGCAGAAATTGCAGAAGAGGTGGGAAAGTATCAGGCGCAACACCCTGACAAAGCGATTATCAAGCTGGGCATCGGAGATGTCACGAAAGCGCTGACTCCGGGAGTACTGGCAGGGCTGCGAAAGGGAGTTGAAGATATGGCCAATGCTGACACGTTTCACGGCTACGGCCCTTATGAAGGTTATACGTTTTTACGGGAAAAAATCGTTAGCACAGATTTTGTGCCGCGCAATGTTGACATCCTGCCGGAAGAAATCTTCATTTCCACGGGCGCAAAGGAAGACAGCGCCAATTTCCAGGAAATTTTTGCAGCGGACACCAGAATCGCCATTCCCGATCCGGTGTATCCTGTCTATATCGACAGCAATGTCATGGCCGGACGGACAGGAGACTGCCATAACGGGCATTATGAGGGGGTCGTTTATCTGGATTCGACGGCTGAGAATAATTTTCTGCCGGCACTGCCGCAGGAAGATGTCGATCTGATATATCTTTGTTATCCCAACAACCCGACCGGGCAGGTGGCGACAAAAGAAGTCCTCAAAAAATGGGTTGAATACGCTCACGAGAAAAAAGCCCTTCTTCTCTTCGATGCAGCGTATGAAGCGTTTATCCGCGACGATCAAATCCCTCACAGCATTTTTGAACTTGACGGCGCCAGAGACGTGGCAGTAGAATTTCGCAGCCTTTCAAAAACAGCTGGTTTCACCGGAACACGTCTGGCCTACACGATCATCCCGAACGACGTCAAGATATATGACGCCCAAGGAAATCCGTCTCAGCTGAATCAGGTCTGGCTGCGTCGCCAATCCACAAAGTTCAATGGTGTGGCCTATATCATCCAGAAAGGCGCAGAAGCCGCATTTACGCCTGAAGGTCGTCAAGAGATCAACGCCATCGTCGACTATTATTTAGAAAATGCCCGGATCATCCGGGAGGGCCTTGATGCGTTGAATATCAGCTACTCCGGCGGCGTAAATGCGCCTTATATCTGGCTTAAAACCCCTGACGGACTAAGCAGCTGGGATATGTTCCACAAATTGCTGCATGAGTGCCAGGTCGTGGGGACTCCTGGTTCCGGTTTCGGGAAATGCGGCGAAGGCTATTTTCGCCTGTCGGCCTTTGGCAATACAGACGACGTGCAAGAAGCTATCAGCCGCCTCTCTGACTTAGAGTTGTAATCCACCCCGCCCGACAGTCTGTCGGGCGGCGTTCTTCCCGCACTCTGTTTGTCTTCTTTTTCCCGTGATGCTCGTCACCATACAAGTCGACAGAGCGAGAAAGTCCTGGTGGCCTGCATATCAGGGATCGGCTATAGGAATTCACGTATGTTCGTCATTGTGCAGCGTCTTGTCCTCCGGCGGCCATATTATCGCCCTCCTTGTCTCAAAAACGAAAGTTGCGAAGAGTACGTGTGAGCTTACAATAACACCATAATACCCTTCTCCGTATTTTGTCAATAATTATTTCATAAATTTTACAAATAAAAGACGAATATTTATGATATAATTATAATTTTTTGGCAATTTGACCTGACGACTGCAGCGAAGGCTTCTAAAATCCTCTTGACAAAAGAACTGAGAATCTTGATACACGTACATACGATAGCAGGAATTTTCCCTCGCTTGTTGTAATGGCTCTCTGAGAGATCTGGAAGGAGACAAGAAACGTGGCGATCTTTCGATGTAATACATGCGGACATCTTCGTGAACTATCCAATGATCTGACGGGAAGGTCTGTCAGATGCCCTAAATGCAAGCAATCAGCGCCAATATATAACACCGTGATATTTGTCGAAAAAGTCCTGGAAAAATATATGGCCTTGTATAAGGAGCTCTATCAGCTGAAACAGCAGATCGCTTCAACTGATAAAAGCTCCACCTCCAGCAAGGCAGAAACGCTGCGAGCCGCATCAGCGCGATTGGATATATCGAATATTGATATTCACAATACGACCGCCATGTCCAGCTATCAGCAGTATAAACCCATTGAGACCTGGTTTCAGGCGCGAAATATCAAGATGAGCGTCGATAGCAACGCGATCGACACCACCGGTTTTTTTGATGAAGTCGCCATACATCTGGGAGAGAATTATGCTGTACTGAAAAAGATGCTCGATCAGATCAAATACGTGCAGCGCAGGGGATACAGCAATGTCAAGCTGCTCCTCAGTAAAAACACCCAGAGAGAGATCAAAACGATCAGGACATTTTGTCAGGAATTATACAATTATTCGTTTGTGGAAAGATACTTTTATCACAAAAAAGATCAGGTGTTGCGGCTCAATTTGCAGACTGCAAAAACGATTGTCAATTTTTTCAATGGAGAATGGCTGGAGTGGTTTGTATTGATGTAACTGCTGGCCTTCTTTCAGGAAAGCTCGCTACAGGTATCCTGTTTGCGGAACTTCGTGATCACCTTTCCCAATGACGATCGCCATGAGCTGGATGTGTTTTTCCTCTTGAGCGACCAGACTCCGATTTGTATCGAATGTAAATCTGGAGAATTTCGCGGATCGATTGAAAAATATACGAAACTGCGCAGACGTTTAAACATTGCGTCATCAAATTTTCTTATTATTACTCTTGGGTTAAATACTAAACAGACACAAGGCTTAAGCAGCATGTATAAGCTCACCTTCCTGAATGAAAACAACTTCGGGCAATACGTTGCGAAACTCATTGCCAGGCACGCTTAGCCCAGAATGCAGAACAACCTGAAAGGTTTTTGTACAACCTTTCAGGCTTACACAACTCATCCACACAATTCCGTCAGCGTCTTGACAATTGAATCTTGCGAGGAATAGGCTTCTTTTTTCACAACGTTTCCGTCTTTCGTGTACACAACAGTCATCGGTTCAATTTCAGTGCCTAGTCGCTTACAGAGGCACTCTTTTTTATAAAAGTCGATCAGGTTCAGCTTCACCTTACCGCCCATTTTCTCCTCAATTTTCTGCACTTCGCTAATGAGTTCACGGCTCGGAGCATCAATCGCAGAGAAGATATAAATCAAACCGACTTTTTCCTTCTGCATGATCTGCTGCTCAAAGAGTTCCGTCTCAGCAATATAGCGTTCCGCAGCAACACCGGCAATCGCGCCGTCGCCGACCGCAGTTGCCACCTGTCGGAGGCTTTTCTGGCGAATATCGCCAGCGACAAACACACCGGGGATCTCGGTTTCCATGTCTTCATTACTGATGATGTAGCCCTGTTTATTCAGCGTGAGCACTTCTTTGAAAAGATCGCTGTTGGGAATATAGCCGATAAAAAGGAAGCAGGTGTCTACTTTTACCGGCTCGAGCTCGCCTGTCTTGAGATTTTTCAGCACCACGGTATTAAGGTGTCCCTCACCTTCAAAGGCATCGACCATAGTATTCCATTTGAATTCCATTTTGGGATTCTGCAAAACTTGGTTCTTAGCGATTTCATTGGCATCCATAATCCCTTCGTCATGAATGACCGACATAATGACTTTGTCGGCGAATTTCGTCAGAAACATCCCTTCTTCAACCGCAGCATCGCCGCTGCCGATCACCATAACGGTTTTTCCGCTATTGGCTGCGGCATCACAAGTCGCACAAAAAGAAATACCTTTATCAAACAAATAGTCTTTTTCATGTGTTGCGCCGGTTAATCGAGGCCGCCCTCCTGTCGCAATAATCACGACTTTCGCCTGATAAATCGTGCGAAAGGTTTCGACCATGTGCCCGCCGCCACTGTCGAGGAGAACTTTTTTAACATCAGTCAACTTAATTTTGACCCCGAATTTTTTGGCCTGTTGTTCGAACTGTTTCATTAAGTCCAAGCCGGACAGATCGTTCGGAAAACCCGGGTAATTACAGATTTCGTTAGTATATGTAGCCAAGCCTCCCAACAAGGATTTTTCGATAAGAAGGGTGTTCAGGCGCGCTCTGGCACAGTAAATTGCCGAAGTAAGGCCAGCAGGACCGCCTCCAATAATTACAACATCATAGCTCTCATATTTCTTTTTCATGACCGAGATCCTTTTCTGCACGTTTATAGAAGAACAGGGTGTTGCAGAGGCCTCTGCAACACCCTGTTGAGAGAGAATCGACCGTTAGTTAGAAGCTTTTTCCCAGCCCAGCCAGCCGCCTTCCAGGCTTTTGACATCTGTGTAACCAAGTGATTTCAGGGATGCAGTCGCCAGAGCGGAACGTGAGCCACTTTTGCAGAACAGCACGATCTCTTTTGTTTTCCCTTCAAGCTGTTTGCCAATTTTAAATTCCAACAAACCACGTGAAATATTGATCGCCCCTGGGATGCTGCCTTTGATAAACTCGCCTTTATCACGGACATCGATCAGTACAAAATCATCCTGATTTTCCATTTTTTTCTTGAGATCTTCAAGCGAAATTTCAGTGATTTGGGTTTTGACATAAGCCACAAGATCTTTAGGAGTTTCAAACACTTTGCTTTCTTGCGCGTCCACTTGGATAAAGGCTCCGCATGTCAAGACAACAGCTGCGACTACCAACGACACAATAACGTTTTTCATGATTCTGTTTCTCCTGTTATACCTAAGTGATAATGAATTTATGACGCTGCTAACATCCACCATGCTCTTCATGCTCGTGCAGTTCATCAACAGCATCTTTAAGGCTGTCGTTTTTCCACGACGTCCATCCTCCCTCGAGGTGTTTGACGTTTTGGTATCCGATCCGCTTCAGTGCTTCAACAGCCAGCAACCCTCGGCTGTCTTTTTCACAGTAGATAACAATTTCCTGCGTTTTTTCAGGAAATTCTTTTTCGACATTGAATTCAAGCAGACCCCGCGAGATATGCCGCGCCCCCGGAATACTGCCGTTGTTAAATTCTTTCAGTGTTCTGACATCAATCAGGGCAACATCTTCTTCATTCTCCAGTTTCGCCTGCAGATCTTTGACGGACAACTGTGGCATCCGGGCTTTCAAATCTTCTACCAGCGCCTGACTGCTCTCGAAGACTTTGTATTTATCAGCAGATTGCTCAACACAGCCGACGCTCAGGACAGCCATTGTTATCAGAAAACCTGAATAGAGGACATATTTTGTGTTCATCAAAAACATCTCCTTTCTCTTGATGATGATGTTAGTGCTCACTTTTTTTCTTCCCGTACCAATCGGCCAGGATGTACAACGCCGCCAGCATGCTAAAGTGCAATACTAAGGCAATTCCCCAGCTCCCAACGATCTTCGGCAGAAAGAATTTATGTTGTGCATTGAAGTAAAGGACTTTTGACCACAACGGGAAATGATTCAAGGCCCAGATAGATCCCACGACAAAAAAGACTAATGCAATCATGTTCATGGCAAAGCCTTCTCCAACCCTCATCAACGTTCCAGAAGCGCATCCTCCTGCGATGACCATGCCGATTCCAAAGAGAAATCCGCCAAGGGCCGTATGTAAGCCTACCGGATTTACACTCCCCGGGATATGTCCCAGCTGATCCAGATCTCCGGAAACAGCGCCGTACTGATAGGCCACAAATCCGACTGTTGCGATCGCGATGGCAATAATCACGGCTTTTGTCAGACTGGTTCCACTGGTCAAAAACGGATCGCGCACGGATGCGGCAAAACAGAATCTAGCCCGTTGCAATGTAAAACCAAAACCAATGCCGAAAATCCAGAACAAGGCCATTTTTCCTCCGGCTGGAGAAAAAACAGACAGCAGGATTCCAACAATAATAAGCACAAGCAGCAACCCCACTCCCAGAGGGAATTGATTCTTTTTCTTTTTTCTCGGGCGTGATGACCGACTGGCGGCTGCTCTGGCAGCAAGATCTCCCATAATCTCCGTCTCCTTCCGTCTCTACATGAAAAATTTTACCAGCAATTTGCTTCCAACAATGCCGCCTAAAAAAATGAAAATCATAAAGAGATATCCATGCAGCGACATCGACGAGACCCCGCCGAACAAGGCCCCGATATTGCAGCCAAAACTCAGTCTGGCTCCGTAGCCCATCAGGAGACCACCGAGCACAGCTGCCACAATCTGGCGCCAGGATTTGATTTTTTTCACCTTAAATTGTGAGGCCAGCAGGGTCGCTAATAACGCGCCGACAATCACGCCGACATTACGAATCGAAGAACCGTCCGTCCAAAATGTGAGTGTTGAAAAGCCTTTATTTACGTAAATGTAATAATCCCATTTCTCTGGATGGCCGCCGAAAAGCTGCATCACCCACGCTCCCCAATTTGCGAACGCTCCTGACACTCCCCATGACCGTCCGCCGGTTGCGGCGATGTGGGCGATATTGAGCACAGCGAGAATGACTGCACCGCCGACATAGGTCCACGGGTCTTTCAGCCATTTCTTATAGTATTCAGTGTTCTTAAGATCCATAGGGCGTCCTCTTCTTACTTGACTTTCTCAATGAAAATTTCCCATTCACCATCGTCAACTTCCTCGATTTCGACGTTATGACCGGCGTTCCTCGCCCACTCAGGAACATTTTTCATCGCACAGCTATGATCAATTTCTATAATCAGCACGTCGCCGATTTCCAATTTTTCCAAGGCTTTTTCAGCTTTAATTAATGGAACCGGACACGCTTCACCTAAACAATCCAAACGTTCTTCTTTCATGTGGCACTGTTCTCCTTACGATAAAAGTGTTATTGTGAGATCGAATAAAAAGAGACATGAACAAGAGTGAATGACACACTGTCATTGCCCAGACACATAACAGCAAATCCTGTGCCAATTGTAAAACATCTCTATTACAGGGAGATTTTGAACCTCACCCCAGCAGAACTGCCCGAAAACAAGATGTCATTTCGGGCATCTTATGCAAAAATACAGATTTCTCTTGCCAAAATATTCATGATACCCACAGCGTGATATAAGAACAGATTTCCCAAAACGCTCTGGAGTCCTATAGTGTTACAACCCTCTGTCATCACGAACAAGGACGATGCAAAATCTGAATATTCTCATTATTGATGATAAACAACTGTTAGCTGATGAGTTGCTGGAATTTTTTGAAGAGCACACTTTCCATACTTGTACGACGCATCGACCATCCCAAGTCTTCAGCATTCTTCAGGCCGAAGCGATTGACGTTGTCGTCGTAAATATGCATCTGCCTGGCATGAGCGGGCTCGATCTGCTCAGGGAGATCAAAAAAGATTATCCCGATATTAATGTGATCGTGGTGAGCGGACATGACGCTATGGACGCAGTCATTCAGTCGATCCATGCAGGTGCCTTTGATTTTCTTCAGAACCCCATCCGTCTATCCGAGATGAAAGCTGCCATCGAACGAACGGAAAAATTCCGTCAGCGCACTCAGGAAGGCCAACGCTCGCATTCTCTGATTTCTAAAGAATTGCAGCACGCGATCGATGCGGATATTATCGGCCGGAGTCAAGCCATCAAAAACATTCTCGACATGGCCTCTACTGCAGCTCAACACGACGAGACAAACGTGCTGATTCTCGGAGAGAGCGGTACCGGAAAAGAGCTTATTGCCCGCATGATTCACTATCACAGCCCGCGAAGCAGACACCGGTTTTACGCAGTCAATTGCAGCGCAATTCCCCGTGAACTGTTTGAAAGTGAACTCTTCGGTCATAAAAAAGGTGCCTTCACCGGAGCACTGGAGTCGAAAAAAGGCTGCTTTCAACTTGCAGACGGAGGCACGCTGTTCCTCGACGAAATCGGCGATCTTCCGATCGAGCTGCAGGCAAAACTGTTACGCGTGATTGAAGATAAAATGGTGGACGTGGTCGGCTCGGAGAATCCGCAAAAAGTCGATGTCAGGGTCATTGCCGCCGCAAACCAGGATCTCCCCGGGAAAGTGAAGAAGGGTGAATTCCGCACGGATTTATATTATCGTCTAAATACGGTCGTCATCAAACCTCCGCCTCTGCGGGAGCGTCAGGAAGACATTCAGGTGCTGGTGGAACATTTTGTCCGGTTTTTTGCGGAAAAGATGAAGAAACCGATCCCAACGATCCGGCGGCATACTCTCGAGCGTTTACAGCAGCATGCCTTCCCAGGGAATATTCGAGAACTTCGCAATATGATCGAGCGGGCCATGATTTTTTCGAAAGGAGCTTCTCTGAACGTCACATTTCCGGAAGAAACGGATGAAATCAGGCTCCCTTCCAACTCCCACAAGATATTCGATTTACAGCGTGTCGAAAAGGAGACGATTCTGGCAGCGTTGCAAGAAAGCGGAAACAATCAGGTCAAGGCCGCAATACTGCTGAACATTTCCCGGCAGGCGCTCGAACGGCGGATTAAAAAATATCAGATCGTGCTCTAGGCGCTCTACGCGTCACGCCGAGCTAATTGTCGAATCCCGGATAAAGCGTCTCATCAATCAGGAACCTCGCATAATCGGGACTGCCGTTGACAAAGGCTTGTGCATACAAAGCCCGGTTACGTTCCGTGACCGTAGGCTTGCGGACCCATCTGCCGTTTTTATAAAGATATTCGACGATCCAGATGCCGTAGAAACCGCCGAATTCGTGATGGCGCGGCGTGGGCAGTTCTGTAAACGAAGCAGCATTACAGGACGTTTCATCCGCCCCGACTCGTATCTCTTGTTTGAAAGGGATTTTTAATTCCGCCACAAAGGGCGTTATTAACGAGGGACTGCGCATTACATCAAAGGCCGTATATTTCGCGCTGAAACGCTTCACCACCTGCGCATAGGTCAAAGTTCCCTTGCCATCGAGAAGCACCTGTCGCGAACAGGAGGCTTTTTGCTGCGTTTCAGCAGACGTGGTCAGGCTCTCGAGATGCGTATCTTTCAGCGATTCAAAGGATGACAATATGGCGGCCAGCACGTCTGAATCGTTGCCGTCCGGTACAAGCGAAGGGGAAATACTCTGCGGCGGCGCAGCACGATCCGTTTTTGCCGTCAGTTGCTTCAGACGTGTAATTTCCCGGGCTTGCTCGTCAAGCTTCTGCTGAAGCTCTGCACGATGTGGCGTCTGAGCGCCAACGGCTTGCAGCTCTCTTTGAAGTCTGCGTTTCGACAGCATGCCCCAGACTCCGAAAAGCAGCGCCCCAAGAATAAATCCGCTGACAACTGCTGCAAGCAAGCCGTTCGGAAGGGTTGACCCCTTTTTCTCGCCAGTCTCGCCGCCAGGATCACTTTCATCGGCGCCGGCAGCATCAGACCGTACTTTTTTCGTAAAAAATGGAAGGGAGAATTTTTTCTTTTTGCTCTTTTCGAGGTCTGATGAGGCGGCATTTTTTTCTACATCGCTCTCAAATCCATCATCCTCAGTTCCCCAGAGCTCTTCATCTTCGGCAGCATCAGCCTCTTCGTCCAAAAGCGTCGATGCAGCGCTGAACCCGCCAAAATCCTCGGAAGGACCATCGAGCCCGGCGTCACGATCGCTGTCCGCCGCTCGCGGATATTCATCCAGGACCAAGTCGTCGGATTCATCGCGCGACAGCTGATCCGGAGCGGGAGCTATCTCTAATACGCCCTCTCCGCGAAGTGCTTCAGTGCCTGAAAGATCGTCTGGGGAAAACAGTCTTTCCTCGTCTTCGAGCTCCAGTTCAAACTCAAGTTCTTCTTCCTCCGCGTCTCCAGGGCTTTTAAGATTCACCATTGCTCCGGCTTTTTCCAGAAAACGTTGCAGCTTTTCCGCCATGCTGCGGGGCACATCCTCAGCAATAATACAAGGCACAGATTCAATGATCTCGGCCGGAGTCATCGCCAGACCGGACACTTTCGACAGCACCTGAATAACTCGGGAGCTGTTCACACTCGCATCTACGAGCTCAATATTGACAAGTTCATGTATATCAGCCATAATTTTCCCTCACACACGCACATAGAACGTGACTTATTCAACGACTTCCAAGTCAATTCAGACTATTTATACAAAAGCCCTGAAACTTATGCAAGCTTTTTTCTCTGCATTCTGGAGAAAAAAGCTTTACTTTCTCGCCTTTCTATGAATGTACAGGATCAAAAGTAGTGAGCAGAATCAAAGAACAGACGGAACAAGGGTGCCAAAAGCAGGTTTTGACAGACGTTGTGGCGCAGCGCCGGAGATGCTCTGATGTCAACACCGGCTTTTTCACACTCTTCGACATTTATGACATGCCATATCAGTACTGATCATCATGTGTCGCTCATCGAATTAGCAGGCGATATCGACGGAAAGACTGCCGGAGAAATCCAGGAGCGAATTTTTCCTGATGTGGAGACGGCCTCGAAAATTTTAGTCAACATGCATGAGGTAGAATATATGTCAAGCGCCGGTTTACGCATGCTTCTGCTGCTTTATCGTCAGGTCCGGAAAAAATCGGGACAAATCGCGCTCGTGGGCTTATCCGAAGACATTAAAGATATTATGTCTGTAACTGGTTTTCTGGAATACTTTCGCGTGTGCGACACTATCGAAGAGGGCCTGGCTCTTCTTGAGGAGGGCCCATGATTGAACGGATCGATGTCTACCCGACACATTCTTATAAGGGTTTTGCCATTCGTCTCGGTCGCCCTTATCCCTTTGGTGCATCTCTTGTGCCCGGGGGGGTAAATTTTTCAATTTTTTCACAACACGCCGTCGATTGTACACTGGTCTTGTTTGAAAAAGGCGAACCACAACCTTTCGTGGAAATTCCGTATCGCGGCCTGTTTCAAAAAATCGGCTCAGAAGAAAGCCCCCGCTTGGATTTACGCATTGGTAACGTGTTTACCATGACTGTCTTCGAGCTGGATTATGAGAACATTGAATACGGCTTTCGCATGGATGGTCTTGGCCCGAACTTCGACCAGCAGCCGTCTGAAATGTATAAATTCGATCCGGCGATAATTCTCATGGACCCCTACGCCAAGGCAATCGGAGGACGGGAAGTCTGGGGTCAGATTCCTGATTTGGATGACATCTATCCTCATCGTGCGCGCCTCGTCCATGATGATTTCGACTGGGAGTCCGATCGCCCGCTGGAAATTCCCATCGAGGATCTCGTGATCTACGAGATGCATGTCAGAGGCTTTACACAAGATCCATCGTCCGGCGTCAAATATCCCGGGACCTATGCAGCGATTCATGAAAAAATCCCCTACTTACAGGAACTCGGGATCAATTGCGTCGAACTGATGCCGATTTTTGAATTTGACGAACTGGAAATATTTTTTAACAGTCCGGATCGAGAAACATCACTGTTGAATTACTGGGGCTACAGTACGATTGGATTTTTTGCCCCCAAGGCCGGTTATGCTGCAACCGGAAAGATGAAAGACGGCACAATGGTCGCGGATGAACTGAAAAATGTCATCAAGGCCCTGCACAAAAACGGCATCGAGGTCTTACTGGATGTCGTGTTCAATCATACCGGCGAAGGAAACGAAAACGGACCGACCATCTCGTTTCGGGGCATCGATAATTCCACCTATTATATGCTAACGCCCCAGGGCCGTTATGAAAATTACAGCGGCACCGGCAACACCTTGAACTGTAATCATCCGGTCGTGCGCAATATGCTTTTAGACAGCCTGCGCTACTGGGCAGCGGAATATCATATAGACGGTTTCCGCTTTGACCTGGCATCGATTCTCGGACGGGATCAGGCCGGGGAACCTCTCGCGAATCCTCCTTTACTGGAATCGCTCGCTCACGACCCGGTTCTGGCAAAATGCAAATTGATTGCCGAAGCCTGGGATGCCGGTGGATTGTATCAGGTCGGCAGCTTTCCGGCTTACAATCGCTGGGCCGAATGGAACGGAAAATATCGTGATACGGTTCGGCGCTTTCTGCGAGGCGACCCAGGCCAGATCGGCAAGATGGTGCAAAGAGTGACCGGATCACCGGACTTATACGCTGGCCGCGGAGCCTCGGCTTCAATCAATTTCATCACCTGCCACGACGGTTTCACGCTGGCGGACCTGGTCGCCTATAACGAGAAGCACAATGAAGCCAACGGCGAGCAGAATCAGGACGGCGCTAATGCTAATTACAGCTGGAATTGCGGGGTCGAAGGAGCAACCGCGGATCCGGACATACTCACTTTGCGACGGCGTCAGATGAAAAATGCAATCGCCATCCTCCTTTGCAGCCAGGGCGTTCCGATGCTTTTGATGGGCGATGAAACCGGCCACAGCAAGCAGGGAAACAACAACTCCTACTGCCATGATAACGCACTGAACTGGATGAACTGGGCCTTGCTGGAGCAGAATGCCGATCTGTTCCGCTTTGTTAAATACTGCCTGGCGTTTCGGAAGAGTCACCCGGCTCTTCGGAATCGTCGGCATTTCCGCAATGAAGACTATGTCGACAGCGGCTATCCCGACATCAGCTGGCACGGCGTCCGTCCCTGGCAGCCTGACTGGTCATATGAAAGCCACAGCCTGGCTTTTCTCCTCTGTGGTAAACATGCCAAAAACGGCAGCGAGCACGACGATTATTCGTATGTGATGATGAATATGCACTGGGAAGATCATGATTTCGAGCTGCCAATCTTGCCCAAGGGTATGGCCTGGCACTGTTTTCTCAACACCGCCATGCCGAGTCCTGAAGATGTTCGGGAACCCGGCTCAGAGTTGCGGCTCTCCGATCAACAGCGTTTTCTGATGAGCAACCGATCGGTGGCAGTCCTCGTGGGGAGATAGCGTTTTTTCTTCCCAGCAGAGCACAATGAATCCCCCTCTCTCTTCTCTTGCAGGACAAGGAGAGAACACCGTCTTTACAGCCGTTCTCCAATGCGACCAACGTGAGGTGAGCATGCAGCATACAAAAAGCTTAACTGTACCGGCAAGCCTGAATTCTTTGAAACAGATCAGGGACTTCGTGAAGGCGGCTACCTGCGTTGCTGGTCTGGACGAACGACGCAGCTACCATCTTCGTCTGGGGGTGGACGAAATTGCAACCAATGCCATCGAGCATGGCTGTGCTGGTGCTCGCGGAGAGGAAACCCTGCGTATTGTCTCAGAACTGGATGAAAGAGAAATCAGAATCATTCTTGAAGACCAGGGCTGCCCTTATGATCCCGCCAAGGCATCAGCCCCCGAAAGTTTCGAGACGCCGCTGGAGCAACGCAGCGCCGGCGGGCTGGGAATTTATCTCGTACAGCGTCATGTTGATGAATTTTTCTACGAGCGTCGGGGGACATGGAATTGCACTACCCTGGTGATGAAATCCGGATCTTCCTCCGAATCCACTCCGAAGCCGGCCCAAATCCTTCTCGTGGGGAGCGTGTCATCCTTCGGAGATCAGCTCGTCAAAAGCCTGAAGCACGCCGGGTATACCACTATTATTGTACAAAGCAGCCGCCAGGCAGTCTCGCGTTTCGGGGCCGGACACATCGATCTTGTCCTCCTTCAGTCAGAACATCGTGAGTGTCTGAAACACCTTCAGACCCAATATGCTCCTTTCACGACACCGGTACTGATGCCGGCAAAAATCGATGAATTGGCAGAGCTGGAATCCTGTTTAGAAGACGGTGTCGAAGACCTGCTGCTTTATGAACCTTTTCATCCAAAGCTTTTTCTGAGAAAAATTGCGTTGACTCTTTACAACGCTCGGATCGAACAACGCCTGGTTCAACATAAGGTAGAATACAGCAATGCGCAGAAATTGGCCAATGATCTCACGCAGATCATCCTGCCGGTCGGCATGTCGCTCTCGAAAATCCGCAGCTTCGACCGTTTGCTGGAAAAAATTTTGCGGGAAACAAAGGCACTCTGTCATGCGGATGGAGGCACATTATATTTGCGCGAGGGAGATGAGCTGCGTTGTGCAATCATGCTCAACGATGCACTGGGCATAACGATCAACAATCGCGACGGCGGAAAATTCCTTCCGCCTCCACTGCGCTTACACGATGACAATGGAACACCCAATCATCACCATGTCGCCACCTCAAGCGCTTTGCTGGGAATCTCGATTAACATTGCCGATGTCTACAACGTCAAAAGCTTCGATTTTTCCGGAACCAAAGCCTTTGACCGCCACTACAAGTATCGTTCGACTGCCAGTCTGACCATCCCGCTGAAAGATCATGATGGTGAGGTCTTTGGCGTGTTACAACTGATCAATCCGAAAGAGGCTCAGACTCAGGAACTTGTCGTGTTTAACGAGTATATGCAGCAGGCTGCGGAAGCCCTGGCTCTGCTTGTGGGACTGGTTCTGAGCAATCAACTGCTCCTGGAGCAGCAGAAAGAGTTGCTCCGTTATGAAGATGAGCTTAAAATCGGGCGACGGATTCAGAGCAGTTTTCTGCCTGAAAGTCTTCCGAAACTTCCAGGCTGGGACATTGCCGTGCGCCTTCATCCGGCGCGCGCCGTATCAGGAGATTTTTACGATGTCTTCCGCCTCGCGCAGCAGCCTAAAATCTGCTGCGCGATCGCCGATGTCTGCGACAAAGGCGTGGGAGCTGCCCTGTTCATGGTCTTGATCCGCACACTGATCCGCGCATTTGCAGAATACGGTATTGACGGTCAAACTACCTTGAAAAGTGCGGTTGAGACAGTCAACAACTACCTTGTGCAGAATCATTACCAGACGAACATGTTCGCGACACTCTTTATCGGGGTGCTGGATCCGGAGACCGGCCATTTCGATTATGTCAACAGCGGGCATCCTGCGCCGCTCCTTCTCAACGCCGAGGGCATTAAACGCCACCTTAACACGACTGCTCCTGTGATTGGGGCCTTTGCCGACAGCCGTTTTTCCGTAGAACATATCGAAATACAGGCGGGAGAGCTGTTATTCGCGTTTACCGACGGCGTTACTGAAGCCCGTGATTCCCACAGACGCCTGTTCACCAGAGAACGCCTCTGGAGTATCATGGACAACGCCGAGGTCCAAAGCGCCGGGAGCCTCCTCGATTTTGTCGAAGAGCAGCTTCACGGCCATACCGCTGATGCCGCTCAATATGACGATATTGCCATGATGGCGATTCAGCGCGGCGCAACTCCAGACAGCTTAGCATAGCGACGTTGCACGGTGACAACGTATGTATGGCTCGACGGGAATAAAACAGTTATAAGAACATTTCCTGAGCCTTTATAATGGTTTCCGAACGTCTGGGACCGGTTGAGACGACAGCAATTTCCGTCTCCAGCAGTTCAGCGAGACGATCGAGATAGCACCGGGCGTTTTTCGGGAGTTCATCGTAGTCAGTGATGCCGGCGGTGCTCTGCTGCCAGCCTTCATGAGTCTCATAAATCGGCTCGCAGTCCTGCAGGGCTTCCGGCTGCATTGGCAATTCCGTCAGGTGTTCTCCATTATAGCGGTAGCCCGTACAGATTTTCACCACAGGAAAACGATCCAGTACGTCCAGCTTCATAACTGCCAGCGAGCTGACGCCGTTCACCCTGACGGCATAACGCCCGATCAAGGCATCGAACCAGCCGCATCGCCGGGGCCGCCCGGTCGTTGCGCCAAATTCGCCGCCGTACTCTTGCAGCTCTTTGCCATTCTGGTCGAACAGTTCAGTGGGGAACGGTCCTTCACCGACACGAGTGGTATAGGCCTTGATCACACCTAACACAGCATCGATGGTGGTCGGGCCGACGCCCAGTCCCGTGCAGGCCCCGCCGGCACAGGCGCTGGAGGAGCTTACGTAGGGATAGCTGCCATGATCGATGTCCAGCATAACGCCCTGAGCGCCTTCATAAAGAATATCCTTGCCGTTTTTCAGGGCCTGAGCCAGAAAGAGCGAACAATCGACCACATACGGTTTCAGGCGCTTAGCAAATGTCAAACAGGCCTCACACAAGGCATCGCAGGAGAAGTCCTGGGCATCGTTTCCAAGACAGTTTTTCACCTTATCCAGCTGCATCTGCAGCTTCCTGAAGAACGTGGATTCATGCAGTAAATCTGAGACCAGCAGCCCGGAACGCGCGCTCTTTTGCTCATACGCCGGACCAATGCCACGTCCAGTGGTGCCGATCTTGTCTTCTCCCAGAGCCGTCTCATGTGCACGATCCAGGAGGAGGTGATAAGGCATGATAACATGAGCGCGCGCGCTGACAAACAGACGTCCTTCAATATCGGAGATGCCCTGGTCCCGCAAGGCATCAATCTCCCGGAACAGCGCTTCAGGGTCGACCACGACGCCGTTGCCGATGACACAGTGTTTCCCCTTGTGCAGTATCCCGGAAGGAATCAGATGCAGCACAAATGTGTTATCTCCGATTCTGACTGTATGGCCGGCGTTATGTCCGCCCTGATATCTGCAGATAACGTCGAAACGCTCCGACAACATGTCTACTATTTTTCCCTTTCCTTCATCTCCCCACTGTAATCCAAGCGCAATAAGATTCGCCATGTTTAGGATAAAGCGAGCTGAAGTTAAAAGCGTCTGATAATTCCAGGCAGCTCTAAGTCCAGATCGTGTTTTGCGGTCAAGGCTCTTTTTGACGATATCAACTGTCGTTGAACAATACTGTCATGTGACGAACGGAAAGACTTTAAAATGCCTGCGAGCCTTGTCAAGCAAAAACAGACCAGAGTGAGTTTTGAGAGAATTCAGTAAGAATTAGTTGAAAGCTCTTGACATTTTTTCACCGCCGCGAAATACCGTCTTCGTAATTTCAGCTTGTACAAGGCAGAGCATTGTCTTTATTGTTATTGTATTAATATGACTGATCTCTTTCTACATCCTGATGTTGAGAGTGTGAGGGCCGATTGCTGCAGAATGTCGCGATCGGTCTTTTTATTAGGTCTCTATGTCGGCACGAAAAAAAATATTACAAAGAATTCACAGTTGTGTTCTAGTGTTAAAGCAACGGAGGAAAGCGTTTTATGCAATGGGAAGGATTTAATATACCAGAGCAGGTCACGTGGGATGAACAGACCCTGTCAGAGACCTACGGAAAATTTTCATACAGCCCTTTTGAGCGGAGTTTAGCAAAAGTCGTCGGGAATGGTCTGCGGCGTTCGTTGTTATCGTCCTTGAAGGGAGCGGCCATTACGCGAGTCCGAATCGAAGGCGTCCTGCATGAATATTCGACTATTCCCGGGGTACAAGAAGATGTTACCAGGCTGTTCTTAAACATGAAAAAACTGGCGATCAAAATGTCAAGTGAAACTCCGAAGCGTATGAGCCTGCACGTCACGAATCCGTTTCAGGAAATGCGGGAAATTACTGCGGGTGATATTCAGACTGATGCTGATGTTGACGTGCTGAATAAAGATATGCACATCGCGTATCTCGACCGCCAGGGGCGTCTGGATATGGAAATGGAGGTGGAGGCCGGGCGGGGTTATACGATCAGTGATGAGCATAAAACTGAAGAGCAGGCCATTGGAATCCTGACGATTGACTCGGATTTTAATCCAGTGAAACAAGTTGCTTTTAAGGTGCTTACGCTTGAGCCGGGCGATCCTCTTTCCCCTGGGAAGCTTGTCATGGAAGTCTGGACCAACGGAAGCGTCACGCCTCCAGATGCCGTAGCGCATGCTGCAAAAATTTTTAAAGATCAGGTGATGGTCTTCACCCATTTTCGTGAAGAGTTTGAAGATGTTGAAGCGAAGGTCGATGAAGAGGAAGAGAAACGAAATGAATTCCTCGCCATGAATGTCGACGATCTTGAACTCTCCGTCCGTTCGAGCAATTGTCTGAAGAATGCGAACATTCGCAGTGTTGCCGAACTGGTTCAAAAAACAGAAGCAGAACTGTTAAAAACCAGAAACTTTGGAAAAAAATCCCTGAATGAAATTAAGGTGACTCTGTCTGATATGGGGCTTGCGCTCGGCATGAAACTCGATGATGGAGTCCTTGAAAAGCCGAGAGCTAAGGGCCGAAAGACTAAGGCTGTCTGAACAGGCGTTCAGGCCTCGGCAAACGGCAAGCAGTATTCGACATGCGATCGGCTTCTAAGGATGACTTTTCACACACGCTGGACACTGTTTGTCGTCCCTGAAAACACTTCATGCTGTCAAGCCTTCGATATACCGTTCGAAACAAATTTATTGCAGGACTTGTTATTGTTTTACCGGTCGGCATCACGCTAGTGTTACTGCAAATGATGTTCCGGTGGCTGGATGGTTTATTCGCGCCTCTAGCCCTTCGATTAACAGAACGGCATATCCCTGGTCTGGGGATTGCGAGTACGATTTTGATCGTGTTTGTGGTCGGACTCCTGGTTACCAATATGCTTGGCCGTGCGTTTGTCTCTTTCGGCGAATATCTCGTGGCAAAGATTCCATTTATCGGGACAATTTATAACGGCGCCAAACAGTTTCTCGAAACCTTAACCGCAGAACAACGCCAGGCTTTTACACAGGTTGTCCTGTTGGAATATCCTAAAAGAGGCAGTTATACGATTGGCTTTGTCACCGCTGACTCTGGAGGAGAAATTCAGGAAAAAATTCCAGAAATTCTCCTGAATGTTTTTGTCGTCACCACACCAAACCCGACCACCGGCTTTTTACTGCTGGTTCCGAAAAAGGAAGTGGTTGTGCTGCCGATAAGTATTGAAGATGGCCTCAAAATGGTAGTCTCCGGAGGAATTCTTCACCCTCCGGGTTCTCTCCTGCAGCAAGCCGATGCCTAAAATAGTTCTCGGACTCCTTAAAAGCCTTATTTTTTGTTGTTTTCTTTTTTCTCTGACCATTTTCAGCGGGATCGCCACGTATCGATATATTTTCGCTGTCAGCGAAGTCGAAGTTCCCGATCTCATCGGAAAAGACCTTGAGTATGCCAGAAATTTATTGACTGAGCGTCATTTGCATCTCAAGGTCGCCGGACGACAAATTGATACGAAGATTCCCAGGGATCATATCCTCGCTCAAGACCCCGAACCGGGCACGAAAAGTGCGAAAAATGCGCTGATCCGTATCAACGTCAGTGATGGTATTGAAACAGTAACGCTTCCTGATGTGACTGGAAAAAACTGGGGACAAGCCCGTCGGCTTATCCGGCAGAGCCGATTCAGGATTGGGGATGTGGCGTACGTTCACTCAGATGAAAGTCCTGTTGATACGATCGTGACGCAACGTCCTCGTCCAGGAAGCAATGCCACGCTGGGGGAACAGGTCGATCTCCTGGTGAGTCGCGGTGCCCATAAGCGCGTGATGGTGATGCCGGATCTGGTTGAAGAACGATTGGAATATGCCGCGCAGGTCGTTGAACGGCTCGGTCTGAAGCTGAATAGAGTCGCGCGGGAAGATTATCCTCTCATCCCGCCCGATACAGTTCTCAGCCAGACTCCAAAAGCTGGAACTCTTGTCGAAGAGCAGAATATGGTGACCTTTGTTGTGAGCCGTAATGGTCAGTCAGGGAGACGGAGAGTCACTGCTCCGCCCCCTGTCGCGTATTATACCGTGGACTATACGCTCCCGCCCGGTCCCTTTACACGGGATGTTGCCGTTGTCGTGAAGAACGCTGAAGGCAGTTCTGAAATGTTTCGTGAATTTGTTGCCTCCGGACGGCGAGTGACAGTTCGCATACCAGTCGTTGGGCCTACGTCCGTTGAGATTTGGCTGGACGGGACGCTTGAACGTATTCAACGAATAAGCGCTGACTAGTCCTGCAGAACGCTTGAACGTACTTAGACTAACGGATGACTTCTTGCCGAAGGAGAAATTGTCATGATAAAAATTGCCCCATCGATCCTTTCAGCGGATTTCGCTCGTTTACACGATGAGATCCAAGATGTTGAACAGGGCGGCGCAGACATCTTACACATTGACGTGATGGATGGACATTTTGTGCCGAATTTAACGATCGGCCCTCCTGTGCTTCGCTCAATTACAAAGTATACCTCCCTCCCCATAGATGTGCATTTAATGATCACGAATCCCAATGACTTTATCGACGAATTTGCCGACAGCGGCGCGAACTACCTGACCGTTCACGTCGAGGTCTGTCACCATCTGCATCGTACTGTGAGCGAAATCAGGAAACGCGGGATGAAGGCCGGTGTTTCCCTGAATCCGGCAACTTCGCTGCATTGCCTGGATGCAATTCTCGATGAGATCGATATGGTGCTGGTTATGTCGGTCAATCCGGGTTTTGGAGGTCAGACGTTTATCCCGTCAAGTTTGCAGAAAATTCGATCGCTTGCCAATATGCTGAAAGAGCGAAAACGTTCAGACGTCGAGATTGAAGTCGATGGAGGGGCTTCGCCCTCAAACATCCGGGATCTCGCTGAAGCCGGTGTCACAATCGCTGTGGCAGGTTCTTCCGTGTTCAACGCTCCCGACCGGGGAAAAATTATTCAGGAGATGAAAGCCGCCTGCGCGTAAGCTTGGACTTGACGTGCAGCAGTATAAAAAATTATGACAGAGTTGAAAAAAAAGATTCAAGACAACACAGCGAAAATAGGAGTCATCGGGCTGGGCTATGTCGGACTGCCTCTGGCTGTTGAATTCGGACAGGCTGGTTTTCCGGTCATCGGGATCGATATCGATTTGCGTAAAGTGGATGCTGTAAATGCCGGGAAATCTTATATTCAGGATGTGCCGGAGGCAGATCTTGAGGAGCTTGTGACTCAAGGGATGTTGAGGGCTTCGAGTGATTTCTCCGTTCTGCGAGAAATCGATGCAGTCAGCATCTGTGTCCCGACTCCTCTGCGAAAGAGCAAAGATCCTGACATCTCTTACATTATGGCTGCGGTACAGGAAATTCGGAACTTCCTCCACCCGGGTCAATTGATCGTGCTGGAAAGTACGACCTATCCTGGCACGACTGATGAAGCCATCTTACCGGAACTGTCTAAAAGCGGCTTAGAGGTTGGAAAAGACTTTTTTCTGGCCTTTTCTCCAGAACGTGTCGATCCCGGTAATGCGCACTATAACACGAAGAATACCCCAAAAGTGATCGGAGGCGTAACGCCGCAATGTTCAGACGTCGCCAAATGGCTTTACGAACACGCCATCAATACTGTTATTGCGGTTTCTTCGACAAAGTGTGCTGAAATGGTCAAGCTGCTCGAAAATACCTTCCGCAGTGTGAATATCGGGCTGGTGAACGAGCTCGCCCTGATGTGCGATAAACTGGAAGTCGATGTATGGGAAGTGATTCAAGCTGCTGCAAGCAAACCTTTCGGTTTTATGCCCTTTTATCCGGGGCCCGGTTTAGGGGGCCACTGTATCCCAATCGATCCGTATTATCTGGCCTGGAAGATGAAGACCTTGAACTATAATGCCAGGTTTATCGAATTAGCCGGAGAAATCAATGCGTCGATGCCGGCCCATGTTGTCACGAGAATCGTCGATGCACTGAACAAGCACCAGAAAAGCGTGAAAGGCTCACGCATACTCATGTTAGGAATTGCATATAAACGCGATATTAATGATGTCCGAGAGTCGCCGGCCCTTGATATTATCAGTATTCTGGAAAAAAAAGGGGCGGAATTATATTATCACGATCCATACATCCCTCAGTTCTCGGAAAATAGTATGACGCTGAATTCGTCCGAACTCAGCTCCGACTTTTTGAAATCAATGGATTGTACCGTGCTGGTCACGGATCACTCTGCCTTTGACTATCAATGGATGGTAGAGCATTCCCAAATCTTTGTCGATACCCGTAACGTCACGAAAAATATTTCCGACCCGCGAGATCGTGTTGTAAAGCTATAGTCTCAGCGCAAACCGTCAGAGCTTATTTGAAAATGGCTAAACGCTCAGATGAGCGTTATTCATGCGGAAAGGAAAGGCCGTATAGATGGGCGCTCCGAGAATCACGAAGAAAAAAAAGAGGCAATTTCGTCAGGCGCTGCTTGAATGGTATGAAACCTACGGACGGCAACTTCCCTGGAGAGAAACAGAGAATCCTTACCATATTCTCATCTCTGAGGTTATGCTGCAACAAACGCAGGTCGATCGTGTGATTCCAAAATATCACGAATTCCTCGAGAAATATCCGAATATCAACGCGCTCGCTGAAGCCCGAACTGAACAACTCAAAGAGGACTGGAAGCCCCTGGGTTACAACATCCGTCCGGTCCGTCTCCAGACAATTGCCCGCGAAGTACAGGCGAAATACGGAGGAGAGATCCCGAATACCCCTGATGAGTTACAGAAACTCAAAGGGATTGGTCAATATACGGCAGGCGCCATCGCCTGCTTTGGTCATGGGAAAAGCGTTCCGCTGGTGGACACAAATGTCGACCGGCTGTTACAGCGGGTATTTTATGGTAAAAACAGCTCTGAAAACAGTGCTGACGCTAAAAAGATTTGGACACTTGCCGAAGAGCTGCTTCCACAAAAGCGCTCTTACGATTATAATCAGGGGCTTATGGATTTTGGAGCCATGTTGTGTACAGCCCGAAAACCTCTTTGCCTGCTGTGTCCGATGACGATCTGGTGCCTGGCGTATCCGAAATATACGTAAATTCGTTCTAATGCGATCCTAATTTAACGAGCGCGACAACGCTCTGAATGTCTTTCGGGGCCGGCGAGGATCAGCGGCAAGTTTGAGAGTGTGAGAAATTTGTTGCAGATAATCTCGAAGCCGGGCTTGTTCGCCATAGGTAAGATGCTCGAAGTCATTCTCTTCCAGTACACGAATCAATTCATGTTTGACCTGTGTCAGCGCCTCCATAACGTCTCACCTCTCATTGTATAATTCTATTTTTATAAAAATTCTCTTTAAATTTGATTTAAAGCAAAAAAAAGTAGAAAATGATGTTTATGTCAAGTTAATTTTTCATATAATCTCCCTGAAATGGAAAAAGTGATCTATTCTCTTGACGAAAAGCGCTTGAGTTCCATCATATATGCAGGAGCATTTTTAAGCATTCATACACATCTGATGACATAAGGAATATATGATGCACTACACTGCGAGAGCTCTTCTTGTCATCATGATGGCTGCTTTACTCTGTTTCAGCGGCTGTCATGATGACAAGAAGAACAGCGGCATTAGCGGGCCGCCTGATAAAACCGACGGTTTAGCGCTCGACCCTGGTCAAGGGAATCTGGCGGGAAGGGTTGTTGGAACCGTCTACGGACGATCGCTGGCTGGAGTGACGGTATCGGTCAATTCGCGTTCCGTGATAACAGAGAGTGACGGCAGTTTTCTGCTCTATGGCGTGGGAGAAGGCAGTCTGGCAGTGATTCTTTCCGGAGAGGGAATTTATCCCAGAACAAAAGTCGTCAATACTGCAAGAGACGGGCGCTCGATATCAGTTGACGCAATCGAAACAGGCAGCAGCTTTGACCTCAACTTTTATCGAGAACTTGCCAGGGGGAATCATCCCCTGGAACGTGATATCTTTCCGACGCATCGCTGGACAAACCCGCAGCCGCCGAAATTCTATATCAACACCAACGCAGCCGCTGCAAAAGACGGCACGATCGACCAGTGGACGATCGATGCGACAATACGGGTGTTAAAAGAAATCGTGCCAATTTTTACCGGGAATTTTTACAGCGCGATCGATATTGAGCAGCGCTATTTTGCCAGCGATGTCAGTGTTGCACAAATTCCGGATAACGCCTTTGTAATCTCGTTTGACGACTCACTCCAACTCTCAGGAGCCTATGGACTGACCTATACGATTCCGGATTTTATCTCTCCGACCACCAGTACGATTCATAAGGCCCTGGTCTTCGTGCTTGATAACGATCGTTACTATAAAGCCGCTAATCCTTCACGCATTGCGTTTGAAGAGATTGTCGCCCATGAATCCGGGCACGGCTTCGGCTTCCGGCACAGCTCTGAACCAAAATGGGGCGGAAAGCCTTCAGTGATGGTGAAAACCGGAGAGTTCGGGGGGACTTACAGCCTCTACGATCAGCTCCATATGTCAATAGTCTATCACCGCCCTGCCGGAAACACCGATCTTGACAACGATCCATTGCCCGGGAGCAACGCCCGTGCGTTGAATGCCGGCCCGCAAGTCTTTCTCGATCAACGGGCAGAGCAGACGCTTCCAGCACATGAAAGAAGAGCGTTGAACAGACTGCAACGTTTTGATATTGTCGAAGAGCTGCTGCAACAAGAAGGAAAATAAGGCATACAGGAAGAGACGCTTCTCTCTTCGGCATCCCTGGAGAAATATATGGGAAACATAACAGATTTTGTCCATCTGCATCTGCATACGGAGTTTAGCTTACTGGACGGCGCGAACCGGATCGATAAACTTGTCACAAAAGTCAAGGACCTGGGGATGCGCTCCGTGGCAATTACCGACCACGGCAACATGTTCGGTGCAGTACAGTTTTTTCAGCAAGCGAAAAAAGCCGGCATTAAGCCGATTATCGGCTGCGAAGTCTATATCGCTCCAGAAAGCCGTCTTGACAAAAGTTCAACACACGGCATTTCAGGCGCCTCGAATCATCTCGTGCTGCTGGCGCAAGATGAAACCGGCTATAAAAATCTGATCAAGCTGGTCAGTGACGGCTACATCGACGGTTTCTACTACAAACCGCGTATTGACATGGATATCTTGAGTCAGCACGCCGAAGGCCTGATCGGACTGAGCGCCTGCTTAAAGGGAGCGGTCCCATATTGGTATCTCCATGAGAACGAGGCCAAAGCTCGTGAAATTGCCGGTCGATACCGTGAAATTTTCGGAAAAGATAATTTTTACCTTGAAATGCAGTATCACCACATCAAGGAACAGGAAAAGGCCAACACATTCCTGGTAAAACTGGCTAAAGATTTCGATCTCCCGCTTGTGGCAAGCAATGATTGCCATTATCTGAATAAAGCCGATGCGACTCCCCACGATGTCCTGCTCTGCATCGGCACCGGTCGTTTCGTTCATGAAGAGAACCGTATGAGGTATGGCTCGAACGAGTTCTACGTCAAATCAGCGGAAGAGATGGCAGCAGTTTTCAGCGATTACCCCGATGCCTTGCACAATACCCTGAATATTGCCGAGCGCTGTAACTTTGAATTTGAATTCGGGAATATCATCCTTCCGGAATATGGCGTTCCTGCGGGATACAGCTTTGATTCGTACATGGAAAAGCTCTCCCGCAGTGGCCTGGAAGAACGGCTGGAGATCGTTTTCAAGCATATCGCGCCGGACCAGCATGACGCATGCAGAAAAGAGTATGAAGAACGCCTTCAGGTGGAATTGGATATTATTAAAACAATGGGCTATGCCGGCTACTTCCTGATTGTGTGGGATTTTATCAATTATGCAAAGCAGAATGGCATTCCAGTCGGCCCAGGACGCGGCTCAGCGGCCGGAAGCCTGGTCGCCTTCTGCATGCGGATTACCGACATCGACCCGATCAAATATAATCTCCTTTTTGAGCGATTCCTGAACCCCGAACGGGTAAGTATGCCTGATATTGACGTTGATTTCTGCATGAATCGCCGCGAAGAAGTGATTCACTATGTGGCGCAGAAATACGGAAAAGAGAATGTCTCACAGATCGCTACGTTTGGAACTCTGGGAGCAAAGGCAGTTGTCCGCGATGTCGGACGAGTGCTGAGCATTCCCTTTGCAGACGTCGATAAACTCGCCAAACTCATCCCCAATCAATTACATATCAGCCTGGAGAAAAGTCTTGAAGTCGTGCCGGAAATGCGGGAGTTAAAAGAAAACGACCGGCAGGTCGCCGACTTACTGAACAACGCTCAGGTCCTGGAGGGCCTGACACGGCATGTCTCCACTCATGCCGCCGGTGTCGTGATTTCCCCAAAGCCGCTGGTCGAATTTGTCCCGCTGTATAAAGGTACAAAAGAAGGTGATGAAATTTCTTCACAGTACCCGATGAACGATCTCGAAAAAATCGGGCTGCTGAAGATGGACTTTCTGGGCTTGCGAAACCTGACAATGATTCAGGACACCCTGGAAATGATCGAAAAGGTTCACGGCGTTACGCTCGATCTGATGGATCTGCCGATGGACGATCGCCCGAGTTATGAACTCTTGTCGCGCGGGCAAACCTTGGGCGTCTTTCAGCTGGAAAGCTCCGGAATGCGCGAGCTGCTGCGCAAGCTGAAACCTGAGACCTTCGAAGATATTATCGCGGTGCTGGCGCTCTATCGTCCCGGTCCGCTGGGCAGCGGCATGGTCGATGACTTCATCGAACGCAAACATGGCCGCATCCCGATCGAATATCCGCTGCCGCAACTGGAAAATATCCTGAAGGAAACCTACGGAGTTATCATTTACCAGGAACAGGTGATGCAGATATCCAATGTGCTGGCCGGCTATACGTTGGGCGATGCCGATTTGCTGCGGCGAGCAATGGGCAAGAAAAAAGTCGAGGAAATGGCCAAGCAGCGTAAACGTTTTATGGAAGGGGCTCGCAAACGAAATATTCCTGAAGGCAAAGCCGATGAAGTCTTCAATCTGATGGAATATTTTGCGGGATACGGCTTCAATAAATCCCATACTGCGGCGTATGCCCTGATTACTTATCAGACTGCGTATCTCAAGGCCCATTATCCGGTGGAGTCAATGGCGGCACTGCTTACCAGCGACATGGATAATACTGATCGGGTGGTCACCTATATTAACGAATGTCGTGAAATGGGCATTACGATTTTGCCGCCGGACGTGAACGAAAGCCAACACTCTTTTTCGGTGGTGGATCAAAAGATTCGTTTTGGTCTGGCAGCTGTCAAGAACGTAGGAAGCGGCGCAGTGGATTCGATTCTCGACGTTCGTGGCTCCGGTGGGAAATATGACGGTCTGAAAGATTTCTGCGAACGGGTGGATCTCTCGCGGGTCAATAAACGGGTGGTCGAAAGTCTGATTAGCTCCGGGGCTTTCGATTTCACAGGCCGGCCGCGAGCCGCAATGGTCAAAGGCCTGGAAAAGCTTTTCGAGATCGCCCAGCGGACACAAAAAGATCGGCAAAGCGGACAGGCCAGCATCTTCGGAATGCTGGAAGCTGCGTCCTCAGCGTCATCCTCCGGAGACGATCAGATTCCGGATATCCCCGAATGGGACGAAGCCGACAAGCTGAAATTTGAGAAGGAGGGGATCGGTTTTTATATTACCGGCCATCCTTTGAGCAAATATCTGCAAAGCATGAAGCGTTCCACGACAGCTTCTACTGTCTCTGCCTTCGACTGCCATGACGGGGACCGGGTCGTCATGGGCGGGATTGTCACAGCCTATCGCAAAAAAATCACTAAAAAAGGCGATCAAATGGCTTTTTTCAGGCTTGAAGATCTGGAAGGTGGCATCGAAGTTATCCTGGTTCCCCACATTTTTGAGAAATATAACAAACTGCTCGAAGAAGATTTGGCAATTCTGGTCACCGGACAGCTCAATCTTGCCGAAAGTGATCCCCCAAAATTACGTGCCCGGACAGTGAAGCCTATCCACCTGCCGAGCCATGAAGACAAGCACTGCCTGATCGACATGCAGGCTCTGAAGCTGCGTCGCCGGACCCTCGAAGGACTTCAGCAGCTTCTGAGCGATCATCACGGCGATTGTCCGGTGGTCTTCAAATATATCGACAGCGACAACAAGATCACCTGTGTCAGAGCTGGAGAGAGATTTGCGATCCAGCCGTCCATTCAGCTTGTCCAGCAGATCGAAGAACTCACAGGCCGGGACAGCGTGTATGTTCCGCGATCGCTATGCACTGGTCAACAGCAGTCCGCTGTCTAAGACGTCTTTTTCCTCATGAGAGCTTTTGCCTAGAGATATTGACGCAACAACGCTTTCTCGAGCGGTCCCTGACGCAGCACACGCGGTGGCTGGGCAGTGAGATCTAATATCGTGGACGGCATGCTATGTGCTGTGTCTTGCTGATCGATAATCAAATCGATATACCTGACGGCTTTCCCCAAGCCCTGCAAGACGCCATCAACGCTGAAAGGTGTGGCCCGTCCCGAACGATTTGCGCTGGTAGCGGTCATCGGACAGCCAGCCTGTTTGACAAGTTTGAGCAGAAAAGGATTCTCAGGAATGCGAATCCCCAGGCCCGGTAAACCGCTCACCAGCAGTTCCGGCACGTTCGAGGTTTTCTGCAGGATCAGCGTCAAAGGGCCTGGCAGAAATTCCTGAACAAGCCTTTCTGCCCGTGCATCGACAACTACCAGTTGACGTGCCATTTCAATGTCGGAAACAACCACATGAATCGGCTTGTTGAAATTGCGGCCTTTGATGGCGTAAACTTTTTTGACCGCCTCGACGTTCAAGCCGTCCACTCCCAGTAAGTAGCCGGTATCTGTCGCGCACACAAGCACCCCGCCCTGTTGCAGAATCTGAGCGGCCTCTTCAAGGAGCTGAGCGTCGGAAGCGCTGTGGGTGACTCGGCGAATGAAGGGAATTTGACTCAATGCGTTACAATTCAATTGAACGGAATGCTCGGTAAGGCGCCCAGATCGAAGCTGCTGCGGACACCGTCCTGATAGAGATGATAGCCAACGCCCGCGATCATGGCGCCATTGTCAGTACACATCAGCAGTGGAGGGAAACATACTCGGAGATCACGCTGCCGGGCTTCTTCGATCAGGGCATCCCTCAGTGCGCTGTTAGCCGCGACTCCTCCTGAAAGGGTCAGAGTCGACACGCTTTTCTCCTCTGCCGCATTTAACACCTTTTTCACCAAGACCTTCACTGCCGCTTTCTGAAAACTGGCAACAACATCAGCATCATTCAGGTCGACACCGGCGTCTCGCTGCTCGTTGACATAGCGAATGACAGCGGTTTTCAGGCCACTGAAACTAAAATTCAGGTTATCGGCGTGGATGAGCGGGCTGGGGAAGTCGATCGCGTTCGGATCGCCGGTCCTGGCTAATGTATCGATCAGCGGTCCGCCCGGAAAACCGAGTCCCAGAAATTTCGCCACTTTATCGTAGGCTTCGCCGATGGCATCGTCCACGGTATGGCCTAAAATTTCGTATGTTGTGCGAGACCTAACATACATAATCAAGGTATGCCCGCCGGACACGGTCAGAGAAATATGCGGCAGTTCCAGATCCGGATGCTCAAAGTAGTTGGCATAGATGTGCCCAAGCAGATGGTCCACGCCGATCAAAGCTTTTTTATGACAATACGCGAGACCTTTGGCTGCTGACAAGCCGATCAGCAGCGAGCCGACGAGCCCGGGCCGATTGGTTACGGCAATGGCATCGATCTGCTCATAATCCACTCCTGCCGTTTCCATAGCGTCCTGAATAACATAGAGAATCAGCTCAACATGCTTACGCGAGGCGATCTCAGGGACGATTCCACCGTATTTTGCGTGAAACTCATTTTGTGAAGAAATAATGTTTGATAAAATCCGCTGCCCATCCTCGACAACTGCTGCCGCCGTATCATCACAGGATGTTTCAATTCCGAGTATCTTCATGTCTCTCGCTTTATAGAAAAAATTGGCACACAGGAGATGGAAAGCCTTGTCGGGTCCTGTGTGCCTGAGTGAATTATGCCGCCAGATCAGCGCCTCTATTTTGTGGCCTCAAGCACCATATCGACGAGTTCTCCACCAATCTTCTCTTTCCAGGCATCGTAGACTGGTATCATTTTTTCACGAAACGCCTGACGTTCACCAGGAGTCAGCGTGACCACTTCAATACCCCGTGCTTTGGCGTCAGCATCGGTCTTCAAACGATCCTCAGCATTTAAGGCCCGATTCGTCAACTGCAGCTCATAGGCTCCATCCCTGATGATCTGCTGAATGTCTTCCGGCAGACTTTGGAACCAATCCGTATTGGCGACAACTGGCATTGGTTCGTAGATCCAGCCGGAGAGCGTGACGTACTGCTGCACCTCAAGCCATTTCGCAAGAGCCATCGAGTTATAGGGCAAGTCAGCGCCGTCCACCACTTTCTGCTGTAACGCTGTAAATGTATCGGGCCACGGAATCGCGACCGCGTTGACTCCCAGAGCGTCATAAGAGTTGAGGAATAAGGGACTTTCAATGGAACGCATTTTCAGATCCACCATATCTCCGGGCGCATGAATTGCCCGCTTCGAGTTCGAGAAATCCCTGAAACCGTTTTCACCCCATGCCAGCGCAGTAAAGCCTTTTTCCGGGAAATGGCTGAAAATACGATCGCCGATGTCGCTGTCAAGGACACGATAAGCAGTTTTTTGATCCGGGAAGATAAAAGGCAGATTGGTCACGGCGATCTGCGGAATAAAATTGGTGAAAACGGCAGCCGTAAAGAAGCCCATCTCAATCATCCCCATCTGTACGCCTTCGATCATCGCCCGTTCACCGCCAAGCTGTCCGGCAGGATGAACGGAGACCTCGACTCGACCATTCGATCTGGACTCTACATACGCTTTAAAGTGCATTGCAGCCCGATGATCAGCATGAACTATCGGCGCAATATGAGCGAATTTAAACGTAATTTTCTCCTGAGCCGACACTGCACAGAGACCTGAGAGCATGGCGACGACAACAAACACGCTTATAAGACGAACCTTTCTCATCACGTTTCTCCTTTTACATCAAAAGATCAGGGACATGACATCCGCGTTCGGATGGAAATTATCAACATGCTTTTTCAAGAAGCACGGGGGGAGAGAAACGGTCAAGAAAAATTCGCGTTATCGGCGTTATTTTACCAGAAGATTGGGCAGGAACAGTGAAATAGAGGGAAGCAGGGCAAGCAAGAGCAGAACAAGAATCATCAGCAGGAGAAAGGGCAGCACCGACCGGGTCACTTCGAGTACAGGCCGCTTCGTGATGCCGCTGGCGACAAAAAGGTTCAAGCCAAAAGGCGGCGACAGGAAGCCGATTTCGATATTGACGATCATGATAATACCGAAATGTATCAAATCAATATCAAATTTTTGCAGCATCGGATACAGAATCGGCGCAATAATAATCATGGCTGAAACGATATCCATCAACATACCGAGTCCCAGAAAGAGCACATTGACCAGCAACAGAAACATCCAACGCGTTGTGACGAATTCTCCGATAGCGACAGCCACTTTGCTGGGGACTTGCTGGCTGGCCAGAAACCAAGACAAGCAGGAGGCGTTGGCCACGATGAACAACAGGACTGCCGACAAGAGAGCAGCATCTTTCAGGATTGCTGGAAGTTGCTTGAGTTTCAAGCCTTTGTAGATCAATAATTCGCAACACAGTGCGTACACAACAGAGACAGCTGCAGCTTCAGTGGTGGTAAAAATTCCGCCGTAAATGCCTCCCAGCACCAGTATCGGCAGTAACAAACCCCAGAAACCCCGTTTTATCGAAGCGGCTACGGCACGAAGAGAAAAGACCTCTGTGCTGTCCCATCGATGTTTCTTTGCCTGAAACGAACTGTACGCAATAAACAGGCCGCTAATCAGCAAGCCCGGCACAATACCTGCCAAAAATTCCTTGGTGACGGAAACATTCATGATCAGAGCATAAATAATCATTGGAATACTTGGCGGAATCATGATTCCCAGGGAGCCGGCAGTCGTAAGCAGTCCGGTGGAAAAATTTTTATGGTATCCCCGTTCGGTTAAGGCCGGAATCATCATGCTGCCCACCGCCACCACAGTCGCCGGACTGGAACCGGATATTGCGGCAAAAAACGCACAGGCCAGCACTGCTGAAATCGCCAATCCTCCTCGCAGCGAGCTGGTCAAGGCTGAGGCCACCTTAATGAGGCGATCGGCAATTTTCCCGGAAGTCATAAGTTGTCCAGCCAGAATAAAGAACGGTACAGCCATTAGTGCGGAAGAATCGACTGCGGTAAATAACTGCTGCGGGATGACACGTAAAGGCACTTTTGTCAGCAGGGTGATCGACAGAGTGGAGGTCAGGCCGAGCACAATCGCCATCGGCGCGCTGCTCAGCATTAACAGGGCAAAGAGGATGATAAGCAGTGCGACCATTAGTTTTCTTGCGTCAACCGAATGTTCAGAGATTTCAGGAGCTGATGGCTAAAGCGAACAAGCATCGAGGCGAAGCCCAGTGGGAGAATCGCATACGGAATATACATGGGAACTTGCAGGGCTGGGCTGCGTTGCCCGAATCCTTTGACACGCAGGACCAGCAAGCAGCTGAAATACAGAATCAGTACTGAAAACACAATCCCCATCAGTGCAACAAAGATCTCAATCAAGCGCTTTACAGCAGAGGAGGGAATATATT
Organism: candidate division KSB3 bacterium; assembly: GCA_002748425.1. Lineage (GTDB taxonomy): Bacteria > Moduliflexota > Moduliflexia > Moduliflexales > Moduliflexaceae. The sequence goes on along the minus strand of PDSJ01000028.1, from coordinate 11,257 downwards.
CAACGACATTGACCGACATGTGCGAACCATATTTTACTGCCACGCTGGCTCCGAAAAACGTGATAAATACCATCATATAGCGTAACAATTCCTCAACCCAGGCGTTGGAAGAAGAAAAGACGTAGCGCAGGACAACTTCCAGAAAATACATGATCGCCATCAAGAGTAACATAGCCCCGGTCAGATATTCTTCAACATTGTCCAGCACATTCAGAACTTTTTTCATCCCCTATCCCCGATCGTGTTGACCAAGCGTATCAAGATCGTGTCCATCGTCATAGCTCTTTGTACATTACTGCATATTTTTAGAGAGTCTGTCAAGAATTTTGTAGACCTTAGGAGCAACTGTACAAACGGATAAGTCGTTTTCATGGCAGACTCATGTCGCTCCCCCGCCGTTATCCTTGCTTTAACCAGTGACAGGCATCAAGGGCATAGTAGGTGATAATCATGTCGGTCCCGGCACGCTTCAAAGAGGTAAGAATCTCCATCGTCGCCTGCTGTTCGTTGATCCAGCCTTTTTGCGCCGCTGCTTTGATCATGGCAAACTCACCGCTGACGCTATAAGCGGCGATCGGGAGATCGTAACGGTCCCGCGCCCGGCGAATCACGTCCATATATGCCAGAGCCGGTTTAATGATGATGCAATCTGCACCTTCGTCGATGTCAGCTTCGATTTCACTCATAGCCTGACGCAGATTGGCAGAATCGATCTGATAGGCTTTACGGTCGCCGAATTGTGGTGCCGAATCAGCGGCTGCCCGAAACGGACCGTAAAAGGCTGAGGAATATTTGGCACTGTAGGACATAATCGATACGTCAGTCAACCCGTAATCGTCCAGCAGCTTACGGACAGCCGCGATCCGTCCGTCCATCATATCCGAAGGAGCGACCATATCGGCGCCGGCGTGAGCGTGAGACAAGGCGATTCGGGCGATATATTCCAGCGAAACATCATTGTCCACATCACCGTCTTTGATAATGCCGCAGTGACCATGGTCGGTGTACTGACACATGCAGACATCCGTCATGACCCAAAGTTCCGGAGAGATGTTTTTAATCGTTCTCACAGCCCGCTGCACCACACCGTCTTCTGCCCAGGCGCCGGAGCCCACGTTGTCTTTCAAAGCCGGTAGACCAAAGAGCAGCACACTGCGTACACCGGCCTGCTGAACCTCTTCGATAAGGTCAGACAGCCGATCTACGGACAGATGATAATTTCCCGGCAGTGAGCTGATTTCTCGCTTGATATTTTCTCCTTCCACCACAAAAAGCGGATAAATAAAATCCATAGGAGTCAGCACGGTCTCCCGGACCATATCACGAATTGCCGCGCTTTTACGCAATCTTCGGTGTCGTACAAACATACCGTTCCTCTTGTCGTGATCGCTCACAGTCCTGCAACAAACGCTTTCACAGGGGACGCTGCGAGTCTGGGCTCAGCATATCTCTCAAGACGTCGTGATGCTGGCCTCTTCTAAACAGTTCAAAAAATTCGTCGGTATTCACGCGTTTCAGAATCTCATCCCTGTCATCACGGCCTTTGAGCTGCTCTCTGAGTTCACAGACAACACGGATGAAGCTGTCGTGATCTTCGAGCTCTTTCCGAAGCTTTTCAGCGATGAATACTGATGTGCGCGGACTGCCCTGTCTTGTATTCAATGCCAGTATTGCTTCTTCGCTCTCACGCATCAGCGGAGTCACAAATTGTCCTTCTCCAGGATCGCCGCACATGAGATAGAGCTTCGCCATCTGCTCACAATCCTTCTGGATCTGTCGGTTAACATCGTTGTTATCAGTAGCGATCACCACGAGATGATATCCGTCGAGTTGTCTGCGTTGGTAACGACCTTCCTGCAGGCTCAGGCTCCCTGTATCAAGCAGCGTGATTTCCGGGCTGAATTCCGGAGATACGACAGTCACCCGGCAACCTCGGCCTGCAAAGCTCTTTGCCTTGATTGACGCAGCCTTTCCTCCGCCGATGATAAGCACTTTGATTTTATCCGCGAGCAGCGAGAGAAACATATAAGACGCCTGTTCAGGTCGCGAGTCGAGCAGTGAGACCTGCGACTCAGTCTTTTTCATGCGCTTTGCGGGTGTACCCGTTTGTTAGTGCTTTATTCGACTGCAACATTTTTAATTTCCGGTTCAGACTCGAACAGAGATTTTACAAAATTAAAGCATTCGTCGTTTGAAGTCATTTTTTGTTTGCCGAGTAGTTTTTCTTTTAACGATCTTTGCTTGTCGATTTGAAATACCCATTCGTAGTCAGGATGGTTTATTTCGCGCGCGCGCACACCCAACAAGTAAGAGCGACCCTGCCAGTTAATGTAAGCATACCAACCCCAATCTTCCGGTTCTGGTTCAGATAGCTCGAACTTGCCTGCCAAGTTTTCTTTGAGCCAGATAAGCAAAGATTTTCCATGAATAGGATTAATTGGATTTTCGTCTTCTTTGCTTACGTCGAATTTTCGAGTTGTAAATGTGATTACCTGATCCATTCATCCTCCATGAGCACTAACACAGAATTCACCGGCGAGTAAACGAGTCCGGTGAAACGAGTTGTGACCTGTTGTAACTTACACAGATGAAAGCCGTATTTTCTACGTTCTGAAATAGATATCGCCAATAAGCCAGAAACAGCTATTCCGATAATGAGACTAGGCGTTCATCTTTTATTGTACTGATATTTGCGGTCTGTTGCGGAAAGATTGGCGCATCATCGACTGCGATCCTGCGGCGGTCACAAAAACTGATCCCAACATCGGAAGGACCCCTCGACGAGAAGGAACTTATCGTTTTTCAGGGGCAGAAGGGAGCGCTGCCGGATTATTGGATCTTTGATTTCAGCCGGGAACCTGACTTTGAGAAGCTGCTGGGAGTGGAATTACAGCTCATCAGCGAAGAACCGAAAAAGCCGCCAGACGTCACACTAGCGAAAAACAGGGCACGACCTTCCGTATACTCCTGCCGTCTGCGAGTTCCGCACAGACAGCAGAATTTTCTTCCAGCTAAAATCGATTCATCTGCCGTATTTGCTCATCGCATCCACGTCTTGTCTTTTTATGACAAGCCCGCAAGTTCGGCAAAGTTTAATGAATCCAAATCAGCCTTCAGCATGTCACGGCGCTCTTCGCTAAGCGGGAAAGCCGGCAAGCGCAACTTACCGCAATCAAAGCCCAGGATTCGCATAACTTCAGTCATCCCGCTCATAAAGCCATAGCTTTGTACAAGCTGCGTGAATGCATTGGCCTTCAACTGCCATGCCATCGCGTCTGCGAGCTGTCCCTCTTCAAAGCAGCGCTGCAGCTTATGGTACACGCCGGGAATACAATTCACTGTTGATCCGATATTTCCCGATGCGCCCGACATTCTCGCAAATAAGCACTGTTCATCCATCCCGGAAAAAATATACCAGTTCTCCTCTCCCAGATTCACAACTTGTTGGAATTCATACATATCCGGCCCGGTATACTTTGTGCCCATAACGTTCGGAAACTGCTGCAGGTTCCGCATCAATTCCACGACCCTTGGAAAGCCGAAGAGGTATGGGAAAAAGGGCAGATCCGGAACAACTCCTGCAATCGCCTGGAAACAGGCCGTAATTTGTTCCATCTCTGTATAATACGGCGGAATGATACTGCTGATTCCGGAAGCGCCGTTCTCTCCCGCATGTTGTGCCAGCAGAAGAGCATCTTGAATGGCCATACTGCCGATATGTACGATCACCGGAACGCGATCGTTCACCTGGTCGAGGACTGTCTCGGCAACAAGTCGACGTTCTTCGGCAGACATCGACAAGCCCTGACCAGTTCTTCCACAGACGTAAAATCCATCGACCTTCTTAGATAAAAGGTATTCCACCATATCCCGTATACTAGTGGTGTTCACTGTGTTTTCAGATGTAAAAGGCGTCACGAGCGCCGGCCATACTCCACGAAATATTGTCATTGTCTTCTCCTTGTCTCTTTCGAGGCTCTCGGATTTTTCGGTAGATACATTCGATAAAATATCGTATATTCCAACATGTTTTTGTCAAGTAATAATTCCAGACGACTCGATGCAACTTTCTGAGTATAAATGAAATTTTTCAAAAAAATTATTTGACAAATAATCTATAACATTTCAGGATATAATATATCTTATATTCATCATCTTTATCAAACATAATCACAGCATGCAGGAAAACGTTTAAGGAGGTGATGACTGCCGAGAGACATGGTAAACGAGAATTGAATGCCTCACAGCCTCAGGAAGTTTCCAACGTACCAACCGTCCAGGAATAATAAGGAGAAAGAAGTATCATGAAAACAACGAAATCGTTTGTATGCATTTTTGTCGTGCAACTCATGTTGTGCAGCCTCTTCGCGGCCGCCGCTGTCCCTGAAGGACCGACAAACAGTAATCCATTATCCGATGTTCGCGTACGCCAGGCGATCGCCTATGCCATTGATATGGATACGATTGTTGCAACCTTGCTGGAGGGCAAAGCGATTGCTGCTGACAGCCAAACACCGAACGGTGCCTGGAAAGTTGACGGATTGAACCCGTACTCATACAACCCTGAAAAAGCTCAAGAGCTGTTAGCCGCTGCAAACTGGGATCCAGATTATACCCTCGATCTGGTATATTATTACGGCGATCAGCTCACGGTTGATTTGATGACCGCAGTGCAAGCCTATCTTGAAGCTGTCGGCATCAAAATGACCTTCAGGAAACTGGAAGGGGATCTGGCAACACAATTATGGACGCCTCCAGAAGATCCGATCAATGGCCCTTCAGCTGTGGAATGGGATCTCTGCTATGGAGCAGTGGCTGCAATGGCCCTGCAAGAATACTATGCACGCTATCAAACCGGCACAAAGGCGAACTCACACACCCCCGGAACCCCGGAATTGAACAAGCTCATCGATGCGATCAATGCCTCGGCCGATCCGGCTGTGCAAAAAAAGGCATTTGCGGCACTACAGAAATACGAAAACGAATACCTCCCCGCCATTCCGCTCTACTATCAGCAAATGTTCATTTATGAAAGTGATAAGTTGAGTCGTAACGGCGGCGGCTACGGGAACCCCCAGTACAATTACGACTGGAATATTGTCAACTGGACAGTTGCCCCGGATAAAGACGGCAAACAGGTCCTCTATACCAATACCGCCCCGGTGGAGTTTTTCCAGCATCCGTGGTTTAATCCCGGCATCTATATGCCGTCAAAAGTCCTCTTCGATCGCTTGCTGATCGCCGATCCGACCATGACGCCGTCACAGGGCAACCTCGCTTCTGACTACGACTTGAGTGAAGACGGTCTCACCCTGATTTTTACATTAAAGGACGGACTGAAATGGCATGATGGGTCCGACCTGACGGCCGAGGATGTGAAATGGAGTATCGAGTATGCTCTGAAGATCTCCGACTTGCACGGCGTGTTTGCCACAACATTTAAGTCGCTGGAAGGTGCCAAGGCATACACGGACGGAAAGGCCGACGCCATCAGCGGAATTGTAGTTGACGGCAACAAAATCACCATGAAATTCGCAGAATTGGATCCGAACGTCTTACTGACATTCTCGCAATTCGCACCCTTGCCGAAAGCGTTGCTGGCGGATGTTGATCCGCTGCAATTTCAGCAGGCCGCATTCTGGCAACATCCTGTCGGTTCCGGTCCATTCAAAGTCAACGAAGTGCAAATGAACGATTACACTGTGCTGACAGCCTTTGAGGACTATCATGGTGGTGTGGCGAAAATTGACGAGATCATTCTCTATCCCAGTGGTGAAAACGACGGGAATGTGATTCCAAATGCTGCTGCCGGAAAACTCGATTATGGTTTCACCAAAAGCGTCGGTGATGTGAAGGCTTTGGAGGGAATGGCCCACATGCACCTGACTCCGGTCGATATTCCGTATACACGTTCTTTGTTTGTCAATAAATTTCCCAAAAAGTAGTCCATGCAGGAAGAGTAGGAAGGAAACTTGAATCCGATTGTTGTGCTCGTGAGCTGATCTGTGCGTTTAATAAGGAGAACCGCACAACAGTTGGGTTCTTGTTTCCGCCCGCTCCTCTGCTCTGCTTAGGTTACGGAGGCAGAGGAGGGTGGCATGTGCTCACAGTTCCCCGGTTTCCACGTGAAGGAGTTCCGAGATGTTATCCTACACTATTCGAAGGTTTCTCGCACTTATCCCCATGCTGCTTATCATCAGCTTTCTCGTGTTCCTCGGTTTGGAGATGACCCCGGGTGATGCCGTATCGTACATGGCCAGTCCGGACGCGATGGCAAATCTCTCCCCGGAAAAACTGGAAGCGCTGCGTGAATCACTGGGATTAAACGATCCCTTTCTCATGCGCTATCTTAACTGGCTGCGCGGCATCTTGCACGGCGATTTCGGCTATAGTCTGTCGAGTGGAGTCCCGATTAAGGATATCGTCTTCGATCGTCTGCCGGCAACGCTCGAATTGTCGGGCATCGCTTTATTGATCTCGACGATCGCCGGGAGCGCTTTAGGAACGATAAGCGCCCTTCGCAAAGGAATGTTCAGTGACAACCTCCTGACTGTCATCGGAATGATTGGAGTCTCAATTCCACGATTTTTCTTCGGTCTTGTCAGTATCGTCTTCTTTGCGCTGAAATTAGGATGGCTTCCGGTCGGTGGACGCTTGATGCCGGGCTACGAGACGTTCTGGGATCGCCTGCCGCATTTAATCCTCCCCTCCCTCGTGCTCGCAGCGACGATGACGGCTGGGGTGATGCGTTACGCCAGATCCAGTATGCTGGATGCGTTAAATAAAGAATACATTAAAACCGCTCGAAGCAAAGGTCTTCCCGAATGGCGTGTCAACCTGATTCACGGTTTCAGAGTCGCTCTGACCCCGGTGGTTGTGCTGATTGGCTTTCGTCTGCCGACCCTGATAGGTGGTTCTGTGATTATCGAGCGTGTCTTCCAATGGCCTGGTATCGGGAATGAATTTGTAGCGGCAGTCAGAGGGCAGAATTACCCGCTAGTGATGATGATTGCGCTCTTTTCAGTCTTTGCGGTTCTCATGGCAAGCTTTTTGGTAGATGTATCAACCGCCCTGCTCGATCCGCGAGTAAAACTGGAATAACACGAGACGTCTTGAGTCTTTGGAGTTAGACGATGCTTATGAGTGATGTCAAGCGAAAAAAGAGCCGGCTGGATCGAAAATTTGATACAATTCTGGCCAATGAAGAGTCCGGACGTCTTCAAGGCCGGGCCAGCGGCAGCCGTGCTCTGCGTAAAATGCTGAATAACCGTCTGGCCGTCTTCGGCTCGATTGTGTTTACACTGATTCTGCTGTCAGCGATCTTTGCTCCGTTGATCTGCAAGTACGACCCCCTGGCTATTGATTTACGTATGATGCTCAAGCCGCCCTCAGCAGAACACATTTTTGGCACGGATAAAGTGGGACGCGATGTCTTTGCGCGCATCATCTACGGCGGACGCATTTCAATTCTGGTGGGACTCGGCAGCGCGTTCTGCGCGGCATTGATAGGTGTCTCGATCGGCTGTTACACAGGCTATAAAGGCGGTTGGATGGATGCTGTTCTGCTGCGGACTTCAGAGATTTTCATGGCGTTCCCGCAGATCATTCTCGTCCTGCTGCTGGTCTCGATTGTCGGGCAAAGCCTGTTAAATCTTATTCTGATTTTCACCCTGAGCGGGTGGGGCAGTATGTATCGTATGACCAGAGCGAAAATGTTATCACTGCGGGAAGAAGAATATGTGCAGGCACTACGAGCGTTTGGACTGAAGACCCTCAAGATTTGTTATAAACATATTCTTCCCAATGCGCTTGGCCCGATTATGGTGAACATCACCCTCAGTACCGCGATGTTCATCCTGCAGGAAGCCGCCTTGAGCTTCCTGGGCCTGGGAGTGCCCCTTCAAATTCCGACCTGGGGGAATATCCTGAATGCCGCTCAGGACATACGAATCCTCCGGAATTACTGGTGGCTCTGGCTCCCTGTGGGAATTATGATCTCATTATTTGTGTTAAGTGTGAATTTTATCGGTGACGGTCTGCGCGACTCCACCGATCCGACGCAGCAGGGATAAGCATGAACGACGAGACAATTATCAGCGTCAAGAACCTGAAAACATTTTTTTATACTAACCAGCGCTGTAATAAAGCGGTCAATGGTGTGTCGTTTCAGATCAAAAAGGGCACGACTCTCTGCATTGTGGGAGAGAGCGGGTGTGGAAAAAGTGTAACAGCCTCCTCTATTATGCAGTTATTACCCCGACTTTCGCGCATCGAGTCCGGGGAAATTGTGTATAACAGTCCCGAAGGAAAAATCCGCATCGATCGCCTGAAAAAGAATGGAAAAAAAATGCGCGCGCTGCGAGGGGCCGACATCGCCATGATTTTTCAGGATCCTATGACTGCCTTAAATCCGGTCTACACTGTGGGCTTCCAGATTGGCGAAAACCTGATCTATCACCGGTCCATGAAGAAAAGACAGGCCAGAGCACAGGCTGTAAAAACCCTGAAAGAGATGGGAATCCCGCTGCCTGAACAGCGGGTGAATGAGTATCCTCACCAATATTCCGGAGGTATGCGGCAACGGGCAATGATTGCGATGGCCATGGCCTGCCGCCCGAAAGTCCTGATCGCAGATGAACCCACAACAGCCCTGGACGTGACCATTCAGGCTCAGATATTTGAATTGATCGAAGCCTTGAAGCGTGTGCATAACACGGCAGTTCTCCTGATCACGCATGACATGGGAGTTGTGACCGAACTTGCTGACGATGTTGCCGTGATGTATATGGGCAACATTGTGGAAAGCGGCACGGTGGAGGATGTGCTGCGGACCCCTGCTCACCCGTACACAAAAGCGTTACTCAAGTCAATTCCGGTCATCGGACGTGGCAAAGATCAGGCGATAGAGCCTATTCGAGGCTCCACTCCGGATCCGTTCAATCGGCCGCAAGGATGCCAGTTTCATCCTCGTTGCGACCATATGTCGGATCGATGTCTCACCATGCCGGACGATCATAATATCAATACCACGCATGCAGTCAGATGCTGGCATTATGAAAAGGTGCTTCAGAATGGCGACACATAAAGAAGTGATTCTCAGCCTGCGGGGCGTGAAAACGTATTTTCCCGTTCAAAAAGGTGTGTTCAGAAGAACGGTCGGTTATGTGAAAGCCGTTGACGGGATCGATCTTGAGATCTATCGCGGCGAAACATTGGGGCTCGTGGGAGAAAGCGGATGCGGTAAAACGACTCTGGGAAAATCGATCTTACAACTGGTCAACGCCACGGATGGAGAGATCTGGTATACATCACGAGAAGGGGAACAGCAGGATTTGCGCACATTACAGCATGCTGAGATGATGGCGATTCGAAAACGCCTGCAAATCGTCTTTCAAGATCCGTACTCATCGCTGAACCCATCGTTTACCATTTTTGGATCGTTGCAGGATTCACTGAAGCAATACGGTATCAGGTCGAAAAAAGAACGGCGGCGCATCATCGGGGAGTTGCTGGAGTCTGTCAATCTGCGATGCGAACACATGGATCGTTATCCGCATGAGTTTTCCGGCGGACAGCGCCAGCGGATCGGCATTGCCCGCGCGTTGAGCATTGAACCGGACCTGATCGTATGCGATGAAGCGGTCAGTGCGCTGGACGTCTCCATTCAGGCTCAGGTGTTAAAACTGCTGAAGCACATCAAGGACGCGCGTAATCTCACGTACATTTTCATTACGCATGATCTCAGTGTTGTTGAGTATATCAGCGACAGAGTGGCGGTCATGTACCTCGGAAAGATTGTCGAACTGGCAGAAAGTGAAGACCTGTATGCCGACACCCTTCACCCCTATACCAAAGCCTTGCTCTCAGCGATTCCGGTAGCCGATCTCGACCGAAAATCGAAGCGAATTGTTCTGAAAGGAGACGTTCCCAGTCCGGTGAATCCGCCCAGTGGATGCGCGTTTCATCCGCGATGCCCGCAAGCACAGGAGATCTGCTCCCGGGAAACTCCTCGTCTGGCTCGATATATACGTCATGGAAGAGAGCACTTTGCATCGTGTCATTTCATTACAGCCTGAGCAGCAAAATATTTTACGAGGAAGAGTACACTCTCCTGCAACGGATACAATACATGGCTAAACGGCAGAGCATTTCAGAACTTGTCCAAGATTACATTCGGGATTATATCATCAAAAAAAAGCTGGGTTCGGGCGATCAGCTTCCGCCGGAAGGCGAGATTGCCGCGACTCTTGAGGTCAGCCGGGTTTCGGTTCGCGAGGCGGTCAAAGTCCTGCAAGCACTGGGAATTGTGGAAGTCAGGCATGGGAACGGGCTGTTTGTGCGCGGGCTGAACTTTGATGCGCTTCTTGAAATACTCTCGTACAGTTTGCTGTTCGACTCCTCTTCATTCAAAGAGCTGTATCAAGTGCGAAAATTATTCGAAACCGGTATGCTGCCCGAAGTCATCGATAACATTCAGGACGAACACATCCAGGCCTGCCATAAGCATTTAGAAACGTGGGAGCGAAATATCAAAGACGGCCGTCCTTTCAGAGAGCAGGATCGCTTGTTTCACGTGACTCTCTGCCAGGCAATCGGGAATAAGTTACTCGTGGAACTCGAAAATATCTTCTGGACCGCCTATCGGAATGCTGTCAATAAAACATTTGTGGATATCGAGGAATCTGCATATCAGACAACTCTTGAGAACCATTACAATATTCTGCTTGCTGTCGAGGCCCGTGATGTCAGCTTGTCTCAAGAACTAATGGCGCATCATTTCAAAGGTATTCGAGAACGCATCGTAAGCACGCCCGAAAGGACGTGAGCATAACACATTTCAACAGAGAATATGTCATGTCTCTCAGACTTCTGTAAGAGACATGACATGTTGCTAAGAGTCTCAGAGGGAGTGTCATACAAGACGCTTCCCCTTGCGGACGCCAGAAGGAGTGATGCCTGTAAAACATTGTTGGGATGGAAAAACGAGATGATGCTAAGATTGGAAGCCAAAGCAAAAGTCACACACCTTAGATTACAAGGAGGATGATGTATGAAAAGAATTATGATGGTGTTTGTCCTGGCAGCAGCTTTTCTGCCGGTCTGCTCCCTTTATGCAGAGGAACCTGTCGAAATCGTTGTTTACAATAACTCCGGAGCGATGAGCGCAGCCCAGGGCGGTGCATCCAGTAATCCTGAATATGTCAAACTGATCCATGACTATATTTTACAGGAAACCGGAGTATCCGTCAAGGTCATC
>PDSJ01000027.1 GCA_002748425.1 candidate division KSB3 bacterium | reverse complement strand
GTGTGCTTCGACAAGCTGTGAACTGAGTTCGGCATTTTTTTGCTCTAACTCTTTTGCCCGGGCCTCTGAAAGAACGGCATTCTCACGAAATTTGATCAGCTCGGCCACTTGGGCGTGTGCCTCCTGGCTGGTTTGACGTTGCGCATTCACTTGCTGCCTGAGTTGCTTATTCTCTTCCGAAAGTATGAGGAGTCTGGAATTCAGCGTATTCACTGTCGCCTCAAATTCCGTTGCCCGTGCTTCGCTTTTTTGAAGTTCTGCCGACAGGGAGCTGCGAGCACTATTGCCGCGAGCCTTCTGAAGTTCCTGCTCGCGTTCGTTCAAGAGGATCAAGTTGGCTTTATAGAGTTTCTTCTGTTTTTCCAACTCTGCCTGCAAGTGTTCCACCTGTTTCTCCAAATCAGCACGTGTATCAGAAGAAACCGATTTTTTCAGTGAGAACAATTCTTTTTCAAGGGCCTGCTTTTCCTGAAGGGCTTCCTCAAGACGGCTTTGAAGTTTCTTATGTTGAGCCGTCCCGTTTTCCGATTGCTGCGCCAGCAATTCCTTGAGTTGCTGTTTCACATCTTTTAACGCTGCACGGGCGGCTTTCGCCTCCTTGGCATTCGCCTCACCTGTTGCGAGCTGCTCTTGTAACCTTTCAAGCTGATCCCTGGCTGCTTTCAGATCGATCGTGAGCTGTTCCAGTTTATTCTCCAGTTGGATATTTCGTTTTTGAAGAGTTCTCATCTCTTGCTGATACTCTTCTTCGGTTTTGGCGTATGTCGGCTGCGGGTTGTACAGCAGACAACAACAGAGCAGGAAGGCGAGCAGACATGCAGCGTATTTCATACTGTTTCCCTCACTTGTGACAATTTCTCCAGAAATTTTTGATTGGCAAGAAACCTTTTAGTCATTTAAGCGTCATTGTAGCTGTGAACTTGAGAGAAAAGCAAGAGATTTTGAAGCAGAAAATGAATTTCGTGTTTTTCGTCACTCACACAGCAACGTTTTTCAGGAGAAATTTTCTGCTTTTATCTATTTTCTACTTGACGAGAACTGTTTGAAACGCTTAAAGTTACACAGTCCGGTATGCGCAGATGCTTCCACATAGTACAATGCTGAAACAGAGTTGAATAGACTCATAAATACAGTATCGTCTCGACGATCTGCACTGAAAAACCGGCATGCAATTCACTGTTCGTCCATGTTCTGTACTGTTTGCACCTGTTCGCATGTTATGTAGTTACTTGAGGGGACGTTATGCCTGATACCTTATTTCGACTTCAAAGCAATCGACTGTTCAAAGGGGTTGACGCTCACGAGCTTCATGAAATCGTTCCGATTTTCGAGCGCAAATATTATCCTCGCGGCGCGCGAGTGTGCGAAGAGGGAGAAATCAGTTCGAAATTTTATATTATTTTATCCGGCCAGGTTCTGATTCTGAAAAAAAATGAACAGGGCGATGAGCTTGAATTAGACATTTTGGATCAAGGGGCATTTTTCGGCGATATGCCCCTCCTGTCAACCGGGACTCGTCTGACATCGGCAGAAGTCTTGATTGACGCCGAAGTACTTGAAACCAGCAAAGAACTCTTTGAACAAGCAATCAAGAATAATACCACCGTCCTGTACAACCTTGGAGAACTGTTAAGCAATAAGCTCCACACGCAACAGCAGAACAGCACGAGACAGAAAAAACGGGTGAAATATCCGATTGTCTGCGTATACGGCACAGAGGAGCATATTGGGAAGTCAATGGTTGCGATTAATTTAGGGCTCAGCCTGATTCGGGAAACCAAGTGCCGCGTTGTTGTGCTGGATATGGGGATGAAAGAGCATGGAGTCGCCTCGATGTTGAAGCTCGACTCATTGCGGGTCGTGGATAAATTCCAAATCGATCAGGCTTATATAGAGCGCAATATTCTCACACATTCAACGATGCTCGATGTCTTGTCAATCTCGCCCGATCTCCTCATGGAAGAAACAAAAGGGCGTGAGTCGATCGCCAAAATTCTTGGAATGTTAAAAAATTTGTATGAGTATATTGTGATCGACACGAGCTCAAGGCTCAACCGCAGTACGTTCGAAGCGATCGATTTGTCGAATATGGTCCTGTTCGTCACATCCAATATCTCTCAGGAATATCCCTTGATCATGCTGGATCATCAGGAAGTGTGCATGGTGCTGAATCTGACGGATGAGCAGTTTGACACTACTGCGATCCGCAAGCATCGTTATCATGTCCTGCCTCGAGACTATAGCACGATCGAACGCTTTTTAGAGACCGGCATCCCCTTTGTCGAAGGCGCTCCTGAAAGTGAATTGAGCAAGTTATTTGGACGTCTGGGGCGTGATATCGGCGGGAAGAAGATCGGACTGGCGCTTGGCGGAGGATCGGCCCGAGGCATGGCTCATATCGGTGTGTTCCACGCGTTTGAAAAATTTGGCATTCCCATTGATATGATTGCAGGGTCCAGTGCCGGTGCCTTAATCGGCTCGGCGTATGCTGCCGGCGTACCGGTCCAGGAGATTGAAAAGGCCGTCTTAAAGTGGGGGGCAAAATTTGGACTGATGCGCTTGATCATCCCGGATGTCTTTGACCTCCGGTATTATGGACACGCCTTGCTGCGCAGGCTCAGTCGGAAGAAAAGTCCCTGGGGACCGCGACTTTTTCGGCTCGGTATTGGAGTCTTTAGCGGCGTTGAACTCAACAAACTCTATATGAATGTCGTGGGCGATCCTGATTTCCGCGACTTAAAAATTCCTTTATCTGTCGTCGCGCTGGATATAAACTCCGGCGAAGAAGTTGTGTACGAACAGGGGAATGTGCGTCTGGCTGTACGAGCCAGCCTGTCTATTCCCGGCATTTTTACGCCTCTGGCATACGACGGACGCCTCTTGATAGATGGGTCGATCGCCGATCCGGTGCCGGTCAATGCGCTCGTAAATCGCGGCGCCGACATTATTATTGCCGTGAATGTCACCCCTTCGCTTCAGGATAGTTTACAATCTCTGCGCAGTTCAAAACGCAAAGGGCAGCTTTCGGTCTCTCGTTCCCCCTTACTGCCAGCGTTTGATATTGCAATACGCTCGTTGCAGAGTTTGCAGTATGAAGTTTCGGCCATGAAAACCACCAGAGCACACGTGCATATCACGCCGGATGTCGGAGACGTCGCGTGGTCGGAGTTTTTTAACGCAGGACGCTTGATTAAGAAGGGCCAGGAAGCCGCTGAAGAAGCCCTGCCTCAAATTCAGCAGGTTCGGTGGGAGATGTAAGAATGCCGGAAAGGCGATGCCTAAAACGCTGCTAAGGCCTCGGTTTCGCTTCCCAGAACTTTCACATACTGAGTCAGCCCAATCATGCGGAAAATTTTTTTAAAGTGTGAGGTCAGGCCATAGGCTTTAAACATGACGCCTTTGTTGCCTAGACTGGTCACAATACCGATCAGAATTGCGATACCGCTACTGTTAATATAGCCGACCTCTGTAAAATTGAAGACAATTTTATGAAATCCTTCTTGATCCACGCTGCTGATGGACGAATTAATTGCTTCGTCAGCAAATGACGTCACGTCTCCGCGTAAATCGATGATCGCGATAGAGTCTTGTTTCCGAATTTCTACTTTAAGAACGCTTTCGCTCATGCTCCTCTATGCTCCTGCAAGAGTGGACACAGATGATTGTCTTTGTTCACCAATCACGATATAAATGCCAAGGCATGAATGTCAAGAAAAAAAATTAAGCCTGGAGCTGAGGCAAGAGGGCTGCCTTTTATATTTTCATGTCAACTCCTCAAGATGAGCGCGAATTTTAGTAATCAGCAAGTCCAGGCCGATATCGTGCTTTTCGATCTTTCCATGAATGATAATGTCGGCATAACGTTTGCTTGATGAGACATACCGTTTGTGCATGGGACGCACGGTGCTGAGATATTGTTCGAGCACCGACTGCGGATCGCGTCCACGCTTGATGAGATCTCGTTGCAAACGGCGTGACAGACGAATGTCGGGAGGAGCATCGATAAAGACTTTGATGTCGAACATTTTACGGATCTTTTTGATAGCGAGGATGAGGATGCCGTCGATGAGAATAATCGGTTTTGGGAGAATCCGCACAGTCTTGTTCATACGTCGATGCACGGTAAAATCATAGACCGGACGTTCGATCGCCTGCTGCATCCTGAGGGCCTTGATGTGCCGAATAAAGAGATCGTTATCAAGAGAATCAGGATGATCGAAGTTCTGGGGGTCCTGCAAAGGCTGTGGAAGCTGATCCTCGTCCAGATAGTAAGCATCATGTTCCAGATAGACGATCGACTCAGCACCGATAACGTTCACAAGCCGTTTTGCAAAAATCGTTTTTCCCGATGCTGTCCCGCCACAGATTCCTATAATCATTAAGCACTCTCTTTTTCATATTTCAGTGTGCACTTTGCACTCGACAAAGGGATTCTCCAGGATCTACGCTTAGCCCTGAATATTTAAGTGTGTCAAGCATTTTTCTTCAGGAAACAAGCCGGACAAAAAAGCGCAAAAGGCTCATCCGAAACTAAGGATAGGTGAGAAGTCGCGGAAAACATGCGCGCTATCTCCTGCAGAAAAAAATATTGCCAATATCAAAAAGCATCTCTTGACTTTATTGTAACGATTTTTTATCCTGTATCTGATATGCAATACGATTTTCTTATGAGAGCGAGATCAATATGCTGATGTCGAATTCGGCTTCCTGATCAGGAGAAGGTATTCCGAATTCGATGCGGCCGCCATCTATACGCAAGAAGGAGGGATGTGAGATCAAAATGCCGTATGCACGTTTTGTGGAATTGTAGTATGGGCATCACACACAAAAATTCATTCATAAACCACGTGACTGTTCAAGGAGAATACGTTATGAAAATGAGAGGATTACTCAGCATCGCGATCGCTGTTTTATTCATTCTGCCGGCCGGTGCTTTTGCCGAAATTACACTCACTGTTGCCGAAATCCATCCTGAAGATTATCCGACCACAAAAGGTCTTTTCAAATTTGCAGAATTCGTGAAAGAAAAATCTCATGGAGAGATCGTCGTGGATGTCAAATTTGGCGGAGTGCTGGGAAAGGGTGAAAAAGAAGTCGTGGAGCAGGTTCAGTTCGGCGCTCTGGATATGGCGCGTATCAGCATCGCTCCGATGACTGAGTTCGTCCCGGTTCTTGAGGCGTTTGGCCTTCCGTATATATGGAAAAATCAGGACAGCATGTGGAAAGTGCTGAACGGTGAAATCGGCATGACACTTCTCAAAGAAGTGGAAAAGCACAATTTCTATGGACTGTGCTACTATGAATCCGGCGCCCGCTCCTTCTATAACTTTCAGAAAGAGATCAGCAGTGTTGCCGATCTGAAAGGGATGAAAATCCGGGTGCAGCCCAGCCAGCTGATGATCGACCTCGTCAACACACTTGGAGCCAACGCCACTCCGATGGCGTTTGGTGAAGTCTATGATGGCATCAGCAAAGGTGTTCTGGACGGCGCGGAAAATAACTGGCCCTCCTATGAATCGACTGGTCATTATGAAGTCGCCCCATTCTACACGCTGGACATGCACACCCGTGTTCCGGAAATTTTGGTGGCGTCAAAGATCGCATTCGAGAAAAAGTTGAGCCAGGAACAGATCGCCCTGGTGATGGAAGCCGCCAAAGAAACCCAGGATTACGTGATTGAGAAGTGGAACGAACGTGTCGAAGCTTCAAAAAAGATTGTCCTGGACAGCGGTGCAACCGTGACTGAATTAAGCCCAGAAGCGTTTAACGGTTTTGTGGAAGCCGTCCAGCCTCTGTACGAAAAATACGGTGCAAAACACAGCGAAATCATCGAAAAAATCCGCGCCGCTCAAGAATAACTCATTGCAGCACAGCGCGCTGCCGGCTTCGGAAGACGCCGGCAGTGTCATTTGAGGCAGCACATTATGCAACAACTGGTGAAGGGGATTCGCACAATTTTCAGCATCATCGAAAAAATTTTTGAGGCCGTCTCAATGATCATGCTGGTGGCGATGGTGGTGATTATCTGCTATCAGGTCATTATGCGCAGCGTCTTCAACAATTCGCCATCGTGGTCGGAAGAAATTTCGTTGACCCTGTTGATCTGGTTCGGGATTCTCAGCATTCCGATTGGCGTGCGTCTGCATTTGCACATTGGTATTGAGTATCTCTTTACGAGATTACCCCAACAGTCTCAATGGGTAGTTTCACGGGTTCTCTACGTTTTAATTGCCGCGTTTGGCTGTGTCATGCTGATTTCCGGTGTAGAGTTGGTCAAATTCACCTCAATGTCGACGCTTCCGGCGACAAAACTGCCCAGCTCAATCCGTTACGCAGTCATTCCTCTGGCCGGACTCACATTGATCTATAACGCCCTGGAACTCTTTTTTACCTCGTACAGCAGCTTTGCCGAGCAGGGAGACGAACAGGTCGATGTTATCATGTAGCTTCAACATCGTGTTGGACAGATGAGCGTGAGCACACAGGATGCGCGTCCTCTCGTGTCACTCCTGTCGTTCTATCGTTCAAGGGACGTATGCAAGCAGATCCTGTAGGTATCCTTCTTCTTGTGGGAACATTTTTCCTCCTGCTCCTGTTTCGGATGCCGGTTGCCTTTGCACTTGGGATTCCAACAGTGCTCACGGCCTGGTATCTTGGCCTACCCTTAATGATTGTAGGCCAGCAGATGGTAAAAGGCTTGAATTCTTTCTCACTGATGGCCATTCCCTTTTTTATTCTCGCCGGGCAGTTAATGGGAATCGGCGGAATTTCACAACGCATCATCGATATGTCAAATGTGTTTATCGGTCGTATTCGCGGCGGGCTCGCCATGGTCAACATTCTGGCATCGATGTTTTTCGGAGGCATCTCCGGGTCATCCGTCGCTGATACCTCCTCAATCGGTTCGATCCTTATCCCGATTATGAAAAAGGCTGGCTACGACGATGATTTCTCTGTGGCTGTCACGATAACCTCATCAGTGCAGGGAGTACTCATTCCTCCCAGCCATAATGTCATCATTTATGCCCTGGCGGCCGGCTGGGTCAGCGTCAGCATCGACGGCGTGACAAAACAGTTCTCTTTGTCCATCGGAAAGTTGTTTCTGGCAGGAGTGATTCCGGGAGTATTTTTAGGCGCCATGTTGATGATTATTTCCTACATCATTTCCGTCAAACGAGACTATCGCCGCGAACCTCCTCTCAAATTCAGGCAAGGGCTCCATCGTGTGGCGGACGGATTTTTTGGTGTCATGACGGCCGTGATTATCATCGGCGGCGTCCTCTCAGGAATTTTCACTGCCACTGAATCCGCAGCCATTGCCGTAGCCTACGCCTTTCTGGTGACCTGGCTGATTTATCATGAAATCACCTGGGAAAATATAAAGAATGTCCTTTATGAGTCGCTGAAAACGCTTGCGATTGTCGTCGCCTTGATCACCACATCCAGCGCCTACGGCTATATGATGACGCGCCTCGATATTCCCAGGATTGTCACTGAAACACTGATCCAGCTGACCGACACCCCCTTCCTGATTTTTCTTATTGTGAATAGCATTTTGCTCTTTCTGGGGATGATTATGGATATGGCCCCGTTGATTCTGATCACCACCCCGATTTTACTACCGGTGGTCGCAAATTTCGGGATGGACCCACATCATTTTGGTATCGTCATGATGCTGAACCTCGGAATCGGTTTATTGACGCCGCCGGTCGGCTCAACACTTTTTGTCGGCTGCGCAATCGGCCGCATCAAAATCGAAGATATGGTCAAGCCGATGCTGCCCTTTTACATTACTCTGCTGATTACCCTGATGCTGATTACCTATATTCCCGGGATTTCACTCTGGCTGCCGAGCCTTTTTGGAAAATAGCTGACGTTTGCATATCATTATATACGATGCGCTCATAATACATTTTTTAGCTTTTGGGAGGAAAAAATGGATGTTGAATATGTGAAATCGTCTAAAATTCTGGCGATCGATGACGAACCGATCAACTTAAAAATGCTCTCTGACTCTTTGAGCCTTTTGGGCTTCACGGTGATCGCGGCAAAGGATGGCCCAAGCGCTTTCCGTGTGCTGGAGACGGAATCCCCGGATCTTATTCTCCTGGATGTGAGGATGCCGGGAATGAATGGTTTTGATGTCTGCCGAACCCTGAAATCCTCCGAAGCCACCCGGGACATTCCTGTTATTTTTATGACGGCGCTCTCTGAAACTGCTGATAAACTGGAAGGCTTTGATGCCGGGGGCATAGACTATGTTACGAAGCCTATTCATCAAAGGGAACTTTGGGCCCGCATTGTCACTCATCTCACTGTCTATAAATTTCAACAGCAACTTCGGGACCAAAATAAAGAATTAGAAAAGTTGAACACCGCAAAAGACACCTTCTTATCGATTATCTCCCACGATCTGCGGGGGCCATTCAATGTGTTGTTGCCGCTGACAAAACTCATTGATGAACAGATTGAAACACAAAGCAAAGAAAGTATTAAGACGCACGTGAAAAAGTTGAGAAGCGCGGCTGAACGTGTGTATGCCCTCCTGGAAAACCTGCTGACCTGGTCAAGAATTCAGCGGGGTTGCATAGAGTACCATCCGCAAGAGATTTCACTTAATGGACTGTTACAACATAACGAGAACCTTTTTGCACATCTTGCCGAACAAAAAAACATTCAAATCATCTCATCGGCCCCGGAAGATTCCTCTGCATACGCTGATTGCAGTATGGTGGATACTGTAATACGGAACTTGCTGTCAAATGCTCTCAAGTTCACGCCTGAAGGAGGGCGGGTCGAATTGACCGTAGCACGGCATGATTGCGACGTTGAAATCGCTGTTGCAGACACCGGCACTGGCGTGCCTGAAGAGCATCTTCACAAGCTGTTCCGGCTGGATGCCAAATATACCCGGCAAGGAACCGACGGCGAGTCCGGAACCGGCCTGGGCCTGATTTTATGCCGGGACTTAGTAGAGAAAAATGGAGGTCGAATCTGGATCGAGAGCAAAGCCGAAGAGGGCTCTACATTGCGCTTCACGTTACCCTGTTCGGCAAGTAGTACGCAGTAAAAAACGTTGTTAGTGCTTCGAGATTCAGTAATCTGTACGTGTTTGAACAGCTGGAGACTGAATCTCGAAGCCGTATCTGTCTGTCAGCGCTGTTCTCCAATTTTTTTGAAGCGTCTGTATTTTAAAGAAACCTCGACTTTTTTCCTCAGTTCATCCGGTTCGATGGGTTTAAAAAGATAATTCTCCGCCCCGACGTCGTATCCTTTCTGAATATGCCTGATCTCTTTACTGAGTGCCGTAATAAAGATAATTGCGACGTCTTTTGTCTTGCTGTTTCCTTTCATAAGCTGGGCCACTTCGAAGCCATCCATCTCCGGCATCTGAACGTCCAGCAGCACCAGATCAAAGTCGCGCTGCGTCAACATGAATAAGGCTTCAGGGCCTGAAGCAGCCTGGAAAATATTATAGCCCTGTTCCTCCAGAACACTTTCCATGACATATAAGTTGTCTGGTGTATCATCTACAAGGAGAATATTCATTCCTGTCAATTTCAGCATCTATCCTCTCCCTCCTTTTGGGATTTAGCACCATATAATTATGCATCATTCGCTTGTCAGCCACACTCTCACTACCGAGAGCAACGCATGGAGTTCTGCTGGTTTTGCAAGATAATTATTTACTTCAGCATCGAGACATTTCTCTCGATCGCCCTTCATCGCTCTGCGATCAGTTTGGAGATCAATGTGGCCTCCAAAAGAGAGAGAGCCAAAACATCATCAATCATAGACATCATCTATTCACAGCAGTATACATCATTTCTGCGTATCCGTCAGCTTCCCCCTCAGTCACTCGCTATACGTCCTCCAGCCCTTTTCGTAATAGCTATATAAGACCGGATGTTCCAGACGATTGATTTTCAGCGTGTTTTCAGGAGCCTGAATATCTTTTCCAAAGGCAAACATGGCATGCAGTGTCATTGTATCCAAAAATCGTGTGTCCACTGACACGGCAAGCTGCGCAGGATCGAGAGGACGCTTCGTTCCCATCACGAAGCCCCACTCGCCGAAGGCAGGCACATTCACATGATAAGGCAGCGCCGCTCGGACGCCGGATTCTGGGAATGCCTCAGCAGCGCCTGCATTCACTGTCGTGACAATACACCAAAAGGCATCACGGGCGAAAAACGGCGATGTCGCCTGTGTGACGAAGACGCCGTTTTCCCGCAATCGACGGGCGCAAAGGCGATAAAAAGAATCAGAATAGAGCTTTGACAATGCTTCGTTATTCGGGTCCGGCAAATCGATGACAATGACATCGTAAAAATCCCGATTTTCTTCCACAAAGAGCATGGCGTCGCTATTTACCACCTCGACCTTCGGAGAATTCAGTGAGTTCTGATTGAGCTTCAAGAGTTCAGTCCGCTCCTGGCCTAATCTCGTCATGGCCGGATCAAGATCGACAACCGTAATTGCCGCAACGGAATCGTATTTCAACACCTCCCGCGCTGCCATCCCGTCGCCCCCACCGAGAATCAAGACATCACGAACCGGTGCGCTCGCTTCCATCGCCGGAATCACCAGCGACTCGTGATAGCGCGCTTCGTCGATCGAGCTGAATTGAATATGACCATTCAGATAAAGCCGGATATCGTCTCGCCAGCGCGTCAGGACAATACGCTGGTACGGCGTACTGGCGGTATAAATAATGTCATCCTGATACAGGATATCTTCAAAAAAGCCCACCCATTGGGTCGAAAACACAAACGTCGACAACAGGAGCAACGCGGCGAACACAAGCTGGAAAGACAGCAGCCCGCGCGAACGTTTTTGAAGCAGCGGGAGGCACGCCGCAGCAACAGCCAGATTGAGCAGCCCAAACACAACGGATGCCCGACTTAGTCCGAGAAACGGCAACACCACAAACGGAAACAAGATCGATCCAATCAGAGCACCGAGATAATCCAGTGCCAGCACGTCACTCAAGGTTGCCGAAACGCTTTGCGATGCTTGTAATATACGGATTAAAAGCGGGACTTCGAGGCCGATGAATCCTCCAAGCATCACGCAGAGACTGTAAAAAAAAAGTGGGAACAAGGACTCAGCAAAGGCGCTGACAGCAAACATCATCATCGAGCTGCATCCACCGAGCACCCCAAGCCAGAGCTCTAGCTGAACGAAACGGTAGAGCAGGCAGCTCTGGAGAAATTGCGCCAGAAACGCCCCTCCCCCCATAGCCGAGAGGAACACACCAATCACCAGAGAAAACTGCGTGACAGCGTCGCCGAGGATGTAACTGGAAACAGCCCCGGCAACGAGTTCGTACACCAGGCCGGACGCAGACGCCGCAAATACCACGCTGAGCAGAATAGCGCGCCCCCATGAGGGAAGCCGTTCTTGTGAGTCCTTCATACGGCTAGCCGATAATCGCGGCGGCTATAATGATCGCCAAGCCCAGGATCACAGAGCCGATAATAATCCCCAACGATGTATTCTGATCTTCTTCAATTTCTTTACGAATGGAAAAAGGCGTCACTTTCTCAACAATGCGGAAACCAACGCCGAATACAACCATTCCCAGAATGACATAGACGATCGTTTCAATAAATTGTGCCATTTGTAAACCCGTATTCATAGCATGCACCTCGTGTTATAAAAATTTGCGTGACTTTTTGTGGGCGACTTCTTGTCTTGCAGCCTTATTTTGTTACTTTCCACCCCGCAAGCCTCCACCCATATGACTGCGTCCATAGTAGGCAAAAAACGCTCCTCGCCGGTAGTTGGCGCTCTCCTGACGTAAATCAATGCCCTGCGGCTCTTCAATGTCTGGAATACCCAAGTGGGAAAACGTTGAAACCGTTGCAAGTAAGGTTCCTCCTACAAGCAGAGGAAGTAGAATAAATTTAAAGCACCCCATAGAAAATTCTCCTCGCTCATCGTTTAATGGTCGTTATTGCCGCCAGATTCTATACCCGATAAACGTCAACACAAGCAGAATAATCGATACGATTAGCATCAACAGAGAAAACGTCCCATCCATGGCTCCGGTATACACCTGTATTGTCGCGCTATGCGAAGCTTGAACAGCCCGTTCGACATTTCCGCTTGCTCCCACAGCATGAACCAGTAATTTATAATCTCCCTCCCAAGGAATTTTGAAATAGAGAGTTCCTCTTCGACTTCCTTCACTCCAGGACTCACCCTCATCATCGTAGCCATGATAATAGGATAAATCGGCACCATCCACGTGAATTAAGGTTGATTCATCTTTCACCACGCCAATATCCAGCGACATCCAGGCGTTAGCAAGATTAGCGTTGATCTTAATTCTGACCACCTCCCCGTTCTTCACGACCCTGAATGGTTTTGAATACGTTTCTTCGGTCAATTCAGCGGGTGAAAATTGTTGCTCCATAACGAGTGTGCCCTGTGAAATTGCATAAATGGCCATAAACATATTGATCGCCAGCATGGCAATAATCATCGCAAAAACCAGCTTAAAATCCCGTTGGGTCTTCACAAAGTGTTCTATGCTTTGGTTAGCCTCCAGCTCGTGGTCTTTTTCAAACTCAGACTTGCCGAGCGCCCGACGAAGCTGCTGAAGAGAAAGGCTCTCGCCTTTGCCATATTCGATCTCTCCATCTATACGCTGCACGTCATATTGCAGCTTCGGACTCTTCTTATTAAGAAATTCAGCATACTCGACGCGATCGCCGACAGCAGCAATCCAGGGCAGTGCTCCATCGACATACACAAGCTCATAGACGCCAGTTCCCTCCAGCACCCATTTACGGTCGTCATATGTTGTCATGACCGCCCCCTGTTTCAGGCTGAAGGGATCTGCTTTCGGCATCAGATGCGTATCGCTGGACAAGGAATAATCTCCATCATATTCACTCAGCCACAAGGTGCCGTGACAAGGATTATACAGCAAATACTGACGGGAGAGTTCATCCTCATCGTCGTCTTCGATAAAGACCATACGGGCGATAATTTCATAGCGGACCTTCTTGTGGCGGAACGAGTCGCCGATCTGAAGCGGGAACTCCCATTTCCTGCTCGCGCCTTTTCCCAAGATCTCTTTTTCTTCTTTCGATACATCGAGATGGCTGCCGCAATACTCGCATACCACCAATTCGCTGCGTTCATCTTTCACGGTCAGACCAGCCCCGCAGCTTGGACAATGAATATCCTTTGGGGTATATTTCGGACGCTTACGTCCGCTGTGTAAGGCAAAACGTTCGCTTTCCACGCCTACCACTCACCTCCCTCATCATCCAATTTCAATGAAATATATTTGATCCAGCGCCCTAAAAATATTGTCGGGGGATCGCTGTCATACTCGATCCCAAGCGTATACTTCCCATCAGGGCTCGCCCCATCGGCAAAGGCATATTTCTCTCCGCTCTGTAATTGTAACGGCAAATCTCCTTCAACGCCAAGGCATTCAGCCTGCCCAAGCTCTTCAATGACGTACATCGTTTTATTCACAGTCAGTGTCATTCCGGGCGAAAGGTCTGAGAACGCCGGCAATCTCTCTTGCGCAGGAGCAGAATAAGGGTTCTCATAGGAAAACTCGTGATTGTCTTCAGACAACCAGGCTGTGCTCCCATCCTCAAATTCTAAAAACCACTCATCCCAAAAGCCTTTCCCGAAACTGTAACGCACCCGCCCCAATACATGAAAACGCTTTCCGAACAGCGACCCGCTCGCTCCGCGATAGAGACGGCTGAAGCCTTCCGGAAGAATCGACTGCTTTCCAGCGTCCTGAATTTTTTCCTGGTCCCAGTACACAGCATTTCCACAGTACTCACAGACAAGCGTAATGAGACCAGGATTATAAATCGTATGGCCCGCCCCACAAGACGGACATTGAATTTCTTGCGCATCCATAAGCAGAAGCCCTCAATGTTACCGCAGTGTTAGAAAAGTCAGAATTTCCGCACTGGCCTCGTCATAAGAACGCCCGTCTGTCATGATACAGGCGGAAGCGGCGGAGGAACCGCACTGAACAGTGACGCCAATTCCGGCACATCTCCAGCCTTGGCCCATTGTGCCATGCCGTCTTTCCATACCAGGGTCTCATGCGTGAGCTGCCCGCTTTGAACCTTCTGCGTTAACGTGGACAGCGGAAATGGTCCAGAAGACTGGCCGCCAAACGCGACATGGTATTGCGATTCTGTCGGAAGCGGTGGAGGAACGGCTTCCGGCGAGGGCGTCTGCCCGCCGCGTGACATTGCATTCGCCATCTGATTGCCCATGGCAAAGCCCATCCCCATATTCATTGCTTCGGAACCTGAGCCGGGGTTCTCCGCCATGGTTTCCATCGCCTGAGCGGTTTGAAATTGCGTATACGCGCTTAAATCACCAATAACACCCATACTGGTACGTTTGTCGAGCACTTCTTCGACAGCTTTCGGCAGTGAAATATTTTCCACAAAAAAGCGCGTCAGTTCAATGCCGAGCACAATAAACTCGGGGTAGATTTTCTTGAGCACAAAATCCCCCAACTCTTCATAGTTTGCCGCCAGATCGAGGACGGGAATCTTGCTTTCTCCGATCACATCGGCAAAACGTGCCACCAGCATGTCTCTGAGATGGTTCGTAATCTCATGAGTTTCCAAGCGACTGTCCGTGCCGACAATTTCCCGTAAAAAGATACCAGCCGACTCAGCCCTGATCTTAATACCATAGGTCCCGAATGCCCTGACCCGAACCACACCGAAGTCTTTATCCCTCAACATCAAGGGATTCTTCAAGCCCCATTTTTGCAGAGGAAACTGACGGGTACTGACAAAATACACTTCGGCCTTAAACGGGCTCTCGAAGCCGTACTTCCAACCTTTTAACTTTGAAAGAATCGGCAGGTTTTCGGTCTTCAACTCATAGCGCCCGGGAATGAACACATCCGCGATGCTTCCTTCATTGACAAAGACAGCAGCCTGCCCTTCGCGCACGGTCAGCTGCGCTCCGTTTTTAATCTCGTTATCATTCGACTCAAAGCGATACACCATTGTGTCCCGATCGTCACTCATCCATTCGACAATCTCGATGAACTCACCTGTTATTTTCCTCCACAGTCCCACAGTCGCCACCTCCTTTGACATCGCAGCAAGCCGCTTTTTTTCCAAAAACGCCTTGTTACGCGATTATAAATCCATTATCCTTAAAATGTGGTGTCATCTCCGGAATGCCCTCCTGCGCCGAGTCACCCGTGCCGACCTTTCGCACACGCTCTTCGATCATATACTCACGCGCGTTCACCGCAGCCTTGACAAATTCCGCTGCCGGAAAAAAATGAATCTCTCCACAGGCAAAAAGGTCGATGACAAGCGCTCGATATTCCGGCCATGTATGCGCGATAATATGCGATTGTGCGAGAATAAGCACAGAGGTACTTCCCTGTGGAGCAAATGAATGGCTGATATGGGCGACCTCTTCGAAGCCGAGCAGCTTCACGACCTGCCGCAGGACTGCGGTCAGGCGGGCAGTATCTGCAAAAGCCTCCCCGCCACACCCCTCGAATGACGCCGTAATTTGCCGGCCGAGCGTACGTGTTTGCAACATGCTCCTCCTCTCCTCAGTTTTACACAGAAGTAAACACTAAATCAACGCCGATTCCTTTGTATAAAGACAACATATGGAAGCAATTTTGTCAAGAGCTAATTATGAACTTTCTTGAGAATCGTTTTGTGAGGAACGCAAAATCTTTAGCCAATCGCGTCTGAATGGTGCGTATTTTGCATAGATATTATATGTCTTTTCGGCAGACAATCAGACGGCCCGCTCAATAATCTCCAAATTCATACTGCAGAATTCCCAACACGACAAGCCCGGCCGTCTCCGTACGCAGGATACGTTTCCCCAGCAAAACCGGAAGATAGCCATGTTGGTGAAAGCGCTCGCTTTCCTCTTGACTAAAGCCGCCTTCCGGGCCGATGACGATCGCAGCGGATTGAACAGGAGACTTCTGCGTTCGAAGAGTCTCTTTGAAAGTCCTCTGCTCTTCTTCTTCCCAGAGCAAGAGTTTCACATCTGCTTGCTGAGGCTGTATGAACAATTCATCAAGGCTCAGGACCGGACGAATCAGAGGAACCGAACTGCGGCCGGACTGTTTTGCAGCTTCGATCCCGATCCGCGACCAACGTTCCAGGCGTTGGTGCACTTTTGCCGGCTGACTATGTTTCGTTTTCGTGCCCCACACCGAACGTGCTGAATTAAGAGGAATGATTTCATTGACCCCGATTTCTGCGGCCTTCTGCACGATCAGATCCATTTTATCAGCCTTTGGAATGGCCTGTACCAGTGTCAGCTTTAACCGCGATTCGCTCACTTGCGCCCACTGCTCTTGAATGACGCCAAAGACTTCCTGGCGTTTCACGGTCTCAAGGACGACCAGATATTCACGTCCGGTTCCGTCGAAAACAACAATCTTTTGCCCCGGTGAGAGGCGTAACACTTTAGTCATATGCCACACGTCCGTACCGCGAATACAGACGTTGCCGTCGTGAATCTGAGGCGGCGGCACGAAAAAACGATGCTTAGCTTTACGAGAGAACATAGGCGATCCATCCATCTTCGGTGAGCTGATGATGAGACGTCCAGTTGCAGGCGCGAGCCTTGTGTAAGAAATCAGGGCCTTCCTCTTCAAGAATTCCAGATACGATCAGGGAGCCCCCAGGCCGTAAACAGGACGTCACAGAGGGAAGCAGCGACATAATGATTGTTGGACGGATATTCATCAGAATACAGTCAAATCTCCGGGAAAACTCCAACGTATCGATCGAACCAACTTGTAAGTCAATACAGTGTTCCAGAGAAGAGGCAGTCGAGCAGAGACGGCCATTCTTGCGAACATTTTCATGCGCAATGTCAACAGCGTCCGCGTCAACATCAACTCCCATCACATACTTGGCTCCAAGGCCGGCGGCGGCAAGACTGAGAATCCCCGAACCAGTTCCCACATCAAGAACGCTGTTATCAGATCGCAGATACTGTTCCAGGAGCAAGATGCTCAGGCGGGTAGAAGCATGCAGGCCGGTCCCGAAGGCCATGCCGGGGTCCAGTTCGATCACGATGTCAAAAGGCCGCGCATCAAAAATTTCCCAGGAAGGTTTAATGACAATGCGTTTGCCGATTCTGAGCGGTGTAAAAAATGTTTTCCAGGAAGAGGCCCAATCTGAGTCCAGCATCACTGACGTATCTATGTCTGAGGCATTCACCGAGACCCCGAGTTCCTGCAATGCGTCAAAATAGCGTTGAAGATGCCTGCAAATCTTTGCAACATCAACAGATTCAGGATAAGAGGCACTAATCCTGCACAATCCGTCGGCCTCCTGGACATCTTCAAACACAGTTCCCTGCGAGCCATATTCAATGAGTTTGTCTGAAACAAGATCTGCCGCAGCGTGTGAGACACGCACTGAAAGTTCCGTCCACTGTTCTGTCATTGTTCCTTTACCTTTCGTGTAAAATCTTTTGCGCTTCCGAAGAATAGACGTTTTTCTGACAATAGAGAAACAGCGGCGGCAGGACGATTAATCCCGATGACGCATCACGCTGCGCTTCAATCAGTACCAGAGACGCCGGCATGTGTTTCATGGAATGAATGCAGCGAATCCGTTTGGCTTCAAGACCATAGTGCTGCACACCTGCCAGCAACTCTCCTAAACGTTCGGGCAGGTAAATCATGAACATCTTCCCCCCGGGTTTGAGTAAAAATTTTGCCGCCGACAGCAGGTCTTTCAGCTCGCATTCCACTTCGTGGCGCGCAATCGCTCGTTCACTCTCTGGATTGAGCCGCCCGTTACCCAGCTTTCGATAGGGCGGATTCGAACAAAGCAGATCAAACTCACCAGCACGGAAACAGGTCGTGATCTCTTTAAGATCGCCCTGGATGACGCGGATGCGCTCGTCCAACGCATTCAAAGCAACATTCCGACGGGCAAAGCGAACTAAACGGTCTTGCAACTCAAAGCCGACGATTTCACGAACAGGGGTCAGCACAGACAACAGTAAGGGAATAATCCCCGAACCGGTCCCAAGATCGATCAGGCGCTCCTTCGGCTTTGCGCTGACAAAATCGGCCAGGAGAACGGCATCGAGACTGAAACGATACCCTCGCTTTGGCTGGACAAAGTGTAACCGGCCGATCTTGAGCTGTTCCAGCGTTTCCATGTCCGAGCCGTATATTTTTTGATTCAACGCAGTCATCGACTCATGACAGAGCCCTCAAAAAAAGGCGCTGATTTTCGCCATCATGACGTAAAATACAGCGCCTTGAAATTGTATGATTCTACACAGTTACAACTCTTATTGTTTTGCGGCAAACGTGCTCTTCATTTCCATCTTTTTTGATAGCGTCAACACTTCATCACAATAGACAGAACTATTATTATAGCTTCTCAGTGCAGTTCGCACACTCCCTTTTACGGCAATGGTCCGCGCCAGAAAATACGCCGCTGTTGCCAGACTATCCTGTGGATTCAACGGATCTTTCAGGCCATCTCCATTCCCGTCCTGCCCGTAGGTGTAAAAGGTTGACGGCATAATCTGCATTTGCCCCATGGCCCCTGCAGAAGACCCTCGAAAATCTGCAAGATCCCGTCCCGTATGCCGGGCAATTTTTTCTAAATACCGCATTTGCCTGCCAGTAACAGCTTCATAAACCTTCTTTTCCCCAAGAAGCGTTCCGTGTTGACTTTCCACTTCACTAATTGCAAGCAATACGTATGGTGAAACACCATACTTACTCCCCATCTGCTGAAAATCTGCTTCAGTCAGTTCGTCTTCAGCCGATGCCTCCAACGTTCCCCATGCAATATACGCCAAAACAATAACAAGAGCGCATAGCGCATACCATGTTCTTTGCATTTCTCTATCAACGCTTGTGAGGTCCCTCCCTGAATACTAGATACAGTCCTTACTTTCTGCAAAAATCTGGGGCTGTAAACTCCCTGCGCATGTCTCCTCTTGCGCAAGTGTGTCTGAGTGACAGCAGCCTTAACTTCTTTCGACTCTCCAATTGAGCCGGAGGCGCTAAAGCCGGATGGAAAAAGTCTGGAAAAGGTAATACAGCGGGGCATGATATGCTATGAAACAATAAATAGCAGCGATGGAGTAAGGATCACCCAGAGAGAACCGCCACAAAAGCGCTATACTCCTAGCTTACAGACGTTACCATGTATTCGACTCGCTTCTTTAAGCAAAGTTCTGTCCGGTCTCTCCAAAATCTTTTTTTCAAGACGTATGTCAAAGAAATCTACCATTCCAGTCTGTGAATTTCAGCAAAGAATGTCAAATATTTTTTATACTTTTCTTTTCAACTTTCTCCGATTATGCCTTCATACCTTTTAAGTCGGGGTCTAGAATTTTTCTATACTTTTTCCATTGTCACCGCTCTTTTTTTCAGAGTGACACATTTTCATGCAACGTGTTTTTTCTTCATACGTCAAAAAAAACTGTCAAAATATATTGACTCTCCTGAGGACTGCCCTACACTCGAAGATGTGACCCGACCGAAAAGCTTCTGTCAGAAGCATTGAGAAGAGGTGAACATGCCTTAAGAGAGACTATCACAGAACGAACGAATGAGACCAAAGAGTGAGATTCGCGTAGCCATTGCCATGAGCGGTGGAGTTGACAGTTCTACCGCCGCTGCTCTTCTGAAAGCAGAGGGCTATTCCGTATTCGGTGTGACCATGCGTCTGCCCCAGGCCGACGAATACCGGGAGTCTTCAGCGTCATGCGACGAGGCTGTTTCCGAAATCCGTGATGCCCGTAAAACCGCTGATATTCTTGGTATCCAGCATATTGTAGCGGACTTGCGCAAAGAGTTTCGCGAGCAGATTATTGCATATTTCTGTGATGAATACCAGCAGGGCAGGACTCCTAATCCCTGCGTCCTCTGCAATCCTCAGATTAAATTTGGCCGCCTGTTTGAGGAAGCGCACAAGCATGGAGCCGAACGGCTTGCCACCGGGCACTACGTTAATATCGACTATCTTCCTGGTTCCAAGCGCTACGCCCTGCGGACCGCCGAAAACCGCGCAAAAGATCAGAGTTATTTTCTGTACCGCCTGACGCAGGAGCAGCTCGCCCGCTCGATCTTCCCGCTGGCCGGGCTTACAAAAGATGCCATTCGCCAGAAGGCTCGCGCTGCTGGACTCGCACATGTAGCTGAGAAGGCCGAAAGCCAGGAGAATTGTTTTATCGGCGATCGAGGCTATCAGAACTTCCTGAAAGCGCATCTTCCTCCTGCGTCTCAGCGCAGAGGCCCGATTGTTGACACGCAGGGCAATGTCCTCGGAGAGCATGAAGGCATTCACCTCTATACCATCGGTCAGCGTCGCGGGCTGGGAATTGCCCTCGGCGGGCCCCGTTATGTCGTCGATATTCGTCCTGACAGCAATACTCTCGTGATCGGAGAAAATCATGAACTCTTCACGAGCGAATTTTTGGTTCACAGCGTAAACTGGATGAGTCTCCCCGGGCTCACAGAGGCAATGGAATGTCGGGTAAAAATCCGTTATCGCAGTATCGCTGCTCCAGCCGTGATCATGCCGGGCGGTCACAGCGACGAAGTCAACGTGATCTTCCAGCAGCCCCAACGCGCCGTCACTCGTGGGCAGTCAGCCGTTTTTTACGACAATGATACCGTGATCGGTGGAGGGATTATCGCAAGATAAGGCCACGATCAAGAAGACTGTGCCACTTTTCAGACTGCAGTCAGGAGCGGATACGAATCGTTCTTCGCTTTTACACACTTTTTTCTTGCGAAATTTGAACTTCTTTGCTATGCCTGTGGCACTCTCGATAAAAAAGCGTCATTTGTGTTCCTTTCAACATGCAGGAGTTCCCTCTTATGATGCGGAAAAAAGCGTTTTGGAAAACATTGAAACGAGAAAGTCCCGGGTGGATTGAGGCCGATATTATCAATACCACTCAGCAGCAGGAGATTCTCAGGCGTTACGCGCCGCATAGATCCGATCGCCCTCGTCCTCTGCCGACGATCATGATCGGCCTGGCGGTGATTTTATTAAGCAACGGGATTATCATGTTCTATGCAGCCAACTGGCGAAAGATGCCGCCAGCATTTAAGTTAAGCCAGGTTGTGCTGCTCATGCTTCTGATGAATGCTTTGTGTTATTATTTCGAGGTATTGCGTCCCGGTTCTCAGCGACTTGGGCGAGCCTTTCTCTTCCTGGGCATGATATCGTATGGAGCGGGAATCGCATTAGTGGCGCAAATCTTCCATATCAGCGCTCATCCTGCCAACGGCATATTAGCCTGGAGTCTTGGAGTACTTGCAATGTCCTGGGTGATGCAGGATCGCTGGGGACTCTATCTGGCTGCGCTGCTGGCATTTATCTGGCATCTGTGGGAATATTTCGAATACGGAAATCCCAACTATCTCTTCATCCTTTTTCCCTGCGCACTGGGCTATCTCTTTTACCGTAACCAATCCGTGAGAGGCGTACTCTTCGCGATTGTACAGGCACTGGTTTACTACTATCAGCTCAATGCCTATTGGGCTGAGCAAGAGATGTTTCGATACGACGAGTTCATCATCTCTTTCTGGCACGGCATTCCGTTCGGTCTGGCTCTGATCGCAGCCGGACGCCTCGGAGAACAAAATCGTATACTCGCGTTGTCAAGCCGGGTTCTTACAGCCTGGGGCTGGCTCTCGACGTTTGCGCCGTTTCTGTTTCTCTCCTGGCCTGGAGGACAGCTTAGACTGCGCTATCCGTTTTTCCGGCTCAACGCTTTGAGTATAGAATACCTTGTCTTACTGCTCATCACAATCGAACTCTGGAGATTTGCAGCTCGTCAGGGAGTCGAATATCGTTTTCCGGCCGCCGTGTTGATCTTTGCTGTGCTCATCCCCATTCTTCCGATCGGAAGTGCCAGTGTTCTGATTGTAGTAACGCATCTCGGCTTTTTGCTGTTTTTTTTCGGGATGCTCTACAGTTCGTATCTTCACATTCCCGATCGCCGTATCGAGCGTCTTCTGGCCTTTGCCTTTCCGATTGTCATGATTGTCACTAAATGCATTGGTTTCCTGGGCATGGGAGTACTCAGCTCCCATTTTTTCGTTGCCTATTGCATTGGATTTATCATCTTCGGGACAGTCTGTCTGCTGATCAATCAAAGTCTTAAACTGTTACTGGCACAGAAAAACGTGGAATTCCCCGCACAGCTTCTCAACAGCCTCTGCGCCCTGAGCGGCTTTCTGATAGTGTATGCGCTTTCTTTCAAAGTCACCCAGCAGAATTCGGTTTTTGAGGCATCTGCCGTCACCCTGACCATGCTGACTCTGTTTTTACTGATCGCGCTGGGGCTGTATCTCTTTCACTGGCTCAGAAATCCTCAACGCCTGCTGCTTGTTCTATCCGCGATCGTGTTTTTTACATCAGTAGCCGTGCTGATGTTTGCCGGCCCGGATATATCATGGGTAACCTACTCCCTGATCTTCAATGCGCTGCTCTTACTGATGAACGGCTCTTTGATATATTACAGTAATCGTATTAATTCCGGAAAATTGGCAAATCTGGCGATTGCGAGCTGTCTGTTGCAGCTTATCACGCGCTACTTTGATGTCTTTTGGGATTTGTTGTCCGGCTCAGCGCTGTTTGTCGGAACTGGTTTACTCGCGCTTATCGGAGGAACATTACTGGAACGGTACAGGAGAACACGTTCATGAAAAAATTTCCAACGCTCCCTTTTCTGCTTGTCGTTCTCTGTCAATTTCTTGTTTTAGGCGGAATGATCGCCAAACGCGTTCATCTTCTCAACACCGGAAAAATCGTGCGTTTACAGTGCCAGCCAGTCGATCCGCGCAGTCTTCTCAGCGGTGATTACGTTGTGCTGAATTACACGATTTCCCGCTTTTCTGAAAAACAGCTCAGGCAGCTCAACCACGACCATGAGAACCTCAAGATGATGCTTCATGGCGAGATTTACGTCGCCCTGTCACCAGTGCCTGATGCCCAATATTGGGAAGCAGTGGCTGTCTCGCAACACCGCCAAACACTTCAGGCAGCATATCCGGTCGTTATTCGCGGCATCATTCGTCCGAACCGACGGCCCTATCAAATTCGCTACGGTGTGGAACACTATTTCGTGCCGCAATTCGAGGGCAGGCAGATCGAACAAGAGATCTCCAATGTAACAGTGGAAGTGGCGGTTGCCGAATCCGGTGAAAGCGCCATCAAACGACTTTTCATCAATGATCAAGAAGTGGAATTTTATTGATCGCTGTTGGCTATGACCTGACTTGGCACATAAAACAGGGCCGGATATCACGATGAGATCCGGCCCTGCATGCATACCAAAGGAGTCCCGGGACCA
Organism: candidate division KSB3 bacterium; assembly: GCA_002748425.1. Lineage (GTDB taxonomy): Bacteria > Moduliflexota > Moduliflexia > Moduliflexales > Moduliflexaceae. Next base: position 57,786 of record PDSJ01000027.1, on the reverse strand, counting down.
TCCAGGTTCTCCACTCCCCGCGTACTAATTCAGCAGAGAAATAAATACGCCCGCCGCGACTGCCGTGCCGATCACACCGGCGACATTAGGCCCCATTGCATGCATCAGCAGAAAATTGGCAGGATTTTCTTTCTGCCCCACGACCTGAACGACGCGGGCAGCCATCGGCACCGCCGATACGCCGGCAGCCCCGATCATCGGATTGATCTTGCCCCCTGACAATTTACACATCACATTCCCCAGGCCCACACCGGCAGCAGTTCCACAAGCGAAAGCCACCAGTCCCAGGACGATAATCTTGATGGTAGTAAACTGTAAGAAGTTTTCGGCCGCCATCGTTCCACCAACAGTGAGACCGAGGAAAATCGTGACGATATTCATCAGTGCATTCTGAGCCGTATCGGAAATACGCTCCACGACCAGGGATTCTTTCATCAGGTTTCCGAACATGAGAGACCCCAGCAGGGGGACAACCGGCGGCAGCAGTAAACCGACCAAAATCGTCGTGACTATCGGAAAAAGGACTTTTTCCAGACGTGAGACAGGGCGTAACTGCTCCATCACAATCTTGCGGTCTTCTGCTTTGGTAAAGAGCTTGATAATCGGGGGCTGAATCAACGGAACAAGCGACATATACGAATAGGATGCCACCGCAATCGCCCCTAAATATTCCGGAGACATTTTGGCGGCCATATAAATCGAGGTCGGGCCATCTGCACCGCCGATAATTCCAATAGCCGACGCAGCCTTTAAGGGGAAGCCCAGCAAAACCGCGCCCAGCATAGCAACGAATACTCCGCCCTGGGCGGCCGCTCCGAGCAAGAGCGTAATCGGATTCGCCAATAACGGGCCGAAATCCGTCATCGCCCCAACCCCCATGAAAATAAGAATCGGGTATAACTCGTGCTGAGTTCCGAAATACAGATAACGCAAAAAACCGTGTTCCGCCATTATCCCGGACAACGGCAAATTGACCAAGATTGCCCCGAATGCGATCGGCAACAACAGCAAAGGCTCATATTTTTTGACAATCGCTAAGTAGAGCAAGACACCGCCGATGATCAACATCGTCACATTTTCCAGTGTGATTTCCGAGTAGCCTGATTTCGTAAATATTTCAAGAATTTTTGTAAATAAATTCATAATTTACAGCTCCAAAAAGTTGAATGAATAGACTATTCGAACACCAGCAGAACGTCACCGGTATTCACCGATGTGCCGGCCTGAACGCTGACAGAAGCGATCGTTCCATCGACCGGAGCCATAATATCATTCTCCATTTTCATGGCTTCCAGCACCAGCAGAACGTCACCATTCTTCACATGCGCACCCGGAGTGACATTAATACGTAACACTTTTCCAGGCATCGGGGCCTGAACAGTTGTTCCTCCACCTTTCGGAGCAACCGCTGGAGAAGACACTGGAGCCGGGGCCGGAGATGGTGCTGGAATCGGCGTTGACGCCGGGGGCGGAGCAACAACCTGTGCCCCTGCATGTAATTCTTGAACGGTGACTTCATATACCTGTCCATCAACGGTGACGTGATATGTTTTCATAAAAAATCCCTCCAAAAAAGTTATCGTACATAATATCGTATGACAGAACTGAGATATTACTATAACATTATACAAAAATACGTGTTCTTATCTTCCACTCATTTGTTCCATTCTTCCAGCCATCTTCCACGAGCTGACACTCCCTACATGCCGGATTGCGCTAATTTGAAGCGAGCCCATCGGCGCTGCCAGATATTCATGAATGGCAATCGACACAGCAGCAACGTGAGCCGGATTCAACAACGCCTGCGAAGAGACGCCCGTGTTTGCTCCAAGCGGCTCAATAGTGTCGATTTTAAACGATCCCGGTGTCAGCGAAGTATACTCACATAAAGCGGCGAGGATCGCGGCAATTGCCGTCTTCATGTCCTGTGGAGCCGTCACGCGTGCAGACGGAGCCTCCTGTACAGGCGGCTTCGAAGCCGCAATGTGCTGACCCTGTTCGAAGTTCTCCTGCCAGTAGACCACAAACTTTTTCAAAAGGACAATGACTCCTGACAGGCCCCCCAATACAAGGAAGACCATAAAAAAATCAACAAATGCAATAATCAATCCACCAGAAAAACCTTCGAGTGCCATAGGTTTTCACCTCCAGTACGTTGGTAATATGCGCTCAATACGTGTCGAGCCCTATAAGGGAATATTAGCATGTTTTTTCTTCGGCAGCCGCTCGCGCTTATTCGCAGCCATATCAAAGGCTGAGATCAAGGCTGGCCGAGTGTCAATCGGATGAATGACCCGATCGACATAACCGCGCTGTGCAGCCTGATAGGGATTTGAAAAGGTCTCCCTGTATTCGGCAATCTTTTCCTGCCGTTTCTCTTCCGGCTTGTCTGCAGCGTTAATGTCACGACGGAAGATAATATTTGCAGCTCCTTCTGCACCCATCACGGCAATTTCAGCCTGCGGCCACGCCATCACCATATCAGCACCTAAATGACGGGAACACATCGCAATGTATGCCCCGCCGTAGGCCTTCCGAACGATCAAAGTCACTTTCGGAACAGTGGCTTCGGAATAGGCATACAGCAATTTCGCGCCATGGCGGATCACGCCACCGTGTTCCTGTGCGGTCCCAGGCAAATAGCCCGGAGTATCCACGACCGTCAGGAGCGGAATATTGAAGGCATCACAAAACCTGACAAAGCGAGCAGCTTTATCGGAAGCATTGATGTCAAGGCATCCGGCCATCACTTGAGCCTGATTCGCGATAATACCGATCGTCCGTCCCTGCATTCTGGCAAAGCCCACAACAATATTTTGAGCGAAATATTTCTGGATATCCAGGAACTCGCCATGATCCACCACTGCGGTGATCACGTCACGAACATCGTAGGGCTTGTTCGGATTCGTGGGAACGATCGACACCAAGCTTTCTTCGAGACGACTGACACTGTCGCGACATTCGACAGTGGGCGCATCTTCCATATTATTTTGAGGCAGAAAGGACAGCAAATATCGAATGGTCTGAAAAAGTTCTTCCTCAGAGTCACAGGCAAAGTGCGCATTTCCGGAGAGCTGGTTGTGAGCCATTGCCCCACCCAATGCTTCGGCACTCACGTCCTCGCCGGTAACGGATTTAATGACTCCCGGGCCAGTGATGAACATCCGAGCCGATCCTTTTTCCATAAAGACAAAATCCGTCAACGCAGGAGAATACACGGCACCACCGGCACAAGGGCCGGCAATCACCGAGATCTGAGGGATCACGCCAGATGCGCGTGTATTCCGAAAAAAAATCTCCCCATAGCCGAAGAGTGAATCGATTCCCTCTTGAATCCGGGCACCTCCGGAGTCATTTATTCCAATAATGGGCGCTCCCATCTTGACGGCTAAATCCTGCAATTTTGTAATTTTCTTCGCATGCATTTCTCCAAGTGAGCCGCCGATTACGGTGAAATCCTGGGCAAATGCATACGTTAAGCGGCCATTCACCAAGCCGTACCCAGTCACGACACCGTCACAGGGAGCGCTCACTTTTTCCATGCCGAAATGGCTGCAGCGATGTTCCACCAGGCAATCCAACTCAACAAAGCTTTTCGGATCGAACAGCATACTCAGACGCTCTCGGGCAGTGCACTTTCCCATCTCGTGCTGGCGTTTGATGCGCTCTTCACCGCCGCCGGCCATGGCGCTTTTCTGCTTTTGCTCTAAATCGTTAATCAAACGTTCAATATGTGAAGATTCCATAGGGTATCCTGCGCAAAAAAAATTCTACAATACGCCTCCTTATTTTTAAAAAACGACATCACTCGTATCAGAGATGTAAAAAAGCTTATTCAAAGCAGGGTCCATCAATTCCATAACAGCAGTTTAAGCAAAGATTACCGTTGAAGAGCTGCGGGTTTCTGTCAACATTAATCTTGACAGAATTCGCCACTTCCCCCTGAAATCAGACACTCTGATGTTGATAAGTACTGCAGCTTTTCAGCTTGACAGAGACAAAGTTTGGCGTTTCATTTCAAGGCTTGGCGGAAGACGAGCTTGACTCTTTGACGCCGTTTTTCGCGTTAAACGGGAAACTCACCAGAAACCGGCTTCCCTCATGAAGGCGACTTTCAAGACGGATCGTGCCTCCATGCAACTCGACAAATTGCTTGACAATCGACAAGCCCAGGCCGGTTCCGCTAATCCCTTGCACATTTGACGCCCGATAAAAGGCATCAAAGAGACGATGTTGATCCTCTTCAGCGATCCCGATGCCCTGATCTTCCACGACAAGCAAAAACCCGTTATTCTGGCACTGAAGAGAAATGTCGACGATTCCGCCTTCCGGTGAATATTTAATCGCGTTCGACAGAAGGTTCGACAAGATATTCTCCATAAGCTTCGGATCGACGTCAGCCACAATGGCATCAGTCTCGGAATGAAACACAATATCATGCCCATCATTCGTCCCCAGTTTGAAGCCTTCGACGATTCCATAGCACAATTCGGAGACATTCAGCGTCAAAGGGAAAAACGGAAACTGCCCGGCTTCGGAGCGTGAAAGGGTCAGAACCTCATCCAGCGTTTCCACCATCTGTTCGAGGGCTGTGTCAATGCTTTCGACTTCCTCCAGCATGTTCTCCACCGCTTCTTGTCCACAACCCATCTGTGCATACCGTCGCAGCAAATCAGTGGAAAAACGGATGGCCGACAGCGGCGTTCTAAGCTCATGCGAAGCAATTGAGATAAAGCGACTTTTCAGCAGGTTCAGTTCTCGTTCGCGCTCGAGAGATGCTGATAAATCGGCATTGTTACGTTGCAGGTTGTTCTGCAAATGCTGAATAAGCAAATGCGTCCGCACCCGGCTCATCACTTCTTCCGGCTCAAAAGGTTTTGTGATATAATCAACCGCTCCCAGATTGAAGCCCTTGACCTTTTCTGTTGTGCCGATGATGGCTGTCATGAAAATAATCGGAATTTCATGGGTCGCTTGTGAGGCTTTGAGACGTCGACAGGTTTCAAAGCCGTCGATCCCTCCTAACATAACATCCAGGAGGATCAAATCTGGTCGAGTTTCAGCAGCCATTTGCAAGGCACTCTCCCCATCCAGCGCGACGAGTACCTCAAAATTGCTTTCGTTCAGCAAATCAAATAACATACTGATATTCGGAGGATTATCTTCAACAATCAAAATCGATGCAACTGTCTCCCGGCTCATTCGTTTATCTCCACATGTTCGGGATATTCAAGAATGTTCTTCATCATGTTGAGAAGCCCGTGCCAACTCGTTTAATTGCTGGGCGAACTCTCGTTTTTCGAGCGGGCTCGGAAAGAACAGATCGAAACGTTCTCCCCATTGTTCACGGGAATCCGAAGACTGAGCTCGTGACCCCCTCAGCTTCCAGGATGGCTCGTATTTTCTCTGAAAGCGTCACAGCAGCAGCTCCTCCCTTAGCCATATTACGCAGAACTTGTCAACGACTTTTTCGATAATCCTGCAAGAACGCTGCATAAAACTCTTGACTTCTCTTTCAACAAATTTATCGTGAATTCCAGATAGCGACCAAATTAAGGACTGAGTCAATGAAGATACTTATTATCGACGATGAAAAAATTTTGCGAGATACGATTGTTCGTTTTTTCTCTCTTGAACCCGATCTTGAGGTCAAAGCAGCGGGAAATGCCTTCTCTGCGCAACGTATGATCGCTGAAGAATCTTTTGATATTGTGGTCACAGACCTGGACATGCCGGATATGAGCGGTCTGGAACTCCTTGAATGGCTGCGGGAAGAAAAACCTCTACTGCCCGTATTGATGATGTCAGGGTATGGGCAAATTCAGGATGCGGTTGAAGCCATGAAATTCGGGGCGTGCGATTATATGGTCAAACCGCTGGCTCCTAAAGACTTGCTCACCCGTATTCGCCACATTGCCGCAACCCGGCGTCTTCACGCACAGGTTGAACGTGGGAGGTTTGCAGAAGAGCTTTCACAAGACCTGCTTGGTGACAGTCCGGCCATGCGCAAAATAAAGGCAACGCTGGCCCAGGTCGCCCCGACCCCTGCGACGGTTCTGATTACCGGAGAAAGCGGGACCGGCAAAGAAGTTGTGGCTCGATCGATCCACCGCCTTTCCCCAAGAAAACATAAGCGCTTTACCGTGATCAATCTCGGTGCAGTTCAGGAGAATTTGCTGGAGAGTGAATTGTTCGGTCATGAAAAGGGCGCATTTACAGGGGCAAGTTTCAAAAAAGCAGGTTTGTTTGAGGAAGCCTCCTCCGGAACGCTTTTTCTCGATGAAATCGGAGAAATGCCGCTCCATCTTCAGGTGAAGCTCCTTCGCGTACTGCAGGAACGCGAGGTGCAGCCTGTGGGCAGCACCACAAGCTTTCCGATCGATGTCAGAATTCTGGCGGCAACAAATGCAGACCTTGTCGAGCGAATTCAAAAGGGCTTATTCCGCGAGGATCTGTTTTATCGCCTGAATATCGTCCAGATTACCGTCCCCCCTTTACGGGACCGCAGAGAAGACATTCCTCTTTTGGCCGGGCACTTCCTTCAAAAATGTAACCGGACGATGGGAAAAACCGTCAATACTATTGATGCTGACGCGCTCCAGTCCCTCCAGAGCTATGCTTTTCCAGGAAACATCAGAGAGCTGGAAAACATTATCGAGCGAGCGTTCATCTTTGCCGAAACCGAACGTATTCGCCTGAAGGATCTCGCTCTGTCATCGGAAAGTTCTACGACAAAACAGATGAAAGCCGGCACCCTTGAGGAAGCCCAGAAGCAAGTTATCATTACAACCTTGCGCCGCTGGGAAGGTAACCGCAGCAAGGCGGCGAGAGAATTGGGTATCGATCGAAAAACCTTAGTCAATAAAATCAAAAGCTACGGCTTGACCGATATCTAGCAGTCAATGGCGAGCGACATTGCAGGTCTGCGCAGAGAGCCTCACGTCCATCTGTCTGCTCGCTCATATGCCGAATAACGATCATGACAGAGCTTCTCATCGTCAGACACGGGAAAACCGCCTGGAATCTCGAACAGCGCATTCAAGGCTCGACAGATACCGAATTACACCCTATCGGCATTCGGCAGGCCGAAGCGCTTGCCAGACGCCTGGCGCAGGAAGAATTTCACGCGATTTATTCCAGCAGTCTGAAACGAGCCTATCAAACCGCGGAGCGCATCGCCGGAAAAACGAGCCATCGCGTCATTCTGCACGATGGTCTTCGAGAACGGAATTTCGGCATCTTCGAAGGTCTGACTGCCGACGAGATTCAGCGACAGTATCCGGAAGCCTGGAAACGTTTTAAAAACTGGGATCCGGATTACACCATCCCCCAAGGTGTCAGCCTGCGAGAATATCAGCAAAAGAGTGTTCAACACCTGGAACGTATTGCCGGAAAGCATCCTGATGAGCGGCTGGTTATCGTCACACACGGTGCTTTTTTGAGCGTTCTGATGCGCTATACCCTGCAAATTCCCTTTTCCAGGCCAAGACGCTTCAGGGGGGTCAACACCGCTCTCAACATCTTTGTCTTTGATGAAGGTGGTTGGACCTTGCGTACCTGGGGCGACACCAGCCACCTGCGACGTATCGATGATACGGTAACATGACTCAGCTGAAGCTCTCTCTTGCCCCTGTCGAACTGGGCATTCAGAAAAAGAAATTTTCTTGACAAATTCCTTTCCGTGCCGCTCAGCTCAACATGCGGCTATTCCAGGGAACTCCCTGTCGGAGGAGCCGGATTAAGAACAAGGAGAATGCCTATGAGGAACTGAGTGACGCCGAAAAGGTGGGGCAGTGTTGGGACAGGAGATGTTATGAAATGTCAGTGATCTATCAAGCACCAGAACAAAAAGGAGAATTGGGTATGAAAAAATATATGGGACTTATTGTGTTGATGACGCTTGTCATGGCAGGAATAAGCGGCCTGGCATCCAGTGCCTCGGCAAAAGATTTTGAGATGGTCTATATCCCGAAATTAGTCGGAATTCCATGGTTCAACGAACAGGAAAAAGGTCTGAAAGATTATGCTGCAGAGGCAGGTGGCTTAAAAGTGACCGTAGTCGGCGCTCCGGATCCGGATCCGGCTTCGCAGGCCCGAATTCTGGAAGATGCCATCGCGAAAAAACCGGACTGCATTATGGTTGTTCCCAATGATACGGCCTCACTGGAACCGATTATGAAGAAAGGGATGGATGCCGGCATTTTGATGATGGCCCAGGAAGGAATGAGCATGCACAACATGGTTGCTGATGTTGAGTTCATGATTATAGATGGCGTGGGCAAAACTATGGCGGAAGGACTGATAAAAGCTGTTGGGCCGAAAGGCGGCTATGCGATCATGGTCGGAAGCCTGACTGTGGAAATGCACAATTTATGGGCTGATGCGGTTGTCAAATATCTTGACGAGAATTATCCCGACATGAAGCAGGTGACAAGCCGCGTCGAGGGATCGGAAAGTGTTGAAAAAGCCCATGATAAAACCTTGGAACTGGTGAAAGCCTATCCTGAGCTGGTGGGTATCGTCTATATCGGGAGTCTGGGCGGCATCGGCGGCGCTCAGGCAGTTGAAGAAAAAGGCCTGGAAGACAGACTGGCCGTGATTGCCATGTCGCTTCCCAGTCAGGCACAGCCTTATCTGGAAGACGGCTACATGAAAGCCTGCTTTATCGGACATCCGTATAAAATCGGCAAAGACAGCGCCTATATCGCCAAACAGTTACTGGATGGCGTAAGGCCTGAAGAGATTACAGCGCTGCCGGAATCCGGCGACGTGACTCTGAACGGCAAAGTCTTCCTTTTTGACTCGTTCCGGGAAGTGACTGCAGAGAATGCGGATAGCTTCGGTTTCTAGTCTCCTTTATCCTTCTTCCATGAAGCAGGACCCCGGGCTGCAAACGGTCCTGCTTCATTTTTTTGTGGTATCTGTATTCTGCAGAAAACATGGGCGATTTTATGAACGATTACATTCTCGATCTGAAAAGGATCAGCAAGAATTACCCAGGCATCCGAGCGCTGGATCAAGTTGACTTTGCCGTCCGTAAAGGCGAGATTCATTGTTTGATGGGAGAAAACGGATCCGGAAAATCTACACTGATTAAAGTAATTTCCGGAATTGTAAGGCCAGAACCCGGGGCGGAGATCCTCATCAACGGCAGACGTCTTGAACAACTTTCGTCTAAAACAGCGCTTGATATCGGCATTCATGTCATTTATCAAGATCTGGCGCTGTACCCGAACCTTACTGTCAAAGAAAATATTGCCTTCAACCGCTATATCGAGAGCGGACAGAAGTTCGTCAACTGGAAAGATATTGACAACATCGCCCGGTATGCGCTGAAAGAGCTTGGAGAAAGCATTGATATCAACCGAACAGTGGGATCACTTTCCATTGCTGACCAACAGCTTGTTGAAATCGCGCGTTCGTTAGTCGGAGACCTTCAAGTGCTTATTATGGATGAACCGACATCCTCTCTGACGAGGAAGGAAGTTCAGGCGCTGTTTGCAGTGATCAAAAAGTTGCAGCAAAAAGGCATTACGACAATTTTCGTCAGTCATAAGCTGAATGAAATTTTTGAAATTTCGGAACGCGTGACAGTGCTGCGAGATGGGAAAAAGGTCGGGGTGTATGAGCCGCAGGATCTGGATCATGATCGTCTGACCTATCTGATGACTGGGCAAACGGTTCTTCACTCCAAACCGGAAGCACTGGCAGATCACAGGGAAATTCTCCTTGAAGCCCGGAATCTTTCAAAAAAGGGAAACTTCAAGAATATTACCTTCCAGCTTGCCAAAGGAGAAATTCTCGGCATCACGGGATTGCTGGGGTCCGGGCGGACAGAACTGGCCTTGGCGCTCTTTGGTATGAATATGCCGGAATCAGGAGACATTCTCCTGGAAGGCCGCCCGGTCAGATTTCGCTCGAATCTTGATGCCCTCCGGGCAGGAATCGGTTATGTCCCCGAACATCGCATGGTACAAGGGCTGGTTATGCCTCAACCGATTGACGAAAATATTACGATTACCACGATCGAACGCCTGCTGCGAAAATTTTCCCTGATCGATCGGAAAAAACAAAAAAGCTCCATCAAGCACTGGGTGAATGAGCTGGCAATTAAGATCGCTTCACCTCATGCAGCGGTCATGACGCTTTCCGGGGGCAATCAGCAGAAGGTGGTGCTCTCAAAATGGCTGGCGACTCATCCGAAAGTCCTGATTCTCGATGAACCGACGATCGGAATCGATGTCCTGGCTAAGAACAGCATTCATCAACTTGTGAAAAAACTTGCTGAATCCGGCATGGGAATTATTTTGATTTCTGACGAGATCCCGGAAGTACTGCATAATTGTCACCGTGTACTGATCATGCAAAAGGGAAGTATTCTGCATGAATGCTGTCCCGAGCATACGTCGGAACAAGAATTAGCCGAGCAATTCAACCTGGGCTAGAAGGGATGCACCATGAAAAATACACATTCATTGTGGGAGCGCTTGAGCACACGTAACGAGATCTATTTGCTCGCTGTCGTGGTCGTCATATCCATTATATTTACCATGTGGAATCCGAACTTTCTGACTCTGGAAAATATATTCGATATGTTGCGAAGTTCCGCATTTATCGGGATACTCTCAGTCGGAGTTCTGATTGTCTTAGTTTCCGGAGGCATTGACATCTCTTTTACTGCAACAGCGACTGTAGCCCAGTATGTGATGGCGCTCGTTCTGATCGGACATCACGACGTACATATCGGCCTGGTACTGCTGATTCCGCTTCTGACAGGAACAGCACTGGGCATGGTGAATGGCGGGCTGATCTATTATTTTAAGGCGCCGCCGATTATCATTACGATTGCAACCATGAGCATGTATTACGGAGCGCTTCAGTATTGTTCAGGGGGTGAATGGTTGTATAATTTTCCCCGATGGTTCCGAAAATTTCCCAAAACCTTAGTGCTGGAGTTTACCAACGCCGACGGGTTCCGCTATGGCTTATCAGTGCTCACACTCATCTGGCTGGCCCTGATCCTTGTGGCGTTTGTCTTGTTGCGCTATACGGCCTTTGGGCGACAAATTTTTGCGGTCGGCGGCAATCTTGAAGCAGCCAGACGGAGCGGGATTAATATCTTAAAGGTCTATCTTTTTGTGTATGGCTTTATGGGCTTTCTCTCTGGAATCGGAGCGATCGTCCATGCCTGGGTCACGCAAACGGTTGCGCCGAATGCGCTCATCGGACAGGAGTTCACTGTCATCACGTCCGTTATTTTAGGCGGCGCCAGTATTTTCGGTGGCTTCGGCACACTTTCAGGGACATTTTTAGGCGTAGCGCTGGTTGCGTTATTGAATAACGGACTGACCTTGATGCAGGTGCCGGCCTATTGGCAGAAAGTCGCGATAGGCTTTATCCTCATCATCAGTGTCAGCGTGACGGCACTTCAGCACTCGTTTTCTACAAGGAGGGGACATACCGTTGATGTCGACGAATAACATTTTTCGGAAATGGTTCCAGAACAATCCGGATCTTGCGATTTTACCTTTTCTCGGACTCGGAGTCACGGTTTTTATGATTCTGTTAACCGGCGGGCAGTTTTTGACCGGGATTAATTTGCGGTCAATGGCTTTTCAGCTCCCGGAGCTTGGGCTGTTTTCGCTGGCAATGATGCCATCGCTTCTGACAAACGGAATTAATCTGTCTATTGTGAGCAGCGCAAATTTGACTGGCGTGATCATGGCAGTGATTCTGACCTCGTGGGCCAGCCCGGAAACAAGCGGCCTCAGGGCAGGAGTCGTGATACTCGCTGCCATCTGTATTGGCCTGCTTGTGGCTGTGCTGTCGGGCGCCATAAACGGCCTGCTGATCGCGTATGTCGGCGTGTCTCCAGTCTTAACAACGCTGGGAACCATGATTTTTTATGAGGGCCTAACCACCGCAATCACGAGAGGATATGTCATTTCGAAGTTTCCGGCCGCCTTCCTCACCATCGGGAATGGAACACTGACGGGGATTCCGATTTCTCTCATCCTGCTGGGGGGGTGCGCGTTGTTGATGGCTGTGATTTTAGAATATACTCCCTTTGGCCTCCGGCTGCGCATGCTCGGCTCAAACGTGATCGCCGCTGAATTCTCCTGCATTGATGTGAAGAAGGCACTCCTGTCCACCTACATGCTTTCAGGAGTATTGTCCGGCCTGGCGGGCATCGTTATGATTTCGCGTTTCAACTCTGCGAATGTCGGCTATGGCGCTTCCTATCTGCTGCTCACAATTTTAATCTGTGTGCTGGGAGGGGTCTCGCCAACCGGTGGATTTGGGAAAGTGGGCGGTGTCGTTCTTGCGCTGCTTATCCTGCAATTTTTATCAAGCGGACTAAATCTCCTCGGAATGAGTTCCTTTATTACAATTGCGTTTTGGGGAATAACCCTCGTGTTGGTGATTGCGTACAGATTTTTTACATTACGCAAATTCCAGCGCTGAACCACGTCAGTACACATCAAGCATAAGGAGCATCGTTATGAATAAGATCGGTATTTTATATGGCTACTGGAGTCGGGACTGGGAGGTTGATTATACTCCCTACTTACAAAAAGTCAAAGAATTAGGCTTTGATACGCTTGAAATTAACACTTTGTATCTGATGAACATGAGCGATGATGCGAAACAACGATTTCGAGAACATGCCGATGAAGTGGGGGTTGATGTATTAGCCGTGATCGGCGTGCCTCTCAAATACGATGTCGCATCTCCTGACGGCACCGTCAGAAAGAATGGAATTGCCTACATTAAACACTTAATCAAGATTTGTGCAGACATGCGTATTCCCTGCGCATCTGGCGTATTATACGCAGCCTGGTTGGCAAAATTGGAAGATCACGGCGTTTCAAAAAGCGTCTGCTGGAAGCACAGTGTGGCTAGCATGAAAGAGATTTGTAAGGTGGCTGAAGATCTGAACGTTGATCTGAACCTTGAAGTTGTCAACCGCTACGAAACATATCTGATCAATACCTGCGGGGAAGCGCTGGCATATCTTGCTGACGTGAATTCTCCGAATGCGTATGTCCATCTGGATACGTATCACATGAACATCGAAGAAGATTCCATGACTGGCGCCATCATGGCGGCCGGCAACACGCTGGGCCATTTCCATATTGGAGAAAATAACAGAAAACCCCCGGGAACCGGAGAAATGCCCTGGCAAGCCATTTTTAACGCGCTCAAGGAAATCCGCTATGAAAGGTCCATTGTGATGGAACCCTTTGTGCAGCCGGGCGGTACGGTAGGACGTGATATTTCCGTATATCGGGACCTGATGCCAGGCGCTGATCTGGACGCTGAGGCCAAAAAATCGGTGGAATTTGTCCGCTCCCTGCTTGCGTAGTACGCACGAAACGCCGTAATAACCAGCCTTGAAAGATAGCAACATTTTTTCATGAAGTACACAGCGTCCTGACTGCTGTGAATACAGGACGCTGTGTACGCATGATGTGTGGTCTCCTTGATACACAGAAGGAAAAACCGAGTCCCCCCTTCATTTTCTCTTGACAATCTAAAGCGGCATATCACACTATAACACCTTGAGAAAGCATAGCCACTTCCGGAAAGCGCACATGGCTTATAAAAGTAATTTATGCAAGCTGGCAAATAAACTTGCTGTTTGCTTGTCCTGAGCTTTCATCTTGTATTTCACGACAAGTTCATTTGAAAGATAGAAGAGCATGCTTGAGTTGCCGGGCGATTCTGAAATTCGGTATGCTGTTCTTCTTCATGCTGCATGTTGCTCTCAACAACACTACTTGCCGACACAGCCCAACGATTACGAAGCGCTCAACTCGATCTTTTTGAATATATTAACGCGCTGTGCGATCGCATTGAGACTCACGAGCCGGACATCAAGGCCCTTATCCCGGAAGAACAACGTCGCGAACGCCTCTTGCGTGAAGCGCTCCTGCTTCAAGCGCAGTATCCCGACCCAGCGACACGTCCGCCGCTCTATGGAATAACAGTCGGGGTAAAAGACATTTTTCACGTCAACGGCTTTCCTACAAAAGCAGGCTCATTATTACCCGAAGAGCTTTTCGAGGGACCGGAAGCCTCGTGTGTCAGTCGCCTGAAGCAGGCTGGGGCGCTGATCGCAGGCAAAACAGTGACAACTGAATTTGCATATTTCGAACCCGGCCCTACCCGTAATCCGCATAATCCGAAGCATACGCCCGGAGGCTCGAGCAGCGGTTCGGCAGCCGGAGTCGCCTCCGGATTTTTCCCATTATCGTTCGGCACACAAACCATCGGCTCTGTTATTCGCCCGGCAGCCTTTTGCGGTATAGTTGGGTTTAAACCGACGTTCAACAGAATTCCAACAGATGGATTGCTTATCTTCTCAAAGTCGGCAGATCATGTTGGTCTGTTTACCCAGGATATTGAAGGCATGGAACTTGCGGCGTCTCTGCTGTGCAGGCAATGGCGGCCAGTCCGCGCTTGCCACATTCTCCCGGTTTTAGGTGTCCCGGAAGGCCGTTACCTTGTTCAGGCGACTGATCTCGCTCTGATAGCCTTTGAAAACCAGATCGCCCTGCTCGAACAGGCCGGATATTGCGTCAAACGCATAGCGATGTTCGAAGATATCGATGTGATTAATGCCCGTCACCGACTCATGACCGCCGCAGAAGCTGCGCAGGAACATGAAGCATGGTTTCAAGCGCACCACAAGCTCTATCGTCCTCGCACCGCAGAAGTGATTCTCAAAGGGCGTAAGGTGTCTCCCGAACAGCTTTGGGAAGCCCGTCAGGGCTGTGCGCAATTACGTCACTATTTAAGCGAGCAGCGCTGCCACTATGGCGTCGATATCTGGATTTCTCCCGCTGCAACCGGCGAGGCGCCAATCGGCCTGGAGGCGACCGGCGATCCGATTATGAATCTGCCCTGGACTCATGCCGGATTACCGGTCATCACAGTGCCAGCAGGATTCACGAAGAATCGGCTGCCTCTCGGCTTACAATGTGCGGCAGATGTATATCAGGACGAAAAATTACTTTTCTGGATGCATCGAGTGGCTGAAGTTCTCAAATATTGATCGTCGGAAAGAACCCGCATGCAGGTATAAATCGTGCACCAGCTTATCGATCATCTTATCGCCGCGTTTCGCACCTTTCATATACCAATACGCCTGTGTGAAATTGAATCGTTAGCCACCACGATTCACAGGGCGATGAAAACTTCAGCCCGGAGCTATCACACGCTGGAACATATTTTACATCTCGCCGACTGCTCTGAGCCTCTTCAATCACTTGCCGCCTTATTTCACGATATTGTCTACTATCATGTTGATCAGGGCTTTTCTCCTGAAGTTGGAGCACTCGTTGAAAACGATATCATCGCCCGAAACAACATGCTTCACATCAGAGACAAGCTATATGATAACGATGCGTTGTTGCATGTCACGCTTGATATCTTCGGCTTTGTTCCGGGACAAGTTCTTTCTCCATCTCACGGCCAGAACGAATTTCTCAGTGCCCTGTTCATGAACCGGCGACTGGGATCGTTTCTTCCCTTAACGCTTCTCATGCAGACAAGTGCCTATATCGAGGCCACAATCCCCTTCAGGCAGGATTGCTGGATGCTCAAACTCAAAAAACGGCTCAGAAATGCCGCTTTAAAATATCGGCTTGCATTCAGCCCGGAAGAACTTGATGAGATCATTCGAGCTTCAGTACAATTTTCGAACCGGGACGTCGACGATTTCAGTGAGCCTGACATCGGAAGATTTCTTTCCGGGACCTGGGAATTACTTGCCGAGTATAACAGTTCTCTCCGCAGCGGACATGTCTACTCGATTCGCGATTACCGCAAAGCTCTTCAAAATATGGAGCAATTTTTCGCACAACTTGCCCCCGAAAACATCTTTCATCGTTACCAGAACACGCCGCCCCTGGACGTATATCACCATCTCCAGCGTATCGCCCGCCGCAATGTGTCGATCGCGTGTGAATATCTGGAGATAAAGCTCCTGACAATCGCGATCATCGAGGCACTGGCCGAACTCACTGGAGGCGATGCTCCCCTGGCGTTGTTTATGGG
Source organism: candidate division KSB3 bacterium (assembly GCA_002748425.1). Taxonomy (GTDB): domain Bacteria; phylum Moduliflexota; class Moduliflexia; order Moduliflexales; family Moduliflexaceae. The sequence goes on along the minus strand of PDSJ01000027.1, from coordinate 41,724 downwards.
CGATTTGAAAAAAAACGGGGCACGATCGGCAAAACGCCTGGAGGATCTTCTGCCTGCGATTGACCCGAGGTCTTCGGCACCGTTAAGCCCGATCGTATCACATCTTCTGGAGAACGGACGCAGCGGCGAATCGAGTTTTGATAACAGGAAGTCTCCAACGTCATTCTTTCTCTCGACACAGTTGGATGCCGAAGAGATACACCATTGCGTTACAAGGGCTCATGAAATGTTTCACGGCATGATCAGCGCCCAGAAATTTTTACACGAGCTTGACTCGCCTGTGGTGTCCCATATCGCCTCAGCCTGCGCTGAAATGGTTGTAACCCGGCGAGAAGAGCTTCTGGCACTAGCTAAGCCCCACGTTATCATGAACGCCTGAGAACATACTGGCGTTCTTCTTTTTTCTCTCCGATATAAATAATAAATGCTTGACGTAGATACCGTTCCCTGTTAAGGAGGTTTTGCAGAGGGCGTGATTTACAGCACTTCTTTCCTTAGAAACGCAATTTCTGGCACCATACATCATCATGAGAACAACAACACTATCTCGTCAGCTCATCGACAAGCTTTTTCAAGGAAAGCATCCAAATCCCTTTAAGGTCTTAGGGATGCATGAAGTCTCCTCCCGTGATGAAAAAAAAGCCATCATTGTCAGAGCCCTGCTGCCGCATGCGTCCCGGGTTTTTGTCGTGGATGTCAAAAAACAACAGCGCTATCACATGGATTGCTTAGATAAGCGCGGTCTCTTTGAAGCACTTTTCTCTCGACGGCGGGCGCCCTTTACCTATCAGTTCGAGATTCACACTCCAGAAGGCGACAGTTCCTGTGAGAACGATCCGTATGCCTTTCCTTCACTCCTTTCCGACAATGATCTACACATTTTCCAGAAAGGCCGGCACACCGAAATCTACAAGATTCTCGGCAGTCATCCCATTGAGCATCACGGCATCTGCGGAACCAGGTTTGCGGTCTGGGCTCCAAATGCAAAACGGGTCAGCGTGATCGGCGCCTTTAACAATTGGGATGGACGCCGACACCAGATGCGTCTGCGAAAAAACTGGGGCGTCTGGGAACTTTTTATTCCTGGTATAGAATCTGGAACGCGCTATCAATACGAAATATTGAGCCAGGATAATATGATCCTGACAAAATCCGACCCTTATGGCTTTTGTTTTGAGCAGCCACCTGATAACAGCAGCATTGTCATTGACTTAAATCATTTCGAATGGACTGACCACGAATGGCTGACACAGCGCAGCGCAACGAATTCCCTTCAATGTCCGCTCTCAATCTATGAAGTCCACCTTGGTTCCTGGGTCAAAACACGCGATACGTTTGATGGAAACGGATTTTTAAACTATCGCGAACTGGCGGCTGAGCTTATCCCATACGTCAAAAGTATGGGGTTCAGCCACATCGAGCTGCTTCCGGTCACCGAACATCCTTTCTATGGGTCCTGGGGATATCAGGTTACTGGATACTACGCTCCCAGCAGCCGTTACGGCAGCCCAGAGGATTTCAAATTTTTCATGAATGAATGCCATCGTCAGGGAATCGGTATTATTGTCGATTGGGTCCCGGCCCACTTTCCAAAAGATGATTTTTCACTTGGAAATTTCGACGGGACCTGTCTCTATGAGTACAAAGACCCCCAAAAAGCAGAACATAAAGACTGGGGCACCTTAATTTTCGATTACGGGCGCAATGAAGTCAAAAACTTCTTGTTTGCCAATGCCGTGTTCTGGATGAAAGAATATCATATTGACGGCCTTCGTGTTGATGCCGTGGCGTCGATGCTTTACCTCGATTATTCGAGGCGGGATGGAGAATGGACGCCAAACCGATACGGCGGACGCGAAAACCTTGAGGCGATCGGATTTCTGAGGGAACTCAACAGTATCATTCGGCAACAATGTCCTGGCACAATGACCTTTGCCGAGGAATCTACTTCCTGGTTGGGGGTAACCTGCCCCGGCTATCTTGGAGGCCTGGATTTCAGTTTTAAGTGGAATCTGGGCTGGATGAATGATACGCTGCACTATCTCTCCTATGATCCGCTGTACAGGAAACACGTCCACACCATGGTTCAATTCATGCTGCTCTATGCATTTCACGAGCATTTCATTCTTGAATTATCACATGATGAAGTGGTGCACGGCAAAGGATCACTTCTTGAAAAAATGCCGGGTGATGACACGCAGAAATTTGCCCAGCTTCGCCTGCTGTATGGCTTTATGTACGGACATCCCGGCAAAAAACTTTTATTCATGGGCAGCGAATTCGCCCAGCGTCGGGAATGGGACCACGATGCCACGCTGGAATGGCATCTTTTGACTGAAGACGCTCATCAAGGGGTTCAGCGTTTTGTGCGCGATTTGAATCATCTCTATCACTCTGAACCAGCTCTATATCATAATGACAGCGAAGAATGGAGTTTTGAATGGATCGATTTTCATGATTTTGAACACAGCATTTTCTCATTTCTGCGTAAAGCCTGGGACGGTCAAGAGCATCTGCTGGTGGCTGTATATAACTTTACGCCGGTCATACGTACAGCGTATCGAATCGGAGTTCCTGCCGCGAGCTGCTACTTCGAAATTCTCAATAGCGACGCGTCTGCATACGGAGGCAGTAATGTGTGTAACCCGGGAGAGATTCGAGTCGAGACGATCCCATGGCAAGATCACACACATTCGATCAGCCTTACGCTGCCTCCGCATGCTGTCGTATTTTTGAAGCCTTTTCAGAAAGATGCCACGGGAAAAAGTCCTGTTCTTCAGGCAACCCCAGAACCGGAGAAGATCGACATCAAAAAACTTGGGCCCCCTGAAAATATTGCAACGACACTGATTTCAAGGCCGATGTGCCCCTGTCTCAGCACTGCAGCTCTGCCGTATCGTCTGACAAGTCCCCACATTGATGATGCAGCAAGAGCAGACGATGCGCGACCGCATGAAGGTCACGTACAGCAGGAGATCCTCCTTCCCAAAAGTCAAGTCGCTCGTCCACAGGGCAGTAAATCGGCGATCTTACAGCTTCACACGTCAGACTCCAGAAAGAGCAGTGGCTGACAGGCAAGAATGTCAAGAAGCTCTTGAGCAAACTCTTATCACTGCCTAGCATGTACGCTCGTCGGCTTAATCAGGGAGGATTACGATCACGTTTGTGGTATTCAGAAATCCTTCAAAGAACAAGGACGGCACACAAATTTCCCCATAGGTCTGTACACCGAGCAAAGGAATCCCTCTCAAGGTTTGAGTGTACGAGTGAATACACTCGGGGTAGCGCTCTCCCAGGATAGCAACCCGACCGACACAATCAAAGATCAGCGCCCCGGCAGGCTCTGTGGTTCGATGGGCCAGCGCAAGACTGGCTGCCCGCCGTAAGGCATCTAACTGGGAGGCTTCATCACTGTACATGATTCGGAAGCGATCGCCTTCAGCGACTGCGGCATACGCTTCCAGAGAATTGTCCGAAGGAACAAGATTAATGCCCCGCAGCTTATAGCCACCCTGTTCGGACAGAATCCCCATTTCAAAATTGGAGTCAAGATAATGTTTAGGGTGATGTTGATGTTTAATCTTTCGAAACTCACTCGTGGACATCAGTTCTTCGCGGCGTTGACGTGTGGCATCCTCCCAGACGCGCAAGGCGTTCTTTCCGTCGATTTCATAGATTCGGCGTGACTCGGCTCTGGTGACCGTCATCGTCTCGCCAAACGGGAAATGACCGTGCGTGGCTGCGATGCGGACCGGAACTTTGGAATGGATTAAGCAGAAGCCGACGCTGTTCGTATGAGCCTGTCCATTATGCAGAATATGGGTTCTCTGTAACGCAAGATTGTCACCAGCAGCCCCTCCTGCCAGTTTCACATCTGTACCTAAGATCTTCGAGGCCATCATCACTTCATCATCCCCGCAATCCGCGAGCCCATCCACAAACATAAGGGCCGTGCGGTGAGGGAATCCGGGACGTTTCGCACTGTCGAGCCGGGCAACAGCCTCTGTAATGGCCTTCTGTGGAGACTCCTTGAAATGCTGCCCGATCCCTAATGAAAACTGGTGCGTCGAACTGCTGAGAAACGCAGAGGCCACCCCTCCGTTGGAATAGCCGCCTTCCGTGAACTCTCCGGCCGTACTGCATCCGATTATGGGGATATCGGGGAGTACGTCGCGGATGCCCTTCATCACGTGCGGATAATTATGATTACTTGATGCAAAGACAATCGCAAGATCCGACGGGACTTCCTCAGCTCCTGCCTTTTCCATGGCCTGCTGTACCAGTAACTTGCCTGCAGCATAACTATCCATCTGTCCGACTTGCGTTGTGATAATATGTGTGTTCATATTCACCAGCCTATCTGACCAAAAGTCACGAAAATGGGTTCAATAACGAGAACCCCCTTATACTGGGGGGATGATACGGGACGGAGACGGATCCGGCGGCTTAAAAATCGTAAGCAGCACCAAGCCCAACATAGAGCTGCCGACCTCTAAGAGTCAGGTCAATGCCCTGTGTCCCGCTTTCCGCATACTCCCCCGCATAAAAATATTGCTCCTGGTCGCCTTCCAGGTCGTAAGAAGAATATTTTACGCTTCCACTGACCGACCACTTGTCAGCAACATTCCAACGGAGATCCACGCCAGCGCCCAGAAAATCACCCTGCACGTGTCCCCGGCTCAACTTGGCGCGCAGGATGTGATCATCTTCATCGTGGCATTTGGCAACCGGACTATACAACAGATATCCATTAACGCCCGCCAGACCCTTCGCCGAAAACATTGACACGATCATTCCGATGTAGGGGACGTCCAGAACCTGTTTATACGTCACACTGAGTCCATCCAGCGGGCCTTGATAAAATTCGCTGGAATCGATCGTCCACTGATACCCATCCCGTACCTCCCAGTCCTGACGTGTACGGGAATATCCCAACATTCCGCCAGCTAAAAATACATAATCACCGAAAAAATTATAGCGGAGATGTATATCAAACCGTGTCGAGTCCACGGTCGCATCTGATTCGGAATAAATGGCTTTCCGATTTCCGTAATACTGATACAGCCAGTCACTGTCTTTCATGATCCCTGGGCTGGCTGGCAGCGATTTCCACAAGCCCATGTTAAGCTGAAATTGCTGTCTGAACGTCAACGTAGCGATTCCCCCGAGAAAAAAGACATTCTCAAGAGGCCACTCAAGCTCACTTTTCCAGCCACCAGCTTCAGGGTCGCCAATCGTATAAGTCATGTGGCCATGTTCCAAGATGCTCGACACGCTACATGACCACTGCATCTCCCCATAGCTTTCGGAAAGTGGCCTCAGTCTCGGCGTTTGACTCGCAATCATCCCTGCTTCGGCAGCTTGCAACAATACAAGCAGGGACATTCCCAGGCAGAAAAATTGCTGGAGGCGAATTTTTCGCATGCATTTCCCCGAAGATCGTAAGGGCTGTTTCATAGCACATAACGCAGGCTCAGGGTTTATCCGGCAATGTTTCACGGGAGCTATCTTCCACATCCTCCTCACCAGACTCTTCAGGAGCAGTTTCAGGCGCTCCGTCTGAAGCAGAAACAGAGCTCCAGCTCTTTTTTCTTGCCTGCAGACGTCACTTCACCTTCATCGTGATATTGAAGAGAAATGTCGAGATTCGCATAGACAGCTTCCTCCCCTGCGGCGAGAATCAGTATGCTTGCAAAAAGACCAGCCGCCCCGAAACACGTTTTTAACGACATCCCCATATTATAGAATTATCTTCTTTGGAACAGGACAATTTATTTTGAATTTTCCCATATCTATCGTGGGTTTAAGAGCTAACACTAAAGTGCTTCTGAGAACTTGTCAAGAAAAAGTCAATTCTCCATTGGAAATTTGATCTCCAAAGGGGCCGGCAGGAGTATATCATTGCGTTTTTTCCTTGACATCACTCGTTCTATAAGCAGGCTGATGATTTCCTGACGACTATCACAGCATAAATACACGTGGAGGCTTCCTTCAGTCTTCATGCACTCAACCATGAGCAGCTCAGGACATGATGCCGCATGATGAAAACATATATCATACCTGTAGTATTATTCACCATATTCTTTGCATCAGGAGCTTTTGCTCAAAAGCATCTCACGATGGCAACCACCACAAGCACCGAGAATTCAGGCTTGTTGGACGCGCTCCTGCCGCCTTTTGAAGACAGATTCTGCATCAGGGTCGATGTTATTGCCGTAGGAACCGGAAAAGCCTTGACGCTCGGCGCCCACGGTGATGTGGATATTGTCTTCGTTCACGCTCGTCCATCCGAAGATAAATTTGTGGCTGACGGAAACGGGGTCAACCGTCGCGATGTTATGTATAATGACTTTGTGATTCTCGGTCCAGAGGACGACCCGGCTCACGTACACGATGCACTAAACGCGGCAGAAGCTCTGCGGAAAATTGCTGAGCACCAAGCTGGTTTTGTCTCACGCGGCGACGAATCAGGAACGCATAAAAAAGAAAAAATCCTCTGGCAAAAAGCTGGTATTCTTCCTGAAGGAAAATGGTATATGGACGTTGGACAGGGCATGGGAGCCGTGTTAACGCTTGCTGACGAAAAACAGGCCTACACCCTGGCCGATCGAGGCACATTCCTGGCCTTCTCAGAGAACATCAGGTTAAAAATAGTCTCAGAAGGCGACCCGATCCTCTTTAATCCGTATGGAATTATCGCAGTTAACCCGGCAAAATTCCCCCACGTCAACTACTTGAACGCAATGATGCTCATCGGCTGGATCACTTCTCCGGAGGGCCAGGCGCTTATCAGAGAATTCGGTAAGGACAGATTCGGGACTCCGCTTTTCTACCCAACCGAAGTGAAGGACTGCTCTACAAACAATTGACTGCTCAAGAATCCTGAAAAAGTTATGGCGCAAATATGCTGAAAAACGTAAGCCTGTATTTGACGGTCTTCCCGATCGCCCGGTTTCTCTTCTTCAACAGCACAGCTTCCATCCAGGGTTTCAGCACTAAACAGACAATTAATTTCTGCGTTCTCTTCGAATGCTCTCCATTCGTTCTCTGGCTTGCTGACCGCGCCTGTCTCCTCCACCGAAAAGTTCATAAAGACTCTTGTAAATTTTCAGCGCCTTGTCCCCTTCGCCAAGCGATTCATAGATCTCTGCGATTCTGAAACGAGCCGTTGCCACCCAGATGTTTTTAGGCGAGAAACCCATATACGTCACCTTCAGGAATTCCAGTATCGCCTGCTGAAAATCTCCGGAATCATAGAGGGTCTCAGCAATGTAGTATTGAGCTTCCAGTTTAATTTCAGGGTCTTCTGTAAACTTTTCCACTTGCGTAAAAGATTTCATCGCCAGATCGTACATGCGGATATCCTGAAAGAAGATGCCGATGCTTAATTTCTGGACGTCTACGCTGCTGACATCCGGGAAATCATTGATCACCCCCAGATAGCTTGCCACTGCATGATCCAGATCGTCAAGTTCCTTATAACAGCTCCCGATGGAATATTGTGCCTGAGCCGCATATTCACGGTCGCTATAGCCTGTGAGCACTCGTTTAAAGGCGTGTAACGCATCTTTATAACGTTTCAAGCGAAAAAACGCATCCCCGATTTTGAACTGAACCTGAGGAGCAAATTTTGAGCCGGGAAAGCCGGCTAAAAGTGTTTCATACTGCGTAATCGCCTCTTTCATGCGATTATTGCGATAATACGCATTCCCCAACAAGACGTAGGCCTCCTCAATATGCTGGCTCTCAGGATATTTTCTGATAAAGTTTTTTAAGGCTTTACGGGCATCCTGATATTTTTCTTCCAATAAAAGCATTTTGCCCTGGTTCAAAAGATTTTTTGCCTCGGAAAACGTGCCTGGATCGCAAGCCATCAAATCATCATAGGTTTGCAGGACCGCTTCATAGTTCCCGGCCTGATAATACGCTTCCCGGACGCGCGACTTTGCTGCGTCAGCATGGGGACTTTCCGGAAATTGTTCTAAAAGACGTTCATACACGGTTTTGGCCCGGTTGAAATTTCTTGAGGCCGAAAAGGCTTCGGCACACAGCCATAATGCTTCCTGATAGAGTGCGGGATCGTCAGGGTATTCATTTAAATAGCTGTCAAACTCTGTAGCAGCCATCCTGTGTTGACCTTGCCTGCTGTAAATAATTCCTTTCCAGAACCTTGCGTACTGGGCAGTTTCAGTGCCGGGATAATAGTCAATAATTTTTTGGAATAACTCATTTGAGCGATCAAAACGCTGCAACATATAGCTGCCCCAGGCCAGTTGGAACAATGCGTCCCGGCCAAAATCACCATCTTGATACTCATTGATAATTTTCCGGAACGCCTCAAATCCATCGGCATACTGTTGCTGCAAATAATACGATCGCCCGATCAGCATTGCAGCTTTAGCTTTCAAAGGACTGTTCGGGTATTCTGCTCCGATTCTGGAAAGCCCGAGGATCGCATTATCATAATCGCCGAACTTAAAAAACGATTCCCCAGCCAGCAACAGTGCATCATCAGCATACGCACTTTCAGGGAATTGTGTGACGAGCTGCTGACAGGCAGCCAACACTTCGTCAATACGTTCGAGGGCCTCAAGAGACTGCGCCATTTTAAAATAGGCCTCATCCAGTCTTTGACTGGCAGGATAGAGTTCAATCACTTTTTGGAATTCCGTTGCCGCCTGCTGCAAGCGCTTTTGCTCGAACATCGCCTCTGCGATACGGAATTGTGCATCGGCTGCCAGAGGATGTTCGGGATACTCGATAATAAATTCATAAAAGGCTTTTGAGGCGAGTTCAAAATTCTGCTGATTGAAGACATATTCAGCACTGTGAAATTTGGCAAATGGTGCAAATGAACTGCGCGGAAAATTTTTTTCAAGGCTGGAAAACACCTCAACGGCCTTTCGAGGGGTATTCACGTGCAGATAGCACTCACCTATTCGATAATGGACTTTATCCAGCAACGCGTATTTCGGAAAACTCTTGAGAAGATGTTGAAAGACGTTCAGGGCTTCCGGGTAGTCCTGAGTCAGGAAAAGAATCTCTCCCTTCTGATACAACTCCTCCGCCTGATTCTCGGCAGGAGCTTCTTCCACGGACGTTGTTGCCATGCGAGCGGCCTCCCGCAAATCGCCCATACGGGCATACGACCAAATGATTTGACACGTCACTTCCCGGCGCAGCTCTTCGTCACTCAAGCCTGGTAAAAGCTGGGAGTAGAGATCGATTGCTTTCGCATACTTCTCAGTATAATAATAGCTCATCGCGATGCCAATTCGTGCCTGGTGAGATTGTTTTGTGTCAGGGTAACGCTTCAGCACAGTATTGAACACTTTCCTGGCATCTTTAAACTTTCCCAGTTTCAGATAAGACATCCCGAACCAGTACAAGGCTTCTGCTCCAAAACCGCTCTTACTTTCTTGCTTGTATATCGCTTGAAACTGCTTGTTTGCCGTCAGATAATTTCCCATCTGATAATAGGTGCCGGCAAGGTCCATTTTAATTTCAGCCTCACGCGAACTGCCTTTAAACTCATCAAGCGCGTTTTCATACGTTTCGATCGTTTTTTTGTACTGTTCATCCTCACGATAAGCCTTGCCCAGCTTTAACACGACGTCTACACGATCCCCCTGAAAGCCAGGATTCTCCAGCACAAACAAATATGACTGAATTGCCGAAGAAAAATCTCCGTTATGCACAAAAATATCTCCAATCACTTCGATCGCCGGGAGCAGATAGACGCTGTCCAGGTATTGCGAAGTCAGCTGATTCAAGACATTCATAGCCTTTTGCGGCTCGCTCTGCTGCAAATAGATTTCCCCAAGATAGTAGAGGGCGTCATCGACCAGCAGTCCGTTCGGATATTGGGCCAGCAAACTCTCCAGATGATAAACTGCCTCATCATAGCGTCCAAGCTTCTGGAGTGAAATTCCTTTATACAATAAGGCGTCTGGCAGCTTCACGCTTTGAGGATAATCACGGATAAATTTATCCAACTCATCCAGGGCAAGCTCATACATTCCGTCTCGAAAGAGATTGAAGGCAAAATTATAGCCCTCAAGTTCACGTTGGGCTTCCGCAGTCGGCGACAAGCACACGAGAACACCCACGATCAAAAAGCTTTTCACGACATGTGCCGAAAATCTTTCTACAATTCTCATCATATTCAGTTTCACGACAATACACACGACTCAACAAGCGTGCAGTACACGCCAGGAGTTTCACGTATGACTGTTTTTACACGTTCTGTTGCTTCATCGTGCCGCTCAGGACGCCAGACAGCAATTGCGCGCATCATAACAAAGGTCACAAATTCTGATCCCCATTTTTTCCAGTACCGGGATCATCGTCGCCTCGGCGGGATAGCATAGCCGTCCACCAGAAGAAGAAAGGCTCATTCATTCTCAGCTCGTTCGAGAACGTCTCAGCCTTCGCCCTATCGCAGAAATTGAGCATCACATAATGGGGAATATGACATATTGTATGAAATAAGGTCCCATTCATGTCAAGTTTTTTATAAGTCGGGCTGCGAGATGGCCTTCCACCCAGAGACGCTAGCGGCCTGAGAACATTACCAGCCGGGCAATGACATTTCGACATATTTGGCGCAAAAACTCCTTGACAACGATTCATTCACCACAAAAAGATTGTGCATTCCGACACATGAAGCAGCGCTGAGACTATCACGCCTAACGAGCTATCTAACACCTGTTAAGCCACTTCTGGAAGACGGCTACAGTAAAAAGAGCATGGAACTGTTATTTGATATTGGGAATACACACACGGTTGTCGGCCTGCATCTGGGGGACATGCGTTTCAAAATCTGGCGTATCGGGAGTAACAGTTTTGCGTCAGAAGATGAATTGTTCGCGGAACTTTACACTCTGTTCCAGGTTGCGGGCATTCAAACGACGGATATCGATGCGATCGGCATTGCCTCTGTCGTGCCTTCGGTGAACTATATTTTCAGCAAACTCGGGACAAAGTATTTTCACCATCTCCCCTGCTTTGTCACTCCGGATCTACGCGTGTTCGGCATTGCCTATCAGGTGGATCATCCACAGGAGATCGGGGCCGATCGTCTGGCCAACGTCTTTGCGGCCCAAAAAATTTACGGCAAGAACAGCATTGCGATCGATTTCGGAACAGCAATCACAATCGACGTCATTCGGGGAGGGGATTTTTACGGAGGTGCCATTCTGCCGGGTTTTCGCACATCAATGCTTGCGCTCTTTTCCAACACCGCTCAACTGCCGCAGGTCGCATTGGAAATTCCCACGCATTCCGTAGGCACGAACACAATCGATAATATTCAAATCGGCATTCTTAAAATCTCGATTCTGGGAATTAAGCAACTGATCGAAGAAATTAAGCAGGAAACAGGCTGTGACTATCGCCTCGTCACAACAGGCGGAATTGGACAATTTCTGCAAAAGAGTTCCGACCTGTTTACAATCTACGATCCGGATTTGACCTTAAAGGGAATTCTCTACTTTCTGCATCATGCAGAGAATATAAACGCAACAGCCGGAGACTGACAGGGATCACGCTTCGCTATTTTTCAGCTGATCGAGCGGCCGCCATCGACATACAAAACATGTCCGGTGATAAACTCCGCAGAGGGCGAACAGAGAAAGAGAACTGGCCCGACAATCCAACGTTTTTCACACAAAGTCCTTTTCGGGATCCGCCGAATGACATCCCGCAGGGTCTCCGGAGGCCCCAGCCGGCCGCGTGCAACATCATCTTTTGTAAACATTGGGGCCACTGCATTGACGTTGACCTTATTTGTCGCCCATTCAACAGCCAGCGAACGAGTCAACTCATTCACTGCAGCCTTACTGGGTGCATACGCAATATCTAAAGGCCGTCCGATCAGGCCAAAAACCGAGGAGATGTTTACGATTCGACCCCGCTGCCGTCGAATCATATGCTGTCCGACCGCCTGACAGGTAAGAAAGGTTCCTTTTAAGTTGACCTCCATCACCCATTCCCACATAGCCTCCTCAAAATTTACCGCTTGCTCAAGATGCGACACGCCGGCACAATTCACAAGGATATCGATCTGCCCAAAACGATCGAGAACCTGTTCGGTCATCATCTTGAGACTCTCTTTCCTGGTGGTGTCTGCTGGAATGCCGATCGCATCATAACCTTTTCCCTGAAAGTCACTTACTGTTTTGAAAAGGTGCATCGCACTCACACTCACGAGAGCAACCTTGACTCCTATCGATGCCAAGCCCAGCGCAATTTCACGGCCGATGCCCCGTGACGCTCCAGTCACAATCGCCACCTGACCGGAAATATCAAACATCCTTTCTAAGCTATATTTCTCGCTCATGATTCCTCCGTCGATACCTGGTTGTCAGTGCCCGATCGCAAACCCTGTTATGCGCAGCCTCTCATAGGTACAGAAATCGTCAATACAGTCAAGTTTGTTTTTGGAGCTGATGAACTGACGCATCCTGGAAAGATGGGAAGCTTCTGGAAGCTCTGAAAACTGGGGATGGCTCCGTCCCTCCCCAGCACTCACATATACGTCGGCTGCTTGTAAGAATACATATCATGCACTCCTCCTTCAATTTGAGCCGACAGCGAACGGCCTTCGAAGCGAAGCGCTCCACTATCCAGGGCTTCGTGCAAGTCCCGAATGCTGCGCTGTCCCATATCCTGGAACGCATGCTTTAAGCCCTGAATAAGGTAAGGCACATAATTGAAAAGCGAGCCTTTGTCAACAACACTGCCGCTAACTCCCTGGGCCACTTTGATCGTCTCGTCTTCAGAGAAATACCGTTTTCCTCCGCCTCGTTGCAGGGCTTCCTGCGAGGCCATGCCCCGATAGCGTTTTTGACGCACACCGCCTTCGTAGAAATACTCGCCGGGGGCTTCTTCAGTTCCGGCAAACATCGACCCCATCATTGTTGTCGAAGCGCCAATTGCCAGCGCCTTTGCAATATGTCCGATGTTTGCGATACCCCCGTCGGCGATTACCGGAACGCCAAATTTTCTGGCATACTTCGCACAGCGATACACTGCCGTGGCCTGAGAACGTCCGCAGGCCATCGTCGTCTGTGTCGTACAAATCGATCCAGGGCCCATGCCGATACGCAACGCATCGGCTCCAGCGTTGAGCAGCTTTTCACACTGCTCTTCAGTGACGACGTTACCGCCGATCACGTCTATGTCAGGGTAGGTCTTCTTGATGTATTGGATCATTGCGATTTCATAGATAGAATTTCCCTGAGCCGAATCCACGACCACGACATCAACTCCGGCGTCGGCCAAGCCCTTCAAGCGCTCTTTATCAGCATCATGTGTGGAGAGCGCCGCGCCCACCCGTAACTGCTTGCCTGCATCTTTCGATGCCATCGGGAATTCCTTATTGGTCAACAGATCGTTACGGCTCATCAACGCGACCAGGTTATCGTCGGCGTCGACAATCGGCAGCTTGCCCTTTTTCGAAGTCCGCAAGATTTTATTCGCATCCAGCAGTGAAAGCCCTTCTTCCGCAGTCACGACGTCCGATGTCATGACTTCGGCCAGCTTTCGGCTGCGATCCTGTTCAAAGTCAATATCACGATTTGTCACGATGCCCAGCAGTTTTGACTGAAGTCTGCCGTCTTCTGTAATCGGGATCCCGGAAAAATTGTATTGTTCCTTGATACGGTCGATATCAGCGATCGTATGACCCGGGGAAAGCACAATCGGCTCCATAATAAAACCGTTTTCGTAACGTTTTACCTTTCTGACTTCTGCCACTTGTTCTTCGATGCTGTTATTGTAGTGGATAATCCCGATCCCCCCCAGCAGCGCCAGCGTGATCGCCATTTTCGCTTCTGTCACGGTGTCCATAGGACTTGAGACCAACGGTTTCCTGAGCGTGATATGTCTGCTAAGCTGTGTATCAAGGGCCACATCATCAGGTAAGAACTCTATATAACCGGGTAAGATAATAAAATCATTATACGCCAGACCAAAGGTCGAATCAAATAATTTTTGTGCCGAAAATCCATCTCGATCGTCCATACTCAGCTCCTCTCTCGTCGCATCGTGCTCACAGACATGAAGGCACAACGTCAGTTTTGTTGCCTGTCGGCATCCTCTTACAGCATAGAACCGCCTGCCAGACTCTATCAGCCACGTCCGGAATTTGTTGTCAAGGATGGGCTTAAAAAAAATACATTGAGCAAACACACTCAGCATTTTTGTTGACATGTTCTATGCGATGCCATTCTGTTATGTGCTGCAATCTCTCTTGCAGGCTCACATATCGCGATTGCCCGAAACGCTATAGACGTGTCATAAAAAATTAATTTCTGTGACTGCGAAGAAATATCAACAACTGCGGTGTCATCGCACACAGGAGGAAGAGAAGATGCTCGAATGGTACATGGTTCCTTTAACCATCAGTGCAGGGTTTTTAACAGGCTTTATCAATACGCTCGCCGGGAGCGGTTCCGCGGTTTCGCTGGCCCTGCTGAATGCCCTCGGAATTCCCCTTGATGTCGCAAACGGCACGAATCGAATCGGCATTCTGTTACAGAATGCCGTTGCAGTCGCGGGCTTTCACCAACAGAAAAAACTCGAATGGCATAATGGTCTGCGGCTGACGCTTCCTGCCGTCATCGGAGCCGTGGCAGGGGCCTTTTTTGCCGGCACAATCGATAAAGACACACTTCGGATTGCAGTAGGCATCGCGATGCTTCTGGTTCTGATCGTGCTTTTCATAAAGCCAAAGCGTTGGCTGGAGGGTAAAACAGGCGAAGCAGAAAGCAGGCCTGGTATTTTACAGATGCTGATCTTTTTCGGAATCGGGCTCTACGGAGGTTTTATACAGGTCGGCGTAGGAGTATTTCTCCTTGCCGGCTTAGTCCTGAATGCCGGATACGATCTGCTGCGTGGAAACGCGATCAAAGTACTTATCGTTCTGGGATTTACGATTCCGGCGTTAGCGATGTTCGTTTACCATGATAAAGTTCTGTGGGGAACCGGACTGACCCTTGCAATCGGAAATATGCTGGGAGCCTGGGTTGCCACCAAAGAAGCATCCAAACGAGGCGCTGTATTCGTCCGCTGGCTGCTCATCGTGGTGGTGACGTTTTCTGCAGCACGCTATCTGGGAATATTCGATCTCTTTTAAGGAAACGTGAGTATGCAGCCGGGCCTTCGATGCAGGATCGTAAAATCACCGCAAAAATTATTGACAGCCTGGAGCGGATTTTTCTAACTGGATTGTGTAATGAGAAATGTGACACGACACACAACAGGCTGGGAAACAGGAACGCACGTGAACAGGCAGCTTGTTGTGTTTGAATACTGGATCGCGAAATTCGTACCCGCTGGGTTCGATCCCCTTACTCTTTTATGAGTGAGGGGATTTTTTTTTGCCGGAAAGTGATACACCGTCAGCCAATCGCTTGTATCACCGCAGCCTCTTCGAGAGCGGACAAGGACACACATTCCCGGCATAAGCTCACATGCGTTCCGAATCTCGCAGACACGACATAACAGGAGGAAGATATGGGATTTGAAGAAGAGGTGCGAAAGGCCGTTAAAAACCTTGGCGGATGGTTCAATGCGCACGCGCACATTGATCGGGCCTTTGTGATGGAATCGAAATTTGTCGAACATGCCGATATGGATCCCTGGGAGATTGCGACCTATCCCCTGGAAGCCAAGCAACATACCACCGGAGCCTTGCATGAGGGCCTGGCATACACCAAAGGCTCTTTGCAGGAGCGCATATCCCGCGCCCTGGAAGAATCCATTGAGCATGGAACCCGGCGAATCGACAGCTTTATCGACGCCACTGATGACTGCATCGGCTCGAGCGCTGTGGAGCTTGCCTGTGAGCTGAGAGAACGCTATAAGGATAAAATCGATTTTCGGGTGGGCGCCTATCCCATATTCGGCTTTAAAGACGATCAGCCGCGTCGTTGGGATGTCTTTGTCAAAAGCGCTCAAGCGGCAAACTTCATCGGGACCCTGCCGGAACGTGATGCCCGTGCCTATCATATCGGATTCAAGGAACACTTTCGGCGTATCCTGAGTTTCGCCAACAGCCTGGATTTCAAGGAAGTTCACATGCACGTTGATCAAACTAATCATCCGCAAGAATGCGGGACAGAAACGCTGATCGAGGCCGTACGATGGCTGCGGCCGGATTCCACAGGACGAATGGAGCGACGCCTTCCGAGCGTCTGGGCGGTCCATGCCCTGTCAATCGCCTCATATTCTGAGGAACGCTTTTGCAAAGTCGTTGACGGCCTGCGCGAAACCAATATCGGTGTTATCGTCTGTCCCAGCGCAACACTTTCGAACAAGCAGAACCGCAACATCAACGTGCCTATGCACAACAGCATCACCCGTGTGCTGGAATTACTGCTCAACGACATTCCAGTACGCCTCGGCACGGATAACGTCCAGGATTTTTTCCTGCCGGCCGGGACAATGGACCTGTATAATGAAGTCTCCTATGCCGCGAATATTTTACGATTTTATAATTTTACCACTTGGGCAAAAATTGCGGCAGGACATCGTTTAAATGAAGTTGATAAAATGAAAATACGAAGCGCCCTGGATAATTAACATACGGAAACAAGACAGCTCGAGATCAGGAGGCATCACACGATGATACACGAACAGGATATTGCACAAATTTTACTTGAAAGACAGGCGGTGACGCTGAACGCTACAGAACCGTACACCTATGCGTCAGGTCTTCGCAGCCCGATTTACTGCGACAACCGGCGCTTAACCTTTTTCCCTGATGCCCGTGCGATCATCATCCAGGCTTTTGTCGACCGGATTCGGCCTCTTGACGCAGACGTCATCGCCGGTACAGCCAGTTCTGCGATTTCATGGGCGGCATGGGTGGCCGCAGCACTTGATCTGCCCATGGTGTATATCCGAAAAACCGCCAAAGGCTACGGGAAACACCAACGTATCGAAGGAGGGAAGATTCGAGGCAGGCACGTTGCTGTGATCGAGGATTTGGTCAGCACCGGCAGCAGCAGTCTGAATGCTGTGCAGGCCTGCCGCGCGGCAGGCGCTGAAGTTCCAGCCATGATTGCAATATTTACCTACGAATTCGCCGAAGCTCAGCGTCACTTCAAAGACGCCGACTGCAAGGCCTTATTTTTGAGCAATCTCAGTGCTCTCATACGGGTCGCTGCAGAGCGGCAGTCTCTTGACCCCGCTCAACGCGCCTTAATTCAGGACTGGAGCCGGGATCCCCAGAATTGGGGCCCTGCACACGGCTTTCCGAATGCCGTTCCGACATCTTAAAAGGAAAATTCCGCTCCCTGCACACGAGCAAAGTACGTGTGTGGTCATCTAACACCCGCGATGCCTTTCTCTCAGACCTCGCGCAGACGAAAGCATCCAGGCTCGCTTGTATTGAGAAAAAGCTGTTTTTTCCGTTGACAAAGATTTTCACGTTCTTTCTAATAGATTTGTCGTTGATTTTTCTTATAACTGTCGAGCGCTAAACCCAAGACGAAACATAACTCTGTATGGAAGGGATTGCTATCTATCCAGGCACCTTTGACCCGGTGACCAACGGCCATCTTGATATTATTCAGCGCAGCGGCGAAATTTTCGATCAAGTCATTGTCGCCGTGGCGCATAACATTCGTAAGTCGCCCCTATTTTCTGTCACAGAACGAATGGAAATGCTGAAACAGGTCACCCATAACATTGACGGAGTCGAAATCGATCATTTCGATGGCTTGGTCATCAACTACGTCAATTCCCGCAATGCAAAAGTGATCGTCAGAGGGCTGCGGGCCGTCTCCGATTTCGAATATGAGCTGCAAATGGCGCTCATGAACCGTACACTGGCCGAAGAGATCAAAACAGTGTTTATGATGCCGAGCGCGGAGTATTCCTTTTTAAGCTCCAGCATCGTCAAGGAAATTGTCCAGCTCGGGCGCAGTGTCAGCAACTTTGTGCCAAAATTCGTCGAGGCGCAATTATATCAAAAGCTTTCGCCAAACTAGAATTTTTCACGGACAATATCTCAGGGCTTGACAAGCAGCGCGTTACACCGAATTGGTTACCTACACGCTGTTTCCAGACGGCTCACCATTTTCAGAACACCGGATATCAGCGGTATCACATTGTTGTCGAGACTCATCATCTGCCAAAATGACGCTGTTCCTCGACATTGATGTCTTACATAATTCTCATGCATCGAATTCACGACAGCGTCGATAAACTACGACAGTATTATCCGAATGCAGACGTTAATCTGGTGTATCGAGCCTACATTTTTGCGGCGAAAATGCACCGGGGACAAACCCGTCTTTCCGGCGAGCCCTACCTCTCGCATACGATTGAAACAGCCGTTATTTTAGCAAACATGAAGATGGATGCGGTCACGGTCAGCACCGGTTTGCTGCACGATATTCTGGAGGATACCGATACCACGTATGAGGAAGTGCAAGACATGTTCGGCCCGGAAGTCGCGCAATTAGTGGACGGCGTCACCAAAATTTCAAAAATCTACTTTGCCTCCCGGGAGGAGTATCAGGCAGAGAATCTTCGAAAAATGCTGCTGGCAATGGCCAAAGACATTCGTGTGCTCATCGTGAAGCTGGCAGATCGGCTGCATAACATCCGCACCCTACAATACGCCGGCAAGGAACAGCAGAAGCGCGTGGCACAAGAAACACTGGATATTTTCGCACCGCTGGCCAATCGTCTGGGATTGGGCCTGATCAAGTCTGAATTAGAAGATCTCTCGTTTAAATATCTCGATCCCGATATGTACAAGCGCGTGATGCAGCGCAGCGAAGAGATGGGGGGCGAACGCCAGAAAACCATTGAAATCGTCAAAGAGGAACTTGAACGTCGTTTGAAGACGCAGAACATTCAAGCCGTTATCACAAGTCGTGAAAAACACTTATACAGCATTTACCGCAAGATGAAACGGCTCAACATTTCATTTAAAGATGTCATGGATATCATTGGGCTGCGCGTCATTACCAACACAAAAGCCGATTGCTACTCAACCCTGGGACTTATTCACTCAACGTGGAAACATATCCCGCAGAGTTTTGATGACTATATTACCCTGCCCAAGCCGAATATGTACCAATCCCTGCATACAGCGGTGATTGGACCGTTCGGACGTCCGGTGGAAATACAGATTCGCACCTGGGAGATGCACCATCTGTCTGAAGAAGGCATTGCAGCACACTGGAGATATAAAGAAGGTAAAGAGAAGGACGATGAATATGACAGCAAATTCTCTGGTCTGCGCCATATTCTGGAATGGCATCAGGAACTCGAAAATCCCTCGGAGTTTGTCGAACATCTCAAAATTGATCTCTTTCCTGATGATGTCTATGTCTTTACGCCCAAAGGAAAAGTCAAATGCCTGCCCCAGGGCGCGACCCCGATTGATTTTGCGTATGCAGTTCATACCGAAGTCGGAGAACAATGCTATGGAGCGCGAGTCAATGAACGCATCGTCCCCTTGCGAACGCCGCTTAAAAATGGTGACATCGTTGAGATTCTCACCCAAAAAAATCATCATCCCGGCCGGGACTGGCTGAATTATGTGGTCACGAGCAAAGCCAAAACCAAAATTCGACACTTTTTTCGGGCAAAGAAACGCGAGGCGGAAATTCAGCTTGGCACTGAAATCCTGGAAAAAGCACTCCGGAAATCAGGAACGCGGCTTTCCCGCGTGCAAAAAGACGGCCGTTTGAAGCGCGTGACTGCGGAACTCGGACACTCGACCGAAGAAGACCTTCTCTCGGCAATCGGTGCCCAGAAATACAGCCCGAAACACATTGTAAAACGACTCTTTCCGGAAAACGAGTCTGCAGAGGCAGTCGAGGAACAGAACGACACAAAACAACATTATGAGATTGAGCAGACACAACGCAATACATCCGGCGGCGCCATTAAAGTCAAGGGTGTCGACAACATCCTCACTCGCTTCGGGCAGTGCTGCCGTCCGCTCCCGGGAGACAACATCATAGGATTTATCACCAAAGGACGCGGCATCACCATCCATACGGTTGACTGCCCGAACATGAAAGCAATGGAATTCGACGATGACCGGAAGATCGACGTGGAGTGGGACATCGATCCGCAAGTCCACTATCCGGCGGAGCTGTATGTCATCGGTACGATTCGCGACTCACTCTTCGCCGATATTGTCGCCGCCATTGCCAAAACCAACACGAATATTCTGGCATCGAACAGTGAGAAATCCGCCAACCAGCTTGAAGTGCGCTGCATCATTACTGTCCAGGGGCGAGAGCATCTCAGTACGGTCATACGCAGCGTGAAAAACGTCCGGCACGTTCACGAAGTCAGCCATGTCAGAGCTCCGGCGCCCCGCTACTAAGTTGTGCAGAACACCCGTAGTACGCCTTTGACACGACTCTGTATCCGAGTCATGAGCACAGGGAGGCCCCATGCTTGCCAAAGTGATGAGTGGAGCGGTTTTAGGAATTGACGCATATCTTGTCGAGGCGGAAGTCGATCTGAGCTTCGGGCTCGCGTATTTTGGCGTCGTGGGCCTGCCAGACGGCGCCGTAAAAGAAAGCCGGGAACGTGTCAAGGCGGCGATTGCCAATACCGGCTTCGCCTTTCCCGTCAATCGTATTATCGTCAATCTCGCCCCTGCCGACATCAAAAAAGAAGGATCGGCCTTTGATCTGCCGATCGCGATCGGTATTTTAAGCGCGATGGGCATGGTGGAAGACGAGAAACTCCCTCACTATATGTTTGTTGGAGAACTCTCACTGGATGGCGGCGTTCGCCCAATCAAGGGAGCACTTTCGCTGGCCGCTGCCGCGCACAGGCAGCAGCTCACCGGCATCCTGTTACCGGCAGAGAATGCCCGAGAAGCTGCCGTTGTCGACGGCATTGATGTGCATCCAGTCGAGAGCCTGGCGCAGGCCGTCGAATTTTTGAACGGCAGCCGGGACATTGAAAAATTACAATTGGACGTCGATGAAATCTTTCGCCAGTCGTCATTGTACGAAGTGGATTTTTCCGATGTCAAAGGGCAGAACCACGTCAAGCGCGCGATGGAAGTTGCAGCGGCTGGCTCGCATAATATCCTGATGATCGGTCCGCCGGGTTCCGGAAAAACCATGCTGTCCAGGCGTATTCCCACCATTTTACCGACCCTCGGCTTTCAAGAGGCAATTGAAACTACAAAGATCTACAGCGTTGCCGGCATTCTTCCCTCCAAAAAAGCTCTTGTCGCAACCCGTCCTTTCCGTTCTCCCCACCATACGATCTCCAGTGCCGGACTCATCGGAGGCGGGACAATCCCACGACCCGGCGAAGTGAGTTTAGCGCATAACGGGGTCTTGTTTTTAGATGAACTCCCCGAGTTCAACCGTAATGCCCTAGAAGTCATGCGCCAGCCGCTGGAAGACGCCGAAGTCACGATTTCCCGCGCTGCAATCTCCCTGACCTACCCCAGCCGTTTTATGCTTATCGCTGCGATGAATCCCTGTCCCTGCGGCTTTCTTGGCGATCCAACACGAAGTTGCGTCTGTACGCCTCCGGCAGTTCAACGCTATATGGCCAGAATTTCCGGCCCTTTGATGGACCGGATCGATATTCATATCGAGGTTCCAGCCGTGCATTATCGGGATCTGTCCTCGACACGGGCAGAGGAAAGCTCAGCCGCGATCCGGCGGCGGGTGCAGGCTGCGCGCAGCAGACAGATGGAACGCTTTTCGGCTGGCAGCACTACCTTTTGCAACGCCCAGTTGAGTGCGAAACACATCTGCGAAACCTGCGTATTAGATGACGAGTCACATGCCCTCCTGAAAATGGCGATGGAGCGGCTCGGACTGAGCGCGAGAGCGTATACCAGGATTTTAAAAGTCTCCCGCACGATCGCCGATCTTGCTGGCGCCGAGCGCATCAAGTCTGAGCATGTTTCTGAGGCGATCCAGTATCGCAGCCTCGATCGTGAATTGTGGCTGCAACACTAAAATGCGGCACAATCAATCGCACGAGCGAAGAAAAGCTACGCTGGAGAAACGGGAAAACCCCTTCTGGCTTCAACACAGCGGCCTGGAGATGGAAGTGTAAGCAGGAGGCACGAGCCTGTCCTGCCGGAGGTCCTATGGAGAAGGGAAGCGATCGGCATTCAGCAGGATCATCGTTTCATCCCCCATCGCCATGCCGTAAATCTTATGTGCTGAAAGGTAATTCAGTACGTTATCGGGAAGATGCAACGACGAGAAGATCGGGATCAGGGTCTTCCCTCGATATTCGGGAAAATACTCGTCGATCTGCGGCAGCGTCTCGATAAAAGCGTCAATATAATCGATTTTCGGGGTCGATTTCGTCTCGTTCACGAGAAGATGATCTGGATAGGCTGCAATCGTGTCAAATTCCCTCTGAAAGGAGCGATCCCCTGCCTTGCGCTTTGTGACCCGCAGGGCAAAAAAATCGGGAGAGTCGAGCTGAAAATATTCTCTGGCGATGCGGGGAATATTTGGAGCCACAATATCTTCGGCCAACGTTCCCATCTTGTTCGCCAGGTCGCCCCATTTTTTGTTCATGCTTTTTCGGTCCGCTCTCGTCTCATCCTTGAAGTCTGTCATCTCATCCTTGAAGTCTGTCATCTCATCCTTGAAATCTTTCATTTCATCCTTAAACTCTGTCATCTCATCCTTGAAGTCTTTCATTTCATCCTTAAAGTCTGTCATCTCATCCTTGAAGTCTTTCATCTCATTCTTAAACTCTGTCATCTCATCCTTGAAGTCTTTCATTTCATCCTTAAACTCTGTCATCTCATCCTTGAAGTCTTTCATTTCATCCTTAAACTCTGTCATCTCATCCTTGAAGTCTTTCATTTCATCCTTAAACTCCTTCATTTCCTGCCTGAAGGCTTCATTTCCCCGCTCCATCCGGAGCAAAGCAACGTTGGTTGAGACAATAAATTGTCCCAGAATCGTTTCCAGGTTGTCGACCCGTGCTTCAAGTTCCAAGGTTGCCATTACGCAGTCCTCCTTTCCTGATGGTTTCTCAGTTTACTTCAGTGATGACTCGGTAAGGATTAAAAAACTATCCGCTCTGGACATGTCGGCGTCAAGAAAAATGATCGAAATACAATCGTCGGACGGCACCGAGCCCATTATCTGCCGCAAAACGCCTTCCAGATTCCTTCCATGGCTTCTGCCGCTCCCAGAGGGATACGATAGCTCACCTTTTCTGAGACCACGGTCTCAACCGGGTTGATTTCGACCGTTGGAATACCCGGAGTGTAGAGCGGTGCCGTGATATAAGGTAAAGAACATGAAGTTCCGATGCTGAGCACCATATCCAGACCTTGGTCCAACAGCGCTTGAAGCTGTGCATAGGCCTGGCTCGGGAGATATTCGCCAAACAGCACGACGTTCGGACGAATAATCCCGCGACAGTTCTCACGCAGGCAGCGCGGAGGCAGTTCCGGTCTCTGCACTGTAAGCGGGAAGATCACATCAAACGTATATGGGCTTCCACATTTCATACAACGCATTTCAAAGGCATCGCCGTGCATTTCAATAACATTCTTTGTCCCGGCCGCACGGTGCAACCCATCAATATTTTGCGTTAGCACCCACGTGTCTGGCTTGTACTCCTGGAGTCGGCTAATGATTTCATGCGCCCGGTTGGGGCAGGCATCCCGGCAGTTGACGCCGATTTGCCATAAATATTTCCAGGTGATTTCCGGATGCTCGTGCAGCATCATTGCACTGATCGCTGTTTCGATCGGGATTCCTTCCTCTGTATCCTTCTTTTCATATAAGCCTCCCAGTCCGCGGTAGGTCGGCAGACCTGAGTCCGCGGAAATGCCTGCTCCTGTGATAAAGAGGATTTTTCTGGAAGCATGAAGGCAAGAGGCAATGCTCTCATACAATGTGTCGAATGCGACTATAGACATGGTTGACATATTTCCTTTTGGTGTAAACATTTTTGGGCGTCATGGTGATTGATTGCAGCATGGAACAGATTCCCGACGCTAACGGATGACCAGCCCAGCGATCGTAACGTCCTCCCGGCCCCGAAGATATATTCTGCGGAGCGAGCTGTTCGTGTATAGGCCAGACGACTTAACGTTGATCCGAGTAACGATGATCCCTGAAAGCCCTACGCCGCTTTTCGCCCGACAGCCACCAGACGTGTCGCCTGTATTCCATAGTCGGCGCCTTCAAGGTCGCCGTATAATGTCACGTCTTGAAAGCCAGCGCACTGCATCTGTTCTTTCAACTCTTGGCCGGCAAAAATTCGTTGATGGAAGCTGAAGGTCAACGCCTTATCCCCTTTAATCAAGATACGCTCGTTATGCAGCCGCGCCCAGCCGTCCCGCACTTCACGACGCTGAACAAGAATACTGCCATCATCGTTTTTATCAGACACTGTCGGATGAAAATCCCTAGCGAGGATTTCACGCCCCATCATATCCATCACACAAAAACCCCCGGGCTTCAAACTCTCGTAAAGATGTGTCAGGACCAGCACGTCCTCCCGGGGATCGTCGAAATAGCCCAGTGACGTGAGCATACTCACGGCAAGGTCATACTGTCCCGGTCGTCTGAAGCGCCGCATATCTTCCTGAATCCACTCAACCTCCACACCCACTGCGCGGGCTTTCTCTCTGGCTTTCTCCAGCAAAAACGGGGTTCTGTCAACCGCAGTGACCTTGCAGCCTCGTCTGGCGAACTCCACTGAGTGGCGCCCGGGACCGCAGCAGAGGTCCAGAACATTGCCTCCGTGAAAACCGATCAGGCGAAAGATATTCCTCACCTCATCAACGGCCATCGCAAGCCGTGCTTCAGAGAACATGTGAGGGTACATAACATGCCAAAAATTCTCATCTTCAAACCATTCAGCCATTCCATTTCTCCTTTTTCCGATTAGTCATTACCGTAAGACACACAGTCTGCATACAGAGCGACAGGTCGATCGCGCAAGAAATTTTTTCATTCACTGATCTTTTTTCAGGGCCCGGATACAAAAACAACATTTGGATTGTGAAGAAAGAAAAGTATTGACAGCATCGCCCGCATAAGATCTTAATGGATAAGCGTGTCGTCAGACGACTCATTCCGATGCGCCCGATGCTCTGCACATCCATGATACTCTAATAACAGTGCGAGGCAGCTCTATGGTCACACATATTGTGATGTGGAAATTGAAAGATGAGGCCGCGGGCAGGACCAAAGAGGAAAACGCCCGACTTATTAAACAAAAACTTAAAGCCTTAATCGGGGCAGTCGACACGATTGAACACCTTGAAGTCGGCCTGAATTTCAACAGTTCAGAGGCGGCGTATGACGTGGCGTTATATTCTGTGTTCAAGAACCGTGCAGGGCTTACGACCTATCAAAACCATCCAGAGCACTTGGACGCCGCGCACTTTCTCCGCAGCGTCGTACAGGCGAGAGTGGTTGCAGATTACGAGCATTAAGAGACGTGCGGATGGGTGCGCCCGCCATCTATCTGTGGAATTTCAATACTCACACAACAGCACACGGAGCGAGAGAACGCTATGACCATTGATTGGGCTTATCTTCGTAAAGGCTGAACATCCTGTAAAAAAAGTCGGGAGGTTCTCGACCGAAAACAGATCGTCATTTCAGCAGTAAGCGATGCGCGCAAAGAACGTATTGACGCTGACGCCGCGTGGCAAAAGCTTCACAGCGCGACACGTATTGTCGTCGCAAAAGGGAAAAAAGTACAAGAATTCCTGCCGCAGAAACACGAACGGGAAGCCATCCTGAAAGCCGTTATGGGGCCAAGCGGCAACCTGCGGGCCCCGGCTCTTCAGTATGGGGATTGTTTTATTATCGGCTTTCAGGAGGAAATGTACGAACAAGAATTCACGGGCTAACGTTCTGCCAGCTACGAGACAAACAACAGCCACGTGAAGGGGCTCGAACATGTCCTTCACGACTGTCTGTTTTTTCTCATGCCATCGTCCTCCTGGTCATCGACGTCACCCCGCTCTGCCAGAGCAGAAATTAACGATCCCTTGGTGATAACCCCGATCAACTTCTGGTCTTTCGGCTCAACAACGGCGATCGGAAAGTTCGACTTCGCCATCAGAGGGAATAAATCTACAGCAGGGGTGGCCGGGTCTACCTTAACAACCTCTTCGGAAAGAAGGCACTTTTCTAGGCTCGTATCACCCCGTTTAAGGGCTGCAGCAGCCTGTTCTACAGTGATGAGGCCGGCAAAACGATGGTCCTGGCGCACAAAAATTGACGAAATACCGGCATGGCGCATTTTATGCAAGGCCACTTTTGGCCCGTCGATCTCAAGATACGCCTGTTCAGCCGGCTTCAGCATGACTGACTCTGCCTTCAGAACCTTGCTCATATCAACATCCTCAACAAATTTTGCCACATAACTGCTGGCCGGATTCTGTAAGATGGTTTCTCCTGTGCCTTGCTGCACGATCTCTCCATCTTTCATGAGGACGATACGATCTCCAAGCTTCAGGGCTTCATCCAGATCGTGACTGATAAACACGATCGTTTTTTTAACAGTGTCTTCCAGGGCGATCAATTCATCCTGCATTTCTTTGCGAATGAGCGGATCGAGTGCGCTAAACGCCTCATCCATCAGCATCACATCGGCATCCAGAGCCAGAGCGCGGGCCAGACCGACCCGCTGCTGCATCCCACCGCTTAACTGAGAGGGGTACGAATCTTCCCAGCCTTTCAGACCGACCTGTTCCAGAGCCTGCATGGCCCGATCACGGCGTTGTTTTGCGTCGATCTTCTGGATTTCCAGGCCGAACTCAATATTTTTCACCACCGTGCGATGCGGAAACAGCGCAAAATGCTGAAACACCATCCCAAAGTGCTTTTGCCTGAAAACACGTAATTCTTCATGTGACAAGGCCGTCACATCAACACCTTCAACCATGACGGTCCCGCTGGTCGGAGTAATCAGCCGGTTAATACAACGCAGCAAGGTTGACTTCCCGCTTCCCGATAATCCCATTACCACCACAATCTCTCCCTCATCAATATGAAAGGACGCATCCGCAACTCCGACGCTGAGATGGGTTTTTTTCATGATCTCATCTTTACTTTTCCCCTGCTTGAGTAAATCAATTGCCCGCTCCGGACTATGCCCAAAGATTTTATACACGTTTTTTATTTCGATTTTATGTGCCATACTCCTCCTCGTGCCTTATCACATGTTCGTCGACGGCGATATTGTAAAAAACGGATCTTCGACACGCGTTCCGGAATACATTCATGTGGCGAAAAGATCCAAGCACAATACCAGCGTCTCATCATCAAACAGCAACGCGTCTCGTATGAAACGAACAGCCCTGCCGGAAGCAGCGATCCGATAGGCTGAACTCTCAGATCGCGTGTTTTGTCTGAGACTGGGTCAGCGCTTGCGTGAGGCGATCCATAATAACCGCCAGAATCACGATACTAATACCGCCGGTAAACCCTTTTCCGACTTTTAGTTGTGCAATACCGCTCAAGACTTCTTTCCCGAGTCCGCCTGCGCCGATCATGGAGGCAATCACCACCATAGACAGCGCCATCATGATGGTCTGATTGACTCCGGCCATGATGGTCGGCATCGCCAGGGGAAGCTGCACTTTGAACAATAACTGCCGGGGAGTTGAACCAAATGCCTTCCCACATTCAATCACATCCGGGCTGACCTGCCGGATACCGAGATTGGTCAGACGAATCGCCGGAGGAGCCGCATAAATACAGGTTGACAAGAGAGCTGGAACTTTCCCCAGGCCGAACAACATCAAGGCTGGGATCAAGTACACAAAGCTTGGCATGGTCTGCATGAGATCGAGTATCGGGCGAATAAGCCGTTCCAGGAAATCGCTGCGTGCCATGGAAATTCCGATGGGAACACCGATTAACACTGCCAGCACGGTCGCTGCAATCACAATAGCCAGCGTACTCATTGCCAGCTTCCACAGCCCGAGCACTCCGATAAAAAGAAGGCCAAGAGTCGCTCCCAGAGCCAGCTTCCAGCCGCTGAGTTTCCAGGCCGCAAACGCCAGCACAGCGATGATGACAAACCAGGGCAAGTAGAGCAGTCCACGTTCCAGCCCGAGCAACGGAACCAGCAGACATCGGCTGATAACATCGAAGAAAACGTCTCCTTGCACGGTCAGCCAGTCGACAAAACGATCAATCCACTTTGCCAGCGGAAAATAGATTTTGGGAAATTCAAACATAATTTTTTGTGTCGTGCCCCTGCCGGCTTATCACAAGTCGACAGGGTGATTATTGACAGTCCTGCGTGCGCCGCCGTTTATTCAAAGGTTACGCCAGCGTCTGCAAGCGCCTTTTCGACTTTCGGCAGTGCCTCGCGCGATAACCAGCTTTTCCAGCGTTCGGGATAGTGTTTGAAAAACCACAGCGCTGCCTCGTCGGCTTCTGCGTTTTCCGCCTCCATGTACGCCGCTGTTTTATTAAGAGGATCGGTGCCGACATTCATGCGTTTCAAGAATTCTACGACCTCCGGCGCCTTATCGACTAAGCCGGCAAAAATTCCTTTGTGTATCGCCACGCTGTCATACGCGCACCCGGCCTTGTCCGAGACCTCAGAAGGATCAGTATCACCAGTCAGTACAGTTTCGATTTCAGCCCAGCAGTCTTCAGTATAAGCTGGTTCTTCAAGCTGCACCATGTCATAGGCTCCCATGAGCCAGGTCGGTTCCCAGTAATACACCAGTATCGGCCGGCCTTTCTTATACGCACCGGCAATCGTCGCATCCAGAGCTGGAGAGGTCCCCGGCTCCATCACGTTAAAATCCTCATCCAGCCCGTAGGCATGTAATTTAGCCTTATTCACCTCAGCGCATTTCCAGCCGGTGATGCAGTTGATCAACAATCCCTTGTCCGGATTCTCAGGATCTCGAAAAATGTCTTTATATTTCGGCAAATCGAAAACCGACTTCAAATCAGGTGCCACTGCTTCAATACCACGTTCAGCATCCCCTTCGATTACATAACGTGGGACATACCATCCCTGAGTTGATCTTTCAAACGTCGGTCCGAGATCGATCACCTTTCCCGATGATATCACCTCATTGTACCAATCAATGAGATTAAATCGCCAGAGCTCTATATTGACATCCACATCCCCGTTAGGCAGCACCTGCTGCATGACCGGCGTTGTAATCACTTCCGTTTCTGTCGGGTACTCGTAGCCATGTTCCACAATAAACATGGCAATGGCATTGTTAATCCACATGGTCTGCCATTGTTGATCGGAAAATTTAATCACATCTTTGGCTCCCGCAGCAGGAACCAGACTAAGCACAATGATAATGATGAGGCTTAAAAACTTTCCCGTGTATTTCATAATCGACTTCTCCTTGATATATTTTGGATAAGGCTTATTACACCTATCAGATGAATTGTACATAAACGAATGTTGCCAGCAGGCATCCCCCCTTTCCAGAGAATACGTGTCTCTGCGCTGTAAGACGATTTGACACTTCGGATATCAGGCACTGTCAAGAAACACGGTCCCTCGCATTGACTGCTGTTACCAGACCGAAGGGTCTTGTGATGAGAGAGACAAGCAACAAACAGGCCGCCGCACCGCACTACCAAGCACACGACTTGGAGAACGAGAACACTGCCGACATCGAATTCTGGCGCTGTCAACACGGTTGATATTACAAAAGCGTATCTATGTAGAGATATGTTTGACATTCCGAAGTTCAAGAAGCTCCTTCGGAATAAAAGGCAAACGTATAAAACGTTTGAGCGGCACTCCTTTTGCCAGCGTAAAGGCATACGGAGCAGCTGATGACGTGCAGATCGTCGGTATACGTATATTCATTTATCTGTGTTTACGTGACAAACCAGCTCAACCGGAAACACAACATCATGACGATACCCCTCAAAGCACCGCATTTGGAAAAACCCTCTCCCCGAATTTATGATACTATGAATACGAGAAGAATACACTAAGAATTCCCTCTTGCCCGTTAAGAATCAAACAAATTAATGTCTTAAAACCAAGGTACGGCGGTAAGAACGACATGTCAAGCGAAAAACATTTTTTTTTACCTTCGACACCGTGCGTACCACGCGTACATCATCTTTGTGACGGCCCTCACCGCCGCTGAAACAAACGCTTCAAAGATCTTCACACTGTAAACGGTCCTCGTGTTTGAGCAAGCCCCCGGAGGCCGCTCCAGACGCAGTCCACCGCGATCTAGTCTTGTGAGAATCTGCGCAAGGAAAGGTTACGAGTTTTCAGACTTTTTTTACATAAGGGCATCACTGATGGAGTGCTGTCCGAAGAGTGTTAATTCTATGAAATATTTCTCTATACATTTTCAGCTCATCGCCTCTTTCCACGTGCCAAAATAACTCACGTCCAATTTCTCGTCCTCTCCGGTACAGCGCAGTACACTGGAATTCTGCGTATATTCCGACGGATCAACCAGGCTCTCGAATGAAGGCAGCTTCCACCAGGGAATATCGCAGCTTTTCGTCCAGGTTCCACTATTGAAATACGAAAATTCCCCTGTCCCATTGCTTGCCGTAAAACGTTCAGCATCCATGCCCTCATGTGTATGCCCCATAATGACGGCGCGGACGTCTTGGTGATGGCGGGCGATAAGCTTCGAGGCTTCCTGATAATTATCCGTTCGGTGAAAAAATCCTCGGGATTGCGGGCGCGATTCGATATTCTGCAGGAAGTCCTGCAACTCATAATCACTGCCGTTATAACGCGAGAAGAGTTGTTCCCACTGCATCTCGCTCAAATCCTGAAACACCTTGTCAAATTCTCGTTTAAAGTCCGGATTACCGCAAAGTTCTTGTATGCGCTCGCGGACAGCATGGATCTTAAAATCATGTGTCAGGCTCTCGACGTCGCGATGCCGCAGGCTGCGGGTTTTAGGCTGCCAGCCCATGATAAAAGTTCGCACATAGTCTTTCAAGGGAATGCGGAAATTTTTCAAAAAGATTAGGAGTTCGGCGGCAAATTCTCCAGTGACCAGAATGTCATCGCAGAGCAGTGCCGACAGCGCAGCCTTCCACATGGGTCTGGCATTATCGAGCAAAGGATAGCGTTCCTCCAGGCTATTGAAAAAATGTTCGACAAAGTAAGTGCCCCAGCAGCTGTTCAGGCGGTTAAACGTGAAGTTGATCGGAGTCTCGATCTGATTGTCGTCGGAATACTGATGTCCGTGAATGACAAACAGGCCGCCCTCTTTATACACTAAGCCGAATTTAAAATTCCTGTGCGTCGCCCCGATCCGCTGCGTAAAGGTGTTGAGAACGCGGTTCCAGGCAAAATCAATATCGTGGTTTCCAGGAATCAGAACAAGCTCATTATCGTGTCCGTCAAGAAACGTTTCCAAGGCAGTAAAGACCTCAGGATGTCCGGCAATCGCTTTCTGGAGCCGGAGCGTCGATTCTGACTCGGTTGTTCCCAAAAACTTCTGCGGCGGTGCAGACTTGCTCTCTAAGTGAATCTGAGGGAAGTCAATCAAATCGCCATTAATAATCAAGCGGGCTCCACCCAAGCTGGAAAGCTCTTTCAAAAATTGCACGAAATCTTCGGTCGCCTCTTGATCGAAGTCTTCATGACGGCTGTGCAGGCCCTCTCCAAGATGGAGATCGCTGATGATAAATCTTGGTTTCACACTCACAATACTCACTCCTTATACGCTTGAGTCACTCCCGGACTGCAGCTTATGGCCTCGACAGACCTTTCCGTTCGATGTCGCAGCAGAATCCGGGCTTGCCGTGAGTCTTTTCCTCAGCCTCTGTCTGCCGGAGCACAGCAGCGCCCCCAGAAGAGCGCCGGCTGCATTTGCGAGAACATCAGCCGCCGAAGGTATCCGTTTCGGAATCATGTACTGCGTCAGCTCAATACAAAGACTGAAACCGGCCCCAACCGCTACGACAATGCAGCACGTAATGCGTCCAGAGTAGAGGAAGACCCGATCGAGCACAAGAAAAATTATCACCCCTACAGGAAGAAAGAGAAAGATATTCACAAGAATGTCCCCAAAAAGGATCACTTTCGCAAAGACGATGGGATGATGGTGCTGTAAAGGATAGAGCAGAATTTCCCGAATTCGTCCGGAGGGAACGATCATGATGACCCATTCCTGCAACGCGCGTCCCCGAAGCCCCAGCGTAGCTGTCACAAGGATTCCGGCGTAGAGGAGTACAAGTCCCCAGAGCATTTTTTTTCTCATTACGTGAAACACGTCGTTACAGCGCCTTCCGACGTTTCAATATCCAAGTCATCAGTTCTCCTGTGCGGCTTTCTCAACAGCGCGTATCCGTCCTCTTCTGACAGCTTTCACGAATAACCAACCGGGGAGCGATTTTCTCTACAACAGGCGGGGAAGAACGCGGTTTTTCCATAAGACGCAGGAGAAGTTCAACAGCCCTTGTCCCCATTTCGCAGGTATGCTGATCGATAGTTGTGAGCGGAGGAATCGTCCGGGTTGAGAGCAGCATATTCCCGCAGCCCAGGATCGAGATGTCATGAGGGATTCTATAGCCGGCTTCTTTCAGAGCATCCATCAGATACAGCGCAATATCATCAGAAAACACAAACATCGCGCTCGGCAGATCCCCTGAGCGAATCCAGTCGCGGATTTCCTGAACCGGATCTTTACGGAGCTTTTGCGACATGTCCCGGACATGGGCGCTGGTGACCTCCAGCCCGGCATCACGCAGGGCCTGCAGGCAGCCTTGCAGACGTTTTAACGGAGACGGTGAATTCGTATCACTGGTACAAAAGCCGATCCGCGTATGGCCTAACTCGATCAGATAACGAATGGCAGAATATCCCAGTGCAAACTGGTCGCAATACACGGCGGAAAAATGTGTGCCTTCAGGCGCGTAGTTCAGCATCACACACGGAAATCTCCGGCGGCTGACAAGGGACAGTTCCTCCTTGAGATAGTAGGGCGTCACCACCAGCAGGCCGTCCATGTTGCCATCGCGCAGGAAGTCCGGCAGATTGGCCGATCCGTCGCGCATCGTGGTCAGAAGGATATGATAGCTTTTCTGCTTTGCGCATTCGAGGACGGCATCTGTAATCTCCACATAATAGGATTCCAGCAAGTTTGGAACCAGCAGCCCGAGAATATGCGTTTTTCCGGATACCAGACGAGTGGCCGAGGCATTGGGCTGGTAATCAAGTTTTCGAACAGCCTCCATCACTCGTTTTCGAGTTTCCTGACGGATGTATCCTTTCTGATGGATTGCACGGGAAACCGTGCCCGGAGACACACCGGCCAACCTCGCGACATCATAAATTTTCGCCCCCATGCTTTCCACCCTTACAGCCCCCGTTCTTTATATTCAGCATAAAAATTTTTACGAAAACGTTTTTCTTTACATAGAGGGATATGTCAACAGAAAAGGTCTTTCGCCTAGTGTGAAGGTGAAATTCCTCCCTGTTGGAACAGGCTGATCTCTCAATATCGTTATCACTGTAAAAAAACGTTTTCTGCAAAAAGCGTATAATTTACCAAAAATAGATTGTCAAGCTAAGTATTATATGAGAATTTAAATAGTATTCAATAAATTTTTCAGAATGCGCGTCACGAAAGCGTGTGGCGATTCTCTCTATCACCCTGACCGGGAATACTCATGCAGAGACATCGTGTAGTCGTTGTCGGGTCCACGACCATTGATAAGGTTATTCAGCATGCAACAAGCGTCTGGAAGCTGGGAGGAGTCACGACCTATGCTGGTCTGAGCTTTCAGCGACAGCATGTCGAGACGACCATTCTGTCCAATGTCGCCACCCGGCACAAAGGGATTCTTGAGACCCTTCGCCGCAGAGGGCTGCGCGTATCCTGCGACAGCAGCAAGGCAACAACCTGTTTCATTCACGATATCAAGGGAGACCATCGTCGCCAGCAGCTTCTCTGCACCGCCGATCCTATCCAGATTGCCCGCATCATTCCTCTCCTTCACGCTGCGGATCTCTTATCTCTCGGGCCTCTGTTCCCAGCAGACCTCGAAAGCGAGCAACTCGAGCTGCTCCGGCACCGTGTTCCCTGCATCAGCCTTGACCTGCAGGGTTATGTCAGAGAACAACGGCGTGGCCTGGTTCATCCCGCCGTCTCAGACTTGCTGCCTCATGCCTTGCGCGTCGCAGACATCATCAAAGCCGACTATACTGAGTTGAGCTATATTCTCGAACGATATGAGATCAGCCTTCCCAGACTCATGCGCCGTTTCAGCATTCAGGAAATCGTCGTGACGCAAGGATCTCAGGGGGGTATTGTGAAAGATATCGACGGGAACGAGCTCCGCTACAAAGCCTGTCCGGTCAGCGTTGACGGGGATTCAACAGGCGCCGGTGACGTATTTTTTGCGACCTATTTGACGCAGCGGCTCTTTCACGGGCAGCCGGCCGAAGATGCGGCAAACACAGCTGCCCGGCAAGCCGCCCGGCAGGTGGAAGGGACCTATATCACAGCCGATGAATTACGCCTCCCTGCACAGATTCTTGCCACAGAACAACGACACGGAATGTACGCACGCTCCAGAAAAGCATCGAGGACGGCAAAACGCCACTGAAGCAACGAAAGCGCCGGCCAAAGGGACGCAGAGTATTTTCCTGCAATACTTCGATCAAAAATTCTTGACAGAATCCTGAAAATTCGTTGTTTTGTTGGACACAGTGGAACGAAAGCGATGTCTTGTAATTTTCAGCCGACAACGACAAATGATTTTGATGACCCGAAAATCCCGGCAGCGCGTTATTGCCATCGTCAGTGCGGGTGTGGTGGAGTTCTTTGCGTGCGTCCTGCATGCAGATGTCCCCATTCGTCATGAACTTGCGCCCGCATGGTCTTGGTCGTCATACCGATATGCGCATGATGACTATGTCATCAATGAGACGGAAGCTCCGTCTATCTCAGCTCATGACGAATACACACGTCATCGCTTCTCCCTGGCCTACTCGTTCTTTTTTACCCCGATTTCTGATACGCCAGACACGCCGATCCGCTTAGAGCCATTTTACGCACGGCCCGCAAGTCTTCGCCTGGAGCTGAGCGTTCAACCCGAATATACAGCGTCTCACGTCTTTCAGAATACGGCAAACGCCTATCGTGCGCTCAGCTCCTCCTCTCCCCAGCAGCGCCGTGTCGCTCTCCGCCTTGAGCTGCAGCCCTGGACCTCAACCGGGCTCACGTTCATGCTTGATTCGGCCGAACGCGAAGAAGATGTGACGCTGGCAAATACCTTCGGTCTGCTCGGCGACGGAAAAAGCGATGAGATTCGACGGCAATACGGTTTTGGCCTCTCACGCTATCTCAGCGATCATTTTCGTGTTTCAGCAGATATCGCCGCCCTTGATCGGGAGTACGCAGCCGTAAAAACACACTGGACCGCAGAAACGCCTCTGTCGAGAACACAGGTTCATGACTCCACAGAAGCTGATGGACGGGAGCTGCGCCTGCTGGGAATCTATATTTTTCATAAGCGGATCAGAACCCGTCTAGGGTATCGTTATCGTCAGACTGACGGTCATTCCACGACCATGACTTCGCACGACGATCGCGCCCCACTCGGAGCATCATTCTATGACGATACGCTCTGCGAACAGATGTTCACAGTATCGACAACATGGTTTTTAAAGTATACGACTTCCCTGCAGCTTGGCGGATCGTTTGCCCGCCATACGCTTGAGCGGAACTATAGGCCCGATCAGATAATGACTTATGCATGGGATGCCTGGTCCCTCAGTGGTCGTATTTCCCATGATATCCGTCGTCGTTTCGGGCTCTGGCTTGCGTATGAATTCAGCAGGCAGGATGGAGAGGTCGAGAATCGGCATCCTCAGACTGAGGGCAATCCGCGAACGATCTTTCACACGTATTCGAATATGCATACTGTGCAGACAGGCGTCAATATCCGTCTGTAGAAGCTTGTATTGATAGATGTATACACGTCATGTAATAACATATCTCGGATTTTGAGCTGGAGCGCAATCCGGTTGTCAAGATCGTAGAGTAAAAGCTGTTGCTTGAGAGAGTCATGGAACGATTAAAACGAGATCATCGTCGTGAAAAACGAATCGATTTGGAAATTCTCATCGATGCCTGTGATGAAGAAGAACGCGCTATGGGTTGGTATTATTACCTTGACGGCTCGCTGACCTTCCCTTTTGAAGCGATCTGCTTGCGCGAGCACCCAAAGTCGCCTTTACAAAAAGGCGATGCCGTGCGCGTAACAGGAATGGCTGATGAACACAAATGTTTACGGGAGATCTATGTCCAGGTCGAACAGGGCGACGAAGACAGTCTATTCGTTCCTCTTGCCCAACTCCGAAGCACAAACCCCGATGCACAAACACGCGAAGCCCTTGAAGACTGGCATTACTGGATAGGGCGGGGGTATGGTTTTTAGCGGGGCAGACCAGCCTACGGTTCCCGGTGCAGGTCGTCAGGAAGCTTGAACCCCAGTACTGCCGTTCCTTTTTCTTCCGTTTCATTTGATTTTTGTGCAACAAGACTGAATGAAGTTATGCCTATCGTAGACAAATCAGCGTATCGGCCGATCGCAGCCTTTAAAAATTGCCATTTTCACACAATCTATCCCTCACTTTTTCGTACAATTCGTGGTGTCACGTTCTCCCGCGAGCGCATTTCAACGCCTGACGATGATTTCCTCGATCTCGACTGGGCCCGACATGGGTCTACCCGGCTCATTCTCACGATTCACGGGTTGGAAGGCAGCTCGCGTTCACGCTATATCCCAGGCATGATCAAAGCGTTTGCGCGTCGGGGGTGGGATGGAGTCGCGCTGAACCTGCGAGGGTGCAGCGGTGAACCCAACCGCCTTCTGCGCAGCTACCACAGCGGCGCAACCGACGACGTCGAGACTGTCATCACGCATATTCTCACGCATTATCCTGCTTACCGGGAGATCGCGCTGATCGGATTCAGCTTAGGAGGGTGCCTCACGCTGAACTATCTTGGAGAACGGGGGTCTTCACTTCCCGAGGAAATGCTTGGGGCAGCAGCTGTGTCAACTCCCTGCGATCTGGCTACGTCAGCCGAACGACTCTCCGAAGCGGGTAATACCATGTATCTCAAAAATTTCCTGCGCTGTTTCCGAAAAAAAATCCGACTCAAAATGCGACAAATGCCTGATAAAATCAGCGATAGGAATTTTCATGAAGTGACCAGCCTGAAAATCTTCGACGACCGCTATACAGCCCCGATTCACGGATTCAGGAACGCCGAAGATTATTGGGCACGCTGTAGTCCGAAACGACTTCTGGCCGGCATTCACATCCCGACGCTTCTCTTGAATGCCTTAGACGATCCGTTTCTGGCGGAGGCCAGCTATCCGCTAAAAGAAGCTGCTTCCCACCCATATCTCTTTCTGGAGATGCCAGACTTTGGCGGACATGTCGGATTTATGGCCCGCCGTCCAGACGGAGAATACTGGCATGAGACCAGGATCTGCGATTTCGTCCAAACCCTTACTACCCACTCCTGACGCTCCAAAGCACCATACGCATCGTGTACATGAGAAATATCATTTCCTGAATTCAGGCAGCAATATTTCCTGAAAGTTGTACGAGACGTTGAGAGAAATACACTGTAGGCAGGTGTTCTTCCAAGCTGCGGACTCTCCTTTTCTCATGCTGTTCCTCTGGCCCCAGACCGCACCTCACCGTCATGCAGACTCTCGGGCATAAGAATTGCTTCTATAAATTCACAATTCACTCTTTTTGTCTGGCCCTCTCCCAGAAGCAGGAGAAGCAACCCAGGACGTTCTCTATTTCAAGGGAAGGGCCGGCGAAGAGTGATGTTGAGACTGCGCTCATCATAACAAGAATCGTCCTGAAAAGACTGAAATTCCTGCATCCTGCGGCCTATGCCGTCTTTGCTGGCGAACACCACGAAAGAAACATCGCCCTGCCTTGGCCCGATCCTGCGAGAAGGGAAAGCTGCCGAAGCCGTTGAAATCGATCGGAGCACCTTGTATGTGAACATGAAAAATATTTTTTCCTCACGATAAGATCCATTAAGCACTAAAGACTAGCAGATGTTCACGCACAAGGCTGCCTCGGAGAAAAAGCACACGGCCTGGCCTGCAATTGTAACAAAACGATGAAAATATTCAGATTCCAGTTGACAAGAACAGCAGACCGTGATGTCGATTCTTTCCAGGATTGACCGTTTCAGCAGAGACATGCTTCGAAATTTTTGGCGCTTGCATGGAGTGGCGACACTCGTTTATGTCGTTCCGGTCCGAATATAGCAAAACACAGACAATTTTATATATCTTACGCTGGGTGATGGGCCTGACTGCGCTGGCGGGCGCCATACTCCTGTTGCTGGAGTATGGATTTTATCTTTCGCGCCGGCAGCACGACCAGATCGGAAGCGCGTTGATTCTCATCGGCGTGTTTTTCGTAAACGGATATATTGCCCAACTCTTCATTCGCCGCGACCGATGGCGCTACGCGCGCAGCAATCTCATCAAATATCTCTTTACAGCGTTCATTCTCTTGGACCTCCTGTCAGTATCAGTTTTCCATCTG
Organism: candidate division KSB3 bacterium; assembly: GCA_002748425.1. Classification (GTDB taxonomy): domain Bacteria; phylum Moduliflexota; class Moduliflexia; order Moduliflexales; family Moduliflexaceae. Next base: position 3,186 of record PDSJ01000027.1, on the reverse strand, counting down.
GACCTCAGGCAAATTCCGGGTGTTCACAAGATCGCCGCGTTGACTCTCCAGGATCCCCACCGCCTTGTGCTTCAGGTCTACATTCTGATGAATATTCTGCGCTGGATCGTCAAAATCGTACAATTCCTGGCCCAGTTCAACAGCTCGCCGGCTCGTTTCATTGTCATGAGCTTCAGCATCACAATTCTCGCAGGAAGCGGCCTTCTCCTGCTGCCAACATCTACGAACGTGCCGTTAAGTCCACTCGATGCCCTTTTTACTGCGACCTCGGCAGTCTGTGTCACCGGACTGATCGTTGTCGACACTGCGACCGCCTTTACACGCAGCGGCCAAGTCATCATTTTGGGACTGATCCAGCTTGGAGGCTTGGGCATTATGACGGTGACGGCCTTTTTCAGTCTTTTTCTCGGCCAGCGCATGAGCGGTAGAGAACAGGTGCTGCTCGGCGATATGCTGAAGACCGACCGCCTTGCCCGGCTGGGGGCCGTGCTGAAAATCGTCCTGCTGACGACCCTGGGCATCGAAGTATGCGGTGCTGTCCTGCTCTACATGAGCTGGCAGGACATGTTTCTCCCCCGACAGGCACTCTACTTCTCCGTTTTCCACGCTGTTTCCGCCTTTTGTAATGCCGGATTTTCCACATTTTCCGACAGTCTCCTGCCCTTTGCAGGACACATACGCATCAATCTCATCATCTGCGCTCTGATCGTTCTGGGCGGGATCGGCTTCAGTACCTTGAGCGAGCTTGGAACATATACGTCCCAGAAAATCGCGCGGAAGAGACACACACGTCTTTCAGTGCAAAGCCGCTTGATCCTCCTCACGACCGCTGTCTTGCTCTTGTCTGCAGCACTCGCCTTTCTTGCTCTGGAACACCACGACGCTCTCAACGAGCAGCCCTTTCACCAAAAACTTCTTAGCGCGCTCTTTCAATCAGTCACTTTACGTACGGCAGGGTTCAACACTGTGGATTTTTCAGCCCTGAACGATTCTACGTTGATGCTTGCGCTCCCGCTCATGTTTATCGGAGCCGCTCCCGGATCGACCGGCGGCGGCCTGAAAGTCACGACAGTTGCCATACTCCTGAGCACAGTCTTCGCTCTTGCCCGGGGACGCTCACGCGTTGAACTGTTTCGCCGAAGCATTCCGGTCAGCGTCTCCTATCAGGCGATTGTCGTTGTCACCCTCTATCTCATCGTCGCTTTCAGTGTCGCCTTCCTGCTGACACTCACGGAAGCCCGACGTCCGATAGCGTTGTTGTTTGAAACTGTGTCGGCTCTGGCGACAGTTGGCGTCACCACTGGTGTAACGCCCGAACTCAGCATTCCGGGTCGCCTTTTACTTATCGGAACCATGTTTTTAGGGCGTATCGGCCCATTTACCCTGGCGCTTGCCATTGGACAGCGGCAGCACAGCGAACGCTACCGCTATCCAGAAGAGCAGGTTCACATCGGATGAAAAAACGTATTGCCGTGATCGGCCTTGGCTCCTTTGGGAGGAGCGCTGCGATCACCCTGACTCAGATGGGTGTCGAGGTGATCGCCATTGATAAAGATTTTGAAAATGTCGATAGTATTAAGGACGATGTCCTGATTGCGATACAGGTCGACGGAACAGATCAGGAATCCCTTGAAGAACAGGACTTACAGCACGTCGATGCCGCTGTGGTGGCGATCGGCACAGATTTTGAGGAAACCCTTCTGACAGTGGCTGCCCTGAAAAAGCTGGGGGTCCCGAAGGTCGTTTCCCGCGCCAGAACCCGCATCCGCAAAGACATTCTGGAACAGGTCGGCTGTGACCGCGTGGTCCTGCCTGAAGAAGAGGTCGGACACAATGTCGCCAAAGAGTTGATCTCGGATATTTTCTTTGATCGCATCGAATTGGGCAAAGATCACAGCATCGCTCAACTGGTCGCGCCGGAAGCGATGCTCGGCAATCATATTGATGAACTGCGGCGGCGTCTGGAAGACTATCAGTTGAATATTGTCACCATCAAACGCCAGACGCCCCGCCGGAATTTCCTGGGGCAGGATACTGTCGAGCACATCATCAGCGTTCCCAAAGCAGACGATATGGTTCTAGAGGGCGACATTCTTGTGCTCTTCGGGCATGATAAGAATCTCAGAGAATTCGCCGATGATGTCGATACTGCTTGAATGATATAATATCATGAAAATCACGGAAAGCGTTTTATCGAGAATCTGGGAGGAACAGCGCCTGCGCCCCGACGGCTTAATGACGTCTGAGGGGCTTCCTGTTCAAATCGTCCGCCGGGGGTGCAAAAATACCGATAACGGTCCAGACTTTACACATGCGCTCATTCGAATCGGCTCACAGCTCTTTGAAGGGGATGTTGAATTACATCTCCACCGCTCCAGCTGGCATGCCCACGGGCACGACAGGGATCCGGCCTATAATCGGACAATTCTGCATGTTGTGTTCTGGGACGATCCGCGCGGCAGAAATCTCCCCGTTTATACAGCAGACGGGACACGTGTCGCGCATCTGCTCCTGCAGAACAGCCTGGCCTTTCCAGTCGAGGTGTTGCAACGGATTTTTGCGGCACGTGATGAGCGGCAAAAGGCAGACTATGAAGACTGCCAGGCACGACTGCGGTATGTGCCAGACGAACAGCTTCTCGAACGCCTGCAGCAGTTAGGGCGCAAACGCCTCTACGATCGGGCCGGACGTTTCGATCTCCGGCTCAACGAATGCGGCGACTTTCAGCAGCTTTTGTATGAAGCGCTTTGCGAAGGGCTTGGATACAGCAGCAATAAAGAGCCGTTTCTGCGCCTGGCGCGGCTCCTTCCCTTAGACACAATTCTGTCACACCTTCCGGATCATGGGGGAAGTCCCGGGCGGTCTCTGCCCTGGATTCAGGCCATGCTTTTGGGCGCTGCCGGTCTGCTGCCCGACTGCCCAGAGGATGACGACCCCGAAAGCCACAGCTATATCAGCGAGATGTTGTCTCTCTGGAACATGCTGCGTCCTTGTCTTGATATTGACGTGATGCCGGCCGAAGCCTGGCATTTCTTCCGGCTGCGCCCCTCCAATTTTCCCACTCGCCGCCTCGCAGCTTTAAGTTATTTAGGGTTTGCTGAACAACGCATTTAACCCCGCACCATCCGGGAAGCAGAATGGCTGCCAACTCAGTGTGGTACAAAAATCTCGTTTTACCATTCCTTG
>PDSJ01000008.1 GCA_002748425.1 candidate division KSB3 bacterium | reverse complement strand
AATCAGACCGTTGTTTTCTTCATCCGGCCCGACAATATTCTGCATTTGTTCAAAGGTTATCTGATTGCGAATGTTGCGAGGAGCCGCAGGCCGTCTCGGGAGCTCCGGGATCAGCACAGGTAAATTTTCTTCTGCCATCGCTACCGCACTACACAGTACGGACAGCATCATAAAAAGCCCTAACATCATTGTAAATAATTTTCTCATCTCTATCCCTCCAGTAACGTGTTAAAAGATGATTAAAAAATTATCAACTTACATCAGCAACAACCGCTTGTCTTGCATTGATCCTCCATCCTACCACCCCTTTCGTAATACCCCCATTGTTCTCTTTTGGGGTTTATAACAACTCGACAATATCAAACTTCTAACTCTTTGACAAATAAAGAGAAATAGAAATAAAGTATATTAGAATAATCTAATAACCTTGTCGAGATCATTAAAGAATGTTAAAATTGAGCTAAGGCTGTATCAAAAAACAAAATGAACTCTCCTTGAATTACTTGTCAAGTGAATTCTTTGATAAACGTATAAAAAAACCGTGATTGCTGCATCTGGGGAATCCCGCTATTCATGAGCTTCACCCTCCAGATTTGAAAAAGCCTGTATATTAAGCGATCCCAGTGTTGATACAAAAAAATCGAGTCAGGAATCATGTGAGAAGGAGAGCAATAGATCCTAACAGGTCTTTCAGAAAAATTCCAAGGTGGCGCGGTTGATTCGGCACGCACGCTGTGCCCGGATTCGCCGCGCACGAGGGGATCGGCCCCAGTGTCGCAGCGCTGGCAAAGAGAACGGATATCGAGACAAGACGAACCGCATACAGGTCTGGAAGAAACGTTAGCATGAAAAGTGTGTGTAACGTAAGAAACAGATTGCTTTACTGGAAGTTCAATGAATGAGTAAGTAGAATGTCAGGATACGCAAATATACCATAATTACCAAAGGGAATAAAAGACGAAAACTTATTTTCTTGACAAACTCTATGGACATCGACATCTTGACGAAAGTTTGGCGTTTTTGGATTATTATGGCTATATTACGATCTCACAAAAGATGGGCGAAGAAGGGAATATGTATTCTGCGTTTGAGCTTCATGATGCTCCCGAGTTTGGCTGTTTAAGCGGACGAGAGAAATCACAGATTCAACGGCTCTTGTCCCCGGCAGTATGAAAGCATCTTGGCCATTTACCGTTCATAAAAATGAGAGGTTTCATAAGCCCAGTGATGTCACACAGGAATTGCTGAGATTATCTCGGCTTCAGAGAATACTCAACAGTTAGTCCTGAAAGATACGAGCACATTTTTAGAAGTTTTTAACATTGAAAAATTATACAACGTGCAATGTCAACTGTGGTATATTACATTGCATGGACGATTGAAAGAAGATGCTGTGCCAGACATGCTGCTCCCTGATGAATTACGGGAGGAGCAGGAGGTTATTGATCCCACAAACAAGCTCTTGGAATCCATGTTAATTCATGAACTTTTTTGAAAATGATATAATCAGAAAAAATATAAAAAATGGTACAATATGAATATGAAGGATATAGACAAAAAGAGCTTAGAAAATGCGTATGAATTATTTGAGTCTGGTGATATACATAGCATTGAAGTTGGAACGACTAAAGGCTTACAAGAAATCCATAATTACTTATTCAAAGAACGTTATGATTTTGCAGGTCAGATCAGAAAAAATATTTCAAAAGGTCATTTCCGTTTTGCTCATTCTTTGTATTTGAATGAAGCTTTAGCAAAAATTGAACAAATGCCTGAGAATACTTTTGAAGAAATCATTGCAAAATATGTTGAAATGAACATCGCTCATCCTTTTTTAGAAGGTAACGGCAGAAGCACACGAATTTAGCTGGATATGATTTTAAAAAAGAATTTGAATAAAATTGTTAACTGGCAATTCATCGATAAAGATGTATATTTACAAGCAATGGAACGAAGTCCTGTAAATGATTTAGAAATACGAATCCTCTTAAAAGGAAATTTAACAGCAAATGTAGAAGATAGAGACGTCATCTTTAAAGGTATTGAACAATCATATTTTTATGAAGGATATGAAAAATAGTTATGCCAGGTGGTTGCAATGAATTATAGTTTTAGTGTTGTCTATATTCGTTTTGTTGGTACACATAAAGAGTACGACACAATAGATGTCGCTACAGTATGAGGTGAGGATATGACAATAAAACCCATAAAAAATGAACAAGACTATTTATAAACACTTGAACAAAAAGAAAAAAAGGGCATTAACCTTAAATATGATAAGAAATTTACACATTGGTTTAGGGATATCTGCTGAAATTCTTATACCCCCTTACCAACTTAATGTCTCGTAATTGAGCATAGAGATTTTTACGTTAACTCTGCGTCAGGAGGAAAAAACGTATGCAAGGAATACGTTTGCTGCCTATCCTCTTGTCAATCCGAATACCATTCGAGTAAATCTTGCACATTGAAGGAAAGAAGGGATTGCGGTCTTTTCGGAAGTGAAAGAAGCTGGTTCAGGATGCCAGCTTTCGCCCTTTTTGGATGATGAAGAAGCCGTTTCTTTTCAAAAAGGAAGCGCACATATTGCCTTAGAAATGGAGCCATCGTTTGTTTTTGGCTCTATTGAATTTTGATGGGGCAAATAGTCGTCTGCTCAAGGGCTGCCGTTGTACGCTGCTCAAAAATAACGAAAACCTGAGCAGAAGTCAAATTTGTATTCAGGGGACTGAAACTGCTGTTCCGGCTACGCACGGAATGCTGAGTTTTGAATGCCGAGGTCTATGATTCAACGAGCGCGTTTACAAGGGCTTACCGAACGTTTTCATGAAGCTGCTGTGCTCGTCATTGGCGATGTCATGATCGATGAATATATCTGGGGAAAGGTGTCCCGTATTTCTCCGGAGGCTCCGGTTCCCATTCTCGATATGGTGTCAGAATCGCAAAAGCTGGGCGGTTCAGCGAACGTTGTCAATAACTTGTACGCACTGGGAGGAAAGCCGTATTTATGCAGCGTCATTGGTGATGATACGACCGGCATCCAGCTCAGAGAAGCGTTGCAGACTCTTGGCGTCAATACTGATACACTGCTTGTCGATTCGACTCGTCCAACCACCAGAAAAACTCGTCTGATCGCGCATCATCAGCAGGTTGCCCGCCTCGATCGCGAATGTCGTGACGCCATCTCTCGGGAATATACGGAGCAGATCACTGAGGCAGCCATAGCCATGCTGCCCCATATCGACGCTATTATCATTGAAGATTACGGGAAAGGCGTTGTCACCGCTGATTTAGTGCATAAAATTGTGACAACGGCAGCGCAGCAAGGCAAAATTGTTGCCGTTGACCCCAAAACCAGTCATTTCGATCGCTATAACGGCGTATCAGTCATTACCCCCAATCATTATGAAGCTGCTGCGTCTCTGAACATGACGATTAATAGTCACGATCGTTTGCTGTTGGCCGGAAAACAACTTGTGGAACGTCTGCAGAGCGATTACGTGCTGATTACCCGAGGCGGAGAAGGCATGTCATTGTTTGAACGGCAAAGTGGTATTGTGACCCACGTGCCGACGATGGCGCAGGAAGTCTATGATGTCAGCGGGGCCGGTGACACGGTCATTGCTGCCTTTACCTTGAGCCTGGCTGTGGGGGCGAATCCCGTCGATGCCGTCCTGTTGTCGAATGCCGCTGCTGGAGTCGTGGTCGGAAAGGTTGGTACGGCTGTTTCAAATCCAGAGGAGCTTTGGGGTATCGTGCAAAAAATGAATGCTCGTGATCTCAATATTCAAAGGGAGGCATTTGAATGAAAGTCGTCGGAATCATCCCCGCACGCTATGAATCTGTCCGTTTTCCCGGAAAGCCCCTTGCAGATATTCAGGGGAAGCCGATGATTCAACACGTGTATGAACGTTGCTGCCGGGTCCCGCTCTTTGAACGGGTCATTGTGGCGACTGACGATCTGCGTATTCAGGAGGCCGTGTCCGGCTTTGGCGGAGAAGTCTGTATGACCTTGAAAACGCACAGAACCGGGACCGATCGTCTGGCCGAAGCTGCCCGCGATCTGGATGCTGAGATCATCGTCAATGTGCAGGGGGATGAGCCATTGATTCAACCGGAAATGATCGAACTGGCGGTTCAGGCTCTGCTCGACGATCCGGATGTGGTGATCGGCACCTTAAAACATAAAATCAGAACCCCTGAAGGACTGTTTAACCCCAATGTCGTGAAAGTTATCTGCGATGTGAACGATCGGGCAGTATATTTTTCCCGGTCCCCGATTCCTCACATTAAAGGCAGAGATATGCGCGGCGAGGGTTTCGGCGGTTTTGAGTTCTATCGTCACATCGGTCTCTATGCATATCGGAGAACGTTTTTGCTCAAATTTGTTGACTTTGCCCAGACCCCCCTTGAAATCGCGGAGGGCCTGGAACAGTTACGGGCGATGGAATATGGCTACAGGATAAAAGTTCTCGAAACAGCAGGTGAAATTATCGGCATTGATACGCCGGAAGATTTGGAGCGCCTGCGACAATTACTTAACAGCAGAGAAGATGGAATGGGAAAGACGGGCTGCGGATGAGTTCCCGGTGTTGAGCCGTCTCTAAGGCCGTGTCCCGAGCTTTGTATTCCCGATGATACTGTGCAGACAAAGTATATTTTTGTGACCGGCGGGGTTGTCTCCGCGTTAGGAAAAGGTATCGCCGCCTCATCGATCGGGGCCTTGCTCGAAAGCCGGGGGCTCAAGGTCACTCTTCAAAAATTTGACCCCTATCTCAACGTTGATCCCGGCACAATGAGCCCTTTTCAGCACGGGGAAGTTTACGTGACTGATGACGGCGCTGAAACTGACCTCGATTTAGGACATTACGAACGTTTTACCAATACCACGACCAGTCGCTATCATAACGTCACTACCGGGCAGATCTACCATTCGGTCATCACGAAAGAGCGCCGGGGCGACTACCTCGGCGAGACCGTGCAGGTCATTCCGCATATCACTGATGAAATCAAATCCGCGATCACTCGAATTGCAGAGGGCAACGACGTTGTCATTACCGAAATCGGCGGAACCGTCGGTGATATTGAAAGTCAGCCCTTTTTGGAGGCCATCCGTCAGTTCAGGACCGACATTGGCCGGGCAAACGTCTTGTATATCCACTTGACCCTCGTGCCCTTTATTGCGACTGCCGACGAGTTGAAAACCAAACCGACCCAGCACAGCGTCAAAGAATTGCGGGCGATCGGAATCCAGCCGGATATCTTGCTCTGTCGTTCCGATCGCAAGCTGCCTGAGACGGTGCGCAATAAGATCGGACTCTTTTGCAGTGTGCAGCCCGACGCCGTGTTTACGGCACCGGATGTCGATTATATTTATCGTATTCCGATGGCATATTATGAAGAAGGCGTTACGAAAAAAATTCTCGAGATGCTCGGTCTGAAAGGGAAAGATGAACCGGATTTGTCGGACTGGCAGGAAATTATCGACCGGTTGAACTCGCCGAGACACTGGGTGAAAATCGGCATTGTCGGCAAATACGTCGAATTGCAGGATTCGTACAAAAGTATGGTGGAAGCCCTGATTCACGGAGGTATTGCCCATAATACCAAAGTCGAATTAGAGTGGATCGAGGCTGAAGAGATTGAGGCAAAGGGAAGCTCGGCGACGCTTGCTGCGATTGACGGCATCCTTGTGCCCGGCGGATTTGGTGAACGCGGTGTCGAAGGGAAAATTCAGGCGATTCGTTATGCCCGTGAACAGAAATTACCCTTTTTCGGTTTATGTCTCGGTCTGCAATGTGCGGTAATTGAATTTGCCCGCAATGTTTGCGGACTGAAAGGAGCTGACAGTTCTGAATTCAATCCTGAAGCCCCGTATCTTGTGATTGATTACCTTCCGGACCAGAAGCATATCAAGAACAAAGGCGGCACAATGCGGCTCGGCGCATATCCTTGTGCGCTCAAACCCGGAACTCACGTCTATGAAGCCTACGGCAAGGCGAATATTTCCGAACGCCACCGCCATCGTTACGAAGTGAATAACGACTATGTGAAAGTCCTGACCGAACACGGTCTGGTCGTGAGTGGAACTGCGCCGGACGGTTCACTAGTGGAAATTATTGAACTGCAGGACCATCCCTGGTTTGTGGGGACACAATTCCATCCGGAATATACTTCCAAACCCCGTAAACCCCATCCGCTTTTTGCCGGTTTTATCGCGGCTGCCGTCAAGCGCGCAATTTTATTATAGGATGAGAGCGCCAGCTTTGCTCTGTCAGCTCATCAGGGCCTGACAGAGCATGATGTCCAGCATGGCGCAGAGGGACTCCTGCTACATCAATAGCCCACCGGGTCGATCAGGCCACTTTCGCAGCTTGAAGAAGCCCGTGTAGCTCGTGCCAGCAAATCCTCGATCCGGCTTTGATCATCGATCGTTCCCTTGAGGTCGATCCACAGTTCGCTGATCATGCCGCGATCACATCTTATGCGGACCTTGTCGCCGGAGCCTTTGCCAAACGCGGCATCGAAACGAGCTTTGATCTGATCGGCTGATACGATCTGGCCGATATGATCCACAAAAAAATCCCGGACGACTGAGGCATTGACTTGTCTGGTCAAGAAAATCGACTCTCTGAAATATTCTTCCGGTGTCAGGCTGTAGCAGGAACCGTGTTTGATCCATTCATGACGATGCAGATAAGAGACGACGCCCGGCATCACTTCAGTCAGATTCTCATAGGTCTTGTCGTTCAGTTCCAGTTTTGGAAGCTGCTGCCACCTGCTTTTCCGGTCCGCCTTCTGAGCGCTCTGACTGACATTACAGTACGTCCTGCTGCGCGGCTGCGGCCAGAGTCCGTGCAGAGTGAAATGACTGGCGTCGTAACGCTCGCTGGTCTGACTGCGGCATTCTGTCTGCCGCTGATGAGTCTGACAAAAGGCCGGCTGCCAGCTTAGGGCGAGCAGAAAATTTCCATTGGGAGACGTGGAGGACGCAGAGTTGGCCTGACTGTGCCTGCGTTTCTCTTCCTGAAGCGTTCCGCATGAGGCAGGCACCCATCGTTCCATCGGGGATGCTCCCAGAACCTTCACCCGGTAATAGCTTGCTTTTGCGCTATTTTGGTCGATCACCTCGTAGGCCACATTTACGGTCAGATGAATGTTGCCGGGGTTTGTCTGCTTTCTGATCGACTGAAGGGCTGCGCAGCTCTTTGACGCTGTAAAGTAGCGGGTTGGACGTGGAGATTTTGCGTGAACGCGATCGTTCAGCGAAACGGTTATGAGCAATATCGTCAGGAATATAATGAATTTTTTCATGAATTCGCCTCCTTTGTTGATGCGGTGACATTGACGACTGTGGAGAAAATTTTAAGGAAGTCAGGAAAGATATCTCGACTTTTGTCAAATGTTTTTATCGCCTTCTTAACGAGTTGAGCGGAGATTAGCGTTGGCAATCTGGACGTTGCGGCAGGCCAATTCCTTGACAAAAGTTCTGATCTGTGTTTTATAATCTGGTGAGGGAAAATTTTGGCAGTCAGTTCATAGCGCGTTTCATTCGAATTGTCCGCGCATCGTGATAAGATCTGTGCTATCGTCATAGGAATTTTGGAAGGAATCGTGAAGATGGAAAAATATTTTCAGATGCTGTCTGTCTGTCTGTTTGTGATGCTTTGTTCTGAGATGTCGGCGAGAGCCGAAAACGACTGGTATTATCCATTGGAAATTCAGGCAGGACTCTCCGGCACTTTTGGAGAATTTCGGGGCAATCGGCTACATACGGGAATTGACTTTCGGACCAACATGCAGACCGGGTATAAGGTGTATGCTGTGGACAGTGGGAAAATCGTCCGTTTGAGCGTAAAAAAATCCGGTTTCGGGAATGCTGTCTATATCCAGCACCCGAATGGTTTGATGAGCGTGTATGCGCATCTCGACCGATTTGTGGAAGAAGGGCTGGGCCTGCGCAGTCTCGTTGCGCAGGCTCGAAAAAAACGCAGGACACGGTATCCGGGAAATATTTTTCTGGAAAAATCCGTGAAAAAAGGGCAACTCATTGCCTATTCTGGTGAAAGCGGCTCAGGATTGCCACATTTACACTGGGAAGTGCGCCAGGGCGGTGATGCGCCGATCGATCCTTTCGAACATGGCTTCCGCTATCAGGATGATACGCCGCCAACGATCGAGGCTGTTCTGATCGAGCCTTTAGGACCGAAATCGACCCTTGAAGGCCAACATGGGCTGCGGGAATATCCCATGGAAAAGGAGAATGGAATGTATACCATTCGGCATGTGCCGCGAGTCTGCGGAAAGGTCCGCTTTACGGTCTCAGTCTACGATCAGGTCGGTGCTCAGAATAAATGCGGAGTGGCCCGCATTTCGCTGCGAATCGATGGTAAGGACTTCTTTGACAATCAATTCGACCGGGTGACTTACGACAGTAATCACCGGGGCGGCTTGGTGTATGATTATAATTTTACCCGCCTGGGCAATCCGGTTCAGTATTATTACCGCTTATATACGATCTCTGCACAGCATTTTCCTTACCGCGGGGTTTTTGCGGAGCACGGCGGCGTATGGGAAACGAGCGGCCTGGAAGAAGGGCTGCATACGCTGAATCTCGACGTCCGGGATGCGATGGGAAACCTGAGCTCGGCCCGGATGCAGCTTTCTGTTGAGAAGGAGCATTCGCCTCGTCCTCCTCAGCCTGCTGGGGCGCAGGAGCAACGCGCGCACTTTGAACTGAGGGAATTTCCAGGCTTTCTTGAGTTCGTGTTTGCTCCGGCAGAGGCGTTGCAGTCCGCCCCGGGCGTCACGATTTCTCATAAGCATCGTGTGATAAAACGCATTGAGATGGAGCCGGGAGGGGAAAACAGTTTTGCTGCGGTCTACGCTTTGCAGGAGGCGGATGCAGGCATTTTGACGATCGAGCTGACAGCCGTGACACAGCGCGGGCAAGCCTTACGAGAGAGCCGGAAATTTCCGGTGCAGGCGATCTCGGCGAAACGCGGCGGCACCGTGACCTATGGGCAAGAGGCTGAGATGAGCTTTCCGGCGGGCGCTTTGTATGAAGATATTTTTGCCAATATTTGGCCGGCAACAGCGTATCACGTCACTAAGGGGCTGCCTGTCATCGGCGATGTATACGATTTCCGACCTGCGGGAGAGCCTCTGGAAAAACGCGGCTCAATTTCGATCCAGTATCCTGAGTCAAGCAAAAATATTCAGGAACTCGGAATTTATTGGTGGGATCGTCTTAAACAGCGCTGGTATTATATGGATGATAAGCGGCAGGAGAACAGACACAGCCTGACGGCAACGATTATTTACCCCTCTTATTACGGAATTCTCCGGGATACGATTCGTCCGACGATTTCTGACCTGAAACCGGAAGCTGGCAGTGTGACAAAGGCGTTGGGTTTTACGTTGTCAGCGGTGATTCGGGACACTGGAAAAGGGGTTGATACGGATACACTCATGATGTTGCTGGACGATAAGCCGCTCGCAGCCGAATACGATCCGGATCGTCACACGCTGTCATATTTCTTGACACAGCGGCTTGCCTCCGGGAAGCATACGCTGAGGATCGAAGCGTCAGACAAGGCTGGCCATCCGGCGAAATCTCAAAGCTCGAGATTTACGGTGCACTGACACGATGAAAATCCTGATGGGCTGTCTGCACACGATCCTGTGAAAGGATGAGAGGGGATTGTCAGTCAGAGATGCCCTGCTTCGGCTCTGACTGCTACATGCTTAGGCAATAAAGAAATATGCGAGTGAAGTTATGTCATATCAGGTTCTGACGCGGAAATGGCGGCCTCAAGTGTTTGAAGATGTGATTGGTCAGGAGCATATTACGGATGTGCTGAAAAATTCGCTGGACAGCGGGAAGCTGCATCACGGCTATCTTTTTAGCGGCATCCGTGGTATTGGAAAGACCACCACCGCCAGAATTTTCGCCAGGGCCTTGAATTGTGTTGAGGGGCCGACGTCTCAACCCTGCAATCACTGTGAGTTCTGCCGGGAAATTGCTGAAGGTTGCTCGATGGATGTCGTGGAAATCGACGGGGCTTCGAATCGGGGAGTCGATGATGTTCGGCAGTTGCGGGAACATGTCAGCTATGTCGCATCTCGCAGCCGGTATAATGTCTTCATTCTTGACGAAGTCCATATGCTCACGACTGAAGCCTTTAACGCGTTGCTGAAAACCCTGGAAGAGCCGCCGTCAAATGTGGTGTTCGTGATGGCCACCACCGAACCCTGGAAGGTTCCTGCGACAATCCTCTCGCGCTGCCAACAGTTCAAATTCAAACACAGTAGTCCTAAGGAGCTTCTGCCCCTGCTGAAAAAACTCGCCCGCCATGAAGCAGTAACAATATCTGAGGACAGTCTTTCTTTGCTGGCAAAAAACGCCGGCGGTAGTGTGCGTGACGCAGAGAATTTTTTAGATCAGGTGATCGCTTTTTGCGGACCGGTGGTGAACGATCGTGACGTACGCTATGTCCTGGGAATTCCAGACTTGTCATTGCTGGATGAAGTTCTGGAAGCGATTCTGACACATCGTACCCCTCACATCTTCCCTGTGATGGAGCGGTTAGCCAGCGCAGGGTATAATGTCGGACTGTTTTGTCTGGAGCTGATGGAGCGCATCCGAAACCTGATGGTTCTCAAGGTCGCAACGCACGCGGATCGCTATCTCAGTCTTTTCGATTATTGCAGGGCCGATTTGGAGCCGTTCTGTGCCTGCGTCAGCGAGTCTGAGCTGTTGCAGCTCTATCGGCTGCTTGTTGAAACCGAGCAGAAGGTCAGATATGCTCCTAATCCGCGACTTGTCCTGGAGATGAGCCTGACTGCCATGACAAAGGTGCAGGCTCTTGCGCCGCTTGCCGCGATTCGGGAAGAGCTTCAACAGATTCAAGCCCAGCTCGATCAGATGGCGGGGAAGCCTGCTGTCAAAAGCGAGCAGACTCATCATCTGAAGCCGTCCGGAGTCCGGCCCGAATCCTTGAGCGAGAATTCCGCTCATGAAGAGCCTTCTGAGCCGCTGCGTTCTCCTGTCGATCTGCCGTGGCAAGATCTTATTACGTATGTCAAAGAGGCACGCCCATCCCTCTCGGCGTTGTTAAAGTCAGGTGTCCCTGTCGACTTTGACGGACGCGACTTAGTGATCGGCTTTCATCAGGATCTAACATTCTCAAAAGATGCCCTTGACGATCCCAAAAAATCAACGCTGTTGGCAGGAATTCTTGAAAGCTTTTTCGGGCATCCGATCAATATCAGTACGACCATTTATAACGGAGCGACATCGCTTGATCTCATGAAGCAGGAGCTGGCAGACCCGGCGGCAGCAATGCCGCGACCAGCGTCTGCCGGGCGGGCTCAATCCGCTCAGGCTCGACCTGCGTCCAGGTCTGGGCGACGTTCTGTGGAACGCCGTTCGTCCGAGCGCATAAGCAGAACTCAGGGACATACACGGAATCGGAGCGGCCGCGATAGACAGGCGCCTCCGAAACGCCCACAGTATCAACCATCTGTTCAGGTCTCTGTGCAAGACCTCATTCGGGCCTTTGACGGAGAAATCGAGGAGTAAACACGGGGTGAGACCATACTTCCTGCGCCGTTCCTGTATGTCTTCTCAGGCTGGATTCTCCTTATTGGAAATGCTGGTCAGCACGACCATTCTGTTGATCGTGTTTGCAATGGTGGGGACAGCCTTCCTGCATAGCCGTAAAATATCTCTCTGCCGTCGCCTAGAGGTGGACACGCTGCAAAACGCTCGCATCGCGATCGATGAAATGACGCGGACTTTCCGAGCAATCGGTTTTCATCGCGACAAGAAAAATGGGCAGGTGGCCCTGATTGAAGCTGCGCCGTTTCAGATAATTTTCAATGCCGACCTCAGCGACAGCTATGATGTCCTGCCTCCTGCCATCCCTCTCACCTTCCTGTATGACGCAGGTTCCTATGTGACGCCGTTGCAACATTATACCAGTGGAGCGGAAATGTATCGCTGGACCCTCGATACAAATGAAGATGGTCTGGTGGACCGACACGATGTCAAAGACAATGCAGAAGAACGCCTGACTCCGAATCCCGATGATATGGTTTTGAATCGGGAATGTTACGGAGTCAGCGATACGGGAATGGCACTGGGGGTTGATGAGCAAATCGTGACAGGACTTTTGGGGCCGTATGACGCCGAAGATCAGCGAAGCTATGTGACCCCGATGTTTCAATATTGGCTGCGTGATCATACTCTGGGGCTTCATCTGCTGGGAGATGGAGACGGAAATGGAAAGCTTGAAGGGGATGAATTGTATTTTGACTCAATCACCGGGCTGAGTGTCCTGAAAACTGTTGAGCGTATCGATATTACCGTGACGGCGGCGGCTCCGCGTAAAGATCCTTTCGACCATCTCGATTACTACCGGGTCAGCCTCACAAGTTCTGTCTTCCTGCGCAATATGCGCTGAAAAAAATTGACTTTTTCTCCTGGTACTGTATATCCTTTCTTGCTTATGGATTATCTGATAGAAATGTATATTAATTATCTGGCAGCGGTCCGGGGCCTGTCTGAAAATACTCGCGACGCGTATGCACGCGACCTGAAAAAGTATCTGGATTTTCTTGCTTGCCTGTCGATTGTTAATATCGAAGACGTGCAGGCAGATTCTATCAATCAGTACCGGGCGTATTTACGTTCGCAGGGCCTATCGGAACGTTCAGCTGCGCGGCATTTTTACGCCATCAGAGGCTTCCATCGCTATGTATGTGATGAAGGCATGACCGAATGTGATCCTGCCGGGAAACTGGAGGCTCCCAAAATGGGAAGCTTTTTGCCGGGAGTGATGTCCAGCGCACAGGTCGAGACTCTGCTTAAGCAGCCGATGAGTGTTAAAGCCCGTCATCCGCAAGAGCACGCCGTTCAATTGCGGGATAAGGCGATGTTGGAAACCCTCTACGCATCAGGTGTTCGAGTCTCGGAGTTAATCGCCTTGAAACTGCATGCCTTGAACTGGAAAAAAGGGTGTATACAGTGCCTCGGCAAGGGAGATAAAGAACGGATTGTGCCTCTTGGAGAAACTGCGCTGGAGTGGATTGCCAGGTATCTTGAAGACGCACGTGAGTTTTTTTTGATGAAACGAGGCTATTCCGAATTTCTTTTTGTGACACGCTGCGGCGGCAAAATGAGCCGCCAAAGTTTTTGGATGAGCTTGAAGAAGTATCTCAAGCTGGCCGGATTGCCACAGGACATTTCTCCTCATACTCTGCGGCACTCTTTTGCGACTCATTTGCTGGAGAATGGAGCTGATTTGCGTTCCCTGCAATTGATGCTCGGGCATAGTGATATTTCCACGACGCAGATGTATACCCATGTCTCAGCAAAACGCCTCAAAAAGGTATATGACGATTTTCATCCTCGCGCAAAGTAAAAAGTAGAACGTTATGAATGATCTCATGCATGCACAAAGCAGTGGATTTCATCTTGTCGAGATTCTGTCCCGGATCGGCACGGTCGGTCACGTGATTTTGTGGACCCTTCTGTTTTTTTCGATTGTGGTCTGGGCAATTATCGTGTATAAGGTCTATAAGTTGCGTCAAATCCGAAAGGGCGCCCGGAAGTTTCTCGACTTGTATCACGAAAACGGTGATTTAGGTGAGGTCTATGCAGCCTGTATCTCGCTGCATTCTGTACCGATTATCCGGGTATTTAAGTCCGGTTATCTTGAATTGCAGCGGATTCGGAAAGATCTGATGAATCTCAAGGTCGATCGTAAAGTCAGTATTGAAGTGATGTTTTCGGAATGGATCGAGGAATTCAGCAGTGTCTTGCAGGAGTCGCTAACGCGGGAAACAATGGCTCTCGAACATTTTCTGATTTTTCTGGCAATCAGTAGCTCTTCAGCCCCGCTTTTGGGACTTCTGGGAACAGTCTGGGGTGTGATGACAGCGTTTTGGAGCGTCGGTATGCAGGGCTACACAAGTTTAGGCGTGATTGCTCCGGGAGTTTCGGCCGCGCTTGTGACCACCATTGGGGGGCTTGCTACGGCGATTCCGGCAGCCATTGCATATAATTATTTGCTGAATCGCACTAAGATTTTATCGTTGGAAATGGAATGCTTTGCATCTGAATTCACCTGCGCTGTCAGGAAAGACGTGCGGAAGGCATTTTAATATGGCCGCATCGAGATTTTTTCGCAGTAAAAAAAGTTTTGGCACACTCTCCGACGTGAATATGATCCCACTGGTGGATATCGTGTTTACGCTCTTGATCGTCTTTATGGTTTTGGCCCCGATGATTCATAAGGGAATTGAAGTTCAGGTCCCGGAATCCGCTGCCGGCGAAACTGTTGTCGATCAGGAGCGGCATATCGTGAGTCTCAATCAGGAAGGACGAATCTGGTTCGACGATCAGGAGATGAGCCTGGAGGAGCTTCGGGCGCGGCTGCAGAGCGTGTCTTCAGAAGATACCCTGTACGTGCAAGCCGATAAATATGTGCCTTATGGGGAGGTTATTGCGGTGATCTCAGAAATAAAAGGGCATGGCATCGGGAACGTGGGGCTGGTGACAAGCCCTCGTCCATCTCAACAAAACGCCAGGGACAACAGGACAGGACGCAGTGAGTGAAGGGAACTACGAGGAGCAGCGCGGTTTTCGCTGGATACTTTTGGGCTCAGTCATCTTCCATTTTGTCCTGCTTGCCGGGTTACTGGGAATATTTTACCAGCCTTCCGAAGTTGCTGTCTTCCCGACTGAGACTGAGGACGCCCAGTTTGTTGATCTTCTCGACAGCTCTGAACTGCCTGAAGAGCTGTCTCTGCCGACATTGCCTTCGGAAAGGGACACGTCCCCCAGAGACGAGCAGCTTGCCTTTCGTTCGATATCGAGCCTTGCTGTGGTGCCCAGCCCCACAGCGACAGCAACGATAAGCCCATCGCCATTGCCGACTGCAACCCCTGCAGCACTGCCGACATTGACTCCAACCTTTAAACCGCTGCCGAGTCCCACGCCCATCAGACCCCGTATTCCTGTCCCGAAATTCAATTGGACACCAAAGCCGACGCCGACGCGGCGGGAGACTGTGAAGCCGGCGATACGGCTTGATCCGTATCAGGTCCCGAGACGTCATGGAGTGCTCGACCCGACTCCGGTCATGTCCAGAGAGTCCCAGAAGGACTGGGGAGGCGGCCCGAACGTCCGGCAGCAGCATTTTCTGGGAAGCCGTTCCTCGTTGCTGCTCGACCAGGAGAATGATTTTCCTTTTCCGGGATATTTGCAGCATCTTGAGAAGAAGATTGCGGGACTCTGGTTCCCGCAGGGAGCGGGGACAGTTACAATCTTTCTTGAGGTTGCCCAAAATGGGAAAATTTTAAAATCAGAAGTTGACAAAGGTACTGAAGTTGGTGTAGAGAAATTACATGAGTCTGTTGTCCGGGCGCTGAGTCTTATCAAGCATTTTGAGGCGCTGCCCTGGGAATATCGAGGCAGGACATTACGAGTTCGAATTATTGTACGACGCTAGAAGGGGGGAGGACGTATGATGTATCAACGACTGCGGCAGTGGGAGAGGGGCGTGGCTGTCCTGTGTGTCCTGTGCTTTGGACTGGTCATGGAGGCCGCTTCTGCCGAAGTCTCGGTCGAAATCAGCGGATCGGGACGCCGTCAGATTAAAATTGCCATTCCGGATTTTTCCCTGAGAGGAGAAGGTCTTGATGGGCTGCAGAGCGAATTGTCGCCAGTACTGCAGAATGATCTGCACATTTCGGGATTCTTTGACAGCTTGAAGGAGTCTGCTGCACTGGTCGATGCGTTTCATGTCGCCGACCTGAATGCTGGTACGATTCAATTCCAGGAATGGGAAAGCCTGGGAGCGCGCTTGCTGGTCAATGGAATATACGAGTTCACCGGCCAAACGGTATTGATTGAGTGCCGCGTGTACGATACGCTGGGCGGCGATTTAATTCTCGGCAAGCGTTATCAGGGCGAGCGCAGACAAGTGCGGGATATTATGCACCGTTTTGCCGATGAAATTATTTTAAAAATGACTGGTGAACGGGGCATGTCATCGTCGAAAGTGGTTTTTGTCTCCAAACGGAGCGGAAGCACGGAGTTGTATCGAGTTGACTTCGATGGTAAAAATCTCACGAAATTGACGAATGACTCGTCTTTGGTCATGGCTCCTGCAGTTTCACCCGATGGAAAAAAAATTGCATACACCTCGTATAGAGAGAATAACCCTGATCTTGTTATCCTCTCCCTGGAAACCGGCCAGAGCGAAATGGCAGTGATGTTCCCAGGATTGAACTTTGCCCCATCCTGGGCCTCTGATAACCAGACGATCGCATTAACCTTATCAAAGGACGGTAATCCTGAACTCTATCTTGTGGATACGCTGTCGAAACAGCATACTCGTCTGACTCGTAACCGCTGGAACGACGTGTCGGCATCCTGGTCCCCTGACAATGCCGAACTCGTCTTCACGGCAGATAGTATCGGAGCGCCTCAACTCTATATTGTTGAAAGCTCCGGAGGATCCCCGCGCCGTTTGACCTTCAAAGGAGCGTATAACGTTTCGCCCGATTGGTCCCCGACCGGAGAACAGATCGCGTTTGCCTCATCGATGGACGGTAATTTTAATATCTACACGATTCTGAGAAACGGCGATCGATTGCAACAGCTTACAATACATTCCGGAGACAACGAAGATCCGGCATGGTCGCCTGATGGCCGCTATATCGCATTCCAATCCAATCGGGAGGGAGCGAGTAACATTTATATCATGAATGCTGATGGAACAAATCAGCGCAGATTGACTGAGGGACAAGGCGCTGATTTGTCTCCGGACTGGATTCCTTAGCCCAAGGAGGGTACTATCTTGACCGCAATTCAAAAATCTCAAAAAACCGTACTGTTTCTGTTGACAGTTCTGCTTGTGTTGTGTTCTCTTGTCGGATGTGCCACAAAAAAACCGACGCCCAAAGTCACAGCTCCGCCAATGACTGCGTCGGAAGCTGAAGCGCCGACGATCATTGATATGAATTCGCGAGTAAGTGACATGCTGAAAAATAGTGAGATTCCGGAGGAGAGCTTAGGAGAACTTTCGTGGCTTCCACAGCGCCCTCCAATCGGAATGAGATTTCAGTCAAATCCGGCTCTGCAAACAGTGTATTTTGAATTTGATAAATATTCTCTTACCCGGAAGACGCGGGATGCGTTAGATGCGAATGCCGAATGGCTGAATGCCAATCCTGCGGCATTTGTGCAGATTGAAGGCCATTGTGACGAGCGCGGGACGTTGGACTATAATCAGGTCCTCGGAGAAAATCGCGCGGTCAGCGCGAAAAAATATTTGGTCCGTCTGGGCATCAATCCTGATCGGATTTTTACGATTAGTTATGGTGAAACGATGCCTGCGGATCTGGGCCATAGCGAGGCTGCGTGGGCTAAAAACCGGCGCGCTGATTTTAAGGTGGGGCAATAAGCATGCAGTGTCGCATTATTTGGATAAAAATGTTGTGCCTGGTAGCGGCTAAGACTTTGTCGTAAAGAATAAACGATCGTAGTCGCAGGTGGAAAAGATCACTGTTGTATATGGGAGGTGTCATTGTGAACGTCAAGAGTCTATTCTCTATGCGTGGAGTTTTCTGGGGAACGCTTATCTGTATTATCAACCTGTTAAGCGCTTGTGCCAGTCCTCAGCAGGAGCAATCCCTGACACAAATTCAGTCTCAAATTTCTGTGCTGTCGAATGAAATGCGGGAATCGTTTCAGAAATCTGAACAAGAGACGGTTTCATTATATGAAGATCTCAATAATGATGTACGCGTACTGCAAAAAAACCAGGCAGACTCGGCAGCATCGAATGAACAGCTTAGTGCCTCATTAATTGCTCTGGAAGCTAAATTGGATGAATATAATTCCCGAGTAGTGAAACTGAATCAGCGTCTTGATGCGACAGAACGTACGTTGACTGAACGAATTACGTCGCTTTCAGGAAAAGTTACTCATGTCCGGGGACGTGAGGCGAGGGTTACCCCAGCTGTTCCTCGGGTTTCGCCAACGCCTGCACCCATCGTCAGAGAGACACTGCCGACGCCTGAAGAAGCGCCGACACCATTACCCACGCCTGCCACACCTGCGGCGAATTCCGTCGATTCCGTCGATTTTGAGGCATCGCGGCTCTATCATCAGGCATATACACTGTACGTCAATGGAGGCTTTGATTCGGCGATAGCCGGATTTCAGAAATACCTGGAACGGTTTCCAGATTCCAAGTTTGCAGATAGCAGTCAGTTCTGGATTGCTGAGTCCTTCTTCAGTCTGGGAGAATATGAAAGCGCTCTGCAAGAATACGATCGCTTAATCGATCAATATCCTTCGAGTGATAAAATTCCTGATGCGTTTTATAGCAAGGCTGATGCGTATTTGCAGCTTGATCGGCAGATCGAAGCGATTTCGCATCTACAGTATGTCATCAGTCAATTCCCAAATACAGATACATCTCAGAGAGCCAAAGAGCGCCTGCAATCTTTAACTCCTTAAAACTAAGGAGGCGTATTTTCTTCAGGCCCTTCTCTCTCATTATTCTTTTCGGCAACGTTTTTTCACTGAAGCGAGGAAGACGTTGCCGAGTGTTCCTTCATACCATTCCCCACAAACGGACAAGGCGATTTCTTGTCTGTATATTGTGAGGCTTTTTCTTGTTGTTCTTCCTGAACCTTAGAATGCTGAACAAGGTGTCTGCACAGTTATGATTGTGTCCAGACTTTTATGTGAAGAGCTGAAGAAACAGGATGTGCTTTGTTACGGTTTTAATGTAAGGATAAGTAGTTATGCCAAAGAGAAAAGTTGAAATCCGTCTGCTGTTTTCAAACGGTAAAGAAGATGTTTTTACGATAGAAGCTGAGGATGGGGATGAACGCCTGGAACCGAGCTTTTATCTCGGTGCAGAAGGCAAGGAAGCTTCCAATATTGAACATCAGGTGATCCGTGTTGGGAACAAAGCCTACCGCAGCAAGTTTATTATTTTTGCAGAAATTATCGAAGAACAAGGCCGTTCGCTCGGCGCCTATGTGTGATGGCGTGATGGAGTGGCAAATCGAAATGATGGGGAACGTAAGTCCTCATTTTTTTACTGTTTCTCCAGGTCAACGTGTCATCTTTTTCTGTGGATCTCTTTTCTGCGCATACACAAAAGCATACAACAAAATATCTACCCTTGGCCGAAAGAATCCGGCCGCGTACACTCGAAGAGTTTGTCGGCCAGGAGCATCTATTAGGGGATGGGAAAGCGTTGCGACGAATGATCGAGCAAGATGAAATCAGCTCGCTTCTTCTCTGGGGCCCCCCAGGCTCCGGAAAGACCACGTTGGCCCGAATTGTGGCAAATTATACGCAATCGCATTTTGTGCCTTTCAGCGCAGTCATGTCGGGGGTTCCGGAACTGCGTAAAGTCGTGAAGGACGCTCAGGCACAGTGGGAGCTGTATGGGAAAAAGACGATTCTCTTTGTTGATGAGATACATCGTTTGAATAAAACTCAGCAGGATGCCTTTTTACCGCATGTTGAGGACGGTACTGTTATTTTAGTCGGCGCAACCACAAATAATCCTTCCTATGAAGTCAATCGAGCGCTTCTTTCGCGGTGTCAGGTGTTTATTTTACAGCGTCTGAAGCTTGAGGATATTGCAAAATTGCTCCAACGGACCGCGAAAGATGCTGAGCGAGGGTTGGGGAACTTGGCCTTGGAGATTCAAACAGATGTTTTCACGCTGCTGGCGAATCATGCTGATGGAGATACTCGGATCGCGTTAAATCTTTTAGAAACCGTTGTCATGAACACCACGATTGCTGCTGATGGATGTCGAAAAATTTCACAAGATTCCGTCAGAGACTTGTTAGGGGAAAAAACTCTGGCATACGACAAATACGGGGAAGAGCATTATAATGTCATTTCTGCCTTTATCAAAAGTCTGCGAGGGAGTGATCCTGACGCGTCGATCTACTATTTGGCACGTATGCTGGATGCCGGGGAGGACCCGAAGTTTATCGCCAGGCGCATGATCATCCTTGCCTCAGAAGATATCGGCAACGCTGATCCGCAAGCCTTGCTTATTGCCGTCGCAGCGATGCAGGCTGTAACGTTTATCGGACTTCCTGAAGCGCAATTGAATCTCTCGCAGGCTGCTGTATATCTTGCTCTGGCCCCAAAGAATAATGCTGAATACAAAGCGATTCTGGCGGCAAAAAAGGATGTGAAGACATTTGGAGCCCTGGCAGTTCCGCTTCATCTTCGTAATGCTCCAAGCCATTTGATGAAAGAAGTCGAGAATGGAAAAGAATACCGTTATCCCCATGACTATGAGGGAAATTGGGTTGAGCAGGATTATCTCCCAGAGGCGTTGAAGGGAAAGCGTTATTATCACGGAATCGAAGATGATTAAATTCTGAAAAGACCAGACAAGAAAGGGCCG
This sequence comes from candidate division KSB3 bacterium, assembly GCA_002748425.1. Classification (GTDB taxonomy): domain Bacteria; phylum Moduliflexota; class Moduliflexia; order Moduliflexales; family Moduliflexaceae. The sequence continues at coordinate 105 of PDSJ01000008.1, read as the reverse complement.
GTGGCATTGGGGGAGTGAGGGGTGTGGGAAAAAAGAGCCAAAAAAGACTTGACAGGCTGGAGGCCGTGTGAGAGGGTGGTCAGGTCAGCGGCGGACAGGCAGGGA
>PDSJ01000006.1 GCA_002748425.1 candidate division KSB3 bacterium | reverse complement strand
TTTTTGCTAATTTCAAGGCAAAAGTTATCTCTAAATTGATGCTGAAGCCAAATAAAGTCTTACCTGAGAAGTTATTGACAATTTATGTTCATCTTATAACAAATAGTCGACCTTGCAAAAAAGACTTTTTCAAGATCGACTAATTATTGTCAATCGGCAACGTCTTAAACCGTCACGCCGAGAGCTTACATCACGTGTCAAACTTCGCCAGCACAAGATGGAAGAAGAGTTACAAAGTGTTCAACACAGAAAAATAATGGAAGATACTGCCGCCAAGCACAAAGATATGCCAGATAGCATGATTGTAAGGCAGACGATCCCAGACGTAGAAGATCACGCCGACAGTATATGAGAGTCCTCCCGACACCAGCAGAATCAAACTGAGCGGTGGCACATTTGCCAAGAGTTGCTTTGCCACAATCACGCAAAGCCATCCCATGAGCACATACAATCCAACCGAGACTTTTTCATACTTTGAAATCGAAAAAAATGTTTTCAGCAGAATACCTGCTGCAGCTAATCCCCATACGAGTCCCAGGACACTCCAGCAAAGCACTCCATGCAGCCTCACAAGCATAAAAGGCATATATGTTCCGGCAATCAATAAAAAAATCACGGCATGATCGATCCGCTGTAAGATGCGCTTAAGGCGTGGCATCGTCACACTATGATACAGCGTCGACGCTGAATATACCATCATCAACGTTGCACCGAAAATGGAAAAACTCGTCACATGCAAGGCATTGCCGTGTATCACAGCTGTCGGCACCAACACGACTACACCGGCAATACTCAACAGTACACCGATGCCGTGACTGACACTGTTCGCAATTTCTTCGCCAGGGGTATATTCAGAAATATTTTCTTCTTGCCCGGTTGTCATCGCGTCTTTCCTTTTGAGAAAATCAGCCTGCTTATGCGTAAAAAGCTCTTACAACTCATGAACTTTCAGCAAAGGGCAGGGATATTTGAGCGGGATCTCCTTCTGTTCTGCGTTCAACACCCCAATCATTCTTGCGGGACGAACTGACAGCGTGAAATGTCATCTGGAGATCGGCCCTGGGCTTAGATTGACCGAAACGCCCTATTGCCGAGAGGATCAGTTGTTGCCAATGCTGAATGATTCGCAGTAGTATGGCTTGTTCTGAGAAAAGCACCTCGCTTGTCACATATTCATGAATATCATTTAAATCAGCGGTAGCCCGCGCTAGTGCCATGAGTTGAACTTGTGGATTTGTGGAATGGAGATACGGCGCAATATTCTTCCCCACATTTCCAAGCATGCTCAATGCGATCAGAACTGTCGGGCGAACAGCCTCTTCAAAATATACATTCCGGCTCAACTCTGCACTGAGTTTTTCAGCTTCAGGTAATTGTTCGAGCTGCAAGTACGACAGAAATGCCGCCATACATTCATAAGAAAGGCAAATTTCCTCACCATCCGGATCGTGTAAAACGCTTTGAAAGATCGATTCATAGCTGCGAAGATCGAAACGATCCTGTTGAACACTGCTCTCCGTCAAAAAATCGAAAAGCATGCCTGCAAAATCCGTCAGAGCAGTCTGTTTGCGAAGTCGCATCTTCAGTGAACGGGAGGAGCGGCGAACGCGTGGATGTTTCATCGCTTCCACAGGGCGCAGCGCGAGTTCACCCAGAATCACATAGCGCACATCAGCATAATGCTCCTGGTGCTGGCGGTTGAGAGGAAGCAGCAGGTATTCATTCATTATTGACGTGTGAAGAAGCTCATACAAAAAACGCAGGGGGGTAGGATGTCTGTGAACGTATCGATAGAGCACTGCGTGGACGTCGTTGCGGCGAAAGTGATTCCTAGAGACGTCCGTCAGCAGTCGCAAACCGTATGTCTCGTCCTGGCGGAGCATCTTTGACAAGACAATTCTGGTACATGGTAGCGGTAAAATCGTTAATTCATCCCATAAGACCGGATGAAGCCTGTGCAGCCGGAGTCCACCGAAGGCTAAAACACACTGTAACAGATAGACCGGCAGCCGAAATGCGCCGATCACAAAGGCCGCGGACATCACCCCCCTTGCCACAAGTGCGCCAAGCGTCAGGCCGAACACATGCTGCAGAAGAAATCCCGCCCCAAACGAGAGCAGTGCCATGACGGCAAACGCCAGACTCAACGCCAGACCGATCTCCAAATCCAGTGTAAAGGCCATTCCTCCCAAAATCCCGAGCACCGCTCCGACGACCTCGACTCCCTCAGTCAGATCAGCAAAAGGCAGTCCAGATGAGATACTCAGAGAAACTCCGCCCATCACACCTATCGTGACGGCATAGACCGTGCTGACCATAGTGCCCTGGACCGGCCCGCCGAACACCCGGCCAACCGTCCCGAAAGCCATTCCGATCGTCATGCCAAGCGCGATTCCAAGCATGCCGCCATCAAGCCAACGATTCCAATCGATCGGCACATCGAATTTCCAGGCGCTGGCCAACGCAACAGTTCCGCCCAATACAGCAGAGAGTAACATGCTCACTATTGGCATCATGACAAAGAGATTACGATATGCAGGGGTTTTCCATTTCCCCCAAAATCCAATCGGCTCTTTCGTCTCGAACAACCCGGGCAGTGATTGATGGAAATAGCATTTCAAGGCCATAGGCCGGAAGTAAATCCAATAAGCAAACAGCGCGTAATGCGACGGCTTGAACAGATGCAGCCGTTTCGGGATCTTGTGATGGCTATAGCTTGGGAATCTTGGCATAAAAGTCGACATGATGGAATAAAGAGGTGAAACGATGGAACTTCGGCTCGTTCCTTCAGTTCCAATAATCCATGACTCAATTGCTCCAATCTACTTCTTTATCGGTAATATCCGCGTTGGCTCGCGGCCTGTTCCGATCACACGCAGATGATCGGAATAAATTTCAACAATGGCATACGCATTACTTTCTTCGGTTTCGACCATCCCATGTATATTCAGGTAATGAATTCCCTGGTGTTCAATATAATTTCCGGCATGATTGTGGCCGTTTATATATGCCTTAACCGCCGGAGACCTTTCGAGCACTGCGATAACGTCCCTATCATTCCACAGTGTATGTATATCCAGCGGCAGCACCGGAAAATGGCAGAACACGATCACCTCTTCGCCACGAGCAAAGGCATATTCTAATTTTTGTTGCAACCATTCGAGTTGTTGATGGCTGATTCCGCCGTTCCAGGTTTGGGCGTTCAGCCTGTGCTCGTTTTCAATTCGGGTGAAGAGGTGTTTGGCCTGGGCATAACGTTCAGAGGATTCAGGGGGTGCATAAAAACTCAATTCGTTTCCATCAAGCACGATAAAGCGCCAGGATGCATAGCTGAAGTCATAATATCCTCGTTCAAGATTGAGCAGGGCCAGGATCTTCGTTTTCTCTTCCGGCTCCACTAAAAAATCGTGGTTCCCCAACACATGATAGGCCGGCATATCGAGACGGTTCCAGATCTCTGCGACCGGAGCGAAGCTGGCAAACTCACGGTCGATGAAGTCGCCAAGCTGGACGACGAAATCCGGTTGTTCTCGCTGAAAACAGGCAACAGCTTCAGACAATTTTTCCAGAGATTGGCGGAAATAACGTTCGCCGTGAGGGTCAGAATCACAATAC
>PDSJ01000038.1 GCA_002748425.1 candidate division KSB3 bacterium | reverse complement strand
GCCATCAACCTCCAGCGAGTTGCATCTTGGCTCATGGGCGACCTGCCAAAAGGAACTAGAATCTCGCCTTTTGCAGCCTTGGTTTCGCCACTTTGACTTTGCCAACAAAGTCCATTTTCGTGTGTAGATATCCGCTAAGAAATTTGAGAGATACCCATTTGGTTCCCAAAAGGCAGATCCTACACAGCGCACAAAAAACAAAACATTCTGTCGAGTGATGAGATCCTTAATAAATACCAATATGTAACGGCTATTGGTATTTATATGAAAATTGGACTAAAATGGAAGGCATGGATGAGCAAGCGATTGTTGCGACTGGAACCGGAAATGAGTTGGCTCTTGCCGGCCAAGTGGCGAATGAAGCGGCGCAACATCATGCCTTTCATGATTACCATCTGCGACGCTCCAAGAACACGATAGCCACACATCGCGCCGGGCTTGTGGCTTGGGTGCGGTATTTGCAGGCAGTTGGCGCGGCGGGATCATTGAGGCATACGGCCGTTTCCTGGGTAGCAGATAACTTTGATGAAAACGGCCGTAACGAAATCCAACAGTACGCCGAAGCCATCAACACCTCTCCCCTCACCGTCAGCGCCGCCTTGTATTGCCAATCTGAGCCAGCGGCGTGGACAGGAACGACATGGGGCCTAGTGGAGGGTTTCGTGAAGTGGCTGCTCAACGAAGGATATAGCGTAGCTACGGTTAACCAGCGGCTTTCCTCTCTCAAGGTCTATTTGCGCCTGGCGACGAAGGCGGGCGTCATACCGGTGGAGGAACATGCGTTGATGCGCGAGGTGCGCGGGTACGGCCGTACCGAAGGCAAGCGGGTAGACGAACGACGCGAACAAACCCGCGTCGGCCACAAGAAGGCGGAAGCGGTGGTGTTGACGGATGCGCAGGTGCGGCAACTGAAGCGGGAACACGACGACACGCCGCAGGGGGTTCGGGATAGATTGCTGTTGTGCCTTTTTCTTGATTTGGGGTTGCGAGCCAGCGAAGTGGCGGGGTTGAAGTGCGATGATTTTGCGGACGGCCGTGTCACCGTCTACCGAAAGAAAACAGATACAACCGATACATTGCAATTGTCGCCAGACATTATAGCGGCGATGCAAGCGTACCAACCATACATACGTGGCGAGGATACCCCCCTATTCCGGGGTAGCCGGAAGAATAAGCAGTTGACGAACGGGAATATGAGCCAACGCGCTATCAGCAACCGCATCCGATTGCTGGGGCAAGACTTGTTGGGCGTGTGGGAGTTAAGCCCCCATGATTTGCGCCACACATGGGCGACCCATGCGGCCAAGCACAATGACCCGTTCGCCCTGCGCGATGCCGGCGGCTGGACAAATATGCAAACGCCCAGCCGGTATGTGGAACGGCGCAAGGTGGCAAACGAGGGGATTGAGTTGAAGTATTAGTTGGGTTCACGATTGAACCATCGTTAATTTGATAACACTTCATCCAATGCTGGTAGGTCTACCAGCAACCCCTCACGCGCCAATAATTCGGTTGCGGCCGCTTCCGTAAAGCCAGCCCGCGCAAAAACTGCGTAATGGAAAATCCACTCGTCGCCGTTGGGTAGCTCTTGACGCACTTTTGGCCCTTTTTGCTCAATCAGTTCTCGTACCACTTGCCGATTGACCTTGCCTTCCCCCCATTTGCACTCGCCCAGCAGAATCTCCCGACTCTGGTGGTTGATGGCGACTACATCCACCTGTACCCGACGGCTCCAATGACTGCCCACCGCTTCCGGGGCAAAGGGCAGGTTGCCATTACGCGCTTGCTTCACCACCCACTGTTGTGCCAGTTTTTCAAAAGAGAGACCGACAAAAGCCCGCAGTTCACTCTTGATATGTGCCGTCGTCTCTTCCGGCGACATGAGCGAACTGAGATGGGGAAACAAGAAACGGAAGTAAAAACGGAAGAAAGGATCGCTCAGGTGATACCGTCCTTGCTTTGATTTGCGCTGTTGGGCTGTCGTCAACGTCACAGGCAGACGGCGTTCGACCAGCCGCAGCTCTTGTAGTTTGCCCAGATGGAAGGTGAGACTGGAAGAACCGATGAGACAATCGTTGCTGATTGCCTTCAGCGTATGGTGTCCCTTACTGATAGCCCGCAGGATGGCTTGATAAGTGGAGAGGTCGCGTAATTCATCATGGAGCAATAATTCCGGTTCGGCTAAAAAGATGTTGCCCGGCTGCAGAATGACTTGGCGGATGTTATCCACGAGGCTGAGGTCGCTATCCAACCAGCGCAGATAAGCGGGGATGCCGCCCACAACGCCATACAACGCTACTCGTTCTTCAGCCGACCAGCCGGGGAAGAATTCACGCAAACTGGCGAAAGGCATGGGCTGTAAATGCCACTGACCGGTAAAACGGCCGAATAGCGGCGATTGGTGTTGCATGATCGCTTCCATCGTCGTTACCTGCGAGCCGCACAAGACCAAGAGTACGTTGGAATCTTTGAGATGATGATCCCAAGCGTGCTGTAGAGCCGAGAGTAAAGCTGGATCGGCGGCCGAAGCGTAAGAGAGTTCATCCAGGATCAGAATTTGTTTGCCAGCTTTTTCCGCCAGGCGCGGCGCCAGCCAACGCCATAACGCTGGCCAGCTATCAAAGGCTGTGGCTTGCTCTTCCGGCATATCCAGCATGGCAGACATGAAGCTGCGTCGTTGCAGTGCTGCGGGCTCTTTGTCGGCGGCCCAATAGGTGTATTCGATGCCGCTCTGTTCAGCCCAATATTTTAATAACTCTGTTTTCCCCACCCGCCTCCGTCCATACAAAAGCAGTAATTGCGCTGGCCCCGGTTGTTTGCGGGTGAGCAGCCGATTTAGAAAAGCGAGTTCTTCGTGGCGGTCAACAAACATACAAACCTCTTCTTATAAATAATAGCTATAACAATCATCTTTGCAACAATGATATAATAAACAATCAAATAACGCAAGTGCAGACCCAGAAGTTAACATAAATCGTGTTTTTGGCGCGGATTTTTTCTGTCAAAATCCCGGCGAAAAAAACGAAAAAATTCTTAGCGCGGCTCTCAGACGCGGAAATGGTTGATGATGCAATGATTTTTGTTGTGTTTTTTGGATACATAGCGCCAAGAACAGATAAAAAAGGATGTACCCGGACACATGAGAGTGGTCACATTTGGGGCGTTAGACCTTGCTAGTTTTAGAATCAGAACGGAGCGCGAGATATTCTTATGCTACAATCGTGAACAAGGGTAATGCGATGGCAAAAAAAACAGAAACAAAATCAACCGCCCCGACGGAAACGAATGAAACGACCGCAACGGCTGGAATCGGCTAAAAGCTGGCTGGAAACCTACGAGGGCAATGAGACTACCGCCGCCGTTATGGTCTTTCTTGGGAGGTCGCTCTTGTTGAGCTAGAGATGCTTCAGGTTCCGATTGACCCCAACTACAAAAAGAGCGTCTTGCAAACCGCTGCGGCGCAAGCGGCCGTTAAACGGCGTAAGCGATCCAAGCTGCGAGCGCAGCGGGCCGATGTCTGGTCGCAGTACGAAGACGACGAGATGGCGTTGGAGCGAGCAGGAGAATGTGTGAGCTGCGACATGTTCCGTCCACTAGATGATCAGGGCTTATGCCTGGTGTGCGCCGACATGTTAGAACGAGACCTGATCCGGCAGCGTGATTGGGAATATTCTGCTACCGCGTTTTTGTTGTCTGACGAGGCGCGGGAAAAGCTGCGCCGCAAGGTTGTGGCTGAGTATGGCGAAGGTTTGGAGCTAATCGATCCGGCATAACAGAAGAATAATCTTGGGGATGCCGTGGCTATTGTAGGCCGGGCATTTAGCGCGTAACCGCGCAGATTGGATGAATCTTCTCCAATCCCAGAATAAGCAACCGCTCGCCATGAGCGGTTGTTTTATTGTACGCCCGGCATGGGCGGTATCTAGGGAGTGAAAGTCTCCTGTGGGCGTAGACCCGACGAACCACTAGCCGAAGGCAACTGCGTGAGCGTG
>PDSJ01000026.1 GCA_002748425.1 candidate division KSB3 bacterium | reverse complement strand
AATGTTCGAATCAAGATTGGTCAAAATAATTCGCACCTGTCTTTCAGCAGAAAATTCTATTCCAAGCGAATAATATGCATCAGGAATAAACTTGATCAGGACGGGTCTTCGTCCCCCTGTGGATGCAGAGACTCCGGCTTCTTCAGCGAAGCCTTCTGCGATGAGTTGGTTAATATTCTTACTGACTGTGGGCGTGCTGATATCAAGTTCCCGTGAAATTTCAGAAATTGTCAATTCTCGTTTACTGATAAGCAGCCGTAACATTCTTTTTCTGTTTTCAGTCCATATCGCCTTTTGATTAATCACCTTAGGTGTCACACCAACACTCCCGTAATTTTTTTGACAAACGTCTCGCATTTCTGTGGGTCAAAACCTGGCTTATCGCTTCCTGAGCAGACTTGACTCATCCCTGCCTTATAAAAAACTTTTCTAAAACCCTTATTAAAAAAGCATGAAAGTCAAGGAATTTTTTACAAAGAGTTGTGGATGAGTTCTCATCTTTCTCAGAAACTTAGCTTACGCAGCCCCAAATCGTCCCCCCCTGAAAGTTGTACAAAGCGTAGACTCTTTGTTCTCTACTCTCAGGAACTTCAGAATGCGTAATCTCCCTCTTTACGCGTACGTTAAAAATAATACGTACAGGTAAAGAGGCAATAAAAACAGCACGATTTTTCAGGGAAAATGTGCTGTTGAAGTTGTTTTTTTGTTTAACGTATGTGTTATACGATGTTCAGGATTATCACCTGTCAATTAAAATACGCAAGTAAATTTTGCGATCGCCAGATTTTTGCGAAGGTTCTGTGAAATGTCCCGGTAATATGAACTGGTGAGAATATGAAGGGAGAGAGAAAAATGTTATACAGTAAAAATTCCTGAGAGTGAGCTAAGCGACAAGTGCAACGAGTCCGGTTGAGTGGCTTGTTATATTTATTGTTTCTTTTTAGTCTTTGTTTTTACTGTTGAAACACATTCTTCTTGTACTTTAATAGCTAAACTTTCTGCTTTTTCAATGTCCTCGTGTGATTTATCAAACATGCCAAGCTCGTAACAGGCTGATGCCCTGAACTCTAAAACCTTGCTTATTAATTTTGGGTGTATTTCAACTAATTTATTGAAGTCACTCATTGCTTGAGGAGATTGTTCGGAAAAATACTATGCCACCCCTCTGTTTAAATCTGTTCTTTAAAAATTTTACTGTGTAAAGAACGTACCCTCCCGGAAACTCCTCTCTGAGAGGGTACACCCACTCCCGTTTACTGGAAGCGATCCTTTTCACTGCTCTTTGTCTCCTTTTGTATAGCGTCAAGAGCAAAAGAACATGAACATTCCAGGCGCGTGCAAGACCCTTATGAAAAATCCAGAGATTCTTCAAATTTCCTCAGATCATGACGGGCCATTGCGAGGTTGGCTTTTTGTCGGTCAACCGATATGAAGATGAAGTACTCACTTTTATGTCCTCGAAGAGGGCGAATGAGATAATAGCTGCGGCTGTAGGAAATAAGAATATCTTCAGCTTCTTCATCAAGACCAAGTTCTTCTGCGATATCAACTTTTTTGTACACTTCGACTGCCTTTGCCGAAAAAAGTTCAATATCAATTCCAGCACCAACGCTTGCCAGTACAAGGCCGCTTTCGACATCGACAAGTGAACCAGCTTGAAGACCATCAATGCTTGTCAACGGATCAAGGTTTACTTTAGCCATTTTTTTGCTCCTTTTGAGTGAAATTGCAGCGTGAAGTTCACCGGCGAGTGAAATGAGTCCGGTGAAACACCTTGTTATGCGTCTTTGCTATACATAAATCTGCTTGTTAAATTAAGCTCAGGGCATGATCGTGTACACGTTAAACATAACATACACTCTTGAGTATTCACATACCTCTTAGCAATAATATGCTCATAAACAGTAATACCCAATAGAACACGATGATGTACATGTCTTGCACTGGGCACCATTTTTTTTATTTTCTGAAACTATTTTTGTCAAGGAATATCTTGCATTCATTTGAAAAATTACAGCAATTTGGACATAACTATTTACAAAATGACCGATTATCTTTCAACAGGAACACACGCAAGAGCTCTTGTTGAAGAAAAGTACAATACATTAGCGCTTACCAGGCCAATTAATTCGGAATTTATACAAGAAGAATTTGGGTGTATGTTTGATACAAAAAAATTACAATAAAAATACTGAATATAACATGAATATATTTTAGCTATTTCTACTTAGGAGTTGCTCAAAAATAAAATAATCAAGGTTCAGGCGTGATGAAGTCGTTCCATTCGCTATGGAAATCAGCTCGTTCTGTTGAGAGCTTATCCAGTTCTGCATCGGCACCCTTAATCCCTATTTGGATACCTGCTACAATCCAAACTACCGCCACTCTTCACACCTTCTTTACACTCCGTGTCTTCGAGAATGGTGGGAAAATTTTCTCTGGTCGTCTCAGCCTTTCAGGGTGAGCACTGCGCTGTGAATTCAGCTTCCAGAGCGGTCACAACCAGTTCTTCAGCCTCAGCGATCGTCATGTCAAGCGTACAGCCGGCGGCGCGCTCGTGACCTCCGCCCTTCCGGGGGTTCATGCGCTGTGCGAATGCGCCGACGTCGAGATCGCCGTGAGCGCGGAAGGAGACTTTCACCGTGTGCGCTGCGTATTCCTTGAACAGGGCGGCGACCTTCGTGCCCTGCGTCAATGCGTAATGGGTGATGATCCCGTCATCCTGGTTCATATCGGCTCTGGCCCGCCGCAGACTTTCCTGCGTGATTTTGCCCCAAATGACCTTCCCGCTCTGAGAGCACTGGAGACTTGTGAGCACTTCCGAGAGCAGGCGGATCGCTGAGAGGGGTTTTTCAAGATACATTTTTTCACAAATCAGATCAAAGTCGATCCCGGTCTCCAGGCATTTTGCTGCGATCCGGTGTGTGCGGGCTGTGGTGTTGGGATAGCGGAATGATCCGGTGTCGTAGATGATGCCTGCATACAGACAAAAGGCGATGTTGCGATCCAGGAAAAGCGTCCAGTCTGGATGCTCGAAAAAGGCGTAGAGCATTTCGCAGACAGCGCTGGTGTTCGGCTCGATCCAGGCCAGCGTTTCGATGCCCTGGGCGCGGCTCTGATGGTGATCGATGTTGACGATGTGACGGCAGGTCTGCAGAAACGGCAGTATGCGCCCGACGCGGTCTGTCCCGGCATCAAGGACAAAACCCAGATCAAAGCACTGTCCGTCAAGGCGTTCGACCGGCACGACGCGCTGTAAATTCGGATAAAATTCGTACTGCTGCGGGACGGGCAGGTCGTTGCTTATGACAATGTCAATCGCGTGCCTGGGATGTTTCTGGCGGTGCTGCTGCATCAGAATCTCGTAGAGCGCAAGCTGGGCGCCTAAAGAGTCGCCGTCTGGATCGCCCTGCCCGCTGATGATGATACGTTCGGCTTTGTCAAGGATCCGATCGATTTCCGTGAGCATAGATGCTCTGTTCATATCCATTGTCATTCTTCCTCCTTTCGGGAGTGCTGAAGCGCCGCCTGACCTGACCTGTCAAGACTGCGCGTTGACACCTTAAATAAATTCGCGGCACACTTCGTCGGCCAGTAAAAGGCCCCTGGGACTTAAACGCAGAAAGCCATCCTGCATGTCCAGGAGCCCAAGAGGCGCGAGTTTCTCCAGCTCGCGGGCATATCGCTTCTCCAGGGCCACCCCGAAACGCTGCCGGAAGCGCTGCAGATCGATTCCCTCGATCAGGCGAAGATTCATCATGATGCTTTCGCCGATTTGACGGCTGTGGTCCAGACATTCGTACTGCTCCACGGTCGGGGGCAGCGGAGCGGCCACGCCGCTGGTCTGCTCGGATTCCAGTCGGCTGGCGCCAGCCATATAGCGATCGAGATCCGTATAATTGCCGCTGCGGACGCCGTGCAGCGAGGACCAGGCTCCGGCCCCGATTCCAAGATAGTCCTCGTTGCGCCAATAAATCTGATTGTGCTGGCTGCGGCGTCCGGGTCTGGCAAAATTGGAAATTTCATACTGTTCGTATCCGGCAGCCGTGAGCTGTTCGATCGTGTGACAATACATGCGGATTTGCAGCTCTTCCTCTGGCAGAAGAAGCATCCCATCCTGATATTGGCGCCAGAACGGAGTCCCTTCTTCGAGGCTCAGCGTGTAGATCGAAAGATGCTCGGGACCCAGCGCAATGGCCTGTCGGAGATTTTCGGCCCATCTTTCGAATGTGGAACCTGGAAGCGCTGAGATCAGATCCAGGCTGATATTGTCGAAACCGGCCTGGCGAGCCTCCCGGACACAGCGCTGTGCGTCGTCTGCGCTGTGCATGCGGCCTGTAAGTCGCAGTTCGTCGTCGTGAAACGACTGAATTCCGATACTGAGACGATTGATTCCGGCTGTTCGGAGCTGCTGAAGCTGCGGCAGACGGACGGTGCCGGGATTGATTTCTATCGTGCGTTCGAAAAAGGAGGCAAGAGGCAGCAGGCGCGAGAGTCTTTCCAGCAGCGCGAGCAGCGCGTCGAGGATCGACGACGGCGTCCCGCCTCCGATATAAAAGGTCGACGGCCGGAAAGCGCGCCAGATCCCCGATTCAGCATACCAGAGCCATTCCTGATGCAGTGCGCGGACATATTCTGGCACAAGCTGCATTCGTCCGGCATAGGAAACAGCGTCGCAGTACGCGCACTTGCTGAGGCAAAAGGGAATATGAAGATAGACCCCCAGGGGCAGACGTGATTGCGGCCCGCTGATGTCCTGATCCTGTCGAATGGAGACCGCTTCACAGGAAGCAAAAAACGTTTTTAATGAGTCTGGACTTTCTATGACCGCGTGCGGCATGACAGCTCCTTTTCTCAGCAGATCCAGCTTTCACACGTATCTGAACGGCTGGCTCTTGTCGATCCAGCGCGTGCAATCTCCTCTGCGCTGCCATCATAAGGCGCTTTTGAACGACTGACGTTCCGTGTCTGACAGCGTTGGCAGAGCTCCTTAGCGAGAGCGTTCCGGCGGACGCGGCTTTTCATAGATCGCACAAACGAATACTCTCTATGGACAGGCAGAGTGTTCTGTCAAGATCTTATGCCTCAGGAGAAGAGAGAAAACATTAATTCCCTGAGAAACTGTTTGACAAAAATCCGCAATCTGACAGAAGCTTCGTGCTGTTTCTGTGAAGAAAGATACCATAACATTATTGTGAAGAATCCTGTATGACGAGAAGCTGCCGTGCCGTCTCAGACGCTCAGAGAATCTGATTCGACATTCAGTTGCTGTGATTCTTGTATAAAAGATTCTACGAGGGAGGAAAGAAAGTATGAGCCGAAGGTGTTTGCGTAGTATGATCTGTGTTGTGTGTGGGCTGGTGATGTTTTCCGCGTTTGATGCTGCCGCAGAAGCGGGTGATGTGCGCGCAAAAGTGAATGGCAAAGAAATTTTGCAGCAGGATGTCGATAGGATCATCACCGATTTTGTGCTGCCTCAATATCAGGCCCAGAACCCGGACGCAGAACTGCCAGAAGAACAGAGGGTGCAGACTGAAAAAAGTATTGTTGAGCAGCTTGTGACAGAGCAGCTTTTACTCTTGAAAGCGGAAGAAATCGGGATCACCGCGGATGAGGCGCTGGTGAATGAGCGTTTTGAGCAGGTCAAATCACAGCGTCCGGAGTTGTCGGAGGAGACGCTGAAAAATATGATTAAAAAGGATAGTATTATCCAGCAGCTTCTTGACCGTGAAGTCATCAGCAAGGTGTCTGTGACGGATGATGAGGTGCAGGCGTATTATGAGGAGAATAAAGACCGCTTTCAGGAGCCAGAACAAATTCAGGCAAGTCATATTCTGATTCAGCTTGCGCAGGATGCGAGCGATGAGGACAAAGAGGCCGCGCGCAAGAAAATCGAGGAGATTCTGGTGCTGGCCCGAGATGGCAAGGATTTTGCCGAACTGGCAAAAGAACATTCTGAAGGTCCCTCAAAAGATCGTGGTGGCGATTTGGGATTTTTCCCTAAAGGCGCGATGGTGAAGCCTTTTGAAGATGCGGCGTTTGCGTTGAAAGAAAATGAGATCAGCGACGTGGTGGAAACCAAATTTGGCTATCATATTATTAAAGTCACGGGCAAAAAAGAGGCGCGTGAGATTCCGTTTGTCGAAGTGAAGGACAAGCTGAAACAAGGGTTGCAGCAGCAAAAAACTTCTGCTGAAGTCAATGCATGGATCAATGCCCTGAGAGCCGAGGCGTCGATTGAAATCATGTAAGGACGTGTTCGGCGGCGAGCAAAGGACAGCGGCAGTCGATTTCTGAAAGATGTCGGCTTTCCGTTTGCCTGCCGCAGAGCTGAGTAAGACGGAGGATTCTGATCTGGAAGCTCTGCCGATTGCTGAACGGCAGAGAGCTTGAGAGCATTGTGAGTGAAATTATTTTTGGGATTCATCCTGTGATGGAAGCTCTGCGGAGCGGCAAAGAGATCAAACGGCTGTATATTGGCAAGGATAAGCGGACAAAAGCCGTTTCAGAGATTCTTGCCCTGGCGCGGGCAAAACGTGTCGAATACCGGTTCGAGCCCTGGGACAGCCTGAACGGCAGGGTTGATGCCGATGCCAGGCATCAGGGGATCGTCGCTGTGTGTCGCAGGACGTTCTCGTACGCATCGCTGGACGAGTTGTTTGCACGCGCGGAACGCCGGCGCGAAGCTGCGTTTTTTATCATTCTCGATCGTTTGCAGGACCCTCATAATGTCGGCGCAATTTTACGAACAGCGGAATGTGCAGGTGTGCACGGCGTTATTCTTGCCAGACGGAACGCTGCGGACGTGACTCCGGCGGCCGTCAAGGTTTCGGCCGGAGCAGCCTCGCATATCCCTGTCTGCCGCGTCAGCAACATCGTCTCAACAATTGCAGTTCTTCAGGAACGGCAGGTGTGGGTGGTCGGAACGTCGGCAGACGCGGAGCAAAGTTACACGGCAAGCGATTTCAGGGTGCCGCTTGCTGTCGTGATCGGCAGCGAAGAAAAAGGAATGCGGCGGCTGGTTGCTGAGAAATGCGACTACAGTGTGTCGATTCCGCTCTATGGAAAGCTCTCGTCGCTCAATGCCTCAATTTCAGGCGCTGTGATGATGTTTGAGGTCCGGCGTCAACGATCTCTGTGACGGTTGTACACGTCGCTGGCGTCCGTGGAGACTTGGATGAAAGTGAAAGGAGAGGGCGTTATGAATTTCAGGACTCCGGCAACGCAGCGAATTGCGGCCGTTGCGTTATGTCTTTTGTGCCTGAGCCGGCCGCTTGCTGCCGAGCAGCAGGGGGACCGGCAGACACTTTTTCTCTCGCTGGAAGAAGCGATCGGGGTCGCCTTAGAGAACAATTTGGATATCGCTGTTGAGCAGTTTCAACCGGAAATCGCGAAAGAGGCGATCGTCAGCACTGAAGCTGTGTTTGATTCGAATTTTGAGAGTCGTGCTTCCCAGAGCTTCAACGAATCGGAATACGACACGACGCCGGTGAGTGTGTCGAGTCTGGACCTGAGTCTTGGAAAAGCGTTTCGATTCGGCGGATCATATCAGCTTGAATGGTCAAGCAGCCTGTCTGCGTTTGACGGAACGACCCTCAGCCCGACAGGTGACAAGCTTGAGCTTGACAACCAGTATAAGAATTCGTTTGCCTTGAGTTATCGGCAGCCGCTTCTGAAAAATGCCGGCAGTGAGGTCAACACAACTGCGATCGCCATTGCCCGCAAGAAGCGTGATCTTTCGATAAGCCGTTTACGTTCGACGGTCATTGCTGTGGTCACAGATGTGAAAAATAGCTATTGGGAGCTGGTGAATGCCATTGCTGAGCTTAAAGCTGCTGAGCTCTCGCTGCGCCTTGCTGAAGATCTCGTGAAAATCAATGAAGCCCGAGTGAATGTGGGGGCGCTGGCGCCGATTGAAATTTTGCAGGCAAAAGCGCAGGCAGCTTCCCGTAAGGCGAGTGTGACCACTGCCGAATTAGCCGTCCAAAACAGCGAGGATCGACTTAGACAACTTTTGGATTTTGCTGAAGATGATCCTGTCTGGAACTCATCGATTGTGCCGACAGATGCTCCGAGTGAGACCGCGCCCGCGCTTTCTCTGGCGGACAGTATTTCTTTTGCCCTGGAACATTTTGAAGAACTGAAACAGTTTCGTACAACGATCGATATCCAGGAGCGTGCCCTGATGTATGCGGAGAACCAGATGAAGGCCGACATGAATTTGATCGCGTCGATGGGAACGACAGGTGCAAATACACATCTCGGGGATTCCTTGACCGGCGTTATTGATTTGAACAATTTCAGCGTGACGCTTGGGGCGAATTTCAGCTATGCACTTGGGAACCGGGCAGCAAAAAGCGCGTATCATCAGGCAAAATTACAACGCGATCAAAGCCGTCTGGCCTATCGAAACCAGGAACAGGCTCTGATCGTCAACGTGCGCGCTGTCCATCGGAACGTGCTCACCGCTTACGAGCTGATTGCTTCGACGCGGCTTGCCCGTCAATTGGCTGAGAAACAGCTCGATGCCGAGCAGAAAAAATTCAACGAGGGCCTGTCGACGAATTTCCAGATCCTGGAGTATCAGAATCATCTGAAGCAGGCCCGCAGCAATGAAGCGCTCGCGTTGACCAGCTACAATCAAGCCCTGGCGAATCTGGACAGCGTTATTGGGTATACCTTGCAGCGGCATAACATTGTCATTCAAGAATAAGAAGAACGTGGAGTGAGGAGTGGCCGGAGTGATGAGAATCCAAGCGATTCCTGCCATCATGCAGTACGACTCCGACACTTCAACAGTCTGTGTATGGATATTCGCGATCTTGTTCCAGAACACATTTTAGAGATTACGCCTTATCAGCCTGGAAAGCCGATCGAAGAATTACAGCGGGACCTGGGAGTGAGCGATTGTATCAAGCTGGCATCGAACGAAAATCCGCTTGGTCCGTCGCCAAAAGCGCTGGCAGCGATGCAGGACGCAATTCAGCGCGCGAACATCTATCCGGACGGCGGTAGCTATTACATAAAGAACGCCCTGGCCGAGAAGTTCGGAGTGCTTCCGTCACAAATTTTTACCGGCAACGGATCAGATGAAGTCATCGAGCTGATGATGAAAACTTTTCTGACACCCTCTGACTCAGTCGTTTTGTCGCACTATTCCTTTATTGTGTATACGCTCGCGGCGCTGGGGATCGGCGCGGCGATTCATTCTGTTCCGAGGAAAGTCGATTATACCCACGATCTTGAGGCTATGGCGGATGCGGTGACAGCAGACACCAAAATGATTTTTATCGACAATCCGACAAATCCACTCGGGACAATGGTCGGACAGGAGGCTTTTGACGCGTTCATGCAGCGTGTGCCGGAACGGGTTCTGGTCGTCTCGGATGAGGCCTATGACGAATATGTCGACGCTGATGATTTCCCGGATTCCTTCCACTATCTTCGAAAAAAGCGGCGGATCCTGATCCTGAAAACATTTTCAAAGATTTACGGATTGGCTGGCCTGCGTATCGGCTATGGAATCGGCCCGGAAGAGGTGGTTGACGCAGCCAACCGCATTCGCCCGCCTTTTAATGTGAATTCGATCGCGCAGGCCGCGGCACTGGCGGCACTCGGGGACCGTGAACATGTCGAACGCAGCCGTGAAGTCAACCGTGCAGGGAAAGACTATCTCTACAGGAGCTTTGAAGAGATGGGGCTGACGTATATTCCCAGTTATGGAAATTTCGTGACCGTCGATTTTGAGCGTGACGCCGCAGCGATTAACGATAGTCTGCTGCGGCAGGGCGTCATTGTTCGCCCGATTGCCGGCTATGGTCTGCCCCATCACTTACGAATCAGCGTGGGCACACAAGCACACAACGAACGACTGATTCGAGCGCTCGGAAACGCGCTTCAAGAGAGCGCCTGAGAGATGAAGCCGCAGAGTCTCAGACATTGCGGCTTCTTGTGCCGAATGCGTCGTTGCTCAAGATGTTTTCAGAATCTCAAGATTCCATGCCCTGGCAAAGTGCTCGCCGAGCGTCCAATAGCCCATATTCTCCAGTAATCGGGCATTCTTCGATCATGGGAATGTCCCGAGCCTTCCCTGAAAACTTGTAAAGAGCTGTGATGTATCAGACCGTCATGGGGCCAAGTCAAGTCGTGCAGACCGCGTGATGAATGTAAAAATTGTTACGGTCCTGCTGCAGGCCAGCTTGTTGTGTGCTGTTATTTTTCTTGACATATCCTCAAAAATCGCATATTCTGGAGAGCATATACATTCATGTTCATACCATCTTTTGTCCGTGAGAAGGGCGGTTAAGGAATAAATCTGTCATGAGAAAAACGTTCTGTAGACATTGTGCCATGGCTGTGGGCGTACTCTTGCTTCTCGTCTTCAGCGGCTGCGCCGACCTGAGTGATGTTCTGGTTGAACTCTGGGAACTGGAAGCCCCGCCGGAAGAGCGGCCGGGGACCGTTGAATCGGCGCCAGACGAAAAGCCTGAGCCTGAAGCTTCGCCGATTCCGACCAAGCCTGCAGCGAAGACTCAAGTACTCTGCACGTATTTTCATTATTTCAATGCTGGGCCGAAAACGTATGACCAATGGTCGATTCAGGGCCGAGACCCCCGTGATGTTTTAGGCCCTGAAAAATGGCGCCGCGATATTTGGGTCGGGCGACGAGGCGATTATCCTTATGTCGGAATTTATAACAACATTTCCGACGCCGACATGATCCGCTGGCATATTCGTCTGGCAAAAGCCTCCGGGATTGAGGCATTTCTTGTGTACATCTTTAATTGGCAGACGCAGCGCAGTCAGACTCAGCTCATGCTGGACGTTGCACAGCAGGAGGAGTTTAAAATCGCTTTTATCGAGCATCACAGCCTGCTTGGCGGACGTGAAATTCCGATCCTGGATGGGCGGCCCCAGCCGATGCTGCCCCACAAGTATGAAGGCTATCGCGGCATTCTGGCGGCACAATCCCGACGCCTGGGAGTGGTGGACGGCCCTGAATACAGAGACGCGCTGTCTCAGCGTTCGCGGGATGTTCCTGAAAAGGCTTTGAAGATGGCTGAACATCGGATATCCAACATGCTGAAGCAATGGATGTCGCACCCGGCCTATTTGCATGTCGATGGAAAACCGATGATGGTGATTCCGTATATGGTCGAAGATTTGACGGCGGAAAATTTTCGGCGGCTTGTGGAAAATATCACGGCAGAAGTCGGGCGGGAACTCTATATTGTCGGGATCGTGCCGGCGGTGTATTGGTATTTTGCGCCGAAAGCCGTGTTGAGCACTGGTCTCACAAAAGAATGGGCTGAGACCGGAGTGAGTTCGTTTACACATTGGACGCCGAACGGTATGATTACGGCCTCTGCACGTACGCGCAGCAAGGTCGTGCGCTTTCACGTGAGAGATTCGGCACGTTGGCGGAAGGATGCCATGATCCCCGTCATGCCGGGTTTTGACGACGACGTGTGGCGTCCTGGAGATCGTCCGGCGCCCACAGCACCGCGTAATAATGGGAAGGCCTGGGGGGATCAGCTTGAAACTGCTCTGGCTGTCAAACCGAGATTTCTGTTTATTCAGGGCTGGAATGAATGGCATGAGGGGGCGCAAATTGAGCCGTCGACCGCCTATCGAAATCCTTATCTCTATTTGCAGATTTTAGCCCAAAAGTTGAAGCGGCCTTGGTATACCCCTGAGCTTCCGGCAAAAAAAAGCGTGGATTCTCTGCGCCGTCCGTATTTACCGTATTAGGAATATCCGTCTAAGGAGGCAACGCCCTTTAATCATCCTGTTTCCAGGCCTGCCTGATGCGCACCGACGGGATTACCCGTTCCAGATCGCGCGTATTTAACCTTAAAATCTCACGGAAGAGCGCGCGATCGTTGTCGTCGAGGAGGGCGAGTTCGGCAGCAGTTCTGAATTTATACAGATACTCATGATAGCTCTCGGAGCGTTGCGCTTCAGAGGCATTACGCGCTGACGCCTGCTTCTCTTTCAGAGCCGCGCTCATTTCCTGAAATGGGAGAAGGCCGGCATGATAGTCCTCGAAAAGATTGTGTCTGGGTTGATAGGCGATGTGGGTAAAATCGCAAATGTCCTGAATCACCCGGAGACGATGGTATTCTTGATCCCCATACATCTCAAGCGCCAGATTGTGGTGCTGGATTGTTTCCATGTCCCGCAGACTGCGTTTGACCTCAGTGTAGCTGACATTATCGATCGAAAAAAAATCACGCACATCGATATGAAGACGTTTCACGCCATATTCAGTGAAGACTACCGGCAGAATCAGGGTTTTGTAATG
This sequence comes from candidate division KSB3 bacterium, assembly GCA_002748425.1. Classification (GTDB taxonomy): domain Bacteria; phylum Moduliflexota; class Moduliflexia; order Moduliflexales; family Moduliflexaceae. Next base: position 75,810 of record PDSJ01000026.1, on the reverse strand, counting down.
GGGTTGCACAGTGATTCCCAGGACCGGATCGATGCCTTGCAAGCATCCGAAGCGTTCTCCCCAGCTTAGTAAGAGTTCGTCGATAATATCATGGATAGCAAGGCTTTCTCCGTCGGGAATGCGTTTATATAAGAGCTTCCAGATGCTTTCGACAACATGATCAGCCAGTTTTCCGCTGCGATAAGCCTGGCGATCTTCGCGATCGATGAGTGCTTGAATCTCCCGGGTCAGGTCGCTGACAAATGTGACTTTATCACTTTCCGGCGCTAAGAGGTTTTTGTGTTTGAGCTTGGTATAGAAACTCTCGGCACTGTTCGGAATATCGACATATTTGCGTGAATCATGGCGGGGATAGCCTTCACCAGCCATCACGACAATCGACTGATCGCGCAGCAGGCGGGCGATCTCGATCCCTGCGCGAAAAGAACTGTTGGGATCGTTGCGGTTCAGCATGATATGTCCGCCCCACTTGCCGATCAGACGGTAGAGGTACTGCATCAGGCGATTAATGGTCCGAACGGTGATATACACAAAGGTGATTTCGTCAGTGGCCAGGACGACATGTGGAAAGCTTCCGCTGATGTCGCGCGAGATTTTCATGCAATGATACATCATTCCCAGGGTGTGTCGACGCGCCATAGGGTGTGAGGGAATGATGATGACGGAGAATCCTTCCTCGTGGTATTTTTTTGCGACTTTGCTGATATTGTCAAAACTGTGGGCCGTTTTTTCTGTAACGCTCTTTCCGATTCCGAATTTGAGGAAAGGAATCACGAGAAATCGATTGACGAGGCCGGACAGCGTTTCATGCTGGATTGCCTTCGATTTCCAGAGACGTTGGAGTGAGCCTCTCTTTATCATAATCACCACGTGCAGTTACTCTCTTGTGTTGCAATAGTCTTTCGACGTTGTATCAAAATCTCGTGATTTTTATATATAAAAGACAAGAGGAGTATTCGGACGTTTAATCAATATTCCCATTATCACAAGCAACGCTCGATGAGTCAGAGCTTTACTGCTGAGCCGAACAGGATCGACAATGAATTTTTCTCTAGGGCCTTGACAGATACTCATTTTTCGTCTTTATTATATCAAAGATGTCAACCATTTTTTATCTTGGAATTCGAGTGGAAGAAGAGGGAGTACGAAAAAGACGAGGTGACTGCGAATTATGAGAGACTATTATGAGGTGCTCGGCGTCACAAAGGGCGCTGGTGAGGCCGAACTGAAAAAAGCCTATCGTAAGCTGGCGATGAAGTATCATCCGGATCGGAATAAAGGTGATAAGGAGGCTGAAGAGAAGTTTAAGGATGTGAACGAAGCCTACGCGGTGCTCAACGATCCGCAAAAGCGCAAACAATATGATATGTTCGGTGCCGACGGCTTTCATCAGCGCTATAGTCAGGAAGATATCTTTCGAGGCACAGATTTTTCGAGTATCTTTTCAGAAATGGGATTTGGAGGGAATCTTTTCGATCAACTGTTTGGTGGAATGGGAAGCGCTGGTCGCGCCAGGGGATTTTCTTCCGGACAGAATCCGTTCGGCAGAACTGGGCAGGGATACCAAACTCCGATGAAGGGACAGGATGCGCAAAGCTCAGTGACCATTCCGTTTCAAGTGGCCTATCAGGGAGGAAAGCAGCGTGTAAGCCTGCAAACGCCACAGGGACCGCGCCAGGACATTGAAGTCAAAATTCCCGCAGGGATTGAAAGTGGAAAAAAACTGCGGCTGACAGGCAAAGGCGGACCAGCTCCCGGGGGAGGGATCCCCGGTGATCTGTATATTGTCGTGAATGTGGCGCCGCATCCGCAATTTGAACGCCACGGCGCTGATCTTGAAGTGCAGCAGACGATCGGTTTGACCGATGCACTGTTGGGCACAAGCTTGAAAGTCCCTACAATGGATGAGCCGAAACAGTTGAGAGTGCCGGCCGGCATCAGATCCGGTACCAGAATGCGTATCAAGGCTCACGGTTTTCCCCGCATGGGAAGGGCTGATAAGGGTGATCTTTACGTAAAGATTCTCGTCAAGTTTCCGGATGTGCTCACGGACCGGCAAAGGGATTTGATCGAAGAGCTCAGGGAGACCGGCTTGTAAGTCAGCGTGAGTTTCTGAGATGACGGTGCTCTATCCTCTGTTGACGGGGACAGACCGTTGTCGAGCCTGAACAACGTGAATACGCTCAAGATGAATCGCCGTAACCCCTGGAAGTGGAAGGAGGACACACGCACGTATCGCAGGCGGGACCGGGGGCAGGACGCGCTCCCCCGGTTTTGACCTTAGCTTAGAGACCTAAAAAGCGAAAAACGCCGAATGCCGAATCAACATGAAAATCAGGATAGGTCGTGTTAGGGTCTACCCAGGAAATCCACTGCATTTGTATTTCGGACCCAGCTTTGGAGAATTCGGCGCGAAAGACGCCGGCCCGCATAGTCTTATCCTCCCGTATCAGCTGTAACTCTTGCAGTGACGCCAGGGGAATCGATCCTTCGACAAGATATCCACTTTCAGTCTCAATACCTGCCGTGTTCAGGTCTTTCAAATTCCAGCTGCTGTCCAAATGCCGATAGTATACGGCGCTGTAATCATGGACCCTGCCTTGTGCATCCACTTCAATCGCGTAATATGTGGCAAGACTGTAATCATCCGGTTGATCCACGGATCCGCCTGCGAAGAAGATTTCGACGCGATCTTCGTCATCAACCGTTGATTCATCGCTTTTCCACTCATCTTCCACCAGGACTTCTCTGTCCTCGACCACAAAACTGAAGTACAAAGTGCTACCGTCATGAAACGCTTTGAAGACCGTTTTCGGTGCTTGAACGGCTTCCCAGGGATAATTCAACGAACCGCTGAGTTCTGGAACAGCAGCCCAGATTTCTTCGTCAGGCGTTCCGTCGATCGCAATCGTCGGATTTTGCACAAGAATGACGTCATACTGAGCAGTACCCTTCCCGTTGTCAGTAATGACGATGTCTTCAGCTTTGACACAGGGAGCAACAGCCAGCAATACAAGCATGAATATCCATATCTTTCGCATTATACCATACCTCCTTGAGCTAGGGCGTTCAGTCGGCCAGAAGTTTTCCCTCTGGCGGTTTGCAATACCACAAAAAAACAGCACTGATCGACAGCTTATCCATTGCTGGCATGCGCAGGGCTTGTCAAGTAAATTTTCGCCTTTTTCAGCCTTAGTCGATATGATTGATGCACGGCGATGTGGAGCTGATTCTCATAAGAAACTCAGCGCATTCAGCGCTAGCATTTGCAAACCGAACGCAGTGCCAACACTGCGCTGCGTGGAATATCTATTGACTTTTTTCAGCAGCGCAGGAACGAAGTCGTTTCAGACATGCATTCTGCTTATGGTGAGGACTATGCAAAATGAACGCGGAACACAATATGCAGCTTATCCTCAGGATCGGGAGACGCAAAGGCTGGAGAAGAGCGCTGGACGAGCTTTCTTTGTGTGCTTTGTGCTTCTGTGCTTCAGACAATGAATCTTTTTAAATTATGGGAGCTTTCTCAGGAAAAGAGGGCGAAATTATTAGAACGAACGCAGGTCGATGCTGGCCGATTTGTGGATGTTGTCCGCCCAGTCATCGACGATATTAAAGAGCATGGCGATGCAGCAGTGGTGAAATATACGCAAAAATTTGACGGTGCAGCCATCCCAGCAGACAAACAGAAAGTTACAACTGAAGAGATTCAGGCGGCGTATCAGTTTGTCGATGATCGCCTGCTGGCCGCCTTGAAAACATCGGCCGACAACATTCGCACCTTTCACGAATTTCAGAAAAGCGAAGAGTTCTGGATAAAAGAGATTGCGCCGGGCGTATTTGCCGGAGAGCAAACAAGTCCCATCGACTCGGTTGCACTGTATGTTCCTCGCGGCAAAGGCTCCTTTCCGTCAGTGATGCTGATGCTCGGCATTCCGGCTGTGGTGGCTGGCGTAGAAAGCATTTACGTGTTTTCCCCGCCCCTCCCAAATGGGAGCAGCGATCCGGCAACCCTGGTGGCAGCCGACATTTGCGGTATCCGCAACATTTTTAAGGTCGGCGGCTCACAGGCGATTGCCGCTGTAGCCTTCGGGACCGAAAGCATCCCGAAAGCCGAAAAGGTAGTCGGGCCCGGAAACCCCTATGTCACTGCGGCCAAACGTTTACTGCAATCTGTTGTCGATCCCGGACTGCCGGCCGGCCCCAGCGAGGCACTGATCCTCGCCGATGAACATGCCGATCCTTATCTGGCTGCCCTTGATCTCTTAAACGAAGCCGAACACGGCCCGGATTCATCAGCTTACCTGGTAACGAATTCTCTGAAGCTGGCAGAAAACGCGCTGCAGCAGTTGCCAGGATTATTGGAAAAACTTCCGGCGCAGCGTAAAGAATATTGCGAGGCCGTACTCTCAGGGCAGGGTGGAATCGTCGTGACAAAGACCCTGGATGAGGCGATTGCCTTTGTCAACGAGTATGCCCCAGAGCATCTGGCGATTCATGTGAATGATCTGATCGGCGTGACCAGGCGCATCCGAAACGCTGGTGAAATCATTCTCGGAGATTACACGCCGATTTCGGTCTGCAATTATTCACTTGGGCCGAATGCGGTCTTGCCGACAAGCGGATTTGCCAAAACCTTCTCGGCCTTGTCGGTGCGGGATTTTATGAAAACCAGCTCGATCAGTTACCTCACCAAAACGGCCTATGAGGATTTGCGCGATCATGTGATTCATTTTGCTGAATACGAAGGCTTTGCCGCCCATGCCATGACCTTGAAGGAACGAAAATTCCCACACCCCGATCTGGAGGATCCGGCAGGTTTTTCACGCCCGGAGACAGAGCTCCCGGACTTAGGCTCTCATATCCTGAAGGCAAGTCGTTTCGGCGTGCTGTGTCAGCGCGTCACGAGAGAAGCGACGATCACAGTCGAAATCGATCGTGGTGCACGCTATCCCGATATTAATGAGAAGCTCAAAACGCCGCTGCATTTTTTGAATCACATGGTAGAACATATCTCCTGGCGCTCTTGCATGAATATCGCAGTTGAGACCAGTGTGACGCACTATCCTTTTGGACATGTCATTTGTGAAGACCTCGGCTTGACGATGGGCTTCGCTTTTGCCGAACTCCGGCGTCAGCACATTGCAGAAGGGGTGAATGGGGATGGTGAGGCGATTGCTATTATTGATGAAGGCATGGCGCGCGCCGTAATCAGTTTTGAAGATCGGGCACAATTTCACTTCAGCTCAGCAGTCACGATTCCTGAGCATGTTGAAGATATGCTCAGTACCGATTTGAATCAATTTTTCGACGGTTTCAGTCAAGGGGCCCGCTGCACAATTCATATCGATATTCTGAAAGGACGGGACCCGCACCACATCTGGGAAAGTGTCTTCCGCGCCTTTGGCAAGAGCCTTAAACACGCATTTGAGGCCAATCCCTGGCGCCAGGGAACAACTCCGGGCGTGAAGGGGATCTGAAGGGAATTGCTGTCAAGGTTCGTCTTAGGAAGCGCTTTTGGTCTTTGTGGGCTGTTTTTCTGCCTGAGGAGAAGAGCTGAGGATTTTAGTTGACAAGTCTTAGTTCAGCGTTCATACTACACTGGATCCTCAGCTTGTTTAGAAAAAAGCGGTGTAAACCCTGTCGTGAGTGAGGTGATGAAAATTTTTATCTTGTAGAACAGGAGGTACGACATGAAAGGGTACAGGAAAAACGTTATGGGGCTGCTGGCTGTGATCATCTTATGTTTCGGAGTCCTGGCGGGTTGTGGCGATGATAAGGACATGAGTCCTGTCAGTTCTGCGATCGAAAAACGGGATCCGTCGTATGGCTTTTTGCTCAACTCTACACCGTACCGGCTCGTGCTCGATTTTGAAGAACAAAATAGATTCCGGAAGACCCTGGAACCAGGCGAACTCATAAGTCTTACACGACAAAAAAACCGTACGCATCTGGTGCATGTTGTTGTAATGGATGAGGGTGACAGAGCCATTACAGACTATGTAAACAGCTTTTATATCGATGATTATGCCCTTGATAATCAACTGAGAGATTTTCTGTGCAGCTGGTATGTTGAATTTGTGTCGGACAGTGGGTTTTATAATAACTTTGGAAGTTAAAAGCTATGAAGCGTACAATGTGGTTTTTTCAGAGAGTCTTTGCTGCTTTAACCCTTGTAATCGCGCTTGCCGGCATCAGTGGCTGTGAGTCGGAGAGTTCGCGGGGCATCACCAACGGAGTCCCGAATACCGATCCGGAGCACGGCTATATCCTCAATTCAACGAACTATGCTCTGGTGATTGATATCAACGGACGGAACGAGTATCAGGTTCGTATTCAGTCCGGAGAGTTTTTCGCGATGACGCTTGAGCAGGAACGGACTCATCTGCTGCATGTCATTGTGCTGGATGATTCAGGACAGGCTCTGGCCGAATACGTCAACAGTTTTTATATTAACGAATCAGCACTTGACAATCATGTGCGGAATTTTGTGTGCAGTTGGTATGTGGATGTGACCTCGACCTCTGGTTATGCGAATACATTCGGGTCCTGAAACGTGCTCGTCTCTTCTGTCAGGCGGCGGCACGTTTTACCGATACATTCAGCGCGCGTCTTCTACTAATCCCGGCAGCCTGTGCATTCTACCACGACTTGCTGGCGGAACGGTTCCAGACGATAGCTGATGACTGCTCCAGGCAGAGCTTCCTGCGTGAGGGCTTTAATATCATAGCTGATGCTTTTCACCATGGGAGTATTTTTGAGAAAATCCCCAATGTACCCTCTGAGTGATTCGATCAGCTCGATATTGTAGCGTCCTGCTGGAACGTTGCCGGTTTGGGATTTCGTACGCTTTTCAAAAGCCACCAGATTTGTGATAACGATCCCTGGTTTTTTCATCAGCCAAAAAGCTTTTTCCGGCAGAGTGAATTCATAACCGAGTCCCAGCATGTCGCCGCAAATTGGCTGACGGCTCAGAAGAGTATTGGGCCGCTTATTGTCACTGCCGGGCAGAATTTCCAGGGAGACGATATAGCACGTTTGGTCTCCGGTGTGCTGAACGTCCTCCACGACGATCTGTGCGAGCATTTCATCAGCTTGGAATAACGGCCGTAAAAACAGGACTAAGCCTGATGCCAGAAAGATAATCACTCCTGTCAGCACCCAGACAAGAGACGTAAAAATTTTTGCCACAGCTAGCACCTCCGATTCATGTCATATATTTTTGCTACATATACGGAATTGGAGAGAATTTGTCAAAGTTTATGTTCACTTTTTTATTTCCGTTCGCGTGAATTGAGGTTTCGTTCCTTAGAGGGCACTGCGATCGGCAGTGCTTTAAAAAAGGAAACACACACAGGACATCTAGAATATGAAACGTAGTATATTTGTCGTCGCTTTTATCATGTGTATGAACGCTTGCAGCATCGCTCAGGTCTTCAGCAGGGAGATCGAGACAATTAAAATCCGGCTGCCCTGGCTGCATCAGGGGCAATATGCCGGACTGTATGTGGCACAGGAAAAAGGCTTTTTTGCCAAGCGGGGCCTGCCCAGAGTGGAAATCCTGCAAGGTGGTCCTAACATTCGTCCGATCGATCTGGTGTCCAGTGGATCGGAACAGTTCAGTATTACCGGCTCATCACCGTTTCTGAGAGCGTGTCGGGAGCAGCGGCCGCTGAAGGTTGTGGCAACCTTTGACCAGACTCATGCCTTTTGCTACTTTGCCCGCAGGGATTATAACATCAAGGCTCCAGTCGATTTTAAAGGACAGCGGGTGGGGCACAAGATCATGCACGAGCATAATTTATTGGTCTTGTTGAAAAGTGCTGGTTTAGCGAAAGAAGATATCGAACTTGTTCCAGTTCCCCCGGGGATGACGTTGTTTTTGCTGGATGATCGGGAAAAAGCTGTGCCAATTTGGCCGGGACATGCCGCTGACGAGCCGCTTTTGGCTGAAGAGCGTGGAATTGAGGTTCGCTATTTCTTTCCGGAAGACTACGACGGGATTCCGCGTATCGGGAATCTGCTTTTTACGTCAAAAGCGTTCGAAGCCGAACATCCGGACATTGTTGAACAGGTCGTTGCCGCCATCCTTGAAGGCTGGGACGATGCCTTCAGGCATGTTGACGATGCAGTGGATTTCATTTTGAAATATCAGCGTTCGACAGATCCTGCCGACCGGCGGCATCAGAAGAATATGCTGCTAAAGATGAAAGAGTTTATGTTGAAGGAAGAGTATGACAATAAGATCGGCTGGTGCGATGCTGTACGCTGGCAGCAGACGCTCGATGCATTTCTCGACGCTCATCCTGACGTCGATTTTAGTCTGGATGATCTTGTCGCGCCGCAATACGTTGAAGCCTTTTACGCTGCTAAGACACAGTTGCCGTGAGGCATACGTCTTACGGGTTTTGGTTCTGAATGTGGTGGGGCCGCCCCCAAAAAACGGCGTGGAGAGAAAAAAACGAATTTCCTGTTGACAAGATCTCAGGCCTCCTGCCTAAGCTCACACGCATGATGTCTTCAACCCAAATGCGAGCGAAACGACGCGCCTGCGCCCATGATTAATATCCAACACGTTTCATACGCGTTCCCGACTCAGGAAGGTCCCTTGCCGGTGCTGAATGATATTTCACTTTCGATTCAGGAGGGGCAATTCATCTCTTTTATCGGCCCTTCCGGCTGTGGCAAGACGACCTTGTTACACCTGATTGCCCACTTGATTCCTCTTCAAGTGGGGAGTATCTGCTTGTGCGGCAGCGCAGGGCATGAGATCATCGAAAAGAATCTGTACAGCATTATTTTTCAGGAAATCACCTTGCTGGACTGGCTCACTGTGAAAAAAAACATCGAATTGCCCGTGAACCTGAATCCGCAACTGCGCTATGTTGACTCGCAGGATATTATGGAACGGCTCGGTCTGTCGGACTATCAGAATCTGTACCCTTCGCAGCTTTCAGGAGGGATGAAAACGCGGGTCAGCATTGCTCGTTCGCTGATGACGCATACGCCGGTGCTGCTCATGGATGAGTGCTTCGCGAGTCTGGATGAGGTCACGCGGGAGCAGATGAATCTTTTTCTGCTTTCGATGTTGCGGAAGATTTCCAGAACTCTTGTCTTGATTACACATTCTATTGCCGAGGCGGTCTTTATCTCTGATCGGGTGATCGTATTCTCCCAGAAGCCTTCCCGCATCATTGGGGATATTGCGATTGAGCTTCCCAGGCCCCGCAGACTTGAGCATATCGAAAATTCCGACTATATTGCCTACCGCAAAGTGCTCAGGGAGTTCCTGAACCAGTCGAGCGAAGAGAGTGTATGAAAAATAACGCATTGATGCAGTTGGGCGGTTTTGTGATTCTGCTTGCTCTGTGGGAGGGGATCGTCCGCTTCTCTCAGATCCCGGAATATATTTTTCCACGCGTTTCCGCGCTGATCCATGAATTTTTTGCAAATCCTTCTTATTTTCTCACGGGTTTTTGGGTAACGTCCCTTGAGTCCTGCGCCGGTTTGATCTTAGGTGGCCTGGTCGCCTATATTCTCGCAATTGTGTTTAGTTTCTCACAACGATTGCAGCAATTGTTTTACCAGTGGTTTGTCGCCCTGAAGACCGTGCCGATTATTGCGATCAGTCCGATGATGATTATCTGGGTTGGCTCCGGTACGCTCAGTAAGGTACTTATGGCTTCGATTATTACCTTCTTTCCTATTCTGGTGAACAGTTTGCAGGGATTTTATAATATCACCGAGAACCAGCTCAATCTTTTTAAAAGTTTTAATGCCGGGTTCTGGCAGATTTTTTTACGCTTACGGCTTCCTATGAGTCTGGGGTATTTTTTTACTGGTTTGAAGGTCGCATCGCCGTTAAGCACGATCGGTGCGATCGTGTCGGAGTTCTCAGGCGCGAATGAGGGCATTGGCTATATCATCCTTAAAGCCTCGTGGGAAAGCAATACCCGTGCCTTGATGGTCGCCGTGTTGCTGGCGTCGATTATGGGAATCGCCCTGTATAAAATCATCGAAATCAGCGAACATGCAGTTGCCCGATTTTTTCCCCATTTTGAGCAGGCCGGCGTATGAAGCTAGCGCAGTAGTATTGCAAAAACGCGAAATCGTGCAGACAGTGTTTCCACCTGCCTTGTCGGGCAGGTGTCTGGCAGCGGGAAAAAGAGCGCGGGTTTTTTCTTGACAGTTGTGAAGAGCTGGACTCGACTTTCAGTGAAAAAAGCAAAGTGACATTCTGATGTCTTCACGGTGATGGAGGGAGATCTCCTCAGTCTGATTCTAATCCGCTTAGGTTGAGGACACATGCAGATTATGGATTGCGCTCAATATAATCGATACGGGGAAGCTGAACGATTTCTGGACTCATTGCGTTTCACGAAAGCCTTGCCGCATTTTGTGCCGAGAAAGCGAGATGGTATTCTGAAGAAAGCGTTTGGACTGGAAAGGGTGGCGAGTTTTCTTTCGGCCGCAGGGAGTCCTCATCGTAAAAATCACTATATCCATATCACCGGAACAAGCGGTAAGAGCTCTTGCTGTTATTTTACGGCCAATCTGCTGCAAGCCCAAGGCTATCGTACAGGACTTTTCACATCTCCGGAATTATGTAGTTTTACCGAATATTTCACGATCGATCAGCAGCTTCCGGAAATCGATGCGATCATACAGCTTCTGGATCATTTGAAACCTTTAGTGGATCAGGAATATGAACTGCACAACCAAGGGCATATCTCACATTTTGAGCTGCTTTTGTCAGCGGCAGTGATCTATTTTGCGAATCGGAAAACCGATTATGTTGTGCTTGAGGCAGGACTGGGCGGAAAAGATGATGCCACGAATGTGATCGAACACGCAGAGATCAGTATTATCACGCATATTGGCTTGGATCATACGCATATTCTCGGGAAAACTCTGCCGGAGATTGCTTTTGAAAAAGCGGGTATTGTCAAGATGAACAGTCCGCTGCTTACGGCCGAAAGGCGTCCGGAAATTCTGGAGCTGTTTCGAGAGCAGGCTCGGATGATGGAAACTGAGGTTCAGGTCTTAGGAGAAGATTTCTCCTTGAGCTCGGTGAATGCGGAAAAAGATCGTTGCAGCTTTTCATATCACTCGCCCCTCAACCATTTTCAGGACTTGAGTACAAAAATGTGCGGAGCATACCAGGCCAGCAATGCGGCTTTGGCCATTCGGGCTATGGAGCTTATGGCGGTCGAACGCGGAGAGAGACTTGATGAGCAGAGCGTGCGGGATGCCTTGAAGAGCACGGTCATTCCGGCTCGCTATGAACGGGTGCAGGATGATCCGCCCGTCATTCTCGACGGCGCCCATAACCCGGATAAGATTGCGGCCCTGCTTAACTATCTCGCAGCCTGGTTTCAACAGGACGACATCGTGTTTGTCTGTGGTTTCAGTTCTGGCCGGAACCCGAAAAAAATGCTGCGCTCGTTATTGCGCCTTAGCCGGCAGTTCTACGTGACGCGACCGATCGTCGGCTACCGGAATGATGAAGATCCGCTGTATTTGAAAAAGGTGCTGCTCGATCTCAACATGCATGTCATCGCTGAAGTGCATCTCGATCCTTTTACGGCATTAGATGCTGCTATTCGATATGCCCGACAATACGGTAAAACCGTCTGTGTGACCGGCTCTCTCTATCTGGTCTCCCATCTTCGTCAGCGCTGGTATCCAACGCATAAGATCTTACAGACGCGGCGCTTATGGTCATAGGACGAGCTTAGTAAGAGCGCTCTCCTTCTTCAATTCCCGGGCTGCCCATTCAGCCAGCGCCAGGCGGTCGATTTTGGTGTTATGACGGACGTCGACCGGGAATGCAGAATGAAAGAGGATGGTTTGAATCGATCGGCTTGCTTCGTACTGTTTGCCGAGGATCAGCAGGCTGTCAGCAAAAGCCTTTTTCACAGCTCTGCTTCGGGGCTGTGTTCCTGGCATGCTTTCGATAATGATCAGCGGACGTTGTTGGCCATACTTTCCGATCCCGATAAGAGCGCTGCGTTTGACATCCTGGTGCCTGTTGAATATTGCTTCGCATTGTATCGGTAGCATCAAACCCTGCGGCGTGCTGACACGGTGAGCTTTCCGTCCGCAAATCCAGATCCGTCCTTGTTGGTCGATGTAGCCTAAATCCCCCATACGGTGCCAGACTCCGTTGTGATCGCAGATTTTGGCCTCAGCACTGTGTTGAGGACGATTGAGATAACGATGGGTGACAACGCCGCCTTTGACCACAATTTCGCCGATTTCTCCCACAGCTAGGCACAGCGACTCGTCCCAGTGATGAATTGCTTCGTCGCTGATCGGGATGATTCGCACTTGCAGACCGCCGATCGGCTTTCCGACACAGACGCCGGCCCCCTGGTATGTTTTGGGACCAGTGTCCTGCAAAATATCCTCAGCATCGAGCATGGTCAGCGGGAGAGCTTCCGTCGCACCGTAGGGTGTGTAGATTCGGCCCTGGGGCATAACTTTTGCGAACTTTTCGATCACATCCGGCATGACAGCTGCGCCGAACATGAAAATGTGCTTCAAGGAGGGCAGAGAGATGTTCTGTTTCAGACAATAGTTTCCGAGGATCTCCCAGATCAGAGGCGAACCAAGACTCATCGTAACGCCATGAGTCTGAATCGCCTCCACGAGATAGGCCGGATTCAGCTCAGCCGTGCGACGTGGGTCCATATCAGGAATCACGCTTGTGACCCCCAGCGCCGGGTTGAACAGAGCGAAAATATACATGACGGCCAGATGCACTTCACCTTCTTCGATCCCCATGTCGTTTTGCATGATTTCAAGCTGTTTCTTGAAGATTCCGTGCAGATACACGACGCCTTTGGGAATGCCGGTTCCGCCGGAGGTGAAAGCTACTGCTGCTTCATCTTCAAGTGTGGTCGGGGCGGCTGGGAAAGGGGATTTTCCCCGTATGCGTAATGCGTCAAGCGTTTTTCCGCTCCAGAAAAGCCGTCTTCCGGCCGTGATAAAATGCGTGATAGTGCGAAAGGCGCGTGGGAAGATCGTGCGAATGATGTGGGCAAGCGGGATGCCGATCATCGCGCGCGGCTCGGTTTCGGTCACGCATTGCAGAAAGGCTTTGTGCCCCATACCGGGATCGATCAGGACCGGCACTGCTCCGATTTTCAACAGGGCAAAGGTCACTGCGATCAGGTCGATTCCGGGCTTCACCATTATCAGCGTGCGGGTCCCTTGTGTTAGGCCGTATCCGGCAAGGCCATAGGCATAGGAATCACAGAGCTCGTTCAATTGCTGAAAACTGAGCTGCGTAAATTTGGCGCGTCCCTGTTTGTCGCGTCCGGCCGGGAAGATCACTGCTGGTTGAAAAGGCGCGTGTTTTGCCCTTTCTTCCAATGCTTGAGCGATATTAAATCGAGTCATGCGAGAAGAGTTGTGGTGAGGCGCCAGGTCAGTCTTCATGGCGAATTAACGAACTGCCCTGACGCCGATGGGGGAATTCTTTATTTTGCAGGAATTCTTCGATCAGGGGCAGTAGGCGTTCGTGCGCATCTTCGACCACATAGTGCCCGGCGTTTTTCAGCAGATGAGTCTCGGCTTGCGGAAAGCGGATCTGCCATTCCGGAAGGACGTCGTCTACTGTAAAGCAAAAATCGTCTTCGCCCCATAAAATAAGCATCGGATGATTGCGAAAACGGGGCAGTTCCTGTTCGATTCGTTTCAATGTTCCCCAGCTTGGATGCCTTGCATTCATTGGAATATCTTTGACAAAACGATGGACGGCAATTCGGTTTTTCCAGGAGTTATAGGGCGCAAGGTAGCCGGATTTCACCTGCGGGGTGAAACGCTGGGGCTGTGACGTGGCGAAACGCAAGGCAGCTTTTGCAAAGCCGTTGCAGCCCCGGACGATCATCTCGCCAATGAAAGGTACCCGGCAAATTTCAATACGGAGCGGCATGACCGGCACGGAAAAGGCAGCGGTATTCAGAATAACGAATTGTCTGACATATTCGTGAAAACGTACGGCGTAGCCCATACCGATCGCTCCGCCCCAGTCATGCAATACGAGACTGAGCGTTTTTATGCCGAGCGAGGAGAGCAGGCGTTCCAGATTGTGAATATGCTGGTCCAGCGTGTACGTGTAATTCTGGGGCTTGTCCGAGAGTCCGCAGCCGATGTGGTCCGGGACGATCACACGATAGGCCTTCGTCAATGCAGGAATGAGCGTGCGATAGTAAAAGGACCAGGTCGGATTGCCGTGCAGCATCACAAGCGCCTGGGCTTCCCGAGGCCCTTCATCCAGATAATGATAACGAAGTCCATCCAGATCAAAGTAGTTGGATTTGAAAGGATACAGTTCTTGAAAAGCGCTTATATCCATAAGTGAAAGATCTTGATACCTTTTTCCCGGGAAGATAGCGGCATTTCGGAACTATAATCGATCGAGCAGCTCAAGGACGTCATCATTATGCGGAATATCTTGCATGCCGCTGCCGTAATGGGCAAAGCGAATCTGTCCCTGGATATCGATAAGAACCTGGGCTGGCAAGCGGCCAAGTTTTAACAGTTTGACTTCCTGTCCGTACAAATTAGCGACTGTGTGTTGTGGGTCAGGCAGCCCTGTAAAGGGGAGTGCTTCTTGTTGCCAGTAGGTTTTAAATGCGTCTGCATCTTCCGGGCCTGTGACGATCAGCTCAGCGTTTTTGAGAACAAAATGTTGATAGTCCAGGCGCAACTGCGCCATGTGCCGGCGGCAGAAAGGTCAAAGAAAACCTCGGTTAAAGACCAGAAGCAGATGTTTCCGTCCCCGATAGTCTGACAGAGAAACCCGTTGTCCTTCAAAGTCTTCCAGCGTAAAATCCGGAGCTGCTGTATTGAGTGAAATTTTTGCCATATCCCGTCTACCCGTTTTATCGTTCAGGAAATCACTGTGTTCTTAATGTGCGCAAGACTGCAGAATCTTATCATTCTCAGCGCTGTTGTCGTCGATTGTCAACAGAAAAATGTCTCAGGCGTAAAAAAGGGGCGCATACACGATACGCCCCCTACTGATCTGAGACAACGTCACGCTCTATTCCGCGAAATCGGAGAAGTCAATATCCGCTAATTTTCTGTAATATTTGTTGCGCGTTATCATGTCTTTCTCAGCTTTCACAAAAGCTTTCTCTGCAATGTCCGGAAACATTTTTTTCAACGAGCTGTAGCGTACTTCACTTGCAAGGAACTGCTGGAAGCTTCCATCCGGCTCTTTTGATTCCAGCACGAACGGATTCTTCCCTTGATTTTTGAGGGCCGGGTTATACCGATACAACGGCCAGTATCCACTTTGTACGGCTCGTTTTGCTTCGTTAATCGAATGCGTCATATTGATCCCGTGATTGATGCAGGGCGAGTAACAAATCAGCAGTGACGGTCCAGGATAGGCTTCAGCTTCCCGGAAGGCCTTGACGACCTGATTCATATTCGCGCCCAATGAAACGCATGCCACATAGACGTAGCCGTAGCTCATCGCCATGAGGCCGAGGTCTTTCTTGCTTTGTTCCTTCCCTGTTGCGGCAAATTTTGCAACCTGTCCGGTCTGTGACGCTTTTGATGCCTGCCCCCCTGTGTTGGAGTACACTTCAGTATCCATGACAAGGATATTCACATCTTCCCCGGAGGCAATAACATGATCGAGACCGCCGTATCCGATGTCATAGGCCCAGCCGTCGCCTCCGACAATCCAGATGGATTTCTTCGCAAAGTAATCCTGTTTTTCAAGCATCTCCGTGAGCACGGCTTTTTCGCCGTCAGAACTACCCTTGACAGCGTCCGGGAGCAGCGATCTGATGGTTTTGCTCAAAGCGACCGATTCATCGGCGTTGTCTTTTGCCACCAACCAGCTCTCCAGCGCGTTTTTCAATTCAGCCGCAATCCCAAAGGATTTTGCTTCTTCTGCCAGTAATGCCAGCTTCTCACGGGTCTGACTGATGCCAAGCTGCATACCAAGGCCGTATTCAGCATTGTCCTCGAAGAGCGAGTTCGCCCAGGTCGGCCCGTTGCCGTCCTTGTCGACCGTGTACGGACTGACCGGTGCTGTTCCGCCGTAAATCGATGAACAGCCGGTTGCGTTGGCAATAACCATTCTGCTGCCAAAGAGTTGAGTGACGAGTTTGACATACGGAGTCTCTCCGCATCCTGCGCAGGCGCCTGAGAACTCGAACAGCGGTTGTTGGAACTGGCTGCCTTTGATACTCCCTTTGTCCATCACATTATCTTTAACAGGCACTGTTTTCAGGTAATTATACTGTGTTTCTTCCTGGGGAGCGATTTCTTCGAACGGTTTCATGACCAGGGCCTTCTGTTTTGCTGGGCAGACATCCGCGCAGCTTCCGCAGCCAGTACAATCAAGTGGGGAAATCTGGATTTTGTATTTGTAACTCGAAACGCCCTTGCCTTTGCCGTTCAGAAGCGGAGTCCCCTCAGGAACCTGAGCAGCTTCCTCGTCAGTCAGGAGATATGGACGAATCACGGCATGCGGACAGACCAGTGAGCATTGATTGCACTGGATACAGTTCTCAGAGATCCAGCACGGCAGATTAACAGCGATACCGCGTTTTTCGAATTGGGTCATGCCGGTTGGGAAGGTGCCATCTTCCGTGAAACGAGAGACCGGCAACAGGTCGCCTTTCTGGAGTGCAATCGGGTGCAGGACATCGCGCACGAAGTCGTTCGGGTAGGCTTCTTCGCCAGCGGTATCCTCGATGTTTTCCCATGCGGCAGGCACGTCGATTTTGCGATATTCTTCAGCGCCCCGGTCAATGGCGGCGTTGTTCATTTTGACGATCACATCGCCTTTTTTGCCGTAGGTCTTTTTAACGGCATCTTTCATGTAGTCCATGGCCTTGTCAAACGGCAGAACTCCAGAAATTTTAAAGAAGGCTGACTGCAGAACCATGTTGATTCTGTGCCCCAGACCGATTTCCTCAGCAATATTGTACGCATTGATAATGTAGAAATTGACTTTTTTGCGGGCGATGGTGTGTTTGACGGAGGCCGGAAGTTTTTCTTCCAGCTCTTCAGGCGACCAGACGCAGTTCAACAGGAAGTTCCCGCCTTCCCTGATCCCCTCGAGCACATCCAGACGAGTGACATAGGATTGGGTGTGGCAGGCGATGAAATCAGCCTCGGTCAGCAGATAGTGCGATTTAATTTCTTTGGGACCGAAGCGCAGATGCGACACGGTAATACCACCGGATTTTTTTGAATCATAGGAGAAGTAGCCCTGCGCGTACATATCAGTGTGATCACCGATGATTTTGATCGAATTTTTGTTCGCGCCGACAGTTCCATCAGAGCCGAGTCCCCAGAATTTGCAGCGGATCGTCCCTTCCGGTTCGGTGTTGATATTTTCTTTGACTTCCAGCGACAGCTTTGTGACATCATCAGTAATTCCGACCGTGAAGTGATTTTTCGCAGCACCGTCCATATTATTATACACGGCTTTGACCATTGCTGGAGTAAATTCTTTCGAGCTCAGGCCGTAGCGTCCGCCCAGTACGGTAAAATCTTTCTTCCCGGATTCGTACAGACTGGCAAGCACATCTTCGTAGAGCGGTTCCCCTAATGAACCGGCTTCTTTGGTCCGATCCAGCACTGTAATTTTTGTAACGTTTGCGGGCAGCGCTTTGAGGAAGTGTTCGCTTGACCAGGGACGGTACACGCGCACTTTTATCAGGCCGAGCTTTTCGCCCTGAGCGTTCAGAGCATCAATGGTTTCTTCAATGACATCAGCGCCGGTCGTCATGCACACGATCACGTTTGTCGCGTCCGGATCTCCGAAATAGTCGAAAAGATTGTATTGACGACCGGTCAGCGCGGTCACCTTTTTCATATTTTCTTCGATAATAGCCGGTAATTTGTCGTAGTACGAGTTGCAGGCTTCTTTAGCCTGGAAGAAAACGTCCGGGTTCTGGGCGGTTCCGCGCATTTCCGGTTTTTCCGGACGGAAACCACGTGCCTTGAAGGCTTTAATTGCCTGCCAGTCAACGATTTTTGCAAGTTCTTCATAGGCCGGTAATTCCACTTTTGAGATCTCGTGTGAGCTTCTGAAGCCGTCAAAGAAATGCAGGATCGGGACGCGAGACTGAATGGCGGTTAAGTGTGAGACAATCGAAAGATCGACGATTTCCTGGTTGTTGGCAGATGCCAACATGCCCCAGCCGATCTGACGGGTGGCCATCACATCAGAGTGATCGCCGAAAATCGAAAGCGCATGACCAGCAATGCTGCGCGCAGACACCTGGAAGACACCAGGCAGTAATTCGCCGGAGATTTTATACATATTCGGAATCATCAACAGCAGACCCTGTGATGCCGTAAAAGTCGTTGTTAACGCACCGCCGACCAAAGAGCCGTGTACGGCTCCAGCTGCCCCGGCCTCGGACTGCATTTCACAAATTCTGACAGTCTGGCCGAAAATATTTTTCATCCCTTTAGCCCGCATTTCATCCGCTGTTTCACCCATCGGCGATGACGGGGTGATCGGATATAAGGCCGCGACATCGCTAAAGGCATACGACACATAGGCCGCCGCTGTGTTGCCGTCAATCGTCCTTACGTCTGGTGTGCTCATAATGTTTGCTCCTTACAGTGAAAACATGTCAATGAATTAATGATACAGCTCTTGTTGTGCAGTGTCCTCCAATGTCTCCTCGACAGATCAACAGACCAAAACACAGGGAAAATGTCAGGCGCATGCGCCCTGAAATTTCCCCTGATTGAGGCAGTTTTCCATCGTCTCCATTCATGCGGACATATGACATCATCTAAAGGCATCACATCTTGAGTCAAGAAAAAAATATCTTTCAAACACCAAGACATGCGAAAGTGCCGACAGCATCCAGCGCTGCGCTGTTCTTCAGCAGCATTGACATCAGATAAATACGAAGGCTGGCCCCGGGAACACCTCACTTTCGGATGTCCTGAACTGAGATAGCAGATGGCTGGGTCGTCAGCTGATTTCCGAGCACTGCGGGCATCTGTTTCAGCCTGAGAGTCTATGCAATTGTTCTCCCAATGCCACAGCTTCGGCGAGGGTCGGGGTCGATGTTTGGATAAAGATTCCTTTGCGACCAAAATAGTCGATAAGCGAACGGGTATATTCCAGCAGATCGGTGCCCGTGTCTTCGTGATCCCAGAAGAAATGCCGTAAATTCAGTGCCGTCTTGCCGGCTGCCGCTTCTTGAATGACATCCCATCTGCTGTTCTGCGGAATGGTGATATCAAGTCCTCTCAGCCCGGGGGTTTCCATCATGACCGGCAGAACATGCTTGAGCTCGCCGCACGAGTGCACGACGATTCCGCCGAACGCTGCCGCGAGTTTGGCATTATAACGCAGCCCGAACTCTCGATACGTCTTTGGCGAGAGCAGGGAAGCCGTATCATCGCTGATTCGGAGACCGACATCGCGGGGGATATACCACATTTCATGCCCCATCGTGTGCAGATTCTCGATCCGTTCAAGCTGGACCTGTACGAATTCGATCGTAGCTTCCGTCACAATATCAAGTAAGGCATGAACCTCTTTGGGACGGAGAATTGTGGCTTCAATGAACGAGGTATATTCCCAGATTAACGAGGCTGTGACCAAGGGCGAAGGAATGTTCAGCAGCCGCAGTGGCAGGGAACTGTGCTGCTGTAAATAGTCCAGCCTGGCAAAGGCTTTTAGATAGATCGGGTTTGTCGCCGGATCGGGTTTTTCAAGCGTATAGACATCGGCTACGTTCGTTTCTCGAATCTGGGGGACGGTCCAGGGGTCGGCTTCACGATTGATCTGATATTCACAATTGAACGCAGCCGCCATCACCCCGATCCCGACATTGGGTTTGATATTCGGCATGCCATAATCACAGATTGCTGCCCGAGAGCGGTGATACTGCTCGTTCCACTGGATTTCCGCATCATCGTCATCGTAAAAGTCTTTTGTCGCAAAATGCGGCTGTCCGATCTCGATTAAAAAGGGGAGTTCAGGGCTGTGCTCCAAGTTCCAGGTTTTTTGAATGGCCTCTTTTTTGTCTTCCAACGAGAGTGTCATACGATCATTGCTGCCGCAAAAGCGATGAGACCGCAGAGTTCCACTGCATTTCAGCTTCCAACCCTGCTCAACGTTCCGGCATGGTGTCCTCAGCGGCTGAACACGAGCTGCGGAAGCAGAAGTGAAAATTGCGGCACATACGTCACAAGCAGAAGTACAAGCAAGCTCACAGCTAAAAAGGGGAGAATGGCGCGACTCATTTTGCCGAGCGGAATCTTCCCGATACTCGACGCCACAAACAAACACACTCCAACAGGCGGCGTGGTCAGGCCGATCATGAGATTCAATACGGCAATGATCGCAAAATGAATCGGATCGACCCCGACACTGACAGCGACCTTCAGAAGCACTGGAAATAAAATGATCAAGGCCGCAATAGTTTCCATGAAGGTTCCGACAAACAGGAGCAAAAGATTGATCAGCAGCAGAATGGCATACTTATTCTGCGTGACGCTCAACATGCCTTCTGCAATCGCTTGAGGAATCTGTTCGCTCGTCAGGATCCAGCCGAAAAGATTGGCAAGACCGACCAGTACCATCAATGAAGAACTGGTCACTGCCGTTTCAATCAGAATTGACGGGATCTCCCGTAAATTCAAATCCCGATAAATAAAGAGACCGACAAAGACTGCGTAGAGCACGGCAACGACCGACGCTTCAGTGGGAGTAAATATCCCGCCGACAATGCCGACCAGAATCACCACAGTCATAAAAAGCGCCCAGAAGGCTCCGATGAATTTTTGAAAGATTGCGCGCAGCGACTGCCGTCTGCCTTTTGGGTGCTGCCGCTTAACGGAAATGCCGTAGGACACTGCCATCAGGCCGACTCCGAGGAGTATTCCCGGAATTGCACCGGCAATAAACAATTTTGCCACAGAAAGCCCTGTCAGCGTTCCGGCAATGATCATCGGCAGGCTGGGAGGAATAATCGGGCCGATGGTCGAGGATGAGGCTGTCACAGCACAGGAGAAATCGACTTCATAGCCTTTTTTCGCCATACCAGGAATCATGACCGCGCCGATGCTGGCGGTGTCGGCAACTGCAGTACCGGAAATTCCGGCAAAAATCATTGATGCGCCTACGTTGGCCAAGCCCAGGCCGCCCCGAATATGCCCGAGTACCGCATTGGAGAAGTCGATGATGCGATCAGTGATTCCTCCGCGATTCATGAGATTACCGGCCAGAATAAAACCCGGAATGCAGAGCAAGACGAAGACATCGATTCCAGCGTAGATTTTTTGAGGGATGATCGCCAGCGGTATATCAGTAAACAGGACGTAAGACAGGGACGAGAGTCCCAGACAAAAGGCGATCGGGAAGCCTGAAAAGAGCGTGAGCAGGAAAACTCCGAACAGGATGAAAATCATGGCGTGACCCTGCCTCTCTTCTTGAGCGACAGGAAGTTGTTGCCGCCTTCGATTGCTGAATACAGGCCGATAAAAAATGACACGACGAATGTACTGGCAAACACATAGGACATGCGGACCCGCAGGGCCGGAGACAATTGAATTGATCCGATTTTGATATAGGTCAGGGCGTGCCAGGCAATCAGCCACATGAAGAGCGTGGTGACGAAGTGAATACAGATGGACATGACGGTCTGCAACTTATTCGGCAGCATCGTCACAAAGGTATCGACCGCCACAAAGGCGCCCGCCTTCACGGCCAGGCCTCCTGCAAAAGCCACCATGTACACAAAAAAGATCCGCGATGCTTCCTCAGTCCAGGGCGGCGCTTTCGGCAGCGCATAACGCGCGACCACCTGAATCGTCACAACGCTGAGCATCCCAAGCAGACTGAGCAGTGTCCCAGTTTCAAGCACGCGATCCATGAAAAGTTTAAGCTGTTTCATATTCAACCGGCCTGCCCTACCGGGGATAAGGCCCTGGCAGGGCCTGGCAGGAACTCCGCTTGCCGTGAAGCTTATTTTACATCCTGAATTCTCATATACAGGTCTTTCTGCTCGTCATCCAGATTGTTCAAGACCGCTTCGGTCGCTTTTTTCTGAAAGGCGTCCTTATCAACCTGCACAAAGGTCATGCCCAGGTCTTGTAATTCTTGAGCCAGACTCTTTTCGGCTTCCCGGAAAAGCTGATGCTCGTATTCCTGCATTTCTTTCCCGGCATCCAGAATCGCTTTCTGGAGGTCTGCGGGCATGGAGCTGAACTTGTTCTCGCCGATGACAACATAAATCCAACTGATGACGTGTTCGGTCAGGTTACAATATTTTTGGACTTCATAGAAATTGGCACTTTTGATCAGGGCAAAGGGATTTTCCTGACCGTCAATGGTGCCTTGCTGCAAGGAGGTGAACACTTCTGAAAACGCCATTGGAGTCGGTTTTGCACCAAGGGCTTCCCAGGTGGCGACAAAGATCGGTACGTTCGGGACCCGTAAGATCATTCCCTGCAGATCGTCAGGGCTTTTGATGGCGCGATTCGATGTCAGGTTACGAGGTCCCCGGCCAAACCATCCAATGGGACGCAGGCCGATTTTCTCGATCACATCCGCTTCGATCTCTTTGCCGATGTCACCGCCGGCGACTTTATTGAGATGATCCATGTCACGGATCGCATAGGGCGTTCCCATCAAAGCGGCTTTTGGAGCCCAATTCTGCATGGATTCCCCGGTAATCGTCATGTCGACGGTTCCCATCTGAATTCCATTGATGAGATCAAGCTCCTTACCAAGCTGCTCGTTCGGATAAACCTTGACTTCAATTCGTCCTGCGGATTTTTCCGCCACCAGTTCGGCAAACTTAAGGGCTGCTTTATGCCAGACATTTTCCTCATTGGCGAGGTGTCCGAACTTTAGCGTATATTCCGCAGCAAAAGCCGCAGCCGGAATTAACAATGAAACGATCGTACACAGAGCAAAGACGTGCAACAGGGATTTACGCATAATCGTGTTCTCCTTACGTTGAAGTATGTCTTCTCCGAATCATGGAGAAGGCGTGATAATAATTATGTCCTGCGTTCAGGTATGTTTCAGAAAAGCTTCTTTCGCAGCGATGATGCCCGGGCATCCCTCCTCTGTTAGGAATTGAACTGACGGAAGCGATCTTATGCAAGGACGCCTGCCGTAAATCAATGGCGTAGATTGTATTTAACGTCGTTTAACTGTAAATCGTGTGTAATAAAAAGGCTTACAGCCTTTCATCACAGCGCATAATATGGGCGTGTCTGTGCTTTCTTGTCAAGATTTTTTTCAAAGGCGTTCGAAAGCGCTTTAGACGATTTTGAATTATTACGGGACGCTGGCCGGCGCAAGGCCTCCAAACGTGACAGGCAAGGCACCCAGGTCTGGAGGCTGTGCTCATTTTTATGAGAACATTCCGTGTTGATGCTCACACAGGCAGTCCTGCTGCGCCTTTTGGGCATCTAAGCGTGTCTGCTGCCTTTTCATCATTTTCTGAAAATCTTTCTTGACAAATTATCTTTGAATTGTCATGAGAAATGTTCTACCTCAGAAATCTTTTATACTTACGTAACTGGTGGAATTTTTTTTCGTGCCAGGGTTTCCATGTTCAGGATAGAGGCTTTTTACTATGCGCTTCGAGACCCTCAGTGCACGTATCATCCTATGTTCAGTACGACAGCGTATAGAAGCCGCCTCCGCCGTTCCTCGCGTAAACGCCGCCCGCTTTTGCGGGGATGATACCGGGCTGTCTGCACGGTTCCCATCATGCCTGCGAAAGCGGGAATCCACTTTTCTATCGACATTTTTATCCTTGACTGTCTGCCGTCTGTGTCGGACGGATACCATTATTGTGACGACTGACTGCTGCCGCTGCGAGGGCAAAGCACGGGAGATGTAGCGACAACATGTCCCGCGATCTCGCTGCAGTTGCCGTTTGATGTTGTTTTCTGAAAAAGGAGTACTGTGATGACCAGGGTGAATGCTGCCGTTATCGGCGCCTCCGGTTACAGCGGAGGAGAACTGCTTAAAATTTTATTGAAACATCCGGGAGTTGACCTGACGCATCTGATTGGCGCGTCAACGGTTGGGAAGCGACTGGATGCGCTAAATCCGTTTTTTCGGACCAAAACGGATCTGACAATCGAAGCCTATGACCTTGAGATCTTGAAAAGCATGGATTTTGTCTTCCTTGCTCTGCCTCATGGCGAGGCGATGAAACGGGTTCCGGAGTTGGTCGACGCCGGTGTTCGGACGATCGATTTCAGCGGCGATTTCAGATGCGCTTCGCCAGCAGTGTACGAGCACTGGTATGGTCTGCCGCATTGCGCGCCAGACTATCTTCCGCGTGCTGTGTATGGTCTGCCCGAATTGTACAAAGAAGAGATCCAACGATGCCGGCTGCTGGCGAATCCCGGCTGCTACCCCACGAGTGCGATTTTGGCTCTGGCCCCGATCGTGGCGCAGGATTTCGTGAACAGCGATGCGATCGCGATTACATCGATGTCAGGCACATCAGGTGCAGGGCGTAAAGCTGATCTGAGCCTGATGTTTTCAGAATGTAATGAGACCGTCAAAGCGTACAAGGTCGGTACGCACCAGCACACGCCGGAGATTGCGGCGGTTCTGGAACGTCTTGCGGGCCGGAAACTGGAGGTGGTCTTTATTCCGCATCTTGTCCCGCTGACACGCGGAATCTATACCACAATCAGCCTCCCCTTGACGCGGACGCCGGACCAGGACGAGATCACGGCCTTGTACCAGGACTTTTATCAGGATGCGCCCTTTGTCAGAGTGCTGGAAATGCCGCCGCAAATCAGATGGGTCAGCGGCACAAACTCTTGCGACATTCATGTGGCCGTGGATATGACACAACGATTTGTGACCATTACGGCGGCGATCGATAATTTGCTGAAGGGGGCGGCCGGTCAGGCCGTTCAAAATATGAACATCATGGCGGGTTTCCCGGAACAGGAGGGATTGTAAATGCAGCGGATCGAAGGAGGAATTACAGCGCCGACCGGCTTTCGGGCTGCCGGGATTGCCTGCGGCATCACGCCAGACAAAAAAGATCTGGCGTTGATTGTCTCCGACAGTCCTGCTTCAGCAGCAGCAATGTTTACAACAAATGCGGTCGCAGCAGCTCCGGTAGTCTTTGATCGAGAGCAGCTCCAGCGCTCATCGAAAATCTCGGCGATCGTCGTGAACAGCGGCGTTGCCAATGCCTGCACAGGTGAACAGGGGATGAAAGACTGCCGGGCTGTCGCAGCCGGAGCAGCAGAGCTCTTGTCGTTTCCACCGGAACAGGTGCTTGTGTGCTCGACCGGGGTCATCGGCAGCCGTCTGCCGACCGGGAAGATTCTGAACGGCCTGGGCAGCGCAGCAGCACGCTTGTCGCCAGAGCATCATCTGGAGGCAGAGCTGGCGATTATGACGACTGACACTGTGCCGAAAGAGTATGCTGTGCAAGTCGGGAGCGGACGCGGGGCCTATCGTATCGGCGCAATGGCCAAAGGCGCCGGGATGATCAAGCCCAACATGGCGACGATGCTGGCTTTTTTGAGCACTGATGCCGCGCTGGATCCGGCTGCGCTGGATCGCGCGTTACGGCAGGCCGTAAACTGTTCTTTCAACCGGATGAGCGTTGACAACGATACGAGTACGAATGACACGGTGCTGCTCCTGGCGAACGGTCAGGCCCGCGGCGCAGAGATTCCTGAGGGCACGGCTGCCTTTACAAGCTTTTGTGATGCATTGTCTTCGGTCTGCATTGAGCTGGTAAAAATGCTGGTCAGAGACGGGGAAGGCAGCACAAAACTGATTGAAATCCGGCTGGCGAACGCTGCCTCCGAAGAAGACGCCCTGGTCGGGGCCAGAGCGATCGCCGATTCCTGTCTTGTCAAAACTGCCGTGCACGGTGAAGACCCTAATTGGGGGCGGATCGTGTGTGCATTGGGCTATGCTGGCATTGCGCTGGACCCTGAACAGATTCAATTGCGTCTGAATGACGTGCCGATTCTGGGGCCAGGTTTTGAAGCCCTCGCCTCACGCGGGGAGGCACGCAAGGCCCTGGCGTGTGATACTGTCGAAATTGCCGTGGATCTTGGGATCGGCAGACACGATTGTACGCTGTGGACATCTGATTTAAGTCAAGAATATATTACTATCAATGCGGAGTATACGACATGAGAAATCGCGTTTTAACAGAGGCCCTGATCGAGGCATTACCGTATATCCGGAAATTCTCCGGGAAGATCGTCGTGATTAAATACGGGGGGGCGGCGATGATCGATGCGGCCTTGAAAGAGAGTTTCGCTCAGGATGTCTCATTGTTACAGCATCTCGGTATGCAGGTGGTTATTGTGCATGGCGGCGGCAGGGATATTTCCGATATGGCGGAGAAGCTGAATATTCAAACTGAATTTGTACAAGGCAAGCGGGTCACAAACGAGGCCATGCTGGAGCTTGTCAAAATGGTACTGGCCGGGAAGGTCAATAAAGAGATCGTCTGCACTCTGAACCGCCAGGACGTCAGCGCTGTCGGCATCAGTGGTCAGGATGGCAACCTTTTGAAATGCCGTAAATATTTCCCGGACAGCGGCGAAGACATCGGCTGGGTTGGTGAGATTG
Source organism: candidate division KSB3 bacterium (assembly GCA_002748425.1). GTDB lineage: Bacteria > Moduliflexota > Moduliflexia > Moduliflexales > Moduliflexaceae. The sequence goes on along the minus strand of PDSJ01000026.1, from coordinate 49,208 downwards.
TCGAGGTGAACAGTGAGATACTGAGAGATATGCTCGATGACGGCTTTATCCCCGTGATTGCGCCGATTGGATATGATGACGAAGGGAATTCCTACAACATCAATGCCGATTCCGCTGCCGGCAGTATTGCAGCGGCACTGGCAGCGGAAAAACTCATCTATCTCAGCGATGTTCCGGGAGTATTGCTGAGAGGCGAGCGCATCGCCAGCGTGACCGAAGAAACCGGTAATGCGATGATTGCCGGCGGTGAGATTCGCGGCGGTATGATTCCAAAGCTGAATTCCGCCTTTGATACGTTGCATCGGGGAGTAAAAAAGGTGCACATGCTGGATGGGCGCGTTGAGCATTCAATGCTGGTGGAGATTTATACTGACTCTGGAATCGGCACTCAATTTCTTTTAGAGGAACAAGACGCGTAAGCAGAAGAGAATGGAGTCTGAGCAGGATACGCTCCCGGCGCGTTGCTCTGCGCGGAAGCGTGTCCTGTTTGCAGACTGTGAGGAATCATTATGACAACACAGGAAACGATCGAGCAGGAACAGCGCTGCATTATTCACACCTATGCGCGGTTTCCGATTCTGTTGACCAAAGGAGAAGGCGTACGGCTCTGGGACGCTGAGGGGAAGACATATCTGGATTTTCTGTCCGGCATTGCTGTAAACGCGCTGGGTTACAATCATCCGGCGATTCGTGAGACGATTCAGAGGCAGAGCGCAGGGCTGATTCATACCTCGAATCTTTTTTACACCCGCAATCAAGTGGCGCTGGCCCAGTTGCTGACTGACCATTGCGAGCTGGACTGCGCGTTTTATTGCAACAGTGGAGCCGAGGCAAATGAGGCGGCAATTAAATTGGCGCGCAAATGGGGACAGGGGCGTTACGAAATCATCACAGCCTTGCAATCCTTTCACGGCCGGACTCTGGGGGCGCTTGCCGCCACCGGACAGTCAAAATATCAGCAAGGCTTTGATCCAATGCTGCAAGGGTTCAGCTATGTCCCGTACAACGACCTTGATGCCATCTGCACGGCTGTCAGGGAAAAGACCGCAGCGATTATGCTGGAGGCAGTTCAGGGAGAAGGCGGTATTCGCGCTGCAAATCAGGAATATCTGGCAGGCGTTGAAGCGCTTTGCAAAGAACATGATCTGCTGTTGATCGTCGATGAGGTTCAGGCCGGGATGGGACGCACGGGAAAGCTCTTTGCCTATCAGCATTACGGGGTAAGTCCAGACCTTGTCACAGCCGCCAAGTCCCTTGGCGCGGGCTTTCCCATCGGCATGATGCTGGCCCGGAGAGAGATTGCCGCCGCCTTTGACGTCGGCAATCATGCGTCCACGTTCGGCGGCGGAGAATTTGTCACAGGTGTTGCCTTGACCTTTGCAAAAATTCTGCTGGAAGAAGGGTTGTTGGCCCATGTTGAAGAAATGGGGCAGGTGCTTCGGGAGCAATTCAGCGCTCTGCAGCAGAAGTATCCGAGCGTGATTATGGAACTGCGCGGTATCGGTCTGATGGCGGGAATCCGCTTTGCAGACTCGCTTTCTTCTGGTGATCTTTGCACTGCCGCCCGCAAGCGGGGATTGTTGACAGCGGTTGCTGGAGACAACGTGTTGCGTTTTGTGCCGCCTTTGATCGTACAGACAGAGGATATCGAAGAGGCTGCCGCGATTTTGGATGCTGTGCTGGCTGAGCTCGTCTGAATCGACTGAGGAGCGCAAGCTGGATTCTGCACTCCTCACAGCTTCTGACGCTCGTCTTGCAGCAGATCTCGGGGATTTTTGGGAATTTCCCGACAGGAATATATTGACAAAACTGACTTTTTGTGTTGAACATTCTTTAAGCTGCTTCCGTGTCTCTTGGGTCTGTACCTGTGAGAATCGCCCAGCATATAGCGTATGAAACAACTTCTTCGTATCGAGCATTGGTGTATTCAGAAATGTAAGTTCGACCGGATGACGAACAATCTGATCTGGTTAGCCGTCTTGCTGCTGATCCCGATCTCTGCTTTAGGACTGTGGATCTTACGAATTCATGATCGGAGCGACCGCCGTTTTTTTATCAATTACGATTCCTGCTGTTCCGGCATCACTGCCGAAATTTTCTATAAAGATGCGCGTTTTTATTGCCGTCCTCTGACAGATAGGCTACTGCTGAATTTTGCTCCGATCACTCAGACGACCGAAATTCATGAAAACGATCAACTGGTCATCGGGCATACGATTTTTCAAGTGCGACAATTGGACGGTTGGACTCCGAATCTACGGACGATCGGTTATTATGCCACTGACCGCGATTTAGAGCAGGGGCTTTCGGTGGGACGATCATTCCAGCTTGAAGAGCTGAATGCCTGGCAACGCAATACCATTATTGTGAAGGACAAAAGGCTCGATCCCGTGCATTTCACGATGATCCGGGAACCAGGGCCGCGCTATCGGATAAGGAATGCCGGGAGCAAAGGTCTGTCTGTCCCGGCAGACGGAGAGGCTCTGCACAAGGGCGATCCGGCATGGACGCATGTGACGGGAGAGGTCGTGTTGCGTGCCGGTCAGCGCTTGAAGGCTGCCGGAAGTATCTTTGAACTCAATCCGATCGCTTCACAGGAAGCCCTGGCGCTGAAGATCATTCGCGGCAGACGTCCGAGCTTCACGCTTTCGCGGCAGGCGGCTACAGTGATCGGCGGCGTGGGCATGGTCCCGAAACATTACATTCCGGACTATTTAGTGGATGAAGAATTTTTGGAGTACGCCCGTCAGGCGATCGAACAGGGGCTGCTGTATCTGGATGATCCCAGAGAGTGGCAAGGCGGGCCCCGCATCGCGGTCAAAGGTTTCGATCGCGCAGCCAGGCTGGTGCCGGCGGCTTTTCAGAAGCTTTCTGAAAAGGAACGTTTTCTTCTGCATCGTCTCTTCCGTTTTTACGAGCAGGCCGGAGCAGAACTGCGTTGGCGGCGTCCTTTTAACAGCGGGGCTGAGGATTCATATCGATTTTATCCTGATCGAATCGAGAATTTTGTCCTGGATCTTGACAAGAATCAGATTAAAAATATCTATCAATATGCTGCCCATCTCACAAATCCGCATATCATCGCTGAAGAAGTCGCTGCAGTGAGAGGAAAAATATACGATCGCGATCGGCACTCTCACGCCAGAGTACTGGCCTATCTCGATCCCGATGCTGCCCCGGTCGCTGAATTGCTGCTGCTTCCTCAGTCGCATCTGGACGGCGGACAGGTTTTTAATACGCGGATTCGTCCTGATTCAACGCTCTATGTCGCTGATACTTATACGTTTCAAGATGGTGCGCGCTTGAGTTACAGAGCGGGCCGGGCGACCCTTAAAATCGGCGAAAAGCTTTATGAGCTGCATGACGGCCGTGAATTTACAAGCGGAATATATACCTTTCGTTACCGCGCTCCCGGAAAAGGCATTTTAGCGCACAATGTCACGGATAAGCACGGTGTCCGCCACCGCCATTATCCTTTGGGAAGCCGTCTGGCGCATACTGTCGGGTACAGTTTCAGCAAAAGCCGATTAAAAGGGAACCTTGAGAAGGTCTTTGATACCGTGCTGCTGGGCTGGGAGAAAAAACGACCCTGGTGGTCAATCGAGCGCACGAAAGAGCGGGTAGCCGGGAACAACCTGATTTTGACGATTGATGACGATCTGCAAAAAGTCGTTTATGCGGAACTGCTCAAAAAGCTGAACGCCCTGAACGCCCGTTTTAGGACTGACCGCTTTAAGGGGGCGGCGATTGTCCTGAGTCGTGACGGCGATATCATGGCCTCTGCCAGCATTCCGAGTTATAATCCAAATGACGTGCGTAGTATCATGGCTGCGTTGGATGAGTCAGAAGATGACCATTGGAACAGCCGCTACATCAACCGGGCGACCCACAAAAGTTTTCCGCCTGGCTCGACGATGAAAGTGATAATGTCCACCATCGCCCTGGACAATAAAGAACAATTTCTTTGGCCGATCGGCGATGGACACTATTTTATCAAGAACGGGCAGGGGGTTTTTTCGTGCAACGGTGTGCTGGGATCGTTCAGAGGACTGAGTTTCGGCAAGTACGCAATCCCCGATTTTGGCGGTTCTGCACATGGGCGCTTGACACTGGATACGGCTTTGACAAAATCCTGCAACAATAGCTTCGCGTTTTTAGCTCTCAGCGCAGGGTGGCGGATGATTCAACAGTATGCCGAGCGCTATGGTTTCAACCAGCAATTCGATTTCCTGCCTTATGCGATGTTCAAAGACGATCCGGTTCTGGTGTCAGGCATTAAGCGTGACGTCCACGACCCGCTCGCCAGTCTGAAAAGCCGGGTTCCCACCCCAAAAGACAGGTTAAAGCTCCCCCAGCTCGGACGCATGGGGATCGGGCAATGGGAAATCCTGACGACTCCGCTGCAAATGGCAACTGTAGCCATGACGGTCGGCAATCACGGTCTGCGCCCCTATCCGCATATCGTGGCAGGCATTGAGAGCCCACGCAACGGCGACCAAAAAATGCTGCCGTATCCGAAAAAAGTGCGGAGTTTCGCTCCGAATGTCATGGGCGAATTGTTTCCGATGATGCAGCATGTCGTACAAAAGGGCAGTGCTGTTCGGCTGACTCGCAGCACGGCAAAATATTACTCTTTGAAAGATCATGTGGCTGGCAAGACCGGCACGGCCGAGGTCGAAGATCGTAATCGGCGCAAGCAGAATGTGGTGTGGTTCATCAGTTTTGCACCGGTCGAGAATCCGCAGATGGGGCTTGCGGTCATGATTGAACGCGGCAGGATTATTTCTGGCGAAGCGGTCGAGGTGGCTCGCGGGATCTGGGAAAAAGCCGTGCTGCTCTATCCTGAATGGTTTCCGACTGAGGTGGGGGAATGAATAAAATACTCACTGTATTGCTTTGGACCAGCATCTAAGCTTGTGTCATTCAATTATGCCTACATTATTTCGTGCGCTCAAGTTTTTTCTGCTCTTTGTGCTGCTGGTTTCTCTGAGCTATGTGACAGTGATGTTTCTGCGCGGAGATGACGACTTCTGGTGGCTTGTTGTCCGCAGAAAGTACACTGTCGAGACTTTTCTGGAAAACCTTCGGCAGGGAAACAATTCTCCGAAAATCGAACATAAGCGCATGTATGCGTTGCTCAAGCACCTCCGGCCGGAACGACTCGGAAATGTCTCTCCGTCTTCTCCTCTCCCTTATGATTACGCGTTCTTTTTCAAAGAGCTTGTGCCGACGTTTTTTGCGCCGCAGGAAAGCGCAGGGCGCGGCGGCATTGCTGCGGACAAAAATATTCTGGAGAGTTTCAGGCCAGCTGAGGATTATGTGGCAAAGCTCTTGCTCCTCAGCGGACCTGACTCACAGATCATTGCCGGCTCACGCACGCTGGAAGGCTATCCCAGGCGTCTGGAAATGACCGCTACGTACAGCTCGGAGTTCAATTTTCCCAGCGGGCTGTTTGTGCTTGACGGAGAGTTGCTCAACCCAGTTTTACAAAAATGGAACGGTCTGGCAATTTTGGACAAACACGGCCGATTTTATATCAAAGATCTCAATGCCCTGGAATATGCTTTCAGACGCTTCGACATCAGCCATTCGTATCGTGATTATCTGGACTTCCTGGAACTTGCACAAGAAGAGGAACTGTCGATATTTCAGACTCATCTGCTGATCCATAACGGCAGAATTGCCGTGTCTCCCGACTCACGCCGCCGGGCGCGCCGCCGGGCGATTGTCCTGGATCGTTCTCAGACGATCCTGATTTATGATTCTTTTGACTGGCAGGCGAGCCTGTATGAGATGTCAGAACTGCTGAAGCAGCGCTACGACGCGGTTGAAGCCATCAACCTGGACATGGGGCCTTTTGGTTACGCGGCGCGCTACGAAGATGGAAGGCGGAAGGAAATTTACCTCGGGAAAGGCCGTCATGTCGAACTTTCTAATATTCTTGTCTTTCATTATCACTAGCATTGTTCGCATCAGCACTGTTCGGGTCCGTTGTCCGGCATCGTCGCTCCGAATTACAGCACATGCCTTGAGAAGCTGAATATGACCCAAAACTACAGCCCTGATCTGGAAAAGGACTTTTATGGAACGATACGCAGTTCTCGATATTGGAACAAATTCGATCAAATTACATGTGGCTGAAAAAAATTTTGACGGACAATGGAAAAGCGTCTGGGATTCTGCGAAAATTACCCGACTTGGCGAAGGGTTGCAGGCTGCAGGCAAGCTTGGCATCAACGCGATGGAGCGCACTATTGCTGTGATGTCGGAGATGAAAACCCTGGCGCACACGCATGGGGTTCAGGAGATTGTCGCTGCCGGGACGATGTGCCTGCGTACAGCATCGAATGCAGCGGATTTTATACGACGGGTTCAAGAGCAATGCGGTATCACGGTCGAGGTCCTTTCCGGCGAAGAAGAAGCGCGTTTGGCGTATCTTGCCGTGCAATCAGGACTCAGTCTAGATCGCGGCGCTCTTATGATTTTCGATACTGGCGGCGGCAGTACGGAATTCATTTTCGGCCGGAATAATGCGCTCGAAAGACGTTTCAGCGTGAATGTCGGTGCCGTGCGCCTGACCGAAGAGATCCTGCTCTCGGATCCAGTTAGCACGGCCGAAGTCGATCGTACAGTGGCGGCAATCGCTGAAGACCTTGCGGGGTTTGAGCTGAACGGAACGGTTGACAGGATCGTCGGTATCGGTGGAACTGTGACGACCCTGAGTGGCGTGAAGCAGCGTCTAAGCGAGTATCGTCCGGATCGTATTCAGGGCTCGATGGTGGAACTCAGCGAAATCGAACGCCAAATCGATATGTACGCTGCAAAAACGATTGCTGAACGGCAAGCCATTATCGGCCTGCATCCGCAGCGAGCGGATGTAATTTTAGCAGGCGCGCTGATCGTTCGTGAGATCCTGAAAAAAGCCCGCGTTGAATCCCTGACCGTCAGCGGGCGGGGGATGCGGCACGGACTTCTTGTCGATCGCTGTGCTTGAAAGGGCATCATCCTGGACGCGCGCAGCCATTCGGCGCTCGGCCTGCATCGTCATACACAACTTAGAGCCGCAGTTGTTCGACAGCGTGTTTGATGGCCTGGATATGAGCTGGAGTCGTGCCGCAGCATCCGCCGATAATGTCGGCGCCGGCTTGGACAAGGGCCGGAACGAGAGCGGCCATTTGCTCTGGAGTCTCAGGAAAAATAACCTTGCCGTCGACAGTCTGAGGTAAACCGGCATTGGCATGGACCAGAATCGCTGTGTCAGGGACGGCATCCCGAATTTCCCTGACAATATCGATCATCTGTTCAAAGCCGTTGCCGCAGTTTGTGCCGATAATATCAGCGCCGGCTTCGATTGCGGCTTTTGCTGCATCCGCAGGCCCCGCCCCCATCATGGAGCGATATTGTCCAGAGCGTTTTTTCTCAAAGGTAAACGTACAGATTATTTCACATTCCGTATTCTCTTTCGCGGCGCGGATCGCTGAACAGGCCTCGTCGATATCACTCATCGTTTCGACACAAATTGCATCGGCCCCGCCTTCAGCCAAGGCAACAGCCTGCTCCTTGAAGGCATTATAGAGTTCTTCTTGGCTGACATCCATCATCACCAGCAATTTTCCGGTCGGCCCAATCGAAGCCATGACCCATTTCTCGTCGCCGGCCGCTTTGCGAGAAATTTCTGCGGCCGCTTTATTGATTTCCGAAACACGATCGGCCAGGCCGTAATGCTCCAGTTTAAAGCGTGTCCCTCCGAAACTGTCGGTTTCAACCATATCGCTTCCTGCATCGATATAGCTTTTCGCAATCTCAAAGACATCATCGGGATGTTCGATACACCACGACTCCGGACATTCTCCGGGCTGTAAGCCTTTCTCGTGCAAAAACGTACCCCAGGCACCGTCCGAGACCAGAATTCGTCCCTCTTTTACAGCCTCTGCGATCCGAGTTCTCGCCATCTGAATCCTCCTGTTGTTGATTATCAAGTCATCATGTGAAAATACGGCAATACGCTCTCCAGGACTGTCAAGCACTTTTGCAGAGAATTTATGAAGAGCATTCGCGTGTTGAATCCGTTCCCCAGCAATCAACACGCTATGGAATTGTGTGATTGATCGCTGAGGGCAAAGAAGACAGGAGAGGCGCTATTGTAGGACGATGAGGAAGCTTGAACACAGCTCACATGATCTTCTTCCCGTAAACGCAAAATGATTCGACACTGTTCTGCTGCGTCACACGCCTTGGAAGAACAGGGCGTGTCACGCCCTGTTCTTCTTCGTATTCAAGGGGTTTCAGGCACAGAGCGCTGCTTTATTGTGTCAGCAAATCCACCATCAGGTCCCAAAAGCGTTTTTCGTCAATCGTAAAAAGGATGCGAACCTTCTGAGTACCAACCGGGCCGGGTTTCTTATAGCTGAGGCTTCGTCCGTAATCGACGGTATAGTCTGCATTTACATCAATCCAACGTGTTTCTTCTTCTGTAATAAGGCTTGGATCGATCGTGACGGCGGCAGCGATTGTATCCCACACAAGACGCGTGTAGTCTGCGTCTTTCTCGAATCTGGGTCCGTATTTTTCTTTAAAAAATGTAGTCAGAGGCGTCTCAACAGCGCTAATACGATCGAAAATCTCTCTGGTAAAAAGATATTTTTCACACACGTCCAGTCCGACGATCAACTGATCGCTAAAGGGAGCGCGAACCGACATTTTCGCAGCTTCCGGATCGAACCACCAGTTAAACTCAGCCGCCGGAGTCATATTGCCGGGAACGTCCAGGGCTCCGCCCATGTATACAATCCGTTTCACCAGAGATGTGATCTCCGGTTCTAAACGAACTGCCAATGCAATATTGGTCAGCGGGCCGATCGCCACGATAGTTACTTCACCTGGATTGGCTTTAATCGTATCGATAAGAAACTGAACACCGTGCAGGTCTTGGGGCTTCAGCGCAGGATATCCTCCATAAGGAACCCGGTCCGGCTCAAGTTCCAGATAGGATGCAGGCTCCGGCCTGTTAAATGCTCCCATCCATCCTAATTGGCCGAAGAGTTCCCTTTCGGTTTTCATCGTTTCGTATCGTCCGGCTCGAAGCGGATGGCGGGCTCCCGCATACACAGGTATATCCGGGCGATCGATAATTTCAAGCTGACGCAGAGCGTAGGCTGTCGCTTCTGCCTCCCACACATTTCCGGAAACAGTGACAACTCCCAACAGATCGATCGCATCACTATTCGCAAGCATCATCATTGCGACACCATCATCGTATAATTCCACCATATCAGTATCGAGGATGACTTTTTCTTGTGCCCAGCTGATTGAGATGCAGGGAATGAGCACCAACAGAAGAACGACTAAACACCACAATACGGATTTCATGAAGATTCCTCCTTTTCGCGCGTGTCCTTGACGCTTACGTGTCTTTCTTCCAAAAACATGCTTTGGGGAAACACACGGGCCCAGGAATGTGAAATTATTGTAACGTACGGTACAACGACTTCTTTATGGAAGAGAAAAGGAAGTTTCAATATTTGTCAAGGGTTTTAGTCCTGAAAGCGTATATTTCGAACAGGTGGAGACCTGTGAGTTTGTGTCAGCGTCCGTTAAACTCGTTGACCGCCTCGATCATGGCGATGAAATTCTCGACCGGTGTGTTAGGCAGAACATTGTGAATGGCATTAAAGACAAAGCCTCCACCGGGCGCAAAAATTTTACAGCGGCTTAAGGCCTCTGCTTTGACCTCTTCAGGCGTTCCAAAAGGCAGGGTCTTCTGCGTATCGACACCGCCTCCCCAAAAAACGAGCTCTTTGCCATAACGTGTTTTTAACGTTTCCGGGTCCATGCCGACCGCTGAGCACTGAACCGGGTTGATAATGTCAAAGCCAGATTCGATGAACAGCGGCATAAATTTTTCCACCGCGCCGCAAGAGTGCTTGAACGTCTTCCAGCTCGTCTTGGCATGAACCCAGTCGTTTATCTGCTTGTAATAGGGATGATAGAGATTTTTATAGCTTCGGGGCGAGCAGAATGTCGAGCTTTGAGTTCCGAAATCAGTACCGCAAATATAGGCCACGTCTGGGATTTCACCGACGACAACATGGATTTTTTCTAGATTCGCCAGGGCGATTTCAGTCTGTCGGGAAAATATCTGATGGAGATAATCTTGACGGGAAACCGTCGAAATATACCATTCTTCGATGTCGCGAATCCCTTTGGGATATTTTAGAAACGGCGCAGGTACCAGGGCAATATCGCCGATAGAGGTCCCCCCGAAATTACCGAAGACCGCCCGAGTCGAGCTTTGGAGCGAAGCTGCCTGCGTCTTCAGTATTTGCACAGTTTCGTCGCTGACAGGGACGAATTCTTCGAGATTGTCTTCGGGATTGAGTGCGGCATCGTCGATCGTTTCCTGACGAATGATGCTGTCGAAAAAATCGCCGCCGACCGGCATCCTTCCGCTGGGTGGTGCGCTGAGGTCTCCTTCGGGATAGATTAGCGTGTCGCCGTTGCTATCGACAGTGGTATTGAAATCCCCTGCGACCAAAACCTCCTGTCCCCATGGAGTCCGCCATTCTTTCCAGTCCTTGTTCTCGAAACCGAACAGTGTGCCAGGCCCCCAGAAGGGGACGACATCAGCTCCAATCGCATCCAGCAGGTCGTCTTCGACCAGGCCGAGCATTTGATAGGGTTCCAGCACAGTGACTGGATGTTGTTCAAGACCGTAATGTTCACGCAGTTTTTCAACAAGCCGGCAATGAATTCCGGTATTAGGACCTCCTCCAAAATCAAGGGGAACCTGCCCCTCTTGATGCTCTAATGCCTGTGTGATACGTTCTTTAGCCTTCATGACGTTCCCCCTCCTATGTCTCTTAATACGTTTCGTCAGTGACCCCTGCATAGTTATAGAAGCTGAGAGTTTGAGCGCAATTCAAAGTTGTCAATGTTTTTTCAATTGTGGGACAGCTCAGAATACGTGAATTGTCACTGGGCTTATGGATTTTCTGCAAAAAAATTCGACTGAAGGATATGCTTTCTTTACACAAAGGATGAATCTGAAGATCGAGCGCTCTTTTATCATTATGATTTTCTCTTGACATTCTACTCAGACGGCGATAGAAACTGTTCTCAGAAGAATGCTGCGCCGAAGATCGACACTATGTACGCAGGTCTGCAGGGCTTTTTCTTGTAGGGCCGAAAAATTTTGACTAAGCGACTGTTTCATCAATTCTGAGGGAGGTGTGTACGCATGAAAGTCTATACTATCAGATCGGGAGATTCCTTGTTTCAGATTGCCCGAAAGTTTTACGGAGATGGTGAGAAATATCGGAACCTCGCCAGTTATAACGGCTTGAGCGATCCAGATAACTTGCGGGTAGGCATGAAGCTTCGCCTGCCAGATGAAGCACAGCTCGGCAATCCCTTACAGGGCCTGAAGGTCTGGCATAATTACGGCAGCGGTACGATTTGGTGGCGGAATTCCGATAACGGCATCGAAGTAAAAGGTCAGGGGCTGGTTGAAAGCGCGAAATATGCCGAACAAGCTGCTGATATCTGGCAGAAATATCAGACAGCCATCATTACAGCCTCAGAAAAGTATTCCGTAGCGATTCCAGTTATTATCGCCACAGTTGTTACGGAATCAAGCGGAGATGCGAAAGCATACCGCCATGAAGCCGCTTTTTATCGGCGCTATATCAAAAAGAATGCCTTCTGGAAAAATAATCCATATTACAAAGCCCCTCGAAGAATTTCATCATCTTACGGCTTAATGCAGATTATGTATACGACAGCTTATGCCGTCGGATTTCGAGGAACGCCTGAGGATCTCTACGATCCGGCAGTTAATATCGATGCGGGTGCCGCCTATATGGCCAGCGCTTTTCAGGTGAGGCAGCATGGCTGGGATCCTCCTAAAATTGCATGTGCCTACAATGCCGGAAGTGTTCGCCCCACTGCCCAAAATCGTTGGGGTATGTATTATCATCCCGGGCATCTGGATCGCTGGATTCCGTCCTATAACGCTGCCTTGAAAATTCTTAAGGAGACTGACAGCAGCAGCGTATTCCCCTCAAAGCCGCACATTGACGTAGAGTCGGACATTCCGGCTGTCGTATTACGTTTTGTGTTTCCTCCTAATGAAGAAGGAACCTGGAAGCCGGTGCTGGTCGACCTCTTCAAGCATGAAGAGCGAGGGCTCGGCGATCCTGCTTCATTCACCCTGCGCACGGCAACAGCAACGGATCATGGATATAGTAGCGATCTGCCGAATATCGCGAAAGGCCGCTATGATATTGTCTTTAGTGACGCCCGCAGTGGGTCTGTATTTGACGATCGGGCGAATGTTCTGGTCAGCGATCAGCTTAGCATCGTGGATCTGACGAGTCCAACAAGAAGTTCCAGAAGGCTTGAAATCGAAAAAAGTATCTTACGGTTTGTGTTTGCGGTTTCGCCACCAAAAGGCTGGACGCCGGTCTTGATCGATCTCTTCAAACTGGATGAACATGAAGAGCCTGAGCCGATTACGATCAAAATCAGCACTCCGCCTCCCAAGGGCGACGTGCCGTATGTGCATACAGTTCCGGATATCGACTATGGACGCTACGATATCGACTGTACCGAAGCCGAGAGCTTGATGCTGCTGGAGGGGCTCACGGATGTTGAGGTATCAGGGGCGGTTGTAAGCTTTGAAGTCGATTCAGAGGGAATTCGTCCGCTCCCGACTGAGAAGATTATCACAGGAGGCGGCAAAGCGCGCTTCGCCATTCTCTGGGAGAAGATCAAGGCGTTCTGGATAAAATACTGGTAAACGCTGAGGATAAACAGCGGTGCATTTTTCGACCCTGTCGATCCCTGCTTCAGGGCTGCGGACATTTTTTGCAGCAGATGTCAGTCAATGTAATGTTGATGCCAGATTTCGAACATCATCAACGCCCAGAGGCGGTGGCTGTGGTTTTCTTTGCCGTCCAGATGTTCCTGCACTAATTGTCTGACGTAAGCCGGCTGAAAATAGCCGCGTTGTGCGATACGCTTTTCCGAGAGCGTTTCCAGCAGCAAGGGGCGCAGCTCATGCCCAAGCCAATTCTTGATCGGAATGCTGAAACCCTCCTTGCCGCGCGTGAGAATTTTGTCCGGCAGGAGTCCGTTCACTGCTTTTTTTAAGATGTATTTTGTGGTGAGTCCCTTGAGCTTGAGGCGGGTCGGGATTGTAGCCGCGTACTCCATCACGTGATGATCCAGAAAAGGCACCCTGGTTTCTAATGACGTCGCCATGCTCATGCGATCGACTTTGACCAGAATATCATCTGTCATGTAGGTTTTGATGTCTACATAGCCCTGTTGTGCCAAAGGCGTTTCCGCAGACGACGAACGCTGAAAATATTCCAGAATATATTTGTGCGAGTTGCCGTTTTCAAAGGAGTCGAGGAGCGCTCCTGTGTACAGTTGACGCTTTTCCTGATCCTGCAGGAAGGTCATCCAGCGGGTGTGCATGAAGTCCGGCGACAGCATTGTGCCTTCTACAAAACGTTTGGCTCGGTTCGCAAAGCCTTTCTTTTTGGGAGACGGCGGAATAGAGTTCACGAATGCGGGAATGGCGCGTTTGCGCAGGATGGAAGGCAGTTTTTGACAGCTTCGCGCCACGCGGTCCGCGATATAGGTGTCGTATCCAGCAAAAAGTTCGTCGCCGCCGTCGCCGGAAAGGACAACAGTGACATGTTCCCGGGCCATTTTCGAGACCAGATAGGTTGGAAAAATGGAAAAGTCGCCAAAAGGTTCATCCAGATTTCTGACAAGTCTGTCTACCAGATCGACGGCATCAGGCTTGATGATAAATTCGTGATGCTCAGTCTTGAAATGTTCTGAGACAGTGCGGGCGTAGTCCAGTTCATTATAGCTTTGCTCTTCGAAGCCGATCGAAAAAGTTTTGACCGGCCGGGCAGAGTGCTTTGCCATATACGCAACAATAGTACTGGAATCAATCCCGCCGCTCAACAAGGCTCCCAGGGGCACATCACTGATCATGCGCAGACGGGTTGCCTCTTCCAGTACCTCCGCCAGATGCGCGGCGTAATCGTCTTCACTGTGTTCTTGTCCGAGCTTTGGAAGATTGTCCCAGTACTGCTCGATGCGGATTTCTCCATTTTTTAAGAGCAGGAAATGTCCTGGCGGCAGTTTATGGATGTGTTGGAAGATGGTTTCCGGCGAGAAGACATATTCGAAGGTCAAAAAGCGATCCAGGGCATCAAGGTTGACTTCACGCGGCACGTTTTCGCATTGAAGGATCGATTTTATTTCAGACCCGAAGAGGAATTTTTCGTTATCCTGATAGTAATGTAAGGGTTTGATACCCGGACGATCCCGAGCCAGAAACAGCGTGTCTTCGCGGCTGTCCCAAATGGCGAATCCGAACATACCTCGTAAATGCCGCAGCACTTCGATACCATATTCTTTATAGCCATGCAGGATCGTTTCGGTATCGCTGTTTGTGACAAAGCGGTATCCGGATTTTTCGAGCTTGTGGCGCAATTCCTGAAAATTGTAAATTTCGCCGTTAAAGACAATGTGAAGCGTTTTGTCTTTGTTATGAATCGGCTGATGCCCGCCGGCAAGGTCGATGATGCTTAAACGCCGCATGGCAAGACCAACCTTCTGGTCGATGTAGAAGCCTTCATCATCTGGACCGCGATGGGAGATGACGTCATTCATTCGCTGCAGGGTTTCCCGGCGAACGGAAAACGTGTCGTGAGATTGAACTATTCCGCAAATTCCACACATAATGCCTCGACACAGTTAAGCGCTTAAGATACCAGGCGAAAGAAACGCTGTTTTAAATGCACAGGACTGCCCGCTGAGAAGCCTCCCTCGAAGACGAGCCCTTCATTTTTGCGCTTCCCGCCCGTTGTTCTTATGCAGTGATTGGATTTCGGTTTTCGCCTGCCGCAGGGCTTCATCCGGAAGAACACGGCCTTTGAGGGCCGCGTAAAGATGTTCTTGTAAAATGCTGGAAACCTGACTGTAATTGTCCAGCATAGGGCGCTGCCGGGCATTCTTGAGCTGGGTGTGCCGTATGTCGTGTCCCGGAAAAAACAGTTTCGCATCATCGCTTTGCTGTAAGGACGTCCAGATGGGCATCTCGTAGAGGTAAGCGCGTTGTACGAGCGGACTGGTAAAAAATGCAATCCATTGCCATGCCAGGGCCTTATCAGCAGCATCAGCGGGAATAGCGAGTCCCTGAAAGGCGCTGACCGATACTGTTTCCATTGACTTTCCGTCGGCGATCGGCAACAGAGCGATTGCCCCTTCAGACCGTATGGGCGGGTCAGCCTGCCTGATAAATCCCTGCATAAACACCCAGTTTGATGTAAAAGCCGCTTTGCGGGCCAGGAACTGATCGGTAACCGCCAGCTCGTCGTTTTGTAGAATATCAGGATGTGCCAGCTGTTTATCGATCAGCAGCCGCATAAATTCTAGAGCGCTGACGCCCTCTGTACTATCAAAGCTCGGCTGACCATTGTCATCGAACAGCTCTCCGCCGAACGCAGCGGTCAACCAGATGTAATCGCAGAGCAGACTCTCTCCTTTTCGCCAGCTGTCGGTCCAGGGATACTGGACGATTCCCTGATTTTTTAAGGCCATCATCTGCTCGAGAAGTTCTTCCAGAGTCCTGGGGGCTTTGCTAAAGCCCGCCTCTTTAATCATGGCCCTGTTGTAGAAAAATAGCTGAAAATTCAGCAGAGCTGGAAAGGCCATGAGTTCTTTCCTGATCCGAAATGCACTGAGAACTTCCGGCATAATGTCATTACGAATGGAGTGGCTTTGATAGTGAGTGAGGGGAGATAACAGCTCTTTGGTGGTCAGCTCCTTCAACCATGCCTGATCGATCGCCACCACATCGTAATCGCCGATTGCCTCTAACAGGTGTTCATGCTGTTCAGCGTAGGCAATGTGAGCGACGTCTATGTCCACTCCGGTCAATGCGCTGAACGTGTCCACGATCGTATCGACAGCAGCTCCCTGATAACTTGTCTGGGCGCTGTGCAGCACCCGAAGGACGGGCTTCGCCTCGTCTGCTGCGCCTGATACGGCTGCTGAAAGACAGGCTAGCATGACGAGTCCGTAATAGAATATCTTCATGTGCTCTCTCCTTGAAGTGGATAGATAGATTGCGATTCAGTTCTCGATTCTGAAGCGTCGCTCCTGAAAAGATGCAAATGACAGCCGGGAAATTTGTCAAGAATTCAAGGCCTTCGGAAATGTGGAAATTGAAAATTCTGCTTCTGCCGGCAGTTTTGCTTGCCGGGGGTCATCACGCTCCCGGGATAAGATTCTGGATCAAATTGTTGACAAATCTTCTCGATTTTTTCACATAGTGACTCGATTGGGATGTCTCCCGGTCTTATGCAGCGCTATAACGACGGAAACATCGCTTTTTATTTACCCTGGCTAGAGAGAAAAGGAGAATATGGCTATGGCAGAACACACACAAGCACCTGTACAGGAATTTGAGTATCAGGCCGAAATGAAGCGACTGCTTCATTTAATCGTGCATTCATTGTACACTCATCCGGAAATTTTTTTACGAGAATTGATTTCGAATGCCTCGGATGCGCTTAATGTTGCGCGTTTTCGGCAGCTCAGCGATGATTCGATGCTCGATCGCGATGCCCCTCTGGAAATTCACATCGAATTGGATAAAGAGAAAAAATTGTTTAGTATTGAAGATCGCGGGTCCGGGATGACAAAGGACGAACTCGTACATAACCTTGGCACGATCGCCCGGTCCGGAACCTTGGAATTTTTACAGAACATGAAAAACGAACAGACGGCTGTGGACGGTGATTTGATCGGTCAGTTCGGAGTCGGTTTTTATTCGATTTTTATGGTCACAGACGAAGTTACTGTGGAAACGCGTCATGCGGACAGCGATTCAACAGGCTATCGCTGGAAATCGAGCGGTGAAGGCACGTTTACGATCGAAGAGATCGACCGCGCTCAACGCGGTACAAAAATCTCTTGTGTGCTGAAAGACGAAGCACAAGAATTCAGCGAAGATTTCCGGGTCAAAAATATTATCAAAAAATATTCAAATTTTGTCGATTTTCCAGTCTTTGTCGGCAATGAAAAAGTCAATACCGTCAGCGCGCTTTGGCAGAAACGGAAAGAAGAACTTGATGACAAGGAACTGGCGGAGTTTTATAAATATATCTCTACTGACTACCAAGAGCCTTTGGGGCATCTGCATGTCTCACTGGAAGGTCATGTGAATTTCAAGGCGCTGGTCTTTGTTCCGCAAAGCGCCCCGCCGACGCTGTTCAGCGAGAGTGAGTATAAAGGGCTGCATCTGTACGCGAATCGGGTGCTGATTCAGGATGACTGCAAGGATCTTTTACCAGAATACCTGCGCTTTATCAAAGGGGTCGTGGATACAGAGGATCTGCCGTTGAATGTCTCACGCGAAGTCACGCAGTCGAGTCCGGCGATGGCACGTATCAATAAGGCGCTGACAGGACGGGTTCTCTCCCTTCTCGAGGGGTGGGCCAGGAACGATCCTGATAAGTATGCTAGATTTTATCGCAACTTTTCGGCGCTGCTCAAAACCGGCATCAACAGCGATATGAGCAACAAGGAGAAACTGATCGAGCTGCTGCGTTTTGAGTCATCAATGACTGAGGCTGGAAAAATGACCTCTTTGAAGGATTATGTGTCTCGTATGCGAGACGAGCAAAAAGAGATCTATTATGTGAGCGGCGATTTTCGGGACTCGATCGAACGCAACCCGAACCTGGAGTACTTCAAAAAGCACGGCATCGAGGTGCTCTACCTGATCGATCCGATCGATGTCTTTGTCTTCCCGTCGATTTTTGAATACGAGAAGAAGCCTTTGAAGTCAATTGATAAGGCTGATATCGATGTGATGAAAGACAATGAAAACAGCGGCGGCGAGGGCTTAAATGCCTCGGTGGCAAAAGATCTGCTCACCAGTTTCAAGGAGATTTTAATCGACAAGGTTGAAGACGTCATCATCTCAAAGCGTCTGGTGGATTCCGCAGTCACCCTTGTGGTCGGGAAAGAGGGGATGGACGTGCAGACCGAGCGGATGATGAAGATGATTAATAAAGAGTACAGCGGCTCAAAAAAAATCATGGAAGTCAATCTCTCGCATCCGCTGATCAAGAATCTCTGGGAATTGTATCAGCAGGACAGTAAATCGCCGTTTATAAAAATGGTCGTATTGCAGTTGTATGAAGGCTCTCTGCTTTTGGAAGGCAGCCTCTCCTCGCCAAGTGAGTTTGTGGCTCGGATGACGGAGATCATGGAAAAAGCAACGGCAAAGTAAAGGTTATGCCAGAGAACCTGTCAGGCGGTCTTTACTGCCTGATGGGTTCTCCTTGCAGTTTAGGTCTTGACAAGATCGCCATAGATTTTTTTCACGATATAGATGGGACGTTGTTTGACTTCATCGTAAATGCGCCCGATGTACTCCCCGATAATGCCCAGCGAAATCAACTGAATCCCTCCCATAAACAGCACCAGAACCACCAGGGTCGGAAATCCTTGTGGTTCTCCGCCGATAAAGAGTTTTTTGTGCAGATAGATGAGAATCCCGAGAAAGCTGATCAGTGAAATCGTAAAGCCGGCATAGCTGACAATTTTCAGAGGAACGTAGGAAAATGAAAAAATCCCGTCCAGCGCGAGTTTAAAGAGCCTGGTCATTGTATATTTGACGTCGCCGGCCTGTCGTGTCTCCCGATCGTATTCCAGCCCGATTTGACGAAAACCGGTCCAGCTTCGCAGGCCTCTGACAAAACGATTGCGCTCGGGCATGGCCTTCAAAATATCGATTACCCGACGGTCCATCAGACAAAAGTCTCCTGAATCCAATGGGATTGGAATATTTGAGATCTGTTGTAAGATTCGATAAAAGCTCGCATATGCCGCTCGTTTTGCGATATGCTCCTGGCGCGTTTTACGGACAGCGTAGACCACCTGATAGCCTTCTTCCCATTTGGCAAGAAATTGCGGCAACAATTCCGGAGGATCCTGGAGGTCGGCGTCCAGCAGTAACACGGCGTCGCCGGATGCAAAGTCAATCCCGGCGGTAATGGCGACTTGATGCCCGAAATTTCGGGCAAAATCGATCGCTTTGAAACGCGGGTCTTCTTCATGGAATGTCTGGATGAGTTGGAGTGAGTTGTCCTGGCTTCCGTCATTGATCAGGATAACTTCCACCTCATACTCGAGTGTCTCGAGAGTCCGGCGGACACGTTCGTAGAGCAGAGGCAAGACCTCTTCTTCATTGTAGACTGGAAAGACCAGAGAGATGCGTTTCATAGCTGATGTAAATGGTGAAAAATCGCGCCTGCCCGATCGCTTGCGGACAGCTGCGCTCTCCTGTTCCGTCTAAGCTTGGATCAGCTGGCGAATTTGCAGCAGATTCTCTTTAAACTCCAGGTTTTGCGCCTGAGTTGTCTCAACTTTTTTGCACGCATGCATGACGGTCGTATGATCGCGCCCGCCAAAATTCCGCCCGATGTCCAGCAGCGACTGATTCGTCAGCTCTCGCGACAGGTACATGGCGATTTGGCGCGGCAGCGTGACCCTTCGGCTTCTGCCCGAGGAGATGAGATCTGCAAGTGAGAGTTGAAAGTGACTGGCGACAACGCGTTGCACCAGTTCGACGGTCACGGCGCGCGATGTCGGTGCATCGAACAGGTCTTTTAAGACGTTTTTTGCAAGCTCCAGACTGATGCAATGATTGTTAAAGCGTGAAAAGGCCCGGATTTTGAACAGACAGCCTTCCAGCTCCCGGATATTAGAGCGGACCTGCGTCGCAATATAGATTGCCACGTCATCCGGCAGATCGAGCCCATGACACTCCGCTTTCTTTTTCAGGATGGCGACCCGTGTTTCAAGGTCAGGCTTCTGGATGTCAGCAATCAGTCCCCATTCAAAACGTGAACGCAGCTGCTCGGCAATCGTCGGGATCTTTTTGGGCGGGCAGTCGCTGGTGAGCACGATCTGTTTGCGCGCTTGATAGAGCGTATTAAATGTATGAAAAAATTCTTCTTGCGTACGTTCTTTTCGTGCAATAAATTGAATATCATCGACCAATAATAATTCAATGTTGCGATATTTGCCGCGAAACCAGCGCATCCGATCCTCGCGGATCGAAAAGACAAGTTCGTTAATGAACTGTTCGGAGGAAAGGTAGAGCACGTTTAAATTTGGCCGGATAGTCCGCAGATGGTTGCCTACAGCATGCAGGAGATGGGTTTTGCCCAGGCCAACACCGCCGTAGACAAAAAGCGGGTTATAACTGCCTGCCATCTGTTCGGCCACTGCCAAAGCTGCAGCATGAGCGAATCGGTTACCGTTTCCCACGACATAATTGTCAAAGCTGTAAGCTTGATTCAGTGTGCCTTCGTTGTCGCTATGGACCTGTGTCGGTGTGTTCACAGCTTGTCCGGAGATTTCTGCGGCTGTGACGGCCTGTGGGCTCTGTTCCTGAGGCGAGTCAGGGGACTGTGCGGGGGGATTGGCATCCCCGGCTTTGATACCGCTGCTGATCGCCACAGTGTTTAACGGTGTCTGGAGTCGTGTTGATCTGCGGCGCGTACGTATCGGTGTTTCGGAGTCCATGCTGGGGCGAAGAGTCTTCTCTAATAATTGCGATAAGGCGTCAGAAGGCGCTTCTGTGCGTGTTGTTGACGACGCGTGCACAGCGTTTTGTGCGATATGAGGGGACGAGTCCGCACTCTCCATGTGCGCTGCCGTATCGATCACCACAAAGGCGATTTCGGGCTGGAAGCCGAGAATGTCTGTCAAGGTCTCCCTGATGACATTCACATAATGTTCGCCCAGCCAATAGACAAAGACCTCATCCGGGACTCCGATATGCACGGCTTTCTGATCGACGGAGAGAAAGGATGTCGGTCTGAGCCAGGTATTGAAACTTGATCGATTGATCCGTTTTTCGAGTTTTGCAAGCACTTGTCCCCACATGTTTTTTTGCATGACGTTGTCCACAACGATCTGAGGTTATTGGCGACAATTTATCCACATCGTTGTGGATAAGCCGCTAACTGATTTAATTGTATACTTTTTGGTCTGCCATTCACTGTTTTATCCACAATGATATGTGAAAAACTTTTTATTTACAATAAGTTAGAACGTTTTCAATTTACGCAGCCCTTTTCTGCAACGCAAGTTTTTTTGATCAAAATTTAGGATCTCTCATGTTTATGAAGAGTTGGAAGGCTGTCTTTAAATATGAAATCTCAGGCCGCTGGATCAGAGAGTCCGGCTTTCCTCGAATATATCGGCATGTTCAGAATTTTCGCCAGGAAAGTCGTTGACAAAGCTGCGGAAATACGATAGAAATTTAACAATAATTCCCGAAAAAAGAATTTTTGTAGAAAAAACTTCTGGCATGGCCAGTAGGGAGGGGAAAGTCCTGAATCGTTTTTTTTGTGCTGCTGAAAGCACAGCGTGCAACTCTGTAAAAATCTGTGTAGAATATTTGTACAAGCGGGAATATTCTATGACAATTCCATGAAATTGATATGAATTATTATGATGAGTATAAGGATTTGATTCAACGGCTCGCATCGGGGGATTTTTCACAATCATCACAGAAAGAACGTGATGCCACGGTCTCAAAAATTATCCATGCTTCGGCGGTAACGTCGACATTGGTCTCAGTGATTCCTCTGCCAATGATTGAAACGCCGATTCAGATGACCATGGTGCGCAGTATCGGAAAGGTCTACGAGCAGGAACTGGATGAAAAAGTCGTGCTCGAAATTATGTCGGTCATCGGGGGAAATGTCTTGCTGCGCCAGCTGATGCGACTGATTCCGTATGTTGGGTTTGTCATCAATCTTTCACGCGTATATGGGACGACCTGGGCGATTGGGTCCGCGGCAGAATACTATTTTAAACACGACCGGGAAGTCGAAAAAGAAGAACTGATGCAGGTGTTCAAAACCGTGTTGAAACAGAAAACCCAGGAAAAAGAGCATGACATTACAGAGCGTCGTGTAGAAGAACGGCTTGAAGAATTGAAGTCCCTGCTGGAGAAAGGCTTGATTACACAAGAAGAGTTCGATAAAAAACGCGAAGCGGTTATTGCAGAACTTTAGATGTATATCGCGGCGTGCGCTGGTGATCGCGGGGCTTTGGCGCGTAACACTTTCTAAGCCTGGAAGTGAGCGCGAGCTCAGCCCAGCGACATTTCGCACGCGCTACCTAAGGAGGAGACCCGTATGTTGATTATCCTGATCAAATTATGTATTGTGGCTGCCGCCATGCTGATAGTCTCATATCTTCTGGAGGGAGTCCGCGTTCAAAATTTTGGAGCAGCCTTGATCGCTGCAGTGATCCTGGGATTGGTAAACGCCTTAATCAAACCGATCCTCATGTTTTTGGTCTCACCGCTCAACATCTTAACACTTGGGCTGTTTACCTTTGTTATCAATGGCGTGATCTTCAAACTGTCGGCAGCCTTCATTGATGGGATCGAGGTAAAAGGCTGGCTCTCTGCGATGTTCGGGGCAGCGTTGATCAGCTGTGTGAGCACAATAGCAAGCTGGGTGCTGTTGTAGGATCTTGTAACGCTGGTATATACGTTCAGCGTCACATTCTGCCTTCCGGTCTACTGTCTGTGTTGGCGGCCTTCAAGGTGTGGTAGCATCGGTCTTCACTGGTTCTCTGCCTGTATTGTGTGAAGGCTTGAGACGTTCTCAGCAAAGGGGCAAATTTTTCTTGACAGCGGCGAAACGTCTGTTCTACTCTTTGCCTGTTTATCATCGCATCGTATCGTTGTCAATGGTCACAGTAACATAACTCAAGAGGAGGATTAGAGTATGAGAAAATATATTGTGTTCAGCGTGCTTGTGCTGCTCTGTATGAGTTCCCTTGTGCGTGCCGAAGCTGAGTTAAATCTCTGGACCTGGGAGGGGTACGCTCCGGATGAACTCGTGAAATTATTTGAAGAAGAGACTGGGATGACAGTGAATATCACATATTACTCCAACAATAATGAACTGATCTCAAAATTACGGGCAGCCAAAGGGCGCGGCGTGGATCTGGTACAGCCGAGCGTGACGCTGATTCCGCAGGCGATGGATTACGATCTGTATCAGCCGCTGGATCTGGAGAAAATTCCGAATCTGAAAAATGTATATCCCAGCGTGATGAAGGCCTCAAAAACGCTGGGCGGCGAGATTGATGGTGAAACCTATGGGATTCCTTTTTCCTGGGGCACATCGGGCCTGATGTACAATACAGAGAGAGTGAGCGAAGCGATCGATTCTTATGGTGCGCTATTTGACGACAACTATGCTGGAAAGGTCACGTATCGGGCCACATTGCACACCTTTATTTCAGCCGGATTGTATTTGGGGCTTGGAAATCGCATGCGCGATATCTACAAAGATGAAGAGACTGCCCGCCCGATCCTCGATGAGATTTTAGCCTTCTTGATCGAGAAGAAAGGACTCGTCAAGACTTACTGGACCAGCCGGCAGGAAAATATCGATCTCTTTGTCCAGGAGGCGGCCTATATCGGCCAGGGATGGGATGGCACTGGCTGGCTTCTCGCTCAGGAAGGATATCCAGTGAAGTTTGTAGCTCCCAAAGAAGGCGCCTTAACCTGGTTTGATACCTTTGCGCTTCCCAAAGGCGCTGAGAACCTGGATGCTGCCTATGCCTGGATGAATTTCATGCTGCGCGATGAGATCGCAGGCAAGTTCTCGGATTTGAGCGGCTTTACCTCGGCAATCCAGAAGTCAGTGGATTATATTTCGCCGGAGCGCACGAAACTGGTTAAGGAAACTTTTCCTAAGGAACCTGTGGAAAACCTTTGGTTGTACGGTATTGAACGCACTTGGTGGACCAATATGATGAACGAGTATATCGAAAAGCTGAAGCTTGCTGAATAAGCAGCGCCCTGTTCGCATCTGCCCCTCCCATTGCAGGCAGGGGCAGCATCGATCGTTCCCCTGCCCCTTCAGCATATTGGCCAAATGGGTAGTCTTATAGAAGTTCATCTCATCCCACGTTGCATATTTGACTTCTTCTTCCTCGCCATCAGAAAAATCAGTATAGTCCACCTGATCTCCAGTCACAACTCGGTCCGAAACCTTTAGGCGATGAGTTTCAACGCACTTTTCATGTAAAGAAAGGGGAAACCAGTACCGTTGACGTAAAAGTCACGAGAAAGCAGAGCATTGTGCATAATATTCCTGTCAAAGATATTATTGAATCAGAAGCCTTACAACAAGGGCTTGAATCCAATTTGATCAGAGCCATCATGTATATGGAAAGCACTCATGGATATTATGATAAGCTCATGGAAGTCTTTGATAAAAATAACAGCATCTTGCCTATGAATGTCAGAAGCGATTACTGGCGAGATTCAGGATTTTCGAGAACAGCACTCAAAAAATCAGTATTGATATGGCACTTTATTCAAGCAATCAGAGAAATTCATGATCCTGATTTGCGCCGTCTATTTTCATGTCTTTTTTCAGGGGTTCTTGAATTTAATAACTTATTTTGTTCTTTTAAGGGAGAAGGACATGAAGAAAAGAATTGACAAAATGCTGCATGGAATGCAGTATTTTCAGGATGCCTGCGAATTAAATGAGCTTGTGTTGAACCTGTCTTCGGAGGGTGTAAGAGCTGGGTTATCTGCGCTTGTCAATGATCGGGAACAGGGGGAATGGTATGTCATCACGATATGTTTTAGGCATAGATGCCGGGACTGAAAGCATCCGGGTGGTGGTTTTTGATGAACAGGGAGTGTGCATGGGGGTCGGCAGCAGCCCAAATCGGAACATCCATACACATCCGGGCTGGGCGGAACAATCGATCCGGCAATGGGAATATGCGCTTGTGGACGCCATGAATAATGCAATCGCTGCAAGTGGAGTTCATCCTGAATCTATTGAGGGAATTGGTCTTGACGGAACCAGCTGCACAGTGGTCTTCCTGGATCGCGATGGGGTGCCTCTCCGAGATGCAATTATCTGGATGGATGTTCGAGCTCATAAAGAGGCCGAGGAGATCGCTGCGACTAATGATCCGGCATTGAAGTATGTCGGTTACGGAAATGTTTCTGCTGAGTGGTTTCCCTGCAAGGTCTTGTGGGTCAAACGGCACGAACCGGAGATTTATGAGCGCGCGCATACCATTTTTGAACATAGCGACTGGCTGTTGTATACGCTCACCGGGGAAATTACAGCTAATATCAATACAACAAGTATCAGGTGGTTTTATGACTCTAGGGAAGGGTTTCCAAGGAAGCTTTATGAAACGATAGGTTTGGGCGACATTTTTACTAAACTCCCGTCAAAGATTGTGCGTCTTGGCGAAGCAGCCGGTGGATTATGTCGCGAAATAGCTGACCGAACAGGTCTGAAGGCTGGAATCCCGGTCGCAGGAGGCGGAGCTGATGCCTATGTCGGTGTCATCGGCGTCAACGCCTTAACGCCTGGAACGCTGACACTCATCACAGGCTCATCCCATTTGCATATCGGTCTGGTGGATAAGGAATTTCATGCTTCTGGTATTTTTGGAACCTTTCCTGATGCTGTGCTCCCTGGATATCATGTGGTTGAAGCCGGACAAATTTCAACAGGCTCTGTGCTCAAGTGGTTTAAAGATAATTTTGTCAATACTGCCATTCAGCAGGACGCCGAGCGCAGGAGCATGGATGTGTATGATGTGCTTTGTGAGGCGGCCCAGGCTGTGCCGCCCGGGGCCGAAGGTCTCGTCGTGCTGGAACACTGGCAGGGAAATCGTACTCCCTGGGTCGATCCCACATCACGCGGAGTCATCCGTGGCTTGACCCTGCGCCATAGTCCGGCTCATCTTTTCAGGGCAATCATGGAAGCTGTGGCCTATGGAACCGAGATTATCCTGAAAAGGATGGAAGCTCACGGTGTCTCGATCGACGAACTGGTCGCCTGCGGAGGCGCGACTCAAAGCAATGTCTGGATGCAGATTCATGCAGATGTGACGGGAAAACGGATTACGATTCCAACAGAGCAGCAGGCGGTCTCTCTGGGGGCTGCGGTTCTTGCAACGGTTGGGGCCGGATTTTATCCTTCCATCCCTGCGGCAGCCGCTCAGATGGTCAGGGTCGACAGCGTTGTCGAACCGGATATGCGCCGTCACGAAGAGTACAAGTTTTACGTTGATCAATACGTTGCAACGTATGAACAGTTAAAGGATGAGTCAAAGAAGACTGTTCAATATTTAGAAGAGAGCTAAAGGAGACGCATGAAACATTTGAACACGGAAAGATCGCTTTTGCAGAGCATGATGCTGATCCGGGGGTTTGAGTTGAAAATCTCTGAAGCCTTTGCCTATGGGAAATTGGCAGGAACGATGTTTCATCTGTCCATCGGCCAGGAGGCGACGTCTGTCGGCATGATTTCCGCTCTGACGGAAGGCGATTATATTCAAAGCCATCATCGCGGACACGGTCACATGATCGCGCTGGGAGCAGATATTGATAAAATGATGGCTGAGATGTTCGGGCGGGTTGACGGCTATTGCAAAGGCAAAGGAGGCTCGATGCATATTGCCGATATGAAGCTTGGGAATCTTGGGGCAAATGGTATTGTCGGCGCCGGCATCCCGATTGCCACTGGAGCTGCCCTGGGATTGAAATACCGGCAGTCAGACCATATTGTGATGTGTTTTTTTGGTGAAGGGGCCTCGCTGGAGGGAGCATTCCATGAATCCTTGAATTTTGCCGCTGTCCAGCAATTGCCGATTGTGTATGTTATCGAAAATAATAAATATGCGCTTTCGACAGCCCTGACGCGCGCCTCAGCTGTTCAGGATCTTTCCAGCCGGGCCGCTGCGTATGATATGCCGGGCGAGCAGGTTGACGGGATGGATGTCGAAGCTGTTGCCGAAGCCGCCGGGCGCGCCGTAGAGCATGCCCGCCAGGCTAAGGGGCCTTATCTTCTGGAGAGTCAGACGTACAGATATTACGGCCATTCCCGGAGTGATCCGGCTCCGTATCGGACCAAAGAAGAAGAACGCGAGTGGAAGCAGCGCGACCCTATCCTGAGCTATACAAAGAAATTGATTGAAAACGGGACAATCACGCAGCAGGATGTTGACGCGATGGACGCGGAAATAGAACATATTCTGGAAAAAGCAGTTGAATATGCCGATCGAAGCGCTTATCCGGAGTTATCGGAAATTTTCTCGGATATCTATGTGGAAGAGGAGGAAGCATGAGCCGGATATTGAGCTATCGGGAAGCATTGGGAGAAGGGATCAGGCAAGAGATGGAAGCTGATGAGCGCGTGTTCATGCTCGGCGAAGATATTGCCGTGTATGGCGGTGCGTATAAAGTCTCGCGCGGACTGCTCGAACTTTTTGGAGAGCGCAGAATCATCGATGCGCCGATGTCTGAGGCGCTGATCGTCGGGGCAGGCGTTGGAGCCGCGCTGATCGGGTTGAGGCCGATTGTAGAAGTGATGTACATTGATTTTTCGACCCTGGCCTCGGATCAGATCATCAACCAGGCCGCCAAGTTTCATTTTATGACCGGCGGCAATGTGAATGTCCCGCTGGTCATCAGAACGCAGCAGGGGACTGGGCGTTCGGCTGCCGCACAGCATTCTCAGAGCCTGGAAAGCTGGTACGCGCACATTCCCGGACTCAAAGTGCTGATGCCCGCGACTCCTTACGATGCAAAAGGCTTGATAAAAGCCGCTGTGAAAGATGAAAATCCTGTCATGGTGATCGAGCATAAAGGCTTATACACCCTCAAAGGCGAGGTTCCCGAAGAGGATTATACAGTTGAAATCGGGAAGGCGGATATTAAACGCGAAGGAACAGATCTGACCATCCTGACCTATTCCAAGATGCTGCATTATTGCCTGAAAGCGGCTGAAGACGTGGAAGAACGGCAGGGACTTTCCGTCGAGGTGCTGGATTTGCGCAGTTTACGCCCTCTGGATGACGCAGCCATCAAAACTTCGCTGGAAAAAACCCGCAATGTGCTGATCGTCACCGAATCCAACAAAACTGCCGGCATGAGTGCAGAACTCTTTGCAAAATCTTACGAGCTCGTCCCTGATCTGAAACATGTCGTTCGTCTGGCCGGAAAAGATACTATTATGGCGTGTTCTCCCAAACTGGAAGAGTTTTCCGTCCCGTCGATCGATGAAATCAAAGAAGCCTTGACAGCAATGGCTGCCTGATACAGAGAGGAGAAAACATGACAAAGCACGTGATTATGCCGTTACTTGGCGAGACCATGGAAGAAGGCACGATTGTTGCCTGGACGAAAAATGTTGGGGACAAGGTCGAAAAAGGCGACGTGCTTCTCGAAGTCGAGTCTGATAAAGCTACGCTGGAAGTTGAAGCCTTCTTTTCCGGCTACGTACGAAAGATTCTTCATCAGGTCGATGCTGAGGTAAAAGTCGGAGAAACGATTGCGCTTATGACAACAAGTCCTGACGAGCCTCTTGAAGAGTAGCGCTAAGTTTCAAGCTCATCCCCCGGGGGCACAGGAAGCAGTCGCTGGGAATGAGCTTGAAAGAACGTCTTTATGCGTTCGACGCGTTGTGCTTTAACGTGTTATAGAGATCGTACGCTTTTTCCGGTGATTCACTGTCATGCACGACCGCTCGCACTGCTTGAATCATTGCGACCGGATCGTCGGACTGGAAGATATTTCTGCCCATATCCACCCCGGCAGCGCCCTGATCGACGGCTTTGTACGCCATTGTGAGGGCGTCGAGTTCAGGAATTTTTTTGCCGCCAGCAATTACAATGGGAACCGGACAGCCATTTACCACGTTTTCAAAGCCTTCCTCGACAAAATAGGTTTTGACAAAGTTCGCCCCTAACTCAGCAGCAATTCGAGTCGCCAGGCCAAAGTAACGCGCATCGCGCGCCATATCTTTGCCCACACCGGTCACTCCCATCACAGGAATTCCCGCTTTATAACCAGCATCAATCAACTTGACCAGATTGCCGATCGATTGATGTTCATATTCCCCGCCGATATAGACCTGGGTCGCCATTGCCGCTGCATTAATGCGCACAGCATCTTCAAGATCAACAGCCACAAGCTCATTCGACAGTTCCTTTAAAATGCTCTGTCCGCCGCTGCACCGCAGGACAACAGCTTTGTTGGTCGCTGCCGGAATGCTGCTGCGTAATATGCCGCGAGTACACATAAGCACATCGGTATGCGGCACCAGAGGCATAATCGTGAGATCGATCCGTTCCAGGCCCGTTGCTGGTCCCTGAAAATAGCCGTGATCGAATGCCAGCATGACGGTTCGCCCGGATGCAGGATGAAAAATTCGGGCTAAACGATTTTGCATGCCCCAGTCCAGTGAATGAGATCCTTTTAAGAAAAATTTTTCCGATTTGACCGGAATATTCCTGCCAAAATCTTTTCCTTCCTTAAGACCATCTAAATCAGCCATATCCTTAGCTCCTCCTTAGTCTTCAACATCAACTTTGTCTTGTGGGTCGTAGGGCGCTTTGACAAACACCATTTTACACGGGACGGTCCCGTTATTCACTAAATAATGCGGTTCAGGCGGTTCAGTATGAATCAAATCCCCCTCAACAGCGTGCATATCGGTCCCGGCAACATCAATATCGACTTCTCCCTCAAGAACAAAGAAATTTTCTTCAACAGCATTATGATAGTGGCGTTTGAAATCTTCGCCCGGTTGTAAAACGACAAGTCCAAAATCGACTCGAGGCCCGCGCAGCAGATATTTCGGGCCGGAGTTTCCAAAGCGATATTCGAATTCATTTTCATTCATTTTCAGCATCGAGTTTTCCTCCTCTCATGAGTCATCGCGTGCTCCTGGGAGCCAGCAGCAGAGAGAACACGAGAATAATGTGATTTTTTAGAGCCTGTCTGCGACGTTCCGGGCTGCTTAGACGCCCGGAGCGCTCCACATGGGAGTCGTGACCTTCGCATTGACGAGTTCCATGTGTTGTTTATACACAGCATGCCAGCGTTCGAACTCTTCCTGATATACGTGGTGATCGTTGAGATTGGGCTCGTAGAATTGTTCCCATCTGACGGCGTTTTGGGAGGCCTCCTCGATAGACGAAAATATCCCGGCTCCGACAGCCGCACAGAGCGCTGAACCAAGAGCACTCGCTTCTCTGACCTCTGGAACCTTGACGGGAACTCCGAACACATCCGTGACAATCTGGCACCACAGGCTGCCTTTTGATGCGCCGCCGGCAAAAATCACTTCATCAGGGAACGCTCCGGTATTGGAGGCAATCGCTTGAAGGTTTCCATACGACACATAAGCCGCATTTTCTTGGATCGCCCGAAACAGAGCGGCTTTTCCAGATTTTTCAGGAGATGAAATGTCAAGGTTGATGAACGAGGGCGCTGCATGTTTCCAGCGAATATAATTCATGACATCCGAAAAAGTGCAGACAATGCCGTACGCTCCGGCAGGAACCTGTGCGCTTTGCCGCTCGAGCAGTGTGTAGGCATCGATGCCGGTTGCATCTGCCATGCGTAATTCTGCTTGACAGAATGTATCTCGAAACCATCGCGCGACCAGCCCTGGGAAGAAGGAGATCCCCTCCATCTGCCAAAGGTTTGGAACGCTGTGGCAGTTCACACGGATTCGGGCGTGCGGATCGACCTGGACTGCGTCCATATTGACTTCCTGCTGCCAAAAACTCCCGCCGAACACACAGCATTGCCCGGGACGCACGGCATTGACTCCCACTGAACCCAATTGTGCGTCGCCGCCGCTGATAATGACCGGCGTTCCCGGATGCAGGCCGGTCTCTTCGGCAGCAGCCGGATGGACGTTCCCGATGACTGTCCCGGATTCATAGACAGGTGGAAAGATATCGTCCCGCAAAGCGCACCAGCGCGCAATCTCAGGTTTCCATTGCCGGGTATGCAGGTCGAACAACCCTGTTGTGCAGCCGTTTGAGGGATCAGCGACACGCTCTCCGCTGAGTTTGTACAGCACCCAATCGCTTAACATGTTGACTGTGCGTGTCTTGTCGTAGACTTCGGGAAGGTGTTTTTTGACCCAGAGCAGTCTGGGAATTGCTCCCAGCGAGAAGGTCTGGCCAGAGAGTGTATAAATGCGCTCTTCCAGTCCTTCTTCACGATGGGTCAATTCGATCACTTCCTGCGCTGCCCGGGAATCAACGTTCGCACAGGCCCAGATCTCTTTCCCCGCAGCATCATACAGCACGATTCCCTCGCGCATGCTGGTTGCACTGATTCCGACGATTTCCTCTGCAGCAATACCTGCTGAATGCAGGGTCTCACGAATACATGATGAAAGGATCTTCCAGTTTGTATCGACCTCGAATTCCATTGAGCCGGGAAAACGCGGATCTGACTTATGAGTCCATTCCTGCTGCGAGACCGCGACCTGCTTTCCGTGCTCGTCAAAAATGACGCAACGTCCGCTTCCAGTCCCTGCGTCAAGAGCCATCACATATCTCATAATCATTATAAGCAGAGGGGGAATGATGTTCATTCCCCCGTTTTCTGCCTTCCTGTCTTCTCGTTCAGCTATTAGAAATCGTACTTATCAACGTTGTAGCGGGTGAATATCAGGCGTTCGGGCAACAGAATAATTCCATTGTCTTTGACACCTTCATATTTGGGACGTTCGTACAGTTCTCCGCCTTGCATACTGTTGGGAACAACATGAAATTGTCCAGGAATCCCGGGAATTTCAAACGATCCGCCGACTTCAATGCTTTCGCCTTGTAACAGTTTGTAGGCCGTATATACGCCGGCAGCCCCTTGTACGCCGCAATCCCATAATCCGCCTTGCAGGACGGTGCCACGTTCGATATATTGCTTAATCGTGCTGGGAGTGGTGAAGCCGACAACAGCGACTTTTCCGACCATATTGAGATTTTCAACGGCTTTTGCCTGGCCCGGAAAGGCTGTAGAGTCAGGGCAAATAATCGCGTTGACATCAGGATAAGTTTTGAGAATCTGTTCCCCGACCGAGACGGCATTGGGAAAATTCATATCCGAATACTGGGTCGTCACGATCTCCCATTCAGGATATTCCTCGGCAATAATCTTTTTCGCAAAATTCACCCAGGAGTTCTGATCGGTCACTGTTGGGGATGAGTAATGGAATGCCACTTTTAACTTACCATGCCAGGTGCCGAGTTGATTGACCACCATATCGACCAGTTGACGGCCAAGCAGATCCGGAGTCCCCTGGTTGACGTAGAAGGTTCGATAATCCGGATCCACATCCGAATCCCAGGTCACAACCACGACACCACGATCCATTGCGCGTTTTAAGGCTTGATTCAAGCCCTTGGGATCCAGGGCAGAGACCACAATCGCATCATATCCCATATTGACAAAGGTGTTGATGAATTTTACCTGCGCCGCCACTGAGGCTTCTGCCGGGCCGTCATATTTCACTTCTACACCTAATTCTTCTCCCATGGCCACTGCATGTTCGCCGGCAACTTCAAAAAAGGTGTTTCCTATGATTTTCGGGATAAACGCAATTTTAAAATTCTTCTCAGCAGATGCTCCGGCAACACATGACAACAGTGTCAGACCAGTCAACAGCAAAATCAGTAACTTTTTCATTGAAAAACTCCTTTTCCCGAGTTTGGATTATTGATGGATGAACTGCTTCTTCCATGAACAATCCAGGGTAGAATATTTCTTCTCAAGCGTTACAAGTCCTGGCTCTTTCCAGGGACAGCATTATTCATCACGTTTGACACATGTCATGCACAGTGCGACGGCCTGGGAGTCAACGCTGCTGAATAGCGCTGTACGTGTTCTGTGTGTCTGTAAACTGTGTAGACATCCCCCCTTTTATCGGCTTCAGAGAGCAGCATGCCATGTCCCTTTCAGTCTTATCAGAAACAGGGCATGGTTCTGAACCCTTGAGCTGCAATGCTTATGCGTCTGCTGAAGGAAGTCCGCCAGACGCCTGTTGCTGTAATTGTGCAAAGGCTTTTCGATTTTTGTACAGTTCGTTATATTTCCGCCAGAAATATACTCCCGAAATTGAGATGATCAGTAAGAGGCCCAGAAAAACGCTGGTCTGGTGGGCTGTAATATGA
This sequence comes from candidate division KSB3 bacterium, assembly GCA_002748425.1. Taxonomy (GTDB): domain Bacteria; phylum Moduliflexota; class Moduliflexia; order Moduliflexales; family Moduliflexaceae. The sequence goes on along the minus strand of PDSJ01000026.1, from coordinate 16,112 downwards.
ACCATTTGCAGGCCGTATTTGAGATAGCCGATCAGCAGACTTGCCAGCACTGCGCCCAAAATACGACCCTCTCCGCCATAAATATTGGCTCCTCCCAGCACTGCGCAGGTAATGACTGTTAATGGAGCATCCGCCCCAAGATCCGAACGGGCAGAGGTAAAGTACGAGCTGAGTAAAATGCCGGCTGTTGCGCCTCCCAAGCCAGAGATCGTGTAATTGATAATAAGTAATTTGTTGACATTGATTCCCGTATATTTGGCCGCTTCCGAATTCATGCCGATTAAAAACAAATATCGTCCGAATTTTGTGTGATGTAAGAGCACATAAAAAATAATCACCAGGGCCAGAAGAATCCAGACCGGGTTGGGAATCGTGAAGAGCGTTCCGTTGGCAATATTCACAAATCCGTCGGGAAATCCGCCGATCCCCTCAAAACCGGAGGTCCCGGCAAGCCCTGAAAGGGTTAGTGCGGCTCCGGCATACAGAAAAGAACTCCCCAGGGTAATCACCAGAGGATTAACGTGTGTGATCACGATCAAGACTCCGTTAAGCGCTCCTGCGAGCCCTCCTCCAAGTAAACCGGCTATGACTGCAAGCCAGATATTGTTCGTTCCAATCCAGACAAGACCGGTACAGACCGCGGAAAGCCCCATGACCGAGCCGATTGAGATATCGATGCCTCCGGAGACAATGATCATGGTCATCGGAAGGGCGGCAATGGCAATATAGAGGAAATCTCCGATACTGTATAATAAATTGTAGATATTGACAAAGCGGGGATTCATGCTTCCGAAGATGAGGAGTTCCAGAGCAATCAGGCACACCAGCATCGTCTGCCAGTTATACAATGTTTTAAGATATTTCATGATGTCAATTTCCTCTGCATGGTACAATTGTTTCAACAAACAGGGCTTGGAGCCTCATCCCGGCTGTGCGCTTTTTTCTCGCGCTCTTTTTCTTTTTTCAGGTAGATTTGAATTCTTGACGTCAACACGACAATAAGCAGGAGCAAACAACCAGAGATCACATTGTTCCAGTAGCCCGGGACCTTAAAATAGACCAGAGAATACTTAATGGTCTCCAGCAGCAGGACTCCCAGGGCAGCACCTTGAATATTGCCGCTTCCGCCCATCAAGCTGATCCCTCCGATGACCGCAGCGGCGATTGCCTGGGTTTCCATGCCGAATCCGGCTTGCGTCGGGATCGTTCCGATCTGCGAGATGAAGATGAGCGCACCGAGCCCGGCAAACAGTCCGGAAATCGCAAAGGCCGACAGTACCGCTAATTTCACGGGAATCCCCTGGAGTCTCGCGCTTTCTTCGCTGTTACCCGTAGCATATAAATACCGTCCCCAGGTGAATGTGGTATAAAATACCCATAACACGCCGAGCAAGATCAGAATCAGCCAGATGGGGTAGAAAATACCAAGGAACGTTCCACGTGAAAAATTTAAATACCATTCCGGGACAGTATCAATCCAGCTCCCCCCGGTATACAATGTTAAGATCCCGCGAAACATCGCCATCGTGCCCAGGGTCATGATAATAGAAGGCACTCCGCCGTACGCCACGCCGATTCCGTTAAAAATTCCTCCCAGCACTCCTGTTCCGAGTGTGATCAGCAGAAACACGGGAATCGAGGGGTCGGGCCTCAGAAGATATGTTGCGCCAAAGGTCGCAGAAAGTCCCAGAAGGCTCCCGACTGAGACATCAATGTTACGGGTGATGAGCACGCCGGCGATTCCCATGGTGATCAGGAACAACATCGTTCCGTTGAACAGAATGCGAATCAGGGTATCTACTGCAAGGAAAGCCGGATTGATCAGGCCCATGCCCAGAAAATAGAACACGACAAATGCAATTGTCAGAACTTCAGGTTTTTTGAGGATGAAATTCGTAAATAATTTTTTCATAGCTTACACCGCCTTTGCATAGCCAAAGGATGCAAAAGTAATCTGCTCCAGCGTAATCTTCGGCGGAAGTAATTCAGCAACAATGCGTTCACTGTACATGATCATCACCCGGTCACTTAACGTGACAATCTCTTCAAAATCGGATGAAATGACAAGCACACCGATCCCTTCTCCTGCCATCTCCCGGATACTTGTATAGATTTCTTTGCGGGCATTGGCATCAATCCCACGGGTTGGCTCATCCAGGATAATGACGTGTGGAGTCGACGCGAGCCACTTCCCCAGTACCACTTTTTGTTGGTTTCCTCCGGAGAGATATTGAAACTTTTGGTCGGCCCCCGTAGTTTTGATGTTTAAAAGGCGGATGAATTGTTGAGCCAGGCGTATTTCCAGGCGTTTCCGTAAAAAGGCGCGACAGATCCGAAAGAGAATTGAAGCCGTGATATTTTCTTTTATGCTCGCTTCTAAAAACCCTCCGTGTAAATGGCGATTTTCGGGGACATAAACCATGCCTGATTCGATGGCCTTCCGAGGGCTGTAAATATCGACCTCCTGTCCGTTCAACCGCACGTTCCCAGAGTGTTTTGGAGTCATGCCGAATAATGCTTCGGCAAATTCCGTGCGCCCGGCTCCGACCACTCCGGTCAGGCCCAGGATCTCGCCTTTTTTCAAGCTGAACGACACGTCCTGAAAGCCTTTGCCCCATAGATGTTCGACATCTAAAACCGCCTCGCTGTTTTCTTCGCTTCTGACATACTGCCGGGACGCCTGTGAGTCATGTCCTGCAAGCTGTTCACTTGCACCATTCACCCTGGGGACCATAATCTGAATAATATCTTCCAGTGTGTAGTCAGAGGTGACTCCCTGCGAGATGATTCGACCGTTTTTTAAAACAGTCAGTTCATCGGTAATGTCAAATAATTCATGCAGTCGGTGGGTAATATACACGACAGCGATATTCTTTTCGCGGACCAGGGTTTTCACGACCTGAAACAGCGCTGTAGTCTCTCGGGAAGTCAGGGCTGATGTTGGCTCATCAAGAATGATGACGTCACTTTCTCTGATAAGCGCTTTTAATAAACCGAGAAGCTGCTGTTTCGCGATGGTCAGGTCCGCCCCGGGCTGTCCAAGCGTAAAATCGCAGTTCAGCTCTCTCATGAGCGTCTGGAGTTTTTGACGATAGACTGTTTTCTTGACGTTCAATCCCAGAAGAATGTTTTCCTCCACCGTCAGATACGGGAAAATTTTCGGCTCTTGCGGAACCAGATAAATTCCTTGAGCATGCGCATCTGCCGGCGTTTTCAGATGCTCAGGATGCTGATCGATCCGGATTTCTCCCAGATCCGGTTGATGGATCCCGGAAAGAATTTTCATGAGGGTCGATTTCCCAGCGCCATTGCCTCCGACCAGGCCATGAACAAGCCCTCTTCGGATCACTAAATCAACATTCTGCAGCACAGGGATGCCTCCAAACGCTTTACTGATCTGGTGTAATTCGACGATATTGCCGTTATGCATAATGTTTATTCCTCGACCTGTGATAATAATTTTCCGGCCGTCACCTCGTCAGTAATGAGCGTATGGCAATAGCGATGTTTTAACGCGGCCAGAATAGCTTTCACTTTATGCGCTCCGCCAGCGGCAACAATAACATTATTCATCGATCGCAAATGCTCAATATCCAGGTTGATCAGACGCTTATGGAAGGGAATATCTAATTTTTTCCCATGCTCGTCGAAAAATTGTCCGAGTAAATCCCCTACTGCCCCCTGAGATGAGATTATCTGTAAATCAACGTCACTGAGATAGCCGGCTTTCACAATGGTGGCATTGCGATCAGGAATACCAAGACCGAGAATGGAATAATCGGCAAGTTTTGCCATCTCCAGAGCATCTTTAATCACGGGTTCCTGCTTTAAGGCGTCGCAGAGTTCTACACTTGAGGCCATAATGGGGGCATTGATCGTGTAAAGTCTGCCTTTAAAGACCGTTGACAGGCGTCCTCCTATGTCGTGAGAAAGAATTCCACCGGAGAGAGTCACGATTTTAATCTGTCGATCGTCCGGCAGGTTAAAATGTCCAGCCATGCGGCTGATAGTATCCCCCCAGCCGATTCCAAGCAGATCGTTTGTTTTTAAACGCAGCTCAAGATATTGCGCCGCGGCCTGAGCCACGATCTGGTTGACATCATGCATGTGGTCAAAGGGAGCCACCATCGCGTCATCCAGATGGAATGTCGAGATCAGTTCTTGTTCGATCTGCAGACAATTGTAGATGGCGCTCTTTACATGGACGCTCACGATACCATCCTGCTTGGCTTTTTCAAGTAAGCGTACAACCTTCATTCGGGAGAGAGAAAGTTTTTTGGCAATGGCCTCTTGGGTCATGTTCGCTTTATAATAATACCAGGCAGCTCTTACGGCCAATTGTTCACTATCCATACTTTTTACCGAAAATTTCAGTCGCAGAATGACAGCAGCATCATTGTCCTGATATGACACATCATCCTCTGCGGCGTTTAGAGATTTCAACTCATTAAAAAATGTCCTGAATCGTGATGTTAAAGTCTTAAGTAAGGTAAGACCTCAAGAAATCTGCGAGTATATTTCTCTAGAGAGGGATATTGAAATTTTGTCAAGAACAAAAGTTTTAAAATATAACGATTGTTCATCTTCCCTGAAAGACAGTGTGAGCATCTCCTGTCTTAATGGAGTTTTTCAGGGCAGGTGGAAGACATGAAGTTATTTTTTGCCAAAAAATATTGACAAAAATGCTCGTATTTCTGATAAAATGGACAATTAGCAGCAAGGAGGTGATGAGCGATTTTACACGCGGTGCAAATGAATTCTTCCGCTGCGGGGGATTTAATCTGTGACGGCGTAGAGTTCACTGTGAATCAAATGTGGTTGTGTGTCGATGATGCGTCCTTTCAGGAGGCTCCGGAAAGGGGCTGACGGAGAAGTCATCGTGTCGGATGACGAAGAGGATAAGATCTGCAGCGTGTCTGTGAGATGCATGTCTCATGGAAACGCAACAAATTTGGAGGAATTTCCGCTATGAAAAAATTATGTATCATTCTGCTCGTGATGGCGCTTTTTGCTGTTGGCGCAGGACAGGCTTCAGCTAAAAAATATACTATCGGGACAGTTGTCAAAGTGGATGGGATTGCCTGGTTCGATCGTATGCGCGAAGGTGTGGAGAAGTTTGGAGAAGACACGGGACACGAAACATTCCTGCTGGGACCGCCCAAAGCGGATGCCGCGTTACAGGTGCAAATTATTGAAGACCTCATCGCTCAGGGAGTTGATGCGATTACAGTGGTTCCCTTCTCGCCCGAAGCTCTGGAGCCTGTCCTGAAAAAAGCAATGGATCAGGGAATTGTCGTGATTTCTCATGAGGCAACCAATCAACAGAATGTTGATTATGATATTGAAGCCTTTGATAATGCGGGTTATGGCTCTCATTTGATGGATCATCTGGCGAAGTATATGGGAGAAGAAGGCGAGTATGCCGTCTTTGTGGGAAGTTTAACGTCCAAGTCGCATAATGAATGGGTCGATGCTGCGATCGCTCGTCAAAAAGACGCATACCCGAAGATGACGCTCGTGACTGAGCGAATCGAAGAATACGACGATCAAACCGTCGCGTATGAAAAAACCAAAGAATTGCTCAAAACCTATCCTGAGCTGAGAGGTATTCAGGGCAGCGCAATGTCGACCGCTCCCGGAGCCGGCCTGGCTGTCGAAGAAAAGGGGCTGCAGGATAAAGTCATGGTGGTCGGCACCAGTCTGGTGTCTGTCTCCGGCCAGTATCTCGAAAGCGGCGGCACCAAACTGATTAGCTTCTGGGATCCTGCAGATGCCGGCTATGCGATGAATACGCTGGCAGTCATGGTTCTGGAAGGCAAAGCGATTACAGAGGGATTGGACCTCGGTCTGCCCGGATATAACAATCTTAAAAAAGACGGAAAGCTTCTGTTTGGCTCGGCATGGGTGGATGTCACAACAGAGAATATGGATGACTACGATTTCTAGTGTCTATCCTCTCTCAACAGCCTCTGGGATGCTCATTCCCGGAGGCCCGCTTCTTGCATTCTTCTTTATGGAGACACGAGCCCGATGTCAAATGAATTTATTGTTGTGAAGCACGTCAGCAAGGCTTTTGCCGGAGTTCAGGCTCTGCAAGATGTGTCGCTGACAATTCGTTCCGGCGAAATTCGTTGTCTTGTCGGCGAAAACGGTTGCGGAAAATCAACGCTGATTAAGATTATTTCCGGGGTCTATGCGCCGGACTGCGGAGATATCCTGATTCACGGCAAGCGCTATAAGCGCCTTCATCCCATTGAGTCGATCAGGCAGGGCGTTCAAATCATTTATCAGGATCTCTCCCTCTTTCCCAATTTGACTGTTGCGGAAAACCTTGCGATCAATTATGAGCTTGAAAAAAACAGGAATTTTGTCAACTGGCGTGAAGTGAATGCAATTGCCCGCAAGGCGATCGACACGATTGGCGTTGATATCGACCTTCAGGCGTTTGTGGAAGACCTTTCCGTCGCAGATAAGCAGCTTGTGGCGATTTCAAGAGCGATCCTGCACAATGCCAAACTGATTGTGATGGATGAGCCGACAACTGCTCTCACCCAGAAGGAGGTCGCTTCACTTTTTCAGGTCATCAAGGGGCTGCAACAAGAAGGGATTTCAACGCTTTTTGTCAGCCATAAACTGCGCGAGGTCTTTGAGATCTCTGACGCTGTCACCATTTTAAGAAACGGCCAAAATGTGGCTGACGGCCCGATCGAAACGTTCGATCGCTCTAAACTCGTCTTTCACATGACAGGTCGAGAAGTGGACGAGAGCCATTATCACTACCAGGAGCCGCCGGTCAGGCAGCAAAGTCTTCTCAAAGTCGAGGGACTTGGACGCAAAGGGGGTTTCGATCAGATCGATTTTGAAATCTTCCCCTGTGAAATTGTCGGTATTACCGGTTTACTCGGCTCCGGACGTACCGTGTTTGCCTCTGCGCTCTTTGGCCTCAAGCCCGCAGATCAGGGGACAATTGCGATTGAGGGACGTCCGACACAGATCCGAAGCGTTCAGGATGCAGTCAGGCACGGAATCGGCTATGTGCCTGAGGATCGCCTGACAGAAGGCTTGTTTTTAGAGCAGTCAATCGGCCGTAATATTATCATCAGTGTTGTCGAGCGGCTCGCCGGCTTCTTTGGGATCATGAAGCGCGGCAGCATGGAGCGCGAAATTGATTCAGCGATCGACGACCTCCGCATCAAAACGCCCTCGTCCGAGTTGCCCGCGCAAAGTCTCTCCGGCGGAAACCAGCAGCGCGTTGTCCTGGCAAAGTGGCTTGCAGCCAAGGGAAAGGTATTGATATTAAACGGGCCAACAGTCGGAGTGGATATCGGCTCAAAAATCGATATTCATAATATTCTCCGGGATCTGGCGCGAAAAGGAATGGGGCTGATTATCATCTCAGATGACATCCCCGAGCTTCTTCATAACTGCAATCGAATTCTTGTGATGCACAAGGGGAGATTTGTCGATGAACTGCAGGGAGAGCGCTGCAACGAAGATGAATTGACACGGCAGTTGAATGCGCTTGTAAAATAAAAGAAATGGAGTGGCGTAAAGGGCATGATACAAAACATCTTTCGGACACATGAAGCAGTCATTGCCGGGATTCTGATAGCGTTTACACTCTTGATCGGAATCGTCAACCCGGCCTTTTTTACTCTGGAGAATCTGTTTGATCTGCTGAAAAGCAGCGTCGTGATGGGGATTTTCGGAATCGGCGTCTTAATTGTGCTCGTTTCTGGCGGCATTGATATTTCCTTTACGGCGATCGCCGCATTCTCGATGTATGTGACCGGACAAATCCTGAAAGGAAAATTGTTGCTTGAGTCGCCCTATAAAGGGACTGTGCTCGTCGCGTTTGTGATTGCGGGGCTGATCGGTCTGCTCCTCGGTCTGCTGAATGCCGTGTTCATTTCCTGCTTCAAGCTGCCGACGCTTATCGTGACTCTGGGAACCGCGAATGCGTTTCGAGGCTTTATGCTCGCCTTTGTCGGCACACGCATTATTACCAATTTGCCCAGGGGGTGGGTTCGTTTTTCACGATCGCATCTGGTCCAGGTCAGCAATGATGACGGAAGTAAATTTTTTCTTTCCTCGGCTGTGATCTTGCTGCTGATGTTTATTGCCGCCGCCTGGTTTCTGCTCCGCTACACCATGCTGGGACGGGGAATCTACGCGATTGGCGGGGACCGGGTTGCTGCGGAAAGGGCGGGATTCAATATTCTACGCATTCAATTCTTTATTTATGGTTTTGTCGGCTTCCTCTCGGGCGTCGTGGGAGTGACGCATGCGTCACTTATTCGGAATGCCAACCCCTTTGATCTCGTGGGGAGCGAATTGACCGTCATTGCCGCCGTAGTACTCGGAGGAGCGAGCATTACAGGAGGACGCGGAACTGTCTTGGGCACGCTGCTCGGTATCTTTTTGATCGTGATCATGAATAATAGTTTAATTCTCCTCGGCATCCCGTCCTATTGGCAAAAAGTGGTCATTGGGCTTATTATCATCATCAGTACGGGAAGTACAGCATACCAAAGCAGAAAGAAAAGAGAGGCCCTCTCATGATGAAGAAATTTCACACGCTTGATCTCTTGAACAGAGATAGAAATCTCGTGCAGCTTTTCGTGATTGCCGTTGTTGTCTTTGTCTTGATGAGCGTCTTGAACCCCGGCAAATTTTTAACCTTACGGAATTTTGAGTCGATGTCCTTCCAGTTCCCGGAGTTCGGCATTCTGGCGATCGCCATGATGATCTCCATGCTGACCGGCGGCATTGATCTTTCTGTGGTGGGAATAGCGAATTTTGCCGGCATCCTGGCAGCGCTTCTGCTGACAAATTGGATCCCAGAGGATGCAAGTCACGGGCTTATAGCCGCTTACATCTTTATGGCGATCCTTGTTGCGATCATCACTGGAATCACATGTGGTCTGCTGAACGGTTTCTTGATCGCCTGGGCTGAGATTCCTCCTATCCTTGCGACGCTTGGGACAATGCAGCTCTTTACCGGAGTTTCAATTGTGATCACAAAGGGCTATGCTGTTACGACCTACCCAGAGCAATTTCTCTATTTAGGCAACGGCCTTCTGGGCATTTTTCCTCTTCCTTTCCTGATTTTTGCATTTCTTGCGCTGCTCTTTGCATGTTTGCTGAGAAAAACACGCTTTGGCATAACGTTGTATATGATGGGCAGTAACCCGACTGCTTCGCGCTTTTCCGGTGTGAATAACAGTATCATGCTGATGAAAACCTATATGATAACCGGTTGTCTGGCTGGAATTGCCGGGCTTGTGATGATCGCGAGAACAAATTCGGCAAAAGCCGATTACGGCGCGTCGTACATCCTGCAATCTGTCCTGATTGCCGTTCTTGGAGGCGTTAATCCGAGTGGGGGATTCGGAACGATTTTGGGAATCGTCGTCGCAATCCTCTCTCTGCAATTCCTCTCAAGCGGCTTTAACATGCTGCGCTTTAACAATTTTGCCAAAGAATTTACCTGGGGCGTCTTTCTGCTGTTTGTTATGGTATTTAATCATGTGATGACTGTTCGTCGAGCAAAACGGGCCGCCCGCGCAGAGGCTGCGTCGTCTCACTCTGGATGAATCAGGAGATTCTGAACAGCATCATTCACGAATTCAGGAAGGAGGGATGGCGTGTGTTCATGCAGGGACATGTCTTCACTGAAAGCATTCGTATATACGGTGCATTCTGAAGATGTGAGTCGTTGATCGTGTCGGACCTGATAACTTTATGGCATCTAAGGAGAAAAATCTTATGAAAAAATTTATCGTCATGAGTCTATGTAGTATCATTGTTTTGCTTCTGTCGGTAACAGTCTTATTTGCTGCGTATCCAGAGAAAGAGATCACGATTGTTGTACCGCATTCACCTGGGGGAGGAACGGATACGACCACGCGCTTCCTTGCAAAAGTGATGGAAAAATATGTGGATGTCCCTGTGGTGGTGATCAATAAAACCGGTGCCGGCGGCGCTGTCGGGATGGCCTATGCGATCAATCAAAAAGCGGATGGATATACTGTTGCTGTTCCTACAGTTGAGGTGACGATGCTGCCACATTTAGGTTTGGCGCCTTTTACGATTGATGATTTTGCTCCGGCTGCTCTGGTGACCAATATTCCGTCAGCCGTTGCCGTGAATGCCGACTCGGAGTTCAGGACATTTGACGAACTGATTGATTACGCCAAGGCAAACCCGGGCAAGGTCAGAACAGGAAACTCCGGAACCGGAGCCATCTGGAATATGGTCGCCCTCGGCATTGAAGATCTGACCGGGGTTAAATTCACGCATGTTCCCTTTGATGGCGGTGCTCCGGCAGCAACCGCGCTGTTAGGCGGGCATATTGAGATGGTTACGATCGGACAGGGAGAGGTCTATCCTCATTATGAAGCCGGCAAGATGCGGGCCCTGGCAGTCACGTCAATGAAACCTCTATCCAATTATCCTGGAGTGCCGACCCTGCAGGAACTTGGAGTTGACATTCCTCCGCTGGGCGGATGGATTTCCCTGGCCTTTCCGGCTAAGACCGATCCTGAAGTTGTGAAAGCTTTTTCCGCTCTGGTGAAACAAGCCATGGACGATCCTGAATTTGGGGAATTTCTGGAGAAACGGGCCTACACGAACGATTATATGGATCCGGCTGCGACAACAGAGTTCTGGAAAGGGCAAAATACTTTCTTTAAAAACCTGATCGAGAAGCTCGGATTGAAAAAGAACTAGTGTCATGACAGCGTGAAAGGCCCGTTAAGGCCTTTCACGCCTGAAGCGCTGGAATGCACACTAATGAAAACTGCTGACAGAGTTGTCCCCGTTCTCTTGCTGGGAATAGGCATATTTGTCTTTTGGCAGGCATCAGAGATTACATTCTTTTCTGACGAATTGCTGGGTCCCGCATTTTTTCCGAAGTTTTTAGCGGGATTAATCATTTTGCTGGGGCTGCTTCTCTTTGTGAGAACGTTTTTCGTCACGGAATTTCCCAGCGTTGACATTGACAGAAAAGGCCTCGGAAAGATTGCCCTGGTGATCATGTTGAACATCGTGTATTTACTGACAATCGAAACAATAGGCTTCCTGATAACGACCCCGATCTTGATGTTTGCCCTTATGATGCTCTTAAAACGCGGAGACCTCGTCAATAAAATAATTTTTAGTACGCTTTTCCCGCTTGCGGCCTGGATCGTTTTTAAAAGCTTTCTCAAGATTCCTCTTCCACGGGGACTATTCGACTGAAAGATGAAGGATACGTTATGATGGAACTCTTTGTGCATGCTGCACAAGCTGTCTGCACAGGGAAGGTGTTGCTGATGATGCTTGCAGGTATCACCGGCGGGATGGCGATTGGCGCACTGCCCGGTCTGACCGCGACAATGGGAGTCGCGATTTTAGTGCCTTTTACGTTCACGCTCGAGCCCTTGACCTCTCTGGCCATGCTGGTCGGCATCTATATCGGTGCCATTCAGGGCGGCTCAATCCCAGCAGTGCTCATCCGTACTCCAGGCACACCGGCCGCCGCTGCAACAACATTTGACGGTTATCCGCTCGCGTTGAAAGGTGAGGCGGATAAAGCCCTGGCATCAGCATTATTTGCATCGTTTTTCGGTGGCATGGTCGGCACGATTATCCTGTCGTTCAGTGCTCCGTTAATTTCGCGTGTTGCTTTACAGTTCAGTGCCGCTGAATACTGTACGTTTGGAATTTTCGGATTAAGCGTCATCATCAGCCTTTCCCGCGGCGGCATTGTCAAAGGTTTAATTGCCGGAGTCTTTGGGTTGCTCCTTGCGACGGTCGGCATGGATAAAGTAACGGGAAGTCCTCGCTTTACGTTTAACAGCATTGAACTCATGAGCGGCATCTCATTTATTCCGGTTATGATTGGATTGTTTGCCGTCTCCGAAATTTATCATGGGGCTGAGAAAATTCTCCGGGTCGAACAGGTCGACTTTAGCATCAAACGTATTATTCCGACATTTGACGAGTTCAGACAGATCTTGACAACCTTGCTTCGCTCTTCCTTTATCGGTACATTTGTTGGTTCGCTGCCCGGAGCCGGAGGCGATATTGCGGCGTTCATCAGTTATAATGAAGCCAAACGCTTTTCAAAACACCCGGAAGAGTTCGGCCGCGGCGAAATTAATGGCATTGCCGCCTCAGAGAGTGCGAATAATGCCACCTGTGAAGGAGCGATGATTCCGCTTCTCACCCTGGGAGTGCCTGGGGATTCAGTGACAGCTGTCCTGATCGGGGCGTTCATGATTCAGGGCTTACAGCCTGGGCCCCTGCTGTTTGCAAAAAATTCCGACCTGGTGTACGCAATTTTTGTCGCGTTTTTTGTTGCCAACATTTTAAATTATATTGTGGCCCTTATTGGTGCACGCGTCTTTGCCAAAGCTGTTTCTATTCCTCGCTTTCTCCTCCTTCCAGCGATCATGCTGCTCTGTATTATCGGGTCCTATTCGATCCGGAACAGTTTTTTCGATGTCTGGGTGATGCTGATCTTCGGTTCGGTCGGATATGTTATGCAGAAGTTTCAGTATCCAATCGGCCCAGTCGTGTTGGCGCTTATTCTGGGGCCAATGGTGGAGAGTGAATTCCGCCGGGCAATGATTATGTATCAAAAAGATTATACGATTTTTTTTGTGCGACCGATTAGTTTGATATTCCTCACATTAGCTCTGATCTCGATTTTCGGCCCGGCAGTGCGGAATATCCTGCGAGAGCGAAAACGAAATCTCTAACAAGCATCAGCTTCAACGTAGGAAATAATTTTGTGCAGAGGAGGTATGCAATGAAAAAGTTTTTGAACGATCCCGAGCTGTTTGTTGATGAAATGATTCAAGGTATTGTGGCTGCGCACCCTAGGCAGTTGAAATATGTTGCTGATGATTACCGCTGCATTGTCCGGGCTGATGAGATTCCATCAGGAAAGGTCGCTCTGGCAAGCGGCGGCGGTTCAGGTCATCTTCCGTTGTTCCTGGGGTATGTCGGGCAAGGTTTGCTGGATGGCTGCGCCGTAGGAGGCGTATTTCAATCACCGAGCGCCCAACAAATGGTTGAAGTGACTAAAGCCATCGATCGCGGAGCCGGGGTGTTATACATTTACGGCAATTACACCGGTGACATCATGAATTTTGAGATGGCCTCGGAAATGCTGGAGATGGATGACATTCAGACTGCGCATGTCCTGGGAGCTGAAGATGTTGCGTCCGCGCCCAAAGGCGAGGAAGAGAAACGTCGCGGGGTCGCGGGAATCTTTTATGTGTATAAAATCGCCGGAGCCTATGCCGATGAGATGGTGTCCCTTGAAGAGGTGAAACGGATCGCTGAAAAGGTGTGTGCCAGCGTCAGAACAATGGGAGTGGCGCTTTCGCCGTGCACGATTCCCGAAGTCGGCAAACCGACATTCGAGATCGGCGACAACGAGATGGAAATCGGCATGGGAATTCATGGCGAACCTGGAGTTCGTCGCGGCCCGCTGAAAACAGCGGATGACGTCGTTGAAGAGATCTTATCAACGATTCTTGCAGATTTGCCCTATCAGCGTGGCGATGAAGTCTCGGTTCTGATGAACGGTCTGGGAGCAACACCAAAAGAAGAATTGTATGTGATGTTCCGGAAAGTCCATGAGATGCTGAACGCTGAGGGTATCAGCGTGTATCATACCTATGTCGGTGAATTTGCCACGTCAATGGAAATGACAGGCGCGTCGATTTCGCTGCTCAAGCTTGATGACGAATTGAAACGTTTGCTGGCGAAGCCGGCCTGGACTCCATTTTTCGAACAAGGACAATTATAACGCAGTGAGTGCATTCTTGTCGGGACTACGGAAGCGAAATGTGCTGTGCAGTTTCGCTTCTGTTTTGTGTCGATAATGGTGACGTCATAAGATGAATACATTAGCTGTAGCAGATATACAAGCTATTTTCAAGAAGCTCGATGAGACGATGACTGAGCAGAAAGATTTTCTGGTGGACCTGGACGCGGCAGTCGGAGATGGCGACCTTGGTGTCACCATGAAAAAAGGCTTTCATGCTGCCGCTGAGAGCATAAGCACGATCGAGGAAAGCGATGTCGGTCACGTCATGGCAAAGGCAGGAATGGCGATTGCACAGGCAGCCCCATCGACTATGGGAACGCTTGTCGGTTCTGGTTTTATGAAAGCTGGAAAAGCGCTTAAGGGGCATACAGAGATCGCTTTGACAGATGTTGCAGAGGCGATGACGCAGTTTGTTGAGGCAGTTATGGCCCGTGGCAAAGCAAAACCCGGAGAAAAGACGCTGGTTGATTCGATAAATCCGGCAGCTCAGGCCCTGCAAGAGGCTGTCAGAGACCATCTTTCACTGGAAGACGCTGTGAAAAATGCCGCTGAGGCCGCATATCAAGGGCTTGAGGCGACTAAGGAGATGGTTCCGCAACATGGAAAACAGGTTCCCCACCGAGAAAAATCCAAAGGGCGTCATGACCCCGGCGCAACCGTCGGAATGCTGATTATGCGAGTCTTTTCTGAATACGTGAACACGCTCCCATAAACAAAAAAGCACAGGATCGTAACTCTGCATCATATTACCGCAGATTCACAATACTCCAGATCGTAAATTTCACCGCCGCCGCGCTGTAAGCGGCGTCCGGTGAAATGACTTGTTATGTGATTTATTCCGTAAATTTCCACACGTCTTCTACTAAAAAATGATCAAATGTTTTAATATGCTCTTGTAGTATTCATGTTGGATCTGATGTCAAAGTAATAAACTCCGTCTAATGGATTAAGCTTAATTGTATATCCTTTAAAACGCTCAAACAAATCTCCATTCAGTTTTCTTGCTGTATTAGACTTTTTCGCCGGAAGTGCGTCTAATGCAGCACTAATAGCCTGCTGGCAAGTGTATATGTAGTTATTTAGTAATGCCCGATTCTGACTTTTCTTAGACTCTTCACTCTTGATATTCTTTAGAAGTTTTGTAAACCCCTTACGACTAGCATCAAAATCTTCATATGAAAGCATTAAATTACTGTTAATCGGAGAGAGATAAAAATCTATCTTTGTTTGTTGCAGTAGTTACAAGCTCTTTTAATGTCATCGAATTGATTTCCTTCTGTTTTCGTTAGCTCGGTCAAATGCAATCCATTCTTCTTTTGTCTTGCATGTAATATTTTCTAATCTTTCAATCGCCCATTGATTATATTCACGTGAAAGATCACAATCAAGCCAGTTACGACATAATTGCTCTGCAACGACAAGAGTTGTACCCGACCCTGAAAATGGATCTACGACTAAATCATTGGGGTTGGATGATGCGAGAATTAGTTTCCGCAATAATTCTTCTGGTTTTTGAGTTGGATGTGGGGGTTTTTCCCCATGCCATTGCAATTAGTAGGAACTTCCAGAATATCTTTTGGTTTTGCTCCTTGTGGATGCGGAGTCCAAATGTCCTTTCTTTTCCCTCCATTCCCGTATTGGCTTATTTTAGCTTGTGGGTGAGAAGGATATTATACCAAATCTCCGGTTGGGTCGCTCCTGGCTTATAAATGACATAATAGTTGAGATTCTTCCAATGCCCGTGATACACACTATAGATGATCCAATTATATGTTATACTTTTTTTCACCTTCTGCTGAAGTTTTGCAGGGGCATCGATCCTGAAAGGGATTTGTGTTCATCTCCACAAAATCATAATGCATATCGGAAACACTTCTTAAATCTTTATGGGTCGTTTCCAATCCCGCATCAAGTATGGCGATGCCTCTAACCGCACGAGTCCATATTCGTGTTCAATTTCAAGAATCTGTTCCTCTGTATATTCTACCGGGAAATCAACCATCATTTCGTTGGTTAAGACATCCCGTCCAAACGCTTTCCCTGTTTCTTTGTCTGGCGTTCTATAAAAAATAGGACTGGCAGAGGTTATATAAGGTGTGTAATAAATGGTCTTTGCTGACTGGCTCAGGGCTTGTCAGAGAATCGATGCCGTCAAATTTCGCCTGCGGATGAAACAGATTGAGCATCCGGATTTCAAAATTCTCCCATTCCTCGTCAGTCGGCCACCAATCGTCATCAAAAAACACATCAATTTCATCCAGACTCAGATAGACAAACTCTTTTGTCT
>PDSJ01000001.1 GCA_002748425.1 candidate division KSB3 bacterium | reverse complement strand
TATCTGTTCTTGGCCCGTCTATGGAACTCAGCTGGAAAAAGGGCCCGTTATAGGTGTAGGTGGTGGAACTCTGTTCCACGCCGCCGGCACCATAGCCGGTTACGGTTGAACTGAGCAGATTTCCTGCATCGTCATAGGTGTTGTCGGTTACCCTATCGTTTCCCGGACTGTTCGGTGAAGGGGTGCTGATTCTGCTGATCCTGTTGAAAAATCGGGAATCATAGCTGTAGCTTGTTGCGCGAGCCAGGGGTGTACCTGAAGCTTCGGTTATCCTGCCTGGATTATGGTTACTGTTATAGTTTTCATACACCGTCTCCCGTCCATTGCGGGTATGTTTACTCAACTGGTTTTTGTTGTTATAATCGTAGAGGGAATACTCTGTGGAGTCCCGGTCGGAATACAGGGTTGTCAGCATCCGCCATTTGACCATATCGCCGCCGTAATCCTCGATATGCCCCAGGCTGTCGGTAACTCGTCTTGAATAGTAACTTCCACTTGTCGGATCATAGTGGATATCCCTGCTGTTTGTCCCACCGGTATATTCCAGATGGTTGACACGTCCCCAGCCATCGTAGCTGTAGGAGGCGAGGGTAACCCCGTCCTGATCCTGTATCTCGGTTAATGCGGCGGGGGAGTTTGTGTCATCGTAACGGTAGACCAGCGAGGTGCCATCGGGCTTATCCACCTGAACGAGATGGCCTCCATCCTGTTGGAAATGCCATACCCGGCCACTGTCCACCTGGCGCAGTTCACGCAGGAAAAAGCCGTTTGTACTATCGTAGGCAAATTCCAGGCTCTGTCCCAGGGAATCGCTTACGGAGAGGAGCTGGGGAGAGGAGGGGTCGCCCCCATAATGCATCTCGATCCTGTAGCCGGAAAGATCCTCCATCCAGTCTGGTAGATCTTTGTTATTGAAATGGATCTTGCTGTTGTCCGGAGCGGTATACAGCCATTCATCATCGGTCGCATCGCCTGGAGTATTTTCTTCCAGAACCAGTTGATCATTTTCATCATCAGGGCTTTCCCATTTCCCATTCACCAGGGCAAAATATACAATCTTCCCACTTGGTCGATGTAGCTTTACCTCCTTTGGCTGATAGGGCTTTGCCTCATCGTAACTGGTAACCTCAAGTTCTATTTCAAAACTGTGCCGCCATCCCTTACCAAGGCGGCCTGTATGGGGATCAAGACTGTTATAACTGCGGACAAAATATAAACCGGGAGTGACCGGTGCGCTGATATCTGCTCTTTTATTACATTTATTCCCGGAAAAGATATCGACCCCATCGGCAGTTGAACCGACAACGGTTGAAGGACGACTGTTCTCCTCACAGCCAAGCTCCATTATTTCAAGATAATGGGTGGCCGAACCGTAGGTGTCGGTAACCTGATGATACCCATAACCTGGAATATACTCGTAATGAACAATTACCCAGCCACAGTATGCCTTCACCGGATTGTCATCGAGAACTGAGGTGCTTTGAGGAATATGTGGTGCATGCTGTGGATAAACGTTATCAAGATAATCCACCCGGGGATACACCTCACCATTCAGGCAGGCTCCCTGATAGGTTGTCCAGCCTTTTTGCAGATAGGTATCCCGCCAGAGATCATCTGCCTGGGAGAAAACAGGGGCAAAGAACAGCAGTAAAACAACGACTGACAGAAGGAAACGAGCCACAACAGGGCCGGACGTATATTTCGCAGCTCTTCCCTGATGAGTATTCTTATATCCGTTTATTAAGGAAATCCGGGGCTGCTCTGGCTGCTGCGCTTTCAACAGTATCATTTCTCTGCTCCTGTTATAGCTCAATTTTACTGGCATATCCGGTTTTTGGCGATGTATGTATCGCATCCCGACAACATTTTTCTATTTTACGGTCTTAATATCATCCACCCGACCCGATCCCCGGATCAGGAAGCCATCCACTTGCAGCATCTCATTGTCTGGCTGAGCATCCTTGAGATCGGCGTTCAAATCGCGGCTGAAGGTATGCCAGAGGCCATCACCTGCCTCGGAGCCAAGGCCATGGTGTATATACTGCCCGTCTCCAAGTTGATCTGTATTGGCAGATGTATAGTAGAGATAACGGAACCCGTCACTGGTCTGAACGGGGATGTAGATGACGAATGATTCGTTATATTTCATCGACCAGTGGATGGTGCCATGGGCTCCGTTGCCCCAGTTCTGGCCATCAGGGCCACGAAGCCTGTAACCGTTGGCTGTGCCATCGCCAGTGAACTCAATTACCCGGCTGTTTTTCTCCTCATCAAAAACATTGGTGAAGTTTGCTCCTTCAGGGGTATTGTCATAAACATCCCAACCGGCGGTGGTGTTGTCTTCAGCATCTTCGTAGAGCAGGGTGACTGGAAGATCAGTGGGATCATCGGCTGCGGTGCCCTGATCATTCTCCGTGCCATCGGGGATCCCGTCGTTGTCTGAATCAAAATCCAGAAGGTTGATCGCGCCATCGCCATCGCTGTCGGCATTCCAGTTCGTTCCCCAGAAATTGATTTCTGCATCATCATCCAGGCCGTCGCCATCAGTATCCTTTGTATAGGGACTGGTTCCATAGAGTAATAACTCGTCCTCATCACTGAGATTGTCGCCGTCGGTTTCAAGTCCTGCCGGGAAATTAACTGAGGTGATGATATCATCGATATAACCGGATCCCCGGACCAGGAAGCCCTGTATACTTTCCAGATTATTACCTGGTTGCGCCTCCTGCAGGTCGTGTTCGAGGTCGCGGGCAAAACGGTGCCAACTGCCATCCTTTGCCAGGGAGGTCAGGCCGTGGTGGATATAGGTCGCGTCTCCAAGATTGTCATAATCGGCTGGAGTATAGTAAAGATAACGGAAACCTTCTGTTGTCTGGGTGGCGACATATATGACAAAGTTCCCGGAATATTTCATGCTCCACTCAAGCATCTTATGTCCGCCGTTTTGCCACCAGCCTCCGTTCCTGTTACGGAAACGATATCCGTTAGCTGTGCCATCTCCTTCAAACGTAATAACCCGTCCGCCACGCTCGCTGTCTTCAACGTTGCTTATCAGCGCACCTGCGGGATCGTTATCGTAGATGTCCCAGCCCTCTATATTGGTATCCTCACTGTCTTCGTAGACAATCCGATCAACTATGGCCGTGGAATCGGCAGGATCTGTTCCGGCAGATAGCTCCAGGCCATCGCTGAAACCATCGTTATCCGAATCATTATCGAGAAGGTTGATTATGCCATCGCCATCGATATCACCATCCCACTGGTTGCCCCAGTACGCCAGCTCTGTCCCGTCGTCAATGCCGTCTCCATCACTGTCGGAGAGGTAGGGGTTGGTTCCATATTGAAAGATCTCTTCATAATCCGAAATTCCATCACCATCATTGTCGAGATCGGCTGGAAAATCTTTCTTGCAGTAAACCTCCCCCACCAGACCGGAACCTCTGATATAAAAACCGAGGATAGAAAGGAGGGTGTTGCCCGGCTGGGCTTCCTGCAGGTCATGCTCGAGATTACGGGCAAAGCTGTGCCAGCTGCCATCTTTTGCCATGGGGCCCAGCCCGTGATGGACGTAGGTTGAATTGCCCAGGTTATCTGTACTGGCAGTGGTATATTGAAGGTAACGGAAACCTTCACTGGTTTCGACAGGGATATAAACAACAACATTCTCTGAATAACGCATCGACCATTGAATGATCTTATGCACCTTGTTATCCCACCATGTGCGATCCGTGTTCCTCAGGCGATACCCGTTGGAAAGGCTACTTCCTGACAACTGTACCACCATGTTATTTTTTTCGGGATCGATAACGCTGGAGATGCTCGCTCCGGCAGGATCGTCATCATAGATGTCCCATGCCCACAGGTTTTCTCCAGAGAATTGATATGAGACCTCCGGGAGGGGCGCTGTTTTTTTCTGTTTCAGGTTATCACCAGCATCGTATGTATAAGCGGTGCCTATTCCACTGCTGTAGGTGATTTTTTTTACTCTGCCATAATCATCATATGTATAGGAAACGGTACCTGCGATGGCAGATGTGGTTGTGAAAAAAA
>PDSJ01000013.1 GCA_002748425.1 candidate division KSB3 bacterium | reverse complement strand
TTTTAAGTGGGGATCGATCACTGTCAGGGGTTCATCGAATAAAATAGCCGCAACATCACTTCTGACCAGTCCTCGGCCTAATGAGATTTTCTGTTTGGCATCAGCCGACAGGCCGGCGGCTTTTTTCTTGAGAAACGGCGTCAGATCGAGAATTTCAGCCACTTCCATCACCCGTTTTTTCACGTCAGCCTTTTCCACCCCGCGATTCCGCAGCGGAAAGGCCAGATTATTGAACACGGTCATCGTATCGTATAATACGGGAAACTGGAACACTTGCGCGATATTACGCTGTTCCGGCGGCAGCGACGTGACATCCATCCCGTCATAGAGCACCTGCCCCTGACTGGGGGTTAACAAGCCGGAAATCACATTCAGCAGTGTGGTTTTTCCACATCCGGAAGGCCCGAGCAAGGCATACGCTCCGCCATCATCCCATTCATTGTGAATACGCTTCAAGGCATAATCAGACGCATCTTTCGGGTCGTGTACATAACTGTGAGCAATCTCATGCAATGTGATACGTGCCATCACACTCTCCTGTATTATCGCGGCATTTCTACGCTTTTGCGGGCGGGTGACGCTGCTAAGGCCCCCATATCATCAAAGACGAAAAAATTTCCAGGGTTGGCATAGATAGAAATATCTATGCCCATTCGGCGGGGATGCACACCTTCTTCCTGCACCACCAGGCTGATGTTGTCATAGTTAATATGAATAAAAGTTTCTGAGCCGCTGATTTCGGTCAGTTCTACAGTAGCGCGAATTTCAATATCTTCAGTGCTGCTTTGTTTAAGAAACAGATGATTAGGACGGATGCCGAAAATGTAGTGGCCGTTCGGAAGCGATTGCAGATGGTTCGTAAGGGCAAATTTGATACTCTGACCCAGCGTTGCGCTCCCTTCCTGAATCGTACATGATAAATAATTAATGGGAGGGTCGCTGAACACTTCTGCGACTTTGGTGGTGGCGGGATTGTGGTACACGGCAGGCGTGGGCCCGGTTTGCAGAACACGGCCTTCGTCCATCACAACAATATTACCTCCAAGCATCAGCGCTTCACCCGGTTCCGTGGTTGTATAGACGATGATTGCCTCACGCTGCTGGAAAATATCCTGAAGTTCCATTCGCAGTTCTTCACGCAGTTTATAGTCCAGATTCACTAAGGGTTCGTCCAGCAAGAGCAGTTCAGCGTCTTTTACAAGCGCGCGGGCGATGGCGGTACGCTGCTGCTGCCCTCCGGACAGCTCGCTGGGCATACGGTCGAGCAGATCGTCAATATGGAGCATAGCGGCGGCCTCTCGAACCCGTTTATCAATATCTGTTTTGTTCACGCCGCTGATTTTTAGAGGGGAGGCAATGTTGTTATACACTGTCAGGGAGGGGTAATTAATAAACTGCTGATAGACCATTGCGACGCTGCGATCCCTCACAAAGAGGTCCGTAACGTCTTTATCACCAAAGATAATCTTTCCCCGGGTCGGACGATCGAGGCCGGCCATTATCCGGAGCAGAGATGTTTTGCCGCTTAATGTACGGCCTAAGAGCACATTATGCGATCCACTTTCAAACTCGAGGTGAATATCCTGGAGATAGGTCTCTTGATTGACAATTTTATCGATATGTTGGAGCAGAAAGTTCATTCAGGCCTCTTCCTTCCACGGCAAGCACGTTGTAAGGTACCGCTTTCGCGTGCCATCATTCTCGCATACCCAGCCTTGGCTTCGGCGCAGTCAACACATATTGAACCCTGTGTGTGAACGATAAGCTAAAAAGAGCAATTCTACATTGTCACGTGTCATTGTATAAAAGTATATACTTTTATAGTAGTTGCTTAGTAGTTGCTGAATTTTTACTTAAATTAAACTGTAGAAAGAATGGTGAATTTTTGTCAAGAGTTATTTTGAAAATTTTCTAAAAATACATGTACTGAAAATTATATTTCAGTATGTAAAAATATTTATTGTTTTCTGATTTTTCACTTGACAGCCCTCATAATTCACTGTTAGATACGTGTATTCACAGAGCGTTTTGATCAGGAGAAGCTGAACAGGGAGAACAAATCTTTATGAGTGAATTTGCTCGCGTACTGGGCGAAATTATTGAGCAAGGCAGGCAGGAGAGAACGTTTAGTGTTAAGGAATTAGCTGAACGGGCCGGTATTACCCCGAGTTACTTAAGTAACCTGAAACAGGCCAATCGTAATCCGCCCGCCCAGAAAACGCTCTATAAACTGACTGAGGGACTCCGGCAACTGCATGTCTCAGAAGATGCCATTCAGCAGGTCGTCGAAGCATACAACCGCCATCACATCAGCTATCAGGATGAAAGCAAACTGCTGGAATCTCTCATTGACGAATATAAGGAAGAGGGCACGTTGTTCGAACGTGTCAGGCAAGGCGTTCAAACAAAAGGACTGGTCACGAAACGCTTTGCTGACGATCGCGATATTTCGGGATGTGACTGTCAGACTTCTGGAGCTGTGGAGGGTGATCGTCGTGCCTTTTTCAGCAGAGCCATACGTTTGCTTGAAGCCGTTCATGACTGCGACGCTCTGGGGGGCAGAATTTATATCACCTGCTTTCATCAGGATGGTATGGATGAAACGTTGAGCCGCGACAGGAAAACTCTGCGGGATTTGCTGAGAAGTCTTCTCTGGGTTGGTTCTCCTTTTCAGGCCTTCCATCTATGGGGCGGTGATATTACGCGCAGTATCACCGTCATTACCGATTTTCTTGAACAATATATCGGCACGTCCCGCTGTTTTTTGTACGAAATTCCTCAGGGTGAGCATCTCCCGGAATATTTGGCTGTTGAGGGGATGGGGTTTGTTGAAGCTAAACCGCTTTCAGAAGGCCGCTACTGGATCCGCTATGAGATTGCCGATCGCGACGCCCCTGCCCAGACAGACGAACTCCAGGCCCTCATCCGTTACCTTGAATATCTTTTAGGGCCTCTGGAACAGCGTAAACCCCTTGTGGAAACACATGCCCCGGCACGAAAATTCTCCATTACGCCTGTGACTCAGAAGCTTGTTGAGACGGAAGCCTGTAGCAGTAAAAGTGAACTACTTCTCATTAAATCATCACTTTCCGCCCGTCTTCGTTCTGAAGACACGCTCAGGGAGACGCTGGAAGCGCACAGCGTCCCGCAGGAGGATATCGAAGACTATACGGCCCATCATCTCGAACGGCTCGCGGCGTATGAGCAGCGCCTGCAAAGTGGAAAAGAACGAGCCATTCATGAAAAAGCCTTTCTGACAAAAGAGTTTCACGAGATTCTCACCCATCTTGTTCCTCAACATGCAGAGCAGCAGACAATTCTAGCCCTTGAGGCGAGGCTGTTCCGTGAACAGCTTCTTCAGATTCTGCAGACCCTGCTCCGCCATCCTAATATCCAGCTTGCTCTGGCAGACCAGGAATTTCTGATTCGTTTTTCGTTGAGCGGCGATACAGCCTTTTTCTCCTTTGATCCGCCCGGTACACTAGGTGAACCCCCCTTAAAACGTGACGACTTATTAGTCAGGGCCTGGACAGCACATCCGGATGTTGTCTACCAATTGCGGCTTGAATTTGACACGATCTGGAAAAGTATCGATGCGCAATGGCGAAGCGACACAGAACAGGGACGCCAGGAGGTGATCCGCTTTTTTATGACAGAGCCGATCAAAGCCTTATTAAACGCTGATATTTCCGAAACAGCGTTGTGGGAATTTATCGGTGATTTAATTGATTCCGCCGGCACCCTGGACGCCGAATCTTTTACTCGAGAACTTTGTCTGCATGAACAGGCAGCGGATCAGCTGTTCATTCTCAGCGGCACTTTTCCGTTGATTAGCATGCCGATTGAGGTCGGGCCCTGGGACACCCGAAGCTCTGTCCGAACCCGCCAATTAGTCTTTCATGCGCGAATCCGCGAGATCGAGCGCGTAGAGATTATTCTTTCGCAGCAGCGCACAGAAGCCTACTGGACGAGCGGTACTTACGGGACTCACAGTTTTTCGCGAGAGTGGATCCTTCGGCACAAGCAGGCCTTTGAGAGCCTCCTCCTGGATTTCCCTGAAAAAATCACGACTACTGTTCTTCCCGGGAAAGAAGACTTTCCGATCGAACTCGAGATTATCAATCGGAAATACGTGGTTTTTCAAAAAGCGGAAACAGCCGGCGAAAAAGGCGGAATCATTGTGCATGACGGTGAATTGGCTGATATGCTGCTCGCATATATCGAGCGGAATATCTTGTCCGTTTGTCAAAGTCGACTGGCAGGAGGAACACGCGTTCTCGACTGGCTGAATACGAACGCAGCCGACTGAAGATCTTTTGAAAGCCGTGTGTCAAAGCTGCTTGAATAACATTATAGGGGAGAGGAAGGAGGACATTGTGGAAAAAACTTACATTTTATCGCTTGATCAAGGTACGACAAGTTCACGCGCAATTTTGTTCGATCGCAGCGGACACATACTGCGTTCAGTTCAGCGGGAATTCACACAGATCTACCCGAAAGCAGGGTGGGTGGAACATGATGCCATGGAAATCTGGGGCACACAGAGCGGAGTGCTTCGGGAAGTCCTGGAAAGCGCAGGGGTGCGTCCGGAAGAAATTGCCGCAATCGGCATCACCAATCAGCGTGAAACAACAGTCGTATGGGACAAGCACAGCGGCAAACCGATCTATAACGCGATCGTCTGGCAATGCCGGCGTACTGCCAGTATATGTGATCACTTGAAAGAGCAGGGGCTCAGCGACTACATTCGGCACAGTACCGGCTTAGTGGTGGACGCGTATTTTTCCGCGACGAAAGTCAAGTGGATTCTGGAGAATGTCGAGGGAGCGCGCGAAAAAGCTGAAAAGGGCGATCTGTTGTTCGGAACGATTGATACCTGGCTCATCTGGAATCTGACACGCGGCCAGGTGCACGTGACCGACTACAGCAACGCCTCACGCACCATGCTGTTTAACATTCACGAGCTCAGCTGGGATGACAAAATTCTTGATGCGCTCGATATTCCGCGCTCAATGCTGCCGGAGGTCAGACCTTCAAGTGCAGTGTATGGCCTGACGCATCCTCAAATGCTGGGAGGCGCGCAGATTCCCATTTCCGGTGCTGCCGGCGATCAACAGGCTGCTTCGTTCGGCCAGGCCCTTTTTGAACCTGGGATGGCTAAAAATACTTATGGAACCGGATGTTTTATGCTGATGATGACCGGAGAAAACATTGTGCCTTCCGACAACGGACTCCTCACAACGATTGCCTGGGGAGTTGACGGTAAGGTAGAGTATGCTCTGGAAGGCAGCATTTTTATCGCCGGCGCAGCGATTCAATGGCTGCGTGATGAGCTGAAGCTGATTCACGATGCCAGAGACAGCGAATATTTTGCCCGGCAGGTCGAAGATTCAAACGGTGTCTATGTGGTGCCGGCCTTTGTCGGCCTTGGCGCTCCTTATTGGGATATGTACGCGCGCGGCGCCATTGTCGGGCTTACTCGCGGCGCCGGACGAAATCATCTCATCAGAGCCACGCTGGAATCGTTAGCGTACCAAAGCCGAGATGTGCTGGACGTCATGCATGGCGATTCAGGAATTGACTTGCAGGCATTGCGTGTGGACGGCGGAGCCTCGACGAACGATTTCCTGATGCAGTTTCAGGCCGATATCCTCGGTGTCCCGGTCGAACGTCCGCAGATCGTTGAAACAACGGCCCTGGGAGCCGCTTATCTGGCCGGATTAGCTGTCGGCTTCTGGCCGGATCGTGCCAGCATCGCTGCACACTGGAAGAGGGAGCGAAGATTTTCTCCGACACTGGCGCCGGAGGCTCGTCAAAAGCGTTATCGCGGCTGGCAAAAAGCCGTCAAACGCGCGATGGACTGGGAAGAAGAGGAATAAGCCGCATAGACGCAGTTCTGAACTGTCTGAAAATAGTTGGAATAACACAATACTGGTGAGCACAGGTGTGATGCCGAAAAAACGAATTCTTGAATTTTCCACATTTGCCAAAATCGGCGGAACACAAAAGATCCTGTTGGATTTTCTCCGACATGCCTCTCATGAAAAATATGATTATTCACTGTGTGTCCTTTTAGAGCATGATGTCTTGAATGAAGAAGTGTCACTCCTGGGACTTGAAAACACGAGTTTACACATGCGGGGCTATTGGGATCTGACGGCCTGGTGGAAACTGTATTGTTTTGCAAAGCCCAGACATTTCGATCTTATCCGGACGTATGGGCTTAAGGCGGATATCATCGGACGACTCGTCAGGAAACTGCTGGGCATTCCCGTGCATATTACGAGTGTGCGCAGCACCGATCCCTGGCGAAAGTGGTATCATGTCCTGCTGGATTCCCTGACGTCCTCATGTACAGATTTGTATCTCTCAAATTCTGAAGCCGGGCGAATCGCTGTGTGTCGGCGTGAACGAGTTCCCGAGGCAAAAACCTTCACGATCCCCAATGGGATCGATCTCACACGCTTCAATCCGCTGAGCATTGATGAGAATCGAGTGAAGGCCATGAAAGCGTGCTGGGGAATCGGACCTTCAACGAAGACGATCGGGATTGTGGCGAACCTGTGTCGAATGAAAGGCCATGACCAGCTTATCGACGCTCTCCCGCAAATCCAAAGCAGATTTCCGGATCTGAAGTGTCTTTGTGCAGGAACAGATTTTCTGAACGGAAAAATTCAGCAGTATGCCCGCCGGCGATCGTCTGAGCAGGCAGTCATTTTTAGCGGATTTCAGAAAGATATTCCTGAGATACTCGCCCTGATCGATATTTTTGTGCTCCCTTCCCTCTGGGAAGGCATGCCCACTGCGATTCTCGAAGCAATGGCGATGAAAACGCCTGTGATTGCATCTGCGGTCGGAGGCATACCCGAACTGCTGGAGCATGGCAAAAGCGCTTTGTTAATCCCTCCTGCCGAGCCTGATGCATTGGCAGAAGCTGTCTTGTCACTGCTGGACAATCCCGAATTCTCCAATGAACTTGCTGAGAATGCATATCAACGAGTGCATAAACATTTTTCTCTTGACGCAATGGTCTCTCAAACAGAAGCGCTGTATGAGCGGCTGATCGATCAACATCTGCCCCTCAAAAAAGCTGATGCGTCTTGATCTTCACCTCCGCCTGTCATACATCTCCCTGAGAAGAAATTCAGGGGAACAGGGCCTTTGGGTCGCGTTGTTTTTTTCTTCCGTCGTTCTTCTGACAGAGAGTCTGGTGGCTGCGTATGACGCCAGGGAGCCTGAGAAGATACGAGCGGCATTTTTCGGAATATGTTCAAAGGAAGAAGCCGGGGAGCGTTTTGCCTTGCTGCAACGCAACGGATTCAATGCGGCCCTTGTAAATGACTCCGGCTATGCCGTGAAAGCTCAATTATGGAGGCAACTGGCCAAGACGGCAGCAGACTATGATATTCGTCTGTTCCCGATTTGCAGTTTTGCCGGAACTGCTGAGATCGAGGCTCTCCGGGGGTCTTTTACTCCCTATGTAAATCGGGATGGAACGATTTTTCCATCCACCCCCTGCCCATTGGACGCGGAGTATTGGGAAGAGTCGCTTGCTGAACGATTTTCACAGTTTGCCGATCTCTCAAGGCTTGTGCCGCTGGCCGGAATGCTTTTCGACACAGAGATGTACGGCAGCGAGCTTGCCGTGTATGATGATGTTTGTTTTTGTGAGTCCTGTTGGCATGAATTTTTGCAGACCCTTGCGCTGTCCGAGCCATCACTGGCCCGGCAGCTTGAAACAGCGCATGGCGCGAATGCCGCGCAGCAATTCCGTGATCTGATCCGTTACGGCTTGACACAGCGTTATATGCGCTTTCAGGAAGAACAGCTCGAGGAATTCGTCTCCCGTCTGGAAGCGCATATTCATCACCATCATCCAGAGCTTCCTCTCGGTTTTCTTGCGTATGTCGACAACTGGTTTTACCGGGCCTTGATTCGAGGATTGGGAAGGCCGTCTCAACCAGTGCTCGTCTTTTCTGAAACAGCGTATGTACGCGGTTACAGCTCGCTGCTGCTTCAGGAACAGGCTGAGATTCTCTCTCTGAGGTCAGGAAATGCTCTGAATGGCCGACAGCAGCCGATCGCGCGCTATATTCCGGGCTTGTGGCAAAGCCGATTTTTTCCTGAAGACCTTGCTCGACAAGTCTATGATGTCGCCCTTCACAGCGACGGATATTGGATATTTTCTGCGGACAGTCTGTGGTCTGAGACAGATCGAAGCGGTCATTATGCTCTGCATGGTCCTCGTGAGCAGTACTGGGCAGCGTTTCGGACAGCGAATACTGCCTTAGAGGAGTTTGCAAGAACTCACGAGCTATCTCGAAGCAGCCTGGCAGCCGTACATATTGGTTCAACGTTTAACGAGACACAGCAGACTCTCCTGACTCACGCCAGCTTGGATGGTTTTCTCAAAAAGCTTGCCATGCAGCAGGACCCTGAGCGGGTTCACACACAAGTTGAGTGTCGTTCTACTGCGCTTTTCCATTGTCTGAATGTTTCAGAACAAGGACGTGTGCAGATCTCGGCCATTTCGGATCACGGTGTTGTCGAGCGTGTAGCTTACGACCTTTTTGATCGACAGGGAGTCTGTCGCACGTCAGGAGAGCTGCAGAATGGCGCTCAGACAGCGCGCCTGGATGGAACGGATATCCCTGCCGGACGCTTCTCGCTGCGTTTAGATTCAGGGGCCGGCGCAAGCAGAGTGAGCTTTGAGGGAATTCCATGCCTGCTTGAAGCCTCGAACAGCTTTCCTTTTCGCTCTTTTGGCCAGGTCCAGCCGTATGCTGTCTTCATTCCCGACGGCAAGACCCGGCTGAAACTTCGAGCCTTTTCACACGACGCTCGACAGCGTGTCGACATACTCATACAAGCGCCTGATGGCTGGACTGACAGTTTACAAGATATTCGTGATTTTACAGAGTTCCATATTCCGCCTGTCGGCGTGCCGCAGACTTCTGCGCTGACTAAGCGATTTCCACAGGAATGGACTTTCCTCATTCATTCGACTACGACGCCTGATCCCGACATCCTTTTGTACTTCTACGATGAACCCTTCCCCTGCCTTATTCTGAACTAAAAAATGTTCATGAAAACGCTTTGAACACGAAGCGCCCGGCAGCTTTCGAGGAAAGCACGTTTTTCAGGGCTTTTCCCTTGACTTTTTGCGTTTCTTTGCACAGAGTCTTCAGAAATGAATCTTCTGAGGGTCAATACACGCACAGCAATACGGAGTTTTCTATGGTATCAGGCTGGAAGATCGTTGTGATTATGCCTGCGTTTAATGCAGAAAAAACCCTTGAGCGAACGTATCGCGATATTCCGAAAAACCTTGTTGATTCAATTATACTTGTTGACGATAACAGTACGGATAATACGGTCAGTATCGCGCGCGATTTGGGTATTCAGGTCATTGTTCACGAAAAAAACCTGGGGTACGGAGGAAATCAAAAAACCTGCTATCGGGCTGCCCTCGAAGAGCAGGCCGATATTGTGGTGATGATCCATCCTGATTATCAATATGATGCAACGAAGATAGGCGAGCTGGTCGCTCCGATTATTGCAGGACGATGTGACGCTGTTTTCGGTTCTCGTATTTTACATAACGGCGCTCTTAAAGGCGGCATGCCTCTCTATAAATTTTTTGCCAACAAGTTTCTGACCGTTATGGAGAATCTGGTTTTTAAACAGCACTTGTCGGAATATCATACTGGACTGCGAGCCTACAGCAGCCGTTTGTTACGCTCGCTGTATCTGTCCTTGAATTCTGATGACTTTGTCTTCGATACCGAAATTATCGCGCAATTGACTGCTTTGGGTTGTCAGATTGAAGAAATTCCGGTTGAAACCCGATATTTCCCGGAAGCATCTTCGATCAACTTCAGACGGAGCGTTAGCTATGGCGTGCAGACCTTGCTGGTCCTGCTGAAATATCTATTACATCAAGCCGATATTTCAACATCAATGCAGTTTGAAGTGAAACGATCTGCGAAGAAAACAGAGGGCGAAAGCGGCTAGTATCCTCATGAGCGTATGATAAAGGTTCTTCATATCCTGACGCGCCTGATTCGAGGCGGGGCCGATGAAAGCACGTTAGCGACTGTTGCAGGCTTACAAGACTATGACTTTAAGGCGACGCTGCTGGTTGGAAACGATTCTGATGCAGGCTATGTTGCAGAGGCCCTGAAAGTGGCTGATCTGCGCTGTGAACCGTTTTTACGGAGAGACATCAAGCCGTTTTACGATATGGCGGCCCTCTGCAGATTATATAAAATCCTGAAACAGGAGCAGTACACGATTGTACACACGAATACTGCTAAAGCCGGGATTCTTGGACGATTTGCCGCGAAAATGGCGGGAATCCCGATTGTTGTGCATACAGTGCACGGCGTGACATTTCATGATTTTCGGCACAGCAGCCTCAGAAAATTATTTATTGCCTTTGAGCAAATGGCAGCCAGGCTCACCGACCAATTTATCGCTGTCGGAAAAGATGTACAGGAATATTATCTGGCTCATGAGATTGGATGTGCAGAACAATATCAAGTTATCCATACCGGAATGGACCTTGAGAGGTTTTTTGAGGCAGGCAAGCTTTCCCATGCCCACAAGTGTGCAAAACGACGTGAGCTTGGCCTCTCACTCGACGATCGCCTGGTGGGAATTGTTTCGCGTCTTGATCCCGGAAAGGGCCAGCAGTTTCTTCTTCAGGCGGCCCCGCAGATCCTAAGCCGATTTCCTCAAGCCAGGTTTTTGTTGGTTGGGGACGGGAAAGATCGGGCAGTATTGGAACAAATGATCCGAGATCGCCATCTGCACGACTATGTGGTTTGTACAGGGTTTCGTGCTGATGTTGAAGAAATGATTGCACTGTTTGATGTTGCAGTCTTTACGTCGTTGTGGGAGGGGCTGCCTCGCGTTCTCGTGCAATATGCCGCAGTGGGCAAGCCGATCGTGGCATTTGATATTAAGGGAGTTTCCGAACTTGTGCGCGATGGATTCAATGGATTCACCGTCCCGGTCAAAGATTCTGACAGCCTGGCCGCGCAAATCCTCTGCTTGCTCGAACATCCTGCCAAGGCGATCCAGATGGGACAGAACGGACACGCTCTTATCGACAACTCCTGGAACACTGAATCTATGGTTCGGCAAATCGCTCAGACCTATCAGACCCTCTTAACAAAGAAAGCATTATGAATAATTTGATCAGAGAGTATGTGTTCATTTCAGGCTCGGCATTTCTCATCAGTGTGTTATTCACGCCGGTTATCCGTAAAATGTGCCGAAAAAATTCTCTCCTTGATTTACCCACCAGTCCTCGAAAAATTCATGTCTATCCTGTCCCCAGACTGGGAGGAGTGGCGATTTATCTGTCGCTGTTTCTTCCGCTTTTTGCCATGCTGCTCATTCATGACGGAGCGGCCGGAATCTTTCGAGAACATCTGCAGTTGCTCCTGAGCTTATTCGCCACGAGCACGCTTGTCTTTGCTGTGGGAGTATATGATGATATTTGGGGCGCATCGGTCATACAAAAGTTATCTGTGCAGCTTGCGGCCGCAGCGATCGCCTATTGTTTAGGTTTCCGAATCGAGACGATCGCGGTGCCCTTCATCGGCCCTGTTGAGCTTGGGATTCTGGGGATCCCGCTCACGATCCTCTGGATTGCCGGCGTCACAAATGCCATCAATTTTACAGATGGTATTGACGGTTTAGCCTGCGGGGTTGGTTTTTTTTCCGTCTCGACGATGTTTATTCTCTCACTTTTTTTGGGCCATACGCTCTCTGCGTTTTTTGCGGCAGCACTAGCCGGTGGGCTTTTTGGTTTCGCGTTGTATAACTTTGCTCCGGCCTCAATTTTTATGGGAGATTCCGGCAGTTTATTCATCGGTTTCATTATTGCTGCCATCTCCCTTCACAGCTCTCAAAAAAGTTCGACGGCGGTTGTCTTATTGATTCCTGTGGTGGCGCTTGGAGTGCCGATTACCGATACGCTGTTAGCCATTATCAGGAGAGTCAGTCAGGGGCTTTCCCCATTTGCGGCAGACAGAGAACATATTCACCATAAATTGTTAAATATGGGGTTTTCTTCCCGTCAGGTCACCCTGGTCCTCTATGGGGTCTGCGTTCTCCTGGGGATTACTGCTTTAGCAATGACGGCAGTCAATAATCAGCTTCTGACCTTACTCCTGGTGTTTTTATGCCTCATGACGATTGGTGGAATTAAAATGTTGGGATACGATGCGGACATGATTCAGATCAATCTGCTGGCAAAAGAGCGTATTCAACAGAAACGCCGCATATTACAGCGGCAAAAGTTTGCAGAAGAAATCCTCGCTGACATAGAGCATGCCGTAGATCTCTTGACCTTGAAGAAGGAAACGATCCGATTTTTCGAAAATATGGACCTTGATACGGCCTCTATCGTCTTCACGGCGAATCCATCCTTTGACGTCAGGTGGAACAGCCCTCGCTGCAACAAAGAAAAAGTTGTCACACGCCAGTTTTGGACCATTTCTCTTTCATCAGGCAGTCATGGTCCGATGCATGCAGGAGAATTGACGTTTGGAAAATGTGCTGAGTCGAGTTCCGATTTTCTGGAAAGCATACTGCTTCTTGAGGCCCTGAAAGACACTGTAGAACGATCTCTCATGAAATTTTCCTCAGAAGAAGATCTTGCTGACTTTGAATGCGCCCCGGAAAATTCCATGACCGGCATAGACCGATAAGACGGGCATAAGAGGAATTCTGAATCTGGCATAGGCTTCAGGGCCTGCCGACAGCAGCAGAAAATATATGATGACTGACCAGATGAAAATATGATGATAGCCCCAGTCGGCCCGATGTCTCTGAATCCAGCATAAAGAGAAGAGACTCCCTGCATACATGAGGAGAAGATAGCTTTCTGCGAGCACGAATGAAAGAAAGAGGCTGCTTCGCTCTCGAACCCATTTGGTCCAATAGGCTGCGGCAGAAAGTTCAAAAAAATCTCGCAACGGCCCGGTCTGTTCGCTATAGTTCCCAAGAAATTTCCAAAACATGTAATCCGCGGGATCAAAGAGCATCTTGATCAGTCCGTGAAACTGGCTTTTTAAGAATAGACCCGGATAGTGTCGGATGAGGCCCATGCCCTCATGCTTCCAGTGTGCGGCGAGTTGACCTTGAGACCAGTCCGTCATTTCAGGGTGTGACGCCGTATAGTGTCCATAGCCCAGGGCTGTCTGAGCGTCTTCAAGGGAAATGCTGTCTCGCAGGGCGATAATCCCTGCCCCTCGATAGAATAAAAGGTTGACTCCCTGAATTGTGCTGAACTCTCCTGTTCCGGCCACAAGATAATTGCGGACCTGCCATCCTCCGACAAGAAGCATCCAGGGGAGAAGAAGCAGACTTCCTCCCAGGAAGATGCTTTTTCGCGACCAGTTCCGCTTCCAGGCCCAATGTGCTGTAAAGAGTATCAGAAGAGCTGGAATGAGGTAATAAGAAATCGGGCGGACCAGAGTGGCGCATGCAAGAAGAATGCTGTGAAACGTGATAAGAAGAACATGAGGACTTTTCAGGGCATAGACGCCGATGAGAACGCTGCCGGTCAGGAGAAAAGTGAAAAGCGTGTCGCTGAGGATCTGCTCTGAATTCACAAATGACGCTATATCCAGCGCAAGCAGGCCGGCTGAGAGAAGGGCTGCTGCGGGCGGCCAGAATTGCAGTGCAAGAAAATAGGCGAGTACGATCGTTCCCAGGCTGAGCAGAATCTGGACGATGATAAGCGCTCTGTATGTTGAGGAACATGGGAGGAATATCCTGATAAAAAGTGGATATCCCGGGGTTCGTAGCAGCTGGGGACGCTCAGGCTGCTCCACACTGACGGAACATGTTCCGTTTTTTTGGAGGGCCTGGGCTGTATGAATGTAACTGGAGGAATCCGGGGCGAAGATTGTATCGGCTGCGGCTGAAGTTCCAGCGAGGAAAAATCCCAGTTTCGCCAGCCCGAGAAAAAATATCAACAGCATCAGGAGGTGGATAGTAGCAGGTTTTTGTGCGTGAAAGAATATCGTCATGAGTCAGATCAATCTGTTCGTCTGGGTTTGAAGGTATTGTGCAGCTTTGACACAGGTCTTCAGTCAGTTGAAGATGCGTTTTCAATGAAACAGCAGCCGGCACTTGTCAAGGAGAACATGGCCGGATTAACGGTCGACAGCGATCTCATGCTATAAGCCAGGAGTTTGCAGGCAGACTGCGCCAGGATTGTTTGATCGTGAACAGTCCGAACCGAGAAAGGTTCTTGACGAAAATATCCTCATACGCTACTGAGGGGTGTGGCAGCTGAAGTCAAGCTGTGTTGACAGTGTGAGTAGCCCTTTTTGAAAAACAGATGAAGAACATCCCGGGTAACGCGTTCACCTGTAATGAGTCAATCCGCAAAAATTCATGAAAACGAGCTTGTATGAAGCAGCATAGACTCCGCATCGGTTTACTCATAGATACGTATGATATTCCTCAATGGGCTTTTCGCATGGTGGAAGAAATACATCAAAGCCATTATGCCCGTATTGTTCTGCTGATTAAGAATGATGCGCTGCGTTCAACTCAACAGACGTTTTTTCAAAAACTTAAAGAGCATTCTCAGAGGATTTTGTATATTGGATTGATGAAGTTGGAGCAGCAAATCTTTCGCATCACGCCGGATGCGTTTGCAACGCAAAATATCTCTGGGCTCTTCTCTGATCTCCCTTGTATTCACGTCCGTCCTCAGCAGAAAAATTTTTCTGATTATCTATGCCGGGAAGATATTGACACCATCAAGGGCTATAATTTGGATGTCCTCGTACGGTTGGGCTTTAGAATCTTGCGTGGGGAGATTTTACATGCGGCCAAATATGGAGTCTGGTCGTATCATCACGGCGATAGTACTGTGAATCGAGGCGGTCCGGCCGGGTTTTGGGAAGTGTTCGAGGGCTGGAAGGTCACAGGCTCAATTCTGCAAATTTTAACTGAAGACCTGGACAACGGCATGGTGCTTTGTCGTTCGCAGTCTCAAACAGATCGGCTTTCCGTCATACGAGGAAATAATTCAAGATATTGGAACGCGCTGTATTTTCTGCCAAGAAAACTTGAAGAGCTGTATACTCTCGGAGAAGAGGCGTTTTTTTTAAGAGTTCACCGGGAGAATCAGCATCCGTGTTTTTATTCCAGAAGACTCTATCGCACTCCGACAAACCTGCAGATGCTGGCGTTAGCCCTCAAACACTACTCCGGCTATCTTCTGAAAAAGTTCACCTATCTGTGTTCTTCGTATCAATGGATATTACTTTTCCGCATTCATCAGCATCAAGGGGCTTCGACATCGCTGTGGAGATTTAAGAAAATGATTCCGCCGAAAGATCGCGCCTGGGCGGATCCCTTTGTGGTCTTGCATGGAGGAAGCTTTTATGTGTTTATCGAAGAGTTTATGAATGAACTCAACAGGGCGCATATCTCCTATTTTACGATAGATATGCATGGAAAGTGCTCTGTGCCGAAGCAGATTATTCAACAACCCTATCATCTCTCATACCCGTTTGTCTTTATGCATAATGGGACATATTATCTGATCCCTGAATCTTCCGAAAATCGCAGTATCGAACTCTATCAATGTGTGAATTTTCCTGAAAAATGGGAACGCGTACATGTCATGATGGAGAATGTTCGCGCGTTTGATACGACGCTCTTTCAAAGGGGAGGCACATGGTTTTTATTTACGAATATGCAAGTTCATGCCGGAACGTCGTCGTGGGATGAGCTGTTTCTTTTTTACTCCACCGAATTATTCAGCGGACACTGGATTCCCCACCCTCAAAACCCTGTCGTCTCAGATGTAAGCTCGGCAAGACCAGCCGGACGAGTTTTTTTATATAATAAGCATCTCTACCGCCCTTCACAGGACAGCAGTCACAGGTATGGCTATGGGATAAAAATCAATCAAATCCTGACCTTAACGGAATCCGAGTACCGTGAGGTCTGTGTCAATCATATCACACCCGAGTGGGATAAGAGCATTATCGCGACCCATACCATAAATTTTGCAGATCGCTTGACCGTTATTGACGGCTTGGTCCAACGCTCAAGATTTTGGAGGAGTGGGCAGGAGAGTTGAACGACGAAGTCCGGTGCCTCTATCATGCTTAGCTGTTGCTGCTGACTTCTTCCTGCTCGTCGTCATCCTGGTAATAATAGTTGTGATAATAAGAATAATAGTAGTGGCTGTCTTTCTGCATATCAACGCTGTTCAGGACGCTGCCGATCAGATTGGCATTCACGTTGAGGATCTGATCTCTGGCGCGTCGGATGAGATCGCGTCCGGTTTCACCAGCTTTGATGACAAGAATGACGCCGCCGACGATCTGGCTTAAAATGACCGGATCGGTCACCACGTTAATGGGCGGCGAATCGATCAGGATTTTATCGTATTTTTTCCCGAGCGCATCGATCAGGACTTTTGTCCGTTCTGAGCTTAACAATTCAGATGGATTCGGAGGGATTTTGCCGCAGGGGATGATATCTAAATTCGGGATTTTCGTTCGTGTGACAGTGACTCGCCGTCGTGTTTCCCCCAGTGCTGCGATCATTTCAGTGAAACCACCGTGATTGCCGGGAATATTGAAAATATGATGTATGCGTGGTTTGCGCAGATCGCAGTCAATAATCAGGGTGTGACTACCACTTTGAGCCATTGTAATCGCAAGGTTGGCGACTGTAATACTTTTTCCTTCTGCCGGGCCGGCGCTGGTGACAAGCATCACTGGTCCCCGTTCAAGGGAGGAAAACATGACATTGGTGCGCAGGCTTCGATAGGCTTCGGAGACTGTGGACTTCGGATCCAGGGCCACAACAGTGTCGGCCGGATGGCCTTCTCTCCGATGAGATGGGGCGTGGCCGTTGTATGAGACTTTCGGAATAAACCCGAGAAAAGGGATGTTGAGATAATGTTTGATATCATCAGGGGTTTTTATGCTGTTGTCAATATATTCAAAGAAAAAAGAAAGTGCAGCGCCTAAGGTCAGCCCCACCACCATGGCCAGAAAGATGTTCAATTTTTTACGCGGGGCCACCGGATAATTCGGAATCGTCGCCGGATCGACGATCCGAATGTTGCTGGTTTCCAGCTGTTCGGTCACAGTGGTTTCTTTGCTGCGTTGCAGCAAGGCATTATAGACTCGCTTGTTACTTTCGGCTTCCCGTTCCAGCACGTTATAGGAAATGGCTTTCTGGTTGAGTTCAAGGGCCTCACGCTTCTGTGCTTCGAGAGCAGCGGTCATTTCCTGTTCCTGAGCCTGGGCTAGTTCGTAGTCATTTCTGAAGCTGGTGATAATCTGTTTGACCTCTGCGTGTATCCGTTCCCGGATCGACGTGAGCTGCGACTTCACGGCGATGACGTTGGGGTGTTTATCGCGGAATTTCTTGCGCAGCTCTGAGAGTTGGCTTTCCAGTGCGGATAACTCAATTTTCAATTTTTGAATGAGCGGGTTGTTGATCACCTGAGAGATACTTTCGAGATCCTTAAGCGTTTTCGCGGCCGGCGCATCTCCGCTGCTGTTCAGGTAGTCTTGGATTTGTTTGTACTGCATTTCCACGGCAATCCGTTTAATTCTGGCATTGTTGACCGCAGTATTCAACTCTGAGAGCTTCTGCATCACGATATTCTGGCGGTCTTCAAAGGAAATAATGCCGTGTTCCTCTTTGTACGCCAGCAGAGAGGCTTCCGAATCCGCGACTTTACCCTCAGCGTCTTTTAACTGATGTTCCAGCCATCCGACTGCATCTTGCGAAGCAAGCAGTTTTGCCTCCAGGTTTTGTTTGATGTAGCTTGAGACCAACGTATTTGCAATATTGGCGGCTAATTCGGGATGAGTCGAAAACGCGCTGACATCAACCAGCCGGCTTCCCTTAATCGGTTCAATTTTAATCGTCTGATTGAGAAAATGATCGATCGCCTGTTGTTCTTTAATGCGGAGTTGCGCATCTTCTGAGAGCGGTTCTTTGATCCCGAGCAGGCTGAGAGCTCCAGAGAGCATGCCCCGGATGGAAAAACCGGCAGGCCGGGCCTGCAGTGCTTGTTGGAGCAGTCCTGACTCTTCAAGGACTTTTTTCGCAAGGGTCCGGCTTTTGAGAATCGTGTACTGGGTCCGGTAATAATCGATATCGGCTCCGTCCAGGCTCAATACCTCTTTGAATGAGAGGACGTTCGGTGTGTCTTTCTCAATGAGTACGCGAGCGGTCGCTTTATAAACAGGCTTCTGCAGGAATGAGGAAATTGTGACGCTGACAACGACCACGACGAAAAAGGTGATAATCACCCATTGACGTTTTTTGAGAATTCGCAGATAATCTTTTAAATGGACTTCTTCCTGGAACACAGATGCTTTTTTCGTGCCGATTCCAAAGAGTGCTCGAGAGCGTTTTACCGATCACTCATGAATGGGCACGATTTCCTCCCTGAAGTGCTGTTGTAGGCAGAAAGCATTCTCAGATGCCGGAACCTTTCAGGCCAAGCGTGACAATAATTTGTATCTTAGCGGGCTTTTTTGTTTCTGTCAAATAAAAATTTCTCAGGGAAGAAGAAAAGCCGCAAGTGCTAATTGCTGAAAGAATAACAAGTTGAGTTTGCTGCCGGGAAATTTTTTCCCTTTCTCCGATTTGCTTCTTGACAAGGTCTGCCGGATCTCATTAATTATAATTGCATTATAAGCATAGTGCGATGGAGGGCGAAGACGGAATCTCTTCGGATCTCCCTCTGAAAATTTCAGGAAAAGATGTTTGTATTTTCCGAAAACTGCCGGGACGCAGTTTTTTTGAGGAAGACGTGTGGTGTATGCGTGAGAACAGTTTTGTTAAGCAATACGGCTCTTTGATCATGTCCGGGGCTGTAACGTTTCTCATTTTAGGGCTGGTCCTGATCGTGATGTCCGGCGCAATTGTCGGCTTGGGAGTCTTGCTTTCGTTTGTCACTCAACGTGTGTTTCAGCAGGAAATAATCGGTGTCTTTCAGAGTATTCTGGTGATGTTAGCAACAGCCTGCACAGCAGGGCTGGGCATTCCGATCCTCTTGCTGGCTCGAAACCTCCATCGCTCGAACGAGCATTTTTCTCTGTTGCAATTTGAGGATGATGAACCTGAAGAGTTTGACGACGCAGAGCGTGAGGAGGCGGATGATAGTGAAGCACTCAATGAATTTTTGAAAAATTTGCACAGCACACGTAATATCGGTCCTTTTATTCCTTCCCCAAGGACCATGAATGACCTTTGTCCCTGCGGCAGCGGGATAAAATATAAAGACTGCTGTGGAAAATTTTGGACCTAGTCTTTGCTGGCGGCCTGCCTAAAAAACCTCCACTGCCCCCTTTCCCAACAGCACGATCTCAGGTGTTCACGAACAGTCATGAAATGAGAGACGGAAACGCTTGATTATAGCTAAGTGTTTGTTTTTATGAGTGTTACTCTCTTAGTGTATGCATAGATCCCTGATGTACAACAAAGAGAAAAATTCACAAAAAGATCTATCTTCTTAAAATATTGATAGTTAGTAGAATTTTATGCTTGACAAATTTTTTCATTCAGGTGAATGTCTTCTCTCATAAAGTGTTGCATGCTATTGTACGCAGGCATGTATAAGGATGAATGCTGCGTAGGGAGTCGATATACAATTTTGGAAGGAGAAAATTTTTCCAGGCAGAAATTGGTTGTCGCACTCTTAACAAGGCGAAAGCTGCAAGGACTGGTCCTCCTCGCAGCTTTCAGAAGCGACAACAGGGGACATAGCATACGTGCACGTGGTGCTGATTGTCTGCCCTTTTGCACGCTCCAGAAGGGCGCTCTTGCGATCTGAACATAGCGAATGCACTCGCTCGTCGTGTGGAAGCTCGCGATCGACAAAAAGTCTGAGCATTCTTGCTCCTGATAAGACAAATCTCTCCTCCCCGCTTTTCTTTTGTAAAGGAAAAAAATCAAAAAAAATCTCCTTCTCCCATTCTCAGAGTCATAAAGGGAGGATTTTTCATGTCACAGTATGACAACGATCCTGAAATCCCGAAACATGTCGAAGCCGGAAGGTTCTTGTCGGAACGCTTACGTGTGGCCCGCAAGATGGCGGGTGCTGTGAGGTGTCCCAGTTGCCATGCGCGTTTCGATGCGACTCATGTTATGAAATGCCCGGAGTGTCGCAGATTTCTTGATGAAAGTTTTCAAGCTGTCTGCCAGGATGAAAGAAAGAACAGGCAGACCTGTTCTGGAATACAGCATCAAAAAATGCCGTCATGGAACACTCGTGCATCGTCACGATCCAGGGAAAAGCCGTCGCCTGAACTTGACTTTTTTAGCCAGGGGTATATGGAGTATAAAGAATAGATCGTGGGATGTTCAGGTCGCAGAGCTCTGAGCGTTGAGGCGCTGAAGTGGGCTTGTTCTCGATAATTATTTTATTCAATGTGGGTGGTGAGCGTCATGATTCGAGCTGTGGGAATGTTTTCAGGAGGTCTGGATAGTGTCTTGGCCGTAAAGTTGATGAAAGACCAGGGGATTGAGCTTGATGTGCTGCATTATACTCTCGGTTTCGACAGCATGAAGCTCGAACGTCGGGCAAAGAAAAAAGCGCTTGAGACCACCCGTGAGGCACTTGAAGCTCAACTTGGGGTCACAATTCAGGATATTGACGTGACTGAAGAATTTCTGCAGGTGGTGCTCCATCCGAAATATGGCTATGGTTCAGAAATGAACCCCTGTATTGATTGTAAAGTGTTTTTACTGCGAAAAGCAAAAGAGTACATGCAAACGCATCAGGCGCAATTTGTGTTTACCGGTGAAGTGGTCGGACAGCGTCCTATGTCACAGCAGCGTCAGACCTTGCTGCAAATCGAAAAAGCGGCCGGTTTGTCGGGCTGCCTGCTGCGGCCCTTATCTGCCAAACTGCTTGAGCCAACCATAGCAGAACAACACGGCTGGGTGGATCGTGAGAAATTGCTGGGTATCGGAGGACGCGGCCGTTCCGGGCAGCTGGCACTTGCGAAGACGTTCAAACTCAGCTATCACCAGCCGGCTGGAGGCTGCTTGTTGAATGACCCTCAATTTTCGATCCGATTTCGGGATTTAATCGCGCATAAAGTGAAAGAGCAGATCAGTACAGACGACAGCGCACTGCTGAAATTTGGACGCCATTTACGCCTTTCGGACACATTGAAAGTCATTGTCGGGCGACATGAAGTGGATAATGAATTTTTGGAACAATACAGCAGAGGACGTTGGACCGCCGAACTGCGTGATATTCCCGGTCCGCTTGTCGTGATTGATGGAGAGCCGAATCCCGAGGACTTTGAGCTGATTGGCAAGATCGCAGCAGCCTATAGCAAGGCAAAAGGCGCAGAGCGAGCGTTGATAGATTTTAAAAAACACAACGAGTCTCACTCGATCGCCATTGTGCCGGATCGCCTGCTCGATCCGAACCAGTGGCGGATTAGATGTCTGAGCTGAAGGGCGAAGATGTGTCCAGCGTACTTTTATGTATTCGCTCAAGTTATACGCTGAGTGTAGACTGATGAAAAAAAATCACAATGTCGCACTTTTTTATTGACAAAAATACCGTTGCTTCTTAGCATAACTTTTATACAAAGAAAAGAGATTGAAAGTCATCCAGTCCCCATCGTCTAGCCTGGCCTAGGACACCGCCCTTTCACGGCGGCGACGGGGGTTCAAATCCCCCTGGGGACGTTACGACATGAAGGGAGTTGCTGAGAAGTGACTCCCTTTTTTTCTGTCTTTTGCCGGCTGCACACTATGCCATACGAGTTATTTATCAGTCTTCGCTATCTTAACGCCAAACGAAAACAAGTATTTATCTCTCTTATCAGTGTTATCTCTGTTGGCGGTGTTGCGCTTGGGGTCACGGCTCTGATTGTTGTTTTGGCTGTGATGACCGGATTTAAGAACGATATTCGCGATAAAATTCTCGGGACGATGGCGCATATTGTGATCCGACAGCATGGAAGCAGCATTGACGATATTCAGGCGCTTCTCATGCAACTTGACTCCTTCGGGCATGTTCGCAGTATTGCTCCTTATGTCAGCGGGCAGGTGCTGATCAGTTCCGTCGACAACGTCACAGGCATCCGTGTCATGGGGATCGATCCGCACGAGAAAAAAGCGGTCGAACATCTTGAAACACGCTTGCTCGAAGGCTCTGTCGAACTGTTGAAGCGGCAGTTTCCCAATCGTGATGCGCTGGGCGGTCCGCAGCGTGACGGGGTCATTCTCGGTCTTGAACTGGCGAAAACGCTTGGAGTCTTCAGCGGCGACGAAGTGACATTGCTGTTGCCGATGGGCCGTATACTTCCGACAGGGCCGATTCCGAAATTAAAGAAAGTCCGCGTAGTGGGCATTCTGAGTTCTGGCTTTTATGAATATGACGCTGGGCTGGCCTATATTTCCTTGACAGCTGCTCAACGCTTTTTTAGCATGGGGACTGCTGTGTCGGGGCTGGAAATCCGCCTGAATGATGTTGAAGAGACACAGGCCGTGTCCAGGGAGCTGCTGCGGGTCCTCGGGCCGCGTTATGAGGTACAGAATTGGGCTGAAATGAACCAGAGCCTGTTTTCGGCGATTAATCTTGAAAAATTAGCCATGTTTTTAATCCTGGCCTTAATTGTCCTGGTGGCTGCCTTTAATATCATCAGCACACTGGTGATGATGGTCATGGATAAACATGCCGATATC
This sequence comes from candidate division KSB3 bacterium, assembly GCA_002748425.1. Classification (GTDB taxonomy): domain Bacteria; phylum Moduliflexota; class Moduliflexia; order Moduliflexales; family Moduliflexaceae. The sequence goes on along the minus strand of PDSJ01000013.1, from coordinate 225,765 downwards.
GCAATTCTCAGGTCCATGGGAGCCAGCCGCGCTAGTATCATGAAAATTTTTATGTATGAAGGGTCGGTCATTGGAGTGGCTGGGACCGCGCTTGGCTCTGTCATCGCTTTGCTGTTTTGCTGGGTTGCCGATGCCAAAAAACTCATCCCGCTGGATGGAGGGGCCTATTTTTTGGATCATCTGCCTTTTTCCGTGACTCTTCCTGATGTGCTGCTCGTCATTCTGGCTTCGCTGACCATCTGTTTTCTTTCAACGATCTATCCGGCCAGGCAGGCATCGAAGCTGGATCCTGTGGTGATATTGCGTTATGAGTAGCTATATCCGCGCAAAAGGCGTCGGTAAAGATTTTCAAATCGGAGCGGAAACGCTTCACGTTCTCAAGGAATCTGATCTTGACATTGAGCGCCGAGAGATTATTTCCATTGTTGGGGCTTCAGGAGCCGGGAAAAGTACGCTTCTGCATCTGCTGGGAGCTCTTGACCGCCCGTCGTTCGGGACGGTCTTTTACGAAGACACTGATATTTTCCGTCTTTCCGACAATGCATTGGCGAAATTCCGTAACCAGTATATCGGTTTTGTTTTTCAATTTCATCATTTGCTCCCGGAATTCACAGCCCTGGAAAATGTGATGATGCCGCTGTTGATTCACAGGTGTCCAAAGCGGCAGGCCCATGACCAGGCCTTGCATGCCCTTGAACAGGTTGGCTTGAGTGCGCGGCTCGCTCACAAGCCCGGAGAGCTTTCCGGAGGCGAGCAGCAACGGGTCGCAATCGCGAGAGCCATTGTCAACAGGCCAAGTATTTTGTTCGCCGATGAACCGACGGGAAACCTTGACACGAAAACAGGCGATTCGATCAGCGATCTCCTGCTGACATTGAATCAAGAGACTGGAATTGTTATTGTCCTGGTAACACATAATGAACAGCTTGCCCGTCTCACTGGAAGAATTATCAAGCTCAGCGACGGCGTGATTCAGCGTGATACGGCGCAGACAGGCCCATGAGCTTCCCGGCCTATGTCATAAGTACACGAGTGCGGATCGCGCGCAATCTGCGTCAGTATCCTTTTCCTGATAAGGCGACGGGTTTGCAGCGACAGGAGGTGCTGGAACGTGTCTGTCATGCTTTGCAAAAGAAAAGCTGCGGGCAGGAGAGCGCTCTGTTACTGCTCGACAGGCTGAATGCTCTGGAACGAAAAATCTTGGAAGAAGAGCAGCTGATCAGTCATTTATCCGCGACATCTGTCAGATCCGCTGCGGTGATTGCATTGAAAACGCAGAAGCTCTCTGTTCTTGTCAATGAGGAAGACCACCTGAGAATTCAAGCGCTTGTTCCCGGACTGGCCTTGAGAATATGCTGCCGTGCGGCGCGGCGTCTCGAACGGTGCTTGCACGGGCTGCTGCCGTTCGCGTATTCAGAGGCTGACGGTTATCTGACCACCTGCCCTCAAAATACTGGAAGCGGAATTCGAATTTCCGTTATGATGTTTCTGCCGGGCTTAACGATGCTGGGAAAGCTCATTCCACTTCTCAAAAGCTTTGTTCAGGCAGGGTGCAGCATCAGGGGCGCTTACGGAGAGGGAAGTCGGGCAGAAGGCTATCGTGTACAGCTTTCCATGCCTGTCCCGTACACACAAACGCTTCACGCAAGTGCGGAACGGTGTCGGCGTTACTGTCTCCAGCTCATTCAATATGAACGCATGGCGCGTATTTCCCTTGTCAGGGGCCCCGTGAAGCTGTTTCACTGGCGAGTACGCCGAGTGAGGCGGCAACTTTGTCAGGCCGGATCGTTATCACTGGCAAATGCTTTGCATATTATTGCGCTGTGTCGTCTCTGTGTTTGTATTGGTTTTCATCCGTTGACTCTTCGAAGAACGTTTTTCTCAGGACCTGTTCGCATGCGGCATCTCTATGGTTTTGATCGCCTGTCGCGACGTATACAAACGGCGCATATACGTCATGCACAATTGCAGGAGCGGCATAGAGCACATTCCGGCATACAGGTCAAAGGCGATGATGAGTTCCGGGCTCGTGTGCTTCGGGAGGGGATCGCGACAATCATGAGGACGGAGATCGCATAATTTATCCGTAACTATACGCAAATTATATCGCTTGCAGAGCATGATACTATGTTGTGAGTCCCGTACCACAGCGAAAACGTTGAGTGTTTGCAGCGAGAAGGTCTTATGTTTAGACGGTTTACAGAACGCGCAAGAAAAGTCATTGTGAAAGCGAGAAATGAGGCAGGACGCTTGAAAAGCCACAGTCTCGACTGCGAACACCTTTTTCTTGGATTATTGAAAGAGGGAAAAGGCATCGCAGCGGCATGCCTGCAGGAACTGCAGCTCGATGCTTCTGTGCTGCGACAGGAGATCGAGGCCCGATTGCCACGAGGAAAGGCGACGTATGAGCTTAAAGAAATCCCTTTTACCACGGCTGCCAAAAACGCGCTGGAATATGCCGTGGAATATGCCCGGTATTTCAATCATACGTATATCGGTACTGAACATTTGCTGTTAGGCATCTTCCGGGAGCATTATAATATAGCGTCGAGGGTCCTGGTCGACTACGGCGTGACTGAGGATCGGCTGAAGACTCTGGTGCTGGACTTGCTCGCTGCCGCCAGAAAACGGGAACAAGAAGTGAAAGAGCTGAAGGTCTTAAGACAGTTCAGCATCGATCTCACTGATCTTGCCCGTGAGGATCGATTGGATCCGATCGTTGGACGCCACGATGAAATGGAACGGATCGTTCAGATCCTCAGTCGTCGGACAAAAAACACTCCGGTCCTGCTCGGCGAGCCTGGAGTCGGAAAGACGGCCATTGTCGAAGGACTGGCCCGGAGAATCGTGCAGGGCGACGTGCCGGAACCGCTTCGAAATACACGCGTGATCTCTCTTGATCTTGGTGCTCTGGTGGCTGGTACAAAGTATCGGGGCCAGTTTGAAGAGCGCTTGAAGACAGTGGTCAGAGAAATTCGGAATTCACAGGAAATCATTCTCTTTGTCGATGAAATCCATACCCTCATCGGGGCGGGCGGGGCAGAAGGATCGATCGATGCCTCTAACATGCTTAAACCTGCTCTGGCCCGGGGAGATGTTCGGTGTATCGGCGCTACCACACCTGAAGAATTTCGGAAATATATTGAAAAAGACGGGGCGCTCGCCAGGCGTTTCCAGAGTGTTTTCATCAGTCCTCCCTCGTCAGATGAAACCATCAACATTTTGAAAGGCTTGCGGGAAAAGTATGAGCGCTATCATAAGGTTAAACTCCCGGATGACAGTATACGCCTTGCTGTAACACTCGCCGAACAATATATCACAGATCGCTTTTTTCCTGATAAAGCGATCGATGTGATCGATGAAGCGTGCTCCAGAAGAAAGATCGAGGGCTATAGCTATCCGCCCGGGTTTCAAAAAATTTATGCCACAGTGAAAAAGGTCAAGCGCTTTAAGGAAGACGCTGTCGCGGCTCAGGATTTTGAACGAGCTGCTGTGCTGCGTGACCGGGAACGTCAGTTTCGTCGAAAATTGGAAGTGTTGAAATCCGATTGGCGCAAGAGTCGTGAGAACGTCTGCCCGGTTGTTACCGAAGAGGATATTGCCGTTGTTTCATCGGCATGGACCGGCATTCCACTCAAAAAAATCGGGGAAGATGAGTCGCAACGGCTTCTGCGAATGGAAGAAGAGCTTCATAAACGGATCATCGGCCAGGATGCTGCTGTCGCTGCTGTCTGCAAGGCGATTCGGCGTTCACGAACCGGCTTTCGGAATCTGAAGCGTCCGATCGGAGCTTTTATGTTCTCAGGGCCGACAGGAGTTGGGAAAACCGAGCTTTCGAAAGCATTAGCAGCGTTCCTGTTCAGAGACGAATCGGCGCTGCTGCGAATCGATATGTCCGAATGTATGGAACAGTTCTCCGCCTCACGTCTGATTGGTTCTCCTCCGGGCTATGTCGGTCATGATGAAGGTGGGCTGCTTACAGAACGAGTGCGCCGCCGGCCTTATTCCGTTATTCTGCTGGATGAAATTGAAAAAGCACATCCTGATATTTTCAATATTCTTTTACAAGTCCTGGACGACGGGCAATTGACCGATAGTATGGGGCGCGTCGTGAATTTTAAGAATACCGTGTTGATCATGACCTCAAACCTTGGCGCACGTGCGCTTGAAAAAAGCAGTTCCCTCGGTTTTCAGCAGGCAAGTGAGACGCGTAGCTTTGATCGTATGAACAGCATGATTCAGGGAGAACTCAAGCGGGTGTTCAATCCCGAATTTCTCAATCGCCTCGATGGCACCATCACCTTCCATCCGCTTGATAAGACGCATATCAGTCAAATTGTTGAAATTATGCTTGACGAAGTGAACACACAATTGCAGAAACGGGATTTGGAACTCCGACTCTCGCCCGAAGCAAAAACCTGGCTGATTCAAAAAGGCTTTAATCCGGCGTATGGAGCGCGTCCTCTGAGGCGCATCATTCAGCGCTATCTCGAAGATCCTTTGGCGGAAGAAGTGCTCAAAGGCCGTTTTGCAGAACACGGACGGATCGATGTTATCATCGAACATGAGAGACCGGCTTTTAAATGTACTGATGAAGAGTTGGAGGAGCAGCACGTTATCTCAGAGATTGAACACTAGACAGGTTGAAAATGCGTTCGTGCCTCTTCGCAGGTTTCGCGTCGTTCTGCAAGGCTGTTCGAAGCATTTCATGACCGTATCATTTATGAAGCAGTTGCAGATTGTGGTTGCATGGAGCATTTGTCTCATCTTGATCATTCTTGTGAGCGTCTCCCTCGAAGCTCAACCCCTCAGAATCCTTGCTGCGGAGTCTCAGATTCAGAAGGTTTTGGTCCAGGGCAATGCGCTGGTGCCTGAATCAATGATTTTGGCAGCGCTTGAAAGTAAGGTCGGGAGACCCTTGAATCCGGTTCTGCTGGCAAAAGATGTACAGCATGTGTTTGATCTCGGTTTTTTTGCAGATGTCCGGATCGAGGTTCAGGACTACGGTGACGGAGTCGTTTTGCATGTCATCGTCGAAGAATTGCCACCCATCAGTAAAATTGTCTTTGAGGGGCATGAGAAGCTGAAAACTGAACAGCTTGAGGAGGCCCTGACTCTGCCACCGTCGGCACTCTCGGATCCTTTCAATATGAAGTTCTATCCTCAAAAAATCAGGCAGGATGTCGAAAATATCCGCCGGCTCTATCATGAGGAAGGCTACAATAACGTCTTTGTCGACTCGGAGCTGATCCCCGACCCGAAGGCTCCCGAAGAAAAGGTCATACTGCGCTACCTGATCGAAGAGCGTGAGAAGGCAGCAGTGCGGAAGGTGGATTTCGAGGGTAATACGGCTTTTAGTGAGGAAGAACTCCGGAAAAATATGGCGACCCGTAAAAAAGGGTTCTTGTCCTTTATTACGGGGTCTGGAAAATATGAAGAAGAGACCTTTGAAACCGATCTTGAACGTCTTAAATTTTTCTATGCTGACAGAGGCTATCTCGATGTCAGCGTGAAAGATTATTCGCTTGATTTTCGGGATGCAAGCAGCGACCTGTTTATTACGATCTCTCTTGATGAAGGTGAGGTCTATACTATCAGCGATGTGTCGGTTGAGGGCAACACAGTGTTCAGCGACGAGCAATTACGATCTGCGATCGCCGTGATGCCAGGCGATCCGTTCAGCCGTTCGACTATCAGAAAGGATATGCTGGCGATCTCCGCTCTGTACGCTCCTGAAGGCTATATCACACCGATTTCAGAAAATACGGACGGAAAGCTGTTGATCGATCCACGAGCAAGTATTGACAGGGAACAGAAGCAGGTCTCGCTTGTCTATGTTATCAGTGAGGGTGTCCCTCATTATGTTTCTCGCATCAGCATTCAGGGTAATGAAAAAACCCGTGATAAAGTTATTCGCCGGGAGTTGAACATGTATGAGGGAGAATTGATTGACAGTTCGCTGTTGGAGGCCGCCCAGCGGCGGGTGTTCAATCTGGGGCTGTTTGAAGAGGTCATCATGAAGCTCTCTGACGGGCGTGAGCCGAATACCGTCGATGTGGTGGTCGCTGTGACCGAGCGTTCGACCGGTTCTTTTAATTTTGGTGGCGGCTGGAGCTCGATCGACAACTTTGTGTTTTCTGGCGGTCTTTCGCATGCTAATGTGTTCGGCCTGGCGCACCAGATTAATTTTTCGGCCACGCTGGGGAGTTCCTCTCAGACCTTTAATCTGAATTATACCATGCCGCGTTTTCTGGATTCGCGCTATTTGCTTGGGATTGATTCGTATAAAACGGAACGGGAATATACTTCTTATGATTCATCAAGCGTTGGGGGAGGATTTCGTCTGGGACGTAATGTGGTTGAAAATATTTTTGCGACGCTAAAGTATGAATATAAGGACGTCGATATCAAACATGTCGACGAAGATGCGTCAGCGCTGATTCGAGAAGCTGAGGGACGCAGCCGTACCAGCAGCGGCTATTTGCAGTTTCGCCGCACCACGATCAATAATGTGCTGCTGCCGACAAAGGGGTCACGCACACGTATTTCAGCAGAATTAGCCGGAACCGTCTTTGGGGCGGACAATGATTTTTATAAAATCATTGTCGATAACAATACCTATTTTCCAATTTATAACGATTTTGCCCTCCGCATTAAAACCGAAGTCGGTTATGTTCGGGAAATCGATGATAGCAAGAAAGTCCCGATTTTCGAGCGTTTTTTTGCCGGAGGCGCTGACACGATTCGCGGTTATGAAGAACGCTCTGTTGGCCCGAAAGATGAGAACGGCCAAGAGCTGGGGGGAAATAAGCTGGTTGTCGTCACTGGTGAAGTTATTATCCCGTTGGGCAAACAGATCAAGCTGGTTGCCTTTTACGATATGGGCGATCTGTACGGAGCCGATGAGGATTTCGATCTTTCGACCTTTAAACAGAGTGTCGGAACCGGTGTACGTGTCCAGATACCGATGGTGGGCCTCTTACGTTTAGACTGGGGCTATAAATTGAAGCCAGAGGATGGAGAAAGTTCCAGTGAGTTTCATTTTGGTCTTGGTGCTGTGTTCTAAAATGTGGTCGGCATCGTTTGTGCCGGCCTGTCGTACAACACTCATCATCCCGGAGAGCATCCCGGAATGATGACACGTTCAAAAGTCTGACGAGTCATTGATGCCCGTCAGATCCTTTTTTGGGGAGGAAATATATTATGAAAACGCGTAGGGCATTGTCCTTCATTATTTGTCTTGGTCTTGTGGGATACGGTATGATCTTTTGCGTGAATGCCTCAGCGCAATCCGCTGTGATGAAAATCGGATTTGTTGATCTGCAGCGGGTCATCAATTCCTCAGCTGAGGGAAAGAAAGCCCAGGATGAGCTGAAAAAACGCGCTGATGAATTCGGTGCGCAAGCCAAAGAGATGCAGGAGCGCCTGCGAAGAATGAAAGCGGACTACGATAAACAGATCGATGTCCTGACTCCAGAGGCCAAAAGCCAGAAACGAGATGAAATCTCAAAATTGGAACGTGATTATTCCCGCTTTATCAATGATTCGCAATCTGAGCTTCGTATGGTCGAGCAGCGGGCCTTGAAGCAGCTGTTGGAAAAGGTTGGAAAGTTGGTGGTGGAATATGGGAAACAGAAAAATTTTACCCTGATTCTGGAATCCGGAAACATCTTGTATGGTGCCGAACAAATCGAAATCACCGATGATGTGATCGCCTTGTATAATTCCAAGAACTAAGACGCTTCAGGAACGGCAGCTGCTATGGAATATCGTTTAGAGCAACTTGCAGAGCACGTCAACGGCAGAATCGAAGGAGACGGAGGGATACTCATCTCATCTGTCGCGGGGCTTGAGGAGGCTGGGGAGGGATCGATTAGCTTTCTGGCAAATCCAAAATACCGGGCCAGGCTCAAAGACACGAAGGCCTCAGCCGTTATTGTCGCTCCTGATGTTGATCTTCCCGGCGTCAACCTGCTCAAAGTGCCGAATCCGTACCTGGCTTTCGCACAAGTGCTGAGTATGTTTGTTCAAAAACATCATCCGCCGCAAGGGATTCATGAGAGCTGTCAGATCGGAGAAGGCGTGACCATTGGTGATGAGTGTGCTTTTGGAGCACATGTTGTTATCGGAAACCACGTGACGATCGGATCCGGAACCATCATCTATCCCGGAGTGGTGCTCGGAGATAAGGTCGATATCGGTAGTGACTGCATCCTCTACCCCAACGTGTCAGTCCTTCAGGACGTACGGCTCGGAAATCGTGTGATCGTGCATAGCGGCACAACGATCGGCAGCGACGGCTTTGGTTTTGCTCCGACCGGGTCTACATACGTTAAAATCCCTCAGACTGGCACGGTGGTGATTGATGATGATGTTGAAATCGGGGCGAATGTCAGTATCGATCGGGCAACGTTGGGAGAGACGCATATCCATCAAGGCGTGAAAATCGATAATTTGGTACAAATCGCGCATAATGTCGTTATCGGCGAGCATTCCATCGTGGTCTCGCAGGTCGGCATCTCCGGCAGCACAAAAATCGGCCGGCAGGTGACACTTGCCGGTCAGGTCGGGCTGGTCGGGCACATTGAGATTGGCGACCGCGTAGTGATCGCTGCACAATCCGGAGTCAGAAAATCAGTTCCTGAAGGTAAGATACTTTCCGGATATCCAGCGATCGACCATCGACTGTGGCGGAAGTCGCAAGTGTCGCTGCCGAAGTTACCGGAAGCCCTGAAAACAATCCGAGCGTTGGAAACGCGGATTGAGGCGCTTGAACGCGATCTCAAGCGGCTTCAGTCGGACTAGGCGTGTGTGTAATGACCTTGTATGAGAGAAGTGCAGCGAAGCGTATGCCCCCGTTGCGCCGGTCGATAGAGACTCTGCCTTTGCGTTCCCTGTGGAGAAGTGTCATATACTAAAGTGGGCAAGTGATTAATCCACCGGGAATGTCGGGGCAGATTTACCCCCCCCCTCCCTCTTTTAGTTTTTACCATGTATACTGTCACACCGTAACACTTATTCTGCACTTACATAGCCCTTTGACCACAAGCGCGCTGTCGGGGTTTGCCTCTGCAAGCCGAGTTCCAGATACAGGGGAGGCAGACTTTGCAGAATGACTAACAGCTCTGGGAGTTGCGCGTAAAACTCAGGAGCGGCTTTGCGGGGCACGAGCAATCTGAAGCTTTTACTTTGAGAGAAGTCTTTGATGAATGCAGCCAGCCGGTCGGCATGGATCCACAGGCCGGCCCCCGGAACGAATTGTTGAGCGCTGTTGCGGTGCTGGTCTGGGGCACTATTCGTACAGGAAACAGGAAGAGCATCTGCTTCAGCAAGAGTCGCATCAATCGCTTGTTCGATTGCGCGTGAATTTGTAGAAAGCATGGTAAACGCTTTTCCCTGTCGGTTCGACAGGGCCGCATAGGCCATGACTTCCTGAACGAGCATTTTCAGCACACTCACAGGAACATGCTGATGGATTTTACGCGCGTGCCGAAGCATGGTCCGGCGCAGCATCGGGGAAAGCTCTTCCTTAAGAAGAGTGCTGACAATCGTTGTGACGGCGGCCGCGCTTTCTTCTGGCGGTACGGGCGAATCCGCGATGCACAGCAGATCGGGCAGCGCATAAAGTGTTCCGGGAATGCGGGTTGACATCCGGCATTCGATCGTATTCTCCCAAAGCCGGTATCCCTGCAGAGGATGCTGCCACTCCAGCTGTGCAGGTGGAAAGATCTCTCGAACTCGCTGAAAGAGTTTGGAGAGCGTGTTGGGGGAAAGGTCGAGTAGCAGAGGGAATTCCCTGATTGTGCTGCTCTTGTTCCAGCAGCTGTTCGCCGGTGCAGCTTGTTCAGTGTCCTGAACGTCTGCGTGTGAGTTGGGCAAAGGCGAAAATTCTGCCTGCAGACGAACGCTTTCCTCATAAATGTCGAAAATGCTGAGCAACGGTGGAGCGTCTTTGAGCAGCTCGATCTGTTCCTGATTCGACCGAGACCAAGAGCGGAAAAAAAGATTCGATGACAGCTCTTCTGCAAGCCTGGGTGGATCGACAAAGGCTGTCAGAAAGCTGATCTCAGGCTGTGTATGCCGCACAAGCTCATGAAACGCTTCAGGCTCGTCTGCTATGGCCTCTTGCGAAAGACGCTCAATAACGGTTTCAAGCAGATCGAGGGAACTGCTCACTGCAACCAGATCGCTGAACAGGGTGTAGTAGAGCGGGAATGGCAGATCCTGTTGATTCACGTGATAGACCGGGTGATTGTGCCGTTTCCGGGGGAGCTTTTCCACGCGAATCTCCGTCAGCCAATTAAAGGCATAGAAAACGCGTTCGGCAAGTTTGGCTTTCCTGCTCACGCGCGAAAGCACGATAACAGCTGGTTCTCGGGCTTTTAGTGCGCTTGAGTGTTGATAGAGGGCACATGCTAGATCTTTGCCGATAAACTGCATGGGACTGAGCAGTCTCTCGTCCAGAAATCCCTGAAAAGCTGCCAGCTGTGCCTGGCCTTCCTGACGTTGCAGTATCCCTTGCACGTACGGGGTCGTGAAAAGTCGTTGATACTGTTCGTGCTGCGTAAAATCTTTGAACCGTGCCTGCAGATCGGAACAGTGAAGGTAAAAAAGCGGCGAATCCGGCAGGAGATCGGATAATTGTTTCGTGACTGGAGGCGGAGGCAAGATGATTTTTGAGAGGAAGAGAAAGGCGAGGAGAAACAGAACAATGCCGCTGATAAAGAGTATTCGTCGTGTGTTCATTGTAATGCCTGTGCGACTGTGTGTGTGAACAGATCGGGATTATCCACCATCATCATATGTCCGACTCCGGGAACGACGATGGTGTCTACGCTGCTGTCTCGGAGTTCTTCTGGAATCGTGCTGCTTCGCATTTGTACGCTTTCTTCGCCGAGAATGAGACTTCTGGGGAGGGCTATGTGCTTGAGTGCGCCTGCAAGTCCTGGTTCGGAAGTCTCCTGGAGCAGCGATCGCGCACTGCGATACATCGAGATCGCGGTTGTCCTCGAGAGGTGACTGATGTAATCATTCACATGCTGCTGCCGCAGCTTGACAAACCAGCCTTTCACAGTGTTGATGACTGAAAGACGGAATTCTTCATACGCATCGATAAAAGCGTCTTCGGTGTATTGGGCGATCCGTCGGCTGAGCTGGGCGTGAGTGGCGAGCAAATTCGGCTCGATTGTAACGAGCCTGCGGACGCGCTGCGGCTTTTGGAGCGCCATAAGGATTGCGATCGTCCCGCCCATTGAATGACCGACAAGATCGAAGGTCCGGATCTGAAGCCGCTGGAGAATATCAAAGATCAGACGGCTCTGTGAGGGAAGTTGATAATCATAGTGTTCAGGTTTTTCTGAGAAGCCAAAGCCTGGTAAATCGATCGCAAGAATGCGGGAATGCGAGAGAGCCGCGGCGTTGAAGAGGCAATCCCAGTATTGCAGTGAGCATCCCAGACCGTGGATCAGCACGAGAACCCGGCGATCGCTGTTGCCTTGGTCGCGATAGTGGATGTTTATGGCGTTGATGACACTGTGCGGCATATATGATGTCTGCGTGTTTGGATAAGAACGGTTCAGGCCGATTATGACAAATACAGGCGATGTTCCCGAATATACTGCTCGACCTCACGGACCACGAGATGATGAATCGCTTGCTGCTGTCGTATTCGAGCACGGATCGACGAACTGCTGACCGCAGGTAACAGGATGCCGAGCTGCTCCAGGATGCGGCATTTTCGCTGCAAGTCTTGAATCAGCACTGAATGTGCATCTGAACGGCCGGCAGAGTGTTCAGGGAGCTGAGATCCGTGTTGTATCTCTGTACCGGCGCGTGGCAGGACGAAGAAAGAGACCAGTTGCTGTAACTCGTGGAAATCTTTCCAGCGTTCCAGTTCGTGCAGCACATCAGAACCGATGATCCAGTAAAAAGTGTGTTCAGGGGAGCGCTGTTTCAGGTAACGTACTGTGTCAATGGACCAGCTTGTTCCCTGTCGTTCCTGCTCCAGCGGAAGCGCCAGTACCTGATCCTCCTTAAAACCGGCAACGCTGAAGCGGCACATTGCGAGGCGATGCTCAAAGGACGCCAGACGTTTTCCGAAAGCATGCCTATAACAGGGCAGCATCCACAGCTGCTGACACTCCAAGGTTGCCAGGACATACTGTATCGCGAAAAGATGGCAAATATGCGGAGGATTAAAGCTTCCCCCGAGAATCGCGATTTTCATGACGCTTTTTCCGTGTATACGACTCTGAGAAGATCGTTAAACGCCGCGCGATACTGTTCGATACGAGGATAGTTGGCATCATCGAGCAACTCGATCGTTTGTGCCATTAAGTCAAGAGTTTCCTGATACTTTTTTTGTTCGTGATATAATTTCGCGCGGCGCCAGAGATTGTCAGCCATGCCAACAGTGTCGTTCAGACGCGATTTGATGTCATAGCTCAAGTCATAGAATTCCTCGGCCTTCTTCCACTCATTCAACATGTCGAAAACCAGTGCCATGTTATCATAGGTCGAAATCTTTCCTTTGATGTCGCCGATCTCCTCTTTCAGGTCGAGACTGCGATTAAAAGATTCCAGCGCCTTATCAATTTTGCCCTGTTTGGCATAGACGCTCCCGATATTGTTGTAGGCTCTGGCAATCCCTTTCTTATTCCGGCGATCTTCCTCAACCTCAAGTTCCTTACTATAAAACATCAAGGCTTTGTCCCACTCGTGCTGAGCGTAAAAGAGGTTGCCAATGCAGGCATAGGCTTTGGAAATGCCTTCCTGATTATGTAGTTTTTCGTCGACGTCAATGCTGCGCACGTAATATTCTAGGGCCTTATCCCAATCTTGTTCTTCAGCGCAGCTTGCCGCAATTTTTTTGTATAATACAGCGACTTTCCGCAGTTCCCCAGCTTTTTGGGCTTGTGCGAGATCGCGTTTATACACATCGATAATTTTACTCTCCTGATTCATAGCTTTCATGATCCGTGTCGAACAATCGTAACTCCTGTGTCTTCCACAATAATTTAAAATAGTAAGCATGAAAAATACTGTCTTGTCAAGAAGATTTCACTCGCCCAAATCAAGTTCGAAGAAAATTTCTGACAAATTCTGATTTCAGTGAGCAGGCAAAGCAATTTTCTCATCACAATCCAGCCTAAAACGATCCTAAGCGTAGCTATACATACGATACTCTTAAGTCGGCCTGAGAACAAAAAAATGAACACATAGAAAAATAAAAATTAAAAGTTGACAAAAAAATAAATTTATTTGACAAATTATGTAATTGTCGAATAATCAATAACTTCCTAACCAGCAATAGCGTTGAAATTTCTGCTGAACGTCATGAGAAAGATCGGCAAGATTTCAATAACGTCATCTAAGGAGGTGTTGCCTGGCCGTAGAACGCGTTGTCTCATTCGTTGAAGTGTGTCGTCTGTTTGTTTATTATTGCTGCATAATATCAGGGAGAACATAATCATGAAAAAATTCAGTGCGTTCATAGTAGCTGTTTGCTTCATCGTTATCGGCAGTGCCAGCGCTCAGGCTGTGACGGAAATTCAATGGTGGTTCGCGCATGGCGGGCGATTGGGTGAAATCGTGCAAGAGATGGTAAAGGATTTTAACGAATCACAGTCCGACTATAAAGTGGAGGCGGTATTTAAAGGAAGTTATGCGGAAACCATGACTGCTGGTATCGCGGCATTTCGCGCGAACGAACAACCACATATCTTACAGGTGTTTGAAGTGGGTACTGCCACAATGATGGCGGCAAAAGGCGCGATTGTCCCTGTATACCAGTTGATGGCCGATACAGGGGAACCCTTCGATCCTGACGTCTATCTTTCGACCGTGACGGGCTATTACACCACTCCTGATGGTAAGATGTTATCTCTGCCGTTCAATAGTTCAACTCCAGTGCTGTATTACAATGTCGAAGCCTTTGAGAAAGCCGGCCTTGACCCGGAAACACCGCCGAAAACCTGGCCGGAAGTCGGCGAGTATGCCAAAAAATTGATTGCTGCAGGCTATGAATGCGGTTTTTCAACCGCCTGGACTTCCTGGATTCACATGGAAAATTTTTCGGCCTGGCATAACCTCCCTATTGGGACGCAGAGCAATGGTTTTGGCGGGATCGAGACGGAATTTGTCTTTAATAATCAATGGCTCGTAGATCACATTCAACAGTTGGCGGATTGGCAGAAAGAGAAAATTTTCGTGTATGGCGGTCGGACCAATCAGGGCAATACGAAATTCTCAGGTGGTGAGTGTGCGATGTATACGGAATCCTCAGCCGGGTATGCCGGATTCAAAGATGCTGCCAAGTTTGATTTCAGTACCGGTATGCTGCCCTATTGGCCGGATGTTGAAGGTGCACCGCAGAATACTATCATCGGCGGTGCCAGTTTGTGGGTCATGGCAGGTCATACGCCGGAAGAGTATAAAGGCGTGGCAAAATTTTTCTCCTATCTGTCTTCTCCCGAAGTCCAGGCAAAATGGCACCAGTTGACCGGCTATTTACCCATTACGCGGGCGGCGTATGAGCTGACCAAGCAAGAAGGTTTTTATGAAAAGAACCCGGGAACTGAAACCGCCTTGTTGCAAATGACGTTGAATGATCCGACCGAATATTCGCGCGGCTTACGATTCGGCAACTTTGTTCAGATGCGCGACGTGATGGACAATGAGTTTGAAGCGGTCTTCTCCGGTCAGAAAAGTGCGCAGCAGGCGATGGATGATGCGGCCGCTCAGGGGAATGAGTTACTACGGAAGTTCGAAAAGGCTAACAAGTGAGCTGGTCTTGAATGTCCGTTCGCAGGTTTCCGCAGCGGGACCAACGAGTTAAGGTCTTGTGCCTGCGCAGTGCGCAGGCACGTCCTTCCTCTCCGTGACGTGTTGGATCAGACGGACGGACGCAGAGCGTCGCAAAAGACGTATTGACGCATTATGTCAGTCAATACGAGAACGTTCAAAGCATCAACGTATAATAAGAAAATTTATACGTTGCCGACCAGACTTTTTATGGAAAAGCGCGTATTTTTTAGGCATAAATTTTTACCGTATGTGCTCGTGACTCCTCAGATTGTGGTGATTCTGATCTTTTTTCTTTGGCCAGCCTCACAAGCACTGTATCAATCAATGCTGCGTGAAGACGCTTTCGGACTTTCCTCCGAATTTGTATGGTTCGAAAATTTTCAAGATATCTTCAGCAGTACACTGTATCTCCATTCCTTGTACGTCAGCGTGATCTTCAGCGTTGCCGTTGCTGTCGTGACGATGGTGGTTGCATTGTTTTTGGCGGTCATGGCTGACCGGGTCGTACACGGTGCAAGCGCTTATAAAGCTTTGATTGTCTGGCCGTACGCCGTAGCACCAGCAGTGGCAGGGGTGCTTTGGCTGTTTATGTTTAATCCGACAGTCGGCATCTTGACATTCTTGTTAAAAATACTTGGGTATGAATGGGATCATGCCTTAAATGGGAACCAGGCGTTTATACTGGTCGTCATCGCAGCATCCTGGAAACGAATCTCATATAATTTTTTGTTTTTTCTGGCCGGGCTTCAGACCGTTCCGAAAACTCTTGTCGAAGCAGCGGCAATTGACGGCGCCAGACCGTTCCGCCGCTTTTGGGATATTGTCTTTCCGTTATTAACTCCCACGACATTTTTTTTACTGGTGATGAACGGGATTTATGCTTTTTTTGAAACCTTTGGCATCATTCACCAGATTACAGGCGGCGGACCGAATTATGCGACAGAAATTTTAGTGTATAAAGTCTTTCGGGACGGCTTTCTCAGTTTAGATTTGGGAGGCTCTGCCGCACAATCAGTTGTTTTGATGACTATTGTCATTGTGCTGACCGTGGTGCAATTTCGATATGTTGAAAAAAAAGTCCATTACTGAGCATTGAAATTGCCGCGGAGGATGTCAGGTCTCCGTCCTCTCGCGGCTGTCTTCGATATTTGCGATCTCATGGTTGAACATCGTCCGTGGTTGACATTCTTCACACATACAACGATTGTTATCGGCATCATCATGATGTTTTTCCCAATCTATCTGGCGTTTGTGGCCTCAACACACACATTGGACGAAATCATTACCGTTCCAATGCCTCTGCTGCCTGGCAGCCATTTTATCGACAACTATCATCGTGCGTTTATCGAAGGCGGCAAATCCCTGGGAGCGCCGGCAAGTGTGATGATGAAGAACAGTATGATTATGGCGATTGGGATTGCGGTCGGTAAGATTGTGATTTCACTGCTGGCGGCATTTGCGATTGTCTATTTTCGCTTTCCGGGACGGGCATTATTCTTTTGGACGATTTTTTTGACGTTGATGCTGCCGGTGGAAGTGCGTATTTTGCCGACTTATAAAGTGGTGACGGATCTGAAATTGCTTAATTCCTATACCGGCCTGACCCTGCCTTTGATTGCATCGGCGACGGCCACATTTCTGTTCCGTCAATTTTTCATGTCAGTGCCGGATGAACTGGTGGAAGCCGCAAGAGTGGACGGCGCGGGACCCTTGCGGTTTTTTGTGGATATTTTAGTGCCCATGTCGCGGACTTCAATTGCCGCGATGTTCGTGATTCTTTTTATTTATGGCTGGAATCAATACTTGTGGCCCTTGCTGATTACCACTGAAGAACGCTATTATACCTTACTCATCGGTATTAACCGGATGCTGGCCGTCGGAGATCAACAGCCGGAGTGGCATATTATCATGGCAACGACATTATTGGCGATGACACCACCAGTGTTAATCGTGATTTTCATGCAGCGTTTGTTTGTCAGGGGCATGACGGAAACAGAGAAATAGGAGACGTGAGCCGTGGCTGAAATCAGTTTGAAGAACATTTACAAATCGTATGGAAAAACCGAAGTCATTCATGGCATCAGTTGTGATATTGCTGACGGAGAGTTCGTCGTACTGCTGGGGCCGTCGGGCTGCGGTAAATCAACCTTGTTGCGCATGATTGCCGGTCTGGAAAAAATTACTGCAGGTGAGCTTCTGATTGGCGGAAAGGTTGTCAACGATCTGGAACCCATGGACCGGGACATTGCGATGGTCTTTCAAAATTATGCCTTATACCCTCATATGACCGTGTATAAGAACATGGCCTACGGTCTCAAAATCCGCAAAATGTCGAAAAGTGAAATCGACACGCGCGTTCAAAATGCCGCTGAAATTTTAGGATTGACAACGCTGTTAGATCGAAAACCCCGCCAATTGTCAGGCGGACAACGCCAGCGTGTGGCGATGGGGCGCTGTATCGTGCGCGAACCCCAGGTGTTTTTGTTTGATGAGCCGTTAAGCAATCTGGATGCCAAACTCCGTATTCAGATGCGGCTTGAACTGCGAAGTCTCCACGAACGAATGGGAATCACCAGCACCTATGTGACCCATGATCAGGTGGAAGCGATGACTCTTGGCGACCGTCTGGTTATTATTCATGATGGACATGCAGAGCAAATCGGTTCTCCGCTGGACGTGTACGAACGCCCCTCAACAGTCTTTGTGGCGGGATTCATCGGATCGCCATCTATGAATTTTCTGGACGTGCGCCTCAATGAGCACGGCGATGCCTGTGAGCTCCCCGGAGGCGATCTGCTGGCACTGAGTGGGAACGCGGCTCTCAGCCATAAGGGCCGGGACTTGCTTCTTGGGGTGCGTCCCGAGCATTTTGAGGTGGACGAAGAGCGCTCCGCAGCGATGCATTTACGTGTCAGTCATGTGGAAACACTGGGAGCTGATACGTTGGTTTATGGATATTTGGGAACAACCGAGACCTTTTTGACCATACGGCTGTCTGATATTCATCATTTCCAGAAAGATGCGGTGATCCCGTTGAGGATTCCTCCTGAAAAGATACATCTGTTCGACAAAGACAGTCAAAAGCGGATTCAGGACTAACGCTGGACAAGAAACGTCTCGATCGATTCCATGGAGGACCTGCATTGATCTTATAATGTATAACTTGCCGTAACACTCTGCAATACAATGTGTAATGATCACTCAGGAGTACGGGAGCACGCTGCTTCAGTACTCCTGAATTTTTAGATGAAAGAATTCGTTCAATCCCTGCTGTTTGACCAGGAAGACCATGAGCTTGTCCGCATGGTCAACGAAGTCTTGAGCCTGGACAGACCTGGTAAGTCGTTCAAAAAACTCCTCGGTCCTTATCTGCATCCACATGGGATTAAAGAGATGGCCGCGCCTAAGGAACTCCGCATTGCATACGCGATGATTCATCTCCTGGATGCCTTAAATGTCGGAAAGGCCGAGGATCGAGTGAAAGCGCTGCGATCCGTGATGGATGAAGTGCTGCACACGTCTGAAAGCTGTTTGCGGAAGAATACTGCCCGTGTACTGCTGCAAATTATGAAAGAGTTGGTTCGGGCGCATGGCAGCTATCAACGCCAGCTCGAATTAGCGCATGATTTCCGTACAGCGGTTCCTGGCAAACCCAGAACTATCCGCAGGCAGTTGTATCATTATCATCTGCTCGAAATGCCTGAAACCTGGAACCAGATCACTCTTGACGATCATGTGCATGACGCTAACACCAAAGGACGTAAGTCTGCGACCCATCTGGTGATGGATGCCTGGATCAAGGGAATCCGTTTTCTAACGGTTATTTATTATAATTATGTGACCCCGCAGGCAGCGGCAGAAATTGTCGAAGCTGCTGAGATCATGGGAATTACCGTGCGGATAGGGCTTGAGCTGTCTGCGCGCTTTCGCGATCGTTACGTACAGTGTATCTGGAGTCCCAGAGGCTTCTCAGACGCTGAAGATTTCCTGGAATTTTTAGAACGGCCTGAAGTCCGGACTTTTCTGGAAGAAGGCCGCAAGGTGTCAGCCTATCAGCAGCAATATGTGTTTGCTGTGCTCGAAGAGTTTAATGCCCGGCATCGTCTCCATATTAACGCCGCATACAATATCGAATTAGCACCGATCTCACAGAAGGAATTCAGCGTATTCGTCGAACCTGGACAGCCATCGCTGCTTCATCTTTCTGATCTGATTTATACACAGGTGAAAGCACTGCTGGAAAATCAGTTGAGCGAGATCCAGGATCAGCATGATGACGCCTCTGCGTTTGCGCAACTCATCAAGCAGATGGAAGAACTCACTGCGGAGAAAATTCTGAATGAATATCTTGTCCCGTCAAAAAATCCCACGATTCCGGACCCTGATCTCCCGGACGAGGACCAGGACGTAAGCCGCAAACGACACGATTCGGATAAGACAGCACAACACGTTCCGGAAATGCTCAGACTCTCGCCCCTTCAATTGTACGAACGCTTGTCTCAGTTGCACTCGGGCTATCGTATCACACTCAATTTATGTGGTCTGACGGTTGAAGATGTCCTTGAACTGCTTTACGACAGCAAAGGCATGATTACCCATCTGGAAATTTTCAACTATAAAGATTATTCGGCCGGCGATTCTGAAGATAATGTCAAGATAAACGAGCTGCAATTTGCTATCAATAACGGTAATGTCATGAAACTCAAACGACTGATCCGGGAAATTATCCAACGAGTTGAGGATTCGGATCGGGATGACAAAGTAGAACGCTGCGAAAAACTCGCGGTGATTCTCTACAACATTACCACACTACGCAATTATTATAAAAAAACTCCCCTCAAATCGCGTATTGGGACAGATTCAACCGGACGCTTCGCATATCTGTACGGGATGGGATTTGTCCTCAAGGAGACCCTGCCTCACAGAGCCAGAAAAGAATGTGAAGCTGAAGCCGTGCTCGGCCCGTGCCGCCAGTTTATTCCGGTGTCGACAACCGCATTTTTGCGTACGACCTATATTCCCTGTTCCAGTTCAAATCGATTTGTCGATGCACTCTATGCGCATATCCGTTTGCTCCCGGGCTTACAGTGGCTGGGGTATCAGAAGCTGGTTGATTGGGACGTACAAATTTTTTCGACACGCATAGAACAGCCGGGAAACCTTGTGACCTTAGGAGGCGTTCGGAGCGACAGCGAGTCCGTTTTTTCCTCGAGAACTCCCGCCGGTCGGCAGAATACACCGACATT
The DNA here is from genome assembly GCA_002748425.1 of candidate division KSB3 bacterium. Classification (GTDB taxonomy): domain Bacteria; phylum Moduliflexota; class Moduliflexia; order Moduliflexales; family Moduliflexaceae. The sequence goes on along the minus strand of PDSJ01000013.1, from coordinate 205,714 downwards.
TTCCTTGAAGTATCTCAATCATGGAATCAAACACAGCTTGAAAATGTTCATCGGTTTTCTCCCGGCCTTTGTGACCTTTGTCTTGACCAAGGACTGGTGGGTACTGAGGTATCTCGGAGCTGTCATCTGGTTCGGGATTACAGGACTGCGGAATATCCTGCAATCAGTATTAGGCGGCGGAGGCTTGAGGCGTTCTCCTCTTCTCAGATGGAAAGATTATGTCAGTTGGGGCCGACTGTCAGATTCACTCTTATATACCGGATTTTCAGTGCCGCTCTTGGATTATGCCGTAAAACGTCTCCTCCTGGACGCTCTCTTCGGCATTACCACAACTACGAATCCGATTCTGCTCTATACTGTTATGGCCCTGGCAAACGGCATGTATATCTCTACGCATAATATCGTTCGAGGGCTGCCGCGAACAGCGATTGTCGGAAATTTTTTCCGAAGTATTCTGTCGATTCCGATTGCGATCGCCTTCAACGCCGTGATCGGAAATTCATTGACCATGCTGGGCGTTGAAGGTATTAATAGGATTCTTCAAAAGTGGGCTGCCGTTATTTCCAAAGCCGCCTCCGATTGTGTTGCCGGTGTCATCGAAGGCGTTGCCGATCGTCATCAAAACATGCGGATGCGTTTCATCGATTATGAGGAGAAGTTGGAGCAGTTGCGGGATACCTACGCGCAATTGGAATTATTGTTTCCGGAAAACGATGTGGCGGAACTGCTCGAATCTCCGAAGGTCCTTATAAAAAAGGTGACCGCGACAGCCAGGCAATTAGAAAAAATTATCATCATCAACTCGCTCGATTTATTATATTTTTGGATGTACCAACCCCGCGCCCGTAATGTGCTGCGAAACTCCATGCGGTCTATGTCGCTGGAGGAAATCCACATGCTGGTTCATTCTCAATACGTACTCAAGCGGCAGAAAGAAATCAGCAAATTGTTTATCAACGGGCTCATTGGTAAAAATTTTTCCAGGGCATTAGCCTTTTTTCTCAATCGCTCAGAGGAGTATATCACTGCGATAAACCGTCTCGCTCAAGAATGCATTCTCCGGAAAGAAAAAGATCGCATGGACGGGATTTAGCAGCTCAGATTCGCTCAAACATGCTTGTCGCTGAGGGCGTTGAGCGCAGAATGCTGCCTGAAGTTCCCAGGGAGTGTGCGCTGCTTCTCGTCTCTTCTGAGAAAAAAGTGCCAAAAAGCATTTGACAAATTTTTCTGTAACAGCTTGTTCTTGAGGCATTATCATAATCACAGAGTTCAAGAGTGCGCTTCACATAATTTTCTTTATCAGGCCAGAGAATGGTGTGCCGGAGTCGCGGTTAGTCATACAATCTGCCGGGATTGCAGCACAGCATGACTCCACTATTATGGTATGGCTAGTATAGATGATATTCGTGAAAGCTTGATTGACGGTGATATGAATGCTGTGACTGACGGAATTACGCAGGCTCTGGACAAGGGGCTTGGGGCTGCCGATATTTTGAGTCAAGGTTTGATTGCCGGGATGACTGAGGTTGGACAGCTGTTTGAAGAGGGTGAATTTTTTGTGCCCGAAATGCTGATCGCCGCACGTGCTATGCAGGCGGGGGTGGCAAGACTCAAGCCGAAACTGATGGAAGAGGATGTCAAACCTCTTGGAACAATTGTGCTTGGAACAGTGAAGGGAGATTTGCACGACATCGGCAAAAATTTGGTCGGTATGATGCTCGAAGGCGTGGGCTTTGAAGTGATCGATCTTGGCACTGACGTCAGTCCGGAAAAATTTGTTGAAGCGATTCAAGAACATGAGGCCGGCTTTGTTGGGATGAGTGCCTTGCTCACCACAACGATGTCGTCGATGAAATCATGCGTAGAAGCTCTGAAAGAAGCCGGCATCCGTGATAAAGTTTCAGTCATGATCGGCGGGGCGCCGGTCACGCAGAATTATGCCGATGAAATCGGGGCGGATATTTACGCGCCGGATGGCCCTTCGGCTGCCAGAAAAGTCAAAGAGGCTATCGGGGCTGCATAAATTTCTGGACAAATTTTTCAGAAATCTCACATGGCTCACACTGTCTCAGAACGTATTCCGTCACTTCTTCTGAGTGGTGTTCAGGGGCAGGAAAAGCACTCTGCTGCTGATCAACAACATCGATCTGGTGTTGGAGCAGACGGGAAGATGTGTGAGTGTTACACGTCGCTTATGTTGACTTTGAGCTGATACACAACTCTCTGCGTCACGGCATGACGTGTGCGATCGATCTGTATCAGCTTTTTTTATGGAGCATCATGATGAATTTATTACAAGCTCTTGACCCGGCACGAATATGTCTCTTGCGGCATCATTCGAAACCGGATGTCTTGAATGAGATGATTGACTGCGGCGCGCGCGCAGGGTTGCCATGCGATCGTGAAGAGTTGCAGGAACGGATCTCCTATCGCGAACAACTCATGAGTACCGGCCTCGGTCTGGGAATTGGTTTGCCCCATGTCCGGATGGAAACGGTGCTGGAACCGTATATTATTGTCGGACTCCAGCCCGATGGCATCGTTGGATACGAAGCCATCGATAATCTCCCGGTGAAAGTGGTGTTCATGATTATTGCCGGAAAAGATCAGCACCGCCGACATTTGGAGCTGCTGGCGAAGATTGTGGAAATTCTCAAGCGCAGTCATGTCAGAGATCGTTTGCTGGCTGCGAAAAGCCCTGAAGAAGCGTATCGAATCCTTGAGAAGGAGGCGTCATAATGTTCGATGAGCTGAGCATACAGTTTTCCGCGGTTCACATCAATATGCTTTTTCTGCTTGGGCTAGCCTTGTTCGGCGGGACCATCGGAGGCCGTCTTTTTCAGAAATTCAAAATTCCGCAAGTCGTAGGCTATATCAGTATCGGCATCATATTAGGCCGGACAGGTATACATATTGTGAGTCTGCGCACGATCGAGAACTTACAGCCATTCAATTATTTTGCGTTGGGCTTGATTGGCTTTATGATTGGCGGAGAATTAAAAACAAAGATTTTTGTGAAATATGGCAAGCAGTTCCTGACGATTCTGCTTTTTGAGGGTCTTACGGCCTTTCTGATCGTCACGGCTTTGGCCGGTGTCGCCGGTATGGCCTTTTTCCCGCCAAATGCGGCCTGGGCCCTAGCCCTCTTGCTTGGCGCGATTGCATCAGCGACTGCCCCGGCTGCGACAACTGATGTTCTCTGGGAATATAAAACAAAAGGCCCTCTCACTACGACGATTTTAGGGATAGTGGCCCTGGACGATGGTTTGGCGTTAATGCTGTTTGCATTGGCGACCAGTATTGCTGGGAGTTTGACCGGGCAGTCCGTTGAAGGGGGAATGCTCATCCTGACGCCGATGTATGAAATTTTGGGAGCCATCGTCATCGGCGGGGTCTCTGGATTTGTGCTGAGTAAGCTCCTGCGTTACTATAGTGAGGAAGATCGGGTTTTGGCATTTGCGATTGGGACGGTACTCTTTGTGTTGGGCGTTTCGTTGGTCCTGACGCTTGATATGCTGCTGGCTGCAATGACCCTGGGAGCTGTGGTGACCAATGCGGCTCCACGCAAGAGTCAGGATGTGTTTAAAATTGTCGGCCGCGTCACTCCGCCGATTTACGTCCTTTTTTTTGTGTTGGTAGGAGCAAAGTTGAATGTCAATAATATGCCGGCGTACATGATTCTGCTGGCGTTGCTCTATCTGCTTGGGCGAACCGGTGGCAAGATGGTCGGGGCGTATCTTGGTGCGAAATTTTCACACGCGCCGAGACCTGTGCGCCTGTATCTGCCGCTTTGTCTTTTCAGTCAGGCCGGGGTCGCGATCGGCCTTTCTATTCTGGCAGGGCAGCGTTTTGCAGGCGATGTCGGAAATACAATCGTCTTAATTGTAACGGCAACGACGTTTATTGTGCAGATCATTGGGCCGCCTTTTGTCAAGCTTGCGGTTCAAAAAGCCGGTGAAGTGGGACTGAATATCACTGAAGACGATCTGATTGCGACCCTCAAAGTCGCGGATATCATGGATCGCGCTGTTCCGACTATCCCGGAAGATATGCCACTCCATCAAATTACTCAGACCTTTAGCGAACACAATAATTTGTATTTTCCGGTGGTCAATCAAGATAACACCCTCGCAGGCATCATTACGGTCGATACCATCAAAAACACCCTCATGCATTCTGAATTAAATCAGTTTTTGGTGGCAATCGATGTGATGGAAACCATACCGGCAACTGCGCATCCGAACACGCCGATGGAAAATGTGAAAGCCTTGCTCAAGCAGTATAAACTCGAATATTTACCGATCGTGACAGATGAGAACACGCTGGAGGGCTTCCTTGAAGCCCGTGCAATTGATCGCCTTATTTCAAGGAAATTTTTGGAATTGCAGGCAGAGGCGCTCTGAGAAAGGGGCTTCCCCGGCTGATATGTTTCATCGTGAATAAGCTGGAACCGTCAGAAAGTAAATCGTCTCATTCTTCCCCAGAGACCTTCGCACGATCCGAATACTTTCATCATTAAGTTCTGCGCTCTGTCGTCACTCCAGATGAGCAGACTTTCTGTCGCCTGACGGATCCGACAAAGTCACTCGCTGGTACCCTCCAGGAAGCCCTTGCGGAGATAACACAAGTTGCCATAGCTGATTGTCTCGCGCACGAAAAGAGCCTGCCGAGGAGAGTAAATAATATTTCCACATCCGATAAAAGCGCTTATCATACTGCTTGTGAAGTGTCTCCCAATGGCTGTGGAAATTGTGAAACCAGTGCATCAGCGTCGTATCATAATACGCTCCAAAACTTTCCCAGTCTTCCAGAACAAAGAGTTCTTCAATCGAGGCACATATCTGTTGTGCTGAAGGAATCATCGAATTCGGAAAGATATAGCGCCGGAACCAGGGATCGGTTTTAACAAGAGAGCGGAGTCCTCCAATCGTATGGAGTAAAAACAAGCCGTCAACGTTCAAACAGTTCCTGACAACACGCATAAAAGCACGATAATTCTTGTAGCCGACGTGTTCAAACATACCCATTGAGAAAATACGGTCAAATCGCTCTGTGATGTCGCGATAATCCTGAAGGCGAATCTCAACCGGAAGCCCCGTGCAGAGTTCCCTGGCAAATCTGGCCTGTTCCTCAGAGACAGTGACTCCGACAACATTGACGTTATAGCGTTCAGCGGCAAATTTAGCGGCTCCTCCCCATCCGCATCCGATATCCAACACTCGCATACCAGCTTCAAGGCCCAGCTTTCGGCAGATCAAATCGAGTTTAGCTTCCTGGGCGTCGTCGAGAGTGGCCGCGTTTTTCCAATAAGCGCAACTGTAGATCATTCGTCTGTCAAGCATACAGCGATACAAGTCATTCCCGATATCATAGTGATGACGCCCGATCTGATATGCTCGAGACGGTTTTTGAAGATTGAGGAGTTTGGCGTGCAGGACAGCAAAAAATTCTTTCCAGCTGGAAATATGACGGTCCAGTCCAGCCTGCAAAATTTTTGAAAAGAATTCATCAAGGCTGGCGCAATCCCACCATCCGTCCATATAGGCTTCTCCCAGAGCCAGTGAGCCCCCTGCGAACACTCTCGAAAACAGTTCCTCATTATGGATCTGAAGATCCCAGGGACGGTTGCCCTGGATTTTTATATCTGCCAGGTCCAGTAATTTGCTTATCTTATCGCGAAATGTCTTCTTATGCATAAAGGAAAAAATCCCTCCTTTCTTGTCTGGGAACTCGTTTGATGGTCTTTCTGAAGCTGTTTTTCTGCGTAGTCTGTTCTGTTCAAGAGGCGAGCATCCAGGATGTCCGACTACTGCAAGAACGATTTGAGTGACTCAACGTCAAGCAGCTTGCCGGTAAATTTGACATCGCCGTCAATTGCCAGGGCTGGTGTGACTGCTACGCCAAAGCTGATAATCTCATTAATATCGGTCACTTTTTCCAAAGTATACTCAAGACCCAGCGCCTGTGCCGCAGCTTCCACATTTTCCGCAAGACTCTTGCATCTTTGACACCCTGTTCCTAAAATTTGTAATTTTTTCATTTTGTTTTTCTCCTCGTTGTTCTCATGATACAAGCGTTCCATAGACGAATCCGGCGATCGCCGCCATGACAATCACCAGTGAGACAAACACCACTGTTTTCCTGGTTCCCATGATGCTCCGAATGACCAGCATGTTCGGCAGCGAAAGAGCCGGGCCTGCCAATAAGAGCGCCAAAGCGGGACCGTCACCCATTCCGTTTCCCATCAAGCCCTGTAAGATCGGAACTTCTGTGAGGGTGGCAAAGTACATAAATGCTCCTGACAGCGAGGCAAAGAGATTCGACCAGAGTGAGTTTCCTCCCAGCAGAGAGCTGATCCACTGTGATGGTATCAAGCCCTCGTGCCCGACACGTCCTAATAAGGCGCCGGCAGCCAGCACACCAAAAAGCAGGAGCGGCAGAATCTGTTTTGCAAAGCCCCATGAGCTGGAAAACCACTCCCCGGTTTCCCCTTTGTCAGTGCTGGTGACAGCAGACAGGCCGACCACCGCTGCGGCAAAAGCCCTCATCGGCTTATGCGGAAAAAGCAGGGCCAGCACTGCTGCAGGGACAGCGACCGCAGCGACTTTCCACCATGCCAGCTGAAACCAGACCGCTAATTCACACGCCAACGCTGCTGCTGCCAGACTGGTGAGCAGCCATTTTTCGGCGTAAATACTGTAGTAGATGCCGCTTGAGATATCCGGTTTGCCCCAGTTGGCAAAAATCAAAATCATCATCATTGTCGCAAAATAGGTTGCTGTTTGCCAGAGAGGACGTTCTGTCCCGTCGTCCGGTGCGGCGATATAGACAGTGGCCTTTTCAAGTTCCTCTTTTCGAAAAATGACGTGCATGAGCAAGCCGATGATAATACTGAAGAGAATCGCGCTTACGGCCCGCGCAATGCCCATTCGCAGTCCCAGGATTCGAGCTGTTAAGACGATCGCCAGCGCATTGATCGCTGGACCGGAATAGAGGAAGGTGGACGCTGGCCCGAGTCCGGCCCCCATGCGATAAATCCCGGCAAAGAGCGGTAAGACCGTGCAGGAACAGACCGCCAGGATCGTGCCGGATACTGAAGCGACGCCGTAGGCCAGTATTTTATTTGCCTGTGCTCCCAGAGAGGTCATCACCGAAGCCTGACTGATAAAAACCCCTATCGCTCCGGCGATGAAAAATGCCGGGATCAGGCAGAGCAGCACGTGTTCCTGCGCATACCATTTCGCAAGGTGAAAGGCTTCGAGGATAGCGCTGTCAACTCTTGGGTGCCCGATCGGCAGAGAAGAGGCAAGAAAAAATATTCCCACGATCAGACATACTGCTTTCCACTCTTGCTTCCAATTCATGATACTATACTTACATTGTCTGCGTGACAAAATTGTCAACCAGACTTCAAGTAATATATTTACTGGGTGAGGCTAGTTCGTGTATCCAGAGGCCCGCATCTGTTCGGAAACTAAGCGTTGAAGCTCCTTCAGCGCTTGCGTGACGGAAATGTCGCCTACCAGGACATCAGCGATTCTCTGCCCGACATGAGTGCCGATCGCCGGGTATTCGGGAATGCTGACATACTGAATTCCGGTGTATGGAACGGGTTGAAGCGTCGGATCGGCTGGATTCGCGTGCCGGATCGCGTCATAAACAAAGTCGGCAAACGGAGCGGCTTGCTGATAGTTGACATTCTCATAGGTTGATTTCCTCGTCCCCGACGGAACAGATACCCACCCCTCATGCTCGGCCGCAAGCTCAATATAGGCTTTTGATGTCGCCCAGATTACAAACTTACGTGCGGCTTCTGGAAATCTCGATGAGGTCGGAATGCCCAGGGCCCAGGTCCATAACCATTGCGAGCCTTTCGGGGTGACGGCTCTCGGAGCCGCTGCAAAGCCAACTGTTTTGGAGACTGTGGACATCGTAGGGTGAAAAAGCGTTCCGGCAAAGATGGTCGCATCCACCCAAATTCCGCAATGACCGTTTGCAAACAAGGAAAGTAAATCGTTATAGTTATTGGAAGCTGGAAGCGGAGGACCGTAATCAGTCAGCAGCTCATAATACATGTTCAGTGCGTTGCGCCATTCTGGCGTATCGATAGTGGTATTCCAGTGCTCGTCAAACCAGCGGCCGCCAAAACTGTTAACCATTGTATTCAACAACGCCATATTGGCCCCCCAGCCGGCTTTGCCCCTCAGACAAATTCCATATATCCCGTGTTCCGGGTCGTCAAGGGCCTCAGCAAATGTGCTGATGTCCTCCCAACTCGGCGTTCTGGGCATGGTGAGTCCGGCCTTTTCAAAGAGATCTTTACGATAAAAAGTCATGGAACTTTCAGCGTAAAACGGGAGCGCATACATACGGCCGTCACAGGAGAGCCCCTCCCGTACGGGTTCAACAATATCGTCCGGATCGTAGTCATCAGGGAAATCTTCGATCGGAACCAGCCATCCGCGTTTGGCCCAGAGCGGAGTTTCATAAGAGCCGATCATCATGACGTCAAATTTTCCATCCGAAATCGCCAGATCGCTCATTAAACGCAGCCTGAGGATATTTTCATCCAGAACGCTCCATTCAAGCTTGATCTCGGGGTGGTCTCGTTCGAATTCCTGCGAGAGTTGTTTCATGAGGAGCATGTACGTGCTTTCAACCGTTCCGATTCTGATAGTCGTTTTTCCTGCTGAGGCTTCCCGGCTTTGCAGTAATCCGTGTCTGGAGAGGATCTTCTCTAAGCTGCGATCGCGGACCATGGCTTGCAGACCCTGATTGAACGCATCAGCGAATTGCCGACTGTGAGCTGCATTCTTCGAAAACGCGATATAAAAGGGTGTTAAGGCCATCGGGGGATTAATAAACTCATATTCCCCGATCATGTGGGGCAATGTATTGACCATGATATCCGCTGCCGTATATTTATCGATGACGACAAAATCAACTCGGCCCTTGGAGAGTTTCAGCAGGTTTTGCATGTCGGAGGTTGCAAAATCTTTCTTTAAAAATGTCGCACGATCGAACTCAGGGGTAGTGACGGCTCCTCGCACAACCCCAAACGTATACGTTTGAAGATTGCGGAGCGCCTGACGCTGATCGAGCGGGTCGAAAGAGCGTATCGGGATGGACTTTCGCTTCAATAAGCCGAGAGTTCCCCCGGGGAATGGCTCTGAAAACAGAAACGTGTCTTCCAAACTTGGATTGCGGTACATAGGAACCAGACCATCCCGTCGACCTTTTTCCACTAAATATGTTGCTCTGGCAACAGGGTAAAAGGCGATGTCTGCCTGATAGCCGACACGTCGGAAGGCTTCGGTGACGACTTCATGGATATATCCTTTGTTCAGTAAGTTCTTCCCGATGTAGGGCTCGTGTTCAGCAGTTACCAGATGAACGACTTTCTGGGCGAGGCTGTCTTGCGGCAGAATACAGACGCTAATGATGATAAATGAGAAAAAAAACTCTCGCATGTTCATGAGATAATATCGATGCTCGAAATGCTTCAATCGCCAGAAAAGCCTTGTTGACACATTACGCTTCACCATACTGAAAGAGGAAACTTTGTCAACAATTTTAGCAACGATTCATACAGGAAAGAATTTTTCCCCCTGAAAATTTTTTTCTCTTTGTCGGAATGATGTTTGCATAATAGAAGCCGCAGAGTGTCTGAATCAGGATGGTATAAAAATTGCTTTGATACCGAATTGTATCTGTCCAGCGCACAGTCAATACCGTACCGTCAGGGGATGACGTCAGTATGAAAACACGCTATCTGCTTGCCCATGATTTGGGGACAACCGGAAATAAAGCCACGCTTTACTCGTCAAATGGTGAAAAGATCGCCAGTGATTTTTATGGATATCCAACCCATTATCCAAAGCATAAGTGGGTGGAACAGAATCCGGACGACTGGTGGGAAGCAACATGCGTTTCCACACAGCGCTTGCTGAAGAAAAGCCGCGTGATGTCTTCTGATGTCGCTGTGATAAGCTTCAGTGGCCAGATGATGGGCGCTGTCATGGTAGACAACACGGGAACTCCGCTTCGGGATTGTGTCATTTGGGCGGATATGCGGAGTGAAAAGCAGGCAGCCGACATTGCGTCTCATGTGTCGCCTGATGAGGTCTACCGGATTAGCGGTAATCCGCTTAGCCCTTCGTACACCATCGAGAAAGTCATGTGGATTCGTGACAATCAGCCTGATCTGTTTCGACAGAGCCATAAATTTCTCCATGCGAAAGACTATATTGTCGCGAAATTGACTCAGGCATTTGTGACGGATTTTTCCGATGCTTCCGGGACAAATGCTTTTGATCTGATCGAGCGCGCGTGGTCGCCGGAACTCGTGGAGGCAACGGGCTTGCCGTTTGAGATTTTTCCGGAAGCCCGCCCGTCAAGTGATGTCGTGGGAGAAGTGACTACGGCCGCGAGTCGTGAAATCGGCTTGAAGCCGGGGACTCCGGTGGTGATCGGGGCCTCGGATGGGAGCTGTGCAGCTGTTGGAGCCGGAGTGGTTCGCGAAGGCAGCGCCTATAATAATGTCGGTTCTTCCTCATGGATCGCCCTGGCAACGTCGCAGCCGTTGATTGATTCGCAACAGCGGACAGTCACTTTTTGTCATGTGGATCCGAAGATGCTGATGCCGCTTGGCGTATCGCAATGTGTGGGCGGAGCCTATCAGTGGTTCAAAGACGAAATCGGACGAGTGGAATCGAAGGCTGCGGAAATGGCTGGGCTAAGCCCTTTTGAGCTGCTGAATATTAAAGCCGAGTCGACAGTTCCCGGATCGCACAATCTGATTTTCCTGCCGTACTTGCTGGGAGAACGGACCCCTCACTGGAATCCCAATGCGCGCGGCGCCTATATCGGCTTAAGTCGTGGGCATACACGGGAAGATTTGACGCGGGCGGTTCTGGAGGGAGCCATTTTTGGACTGCGAACGATTGTTGATACCTTTCTTGATCAGGGAGTGCAGATTGATAAGATGCGCGTGATTGGGGGCGGGGCAAAAGGACAATTGTTTTGTCAGATTCAAGCGGATGTGTTCCAACGTCCGATCCTGCGGGCGCGCATGCTGGAAGGCGCAAGCTCTCTTGGGGCAGCGATTGCCGGAGGGGTTGGCATAGGCCTGTTCAAAGACTTTCTGGTGGCGGAAGAATTGGTACAAATCGCAGACACTTTTGTTCCTCGTCAAGAACAGAGCCGGCAGTATGAAAAATTGTATGATATTTTTAATGCGTGCTATTCCGCGCTTGTACCGATTTACGAACAACTTGCGGAACTTGCTTGAAATGATACCCTAAAAAAGGAGAGGCACTATGATATTGGATAGGTTTTCACTGAAAGGCCAGATCGGCATTGTGACCGGTGGAGGGCAAGGGCTGGGAAAAGCCTTTTGCACGGCATTTGCTGAGGCTGGTGCGGATGTCGTGGTCGCAGAGTGTAACCCTGAAACCGGCATTCAAACCGCCAAAGATATTGAAACCCTGCGACGGCGTTCACGCTTTATTCAGACCGATGTCACCAGCAAGGCCAGCGTTGAGGCAATGGTCGCTGCGACCGTTGAGGAATTCGGGAAGGTCGACTTTATGATGAACAATGCAGGTATTGTCAAATGGGAAAAGGCTGAAGATGTGCCGGAAGAGGATTGGCTGGCCGTGATCAATGTCAATCTTAACGGTGTATTTTACGGTTGTCAGGCGGCAGCGCGACAGATGATCAAACAAGGAGGGGGACGCATTATCAATATCGCCTCGATGTCCGGATTGATCGTTAATCAACCGCAAAATCAGGCATCCTACAATGCCTCAAAAGCCGCAGTCATCCAACTCACTAAAAGCCTGGCCGCAGAATGGGCTCCGTACAACATCAGAGTCAATTCGATCTCTCCCGGCTATATGGAAGGGCCGTTGGCGGGCGAGTTGATGAAAAACCCGGATTACGGGCCGAGGTGGATGACTCATACGCCGATGAACCGGCCGGGAAAGCCGGAGGAACTCTGTGGGGTGGCTGTACTCCTGGCGTCTGAGGCTTCACGTTTTATGACCGGATCCAATGTCGTGATCGACGGTGGCTATACGTCGGTGTAGCTGTGATTGATCCCGGACAAGTTCCTCTGCCCGGCACATCGATCGTGTCGGGCGGTGTCTTCCTGCCTCCCAAGAGAGTCTTCCTCAGAGCAAAATCAGACAGGATTTCCTTGACAAATTGTAGATTTCTACCAGCCGATTGATTGACAAGTCTGTAAGCGTGATAATAGATTCATGAGATGATGTTTGAGTCGCTGCGATGAATCCTGAAGCAAATGTGGCGGCTCGCGTGTTGCCAGCCCCTGAGTTCATAAAGGTTCCCCATGGACTATTTAACGATTAAGGAGATGCCGGAAGATGCCAGGCCCCGCGAGCGTCTCGAACATTTTGGCCCGAATGTGTTATCGAATCAGGAATTACTCGCTATTACGATTTCCACGGGGGCTGTGGTAGGGCACAGGAAATATACAGCCATCGATCTGGCGACGAATTTGTTAAAAGTGTTTGAAAGCCTGAAAGGCATTGCACAGGCAGATTTTAAGCAACTGACTGCTGTCTCCGGTATTGGGCCGGCAAAGGCGTGCCAGATTCTGTCAGCGTTTGAACTGGGTAAACGGATGGCGATGTTCAGCAGCAGCACGAAGCCTGTTATTCGTCATCCTGCCGACGTCTTCAACTATTTTCGTGATGAGATGAGTCTCCTGACCCATGAAATTTTTCGAGTCGTGGCGCTGGATACAAAAAATCGTATCCTCAAAGATAAAATTATTTCTGAAGGAACCCTTAACGCCAGCATTGTCCATCCGCGCGATGTGTTTCGTTTTGCCCTGATTCAAACGGCAGCCACGATTATCCTGCTCCATAACCATCCCAGCGGTGATCCCACGCCGAGCCCAGAAGATGTGGAGATTACTGAGCGTTTGGTCGAGGTCGGAAGGGTGATGGACGTGCCGGTACTCGATCATCTGGTTATTGCTGGTGGAAAATTTTTGAGCATGAAAGACATGGGTATCATGTAGCGGAGCGATCATGAAGCAATACGTTGATGTCGCAGTTCCTCTGCCGGTATCTCAATCCTACAGCTACAGGGTTCCTGTTGAACTCCAGGAAGACGTTGAGTTGGGCAAGCGCGTTCTGGTGCCTTTTGGCCGGAAGGTCCTGACAGGCTGTATTGTCGGCTTTCCAGAGTTCCCTGCAGTGGAGCGCCTGAAAGAGATTCTCGATCTGCTCGATTCCGAGCCTGTTGTGAGTGAGACGCTGCGGCGTTTAACGAAATGGATTTCCGAGTATTATGCCTGTTCCTGGGGCGTCGCGATCAAGGCGGCCTTGCCGTCCGGTATGGACAGTGTGCATACGCTGAACATTCATCTGTGTGAATCCGCGCTGCAGTCCGGCTCTGTCGATCTTTTCGGAGAAAGCGTCCGACTCCCTTCAGTCAGCGGCAAGCTGCAGAAAAAGATTCTTGAACTCTTGCAGCAGGATTGTACGCTGACGCTTCAGGAGCTTCAGAAAAAACTCGGGAGGAAAAACCTGAGATCGTCGCTGTATTTACTCGAAAAACAGGGCTATGTTGAAATCGAAGAACAGTTGAAATCCGGAACTGCGAGAACCAAACGCCTGCAGCATATCGTGCTGTCCATGCCTGCGGCAGAACTGGCAGATATCGATCTCCTCGGAACACGAGCCCCGAAGCAAGCCAGAATCTTTCGATTTCTCAAGGACGTCTTTCCCGACGATCTCCCTGTGGTCGAATTGCAAGAAGCATTGCGTTTCGATCCCCGCTCTTCGATTAACGCCTTAGCGCAAAAAGGTTATGTCAAGGTCTATGTCAAAGACGTTCGGCGGCAACCTGCTGCCCATTTCACGTGTCAGAAAAGTTCGCATCTCCCTCTGAGTCAACAGCAGGAAGATGCTTTGAAACACATCCTCAATGCCATAGATTCCGAAGAGTTCAGAGCCTTGCTGCTGCATGGAGTTACCGGAAGCGGAAAGACGGAGATTTACATGCAGGCGATCGCTCATGTCCTTTCGCTCAAACGCCGCGCCATTGTGCTGGTGCCGGAGATTTCCCTGACACCGCTGCTGACCGGTCGCTTTTTTTCACGATTTGAAGATAATGTGGCTGTGCTGCATAGCGGCCTTTCAACAGGCGAACGCTATGATGAATGGCAGCGAATTCGGCGTGGAGACGTCGATGTGGTCATCGGAGCGCGCTCCGCCATTTTTGCCCCGATGAGTGATGTGGGACTTATCGTGGTGGATGAAGAACACGAAATGTCCTACAAGCAGGACAGCGAGCCGCGTTATCATGGCCGCGATACGGCCGTCATGCGGGCGCGCATCGAGAACATCCCCATTATTCTGGGAAGCGCGACTCCTTCACTGGAATCTTACTATAACGCGCAGACCCGGAAGTACCAATTATTGACGATTGATGAACGAATTGACGAACGTCCGCTTCCAAAGGTCGAAATTCTCGATCGAAGGCAGGGGGACTCGAAGCATCTTTTTTCCAATGCCCTGGAGGAAGCGATCCGGAAGGTGCTTTCGCGGGGAGAGCAGGTCCTGTTGTTCCTGAATCTGCGCGGTTTTGCCAATTTCTATCTCTGCAAAGCATGTGGTTTTGTCTACGAATGCCCCCGCTGTAACGTCAGTCTCACCTACCACGTCGTTTCGCATCGCCTTCAGTGTCATTATTGCGATTTTTCCCGCACCCCTCCAGGGCGATGTGAGCAGTGCAGCAGTCCTGATCTGCGCTATCGGGGAATCGGTACGGAACGGATCGAACAGGACATTCAACTGCTTTTCCCGGATGCTGAAGTCGCCAGAATGGATCGCGATACCGTGTCAGGGAAAAATGCGCATTTTAAGATTTTACAACGTTTCGAGCAGGGAGACATTGATATTCTGATCGGCACACAAATGATCAGCAAGGGCCACGATTTTCATAATGTGACCCTGGTCGGCGTGATTTCGGCTGAAACCGGCTTACATCTTCCAGATTTCAGGGCCGGTGAGCGGACGTTCCAGCTTCTGACTCAAGTGGCGGGACGTACCGGGCGCGGCCGACTTCGGGGAGAGGTGATGATTCAAACCTATGCGCCGGAACATTATGCGATTTTGGCAGCGCAGCATCATGACTATTTTGCTTTTTACAACCGCGAAATCGTCTTCCGTCGACAATTGAACTATCCACCCTTTTCACGTCTGATCAATATTCTGCTGCAAAGCCGGGATGATGAGTTCACGCATGAGACGGCCGTAACGCTGGCCAGACAGATGCGGCAGCACGAACAGGCTTGTCAACACCGGATCGCAATCCTGGGACCCAGCCCGGCGGCTTTGACCAGACTTCGGAGTAAGTTTCGCTATCAGATTCTGCTCAAAAGCGCTCATTCCTTATCGATGCGCCGTTTCGTGAAAGAGCAGCTTGAACGCTTCTGCGGGTTCACGTCATTGAAAGACCTGCAGATTCTTGTCGATGTCGATCCAGTCAACCTGCTTTGACGGACAAACACGACGGGCTTCAGACGAACTGAAACCAATGTCTGAGTTATCTTGTTCGCACGGAAAATCGCAGTTCAGGATCAGTCAGTGGGTCTAATTCCTTGACAAACAAAAATGATGTTGTACACTCTAAGCTGATGTCTCGTAGTTGAAACGTATTGCCACACAAAAAGAGGACAAGAGGCTGGACAATGGTTGCAGACTCTTCACGAGAATATCCGCGCTATCCGATTCCTGCTGTTGGAGCGCTGATTTTTGAGGATGACCGGCTTTTGCTGATCAAGCGGGGCCGGCCGCCTGCAGAAGGACAATGGACGTTACCGGGCGGCGTCATCGAGCCGGGGGAATCTCCGGAAGAAGCGATTGTCCGGGAAGTCCGGGAAGAATGCGGGCTTGATATTGTCGTTGAAGCCCTTTCGGAACTCATCGATCATGTGGTGAAGGATAAGCTCGGGCGGATCCAATATCATTATCTGATTCTTGATTATCTCGCGTCCTGTCGGTCCGAATTTTCCTGTCAAAAGGCTCAACTCAAGGCTGGGAGCGATGTGACGGATGCACGCTGGGTTCCGCTGAATGCACTTCGTGCCTATGAACTCACCAGCGGTTTACTGCCGGTGATCGAGAAGGCAGCGGCGTTGCGTGATGCCGGGAATGCGGAATCTCAGGAGAAAAAGACGAAGGGGGAAATCTTATGAAAAAAGCCTTTTACGTATTGAAAGTCATCGTATGCACGCTTGCAGGATTCGGCTGGATAACTGTCGCGATCCCGTATGGCTCGAATGCAGTGCTGGCAATTGAGATCGGCGCAGGCGCTCAAGCGACTCAACAGTATTCTACTGTTCCAGTTACAGGAGAAATCGCCCCTGGTGTTCCTGGACGGGAAGAGCGTCCGATTCCAAGCTCTCAGCCTGACTCGCGCGCGATTCTGGCACAGCCTCGTCAGGTCCAAAAGCGTTGGGCCGACAGCTATCTTCCTCAGTCGGTGCGCAACGTGACCGATCCGCAAGACGGTCTGCGAAAGGACGACCGGGTCGCCGTGCTGGAAGGCATCAACTCACAAATCGTGTATACCTTTCACACAAATAATAAAATTATTAATCTGCCTAATCAGCCGGACTTCACGATTTATACCCATGACAAAGGCGGCTTTGACGGGCCTTACAATGTCTTTACAGCCAATTTTGGTGAAGCTGACTGGACGCAGGTCGGAGCAGATGTTATGGGAACAGCATCCTTTGATCTGCCCTCTCATGTGCAATCAGCGGAACTCATTTTGATCGACAACCGACATAATGGAGCAACGTATATTGAGGCGATTGAAGGAAGCACCCTGGCAGCCGCCGTCGGAGGGACGCTGCAAGGAGGCTTCAGCTATTTTCCGGAGCATCTGATCGGCTTACGGGTAGACCGGCTGGATTGCGCTGAACTGGAAGAGGCAAGAATGGCGATTTCGGCAGGCGGCAGAGGCTATCAACTCTGCCCGCTCGGAGAAATTGAAGTCCAGTGGAATACTCCGATTTCAAACGAATGGAAAACAGAAGAATTTCATATTGAGGCTGATGGTGAATATGATATCTTTGCCGGCGATAGCCGGGGTATGGAAAATTTTATCGGCCGGCGGGCCGGTTCTCAAAGTATCGATTTGCCCCAGAATATGGTTGATGCCGCCAAAGTCCGTATACGGAATCATAATAGCAATCGTCCGCTCGTTATTTATGCGATCGTTGGACGACGTTAAGGTCCTGCACGCGCCATGCTCAAAAACTTGATTGTTCTCGGTGTACTGCTGCTGTGTGTGTACATGACATGTGTGCACAGCGGCACGTCAGCGATTATTTTTTCAGAGGAACCGCTGTGGTCGAAGATTGTGGATCTCAGCAGCTACCTGCTTGTGAACGCTGTGAATCTGGGCTGGGAAGCCCTGCGTTTTCTGTCCTACCTGCTGCTTGATGTCTGGGACAGCCTGACAGGTGATGCCCCACACTATGAAATTCGCGGGCAGCGTGAATTGTATCAGTTGTATCAGCAGGTATCGCATTGGTCGGGTCTTCCCTGGCAGATTTTTTGGGGCCTGCATCGTGAAGAAAGCAACCTGGGCCGAAATTTGGGGAAAACCCAGGTCGTTTCTGTTTTGCCCAAGCGGCAGCTTTCCTATTTTTACCAAATCTGCCGGGAGTTGCACTGGGATCCTCAACAGGTCTATGGCTCGCGTAAAGGTGCGGTCGGCCCTTTTCAGTTTATTCCTGAAACCTGGGTGCGCAATGCCATTGATGCGAATGGAGACGGGGTAAAAGATCCCTTTGACGTGGAAGATGCTGCGTACTCGGCAGCAAACTATCTGCTCAGAAACGGAGGCCGCGACGACCTCCAAAAAGCGATTTGGCATTACAATCAGGATCGACGCTATGTCAAGCGTATTATGAGCTATTTAGAGCAGGGTTGATCTTGTTGAAAAAAGCTTGAGAACGTCCTGCTAAGAACAGCATAACAGTGTGCGTAAAAGAGATTTACGCACACTGATGGCGCAGTGTGCAGAAGTACTTCTCGTGACGATTGCCCCAGGTGTGACACGTCGCCACTTTACCCCTTCACGGCTCCCGCAGTTAGTCCCATGATCAGGCTCTTGGCAGCAGTAAAGGTAAAAATAAATGCCGGAACAGCGATTATTGTGGCAATGGCTGTAATTTGGCCCCATTCAATTCCGTGATCCGTCAGATATAATGAGACGGCCACCGGCAAGGTCCTGGTGAAACGATTTGTCAAGACCAGACTCAGAATAAATTCGTTCCAGGCAATGCGGAAGGTAAAGATGCTGGCGACTGCTAATCCCGGTGCGATCAACGGCAGGATGATCTTGAAGAAAATGGTAAATTCTCCACAGCCGTCGATCAACGCAGCTTCTTCCAACTCGACCGGAATCTCCAAAATAAAGGTGCGTAAAACCCAGATGTTAAAAGAAAGGTTCAGAGCGACATACGTTAACACCAGGCCAAATCGTCCGTTGATCAAACCGAGCTTGTTCCAGAGAATAAAAATCGGAATCACCAGAATGACCGGGGCGACCATGCGCAGTAAGAGCGTGCCCATAATCACCACACCTTTACCCATAAACCTGAAGCGCGCCAGGGCATACGCGGCCAGTGCCCCGAGGACGACGCTGAACAAGGTGGCGAGCAGGGCAATGATAATGCTGTTGACAAAATAGCGAAAAAAATTCTGACTGAACAAGACATGTATGTAATTTTGCAGGGTTGGGACAAACAACCACTTTGGAGGGATGCTGAAAGCATCTGTGCGGATTTTAAATGACGTCGTGATCATGACAAAAATCGGAAAGAGACTCACTGCTGCTCCCACCACGACCACGACATATCTGAGGTACATCGTTGCTTTTGCGCGTTTAGTGACATTGGCCATTCTTATACCTCCTGTGGGGAACGCATGCTCCACATTAACACTGCCGCCAGCGAGAGGATGATCGCTATCAGTACAACGGCAATTGCCGATGCCAATCCAAGCCGCTGACTGGTAAACGCGGTTTTGTACAGGTGTAATGAGAGAACCTCAGTGGACATACCTGGTCCGCCTTCAGTCATCACGAACATCACCACCAGGCTGCGGAAAGAATCGATCAACCGTAAAATCGCTGTAATCCCGATAATGGACTTAATTTGCGGCAGTTTAATATAAACGAGATTTTGCAGATAGTTTGTGCCGTCGACTTCGCCGGCCTCTAACAGAGATCGCGGGATGCCTTGCAGACCTGCGAGGAGTAAGAGAAAGACAAAGGGTGTCCATTGCCAGATATCCGCCAGAACAACTGCTGGCAAGGCCAATGAGGGATCGGACAGCCAGGTTTGGGGAGCGATACCAAGAAAGCTCAAGAAGTAATTGATCATCCCAAAAGAGGGATCGTAGAGAAAACGCCAGATTAATCCGACGACAACAGGCGCGATCATGATCGGCAGGAGAAAGATCGTCCGAAACAAGCGTAATCCTTTCATTTTTTCTTCTAAGAGCAGAGCCAGAAATAAGCCCAGCAGAATTTCAAAGACAACCACACTCAAGGAAAATTTCAACGTGACGCCCACGCTGGTCCAGAAGAATTCACTCTTCGCCAGTTCCCTGTAATTCCCGAATCCGATAAATTCGGGCTTTTTCAGAGTGCGCTTCAGAAGGAATTTCTGATAGCGTGCCGTTGCCTCAGCTCCGATCGCGCCTTCTATCTTTTTAAGAAATTTTTCCTTTGTTCGAAATTTTCGATTTTTGAAACGATCGAGCTGGTCCAGCACGTTATCGGGAAGCCCGTCTTTTTTGAGTAAGTCGAAAGATGCGCTGGTGAGTTTCGGGGATTCTGCTGAGGCCATATCCCGTAATGTCCAATTGAAGAAACTGAGTCCAAGACCGTAAAATACAGGATAGATCAGCGTAAAGAAGAGAATCAACAGGGCAGGACCGATGAAAAAATACGGTGTCGCTTTTTGGAGCATCTTGACCGTGATATGAAATCCTCCAATTGAGAATACGACATCACTATTCGTCTTTTGTAAAACAGTGTTAGCTTTTGCCTTCATAACGGGTCTCCTTTTCGGATATGTGGATGTGTATGAAGAGCTTGTACGTTACAGGAAGTCTGAACGGCGGAACCCCGCCGTTCAGATGATCTCCGAAAATTTATTTGAGGTAGCCCCCTTTTTTGACGATAGCCCGGAGCGGCTCGGTAATTGATTCCATCGCGTCCATCGGCTCTTTTTCTCCGGTGAGCACTTGGTTCACGGCAACACCGATGGTTTGGTTGATTTCGCCCCACTCCGGAATAATCGGGCGCCAGTCCGGATCAGCATGCGGCAGTTGTTTCAGCATGACAGCAAATTCAGGATGGCTTGCCTGCAAGTCTGGATCGTTCAAGGTCGACATTCTGAATGGCGCACCGCCGGCTTCGACAACTTTTTTATCCTGTTCTTTCATGGTCAGCCATTGGATAAAGATAAAGGCTGCTTCCGGATTTTTGGCGTTGGCAGGGATGCCAATACCGAAACCGCCGGTTTCCGACAGACGGTTTTTGTGTTTGGGGTGCAGAGCAAACTCGACCTTTCCGACGACTTTGGATCTTTCCGGATCGCGTGTTGCGGCTGCGATGGCATTGTTATCGATATACATCGCCGCAAGTCCTTCCAGAAATGCATTACACTGCCCGTCATAGCCAAACCCCGTGATGCCTGGAGGACCGTACTCAACCATTTCTTTCATGAACTCCAGAGTTTCGATCGCTTCCGGACTTGTTAAGGTCGGTTCCCAATCAGCGTTAAACACCTTTGCCCCGAATGGGTCTGCATGCAAGAGAAACGCATGTGTGGCCTGATGTCCTGAGGCGCCGCGCATGGTTAAACCATAGACGCCCTCGACGTTCTCGGCAAAATATTTGGCTGCTGCCCGGATATCATCGTATGTATCAGGAACGTTAAGATTATGCTCTTTGAAGAGATCGGCACGATACGCTAAAATACTGGTTTCAGCTCCGAACGGCAGGGCATATAATGTCGATCCGGGACCGCCCATATAAATTTTTTCTCCGCCGACACGGCCGGTGTTATCAACATAAGCAGGTACAAGATCCTCAAAATCGTAACCTGGCACCGCCAATTCCGGATCTTCAAAGAACGGCTCTAATGGCAATAACATGTCGCCTGTTGCATATTCACTTTTCCACATGCAGACCAAGGCAATCACATCATAGTCCCCTTCGGGTTTACTCATCTCAAGTATTTGCTTCTCGTGCATTTTTACATACTGCAGCATATCAACTTCTACGGTGATACCGGTAAGTTTTTCAAATTCAGGGATCACCTTCATTGCAGCATTATAGTGGAAATGGCTGGGGAAATTCGCGACAATCGTCGTCCCTTCAAATTGCCTCCAGTCAAACTCCTGAGCCATCACTGGCGCGGCAATCATCAGGCTGAGCATAAGAAGACTTGCAACAATTTTTCCTCGTGACATCATAACTCTTCTCCTTTTGTGTGCTTCCCGCCTTGCAGGCTGGGGCTGTTCATCCGTACTTGGCATGCATTCCTCCAAAAAAGTTGCTTGTGTTGTGCTCCCCGGAACATCACCTCCCGATCGTTTGAGCAGGTGGTTGTGAGATTAACTGATACCACTTTTTTTAGCCGCTTGCAGGGCTTGTAATCTTGTGATAAAGCGTGTATTTTGTCTGCCGACCATTTCATCGAGATTCTTTTCGGTCGTCCAATCGTAAAAGCCTTTTCCGGTTTTTGCGCCATAATCCCCGCGCTCATAATTTTCCATCAGAAGTTTCTGCGGGCGTTTGGCATCGGCAAGTGTCTCAAAGAGATAGCTCTGCACGGCCACCTGTAAGTCAAGTCCTACCGAATCCATATATTCCATCGGGCCGATCATCGAGTAACGCGGCCCTAGGCTGCTCAGAATAACTCGATCGATATCTTCCGGCGCAGCGACGCCCTCTTCAACCAGATGAATGGCTTCTCGGAACAGCGCGTGCTGTAAACGATTCCCGATATGTCCGGCGATGTCTTTCTTCAAATGTACAGGAGTCTTTCCGAGTGACTCCAGAAAGGCTGTCACAGTGTCGATCGTCTCTTTCGAGGCGTTGTCATGCGTCACGACTTCGACGAGCGGTACCAGATAGGGAGGGTTCCAAAAGTGTGCCACCAGCATTTTGTCTTTACGCGTGATCCCTTCTCCAATGGCATTCGGCGATAATCCGGACGTACTCGATGCCAAAATCGTATGCGGCGGACAGTGACGGTCCAGCTCAACAAAGAGCTCGTGTTTGAGCTGTATGTCTTCCAGAATGCCTTCAAGCACAAAATCTGCTTCGCGTACTGCTTCAGCCATTGCCGTCTCAGTGCGGATCGAGCCCAAAATGTGTTCTGCGTCCTCACGGGTATACACTCCTTCTGTCGTCAAGTATGCGAGGTTTTTCCGAATTCTGGTCAGACCACGCTGAATGCTCTCTTCCGAGCGGCCCAGCATAACCACCGGATAGTGAAACATGGCGCACAAAAGCGTCACATCTGATCCGATCATGCCAGTGCCGGCTACTGTGATATGCTCAATTTTTCCTGATTGCATACGCATCGCCCACGATGAAGACGCAGAAAAGACAAGAGATTGAGATCGAGGATGACGGCGTTATAGTGCGTCGCCTCGTTACAATTTTCCCTCTTCTCTGCACCTTTGCGCTGAAAAAATCGACTTACAAGAAGGCCGGAAATGGCAGATTATTATCGTCAGTGAAGCTGTCTTCACCGCCTTTGGGGTATTTATAACGTTTATTGCTTCTATCGTCGGGATAGGTAAACTTCCCGCCGACCTGCCAGATGAACAATTCGAACTTCAGGCGGTATTTGTTGAAATTGTAGAGCAATTCCAACTCATTCGGATCGATATGCTGGTTAGCCCACATATCGTAATGATAGGGGATCAACACGTTGGAGCGCAGGTTTTCAGCGACGCGCAGACAGTCGGAGGAGGTAATTTTATCGGTAGCCCCGGGACCGTTTTCGCCGTAGGCAGTGAAACAGACATCGATATCATGCTCCTTGCCGTGTTTGAAATAGCGATCGGAAAAATGGGAGTCGCCAGAGTGATAGACGGTTCCGCCGGGCGTTTTAATAACATAGTTCAGAGCGCGTTCATTCATGTCCGGCGGCATTTTCCCGCGCAGATCGCCGTCGGGCGGCATGGTGATCAGCGCTGTTCGGTCAAAGGCTTCGACTGCCGTGACTTCAACATCTTTAAATTTGTACACATCTCCCAGGTGCAGAACATGGGTACGTTCTTTCGGCACCCCCCAGTCCAGCCATTTGTCCACACACAGTTTCGGTCCGACAAAGACGGCGTCGGTTAATTTGACGGCAGCGGCGGCGACATAGGGATCGATGTGATCGTCGTGAATATGACTGGCAAAGAGGACATCCATTTTGGTCATTGCAAAAGGATCGATCACAATCGGGCTCATACGCAAGAACGGCGGCAGTGTTCTGGCTCCGGTCAAGCGAATAATCTGAAAATTTTTGATCTCCTCATACGGCGGCTGTTTTTTAGTCGAGCGTCCGCGACCTTCCCAGAAATCGACGGTAAAATTCGCCCCCCCGGGAGTTTTAAACCAAATCCCGGTGCACCCCAGCCACCACATGACCAGTTTGCCGTCTGCTACGACTTCAGCGTCAATTTCTTCATTCAGCCAGGTTCCCCACTCCGGGAATGTATTCTGCAACCATGCGTTACGATCTAATTCTTGGATATTGTATTGTGCCATAAGATCCTCCTGATTGTGGTATGTAAACACAATAATACGCATTTACTAATTAAGTAGTAAACTACTTATTAATTTTTAGTGAATGATTCGTGCCTGTTTGTCAAGCGAAAAATGATTTTAAAAAAAGAATTATATGTATTTGACAGCAAGCCTGCGCGGAATGTAGAGAAGAACTCTTGAAATAGATTGATATAAAGGGCTAGCACCCGCAGTATGGGATAGAGAACTTTCAGTGATAAGAATATTTTTTTGAGTACCTGTTCATGAACAGAGAAAATATCACGTGAAAGTGTTTGACTTTTAAAAAGTACTGAACTACCTGCTACCTCATAATTTTTGAGATCGCTGTGATACTTCCCATTGAGACGATAGAGTGTGAAAGAGAGGGACCATGAGTAGCAAAAAAGATGCGATTCATTATTTTGAACCGATTGAGTTGCGAGACCCTGCTGATTCGGTCATTCAGCAGATCAAGGATTTAATTTCTTCAGGAAGATTGAAAAGCGGTGACAAGCTGCCGTCAGAGCAGAAACTGGAAGAGCGTTTTGGTATTTCACGAGCGATCGTGCGGAGGGCGCTCAAGCGCCTGGATGCCTACGGTATCGTTAAAACAGTTCCTCAAAGCGGCACCTATGTTGCTGGTCTTGGGCTTGATGCCCTCGGGGGGCTGCTTTCAAATGTCCTTGAACTGGAAGAAAAACATTACGAAGCAGTCGTTGAAGCCCGTTATGCTGTGGAAGCTCACGCAGTGAGATTAGCGACGGAGAGAATCTCGCCAAAGGGGCTTGAGGAACTTGACGCCGTCCATCGCGATTTTAGTCAACAGATGAGACGAGGCGTGGGGAGCCTTGATGAGGATCTGGTGTTTCATCTCAAAATTGCCGAGTTTGCCGCTAATCCCGTGTTAAAAGCATTGATCACGATTCTCGCGTCAGATGTCATTAAATTGAATCGAGATCTTGAAGAGCATTTGGGCCGGCAAAAATTTTTAGAGCGGCGCATAATGGCGGTGCAGGAACATCAGCAGATTTTAGATGCGATGCACTCAAGGGAGCCTGAGAAAGCGGTATCAGCCATGCAAGAGCATTATCAAAAATCCAAGCTCTTCCGTGAGCATATCAGAGAAACACTGCAAGAGTGAAAATACCTGGCCTCAGCAAGGGGTCTTTTTCAGATCTTATCAGGCCGATCGAATTAGAGGAATGCTCGTGAATATAGGCGCTCACTCGAGCGCCGGGTTCAATGTGCCTGTCTAAATTCTTCAGCTGCTGTTCCGTGGCTTCTCCGGCAAACAAATGTTTGAGACATGTCTGCGCTTGTGTGTGTTGCAACAGCAGGGTGGAGTCACACAGCTCACCCTGCTGTCGAGGTGTACTCTTACTTTACGCCCCAAATCTTTTTATACTCTTCACGATAGCCGTTGTCGGGGTCGTAGACATTATTCGGACCGCCGTCAAAGGCAATATTTTCTTTGGTGACCAGATGCACGGGAGTGATATAGCCGCTCGGCTTCTGACCGGCAAAAGCCCTGTTGAATTCATCCACCACTTGCCAGCCGTGCAGGGTCAAGGGCTCGGGGACCGTTGCGGTTTGATAATTGCCTTGACGGATGCGTTGATAGGCCGATACCGAACCATCGCCTGCAGAAATATTAAAGGGCGCACCGTTCGGATCTTTCCCGGCTGTTTTCAGGGATGAGTTCATAAAATCAAAGTAGAGATCATTGATCGCCAGCGAATACTGGAAGTCGTCGCCATATTTCTGAAGCAGCGTAAAGGTTAACGGCGGCATCCGGTTACTGGTATCGGCCAGCGGCGTATCGATGAACTCAACGACTTCACACTCGGCACATTGCTCGATGACGGCCTTCATGGCATTCGCTTTATCCAGCGCGATCTGATAGAGAGAATCTGTAAAAATGAGGGCCTTAGCCTTGCCGTTTGATTGCGCAACCGCATACATGGCCGCCACTTTAGCGACGTCCTGAGAGTCTGATGTCACGTTATAGAAAATATCATATTTTTCAATCGGTCCCGGGTCAGGAAGCGCATGCCAGCCAACCAGTACAATGCCCTGTTTCGAGGCTTTTTTCAAGGGGATTTTGGCGACGTTGGGATTCCATCCTCCAACAACGATCCCATCGGGTTTTTTGGCAATTGCCTGGTTGAGCGCCGCCACCTGATCTTTCACTGATCCGGCCCCGTCCAGAACATCCAGTTTCCATCCTATGACCTTGACAGCTTCTTCAACACCGTCCTTGACTCCCAAGACACCACCGTTTTTCATATCTGACGCGATGTAAATGATGTGTTTTCCCGCCTGAGCTTTAGGCCCAGTGGTGGGGCCGCTCCAGGGAGCACCTGAGGCGGTTGAAGCTTCAACAATCGCCTTTGCGTCCTGCAAAAAATCAGCATGGGCGGAAAACGCAAACATCATGACAAACACAGCGCTGATAGATACAGTATGGCGTAACACGTTTCTTGTTCTCATAAAGATACCTCCTTGATGGTCAGAGAAATTATATCTGCTTTCACATGTGAATACTGCTGTAAGCGTGAGTTGTAACTGCGCAGTCCTGAATTTTTGTAGCCCTGATCCCCTCCTTTATATTGATAGCGACACGCAAGCCCGACATTCCATTCATCGATACGATTAGCCCTGCTTTTGAGCAGAATGCTCAGGAAGGCTTGGATTGCGTTTCGTGTGTGAATGCTGTACGGTTTTTTGACTCAGCAGGCGGCGTCGCTGGGCGTAGCCGGCCAGGGTAATCGAAAGCAGCAGGGTGCCTCCGTTAAACAATGGTTCTACGTAAAAAGTGCTGCCTAACTGTTGAATGCCGGCAATGCCTACGGCCAGAATCGTGACCCCGACAACGGTTCCCCAGATATTGACGCGTCCGGGACGAATGGTGGTAGACCCCAGGAAGGCTCCCACCAGAGATGGTAAGAGGAAATCCATCCCGACACTCGCCTGGCCGACTCCTAATTTTGCGGCCAAAAGAATTCCCGTAAATCCTGTGATCATATTGGAGGCGATAAACGCGCCGATCACATACCATCGAATCGGAATGCCGTTGAGTTCAGCGGCAGCCGGATTGGCGCCAACGGCATACATGCATCGCCCGAGCGGTGTATTCTCCGTAATGAGCCATAACAGCACGGCGAGCACCAGCACGTAAGAGGCAATAATCGGAATGCCGCCCAGCTCGGTGTGATACAGCTCCAGATACGAATCAGGCAGTTCTCCCACAATCTGACGACCGCCGGAATGCCACAACGCCACCGCATAAATCACCGTCCCTGACCCCAGCGTGGCGACGAAACTGTCGATGTCGGCCATCGCGACCAAAATGCCGTTCAGCAGGCCGTATAATCCAGATATTGCCAGGACCAGTATGCAGGTCAGGGGCCATGACAAACCGTACTGAACTTGCAGACTGATACAGAGAATATGCCAGAGGACAATTCCGAAGCCGACATTCAGGTCGATCTTTCCCACAATCATGGTGATGGTTGCAGCCAATGCCAGGAGCGCAATGATCGATTTATCCCCCAGAACGGCCTGAAGAGTGAGCATAGAGGCAAAAGAGTCCGTTATGAACGAAAAAAAGACTCCCAGGATGATACACAAAAACAGCAAACCGTAGCGGGTCGCAACTTGTGTCAGCCAGGGCAGGATACCGTCACGGCCGATGTGTACCTGCTGTTCCAGCGCCGTGGAAGTGACTGAGGTTTTTCTCATAGTGTGATATATCACGCGAACCCGGTTCAGGTCGCCAGCGCCCCTGATCCGGACGAGAGTTCCAGTAAATTGGCAAAGGTCACGTCGTCGTTGAGCAATTCACCGACGACTCGACCGCGATTAAAAACAAGAGCCCGGTTACAGATGTTGGTAATTTCCTCAAAATCCGTTGAAATCACGATAATTGCATGACCGGTCCGGAGAATTTCATTGAGAATATCGTAAATTTCGACGCGGGCACCGACATCTACGCCTGCCGTGGGATCTTCCAGAACCAGGACCGGACTGCGAATATCCAGCCATCGCGCCATGACCACTTTCTGCTGGTTTCCCCCGGATAATGCCGATATATCCACGTCTGTCCGCCGGGGACGGATGTCCAGCTGCTCTGACAGCTGTTCTGCCTTTTGGCGTTCGGAGCGCGAAGTATACGGGGAAAGCAGGGCATTTCCGTGATTCATCGGAGCGAGAAACATGTTCTCCTGTACGGACAGCGACATGGCGAGGCTTTCCCCGACCCGATCACGTGCGACTAATGAAATCCCGGATTGAATGGCCTTCTGTGGTGATGTCGGCACGTAGGTGTCCCCGTTGAGCCGGATCGTGCCAGCCTGAAGATAGCGTGTGCCGAATAACAGGCGCCCGACATCTTCCTGCCCGGCTCCCCGCAGACCGGCCAGCGCCAGCATTTCGCCCGCATGCAGACAAAAGTCCACAGGACCGGTGTCGCCGACCGTAACGTGGTCCAACTCAAGCACTGGCTGCGTGTTTCGGGGGAGAGGAAAGCGTTTATTTTCGGCTTTTTCTTCTCCGACAATCATCTGTACCAAGTCCCGAAGACTGTATTGCTGCGTCGCTCCCTGGGCAATAAGTACGCCGTCCCGCAGAATGGCGACTTCATCAGCAAGTTCCATGACTTCGTCCAGGCGATGGGTCACATAAATCATGCCAACACCCTGATTTTGCAGCTCGCGGAGGGTGGCGAACACATGAGTGACATCATCTGCCGGTAAGGCCGCAGTAGGTTCATCCAGCACCAGGATATCGGCATCCACGGCAAGCGCTCTGGCAATCGCTAACAGGGATCGTTCAGTCTGTGACAGGGAAAAGACCCGCGCATCCGGGTCGATATCAATTCTGATGCGCTCCAGCGCTGCCAGCGCCTGCTGTCGGATCTTACGCCAGTCGATCACCCCAAAACGCTTGGGAAATCCGAGGCTAAACGCCATATTTTCAGCAACGGTCATCCATTCCACCAGTCCGAGATCCTGGTGGATAAACGCGATCGGTTGTCGGGTCTTTGTGCGAATTGAGGCTGCATCGATAATGTCCTGTCCTTTGAAAATGATCCGTCCGCTGTCACCGTGATACACGCCTGCCAGGACTTTAATCAATGTTGATTTGCCAGCGCCGTTTTCGCCGAGAAGTGCCAGCACAGAACCCGGTGTGACTTCGATAGTGACGTTATTAACGGCAACGTTGCCGCCAAATCGTTTGACAATCGCTTCCATCCTCAAAAAAGGGGACGGCGTAGATGCTTGTTGCGTCGTCTGCACGTATTTCTCCTGAACGTTGAATGATGCACTCAGGACGCTCGGTTTTGCAGGGTTTCACCGCACACGTCCGGCTCGTTTTCACGCCGTTTTCCGGGCCTTTCCGGAACAGTATGACGTGCATTGATGGATCATTGGGCGTGTTCCCGGGATGTCTTGTTGATTGTGATCCCTGCGATCTGCTCTAACAGTTTAGCGACCGACCAGTTGTCTTCATGTGGAAAAAGCGATTTGCCGGATTGGAATAATTCATAGGCTGCGCTTGTTGTAAACATGGGCACGCCGTTTTCTTTGGCCATAGCCATCGAAATGCCTAAATCCTTATACATCGTCCCGATATGGCTTCCGGTTCCGGTGAATTTGCGCTCCATAATGCTCTGCATTGCGACCCTCGACAAATGGTTCCCTGCCGCGCCTGCGCCGATGACCTTGGATAACGCTTCCGGATCGGCACCAGCTTTCACCCCTAAGACAAACGCTTCAAACGTTGCGGTCATCACAGCCCCACACAGGGCTTGGTGAGCGGCTTTGACCGTCTGGCCCATACCGACGTGGTCGCCGACATGAAAAATCTGCTGCCCGACAGCGTCTAACACCGGTTTACAGTCTTCAAAGACTTCGGCTTTCGCGGCAACCATCATCGTGAGTGTTCCGTTGTCAGCCCCGCTCTGACCACCGCTGACGGGTGTGTCGACCAGGTGAATCGTTCGATCGGCAAGGTTCCGCTCGATCTCGCGCATTTCGGCAGGATGAATGGTCGCTGATACGAGAATGACAGCACCGGAAGCAAGTCCTTCCAACAAGCCATCTTTCCCGAAAATCACCTCGTGAGCCTGGGCCCCATTGAGAACCATCACAAAGACATAGTCCGCATGTTCACCGACTTCACGACAGTTTGCCGCAGGCTTCCCGCCGGATTCAGATAATTGCTGCAAGCGTTCCGGGCGAAGATCGAAGCCGGTCAGGTCAAAGCCGTGTTTAAGAATATTTTTAGCCATGCCCATGCCCATGTCGCCTAAACCGACTAATCCGACTTTCTTCATACATCCTTCCATTATTCGTTCTTACCATTAACACATAAGGAATGCTGAAGCAAAAGCCTGACGGTCTTTGATACTCTCCCGCTTGTGTTAATGCTCCTTTCGACTGTATGTACGTTCCTGATCAATAGAATATAACAATGGTTACGACAACAGATATTTTGCCGAAAAATTCGTCAGCGCATCAGTCGCGATATGGTTTATTGTGTAATCTTACGGTGTGACATGTTCACAATCTTCCGCTGTAAGTTTCAAGCAGGCTTCCATCGTAGAGAGGATCGTGATGTTGGTACAGATTTCTGCGGACCTGTTCTCCCTTTGGCCGTTAAGAGCTGGTGACCCTTAAAGAAGGAGAGGCTATAAACATCGTGTTGTCAAGTAAAAGTTGAATTTTTTTAACAGGCGGCACATTTTCATTATGCCAATTAAAGCGATTCCTGTTAATTGAGTGATTCTGCATGAGAGCTTTGAGTCTCTCTACTACAAGGGGGAATTTTTCGCTTGCTTGTCTTGCATCTCTATATTAAGATTATCAATGAGGGTATCAAAATTTCTCTGCAAGAGCCGGCAGGGACATCCAAAATAAGGCAGCTCCCTTTTCATTTGCGACTTTATTCTTGACTTTTTGGCCATTGAATTGTCATTAAGAATTCTGGAACAGGATGAATAACCGTTTTTTCTTGTGCCGAAGCGGAACTTCGACAGCTTCGTTCCGGCCGGGAGACGACCAGGAAAAGGAAGATAAGCATGCGGATGGTCATTCAGCGTGTGACGAACGCGTCGGTAAGTGTGGATGAAGAAATTGTCGGGCAAATCGCCAAAGGCATCGCTGTTCTGCTCGGTGTGGCCAAAGGGGATACGGAAAAGGATGCGGATTATCTGGTCAATAAATTGATCGGGCTGCGAATCTTCGAGGACGAGGCCGGGAAAATGAATCTTTCGCTGCAAGAGGTCGGCGGCGAAGTCCTGGTGGTATCGCAATTTACCCTTCTGGGCGACTGTCGAAAAGGGCGCCGTCCCGGTTTTTCAAAAGCCGCCCCACCGCAGGAAGCCGAGCGTCTGTATCTGTATGTGGTTGAACAATTACGCGCCAGGGGCATTCATGTCGAAACTGGGCAGTTCCAGGCCATGATGCTGGTAAAGATTTATAATGACGGTCCAGTAACGTTTGTGATTGATAGTATCTAGTCTTTTCGATATCTGTTGTGAAAATACTTGTCAATGCCGACGAGTGACGCAGCCGTCAAATTTTCAGAGAAACTGTCGATGGGGCAAAACATTTATGCTGTTGGAAATACTTGTAGTTGGGCCTTTACGGGAAAACTGCTATATTGTTGTGTGTGAAGAAAGCCGGGAGGCTGTGGTAATCGACCCTGGTGACGAAGCTGCCCGGATTTATCAGGTGCTCAAGAAGCACAACTGGCAGTTGAAGTATATTATCAACACCCACGGCCATATCGATCACATTGGGGGAGTGGCTGGACTGCTGGAAGAAGTTGATGTGCCCTTTCTTCTGCACCAGGACGATATGTATCTGTTGGAAGGCTTGCCAACGGATCCTTTGCAAGCCATGCTGCAAATCACGCCGCCACCGCATCCAGGAGGATTCCTGAAGGACGGCGACCGTCTTGACGTCGGAAGGCTGGAGTTTCAGGTTTTGCATACCCCTGGTCATACTCCAGGATGCGTCTGTTTTTTAGTGGAAGATAAACTCTTCTCAGGTGATACGCTTTTCGCACATTCCATTGGCCGAACCGATCTGCCTGGCGGAGACCATGCCCAGCTCCTTGCTTCGGTGCGCGAAAAGCTTTTTTCCCTTGATGATTTGGTGACTGTTTATCCTGGGCATGGTCCGGAAACGAGCATTGGCCACGAGCGGCAGTTCAACCCTTTTTTCTGAGCTGATGCGTCCAGTCGCGATCCTATGTGCCATGGCTCTGGAGCTTCAGTCTTTTCAGGAACAGCTGGAGCTCCAGAAAGAGCCGCAGTGCGGTGCTTTTCCTTGTTTTACAGGGCGCTATGCCGATAAACAGCTCCTGTTGGTGCAGACGGGGATTGGGAAGGTCCATGCGGCCGCCGCTGCACAGTATGTATGTAGTCGTTATGAACCAGAGGCAATGTTGTCCTGCGGAAGTGCTGGAGGACTCGACGAGCGCTGTCGCGTTGGGGATATTGTCGTGGCCTTGATGACAGTGCAGCATGATTATGGCTTCATACTTCCTGAAGGTTTTGTCCCGTTTTGGTTCAGCATCCTTCAAAGAAATCATAAACGGAAATGTTTCAAGGAATTTGAGGCTGATTCTTGTCTTGTCAAGGCGTCTCGAAAAGTGCTGAAAGACTGGAGTGAACCGCCAAAAGTATTCAGTGGAAGGATTGTCAGTGGCGATCAGGCTATATTTTCCCCCAGGGCGCGGGCAAGGCTTGCCGAAGACTTCAAAGCTCTGGCAGTGGATATGGAAAGCGCGGCTGTCGCTCAGATTTGCAAAATCAATATGGTTCCCTTCTTGTCAATTCGGGCTGTGTCTGACGATATCGACCAGTCGGTTCATGTTGAACGTTCGAACATCGATCCCCAAGCCTTTGCCGAGTTTTGCGCAATGCCTGAATGTCAGAGGCTCAGCCGGCCCAGTCAAATGATTCATTATTTGGCCCGGCACCCGGGACGATTCATGCCCGCCCGTCGCGCTCAAAAGAATATACAACTCGCTGCAGAAAATGCAACAGATTACACTCTTCAGCTTCTCAGGATGTGTGATAAGGTGGAAGAACAGCCGAAGCGTTAAGAAAACTCATGCTGCAGCACAGCGGGGAACGCTGAATAGAAATCCGTTCGCAAAGACTGATCGTGCGCCATTCTATCCCATGATCAGGAGATTTTATGCCTTTGGACCCAGAGCCTCGAAGAGTTCCCGGGTGTTCCGTGCGCATCCCGATCACTATGTATGTTCACGGAACAGAGAGTGAAATACCGCTTAGCGCCATCTCTCTCAATATTGGTTTGGATGGAATGCTCTGCATGATCGATCGTCCTATTCCTGCTTCTGAAAAAGTACGTATAGATTTTGCGATCGCTGAAACAGATCAATATACGAACTATTTGATGCTGGAATGCAGCGGTATCGTTCTGCAAAGTTATCCTGTGCATGGAGACGATTGTGGAAGAGACTTATATACGATCGCCATTCAATTCGAGCAGTTAAGCCAGTCGCACAAGACGCTATTGCAGACAATCATTTCAACAGGAAGACTCACGATGCTGGAGACCTCTACCGTTTCAGTCATTGTGCCGGTGTATAACGGCCAGGAGAGCCTCGACGCCCTAATACACCGGATTCAAAGCGTATTAGAACCCTTGGTCCAGGCGTTTGAGATTCTTCTGGTCAATGATGGAAGTGACGACGCAAGCTGGGAAGTGATTACCAGCCTGGCGACTCAATATCATAATGTCCGTGGGATCAACCTGATGCGTAATTATGGACAGCATAATGCGTTGCTTGCGGGAATTTATAAGGCTCAGTACGAGCTTATCGTCACACTTGACGACGACTTGCAGCATCCACCGGAAGAAATCCCCAAATTACTTTCAACCTTAATGAAAGGTTACGATTTGGTGTATGGAATACCGGCGGCAAGACAACACGAGTCCTGGCGGAATCTGTCTTCCAAAGCACTTAGAGTGGTCTTGAAAATCGTGGCAGGGTCGAAAATTGCTGATAAAAGCAGCGCTTTTCGGGCGTTTCGTTCGGTGCTGCGTCAGAGTTTTGCGCACTTTCGCGGCAGGTCTCTTTCTCTCGACGTGCTCTTATCCTGGGGAAGCGACCGGGTCGCAGAGGTCTTTGTGGACCATCACTCAAGGCGACATGGGACGTCGGGCTATACCTTAGGCAAATTGCTCTTACTTGCCTTTGACATGCTTATCGGCTACTCTACGCTGCCTCTCCGAATTGCCAGCGGGATCGGTCTGGCCACATCTCTTTTGAGTTTGATTATGCTGTGCTATGTTGTCATACGGCGCTTATTTCAGCATGCTTATGTTCCCGACGTGTCGTTCCTCGCGGCTGAAATTGCTTTTTTTGCGGGAATGCAGCTTTTTGCTGTCGGAATTATCGGCGAATACATCGCTCGATTACATTTCCGAACAATGGGAAAACCACCGTATGTCATACGAGATGACATCGGGAATGGTGGGACTTCTACGGCGGTCCCTCTCCATGCCGTCAAAGAAACACGACAAGCTTTTGAAGCAGATACTCCAGACTTCCATGAAGAGGAATGCGGAATATGAAGACCGTGTCCGGAACTAAAACAGTCGCAATTCTTCAATCAAACTATATTCCCTGGAAAGGGTATTTTGATATAATCCATCTTGTGGATGAATTTATCCTGTATGACGATGTGCAATACACGGTGAGAGA
Source organism: candidate division KSB3 bacterium (assembly GCA_002748425.1). Taxonomy (GTDB): domain Bacteria; phylum Moduliflexota; class Moduliflexia; order Moduliflexales; family Moduliflexaceae. The sequence continues at coordinate 171,124 of PDSJ01000013.1, read as the reverse complement.
CTGGAGGAACAGAAACAGGATCAAGACTCCGAACGGACTGATATGGCTGACGATACCGGTCATTGTCAAGGGGCGGCGCGTTCAAAAAATTCGAGATGTGCGTATCAGTCATCAGGGCTGGGCCCGCAAACATTGGCAATCGCTCATTCACAATTACTCCAAAACGCAGTATTTCTCGATCTATAAAAATATCTTCGAAGAACTTTACCTCAACTGTCACGAGAAATTTCTGAGTCTTGTTAATTATCGTTTTCTCACAGCGCTTTGCGGGATATTGGGCATCACGACAAAGATTTCCTGGTCGATGGAGTATTCTTTTCCGGCGAAAGGCAAAACGGAACAACTGATCGCATTATGTAAAGAGGCCGGGGCAGCAGGATATCTGTCAGGGCCTGCCGCCAAAGCCTATATGAACGAGGAATTATTTAAGCAGGAGGGCATTAAGCTGAATTACATGAATTATTCGGGCTATCCAGAGTATCATCAGCGTTTTCCTCCGTTCGAACACCGGGTGAGCATTCTGGATCTGATTTTTAATGAAGGACCCGCTGCATCCAAGTATATGAAGAGTTTTTAACTCCGAATCGTGATCGTGCTCACAAGTACAGTGAGATCAATACGTCATATCGATCGTCAAATCGTGTTCGTGCTGAGACTCAGCGTGAGTCTGGGGCTGCTTGTGTTCCTGATGCGGCTTGTTGACTGGACAGAGGCAGTGAAAACACTGCACACTGTCAGCAGTGTCCCGCTTGTGATGGCCCCGCTGCTCTCGTGGGGAAGGCTGTATTTTGCCTCGTGGAGAATGCGAATCGTCCTGGCGGATAATCATGTGATGTGGTCTCATCGCCAGGCCTATGCCGGGTACCTGCTGGGATCGTTTTACAGTACGTTTCTTCCCGGAGTTATCGGCGGTGACGTTGTTCGGATTGGACGCTGCACTCTGCAAACTCATTGTCGGCTTGGTACAGCCGCCGTGAGTGTGTTCCTGGAGCGTATCTGTGGAGTTCTCGCCTTGTTGGGGATCTTCTTCTGTATGTATCTGTTCCATCCGTCGGCTGGAGCGTTCATGTTCGGCCATGAGGGAAGATCAGCCCTCATCCCGGTTGCGGCGATCGGCATGAGTGCTTTGCTGGTTTTTCTGGCGGGGCGTCGTCTCTGGCCGACAATCATTCTACGACGTTTCGGAAGAGGGACAAGATGGTCGTCTTCTCTCTACTCAATAATGCATCCCCTCGAGACCTTGAAAACGAAGACGCTGGGAAAGATGCTGATCCTGTCGCTATTCTTCCAGCTAACGGACATCGTTGTCGTAAGTGTACTTGCCCGGGCACTTGGACTTCAGATCCCTCTCAGTGTTTTTTTGGCGATTCTCCCTCTCGTGTATGTTGCAACACTTTTACCGCTCTCTCTAGGTGGGCTTGGTGTGCGTGAAGGAACTCTGGTCTTTCTGTTAGGCCGATACGGCATCGCGGCTTCGGATGCAGTGATGCTTGCATTCCTGGTCTATCTGAATAGCGTATTTGTCGGAAGCGCAGGAGGGATCATGCAAGTCGTTGAAACATTTTGGGTGAACGCGACACGGCCTGAAGCTGCTTCAGACAGATTCGCAGCCGGACATAAGTCGGAAACACAGCTTGGTACAGACTCATGAAAGCTATATTAGATAGGATATATTCTTATGGTAGACGTATATCGCATTCCCTTTAATAAGGTGACCCTTAACGGACAGGAATTACAGTATATCAGCGACGCTCTCGAAGGAGGCTGCATTTGCGGAAATGGAATGTATACGAAGAAATGCCAGCGCTTGTTTGAGCAGCTCCTTCATGTTCCTAAAGCTTTCTTAACGACGTCTTGCACTGATGCGCTTGAAATGGCTGCTTTACTCCTGGACATTCAGCCTGGTGACGAAGTGATCGTGCCGTCGTTTACTTTTGTTTCTACAGTCAATGCATTCGTTCTTCGAGGTGCTCACCCGATTTTTGCCGATATCCGTCCTGATACCCTGAACCTTGATGAATCTCAATTGGAGTTGCTCATCTCAGCACGTACAAAAGCCGTGATACCAGTACACTATGCCGGAGTGAGCTGTGAAATGAACACGATTCTCGATATTGCCCAGGGCTGCGATCTTGCTGTGATTGAAGATAACGCTCATGGGTTATTCGGACAATACCGGGGAAGGTTTTTGGGAACGTTTGGCTGTATGGCGACCCAAAGCTTTCATGAAACCAAGAATATAACCTGTGGTGAAGGAGGCGCATTGCTTCTTAACGATCCGAACTACATCGAACGCGCCGAGATCATTCGTGAAAAAGGAACAAACCGCAGTCGTTTCTTTCGCCGGGAAGTGGAGAAATACAGCTGGGTCGATCTTGGATCGAGCTATCTGCCGTCGGATCTTCTGGCTGCATTCTTATACGCGCAACTGACTAGCTGGAAGCATATTCAGTCCCGGCGACGAAGAATCTGGAACTGTTACGAGGAACAGTTGTCTGGATGGGCGCAAGAGTCTGGTGTGCGGCTGCCGATCGTTCCCGAGTATTGCGAGCAGTCGTTTCACATGTTTTATCTCTTGATGCCGACAGCCGGGCAGCGGCAGGCAATGATAGCGCATCTCAAAGCTCACGGTATCCAGAGTGTGTTTCACTACCTCCCGCTCCATCTCTCGGAGATGGGTCGAAAATTTGGGGGGAAGCCCGGGGATTGCCCCATCACTGAGGATATCAGCGGGCGTTTGCTGCGTCTTCCATTTTATCATGGGTTAAGCGAGGACGAACAGGCTGAAGTGATCCAGGCAGTCCTTAGTTTTCAATGAGGTGTCGATGAATATTGTAAATAGAGCTGTGAACACTGCATTATATCGTGTCTTTCTTTATCTGCCTGATCCGGTCCTGTATTTTTTCATTTCTCTCGCGGCGTTCTTGCGATCGCTCTTCCGCATTGTCGTCCATTTCAACATGACGGTAGACCGTTACGAAGGACTTCGGAACGGTCATCCTGTGACTCTGCTCTGGATCGGTACTGATGAAATGAAAAAATACATTCTGGAGAAGCTCTATGATTCGGAATATCGCTTTACACATGTGACACGTACGAATGTTTTCATGCTGAAAAACACTCTCAGAGATCTCTCACCACACGTTGATCTGATGTATGTTGAAATGAACAGTTTACTTCCCGGTCTTCAAGATTTCATGAGAATCAAGCCCTATGTTCTTAGCAGCATGAGAGTGGAAGAGTACAAGAAAAAAAAATACAACGAGGCCAGGAAGCTTCTTGAAAGAAACGGGGTTGAGTTAAAGGAGTTCAGCATACGTACACATCTCGATCGCTTTCGGCTGTTTTACGAGCAATTATATGTTCCGCATATCTCCTCGAAATGGGGAAAACAGAGTGTCGAATCATTTGATATGTTAAAAATATTCTATGCAAAAGGGGTCTTGCAAACGGCCTATCACGGCGATGAAGCGATTGCAGCCAACGTCTGGCTTTTTCAGGGCGATACGCTCGTGAAATGCAAATACGGCGTCCGTAATGCCAAAGACAAATTGCACCGGGCGGCAGCTTCGTATTACACAAGTCTGGATTATGCGAAAAAACATGGTTTTGTCTACTTTAATGGTTTTCATGTACGATCGTTTATGAATGACGGGCTTTTTCGTTATAAACGCGAATGGGGACTCAGTGTCAGTGTAGAAGAGCGGAATTACTATTTTGACAAAGATCTCTATCTGAATGTCGTCAACTATTGCCCGGGAGTCATTGATTTTCTGAGAGAAGAACCCTTTCTTGCTGTCCGGGATCACGGTTTGAGGGCGCAGTTGCTCTGTTCTTGCAGAGATTCGGGGCTGGTTGAGGAAATCATGACGCACTACCATAGATACAAGACAGGCGGAGTCGCACTGTATGAATTTCATGTTGCTCGTGACGTGACGGATCAGGAGAAAGATGAAATTTATCGACGACATGAGGTCTCTGAAGCAACAAATTTATTCAGATTCATTACCTACCGATGACGACTGTACTACATGGCTGCTGGAAGCGATATAGAGCTGGCATTTACCCGATTGTTCTCCTCATTGTGACCCTGGGTTTGACTGGATTAGGGCTGTCTGGCGGAGATTTCTGGTGGTCCGATGAGTCGCGGCACGCTATGGATGGGGTCTACATCCATGATCTGCTGCAAGACCACCCCTTTTTCGAGCTGTACCAGTACACTGAGCGCTATTACGCAAAATATCCAGCTCTGGCTCTTACGTGGTATCCTCCGTTTTTTGCTTTGATTGAAGCTCTCTTCTACAGCCTGTTCGGCATTTCAGTGCTGACCGCCCGCCTGACAGTAATCTTTTTCGCATCCACAGGCATGCTTTTCTGGTATTTTTTCGTTCAGAAAATCTATGGCCGAGCAACGGCTTTTTACTCTGGTGTATTATATATCAGTACGCCGATGGTCATGACCTGGTCGCATACAGTGATGTTGGAAATTCCGACAACTGCGATGATCATGATCAGTATGTACTGTTTTTACAGTTATTTTGAGCTGGATAAAAAGCGCTATGGGTTTTATCTTGCGTTAAGTATTTGCGGAGCCTTGTATACAAAACAGACAGCAGGCTTTATCCTGCCGGTATTTTTAAGTTATCTTCTCCTCAGAAAACAGTATAAAAAGCTCATCCAGCGCGAAAGTCTTCTGGCTGGCGGTCTTTTGTGTCTTTTCCTGATCCCTCTGGTCGTGTTTACCTGGAAATTTGGAACGGTTGGAGTGAGCCTTGTCCTCGGCGATCTGAAGGCAGCTGGTTTTAAAAGTCTGCTTTCCCAGTGGACAAACTATATACGAATTCTCCCGGATAATGTTTTGAGCTTGCCGGTATTGATGCTCGCTGTCGTATCGATCGGCGTCATGGTTTTCAAGCGAGAAGAACGGGGAAAAGACCTGCTTTTCCTCCTCTGGATTGTTTGGTGGTATATCTACCATTCATATTTATTCGGACATACAGTGGTTTTAACGCCATATAGAGAATATTACGGAATCTATGTGGTTCCTCCCTTCTGCGTTCTGGCTGTTTCGGCTGTTCTGAGGATAACTAAGGCGTTCAAGAAGCAGCATCACAGGACGCTGAAATACCTCTCAACGCTGCTTCTTCCTGCCGTATGCCTATACCAGCTCATGGTTTCTTGCCGCGTCGATATGCTCAGATACATCGATACGGTCTATGATCGGGCTGCAGAATTTGTCGTCAACAATCCAAAGGGAGCGACCGTCCTGATCAGCGCAAGTTATGATGGAACGTTTATTTTTCATCTTAGGAAACATGATCTTGAAAAAAAAATGATCGCCCTGAGAGCTGACAAGACCTTGGTGTCTTTTTCCGTCTTCAAAAAATGGGGCATGTCCTCGTATGTTGATACTGAGGACGATATGTACGACTTGCTGCGCAACTATGGTACCGGATACATTGTTGTCGAAGATCAAGCCATCGGGGAGCACAGGGGAATAGAGACTCTTGACATGCTGAAAGAGATGCTGCGTTCCGGGAATTTTACTTTGGTGAAGCGGCTGTTTTCAACTCATACGATCGAGCCATGCTGCTGCTGTCCGAAGAAAAAAATGCATGAGATCAGCCTGTCAATCTATGAGTATAATACGATAAGCGAGCCGCAGGCCAGGGAACTGGTCATCAGGTTTTTCCATTTGGGGCGAGAAATCCGAATCCCGTTTAGTAAGATGTAATATGTGTCTGCTTGAGATAAAAAAAAGGCGCAAGAGGAAAATTCCCTGCGCCTTTTGTAAAGTACCTCCCAGGAAAAGCTTAGTTTTTGATACGTTTCCCTAAGCCGAGAATCCCGAGCAGCCCCGCGCCAAGCAGGAGCAGCGTTCCCGGTTCTGGAACTGGATTGACAGGATCTCCGACAAGAACGTCATTTCCACATTGTTCGGTGACGCTGAACAATACATTGTCAGTTGTATTCAGGAAACTCAGATCCAAGCCTGTCAGAACATTTGTGCCAACCAGGTTGTCATAATCGTAGATAACTTCGAAAGTCCCGTTTTCTACAAAGTCACCGCCGTCGACATAGGCATAAGGGCCTGAGCGATCGAATGAATCAAAATACACAGACTGGAGTATGCTGTCGTCTGTCAGTGAATACACGCTATACCCCATTGTCCCGGCATCTAATTTACCATCATCAGCCCGGTCAAAGCTTATTACATAATCAAAGCCAAACGTATTATCGAGGTTCACCTGACCGTTGCCGTTAAGTTCGGGATATGCAGACGGATCGTAGGAAGCGTACCCTGCCGTACTGATGAAAATGTCGCCGAAGTGCCAATTCCCATCACCGGAAGCATGATTCGATGCTTCGCCATTGATAAAATCAAAACCACCTACAACACTTAATGTAAAGTCATCAAGAAAAAATGCCTCAAGGTCCCAATTTTGTCCCTGAACGGTTCCCGGCTCAGTTTCATCGACTTCTTGAGAACCATACCATCCATTCCCTGTCGAAATCATATCAGGCAACGTGATATTATCCCCTAAATCCAAAGCATACACATGAGCCCCTGTGCACATCAACGTGGCAGCCAACAATACTCCAAATAATCTTTTCATAACGAACCTCCATAGTTCCATAAACATCATTCATATTTTTATACGTCTTCAATTTTAAACTAAACTTTGATTTCTGTTCTAAGATCTAGCAAATTACATGCCACATTTTGTTCTCTTGCTTGAAATTTGCCTCTAAACAACATCTGTAAAGGCGAATAAAAATAATTTTACCTGAAGTAAGACTGAAGAAACTTCGAGATTCTTTTCTTTATTTTTATGTAAAAATGTAAAAATTTCCGACCCCTTTTGGAGTCAGAACAATTTTTTTCTTTGCAATATGCTCTAAAAGAGAGGGATGCGGATGAATTAGGGTTTTGTTAAATTTTTCGACACGGTTACAGACCTTCATATGCGCCTCTGACAAATTCTCCTCGTCAGTCATGCCGATTTAACGACTACGACGCGTTTTTAGCGCTAAGGAGAGACGGTATCACTGATGCTTCCATCTGAATCCGGACGGAATAGACTGAAAATGCCGCTGTGCGCAGCGGCCATAGATTCATATAAGCGGCTCAGAGAACTTAACGTGTATTTTTGTCTTGACAAATGCAGCCCCATCTAGCGTATTCTGAGGATGGCTGGAGTGAGTTCTTGCTGCAGTGAGCGTTACTCTCTAATGCTTGGCAGAACGCATGGAATCAATGAATTGCGGTAGCGTGATCACAAACCATTCGATTGCATTTTATGTCAGAGAATATGAAACCCACACAAAGGTCTGGTATGCAGATTACACAACTGGAAAGCGCTCAGGAGGAGCTTTGGGATCGTTATGTGTCGAAGGCTTCTGCCAGTGCATTGTATCATCTCAGCGGCTGGAAACGGATCGTTGAAAAGTCCTTCAAGCATAACACCTTCTATCTCTATGCTCTTGAAGATGAGCAGATTGTCGGGATCCTGCCGTTAGTGTTTCTGAAGAGTCTTCCATTCGGTAAATTCTTTGTGTCGCTCCCGTTTTTTAATTATGGAGGCATACTCGCCGAGAACATGGAAATTCGCCGCGCACTGCTTGATGAAGCAGCAGTAATCGCCCGGCGTGAAGGGGCTGAACATATTGAATTGCGGCATCTTGAGAATTTTGCACTGCATCTCCCGGTTAAAACGTCGAAAGTGACGATGATTCTCGATCTGCCTGAGACATCGGAGGACCTTTGGAAACGTTTCAAATCGAAACTTCGCAGTCAAATTCGACGTCCTGAAAAAGAGGGTTTTCATGTTAAAATCGGCCATGCGGAGGAGCTTGACAGCTTTTATGAGGTCTTTGCCTGGAAGATGCGCGATCTGGGAACTCCGGTGTATTCAAAACGATTTTTTGAGAATATTTTGACGGAATTTCCGGAAACAGCGCGTATCTGTACGGTGTATGCCGGGGACCAGGCGATTGCCTCGGGATTTGTTGTTGGCTTTAAAGAGATGCTGCAAATTCCCTGGGCCTCAACTCTTCGGGCCTATGATCGTTTCGGGTCCAACATGATGCTTTACTGGAATATCCTCAAATTTGCCTGCGAGCAGGGTTATACACGCTTCGACTTCGGCCGTTCAACGCCTGATCAAGGGACATATCGCTTCAAAAAGCAGTGGGGCGCTCAACCGGTACAATGCTACTGGCATTATTGGCTTGCCAACGGGGATGAACTCCCGGAGTTAAATCCTCATAACCCAAAATATGAACTTGCCATCAAAATGTGGCAGCACTTGCCGTTAAGCGTGACCAAGCTGCTTGGGCCGCATCTCGTAAAATATTTGCCGTAATTGTTTCCCCTTGTGTTGTAGAGTCGATGTAATGCGATGAAACTCTCTGTAGTCATACCTGTCTATAACGAAATCAAAACGATTGAAGAGATTATTCGACGTGTGCAGCATGTCGAACTTGAGAAAGAAATAATCCTGGTAGATGATTGTTCTTCTGATGGAAGCCGTGAGTATCTTCAAGGGCTGTCCAGAGAAAAAGATATCATCGTGTGCTTTCACGAACGAAATCAGGGCAAAGGAGCATCCCTTCAAACGGGTTTTGAGCATGTGACTGGAGATGTTGTCGTGGTTCAGGATGCGGATCTGGAATACGATCCGGAAGACTATCATCGTTTGATCAAGCCGATTCTGGAGAACAAGGCCGACGTGGTGTACGGCTCAAGGTTTTTGAGCGGTTCCGAACGGCGGATTCTCCTTTTCTGGCATTCGGTGGGGAATCATCTTCTCACCTTTCTGTCAAATATGATTACTGATTTGAATCTCTCGGATATGGAAACCTGTTACAAAATGTTCCGAAGAGAGATCTTAGAGCAAATTCATCTGGAGCAAAAACGTTTCGGCTTTGAACCGGAGTTTACGGTAAAAATTGCGAAAATTCCCACGATAAAAATTTATGAAGTCGGAATTTCCTACCATGGCAGAGATTACTCCGAAGGGAAAAAGATCGGCTGGAAAGATGCGATTGCGGCCCTGTGGTGCCTCTTAAAATATAGATGCTCCTCCTGATCGTACGGCATGGTGATGTGCTGAGGCCGAACAACAGATTTTACACGTCGCCATGCCGTAGAAGGAAATCACGCTTCTTCAGCGTTCACGCGTAAGATCAGGGTGCCAAGCGGCGGGAGCGACAGTTCAAGAGAGTAGGGCTGTCCCTGCCAAGGGATTCCATCCGCCATAAGAGGGGCATAGTTGCCTGCGCCGCTGCCTCCGTATTTCCGATCGTCGCTGTTCATCAAGACCTTGTAAGATCCGGGCAAAGGCGCACCGATACGATAACCGTTACGCGGAATCGGCGTGAAGTTGCACACAAAAATAAGCGTCTCATTCTTTTCTTCAAGGTTTCTCCGCATGAATGAGATCACGCTGTTGTCGGAATCGTGAAAATCGATCCACTCAAAACTCTGATGATCGGCGTCATGCTTGAATAAAGCCGGTTCCGATTGATACAGCCCATTCAGGTCTCGGACGAAATCTTTGAGCTGACGATGAGGATCGTATTCCAACAAATTCCAATCCAGGCTTTTGGCTTCACTCCATTCAAGCCATTGTCCGAATTCACCGCCCATAAAGAGGAGTGTTCTTCCTGGATGACCGCACATGAAGCCATAAAGCGTGCGTAGATTCGCGAACTTCTGCCACACATCTCCAGGCATTTTATCCAGCAGCGAGCGTTTGCCGTGTACCACTTCATCATGTGACAGGACCAGCATGAAATTCTCGTGAAAGGCATAGAGCAAGGCGAAAGTGATCATGTTATGGTGGTATTTACGATGAATCGGCTCTTTTTCCATGAAGGTCAGCATATCGTTCATCCAGCCCATGTTCCATTTGAACATAAAGCCCAGCCCCCCTAAATGAACCGGCTGCGTGACGCCCGGCCAGGAGGTTGATTCTTCGGCAATGCTCATCACACCGGGAAACTGTTCGTAGATTTTCGTGTTGCACTCCTTGAGAAATTCAATAGCTTCCAGATTTTCACGACCTCCAAAACGATTGGGAACCCATTCCCCTTCGTTTCGGGAGTAATCCAGATAGAGCATCGACGCGACCGCATCGACGCGGATGCCGTCAAGATGATATTTCTCAAACCAGAAGAGGGCATTGGCCACAAGGAAGTTCCGCACTTCATTCCGGCCATAATTAAAGATTAAGGTGCCCCAGTCCTTATGTTCGCCCTGTCGGGGATCGGCATGTTCGTACAGGAAGGTCCCGTCAAAATAGGCCAGGGCATGGGCATCGCGTGGAAAATGAGCCGGAACCCAGTCTACCAGGACCCCAATGCCAGCATTATGGCATGCGTTGATAAAATACATCAACTCTTCTGGAGTGCCAAAACGGCTGCTGGGAGCATAGTAGCCAGTGACCTGATAACCCCATGAGCCGTCAAAGGGATGTTCTGCAACCGGCAGCAATTCGACATGCGTAAAATTCATCTCCTTGACGTAGGGAATCAATCGTTCCGCCAGCTCACGATAGGTCAGGAAGCGGTCATTCTCTTCCGGGATGCGCATCCATGATCCCAGATGAACTTCATAGACTGCAATGGCTTGTTGTAGCGGATTCGACTTCTCACGGCGCTCGATCCATTCTCGATCGGTCCATTCGAAACGGTCAAGACTTTTGACAATCCCGGACGTTTCCGGGCGTTGCTGGCAATAGAAGGCAAAGGGATCCGTCTTCAGATAAAGATGCCCGAGTGAGGTTTGCACTTCGTATTTGTATAATTCGTCTTCTTTCATGTCGGGAATAAAGAGTTCCCAGATGCCCGACATGCCCCGCAGACGCATGGGATGTTTGCGACCGTCCCAGCCGTTGAAGTCTCCGACCACGCTCACCCGCTTTGCGTTGGGGGCCCATACAGCAAATAGTGCGCCTTGAACGCCTTGAAGATCGATCAAGTGGCAGCCAAGTTTGTCATAAATTTTATAGTGTTTGCCTTCGCCGTAGAGATAGAGATCGTCTTCGCTTAATACAGGAGGAAACGAATAGACATCGTCAAAACGTGTGCGTTTTCCCTGGGCATCAACTGTCTCGAGTTGGTAGGGAAAAAAATCTTGCGTGTCTGGAAAAACGGCTTCAAAGAAACCAGCATCAGAAATTCTGTTCATTGGTGTCAGCGTATCCCGCGCCGGATCGTACACAAAGCTTTTCTGTACGTCGTGAAACAAGGCGCGCACGGCGATTGCGTTTTTCCCGTTGTACTTCACCTGATGCATGCCGAGAGTCGCGAAAGGATCCTGACATTCCACCTTCTCGATCGATGCCATGTCCTGTGCTGTCACTGTGGTATTCATAGATCTTAAGCTGATAACGTGTTCAGGTGATATTGCGCCTCAACACGTAAACACGCTTACTCCTCTAAAATAACTTCAAACATTTGAGGCCAATTTTTCCCAGTTAAAAATATCGTCTTGCTTTCCTGCTTGCCGGCAATTCCATTCAGTACATCTTCACGCCTTAGAAAAGGCAATTTTTCGAACAGCGCATCCGTCTCTATCTGCCCGATGACGTGGCCGTTTGCAGGATCGATCTGGACAATATAGCGTTGATGCCAGACATTGGCGTAAATAAGGCCGTCAATATATTCCAGCTCATTCAAAGAGGGCACGGGCCTGCCGTTCATGGTGACCCTGAGACGTCGTTCGATGCTGAAGTTCTGCGGGTTTCGATAGTAGAGCACATCGCTTCCGTCGCTCATAATCAGAGAATGCCCATCTTCCGTGAGGCCCCAGCCCTCTCCTTCATAGCGAAACGAGCCTTGTACGCTGAAATCCTGGAGTGCATACACCAGAGCTATTCCACTCTTCCAGGTCAACTGGATCAAATGATCGTCCCAGAGAGCCAGCCCTTCGGCAAACAGCTCAGGAACGTGTCTCGAACGTAAGACCTTGCCCGTCTCTGGATCAATTTTTTGCAGAGAGGAATGACTCCGCAGACCGGTACTTTCATAAAGAGCGCCATCATGGTACAATAATCCCTGGGTGAAGCTGTTCGTACTATGTGGAAGCATGTTGAGAATTTTTACTCGATAGTGTTTCACCTCAGATGCTTCAAGCTCTGCTCCAGGAAAACAACTCCATACAAGAATGCCTGCATACAGGAGGAGAAGAGAATATCCTCCTTGCTTTTTCCTCCATCTATACAGCGTTGCCGGTATACTTAGCATTAAGGCTCTACACATGTCCTGAATCGTTTTGCACAGGTGGAACTAGCCACAATAACCCTTGTACAGGGCGTAAAGATGAAAGTCAAGAATATTCCATCTGTCACGCATGCAACAAGCGTAATGTACGCTCCTATTCAAAGATGAAGGGGGGAGAATCGCTCCCCCCAGTCCAGCAGTCGTTCATCAGGCCATTTAACCCTACGAGCAGCCGCTTGTTGTTCCACAGTTCAAGCATTTGTAGCAGGCCCCGTTACGTACCATAATCGCTCCACAGACGTTACACGGAGGAGCGTCAGCCTGTTCCTGAAAGACCCGTTGCTCGTTAGCTGCATCTTGCAAGATCTGCAACTCAGCTTCTGTATGTCCGTTTACGGCCAGAGATTTTTCGTCCTGCGGGAGCACACTCGGGCGGTCTTCCGGGTTCAGAAATTTCAGCGCTATCCAGCGGAAAATATAATCCAGGATCGATTTGGCGATCGGAATATTTTTATCTCCTGTAAAGCCGGATGGCTCAAAGCGCATATGGGTAAATTTATTGACCAGCACTTCCAGGGGCACGCCATATTGCAGAGCCATTGAAATTGCAGTTGCAAACCCATCCATCAAGCCGGAAATCGTTGATCCTTCTTTTGACATCACGATAAACACTTCTCCCGGGGTCCCGTCTGCATACATGCCTACAGTCACGTAGCCCTCATGACCGGCAATGCTGAATTTCTTTGTCATAGCGTGTCGTTCTTCTGGAAGACGGCGGCGCGCAGGACGAAATTCGACGTTGTCATCTTCCTGTGCCTGTGTGGTGTGCTCTTGTGCGGATTGTTTCTTTTTTTTCTCATCGGTCGTGAGGGGCTGAAGCTGTTTCGAACCGTCACGATAGATCGCAACAGCCTTGACACCTAATTTCCAAGCGGTCATATAGACATCAGTAATTTCATCGACTGTAATCGTGTTCGGCACGTTGACGGTTTTTGAAATCCCGCCACTCAGAAAAGGCTGGACAGCTGCCATCATTTTCAGATGTCCCAGGTAATGAATGACTCGCTTACCTTGTTTAGGGGCAAACGCACAATCAAACACGGCTAAATCCTGATCTTTCAAGAAGGGGGCGCCTTCGATCGTATCATGCGTTTCAAGATATTGCAAAATGGCCTGCTGCTCGTTCTCGCGATAGCCGAGACAATTCAAGGCTTCCGAAACAGTCGTATTGACCATTTTAATATTCCCGCCTCCGGCCAGATGTTTATATTTGATCAGGGCGAGTTCCGGTTCAATTCCGGTTGTATCGCAATCCATCATAAATGAGATTGTGCCGGTAGGTGCGAGCACGGTGACCTGAGCGTTGCGGAAGCCGGATTTTTGCCCGAATTTTACCGCGTCGGCCCACACAGCTCGGGCAGTGTTCTTCAACTCAGCTGGAATCTGGGATGCATCGATTTCATCGACAGCTTTTTGATGGTCCCGAATCACGTTGAGCATAAGATCCTGGTTGGCCGCATAGCCTTCAAAAGCGCCTTGGATCATTGCCAGAAGCGCCGACGTTTTATAGGCCTGGCCGCACATTAAGGCGGTAATCACCGCCGCATACGCTCGGCCGGCATCATCGTCATAGGGCAATCCAGCAGCCATCAGCAGGGCACCCAGGTTGGTGTAACCAAGCCCCAGCGGACGAAAGGCATGACTGTTTTTTTCTATGAGTTGCGTTGGATAACTGGCATTATCGACAATAATTTCCTGAGCGATAATCATGAGTTGAACTGCATGGAGAAAACTTTCTACATCAAAACCGCCGTCGGATCTGCGGAAACGCATCAGATTCAACGAAGCCAGATTGCAGCTTGTGCCGTCAAGAAAGAGGAATTCGGCACAGGGATTCGAAGCGTTGATGCGCCCGGAATTCGGACAGGTATGCCAGCGATTAATGGTACTGTCGTACTGAAGGCCCGGATCGCCGCAAGCATGAGTTGATTTGGCGATCATGCGCATCAGATCCCGGGCCTTATAATGGTCTATAATCTCCCCGGTCGTGATGGCAAGAGTGTTCCAGTCTGCGTCGTTATCGACTGCCCGCATAAATTCATCGCTGACCCGCACGCTGTTATTCGCATTTTGAAAAAAGAGCGAATCATACGCATCGTTGGGGTCGTATCCGTATTCGATCAAGAGACGGGCTTTTTTCTCTTCATATTCTTTGCACGTGATGTACTCGACGATATCGGGATGGTCGATATTCAACAAAACCATTTTAGCGGCTCGCCGGGTTTTTCCCCCACTCTTAATCACTCCTGCAAAGGCATCGTAGCCTCTCATGAATGAGACTGGTCCGCTGGGTTTGCCACCACTTGAAAGACGCTCTTTTGACGAACGCAGGGGTGAGAGATTTGTGCCTGTTCCCGATCCATATTTAAACAGAATTCCCTCGGTTTTCGTGAGCTCAAGGATCGACTCCATAGTATCCTCGACAGGGTTGATAAAACAGGCTGAACATTGCGGATGTTTTTCGGTCCCGACATTAAACCAGACTGGACTGTTAAACGACGCTTTCTGATTGACAAGCAAATGAGTCAGTTCGGCATAGAAGGTGTCTGCGTCGTCTGGACTGGCAAAATAGCCGTCCTGTTTTCCCCAGTCGCTGATCGTCCGGGTGACGCGTTCGATAAGTTGTTTGACGCTGTACTCCCGGGCCGGAGTTCCCGGCATTCCGTGAAAGTATTTGTGGACGACGATATTGGTGGCAGTTTGCGACCAGAAGGATGGAATTTCAACATGATCTTGTTCGAAAATCACCTTGCCGGTCATATCTTTCAGACTGGCTGTCCGGTCTTCCCAGTCGATTTTTTCAAAAGGATGAATCCCGGGAACCGTAAAATACCGTCGGACCGAGAGCCCTCTGCTTTTTTTCAAAGTACGTTTTACGCCGGTTGTTTGCAGACCTTCAGCTTCGGCAACATTCCTTCCTGGCGATCCTGTGGTTTGGTCAGTGGGTGACATGTCGTTGTGTTTCTCTGCATCCGGAAGAAAACGCGGCAGGAAGCCTTGTCGGCTCCAGGATGCGACAAACTACAGTTGTGTTGGGTGCTCGTGTTTCAGTTTTCGTAATTCTTCCATAAATTCTTCGACATCTTTAAATTGGCGGTATACAGAGGCAAACCTGACGTAAGCCACATCATCCAGCTGCTGTAGCTCCTGCACGATCAACTCGCCGATTTTTGAACTCGGGACTTCGATCTGAAATTCCGAGTAAAGATCCCTCTCAATGGTATGGACTAAACGTTCGATCGATTCCATGGAGACCGGCCGCTTTTTGCACGCAGTGAGGATTCCTCCAAGGAGTTTGTCCCGTTGAAACAGTTCTCGTCGATTGTCTTTTTTAATCACATAAAGCGGACTCCGTTCGACTGCTTCGTATGTTGTAAACTTATGTCCACATTCTAGACATTTACGACGCCGGCGAATGATATGTCCGTCTTGAGCCGAGCGAGAGTCAACAACTTTATCACGATCACGATCGCAGATGGGACAACGCATGAGCCTGTGAGACTGAAAAATGTTAATCGTATAAAATAATCAATATGTAGTATATTAAGGGCATAAATGTCATACTATATATTGATTGTCAAGGCATATTTGAAGGAGGAAAGTACAACTGAAGTGATTTGGGGAAGAGATGGAGATGAAATGCTGTATTTTTATGCGGATTTTGCGATTTTTTGATATAGCCGGGATTTAGTTCAAATAATTGAAGACCTTAGAAGAATTGTCCGGACTAAAATATATATGAGCTGTCTCGGTCGTACGGTACACGGCATTGATAAACTCCACCAGTCCTTTGCGTTGACTCAAGTGACCTTCTGCTGAAACGTGAGACACACTGCCGCCGGACAGGTAGCGGCAAAAAGCGCCTTCGTGTTTCATACGTTGTAAGGGCGAGTCGTCTTCGTGAGAGTTCATATACATTGAGTCTGTATAGTGAACATGGCCACTTCCGAGGTCTCCTTTGATCACGTGGCCGGAATCAGGAGAATAGTAGCGAAGATCCAGACGCGCCAGACGCGAGGATGCGCCGGGATTCGGAAGACCAGTCAGCAGAAAAGAGATGTGATGGCGCTGTGAGAGGCGTTCGCAAACCGATTCCATGTGTGCGATGATTTCCAGTCCAAAAGAGATCGCATCGTCGGATTCATGAAATTGGCTCCCTTTATGGATCTGAACCAGTTCGTTAAGCCCTACGAAGCCGATTAAAAAGTCCGCCTGTTCCAGTTTCAGAAAGCTCTCGCCATCTTGTTTCATCATCAAAACGCCAAGGGGGCCTTCGCGGCCGGCAGCCAGGAGCTTTTCAATGAATACGCGTTTCTGCATATGGGCTTCGGCCGTCAGTTCCATCATTTCGGTGAGTTTGGCAAAGAGATGCATATCGCTGCCGTAAGCAACATAGCCGAAACGCGGAAGATTGATACAAACGCTGTTAATAATGGCATGTCGCGTTTTCCAGGGCTCAGAGTTCAGCTCGATATTTTTGGGGGGGGAGACAAATGAGCGGAAAATCCGGCGCTGTTGTTCTCGTTCGAACACGATCGAGAGATGTCCTTTACGCAGAATGAATTCTGCCAGTGTCTTCAAAAAATCAGCACTGTCCGGGGCCTGAAAAAAATCATCCGAGAGATGAATGACGGCCAGCGGCAGGGCAAAGAAGCAGCCGTCGGTGTTGCTTTCCAGCAGCACTTCGAGTAAGATGAGCAGGAAGCGCTGGGCTTCGTTCTGATAGTCTTTATAGACTTTTTTGCTGCGTTTGGACGTTTTCGGCAGCGCGCCGATCACCGGCACGTTACTGAGTTCAGCTGGAACCTGCCAATAGAGGTTCAAAAGTGTAGCCACTCGTAAACTCATTGATTGCCGGGCGAGTTCGAAGACCAATTTCTGTGCCAGCTGCTTGAGATCGCTGTTGGGCAGGCCGTCTGTATAGGGCGCAAATAACACATTGACCGCATCCCATTCCAGTGAGGAGAAAAAGAGGCCGCGCAAAATTTCGGTAAAGCCGATCATCTGCGAGATTAATGCTTCCGGATGTTTAGCAGGCTTAGCCTTAATTGCGCTTTCAAAGAAACTCAAGCCGAATTTTTTCAGATACTCCAGCGAAAGCCCGACACAATAAAGGCGGTCAATAAATTCCAGCCCTTCGAGATAGAGATCGCCGCGACGATGAGCGTCTGCGACTTCCTGCGAGAACACATTGATAAGGGCATATTCGCGTTTGATTCGTTGTGCCAGCGCCAGATTCGTCAGCTCTGGACCGGGAAGAGGGACAGGATGGGCTGTGCCGTGCTGCAGAATAATTTGTTCGACATCATAGAGAGGAACTCCCAGTCGAGTATGCATTTTATGCGCCTTTTCCAGGCCGAATTCGATCAACTTTGCGCTGACAAGTTCTCGAATAAGTGTACTGGTGAGAATGGTGATATTCAGACCGATAATCTGCTTTTCCACTTCGTTGCTGATGGTCTCAGCCGTTCTTCGGTCGATATAGGTCTCGCGAATCAAGGCGCTCACGATGCGCTCTTTGTCCCATTCCTCAAGATACTCGTTGGAAGTTCTGATGTAGAGTTGCTTCATAGGATATTTTTGAGCCATTCAACTTCTCTCCGAAGGCCTTCTTCGATGCTGATGGCTGGCTCGTAATGTAATTCAGCGCGAGCGCGGCTCGTATCAGCGAAGGTGTGGCGTACATCGCCTTTTTGCCCGCCCTCATAGGAGACCTTTGGAGTGATGCCACTGATATTCTCCAGGACCGAGAGGACATAATTGACTGTGACACGTGATCCGCCGCCGATGTTATACACTCCTCCGAGAGTGCCCTTAGTCATGCTTGAAATATTCGCCTGAACGGCATCCTCGAAAAAGGTGAAATCCCGAGTCTGCTCGCCATCTCCGTAAATGTGAATCGTCTCGCCTTTCAACATCGCAGTGATAAATCGGTTAAAGGCCATATCCGGGCGCTGGCGAGGACCGTACACTGTGAAATAGCGTAAAGAGATCGTGGGAACCTTGAAATTCTTCCAGTATAAGTAGCAGAGATGTTCAGCGGCTAGTTTCGAGACACCGTATGGCGAGACTGGCTGGGTGTACATGCTTTCGCGCATCGGAAATTCCTGCACGTCGCCATAGACCGAAGATGAGGAGGCATAGGTCAGCCGCTTGATAGGCAAGTCCTTGCATGCCTCCAACAGATGCTGGGTCGCTTTGATATTATTTTCGGTATAAATTTCGAAATCCCTGCCCCAACTTGCACGGACCCCTGCCTGGGCCGCCTGGTGGAAAATGTATTCAACGCCCTGCAGGGTCTCTTTTAGGTTCAGATCGAGTAAATTTTTTTCGATAAAAGTAAAGTGAGGATGAGTACGCAAGTTAGTGAGATTACGTTCTTTGAGCACTCTGGGGTAATAGTCGATAAAACAATCGATGCCGATCACTTCGGCTCCCATGTTGAGGAGTTTTTCGGAAATATGGGACCCAAGGAATCCTGCGGCGCCAGTCACGACACATTTCATAACATGTGGAAGTGTACTCAGGCAGGATGTCGTCGAGTCCGCCTTGTCTTGACAAGATCCTGCCTGAGCTCCTTATAAATACCTTTGTCGTTGAGTGTAACTTGTATGCAATAATTTTTTCGACCTGGGGCTTCCCGGTTTTTTGAGAACTTGACGATACAGCTCTTTCACCGTCGGGTTCTCATGCGCTTTGCGGATCGTCTGAGCGGCATCGAGGTCGTAGAGGGCTTGCGTACGTTTCAGAATCGTCTCTTCGTCCCAGGGAAGCGGTTGACCGCCGCCGCGAGCACAGCCCTGGGGGCAGCCTTTGATCTCAATATAGTGGTACTGCTTTTTTTCTTTCGTAATTTTTTCCAGTAAGCGTCGAACTGTTCCGGTTCCGTGAACGATCGCCGCAGAGAAGCTTTGGTCGCCAAGTTTCAAACTGATTTCCTTGAAGCCCCCAGGGCTGCGCATTGTCGGGAATTCCGGTTTCTTTAAGCGTTTTCCCGTGTACAGCTCAAAAAACGTACGCATGATGCCTTCAAGCATACCGCCGGCTCCGCAAAAAAGCATTCCGGCTCCGGAAGCGCGGTCAAAAGGCGCGTCGAACGATTGCGCTTCGGCTGCAACAAAGTGCTCTCCCAGATTGCCTCTCAGCAGAGAAGCCAGCTCTTTTGTTGTCAGACAGGCATCAAGCGTCGCATGGCCATTGAACGTTGACTCGGGACGAGTGCGTTCAAATTTTTCCGCTGTGCACGGACTGATTGAGACGCTGAATATCTGCTCAGGGGCAAGAGAATGCTGTTGAGCATAATAGCTTTTCAGCAGGGAGGCCAGCACTTGGACAGGGCTTTTGCAGGGAGAGAGTAATGGCAGCATATCAGGATAAAAGTGCTCGGCATATTTAATCCAGGCCGGACTCGATGAAGAAATCATCGGCAGGAGTTGCCCGCTTTTAAAGCGGTTCAGGAGTTGATAGGCCTCCTCCATGATCAGCAGATCGGCACCGACCGCCACATCGAATACTTTGTTGAACCCGAGGGCTTTCAATGAAGCGATGAGCTGTGGGCTCAACTGGCGTCCTGCACTGCACTCGAACTCTTCTCCCAGAGAGACAGCGGTCATCGGTGAGAGAAGTGCAACGACGTGGATGTCGGGATCCTGCAGGGCATGTAACACGCTGCGGCCTTCCTGCTTTTCGTAAAAGGCATTGCTCGGACACACTTGCACGCATTGTCCGCAAGCCGTGCATTCAACCTGTCCCAGATTTTGTCCGAAGGCAGCTTCGATCTTTCGGGCGACGCCTCTGTAGGCAAAGTCAATGACATCGACATGCTGGAGATTCCGACAAGCTTCAACACACAAGCCGCACAGGATACACATACTCGGATCGTGAGAAATCGCCGGACTGTTTTCATCGACCGACCTTGGAAGATGGACAGATGTTTCCTCGTCCAAGGCGGCATCCCTTCTGAAAAATCGGGAAGATTGAATGCCGAATTGCCTAGCCAGTTCTTGCAAACGGCATGTGCCGTTACGAGCACAGGTTAAACAGCGCATGGGATGCTGGGCGATAATCATTTCAAGACTCATGCGCCGCGATCTGACAACTTTTTTCGTGGAAGTGTGGACGCACATGCCGTTTTCTGCTTGTAAGACACAGGCTGGCTGAAGCTGATCGTATCCTGCGACTTCTACGACACAGATCCTGCAAAATCCCTGAGCCCTGAGTCCCGGGTGCATACATAAGTTGGGAATGGAGATATCAAGCAATCCGGCAGCCTCAAGCACTGTTGTCCCCTTTGGCACCTGGACAGCAGAGTCATCAATGTGTAATGAAACGAGATCCATAAAGTAGGATTGGCGCTTTAAGAAGGGCCGGATTTGATCACGTTCCCAGATCCGACACTCCCTAACGTGTCAATCAGAAGCACACTCCTGCGCTGCAGCGTTTTTGCAGATGCTCTTCATACTCTTTTTGAAAGTATTTTTGCGAACTGGTCAGGCTCAAACACGCATCTTTACAGAATGTGCAGAGGCTCGTTGTCCACACGTATTCAACTAATTCCTGTAACAGCAGATGCACGTCAGACCAGTTGCGGCGGCAGCCTGGTACATCCCGGCCTTCCCGAATGTATTGTAAAATGCGCGCGATTTGGAAGATGCCCTCACGCCCTGCCGTACACTGGCCGCATAACTCCCGGCTTGTCGCCAGAAAGTGTTGACTGACACGGTTCAGGAGACAGCTTGAATACGTCAAGACCTCAATCGTACTGGTTCCCATCTGGACGTTGACTTGCCGGAGTGCATCATGTTCGAAAGCTGTATCAAATTGCTGTGTCGAGACGTAGCCTCCTGACGGTCCTCCGATATGTAAGGCCTTGATACGTTCTCCAGGAAGCTCGCCCCCGCCGATTTCATAGACAATCTCCTTGAGAAGCGTCCCCAGAGGAAGTTCAATAATGCCCGGGCGTTGAACCGCACCAGTGAGCGTCAGGCATTTCGTGCCCGGGTTTTCGGTCGTGCCGGTTGAACTAAACCAGCTGAAATCGTGTTGAACGAGCAGGGGGAGGTTTAAAAAGGTCTCAACATGATGAATCAGGGTCGGTCGGCCCCATAGACCTGTTTTCTCAAGATAAGGCGGAATGCTGCGTGTTCCGACATCGCCCTCCAGAAAGGAGACAAGCGCTGTCGGTTGGCCGGCCAGATAGCCGGACGGAGCTCGTCGAAGCTCTATATCAAACGAAAAGCCACTTCCTAAAATGTTCTGTCCAAGATAGTTGTTGTCTTTTGCCTGACTGAGTGCGCTTTGCAGCCGCTGGAGCGCCAGCTCGTATGAAGGATGGATATAGATTATTCCCTTGTCCGCTCTGACTGCATACGCTGCCAGCGCCATTCCTTCAATAAGCGCGAAAGGATCGCTTTCGAGGAAATTGCGATCTTTGATCGAGGCTTCATAGGCCTCATGGGCATTACAAATGACATATTTGTGACAACTGTCTGCTGAGTGATCAGAGGGAAGCCGCTCAGCGTCCCTTTCATTGTCCGAAAGCATACGCATCCATTTTTTTTTGACCAGCTCACCATGTTTTCCTCGTCCACGCAACCGGGACACATTAATCAGATCGAGTAATTCATCGGGCGTCATGCGGTTCACAGCTTTTGACAGCGCAAGGAATCCTTCTTCCAGAAAATATTCGTTCAGGTTTCCAGGATCGATCAATCCGCAGCGTTTCGAAATACGAAGGTTCTGGTGCCGGAAAAATTCGAGATACTGCATCACCGGGATCGAATCCAGCGGCGTATTATTATCGCCCGTCACTTGTCCGAGACACCACTCCTTAATTATCCGGCCTTGTTCGAGGTGTTCGGAGACAATTCTGGAAATCATCCCCTTATGAACCTTTGCGTAGATAACTGTAGGGCTTTTGGCAGAGGAGATCGATAAGAATGGAGCGTCTGCAAAATTCCCCAGTCCGCCAGTAATGGTCAGGCTGACATGAGACAATTTCCGACGCTGCACTTCCATAAAGATCGTGTTCACAATTTCTCCTGTGTTAATATCTTCACAGGAGCTTGCGACGGTGAGCTTCAGCAGAATCCCATTTCCGTAGCGAATGTGGTGAATGAGCTCACTGCGCTTTGCGCTGCATTCGTCATCTTCATGACATTCTGGCAGCGGCCGTTGAACCAGACACTCCGTCACTTTTGGACAGCGTTGGAATTCGCTGTCAATACATTTCGAACAACACTTGTCGGTCAGTCTGTTCATGAACGGCAGAATGATGATTGTCAGACTGCGAGAGGCGCATGGCAACACCTCACGCTTCTGGGCAATTATCGTTCACTGAATTGATAATATGTTCTCAGCTTATTGAGAAGACAGGTTGCCGTACGGAGCTGGAACGCAGTATACCGGATGGCGCGATTGTCGTCCAGCATGGCGCGTTCAGCAAGGTATCGAAGACAGGCGTTCAGGTTCGCAGTGTCAGCCCGGAAACGGAGCATGTATGGCTTCAGGTCCCGGTATCTTTCAAGATCGAGAGCCGGTTGTTTCCCTTCAGCGTTGTCGAGGACTTGAACGCAACTCGTGTTTTTGCTTTCTGCCGGGTGAAAAATTTCTTTCTCCTGTCCGGTGAGGTCAAACTGTAACTCAGGAAAGTTCCCTGCCAGACGCGCGATGGTCATCTGCGATACGTGATAGTACTTAGCAATGCGGCATAGAGTCTTTTTCCCGATGCTAGCGCCTTCCTGCGCGAGCTGTTGCAATAGGTCGGTGAGTGAGCCTCGCGGCTGCCGCACCAGTTCGTTTACTCGTTGATTGATATCCAGCCGTTGCTCTGTACGGCGGCGTTCACGGCGGAGACGGGCAAAAAATCGGCGCGGAGAGGGGTACTCTGCTCCTGTCGCCGAAGAGGGGGAATGGAAACTCACATATTTAGAGAGCTGTACCGGAGCAACTCGAAGGGTTCTGGAAAGATAACGACCGAGTTCGCGTTCCGAAACGAGGCGCTGAGACGATTGTGGCGCTTGTTCATCAGGTTGGGAAAGTCGAGAGAACTCTTCAAAAGCCTGGTACATCTTGTACGATTTGTTGAAAGAGACCCCTGAGAGACTCTTCGGTACAGACGACCGGGTATACACCTGTTGCTGGAGGCGTTCCAGTCGTTTGAAGAGTGAAGAATAACTTTCATCGCCGGCTTTTGTCGCGGGCTGCTGTGGTCCTGCCGGACTGTTCTGCCGGGCAAGTGTTTTGGTCCGAGGCTGAAAATCAGGATAATAGCTGATAAATTTGTGTACCTGTATGGAGGGCAGACTCATGGAACACGGTAATTTGAGAATGGTGTCTTCATCAAGATAGCCCTGAGTGCTGAGAGTGTTCTCAAGGGTTCTGCCGATCGCTCCTGGGATTGAGCGATAGTGAAAGGCGGTTTTTTCCGAGGGAGTGATTGATGAAAGTCGCAGAGGAACATATGAGGACAAGATGTTATCAAAATCCGGAATGAGCAGGATATCTTCATCAACTCCCAAGACCCCTTGTAAGACATGATCCGGCAGCCCAGCAACCGAGAATGGGGGCAGAATTTTTTCCTTTGGAATGCGCACAAAATTGGAAAGAGATTGCACAAGCAGGCCGATTATACCGAAGGAGAGTCGTACGGCGATCATCGTCGTCCCACGCTTGTGGGGGAGGGGCGATAGGCCGAGACGTTTTTCGAAGTCGACAATCGTCACAAGGTCATTTCGGAGCGCTGCCAGGCCGACAACATAAGGCAGGGGATGCGGGATCGTGCGAACATCCCCTAAGCGGGTGATTTCTACGATCTGATCGGAGAATATCCCGAAATGGATATTGCTGATCTGAAATTTAATCATGCCAACGTCTGCCATACGTTTGTTTCCTGATGCCCACCCTCGACGTCGCTCCAGACTCGTGTCATAGAGATCGGGAGCAGAGGGGGAATTTAGTGTTTTGCCGTACTCGGCTCTCGTTTTCGGAGAGTTTCCAGCAGCCTTTGCATGTCATTCGGCAGTGGCGTCGTGTAGCTCATCTCCTCGCCGCTCGATGGATGAATGAAGCAAATCGTGTGAGCGTGTAATGCCTGCCGGGTCATATTGAAATTATTCAAGGACCGGTTGCCGTAGACCGGATCACCGACAATCGGATGTTGAACGTGTTTCATATGCACCCGGATCTGATGCGTTCGTCCGGTCTGGAGCTGCACGTGGAGAACGCTGTATCGCTTGAACTGTTCGAGGACCCGATAGCTGGAAAGAGCTTTGCGCCCACGCACATGATCCACAGCCATTTTTTTGCGATCTTTATGATGACGGCCGATTCCAGCGTCAATGCGTCCCTGCATGGCCCGAAAACATCCATGTGTGATCGCCGTATAGACCCGGCTGAGAGTTCTGCTTTTCAATTGTTCCGAGAGACTGACATGCGCGGCATCGGTCTTAGCGACCAGCATGACCCCCGAAGTGTCACGATCCAGACGATGGACAATACCGGGGCGCTGTACGCCTCCAATGCCGGACAAGTCCTGCCGACAGTGATATAAGAGCGCGTGAACCAGTGTTCCCGAGGCATGCCCTGGACCTGGGTGCACTACCATGCCGACCGCTTTATTCAGGACCAGCACATCATCGTCTTCGAACACAATATCCAGTGGAATGGCCTCAGCTCTTAGTTCCAGAGGGCGAAGTTCCGGGGTCATCATGTGCACCGTATCACGCTCTTTGAGTGAATATCCGGGCTTGACCTTCCGTCCATTGACCGTGACAGCTCCAGCAAGAATCAAGCGGCGAATGGAGGACCGAGAGTATGAAAAAGCCTCCTGAGCCTGGAGAAAAAGATCGAGCCGCAATGAAGATGTCCTTTGGTCGCTCTGTATCTGCTCCCGGTCTATAGTAAATGTATGACATTCTCCCGGCATATTCCTGCTCACTGGCTGGAGGTACTCATTAGCTTACTGTTCTGAGCTTTGAATGTACAAAGGAGAAGAGTTTCTGTCAACAGAAAAGATTGCCAAAGTATCCAACTGCCTGCTTCTTCGCTGTCTCCGAACAGAATTTTTCTCAAGTTTTCTTTTATCATGACAGGTGAGCTTGAAGCCTAATGTATTAATTGAGAAATTTTTTATGAAAAATTCTTGACAGAGAACGAAAATAATATTTATTATGTCCAACATTATACAAAACGTGGAATAAAACATATTCAGGTTGCTTCGATTCTACCAATCAATTCCTTTCTGAGACTTAACACTTCGCGCATTTCCGCATCGAAAAGTTTTGTGTATGACGAGTCTCGCCTCAGAGAAGGTTCCGTTGTTGGCATCCCGTGTGGTTCTCGAAAGCGCATTGCAAACTTGTTCATATCAACAGCTTCGTATATGAAGTTGTTTCTGGTCAGTATAAACAGACAATATTCATCAATCACATAACATTATTACACGTACAGAGTACTTGATTATTGCAGACAAGCATCATGTGACATGATGTCTTCGATTTCTTTGTGCTTCAGTGTTATCCGGATTGCGGTGACTCTGAAGACGCATCATTATTCGGGAGATACGTCTAGGCGATGTGTCTGTAGTGAGGAGAGTATAGCAGCTATGGGTGGAGAAAATAAGTCTAAAGGGGGCAAAAATCAGTATTTGAATATTGCCGATTTGCAGCGTCGCAATATGGGAGAACTTGTGGCTTTGGGGAGAGATTTGGGGGTGACGGGCGTCAGCGGACTGCGAAAACAGGAACTGATTTTCAAGCTTCTGCAGGCCCAGACTGAGCGAAGCGGCCTCATTTTTTCTGAAGGTGTTTTAGAAACTTTACCGGATGGCTTTGGCTTTCTCCGGGCACCGAATTATAATTACCTGCCAAGTCCTGATGATATTTATATTTCTCCGTCTCAGATCAGAAAGTTCAGTTTACAAACAGGTGATACCGTGTCGGGCCAGGTACGCCCCCCAAAAGAGAACGAACGCTATTTTGCCTTGTTAAAGGTTGAGGCGATTAACTTTGAAGATCCGGAACAAGCCAAAAATAAAGTCTTGTTTGATAACTTGACTCCACTGCATCCGAACGAGCGCTTATTGCTCGAGCATGATCCCACTGAGCTGTCGACAAGGGTGATGGATCTTAGTACTCCAATCGGAAAAGGCCAGCGCGGCCTGATCGTGGCTCCGCCAAGGACCGGAAAAACCGTACTGTTGCAACAATTGGCCAACAGTATCACGACGAATCATCCTGAAGTCGTGTTAATTGTTTTATTGATTGATGAACGCCCGGAGGAAGTGACCGATATGCAGCGTTCGGTGAATGGCGAAGTGATTAGTTCAACCTTTGACGAACCGCCGCAGCGCCACGTTCAGGTCGCGGAAATGGTCATTCAAAAGGCCAAACGCCTTGTCGAGCACAAACGCGATGTGGTCGTGCTCCTGGATAGTATCACCCGTTTGGCTCGCGCGTATAATACTGTGACACCACCGAGCGGCAAGATTCTGACCGGCGGCCTTGATGCCAATGCGCTGCAGAAACCGAAACGTTTTTTCGGAGCGGCCCGAAACATTGAAGAAGGCGGAAGTCTGACGATTATTGCCACTGCTCTGATCGACACCGGCAGTCGGATGGATGATGTGATTTTCGAAGAATTCAAGGGGACCGGGAATATGGAACTGCATTTAGACCGGCGTCTTGTTGAAAAACGTGTCTATCCGGCGATCGATATCGATCGTTCCGGAACGCGTAAAGAAGAGCTCTTGGTGGATGATGCGGAACTCAGCCGGACCTGGGTGCTGCGTAAAGTGCTGCATTCGTTGAATCCGGTTGAGGCAATGGAATTGCTGCTGGAAAAACTGCAGAAGACCAAAAGTAATACTGATTTTCTGCAATCGATGAATAATCGCTAAAATTATCTTGACAGTACGTGAAGGGCTTTTCTAAAAGATTTACGAATTTCACTCATTTTGTAACGTGCCCTTGAGGGCTGATAATCTATTCTTTGATGATTTTTTGAGGAGTTGAATTCTGCCATGAAAAAAGATGTACATCCTAACTATGTGGAAACAACGATATCTTGCGCTTGCGGCCATGTTATCAACACCCGTTCGACCAAAAAAGATATTAAAGTCGAGTTGTGCTCGCAGTGTCATCCCTTCTTTACCGGAAAACAAAAATTGGTTGATACTGCCGGCCGTGTTGAGCGTTTCCAGAAAAAATATGGCATGTCAAAATCATGATGGATTCCAAAATGACAGTTGGCGGACAGGCAGTGATCGAAGGGGTGATGATGCGTTCGACTACAGCCCTGGCAGTAGCTGTGCGCACCCCAAATGGTGAAATCTCTGTCAAAAGAGAGACCTTAAAAGACCCAGAAGTCCGACCGAAGATTTTGCGTCTTCCAATTATTCGAGGTGTGATTACCTTATTTCAGGCGTTATATCTCGGAATTCAGGCGTTGAATTTTTCTGCGAATCAATCCCTGGACGAAGAAGACACGGAACTCAGCCCGTTGTCTTTAACGCTCACGATGGTGTTTGCTTTTGGGGTGGGGATTGCTCTGTTCGTGTATCTTCCATTGTTTTTGACCAATCTTTTAGAAGGGGTTCTCCCGCATATCACTCATAGTTCTGTGTTGTTCAACCTTGTTGACGGAGTGATTCGACTGGGTATTTTCCTTCTGTATATGTTCGGTATTTCTCGTGTTAAGGAGCTCCGCCGCGTGTTTGAATATCATGGGGCCGAGCATAAGACGATTTTTGCCTATGAAAACAATGAAGAATTGACTGCTGAACATGCTGACAAATACAGTACGTTCCATCCTCGCTGCGGGACCAATTTTCTCTTGATCGTGATGATGATCAGCATTCTGCTGTTTTCGGTGTTACGTTCTGACGCGGCATTTTATCTGAAGTTTCTCTCGCGTATTGTGTTTGTGCCCTTGATTGCCGGTGTGTCGTATGAGATCATTCGTCTTGCAGCCAGACACCAGGATAAGATGTGGGCACGCTGGATGACGAAACCAGGGCTGTCCTTACAAAGGATTACAACAAAACCGCCTTCAAAAGACCAACTCGAAGTTGCTATCCGGGCACTTCAGGAAGTTCTCGATATGGAAAGGGAGCACCCACGTGCAACGCCTGAACGTTTTGAGATGATCTTATAACGCCCTTAAAAGCAAAGTGGATTTTCCTGGATTTTTGTATTGACTTTTGCCGTTGTTCTCTCCATACTGTAAGTTATGGATGGTGTCATTTCAGGATGATATAATTTTCGAGAGATTGAGAGCTTCTGATGATTAATGCGCTTACATTTGATATAGAAGACTACTTTCAGGTTGAAGCGTTCAAGAAGTACATCAGCTTTGACGAGTGGCTGAAATATCCTTGCCGGGTCAGTGAAAATACACAAAAAATTCTCGATATTCTTGATGAACAGGATGTGAAGGCGACGTTTTTTATTCTGGGCTGGATTGCCGAACACTTTCCTGACATCATTCGGAAGATTGCGGACAGTGGTCATGAAATTGCTTCTCACGGATATGCCCATCACATGGTCTATAAACAGAGCCCGGAAGAATTTGAAGCCGACCTGGTCAAGTCTATCGAAATCCTCGAAGCGCTTTCAGGAACAAAGGTCATTGGATACCGGGCCCCGACGTATTCTATTATCGAAAAATCGTATTGGGCGTTTGACATCCTGATTACACACAATCTCCTCTATGATTCCAGCATTTTTCCAATTACCCACGATCGCTATGGCGTTCCGGACAGTGAACGTTTTCCCTATGTCGTAAAGCGGGAAAACGGGTCATCCATTCAGGAGTTTCCACTTTCGACGCTGAGGTTTGGCAACAGGAATTTTCCGATTGCCGGTGGCGGCTATATGCGCCTCTTGCCGTATTTTGTTCTGAAGATGGGCCTTCGTCATCTGAATCGCGGGCAGCAGTTGGCTATTATTTATCTTCACCCTTGGGAACTTGACCCGGATCAACCCAAAATTCCCAATATTCCTCTTTTGACCAGGTTTCGTCATTACCTTAACCTCCATAGTACTGCTGATAAATTGCGCCGTTTGATTCGTGATTTTGAATTCGCACCGGTTCGACAGATTCTGGGGCTGTAAGTGGAGCGGCATACGCACAGTCATAGCTTTGGCGATCGGGCGCAGTTCGAATTTTGTGCCCACATCAGGGGAGAGCCGGGAAGCAGCAGTCGATCACACGAGGCCGGCACAGCGTTTCTTTTCCGCATACCTGGCATCAATCTCTTTGAGTTGTGCGTACAATGCGTCTGTTTCGCTCTGTGTCAGTGAGAGCTGAGGAGTGCGCATCCGATAGTCGTCGATGATGCCCCGGTATTGGAGGGCAGCCTTGAAATAGGCCATATTACGACCGTTTTTGAGGATGTTGGCGTAGTCGTCGGCAAAGTGCTGATGAAACAGCGCAGTGCTCCAGTCGTTCTGGACGATCTCGTCATACATGGCGATAAAAGGCTCAGGATAGGCCGAAGAGACTCCTGAAATCGTTCCGTCGCATCCAAGTGACATAATGGCAGGTAACAGAGCGTCCGAGCCGTGCATCACAGAAAAGTTGCCGTTCCGTACACGTGTGTATTCAGCAGTGCGTCGAAAATCCGGCCAACTGTATTTGATCCCGACAATATTGGGCCAGCGGTCGGCAAGATCTGCAACAATCGCAGCAGGCAGATCATTTGCTGTCAACTGTGGAATATTGTAAAGATAGACAGGATAATTTTGAGGGAGTGATGCCAACAGGGCGTTATAAAACTCGGTAATTTCTTGAGGAGTTGCTGGAAAATAGGCAGGTGTCACGACCCCGATTTCCATCAGCCCCTGTTTTCACCGCATGTGCGGCCAATTCAAAAACGTCAGTCTGTGACATTGCCCCAACATGGATATAGACAGGGACACGTCCATGTGTCTGCTGAATAACCGTCTCGGCGACGTTTTTTCGCTCGCTTGTGGAAAGACGGAACATCTCGCCAGTGGTTCCCAGAGGATAGAGGCAGTGAACCCCTTTTTCAATCAAAAATTCTGTGAAGCGCCTGGTTGCCGCGATATCGATCCTGTCGGCATTATCAAGCAGCGTCACCATCGCAGTCGTGACCCCGTAAAGCAGTTGTTGTTTCTTTGCTCCCATGCCAAACCCATCCTTTTGTTGATGTACCCGGGGCTCTTGTCATTCCCCGGCCTGCTTTGTTTTCTTGTCGGTAGCGCCCAAGTGTCAGCTATTCTATTTTACTTGGGCTCGAGACTCGACCCTTATGAAGAGTTGCTGCATGTCAAGATAAAAATACATATAATGGACTCTCGGGAATCCATATTGCCAGCCTTTGAGACGCAGTTCGGAGCATGTCGCTTGCGGAAAGCCTGTGTGAAGCGATGGTGCTCTCTGATCGTGTGACGCTGCTTCCACTGTTTAGCGGCAGATTAACACCGGGATTTCAGCATTCTGGAGGATGTGATCGACAGTGCTGCCAAGAACCATTTCAAGCATTGGGCTGCGGCTATAGCCTCCCATAACGATCAAATCCCCCTGATAGTTTTCCACAGCCCTCAGAATCATGTTACTCACATTACCGGATGTCCTCACATACTCGGCCTTCACGTGGCGCCGCATAAGATATTCCTTTGCCTGTGCCAGCACAGTTAAATTTGCGTGCCCGCTTTCTTCCACCGTGATCACGACCAGATCAAGCTGCCGGGTGCTTGCCATATAGGCGCCGACAAAAAGCGCTTCGTCGGCTTTCGGGCTGCCGTCATAGGCCAGGATGAGACGCCGGATGTCAGAGCAGCATTGAGGCACAGCCAGCACGGGGCGTGAACAGCGCCACAGGATTGTTCGCAGACCGGACTTAAATCTCAGAAAAGGATTGGTCCCCGGTGGACGGACGACATTCACGATCACCAAATCTGTCCAGCGTGACAGCTCGCAGACTTTACGAGCGAAGTCACCTTCCTGGATCGTCAAAGCTCCTTCCACACGTTGTACTCTACAGCGGCTGTCGAATTCGACCTGCACCTTTACGGCATTGACCCTGGCAGCTTCGTCGCCTGGGGGAATCACATGCAAGCCACAGAGATACTGTCCTCGCTGGCGTGCCAGCATACATGCCTGTTCCAATGCCGCCCAACTGCTCTCCCGGCCGCTGACAGGCAGCAGAATACTCTCAAAAAGCCGTTCGTTGCCTCGTTGGAGATCCTCTTTACGCCAGACTCCGGGGGGAGGGCCGGATTCGAATTCATCCAGTGTCACCGCATCGTAAACTTTTTCTCCAATCCTTGAAATGAGGCGTTCCGGAGTATTGCTGTAACTTGCAGTCAGGTCACTGGCGGCTTTTTCCGGCAGAATTTTCCATCCAAGTTTGTGTTCCAGCTCCTCTCGGTGTTCAGAAATCCACAGGTAGAGATCCGCCTCGGTCCGAGTGGGAAAATCCCGTAACATCCCAAGACGTCTGATCGTGTAGATCATCGGCATATACACTGCGTCGTACCAGTGAGCAACAGCCTCTTCAAAAGGGATTTCACGCTGTTGCTCTTTGCCGAGGAAATGTCTGTGGACGGTGATGTGCTCTTCCAGGATGGCATATTTCCCGGGGGCAGTGACGCGTAAGTCCGCCTCGGGCCTGATTGTTTCGAGGTGCGTATGCTCTGCGAAATCAATGTATTCGGTATTAAGAATAAGTTCATCCAGAGCGATATCTGGAACCAGTGGAAGTTTTTCCAGAATTTCCGCCATGTGCTCTTCAAAATATTGTACGTTACCTTCGCGGATGGCTGCCCGATACTCTGAAATTAATGAATACAGGTCCGTCAGCGTTCGACCAGGGAAGTTTTTTAAAAGAGCACGCTTTTCGATCGCTCCGGCCACCGGAAGATAGATCGTATCATACCAATTCATCACGGCTTCGTTATAGGGGATTTCCCGCTTGTGTTCGATCCCCATAAAGTAGCGGTGTTCTTCGATCTGCTCTTCAAGGGAGCGATAGCGGCCGACAAGGGTCATAGTCAAATCGGCGCCCGGCCGGAGAACGTCCAGGTTCGTTTTACTGAAGAAATCGGCATATTCTGCTTTTTGCTGGAGCTCTTCACATTCGACACCAGGCGAAATCGACACTTTCGTCTTGATGGTGATGACGTACGCTTCGATGGTTTTGGCTCCAAGTCGACGGGCCACTGAAACACGATGATTTCCGTCCAGAACAAAATAGACATCACCGATCTGGTAAACCTCAATCGGTGGAAGCCCTTCCAGCCCTGTGGCAATACTCTTAACCTTTGCCCAGCGCTGCTGATCGCTGTCGTTGCGCGGCATGAAGCTTCTGGTAAAATCCTTGTAGCGTCCCACACTTCCGACAATCGCATCAAGGGGAATTTCTGCCAGGCGTCCTGTCGACATACCGGTGGCTTTGAGCTGTTTGCGGATATCTTCATAGGATAATAAATCGTTTGAACGCCCTCTCAGAAAAGCAAACACTTGTTCCAGCGAGGCTCGCCGGCGGGCCTTGCGAAAATCCTGAAGCGCGGCCTGATAGTCGAAACCATACAGGCCGTTGTCAGTCGTGAAATGATCCCTTTCTCTCATAAGCTCTTATGCCCTCTGTGTATGCGGCAGCATCACCGAAACGTCAGGATGTGTCGATCAAGTAGAAGGGCCTCTTTCGAAAAATCATTGAAAGTGGCTGTCCCTGGAGACCGGAGACAGCTTCAGGCGCGTGACGATATTATCGTCCCCAACACGCGCCATGTCCAGTCAAGGCATTTTTTTATTATTTTTACCGACACGCTTGAAAAGTGTATAAGTAATTTTTAGAAGCCCTTCCTGCTGTACAATACGAGCCCTCCAGCGCCAGAACTCAGGAGCCATCGATTTCAGCTGCACAGCGCTCGCTCGCCACGAACCTTGTGGGGAAGGCCCCATGTCTCAGCAGCAGAGTCCCCCTCGCATGCCGTCGTCGGCATGAAATTTTTTCATGTTTTTTGTAATCTTTTTCTCCAAGCCTTGACAGCGAGACTATTTTGATATATGTTATTGGAAAATTGTGGACTAAAAAGGTCTTATTTTCTAATTAAGATCCTCTATAGACAGTATGGTGGGAGGTCATATGAACAGTACGACGTTAGCTCCGTATTTACGAGATATTAGAAATTACCCGCTTTTATCACATGATGATGAAGTGTCTTTAATAAAAGAGTGTCGTCAAGGCTCTGATGCCGCAGCAGAAAAGCTCGTCACCTCAAATCTTCGCTTTGTCGTGAGCATTGCGAAAAAGTATCAACATCTCGGTCTGCCGCTTTCAGATCTCATTAATGAGGGTAACATCGGGTTGATGAATGCGATCGGGCAGTTTGACGAGAATCGAGGCGTAAAATTTTCCTCCTATGCAAGTTGGTTGATCAAGCGACAAATTTTTCAGGCGCTGGCCGACAAATCGAAAATTGTCAGAATTCCCATTAAACGTGTACTCTCGCTGTTAAAACAGAATCGCTGCTTAAGTCAGCTGTCAAGTCAGCTTCGCTTGTATGACACTGACACAGAGACGATTCGGCATATCGAGAAAAAAATTGAGGGGATTAAACGGAAACTCAATGCCCATTATCCTTACCTGTCACTCGATGCGCCTCTGGCTGCTGATGATACGAGCAGTACCTTCATCGATTTTATCTCTGAAGATGAAACCAAACGCCCGGACTGCGTGGTCTTGCAAAAAGTAGATCAAGACATCATATTCCGCTCACTCTCGGAGCTGAGCGGACGCGAACGGACGATTATTGAAATGTATTACGGCTTAAAAAACGAAGAGCCAAAAACCTTAAAAGAAATTGGTCAGGTTTTTGGGATTACCCGCGAGCGCGTCCGGCAGATCAAAGAAGCGGCAATCGTGAAATTGCGCGAATCGCTGCACGTGCATAATTGATATTCTGGGCAGCGGGAGTCTTGTTGCTTCATAAGTTGTGCAGTTCCAACGCCTCGATCTGTCGTTGTTTTCTGCGCGTTTTATGTATATTTGGGGTGTAAGGTTTTGGTTAAGAAATAGAAAAAACCTAAAAAAATAAATTGACTTTCCCTCTGAGGTCGAAGTGATGTATAATGAGAACGCAAGCTTGAACTTCCGCGAACATTTTTTCTATCATAGGCTGAACTGTGAAATATTTTTTCTTTTCCGATATTCATGGAAATGTTGAAGCGTTGAACGTTGTTCTGGCGCAGATCGAACATTTTGCGCCGGATAAGGTGATATGTCTTGGAGATGTTGTGGGCTATGGTCCGAACCCGAATGAGTGTGTCGAACTGGTCGATCGATACGCTGACGTCGTTGTGATGGGAAACCATGATCACGCTGTTCTGGGCTTGACGGATATTACCTACTTTAATCAGTATGCAAAGACTGCCGTGCTTTGGACCAGGCAGGTCATGAGTGATGAAAATCTGGCGTGCCTGTCAGCTTATCCGTTTCAGGAAACGTTCGGGGATGTGTTATGCGTTCATTCCACGCCTTTAAATCCCTGGCATTGGGATTACATTTTTAATCCTCTTGAAGGACGCTACTATCTGCAGCATTTTGAAGAACATGTGTGTTTTATCGGTCACTCCCACCAGCCGGTATTTTTTGAGCAAGATGAACGAGGACATGTCTCGTATGATCGGAGGCCCGAACTTTCACTGACCGTGAAAGAAAATTGTAAGTATATTGTCAATGATGGAAGCGTCGGGCAGCCACGTGACGGCTATCCGCAAGCAGCTTATGCTACATACGATACCGAACGACAGCAGATCGAAGTCAAACGTTTGCCCTATGACGTCAAAAAAACTCAGCAAAAAATGGCAGAGGCGAATTTACCCGCGTTTCTGATCGAGCGTCTCGCCCATGGAAGGTAAAGAAGGAGTTTGATACCGTGTTAGAGCGTAAGAATACAGTGCTTGTTCTCATTGATATTCAGGAGCGATTGTTTCAGGCGATGCATGGGAAAGAGGCGCTTCTGATCAACCTGCAAAAGCTTGTCAGGGGGATAAGAGTTCTCAACAGCCCGCTCCTCTGGACCGAGCAAAATCCTCGAGGACTCGGGCAGACCCTTCCTGAACTTTGTGAGCTGTTATCCGGGGTGGAAGCAATAGAAAAACGCTGCTTCAGTTGTTGCGGTCAGCATCAGTTCGTCAAGCAGCTCAAACAAGTTCAATGCGGGCAAGTTCTGCTTGCCGGGATTGAAGCGCACGTTTGTGTGTTTCAGACGGCTGCAGATTTATGCAGCCTGGGCTACGAGGTTCAGGTGGTGAAGGATTGTGTCTCGTCGAGAACTGCCGAGAATATGCAGGCAGGTCTGGAACGTATGAAGGACTCCGGCGTTGTCGTGACCAGTGTTGAAATGGCGCTGTTTGAGATGGTGAAAGTCGCTGAAGGAGATGAGTTTAAGGAGATTCTCAAGATTGTGAAATGATGATGACCGTTCATCGCAAATCATCAGTCTCAGCGTGTCTTCAGGCGCTGACGCAGCATAGTGTACAGAAAGTGTAACTCTTCGAGCTTCAGCACCCAGACGCAGATCAGGAACACCATCATACCCAGGAAAATAGCGGCTAAAAGCATCAATGGATACTGAGAGGCACGGTTTGCCAGTGGATAACAGCATGCACCCATTATCAGAGAGGCGAGAAGAGCCTTTGCGCCGGACACGGCAAGGCTCCGCCACCCCAGGCTGCCCAGACGGTTTCGCAGGAGTCGTACCAGCAGAACCGTGTAAAAAAAGGATGAAACGCTTGTAGCAAGTGCCAGTCCGTTGTGCTTCATCGGTCCCATGAGCAGCAGGCTGCAGAGAATATTTACGCCTACGGAAGCTGTTGCGCACTTTACCGGCGTTGAGGTATCTTTGAGCGCATAGAAGACTGGGACAATAATCCGACCGCTTGCAATCGGGAAAAGTGCGAGCGCATAGCAGAACAAAGCTTGGGCTGTCGCGTGGGTTGCCTCCGAAGTGAATTCTCCGCGTTCGAAAAGCCATGTGATAATTGGGACACGCAGAACAATCAGTCCGGCCATGGAAGGAATGCTGATACACAGCACCAGACGCAGCGCAAAATTCAGCGTATCGAGCACTTGCGCGTAGTCACCTTTGGCGGATTGAACTGACATTGTCGGAAGAACTGCCGTGGCGACTGCCATAACGAAAATCCCCAATGGAAATTCTACCAGCCGATACGCGTAATATAGATATGACACGCTGCCTTCCGGCAACAAGGATGCCAGCCTCGTGTTAACAAAAATCGAGATTTGGTGTACCGCAAGCCCGAAGAGGGTTGGCAGCAACAAGAGGCCGATCTTGCGCACAGCCGGATTGCTAGAGTCGAAACTGATCCGATAGCGGAATCCGCGACGTACGAGCGCCGGGATTTGGCAGAGCAACTGGAGGAAGCCCCCTGCAATTACCCCAATTGCCAAGCCGATCACTGGTGTCTCCAGCTGCGGACAGAGAAAGAGGGCACCGGTGATTAACGTGAGATTGAGCATTGCCGGCGCTAAGGCTGATGACAGGAAATGCTGCTGCGAGTTTAAGACTCCCATGGCCAGCGCTGCCAGGCTGATAAAAAAGATGTAGGGAAAGGTAATGCGGGTCAGCCGGATTGTGAGCGAAAATTTTTCAGGTGACTCTTCAAAGCCAGGCGCAATTATTTTGACGATCAAAGGCGTTACGATGATTCCCAACACCACGATTGCCAGCAATATGACGGTAAGGAACGTGATCGCCGTATTTGTCAACGCCCAGGCACGTTCTTCGCTCTGATGGCGTTCTTCGATAAAAACCGGAATAAAGGCTGCGGTGAGAGCGCCTTCCCCGACAAGGCGACGCAGGATATTAGGAATCCGGAACGCGACGAAAAAGGCATCGGCTTCCAGGCTGGCTCCGAAAAGCAGGGCAATCACCATATCGCGTACAAAGCCGAGAATCCGCGTCGCCATCGTGGCCAAACCGACTACACCAGCCGCTTTTGTCACCTGTTTTCGAGACGACATGGCTTACACGCTCAGGCTCGCAAGTTGCGCATCCAGAACGCTTCCTTTGATCGAGAGGTGGCTATCATGCCAGTGAACGTTCAGTGTCGAACTGAGCAAAATCGCCTGCGGAGACTCGTGGGGTACGGAGAGTTCCTGGGCAATATGCCGGCTCAAAGCCCGCGCATTGACCACATCGACCTTGACGCAGCGACAATGCAGTGCCTGAAGGCTCTGCTCGTACCAGGCATCAACATCGCGTTCCACCCTCAGACTGATCGGACATCGCGGGCTGAATTTAAAAACCAGGAGTCCCTGTTCGGGAATCTTATGCGTGGCCTTTTCCCAATCTGTAAGCGTATGAAGAGTTTCAATTCGACCCATACTATATATCCTTATTAGTGCCGCTGATTTCTTTTTTCTCGTTGAACGTAACGTTGCAGCAGCTTCCGTAAAGCCGGTCCATATTCTTCGCGGTCGAGGGCGTATTCGAGCGTGACTTCCAGGAAGTGCAGGGGATCGCCCGTCGTATACCAGCGTCCACCGTTGACAGCTTGAGCCGTGACACGGTGTCCACGTCTGATATATTCCTGAATTGCATCAGTCAGCCAGAGTTCGCCGCCTTTACCCAGGGGGCATTCCTTGAGGATTTCGCAGATTTCAGGGAACAGGATGAAACGCCCGATGCTCGACAGGCGCGACGGCGCGTCTTCCGGTTTCGGCTTTTCAACAATTCCTTCTACCTCCATGAGCGCACTGTTTTCTCTGAGTTTGATGATTCCGTAAGAACTCACCTCTTCCGGTTCGACTTCCTGGCAACCTACGACAAGGGACTGATTGTGCTCGTAATTGTCAAGAAGTTGTTTCGTGAAAGAGACCGCAGATTTGACGAGATCGTCTCCAAATGCAAAGACAAAAGGCTCGTCTCCCACAAAGCTTTGAGCGTTCAGAACAGGTGTGCCGTTTCCGTATGGGCCTTTTTGCCGGATAGAGATGAAATTGGCCATTTGCGAAATGCGTTCGACCTCTTTGAGATATTTCGTTTTCCCGGCTTGCTTCAGCTCGTATTCCAGAGTAAAATTGCGATCGAAATAGTCGTCCAGGACTTTTTTATCCGCTCTTGTGACGAAGACAATATCCGTGATACCGGCTTGTACCATTTCTTCCACCACATAGTGTACGATTGGCCTGTCTACGATCGGCAGCATTTCTTTGGGCAGTGATTTTGTCGCCGGCAGGAAGCGGGTTCCCGAACCAGCGACCGCGATGACGCCTTTAGTGATCTTGTGAGTCTGTTGCATAATACATGTGCTCCTTTTTGGACTGCTCCATGAGTCGGAACAAGTAACAGTGCTTATACCATCCCTTTCATACTTGAAGGATGCCTTGTGTATTTGTCAATAAAAATAAGCGTCACCTGCAAAGTGTATATATTTTTTAACAGGACTGTATGATAAAGTATACAGTCCTGTTGCTCTGCAGGAAATTCCATTTTCCCACAAATGCGTTTGTCAGTAACAGAGAGCAAGGTTCCTCGATGGTCTGGTATCATTTTTGCTTGTTCTCTCGAGTGCACGCGTTGAGATGCTATTTTACAGGAGACACGCCGCGCATAGTGCGCGATTTTTCGTATAGACAATAAAGGATTTTTTAAGTTATGTACATGCAGAAACATCTTAAAAAACAGATTTCTTGTTCCGGAATCGGTCTGCATACCGGTCATCCTGTCAGGATGACCTTTAAACCGGCGACCGTTGGAACGGGCATTATATTTAAGCGAATCGACCTTGAAGGACATCCTGTCTTGCGGGTTGAGCCTCACAATATCAGCGATTTAAGTTATGCGACGACAATAAGTGACGGTACGTGCTCGATCAAAACGGTCGAACATGTCCTCTCGGCAGCATATGCCCTGGGAATTACCAATCTCACGATCGAAATCGACAGCAATGAAGCCCCTGTGATGGACGGCAGTGCCGCCTGCTTTGTAAACATGTTTCTCGATGCCGGTATTATCAGACGAAAGGCCGCCAATAGCGTGATACAGTTCCATCAAGCACTTGAGGTGAGACATAAAGACGGGATTCTTTCAGTCGAGCCTTATGACGGCTTCAAGGTGACATATATCATTGATTTTCCAAATCCTCTGATCGGGACGCAGTCCAAAACGTTCGAGCTCTCTCCTCGGGGGTATATCAACGAAATCTCCCATGCCAGGACATTTTGTCTGTACGAAGAGGTTGAAACCTTATTGAAGATGGGCTTATCGAAAGGCGGGTCGTTGGATAATGCTGTGGTCTTTGCGCAAGATCGCATCATGAATGACTCTCTGCGCTACCATGATGAACCGGTACGCCATAAAATTTTGGATCTTCTCGGTGACCTCGCATTTCTGGGTCATCCGGTGCTGGGACATATTAAGGTGTTCAAAGGCGGGCATGCCTTGCATACGCAGTTTGTGAAAGCCACTCTCGCCCATCCTGAGTGTTGGGGCTATCTCGCCGGACACAAGCTGCCGCCAGAATTGCATAACAATGCGTGGGAACGTGTGGAGCGAATTGATATTCCTGAAGTGACAGCCTTTTCTTCCTCTCGGATTTTTGTCTAGACTTCTACGCTCCAGGATTCGAGGGAGGCAGACGTTCTGTGTGTCCCTGCAGCGTGGCACAAACACAAATTTCCCCAAATTTACTTGACACTCAGCCATCGCTCCTTCATGATTTCGTCTTAGAGTATGTGTGCAGAAATCGTGAAGGATTAAAGCTGTCACTCAACCGTATTTTTCTTGTGTCCCCGTTACAGCCATGAGACGCCTGATAGTCATTTTTATATTTTGGACCCCGTTGATTATTGCATTTCATGATCCCTACTATGGTGTC
This sequence comes from candidate division KSB3 bacterium, assembly GCA_002748425.1. Lineage (GTDB taxonomy): Bacteria > Moduliflexota > Moduliflexia > Moduliflexales > Moduliflexaceae. Next base: position 130,963 of record PDSJ01000013.1, on the reverse strand, counting down.
CTTTCTTATACGTTGGCGAACATTATTCGTCCCGAGCAATTGATGTGGGGAGATAAGAGTGCTGCCGGTCGGATCTATCTCATGACACAGCTCGTGTGTTTTATCTCATGGCTGATTAATAAAAATTCCGAGAAGCTCACTCCTGCATTCACCCCTGTGTCTTCTCAACAAAAGATATTCTGGCTGCTTGCTATCGGTATGAGCATTGTCTCAGCTTTTTCTTTAAATAAAAATTTGAGCTGGATGTGGACGATAAGTTTTTGGAAGATGACGCTGTACACTTTTGTGATGGCCAAGTCGATCAACAGCGCGAAAAAGTTCGAATTATATTACGCGATGAGCCTTGTGTTGTTTACGTTGTTAGCGATCTGGGGCATTCAACAAAAATTTGGAGGAAACACCCGTATGGAAGGGCTGGGCGGCGAGCAGTTGTCCGATATTAACGATATTTCTTCTGTATATGTCATGCTCTTCCCGATGACTTATTATTTTCTGTTCAGCCGGAAAAAGTGGATCAGAGTCTTTGTGGCAATACCGTCTTTTCTGGTGTTTACGATCTTTATTCTGTTCGGTGGTTCCCGAGGGGCGTTTCTCGGTTTAATCGGTGTCATGGGCTACATTTTTATCCGGTCGCCGTTCACCCAGAAAATTAAAATGTTGGGTACTCTTGTGCTTGTCGGAGGAGTCCTGATCGGCGTACTCATCAACTTAGCTCCGGAGGGCTTTTTTGATGAGTATACCAAACGCTTGTCAACGATCTTCGGAAAAGAGGATGTGGAAAGCGGAGAGGTCGAACGCGAAGGCTCATCAGCGGGAAGAATTGCGATGTGGAAAGGGGCGCTTCAGGTCTACAGAACTCAACCGCAGTACTGGGTGACAGGGGTTGGGATGCGAGTGTATCCCCATATCTATGCCCGGCATTTTGATGTTATTTCGGAGGTCCTGGATCCGGAAGAATTTGCATTGATTTATCATGAAGGTAAGGGAGGAAAAGCCATTCATAACACGCAAATTAACGTTTTGGTCAGCGGAGGGCTGCTTGTCTTTCCTCTCTGGTGCATCTTGATCGCGTTTGTCTGGCTGCAGCTTCACTTTATCCCTCGTCGATACCCTCGGATCGTTGATGGAATAAACATACATTCTTTTGCCATGGCTCTTGAGGCCGGACTTGTTGGGTGGATCATCTGTATGACCTTTCTCAACCTTGAATTGGTAGATTTTTTTTACTGGCATTTAGCTATGGGAGGGATTGTCGCAAATTTGGGTAAGGCGAAACTCCGGCGGGAAGCAATGGGGGAGGAAGATGGCGAAGAGGAGATCATGTTTGGACAAGCGTGTAAACATTTGCCGGAATCCTTTTCATACTGAAGCGGACATGTCTCTCCAGGAGGAATCGTTCTTGTGAGACATATTTTACTCTCTGGTCGTTTGTGTGTCAATAATGCGCATGAAAGATATATCGGCATGAGCGCTGCGTTGTGAAGAAACACCTTGGTATTGAAAGATCGAGCTATTTCTCTCCACAGGAAATGTATGAAAAAACCGATTAATGTACTACAAATCGCTTTAAGCCTTGTGTTCGGCGGAACCGAAAAGCTTGTCTATGATATCGTCCGACACGTCGACAAGCACAAGGTTCGTCCCGTTGTCTGCTGTCTTGATGAGTTCGGGCATTTTGGTGAAGTTCTGAAGAACGATGGCCGGCAGGTCTATCAACTGCATAGAGTGCCAGGTGTAGACTGGACTCTGATCCCAAAGCTCTATCATATTATCCAGGATGAGCGAATTGACGTAATACACGCGCAGCAGTATACTCCATATTTTTACGGACTTCTTGCGAGCCTTTATTGCAAACTTCGCGGGGCTGTGTATCGTCCGAAACTGGTTTTTACGGAACACGGTATTGCGTTTCCTTATCGTAAAAAATGGAAACGACGGCTGGTGAATCCTTTTCTCAGTCTTTTTACCCATGAAATTATCGCAATTTCTCAAAGTCTGAAAGAGAATTTAGCGATATATGAAAATTTTCCAACGCACCGAATTAAGGTGATCTATAACGGGATTGATTTGCAACGCTTTTCGCTGGATATCGATCCTGCCGTGAAGAAGCGCTCGATCGGGATTTCGCACGATGGGCCTCTTATCGGAATCGTTGCCCGCCTGCACCATGTCAAGAACCATCCTTTGCTTTTACGGGCGTTTAAAAATGTGCTTGAACACGCTCCGCAGGCCTCATTGCTGATTGTTGGAGACGGCCCGGACGAAGACAAATTGAAGCGTTTGGCACTGTCGCTTGAGCTTGGAGAAAAGGCTGTGTTTTTAGGAGCAAGAGATGATATTCCCGAACTCCTGCAGGTCTTTGATATTTTTGTTCTTCCATCGTTCAGTGAAGGCACATCAGTTTCATTATTAGAAGCGATGGCGTCAAGCCTCCCGATCGTCGCCACGCGGGTCGGCGGTAATTCCGAAGTTGTGATCGATCAGGAAACTGCTTTTCTTGTAGAAAGTGATAATGAAGATGAAATGGCGGCGATGATCCTGAAACTGCTCTTCGATGAAGAACTGCGGCACCGTATGGGGAAAGCTGGCAGAAAACGGGTCCATGAGCTGTTTTCATTGGAAAATATGGTGAAGACGTATACGGACGTATATTATAAAGCCGTTGATGGAAAGCGATCCTCGTAATCATTTTGTGGTGTAACGATATGTGAAGCATAGCTAAAGGGGGGGCAGCATGTTTTCTATTTTTGGGGTAGTATCCAGCGAAGAGAGACCACTTGATGATGTGATCCGAAAGATGTTTGACGCAATTGCAGGCCGGGGCGGCGACACAGAGGCTGTGCATCGCCGGCATTCCCCTTGCCTGGGACTCGGTGTGCGCGGCTCAGAGCAGTATGTATCCCGGGCACTTGTTAAAAATGCTTCCGAATCCATTGTTGCAGTGATTGAAGGAGAAATTTACAATGAGCGTGAACTTGGGTCGCTGCTTGGTGATGCGCTCGTATCTCCTGACAAGGAGTCGGTCTTTTCTACGATCATCCCGTTGTATGAGAAATTTGGGAAAGATTTCCCGAAATATTTGAACGGCATTTTTGTGATCGTGTTGTGGGATAGAGATGCAAATAGTGTGTATATGGCTCGAGACCATCTTGGAGGCCGCAGCCTGTTTTACACGATTCAGCAAAATAGTCTCCTCTTTGCATCGGGCTTGCAGGCGCTTCTGCAGAGCGGACTGTTTTCGCCTGCGCTTTCAGAAACAGGGATTTATCGCTATCTCTCATCCACTGCCATCAGCCCGCCGTATACAATGTTTGAGGATGTGTACTGTCTGCGTCCGGGAACGGTGGCAGTCTATCACCAGGGAAGAATCGCGGAGCATGACTATTGGGGGTTGAAAGACATTCAGGAAGAGTATTCACGAACAGAAGATGATTTTACTGAAGAGCTACGCGAGTTGATTCTTGATTCGATCAGACTTCGGGCAGACTATGGCGGGACGTTCGGAAGTTTGTTAAGCGGTGGAATCGACAGCAGTTTGATTGCAGCCACGCTTGTCACGCACAAGAAGACTCAATCGTTTCCGGGTTGCTCCATTGCGTTTGATGAGCAGTATTTCAGCGATGCGCCGCTTCAGCAGATTATGTATCAGCGCTATCCGATCGAGAAAGTAAATGCGATTCTGCGGATAGATGAGTTTGCGAAAATTTTTCAGCAGGCTGCTGCGTTTCTTGACAGTCCAGTGAATGATCATGCGTATGTCGGCATGTATAAAGCCTTTGAACTTGTGAAAGAAACGGGTTGCAGCGTTGGTTTTGACGGCATCGGCGCCGATCAGATTTTTTGCTCGACAACTTCGCACGGCGAGCGGGAATTTCAACGCTTTCTCAGGATTCCCTCCTGCTTCCGGCAGGGAGTCTTACACCGGCTCTTTCCATCCATTCCGCTCGGGAATACGCTGCCTCATAAAGTGCTGCGATTGCTGTATCGGATCGGCTTGGCGGATGATGAGCGCCACTTGACCTGGATTCCTTCGTTTTACGATCATCGTACACCAGTCATGAAAAACCATTCTTTGCTCAGCACTCTCGATCCTTTGAGCGTTGGGAAAGCCTACATCGCAGAAACCGCATTGCGCGATCCGCTTAATATTTACCATTATGGGCTGATTAAAACCTTTCTGCCGGATGATCTGGTGTTTAAAAATGAGCGTATGGCCTCTGCAAATCATATTGTCAATCGTATGCCGTTTCTGGATTTCCGTCTGGCAGAGCAAGCGCTCAAGACCCCGCAGCATTTTAAAATCCGGCAGCCGAGCGCAGAAGATGATGGTGCCCGCCTCATCTATAAGAAAGCCATTCAGGGCTTGCTTCCCGACGAAATCCTCTTTCATAAAAAAGAACGCGGGTTCAGCCATCCCACGAGTGTCTGGTTTCGTCACGAGCTGAAAGATCTGGTTCATGACACCTTGTTCAGCCCGCAATCGCGCTATCTTGATTTTGTCGACAAAGCTTATGTTCACCAGATTTTTTCCGAGCATACTACGGGGAAGGTGAATCATGATTATCTGTTAAATTCTTTGATGATTTTAGAGTTTTGGTTGAAAGCGTTTACCGCGCCTTCAGCCGAAAAATGACTGAACAACGATGTTTGAATATGTTAAAGCCGATTTGGCGAGGTTTTCAGAAGAGACCGGCGGAGGACGCCCGTGGCGCATCCTGCTGCGAGGATTAGTTTCGCAAGGTTTTCAGGCGATTGTCGTCTATCGTATCTTTCGATGGTGTTATGTGCGAGGTATTCCAACACAACCGTTCCGCTTTATCATCGAGCGCTTGACGGAAATCGTGACTGGCATTTCCATCCCAGCGGAAGCTGATATCGGCAAAGGCCTGCGTATTCATCATTTTGGAGGAATTATCTTTCACTCCCATGTCACAATGGGGGAGCATTGTACGGTTTATCATGGTGTGACGTTCGGTGATAAAGGAGGGCGTGGCGAGCCGCCCACTGTCGGCAGTCATGTTCTGGCAGGGGCCGGAGCCAAAGTGCTTGGAGACATCACGATTGGTAATCATGTGACGATCGGGGCAAATGCTGTTGTGGTGAAACCAGTCCCCGACAATATGATTGTCGGCGGTGTTCCTGCTGAAATTATCGGGACAAACACCCCAGACACAGAGGAGGAATCTTAGTTATGCCGATCAATATTATGCAATGTCGCAGCACGTATACCACTGGTGGCGGTCCGGATAAAACAGTGTTGTTGATTGCAGAAAAAGCCAACCCCGCAAAATTCACTCACGTGTTGATGTATATGCATGGCGCGTACGACACAGATTTCCAAATTGGCAATTGGGCCAGAGCTAAGGGCTTGACAATTCACGAAGTTCCGGAATACAAAAAACTCGATCTTGACAATATTTTACGTGTCCGGCGCTTGATCAAGCAGCATCAGATTGACATCATTCATACCAGAGATCATAAAACCTGTGTTGTCGGTTATCTGGCGACCTTGCTGAACCCGCGAGTGAAACGCCTGTTTACGGCCCACCTCTGGCAGGATCACGACAGCCTGAAAATGAAATTCTATACCTGGCTGAATTTGAAGCTGTTAAAGCACTACGACAAAATTATCGCCGTATCATGTGCGTTGAAAGAGTTTATGGTGGCCCGGGGCCTTCCGGCAGAGAAGATTACGGTTATTCATAACGCCATTGACACGGATGCCTGGCAGCGCACAAACGTTCCCGAAACGATTCGGGATGAACTGTCGCTGCCTGTTTCTGCAAAAGTGGTCGGTGTGGTCGGGCGTTTACGCTATGAAAAAGATTTGCCGACAACCCTTAAAGTCGCACAGCGAGTCATTGCCGAACGTCCGGACTGTTATTTCCTGATCGTCGGTGATGGCCCTGATCGCGACGAGTTAGAGCAAGAAGTTGCTGATCTTGGCCTGTCAGAAAATATCCGTTTTCTGGGCTTCCGTCACGACACGATAAAAATTTATGCCGGGCTGGATGTATTCCTTTCCACCGCCCGTATCGAGGGAACGCCGAATACCGCCCTTGAAGCCATGGCCATGGAAGCGCCGGTGATCTATACCAAGGTCGGCGGCGTCGGAGAGATAATACAGGATGGGCATGACGGCCTCTTGTTTCAGGTTGGGGATGTTGACGGCATTTCAAAGGCAGCGCTCAACGTGTTGAACGATGAAGCACTTGCTGAAAAATTACGCAAGAACGGCCGGCAAAGTGTCTGCGAAAAATTTTCTTTCACTCAGCGCCTCAAAGCAGTCGAAGCGGTTTATGAGTCATTGATGGAGACGAATTCATGAATATCCTGTTCCTTACACAGCGGGTTCCGTATCCTCCGAACAAAGGAGATAAACTTCGCTCATTTCATGAAATCCGTTATCTGGCCCGGCGTCACCAGGTTGCACTGCTTTGCTTGACTGATGATGAGCAGGAAATTCGCTACGAGCATAAACTACAGAAGTTCTGCCGGTCTGTAAAGGTTGTCTATCAGTCTCCACTGCAGTCGAAGATGCGGGCGTTACTGTCCCTTACAACATCAAATCCTTTGACGCTGCCGTTTTTCTATTCTCCCCGCTTGGCGGACCTTGTCCGAACGTCGATACAACGCGGGGAGTATGATCTGATTTTTGTGTACTGTTCATCAATGGCGCAATATGTGCCTCAGAACTGTCCGATCCCTGCCATCATTGATTTTGTTGATGTCGATTCTGAAAAATGGGCGCAATATGCGAAATATGCTCAATTTCCATGGACTGTGATTTACCGACGGGAAAGTCGTAAGCTTCGGGCCTATGAGTCTCAAATCACGAAGCGTTTTCAGCATGGATTTCTTGTGTCGGAACAGGAGGTCAAGGATTTTCATCGACTTGTCAGCGCCTGGGACGCTTTGACGGCATTGCCGAATGGAGTCGATTTTCGCGTCTTTCATCCGGGATCCGGAGAATATGATTCACATAACTTAGTCTTTACAGGGGCGATGGACTACTTTGCCAATATAGAAGCAATGCAGTATTTCTGTCATGATATTCTCCCTCGCATTCGGAAAGAAATTCCTGACGTTTCTCTGTCGATTGTAGGGAGTAAGCCCTCTGAAGCCGTACGGCAGCTGGCAGAAGAATTGCCTGGTGTTACTGTGACGGGGTTTGTTGAAAGTGTTCTGCCGTATCTTCATAAGGCTGCCGTGTTTGTAGCGCCTATGCGTATTGCCAGGGGAGTGCAAAATAAAATTTTGGAGGCAATGGCTGCCGGCGTTCCGGTGGTCATCAGCTCATTGGGCTTTGAAGGCTTGACTGCAACTCCTGGTCGGGATGTCTTTGTCGAAGACGACGCTAAGGACTTTGCGCGGCAAGTCATTTCGCTGATACGCGACGCGGCATTGCGAAGAACAGTGGCCGAAAGAGCCAGGAAGTGTATAGAAGATCATTATAACTGGGAGAACAACCTGAGCCGTCTTGACGAGGCGATAGGCTCGGCTGTCTCTGAATCTTAACACGAGGACCATTGATGCGCATTTCATGTATTATCCCCCACAAAGGCCGGGAAGAGCTCTTGACCTTGACCATTCAATCAGTGCTGGCGCAGGAATGGGATCTGAGTAACATCGAAATCATTGTGGTAACGCAGAACCGGGAGCTGACGTGCCCCTATGTCCCGCAAGAACGTCTGGGCGCTTTTCGTATCCTCTTCCGCCCTGAGCATGAGACCATTTCCACATTGCGAAACACTGGTGTGGAGCATGCCTCGGGAGATTTTCTGGCCTTTCTGGACGCTGACATTCAACTCGCTCCCGACTGGATCGAGGTTATGTTGCGTGAGATTCAGCGTCAGCCTGAGCGGGTGTTAGTCAGTGCTGCACAAAAGAAAAGCCCGGACGGAGGGCGGCTGGAAACAATTCGCGTGCTTCTGAGTAACGCTGAACTGGACTGTCCCGTACAATTTCTCCCAGGCCGCAATCTGTTGCTCGCGCGCTCGACCTTTGACAAAGTCGGCGGTTTTCCAGAACACCTGGTGACGTGTGAAGATTATTACTTTACTGATGCTGTCCATCAATATGGCGAGTTATATTACAGCTCGAAGAGCTGGTACATCCATTTGGGAGAAGATCAGGAGTATGGAGAAATGTTTCGCAAGGAAATCTGGCGGGCCCAGTCGAACGTGCAATCATTGCAGGGACGCAGAATCCCTTTACGGGAATATCCCAGCCTGCTTGTCCCATTCTGGCAGACCCTGTTTCTGCTGGTGATGATCTTCTCGGCGCTTGGCGGCTCTTTCCGGGTGGCTCTGATCAGTGCGCTGGCGGCCGTGCTGCCTGCATGTCTTTATGCCGCACGTTTATATATAAAGGGCCGGGATCAGATAACATTGTTTGACGCGCTGAAGTTTTATGCCGTGTACTTTCCGGCGAGGATTCTCGGCACACTGGGAGGACTCTTCCGAAAGATCGCAGGATGAAAAAGTAAAAACTATGACGATGTTGCTATCAGATGTAAGCAAGGAGTGTGACTTTTGAGCCTGAAAAAAACACTGTTTTTGTCTGAACTGTACCTTCCGGTTATTGGAGGGTCATGTACCATGTTTGCCAATCGTTTTGGTCTTTATCCCCCGGAAAAGCTTGTTGTGCTCACGAACACCGTTGAGAACAGCGAAGCCTTCGATGCCACAGTGGATTATAGCATTCTCAGAGTTCCCCTTCCCTGGGATGGGCCGAAATATTATGAGTGGCTGGGGGTTGTGTGGCGACTTGTAAAGACCGGGTTTGCGGTCATACGTCGTCAGAATATTGAGGTGATCGAGTGTGCCAGACCTTTTCCAGAGGGAGTGGCTGCATATATTCTTGCAAAATTATGCCGGAAACCCTTTGTCAGTAACGTCCACGGCGATGAAGTGACCGTGTTTCAGAACTACAAAATAGAGCGCTTTCTCATTCAGCGTGTGGTCCGGGCCGCCAGACTGAATCTGGCAAACTCTCGATCCACTGAAAAATTGATACAAGACCTTGCCGGAAAAGATCTTCGGACAGCGGTTGTGTATCCTGGTTTTAATACGGATTTTCTGCAACACGTGAACTCTGAAAACGTCGCTGCATTGAGAACGCGTTTTCAGGGAGAGCCTATCCTGCTGACCGTCGGTCGTCTGGAGCAGGAACGGAAAGGGCACGACAATGTCATCCGGGCCTTGCCCAAAGTCGTATCACAGTTTCCCGGCCTGAAATATGTTATTGTAAGCTCGTTAACAGACAAGGCCAAAACGCGGATGCGTGTGCTGAAAGAACTCGCTGATCAACTTAACGTGAGCGATCATATTATTTGGTGCGGAGAAGTGGCGCATGACGCCTTAGCCGAGTATTATGCGGCCTGCGATCTTTTTATGATGCCAAACAGGGTTGGCCCTGCTGGAGATGTGGAGGGATTCGGGATCGTATTTCTGGAAGCTGGTTTTCTTGAAAAGCCCGTGATAGGAGGAAATTCAGGCGGCGTCCCCGATGCTGTACAGCATGAAAACACCGGTCTGCTCGTAGATGGGGATAATGCCGATTCAATCGCAGATGGAATCTTGAAGATACTTTCAGATAACAACCTGGCAAACAAGATGGGAGAACACGGCAAGTCATTTGCGTTAACAATGACTCATCAAAAAGTCTTTGAAAAATATAAGGCTTTGATGAGTACTTCAGGATAATACGCGTATGCTCCGAAAGACCGTTAAAGAACTCGGATTTCATTCACTGTTGTATATGGTTGGCGGACTGGCCAGTTCGCTGGCCAGCATTGTATTACTGCCGGTTTATACCCGGTATCTGTCTCCGGAAGACTATGGCATCATCGAAATTATCGATAGTATCAGAAGTTTGCTCATTGTCATTCTTCTGGCCGGGTTCGTGCCGGCAACAGCCAAATTTTATAAAAGCAGCGAGTCATTGGATGAGCAGAAAGCAGTGGTGGGGACGTCATTCTGGTTTATCTGTATTTCTTCTTTACTGTGGTCGCTGGGTCTGTTCTTCTTCAACAGGACTGCGTCCCGCCTGCTGCTGGGAGAGGCTTCTCTTGCGGTTTTTATCAACCTGGGGATCGTGTTATTGTTTTTCCAGGCGATGTTAACGACCGGAAATAATTACCTGAACATTCAAAAAAAGTCCAAGCTCTTTCTGGTCGCTTCGCTGCTTAAATTAGTATTGAATATCGGAGCGAATCTGCTTTTTATCGTGGTCATGCATCTTGGCGCAAAAGGCATGTTGTACGGGGAACTTCTCTCAACCGGTGTGGTCGGCCTATGGCTCATCATCTATGTTGGACGCCATAATAGTTTTCCCCTCCGGCTATCAATGCTCCGGAGTATGATGAAGTTCGGCCTGCCGTTTATACCCAATGCACTCAGTTCATCCCTGATGCATCGGGTCGATCGCTATTTACTGCGTGAGCTCGGCTCGTTATCTGATGTGGGCATTTACGGCCTTGGTTATCGTTTTCCTTTTATGCTGAATTTCCTCATTCTTGGGTCGTTTGGGCGAATTTGGAATGCGGCGGCGATGTATGAAATCGCAAAACAGGAACATTACCAAAGAACGTTTGCCAAAATCACCACCTATTTTATGACCTTGTATGTTGTTTGCCAGTATAGTATGATCGTCATGGCGCCCACCATGATCAAAATTATCGCTGCTCCGGACTATTTTGAGGCGTGGAAGATTGTGCAGATTGTCGGTCTCGGCATGTGCCTGTACTCTTTTCATCAATTTTTTATCATCGGCGCATTCATTAAAAATAAAACCTGGTATCTCCCAATCGCGTATACCCTCTCAGCCGCCGTCAACATCGCCTTAAACTGGCTCTTAATTCCACGATACGGCTATATTGCTGCTGCCTGGACCACAGTGGCCACCTACGCCGTGTTCAGCTTTTCCGGTTATGCACTGTTTCAAAAAATTTATCCCATTCCTTTTGAATTCCGGAGGTTGACCGTCTTATTTGTCTTGGGAAGCGCTCTGGCGCTGTTGAATAATCTGTATTTTTTTCCTGATGCTGTGCTGGAATGCCTTAAAGAGCTGGTGTTTGCAGCGGCATTTCCTCTGATCTTACTTATTAGCCCCTATCTCAATTGTGAAGAAAGAGGCAGCCTTCGCGAAGAATTGCACAAAATTCATCCGGGATTGGCTGCACTGTATTCGACACTGCGACGCTCATGACATCACACGCTCCTGTTCATGTCGGCTATCTTGAGAATTCATCCAAAATCGGCGGCGGAAATCGCAGTATGGAAACCTTGTTGCGAGGCTTGGAAGGGAGCCGTTTTCATCCGCATTTTGTCTGCCCTGAAGAAGGGCCGATGGTCAAGTTGATTCAATCACTTCACGTTGATGTCAAAGTGATAGCTCCGTATCAGCCAAGCTGGAGAAGTCCTCTGCGAAGCTATCACGCCTGGCAGCGCTGGAAGCAATTTCTTCGCTCTGATCAGATTGCTCTTATCCATGCCAACGGCCTGCAGGGAGGACGTTCGATCGTCATGGCAGCCCATAGCACCGGGATTCCGCTCATCTGCCATATTCGCTTTCCATCCTCGGAAGAGAGTTATGCCTGGTTTTTTCAGCGCTTGCCGAAACCCTTTGGCTTTATATTTATCAGTGAAGCGATTCAGCGAGAGGTGGGAGGATTTCTGGAACAAGCCTGTCCGTCAGCTCGTCAGTGGATTGTGTATAATGGTGTTGATATTCATACGTTTAGTCCGAGCTCTTCTGACAACGTGACGCCCCGTATTGGGATTATCGCTAATCTTCAGCCGATTAAGGGGCATGAGGATTTCCTTGATATGGCTGCGAATCTCACGGAGCAGGGCCATCATGCCCAGTACGATATTATCGGTGCTGATATCCAGCAGCAGGGACGCCTGAGCATTTTACGACAGTATGCGCAAGGGCTCGGTCTGTCGGATCGGGTTCACTTTCACGGCCAAGTGGACAATGTCGCTGAATTGGTAAAGCAGCTGGATGTTGTGGTCTGTGCGTCCCATATTGAGCCGTTCGGCCGTTGTTTGATTGAAGGTATGGCCTGTGCTAAGCCGATTGTGGCGACACGAGTCGGGGGGATTCCCGAAGTCGTGGAGAATCGTAAGACCGGCTTTCTGGTGGAGCCCCACGCTCCAGGGGAGTTGGCAGAAGCTGTGTTACAGTTGCTCGGCGATCCAACGCTCCGCAAAAATATGGGAACAGAGGGACGGGCGCGAGTGGAACGTCTGTTCAGCCTTGAGGCGCATACAGCATCAATTATCAAAGTGTATCAGGAAACTCTCGGTCTTGCCTGAGGCAGCGTCCCATTTGTACGGTGACGAGTTATTCAGCCTGTTGAATCAGCTCTCGGTCATTTGAATAGAACACGTGTGAGTGCTTGGGGCGTCATAAGTTCTTTTTTCTACGTGATTCGACTGCTGGTCTGCGCGAGTATGTGTCAAATACTCCATAAGAGCGCTGGTCTTGCATGGGCATACGACACTTTGCTGCGCCGTGCTCATGAGAGGAGACTATCATAGCATTTCATATTTTGTTCATAAGCAGTATATTGAGCGTACTGTTTGCATCTCCCTACCAGGAAAAATTTCCCCACTAGAACGTAACTGGGAAAAATCCCTCATGCGCTGTTCACAGGATTCCGATAAAACGTTTTGAAAGAGACGTTCATGTCTTGGGTTCTGTGTCGCGCGACTTAGCTTTCCTGCCAGACGTTTCCAGTCCTGTATCTGTCATCTTGAAGGCGGTTTCCAGTGAAGTGCTGGCATGGCATAGCACTTGCTGTTAAAGAAGTTGAAGGCCATGTGACCATGGAAGCATGTATGACTGGAATGAATTCTGCAGTTTCTCTCCGGAGGTTTTCACTGTAATGCAGCGTACTGTCCGGATTCTGAAATTTTCACAATGATGAATAATCGAATGAACTTTTTACAATACCCTTTAACAGTTTTCTACGTTGTAACGATTCTTGTAGTAGGGTTTTGTGCCCTGCTTCCTGTGCAATCAGCCGCAGAGCTTCGGGCTTTTCCCGGAGCAGAGGGGTTTGGGGCCAATGCCAGCGGAGGAAGAGGCGGTGATGTCGTGTATGTCACGAATTTGAATCCTGAAGGTCCTGGCTCGCTCAATGAAGCGCTTGGGTATCTTCATGAAAATCCTGACATGCTGAAGCCCCGATATATTCTCTTTAAAATAAGCGGGCTTATCTCGCCCGGTTCTTCCTGGATTCATACCACTCATATAGAGCATGGCGATTTTACTCTTGCTGGCCACACATCTCCCGGAGGGGTGATTCTTCCCGGACTTTTTACCTCGTGCAACGGCGCGGAACGCTGTGATGTCGATAATATGATTATCCGCCATCTGCGCTCTCGTCCTGCCGGGCGCGAGAATGCACTTGACGATGCAATCCGCCTCAATAATGCCCAAAACGTCATACTGGATCACTGTTCTTTCGGCAGAGCGAGTGACGAGGTCATGCAAATTTCGTATAATAAAAATTTCAGCGTTCAGAACTCTCTGTTTGCCGAGACACTGGGGTCTCATGCCGACCGAGGCGGTGTTCTGGTGAAGTATGGATCGTACCAAAAACCGAATACGAGAATCTCGTTCCATCACAATATGTTTAACCGCATACAGGGCCGTATGCCTCAGGTTGACTGCAGCGACGACAAAGACGATTCCTACTGCCGGGACGGGAACAGCATGGAGTTGGAACTCTCGAATAATGTGATGTGGGATGCCGGGACTCCGATCGTCTTTAAGGGGTCATATCTTGATGAAAGTCCGATGAATCACAAATATAATGTCAATTTGGTGAATAATTACTATTACGTTCGTGATAGCCGCTACTCATCGCCGTATCAATTCGGGATGTGGGCTTTTTACGGCGATAATTCCGACAACGCGTTCTACGTTGCCGGCAATAAGATGAACATATACCCTGATTCAAGCGACTTTGAACTTTTTGGCTGGGCAACCTACGTTCATCCAAATACGAATCCGGTACCGGGAATCCATCGTTCCAGCCGTCATAGCTATCCCACGATTCAGTATACTCCGACCGAGCAACTCGTGCAGTATATGATTCAAAATGTCGGAGCTTTCCCCCGTGATCCGATGGATCGACGTCTGATGAGCTGGGTGGAACGGGAGGAAATCGATCCGACGCACTGGAGCCGCGCGCCCAGAAATGACGCTCTGCAATTTGACTGGAGTGAGGCTCCGCTGCCGCCGCTGGACTCTGATGATGACGGTATGCCGGATGAATGGGAGATTTGCAATGGACTCGACCCCCTGACGCAAGATCATACCGGGAAGCAGCTCTCTGTCAGGTATACTGGAGTAGAGGGCTATGATAATCTGGAAGTGTATCTGAACAGACTCTCGGATCATCTCGTAAACGGGACAGCGCTGCTCGAAGGACAATGCCGGAATTATCCTGTAAGATTACGAGCCGAAGCCTCTGCGTCACAGGTCAATTCCGGAGAGACAATTCATTTTACCATCACCGTTCCAGATGGTCAGGCCATTGAACGGGTCGCGTTAAGTCTGGACCTCCTCGAAGACCCCTATCAGTTTCCCTCTCCCAAAGAGCATGATATCAAGGTAGGACAACATGACAGGAAGTGGGAATATGATTATACGGTTCCTGACGGGCGTCAAGCGGGAAATTACTCTGTACTTTTAGCTCTCAAAAATACGAGCGGTGAAAACGGTTATGCGATTATACGATTTGGAGACGATCCGACAACACAATATTTTCAGGGAGAAAGCGCTTTTCATCAATTAACCATTCATAAAAGCGGCTATGGAACGATCGTCAGCCAGCCGGCCGGAATCGATTGTGGAGAGGGCTGCGTGGAAGCTGTTGCACTCTATCAGGAAGAGAGTTCTGTCGAACTTGTTGCAACAGCACGACCCGGGTATATTTTTTCCGGATGGTCGGAAGCACATTGTGGGACGGAGACCGTCTGCCGTGTGACGATGGATCGAGATACACAGATCACCGCGACGTTTGAAGAAGACTCTGGAGAAATTCGTTTCTCAAAAGAACAGACGCTGCATAGAGATCGGGGAGGAAGTCCGTCACAGCCTTTTGTCTGTAGAGGTGATACGATTTCGTATAGCATTTCTGCCGTGAATACGTTTCAATCAGCGATTTCTCTGGTGATTTCCGATACGTTGAGTCCCTTGGTCGAGTACATCGCCTCCAGTCTCGAAATTAATGATGAAAAAGTCGAGCTGAACTTCTCTGATCAGCTCGAATATGCAGGAGAGCTGGCATCCGGTGACGCGATAGAAATCTCATTTGACGTACTCGTCAATCAGGATGCGTTGGTGCGGGAACGTGTAGAAAATACAGCGGTATTGACGGCATATTTTGTGGGATGGCATACGCCGTTCATTCGTGACCGCCAGAGCAATACGACCTCTGCGCGGGTGCTGGAATCAGTAGCTGTGCCGGAACCCTCAACGTACCTGCTTCTCGGAAGCGGCCTGCTGCTGTGTGCACTTGCTAAAAAAACAATTGAAGAAAAACGCTGAACGTCTCTCTGCGTAAGTCTGCTGGTATGCCATTCTTCGGAGGAGCGCCCGAGTTTCTTCTTTATTATCGTCAATGTTGTAGGTAATGATAAAAATTATTACAATATCGTTATTTTTTTCTTGACATTCCTCTTTTCTCCTCCCTGCTTATGAGAAGAGGGGACTTGCCTCGTGACCGATAAAAAGAGCTTCGTGAGTGCAGAAGAGAAGATCTTAAAGCAGATCTGCATTCCAGAGCTGAGTTGTAGAACAGCAGGGAGTGTTTCCTGCGTATGTCCTGGGCTGTCAGTTCACAGGGAAATACTTCAGAAGAATAATCAGAATCTGTCTGGCAGCCCCAATCTAATTACGCGTATCGTTGGCTCAAAGTAAGGAGAAAACACATGAAGAAAATTACCGTATTCGCGTTTGCAGGGCTTGTGATGTGTGCTATGACGGCTCTTGATATGGCGGGCCCGGCGGGCAATGCGCAGGCTGCGACAACGTTCGTGACAATCGGAACCGGCGGCGTGACCGGAGTGTATTACCCGACCGGTGGCGCAATCAGTAAGATCGTCAACCAAAAAAGAAAGGAATATGGGCTCCGAGTCACCGTTGAATCTACTGGTGGTTCCGTGTTCAACATTAATGCAGTTATGTCGGGAGATCTGGAATTCGGGATCGCCCAGTCCGACAGGCAATATCAGGCTGTGAAAGGATTGGCGGAATGGGAAGGAACACCTCAGAAGAAGCTGCGTGCAGTCTGTTCGATCCATCCCGAATCGATTACTCTGGCTGCAGCTGGAGACAGTAATATCATGAGCCTGGAAGATTTGAAGGGAGCTACTGTGAATCTCGGCAATCCTGGATCGGGGCAGCGTCAGAATGCGCTCGACGTGCTGGGGGCTTTTGGGATCGATCCTGAAAACGATCTCAGCGCAGAAAGCCTGAAAGCCGCAGAGGCTCCGAAAATGCTGCAAGACGGGCGTATTGATGCGTTCTTCTATACTGTTGGTCATCCCAACGGCGCCTTTAAGGAAGCGACGTCCGGACGTCGCGAAGTACGTTTTATCCCGATTGACGGTTCTGAACTCGACACTCTGATTGAAAAATATCCGTATTATGCGCGATCAGTGATCGATATGGGGAACTATCCTCAAGCTCTCAATGATGAAGATGTCAAGACGCTTGGTGTGAAAGCCACCCTTGTGACCAGCGCCGATGTGCCCGATGATGTGGTGTATGCGGTTACGAAAGAAATTTTCGAGAACCTGGATGTCTTTAAAACATTGCACCCGGCCTACTCTGTCTTGACCAGAGAGAACATGCTGGAGGGACTAAGTGCTCCGATTCATCCTGGCGCGATGAAATACTATAAAGAGGTTGGCATGATGTAACGAACGATTACCATCCGCCGACACCCGGAGGAGCATCCCTCCGGGTGCTTTTCTTGAAGCTCTACCAGTCGTGTCTGTTTCTCATCCCGGTTTTTGCCATTTGTTACCGCCATTTTAAGTATTAATTACGTTGCTGAAATTTTGCAAAGGGTTGTTTTTGTGTGTTGTCTCTCTGCGGTGAAGAACAACAAGAGAAGACTTGAAAGGAGTTGTGCATATGTCTCAACAGGAAGGGAAGGATCTCGGTCGGGAGCATCCCGAAAAACGCGTTGTTGCTCTTGCGGAGAAGATCGCCCAGGAATCGGAATGCGGATCGCGGAAGGTCAGCGGCAGAGTTCAACTGTTGATCACATTAATTGCTGGCTGCTGGTCCCTTTTTCAACTGGCACTGCCCAAATTTATTTTACTCAGTGCGTTATATACGCGGGCGATTCATCTGGCGTTTGCGATCGCCTTGGTCTATCTCAGTTATCCAACTGTTAAAAAACGCCGTTTCAGCGGTATTTTGTCATTCTTGTCACACAAGCGAGCGATTCCGGTTAATGATTGGGTCTGCGCAGTGCTTGGAGCGTTCACGGCGTTGTATATTATTCTGGATTATGAAGGAATCAGCGCGAGGCAGGGGGCCTTTCTGACACGCGATATCGTCGTCGGCATGATATTGCTGGTGTTGCTGCTGGAAGCGGCGCGCCGTTCGATCGGTCCGGCCCTCAGTGTCGTGGCCACCCTCTTTATTTTCTACATCTTATTCGGGACGAGTCCGATCATTCCGGAATTATTATGGATTAAACCGGCCAGTCTCGCTCGTCTTTTAGGGCAGCTCACGTTGTCGACCGAAGGAATTTACGGTATTCCACTGGATGTGGTCGCGACAGTGGTGTTTTTGTTTGTCCTGCTGGGAGCGATGCTCGATAAAGCCGGCGGCGGGCAATATTTCGTGCAATTAGCGTTAAGTCTCGTTGGCCGATTTCGTGGCGGCCCGGCAAAAGCAGCTGTCCTCGCCAGCGGCTTGACTGGTTTGATTTCTGGCTCCAGCATTGCCAACACGGTGACTACTGGAACGTTTACCATTCCGATCATGAAGAAAGTCGGCTATCCTGCCCAAAAAGCCGCTGCCGTCGAAGTCGCCGCCAGCACCAACGGGCAACTTATGCCGCCCATTATGGGAGCAGCAGCCTTCATTATTGCCGAATATTGTAATATGAATTATTTCGATGTTGTTCGAGCCGCATTTGTCCCGGCGGTTGTTTCCTACGCGGCCTTGATTTATATCACCCATCTTGAAGCGGGAAAACTTGGTCTAAAGGGGATTGCAAAGGAAGAACTCCCGAATTTTTTCACACTCCTGTTAAGTGGTCTGTACTATTTTATCCCGCTGATTTTTCTTATTTACCAGTTAATGATCGTTCGAAGAACGCCGCAGATGGCTGCCTTTTACGCTATTACAATCCTCATGGGCTTGATGCTGATTAAAAGCGCGCTTGAGTTCCACCGCAGAGGTGAGCCTCTTCAGAAGGGGCTGCTGGACGGTCTGTTCCAAATCTGGGACTCTTTGGTGGCCGGCGGCCGGAATATGATGGGCATCGGCGTGGCAGTCGGGACAGCCGGAATCATTGTCGGCGTCGTCTCTCTTGGCCTGGGCAACATGCTGACGGAAGTCATCGATCAGCTTGCCGGAGGAAATTTAATCCTGCTGCTCATCATCACCGCCGTTGTCAGCCTGATTTTAGGCATGGGATTGCCCACTACAGCCAATTATGTGGTGATGGCCACCCTGACGGCGCCTGTGATCGTGCGCTTAGCTGGTGACTACGGCCTTGCGGTCCCCTTGATCGCGGCCCATCTTTTTGTTTTTTTCTTCGGTATTTTAGCCGATGACACTCCGCCGGTAGGCCTGGCGGCCTACGCGGCAGCAGCAATCGCCAAGTCGGACCCGATTCCAACCGGCATTCAGGGCTTTCTCTACGATATTCGCACTGCGCTCCTACCCTTTATGTTCGTGTTCAACACCGATTTGCTTTTGTGGAACGTGTATTCCTGGGGACAAATTGTGTTAATCTTTCTCACAGCGACGGCGGCGATGTTTGCCTTTGCCAATGTAACGCAAAATTATTTTATTGCAAAAAACCGCCTCTATGAATCAGTGTTACTGCTGCTTGTGGTGGCGATGTTGATGCGGCCTTACTTTTTTGCTGACCTTTTGTCTTTTGGTCCTGCTTGGGGAAAATTCGCAGTCTATACGCTTGGATTGATGGTCTACGCCCTGGTGTATATCTTGCAAAAGCCGCGTAGCGATCGGGCGGCGTTGCCGGCAGCATACATTTGACACTGTGAAATATGCTGAATCCCATTTTTCAGGGGTCACCGCCCACGATGTTATGAAAAGCTTCCAAGAGGCGTCGCCCCGGCAGAGCATCTCATCTCAGTATGGGCTGTCACCCCTGTGAACCCTTTATGTTACCAACAGTTAAAAATATTTTATACCTAACGGATTTGTCAAAGAACGCATCGCAAGTTTTTCGCTATGCGCTGCAGTTAGCCAAGACCTTCGAAGGCCGTATTACAATTCTGCATGTTCTGAAGAATATCGATCCGGCCATGGAAGTCCCGATCCTCATCCGTATGGGTGAGACTGCCTATCAGGGGCTTGTCAAAGAACGGGAAGATGAAATCATTGACGGCATTCTGGAACGCCTGAAAGCCTTTTTGCGCAAAGAGTTGAGGGAAGATCCCGACGAAAGCGGTTTGGTGGCCTCGATCTACGTGCACGAAGGCGATCCGGTCTCAGAAATTCTCGATACCGCCGATCGTATCGATTGCGATATTTTGGTCATGGGCGACCACAGTAAAGGGCGTCTGGCCTACACCTTCCTGGGCAGTACGGTCGAAAAAGTGCTGCGCCGCAGCAGGCGTCCGGTCCTGGTGGTGCCGATCTCTGCTAAAGACGACCCCGAAGCGAGCTCGGTCTAGATGGCGATGGACTC
Source organism: candidate division KSB3 bacterium (assembly GCA_002748425.1). GTDB lineage: Bacteria > Moduliflexota > Moduliflexia > Moduliflexales > Moduliflexaceae. The sequence goes on along the minus strand of PDSJ01000013.1, from coordinate 111,033 downwards.
CGGTGCGAATGGAATGCGTCCACAGAGTCCTTATTGGGTATGTCGAATGCTCTGCTCCAGGTCTTTCAGGTCGATTCGCGATGTCATGTCGAGGGTGAGCGGTGTGACCGAGACCACTTTGTCCACCATCAGCGCGTAAATATCGGAGTCGGTGGAGAGCTCTGATTCATTCAGATCGGCGCACAATTCTGTGTCGCTGATCGGACTGCTTTGAGATGGATTTTTGACATAGGTGGAAAAATGCATGTGCCGCGCCAGCCTGGTTATGCGCCAGGCTGTTTCAGGGCTTGCGTCTTGCGGGACATCGACTTTCAGCACGTCCACCTCTCCAGGCAGCGGCTGTTCGAGCATATAGCTGGCAAAGTGTGCCAGAAAATGCTTGGCAGCGCTCCAGTCGACCTCACCGTAGCTGAAATGGTAGCTGAAATCCGTTTGTAACGACACTGCCAGCGCCGGTATTTTCATGTCAGCGGCTTGCAAGGCCGCTCCCACTGTTCCGGAGAGGGTGGTGTCGGTGCCGAGATTTTCCCCGTAGTTAATCCCTGACAGCAGCAAATCCGGCGGAGCATTGAGAAAAAGGGTATTCATGGCATGTTCGACGATCAAGGCTGGAGAACAGTCGCAGTGATAGGCTTCAATCTGTGTGTCGCCTGCCTGAAAATCGATCGGATGAAAAAATTCCTTCTGGTCTCCCCAAAAGCTGCGCCCCATAGCGGTTTGCTGTCTGGTCGGGGCAACGACGATGAGTCTGCCGAAAGGGAGCATGGCTTCAACGGCTGCGTGCAGACCAGGGGAATGGATGCCGTCGTCATTGGTGAGAACAATTACAGGCTTTGTCACAAGTTATCCTCCTCTCAAACGGCAATGACAACACGAAAGCATGGCTTTGGTCCCAAGCGTCTTTGCCGTTAAAACGCAGTTCGTTATTTTCTGGCCCGTCCGTGCATCTTTGTGCACTTTTCATTGTCGTTGAGAAGCATCGATCTGTCAAGCATTGGAATGAGAAATTGTGGCATCGGCTCGGGTTTGCCGATTGTGAGAGCTCTCATGAGTCCTCATGCTGGGCAGAACAACAGGGAGCCCAAATGCAGATTCGGACGGTCTGTCGCGAAAGCTGTTCAGATTAGCTGCTGAGTGCGCATGCCAGGCGTTCGCCCATCTTGATGCTGGTTTCATAGCCGTCTGAGCTGTGCTCTGCAAGATCGCGATCGATCCGGATACGGCCGGCTTCGAAGAGCAGGATCACGGTGGAGCCGCCGAATGCGAACCAGCCTTTTTCACAGCCCTTGAGCACATCAGTTTCAGGTGTATAATTCTGTACGATCGAGCCGACCAGAGTCGCGCCGACTTCACAGATCAGCATCGCACCGACTGAAGGACTCTCCAGGATGCTATACTCACGGACATTTTCCCAGTAAATCCTCAGCCGTTGTTTGACGGCATAGGGCGATACGGAATAATAATTGCCGTGAATGCGTGTTGAGGCGGAGATGTATCCATCTGTCGGAAAATGAATGCGATGATAATCTCCCGGCGCCAGTCGGATTATGATGAGGGGGCCGTCGGCGAATTTTTCGCGCAGCACTCGATCCTTTAAGAGTTTTTCCTTTGAGAACTCCTGCCCTTTAACAAAAAAGCTCTCCAGATCCGACATCGCGCTGAAGGCCAGCACTTTTCCATCCGCAGGCGATACGATCGCATCGGGATCGCGATCGATCGGTCTGGCCTCCGGTGTGAGTTCGCGGATAAAGAATTCGTTAAAGGTGTTAAAGTCACTGAGAGGCCGTCGTGTCTCGTGTAGATCGATGTTCAGGCTTTCGACAAATTCCTTAATCTTCGAGCGTGAGGCAGGTCGATTCATCAACCAGCCATACCACTGACTCAAAAATGCTCGTTTTACGACCGCATGTAAGGTCAATGTGCCGACAGGGGTCTGATATAACCATTGCAGCCACCGCTCTCCAGGAACAATTTCCTGCCGGAGAGCTCCACTATGTCGATCGATATAATATATTCCCTGCATTGTCAGCTCCTCTTGGAGTGAGACGCATGAAACAACATTCAGATGTACCGCCTGGCAGCCTTCTGCACAATAATTTCGTTCTTCTTTGTGCCCCAGAGCAGGGCCGCGTTGGCAGGATTTTTCTTGTGCTGCACTGCAGAGTTTGATTTTGTCTGCCCGCTGTGTCAAGAGAATTTCGAGTGTCACAGCTCGACTATAATCGTTCATATACTGTATCTCATTAAAAAAGTGTAAAAAAGGCTAAAAAAGCGATAAAAACATTGATATTTGTTAATTTTTTTTTCTGACAATGTGAAATAATGCTATTTAAGACTTGATTTTTTTGGGCAAAAATATATTTTACGTATTGTTATCACTCAGATCAAGTGAGTGCTAACAAAAAATCTGAAATAACATTTATTAACCTATTTGGAGGTAGCGTTATGAATATTCGTCCTTTAAACGATCGTGTACTTGTAAAACGACTTGAAGCGAAAGAGCAGACCAGTGTGGGTGGGATTATTATTCCTGATACTGCAAAAGAAAAACCCCAAGAGGGCGAAGTGATTGCTGTCGGTCCGGGAAAAACTCTTGATAATGGAAGCGCCCAGGCGATGACCGTCAAAGCCGGCGACAAAATCCTGTTCGGCAAATATGCAGGAACCGATGTGAAAATTGATGACGAAGATTACATCATTATGCGGGAAGATGATATTCTCGGTATTTTAGGATAAGTACTGCTGATTTTTTTGAAATGGGCATTCACGAAGTAATCTGTTAATGATAATAGTAAGGAGATGAGAATCATGGCAAAGCAATTAAAGTTTGGTGAAGAGGCAAGAGCTGCCGCGTTGAAAGGGTTGAATACGTTGGCTGACGCTGTAAAGATTACACTTGGTCCGAAAGGTCGCAACGTGGTATTAGATAAAAAATTTGGAGCGCCGACCAGCACGAAAGATGGTGTGACGGTTGCAAAAGAAATCGAATTAAAAGATCCTTATGAAAATATGGGTGCACGCCTTGTGAATGAAGTGGCGAGCAAAACCAGCGACATCGCCGGTGATGGAACCACGACTGCCACTGTTTTGGCTCAGGCCATCTTCCGTGAAGGCTGCAAAAATGTGACTGCTGGTGCTAATCCGATGGATCTGAAACGCGGTATCGATAAAGCTGTGGAAATGGTGATTGAAAAGCTGCGTGAGATTAGCAAGCCGGTCGGTGGTCAGCGGGAAATTGAACAAGTTGGAACGATTTCCGCTAACAACGACAGCACGATCGGAACGATTATCGCCGAAGCAATGGATAAGGTCGGAAAAGACGGCGTTATTACGGTTGAAGAAGCAAAAAGTATGGAAACGTCTCTGGACATCGTTGAAGGAATGCAGTTCGACCGTGGATACTTGTCGCCATATTTCGTGACAGATCCAGAAAGAATGGAAGTCGTTCTGGAAGACCCGTATATTCTGATCCATGAGAAAAAGATCAGCAACATGAAAGACCTGCTGCCTGTTCTGGAACAAGTGGCAAAAATGGGAAAACCGTTCCTGATTATTGCTGAAGATATTGAAGGCGAAGCGCTGGCAACGCTGGTGGTGAACAAGTTGCGTGGAACACTGCATTGCGCGGCAGTCAAGGCACCTGGTTTTGGCGATCGCCGCAAAGCGATGCTGCAGGATATCGCAATTCTGACTGACGGCCAGGTAATTTCCGAAGACCTTGGTATTAAATTGGAAAACGTGACCCTGAATGATCTTGGAAAAGCAAAACGCATCACCATTGATAAAGACAATACAACTGTTGTCGAAGGGGCTGGTTCTGCTGATAAGATTCAGGGCCGGATTAAACAGATCAAAGCTCAGATCGAAGATACATCTTCAGACTACGATCGCGAAAAACTCCAGGAACGTCTGGCGAAATTGGCCGGCGGTGTGGCAGTAATCAAAGTTGGCGCGGCCACTGAAACCGAAATGAAAGAAAAGAAAGCCCGCGTAGAAGATGCGATGCATGCGACTCGCGCAGCGGTTGAAGAAGGTATCGTACCCGGCGGCGGTGTGGCTCTTCTGCGTTCTATCGCAGCGCTGGATGCACTCGAATTATCCGCAGAGCAGCAAATCGGTGTCAATATCATCAAACGCGCTCTGGAAGAACCGATCCGCCAGATTGCGAACAACGCCGGTCTCGAAGGGTCTGTTGTCGTGCAGAAAGTGAAAGAGCTTGGAACCACTGAAGGTTTTGACGCTTCATCGGAACAGTACGGTGACATGCTGGAAGCCGGGATCATCGATCCGACCAAAGTTACCAGAACAGCTCTGCAGAATGCTGCAAGTATTTCGGGACTGATGCTGACCACTGAAGCCTTGATTACTGATCTGCCTGAAAAAGAAGCTCCTGCCCCGGCGGCAATGCCTGGCGGCGGCATGGGCGGCATGGGTGGTATGGGAGGTATGTACTAAAATATCACTGAAACGTATGCAACGGAAAGGAACAGAGAGTTTTTCTCTGTTCCTTTTTTTTGTACTCGGATCTCAAGCTGCTGGAGCCGGAAGTTGTGAAGCGTCTGGTCAACGCTAATGTCTCAAGAAAATCACTTGACAAAACTCAAAGTGACAGTAATGTGATGGTGTAGTAGTCCAGATTCTGCTGGAACGATTGCCTGTGAGTCAAGGCCCTTTCATGTTCATATTCACGCGCTGAATCGCATTGGGGACATGAGCGTGTCTCAGGGATGGAAGAAAACAGGAGCGTTCATGTTATATACGACGCATATCGATAAAGTTAAGCGGCTGTTGCTTGTGACTATTGTGGTGATGCTGGGATGTATGGCGTATTATGTCTGGGTCTTTAACACGAAAAAACGTAGTGTCGCGACGCCAGTGTCGATGCAGGATTTCAGCAGTGATGCCGATGTGCTGGCTGCACATGTTGAGCTGACAGAGCTTGTCGGTGAGCGTATTTTATGGACGTTGCAGGCAAAACAGGCAAAAGTGTATAACAGGCGGAAGGAAACCTGGCTGGAGGATGTCGAGGTTGATTTTTACGATGAAAACGGACAAAAGAGTTTACACCTTGTGAGCGACGAAGGCACTAAAAGCGACAAAAGCGGTAATGTGGTCGCTCGAGGGAACGTGCGGGCCACATCCTTTGTGGAGGGTGTGACTTTAAAAACCAGTGAGTTGATCTATGATGCCTCGATCGATAAAATCGTCTCCGATAAGCATGTCATTATTGAACGCGGGAATCTTATTACCAGCGGGGATGGTCTGGAATCGAATCTTAGTTTAACGGACGCGAAAATTTTGCGGAACGTGACGACGTCTTTTACTTCCAATGGAGGGAAGATGGAGTGATGCACAGGGAGTCCATAGATGTGGGCAGGGCTGATGGAGCGCTGTTGCGCGTGTGTGGAATACGTGAACGCATATGAATACCTGGCGATATTATCTCACAGATCTCATGTGTTGTTTTAGTCTTGTACTGGGCGTTAGCGTATTTTTCTTCACTGATGCGGCGGCTCAGGAAAATGGTTCCGGGCCGCTTGTGATCACCGGTGACGATCTTGAGATTGACAGCAAGAATAAGGTTGCAGTCTATCGTGGAAATGTGAAAGTCGTTCAGGGGCAGACGACGATGTTTTCCGATGAGCTTGAGATTAGCCTCGACGACTCGGGAACGCAATTAAAACAGGCAGTGGCGGCAGGCAACGTACGGATCGTGAATGAGGATTTGACTGCAACGGGAGGTGAGGGAACCTTTTACAATCAGGAGCAGAAGATCGTGCTGATCGATAAGGCGAAAGTCTGGCAGGGTCATAACGCGATCAGTGCTCCACGGATCGTCGCGTATCTGAACCAGGAAGTTCTGGAAGGCTACAGTTCGGGGGCGAACGGTCGAGAACGGACAATGATGACAATTTATTCGGCCAAAGGAGCCTCGATCCTTCCCGTTGGGCTCAGTGACGACTCGAAAACGCCGACAGACAATCGAGGCGATGATGCGCAGCTTACGAAGCACAATGCAACGTCGGATGCGGCAGCAGACGAGAGCGTGCAAAAAGCCAGGGACAAAAAGTCTCCGACTACGATCGAAGCGGATGACCTGCGGTTCGATAATAAAGCGCAGCAAGCCCGTTTTCGCGGAGAGGTGACCGTCGTCAATGATACGACGAAGCTTTTCGCAGATGAGATGATCGTGTATATCACACAACTCCCTGAAGGGGGAAACGATGTCGAAAAGATCGACGTTTCCGGCCATGTAAAGATTGTGAGTGAAACCCAGACGGTCACTGGTGATAAAGGATTTTTCTGGAATATCAGGCAGCGAGCCACGATTGAAGGACGCGACGGTCGAAAGGCGCGGATCGAAGATTCGGCACAGGACCTGGTGCTTGAAGCCCCTGTGGTGAAAATCGACTTAGCGACGAATAAAGTGACTGCGACACAAGCGGAAGGTGGAGGCGAGCGGATTCGAACGACATTCGGAACGGATGAATCACAATTAATGATCGGCCCCGGGACGTCAGGAGAGTCAGAAGACACGATCGAGCGCTATATTGTGACAAAAAACACACTGAAGACCTTAAAAGACGCCGACGTACCGGATGACGTTCTGGATGATTTGTCGCTCCTGCAAGATCGCGAGTTTCGCGGTAAAAAGGCATTTCTGGAAGGATTGAAAAAACGAGTTGATGCAGAACTCCTCGATAGATATAAAAAACTTGTGCTCAAACACTCAAGAGTTGAAAGAAGCAGTCACGAGCAGGATTTGCCGTCTGTGACCATTCAGCCCGACACACTGGACACGTCCGGGAAGTGAGATTATGGGCAGAGTCGATGTCAGAAATCTGCAGAAAAGCTACAAAGGGCGACGAGTCGTCAATGATGTGAGTTTTTATCTGGACCAGGGGGAAGTCGTAGGCTTGCTCGGCCCTAACGGTGCGGGAAAAACAACTTCTTTTTATATGGTGATCGGGCTGGTTTCTCCCGAGCAGGGGCGCATTTTTTTAGACGACGAAGATATGACTCACTACCCGATGTATATGCGCGCCAGGAAGGGTCTAAGCTATCTGCCCCAAGAGGCTTCGGCCTTCCAGAAATTGACAGTCAAGGAAAATGTGATGGCTATTCTGGAAACGCTTGACATTTCCGCCCGTGACCGGAAAAGACGCTTAGATGAGCTGCTTGATGAGTTGGATATCTCTCATCTTCGGGAGAGCAAAGCGTATACCTTGTCCGGCGGAGAACGGAGACGTCTCGAAATTACGCGGGCACTGGTGTGTAATCCGTCCTTTATTTTTCTGGATGAGCCTTTTGCCGGCATTGATCCGAAAGCGATTGCCGATATTCAGAAAATTATCGAGCGTTTAGCCAACAAGAACATTGGTATCCTTATTACAGATCATAATGTCCGTGAGACCTTAAAAAGTACGAACCGGGCGTATATTATGACCGACGGAGAAATTCGTTTTTCCGGGACTCCGATTGAGCTGGCGTTTAACAAAAAGGCGAAAGAACTCTATCTTGGTGAAGGTTTTATGCTGTAAAAAGTTGGAAATTCGTGTGGATACAATGTGAGGAACGAGGTCTGTGTGTCTCCTGTGGCCTCGTATTTTAAGGAGTAAGAAAAGGGTTATATGAATGTTGATGCTCGTATAAATCTCAACATGTCACAGCGTCTTGTGATGACGCCAATGTTACAGCAGGCCATTAAGCTGTTGCAAATGTCTCGGCTGGAGCTTGTTGACATGGTAAAGCAGGAAATGCTGGACAACCCTGTTCTCGACGAACTCGAAGAGGGACGAACGCAAGAATCCCTCGCTTCGCTCGAAGAAAACGGTCGTGCTGATGAAGCGTCAGGCCCGGACCTTTCAGATTCGCTCGATGCCGGCAGCCAGAATACTCATGGCGAGCTGTCTGTCAATTGGGAGGATTATTTTAACGATAATCCCAGCGGCCTGGGCTATTACGGAGAGTACGATCCGGACGACGGCAATCAGAGCTTTGACAACTTGCTCAGCAGACCGCAATCCCTGGCAGAGCATCTTTCATGGCAATTGCAGATGTCGATGGTCCCCGAACGAAGCCGGAAAATCGGTGACTTTCTGATCGGGCAAATTGGGGATGATGCCTATATTCGTATCGAACTGGAAGAGCCTTTTACCTCCTTGAACATTCATGATCCCAATATTGAGTTTTCACAACTGGAAGAGTATCGTGAATGGGTTGTCAAGCAATTATGTCAAAAGGTCAGCTTTGAATTCGAGCGTGAATATATTTTGGCACATGTTGAGCTGGAAGGGACCCAGCGTATCCTGGCGAACGTCCTGTTGCAGGAATACTATGACGAACTGAATTCCGGAGACTACGCGTCGACCATCACGAAGTTGCAGTGTTTTACGCTTGAGGATTTTGACACGATTTCAAAACTTTTATGTGCGACGCCTCCTGAAGAGTTTGAAAAACTGACGGGAATTCCTGCGTCGGAAATTCACCAGGGCATTACTGCGATTGTCAGTGTATGCCAATCACTTCCGGATTTGATTGTCCGTTTTTCCAAAGTGCTGCTGAATGATAACTATGTCACCAAGCTTGAAAAACTGGGTCTGCCTCCGGAAGAACTTTTTCTGGTTGAGTATCTGCTTTCTCTGCTCTCAGTAGGAGAATTGTCATACGTTGCCTGTAAAGAGGACGCGGAAAAGTCTGAAAAGCACGAAGAAGATATTCAAACGTTCCTCGAACAATTGCGGCAATCGTATGCGCATATTGAGACCCTTCATTCACATAAGTATTTTCTGATTCAGCTTTATACGGTCGGGCTGAATCTGATTAGCAACAGATTCAGTGAGAACAGCCCCTTTCGTTATCAAAAACTGTTCTTGAAGCTGCTCCATCCGTCGGAGCAGGATGTGGAACATATCGCCCAAAGCTGTATGGTTCTGGGAACTCGCTATTATCAACAGGAGAAACGGGTGATGGTGCAGGAAGTTGCTCAGCTCCTGCGGCATATCCAAAGCTTTACCCCTGCTGGTGTTGCGGCGCGTGATTTAAAAGAGTGTCTTCTGCTTCAGGCCCGCAGTCTCGATATTAGGGACAGTGCGCTTGAGTCGGTAATCAATCTCTATCTCAATGAATTGCGTCAGGGCCGCTATAAAACGATCGAAGAAAAGCTCGGTATTGATCGCAGTGATGTCGAGCTGATTCAGAAAATCATCGGCGGGATGTCCCTCAGACCGGGCGCTGATTTTGTGATGGAGCGCCCTGAGTACATTGTGCCGGATATTTATGTGTATAAAGTGGACGGGGAGTATGAGGTCGTCCTCAATGAAGATGATTTGCCGAGTTTGCGCATTAATCCGACGTATAAAAAAATTATCAGTGGACACGACCGTGACGTGTCAAGTGAGACCCGGCAGTATGTCGATCAAAAGTTACGTTCTGCAATGTGGTTCATTCGCAGTGTCGAACAGCGTAAACGGACCATTTACAAAGTTGGGAAAAGTCTCGTCAAATTCCAGCAGGAATTCCTGGAATATGGTCTTTCACATTTAAAACCGTTGGTCTTGCGCGATGTTGCCGACGATATTGCCATGCACGAATCAACGGTCAGCCGTGTCACCACGAATAAGTATATCCATACTCCACAGGGTGTCTTTGAATTAAAATTCTTTTTTCATAGCGGGCTGGGAAGTTCATCGGGCAGTGATGTCTCATCAATTGCGCTGAAGGAGCGGATCAAACGTATGATCGATGAGGAAAACTGCGAGCAGCCCTTAAGCGATAAGGCGATCGAAGATCGTTTGAAGCAGGCCGGAATCTCGATTGCGCGGAGAACGATTGCCAAATACCGTGAAGATTTGAACATACCATCGTCGATCCAGCGGAAGCGGAAAAAGAACGGGTAATGGCCCCATAGGTCGGACGTGGCGGCAATGTCTGCTGTCCGTCCCTTATGTCGGCTGATTGCCCCACACATGAGGAGGCAGAGTATGCAAATTACAGTAACAGGGAGACATTTCGAGATTACAGAGCCATTGCGACAGCATGTTGAAGCAAAGACGGCCAAACTTGGCCGTTACATCGACAATATTGGTGAAGTGCACGTGGTTTTATCGGTGGAGAAGCACCGTCATCTCGCAGAAGTTACTTTGCAAGCCAACGGCACTCCGATTCGAGGACTTGAAGAGAAACATAACATGTATCAGGCCTTTGATTCCGTTATTGAAAAAATCGAAAGGCAGGTCAAACGTTTAAAAGAAAAGGAAAGCAGCCATAAAGGCCGAGCCGGGAGCAAAGAAGTGTCGAGCATAATTCAAGCGGAAACAGAGCGTGATTCTGAATCGTCATCTCATCCACGAGTCATTCGCTCCCCGAAAATGGCAATCAAGCCGATGTCTATTGACGAAGCCGCTATGCAGATGGGCCTGTCAGATGTTGAATTTTTGGCATTCCTGAATCCGGAGACCGATCAGATGAATGTCATGTATAAGCGGCGTGATGGGAATTATGGCTTAATTGAACCTGAATTTTAACCCCCCTACACGAAATAAGAGCACAATGAAATTAACCGACATTCTTTCTGAATCGTCAATCGTCGCTGACTTACACGCTGACGATAAGACAGCAGTACTGGAACGTTTGGTGGAGGCCGTTGCCTCCACCCATCCTGATATAGACAGACAGGAGATTTTGGCTGTGCTGCTCGAACGTGAAGAATTGGGAAGCACCGGAATTGGAGATGGAATTGCCATTCCGCATGGAAAGTCAGCCAATCTCGCCCAAATCATTTCTGGGTTTGGTCTGTCAAAAGATGGTATCGATTTTGATTCGTTGGACGGGAAACCGGCGAATCTCTTCTTTTTGCTTGTCGCTCCTGAAGATTCGGTCGGCGTTCATTTAAAAATGCTGGCAAGAATTTCAAGAATGCTGAAGAATTCAAGTTTTCAGGAGAAACTGTTACAAGCAAATAGCCAACAGGAAATTTATCAGATCATCTCTGAGGAAGACGCAAAGTATTGATGCTTGGCGGGCTTGATGATTGATGCTCGACGCTCACGGAAGAGTCCGTTCATATGCTTTTTGCTCTTCCTGATTAGCGTCAAGTCATTCAATCGTCCGCTGTTAAGCACCACCTGATATTATGGTTGGTGGAGTTATTGTATCACACGGGCAGTTGGGGCAGGAAATGATCCGTAGTGCCGAGATGATCGTTGGCCCAATTGCTAATTTGACATCGGTGTCGATTGATGTGACGACTGATGTCAACTCGTCACTCGAACAAATTCAACAGGCTATCTGTTCGGTCAGCCACGGAGCCGGAGTGATTATTTTTACTGATATGTTCGGGGGGACGCCGTCGAACATCAGCCTTACCTTTCTCGATGAAGCTGATCTGGAAGTTATCACAGGAGTTAACCTGGCTATGTTGATTCAGTTCTCGAACCCCGGACCTGTAGAGAAGCCGTTTAAGGATATTGTGCGTTTATTAAAAACTCGGGGAGAGGAAAATATTCATATTGCCAGTGAATTTTTGAAGCAACGCAGCAAACATTAGAGTAACACACGCATTAAAGAGGACAGCCATGGCTGAAATTCGAATCGTGACCATACAAAATGAATTGGGGCTGCATGCACGGGCTGCCGCACAATTTGTGCAAATTGCCAATACATACCAAGCCGACATTACCGTGGAGAAAGATGGTGAGGATGTCAACGGCAAAAGTATTTTGAATCTGATGATGCTGGCTGCGCCGATCGGTTCAGAGATTATACTGAAAGCCGAGGGAGATGATGCGAACGAGATGCTGGCGTCATTGACGAGATTGATTGATAACAAATTTGGGGAAGCCAAATAGCAAACAGATGAGTTTGTAAGGCGAAGACAGAGGACTGCTGCGTTTCTCCCTGAGCGCGTGTTGATCCCGTCCGCAGTCTCCTGGATTCAAGTAAGGGAACGTTTTTGGAATTTCGTGGCATTGGAGTTTCATCAGGAATTATTATCGGCAAAGCCTTTCGGCTGGAAAAGCTTAGCTATGACATTAAGCCGACCTGGGTGCGTGACGTACAGGTCGATCAGGAGGTTGAGCGTTTTCTGGGCGCCCTCCATAGCTCGAAAGAACAACTGCTCACAATCCGCCAGCGAATCGAGGCGACTGCAGATTCAGAACATGTCCAGATCATCGACGCCCATCTGATGATCATGGAGGACAATATGCTGGTGGATGAAACCGTGAAGTATATCAGGCGGCATCGTCTCTCTGCAGAATGGTCGCTTAAGCGTGTGCTCAACAAATTGCGCGAACGTTTCAACAAAATGGAGGATTCTTACTTCAAGGATCGAAAAGACGATATTACCCATATCGGTAACCGGATTTTTAACAACCTGCTAGGGTACAACCACGTCAACCTTGCCGATCTCCAGGAAGACGTAATTGTTGTGGCCCACGATTTATCTCCGGCAGATACGGCTCAGATGCGTAAAGAGCGCGTCATCGGCTTTGTCACCGAAGTGGGGAGTAAAACCTCACATACCGCCATTATGGCGCATTCCCTGGATATTCCGGCGGTTGTCGGTGTGAGCGGTGTGTATGATGCCGTGACGACCGGCGAATCACTGATCGTAGACGCGATTAAGGGCGTCGTCCAGGTCTCGCCTCCACAAGACGTTTTCATCAGCTATCTCGAAAAACAGCGACGTTTTAAATATTACGAGCAAGAGCTTCTCAAAGTCAAAGACCTGCCGGCTGTGACGACAGATAAGAAAAAGGTGAATTTGCTCGCTAATATCGAATTTGTCAGTGATTTACAAGCGGCGAATGCACGTGGAGCCGAGGGCGTTGGATTGTATCGGACGGAATTTCTCTACATGAATCGCTACTACTTGCCGTCGGAGGCTGAACATTTTCGAGTGTATAAGAACCTTGCCGAACAAATAGGGCCTCATTCAGGGAGTATCCGAACACTTGATCTGGGAGGGGACAAATTTATCTCACAGCTAGATGTATATGATGAATTGAATCCGGTGCTTGGGTTACGAGCCATTCGTCTGTGTCTGGAGCACATTACGCTGTTTAAGACGCAGTTGCGGGCCATCCTGCGGGCCAGTGCGTACGGCAATTTACGTATTATGTTCCCGATGATTTCCGGGATCGGCGAACTGCGCAGCGCCCGCGCAGTGCTGGAGGAGGTCAAAACCGAACTCCGTCAGGAAGGCTTGCCCTTTGATGAAGATATTGCCGTGGGGATTATGATAGAAATTCCTTCTGCCGCCATCACGAGCGATATCCTGGCCGAAGAAGCGGACTTTTTCAGCATTGGGACCAACGATCTGATTCAGTACTCCATTGCGATCGATCGCATCAATAAGAACGTGGCCTATCTTTATGAGCCGCTGCATCCAGCGATCTTACGCCTGATTAAACGGACGATCGATGCCGGGCATGCCAAAGGGATTCCGGTGGGCATGTGCGGTGAGATGGCCAGCGATCCAAAATATACGCTGCTCCTGCTGGGTCTGGGACTCGATCGATACAGTATCAATGCCGACGCCCTGCTCAAAATTAAAAAGATTATCCGATCGGTTTCTTCCTCAGAAGCGCAAGATATTGCCCGGCAGGCCATGTCTTATCGTTCAGCGTCGGAGATCGAACATTTTATCACAACACTGATGGAAGAACGCTTTCCGGATGTGTTCTGCTATTTCGACTGAAGCCCATCGAGTCGGCTGACCTATGCGTGTGGACGATCTCTATAGAGTCAATTTCGCTGTAAGCCACTGCTAGCGTTCGCCCCACTTCAGCTTTGTTCGTAAGACCTCGAAATAATTTCTCTTCATGGAACTCACGAGCCTGATGATCGTGTCTGCTTTTCGAATCCGAATTTCGTCCCGATAGCGCAGTGTCAAGCCGACTTGTCCATCCAGGGTCAAAAAGACATCTTCATTTTTCGATTCCAGGACAATCCGAATTTCCGAATCGTCAGGCACCACAATTGGCCGGTTAGTTAATGTGTGCGGGCAAATCGGCGTCATAATCAGGGCGTGCATGTCGGGATGGATAATCGGGCCGCCGGCTGAAAGATTATAGGCGGTTGACCCAGTCGGGGTGGCGACGATCAAACCATCGGCTTTGTAGGTCGTAACGCCTTGTCCGTTGATGGAGGTGTGTAAATCGATAATTCTGGCCAGGGCGCTTTTGTTCATCACAACGTCGTTGAGCGCCCAGTATTCTGCTAACAGTTCTTCTTCACGAGAAAGCGAGGCGGTCAGCAGTAAGCGCGGCATGGTAGAATACTCATTGCGCAGTACATGTTCCAGCGAGTCATACATTTCATTCAGAGTGATTTCCGTCAGAAAGCCCAGACTGCCGAGGTTGACTCCTAAAATCGGGACATCATGCGTGCCAATGACCCGAGCGGCGCTCAGTAAGGTCCCATCACCGCCTAATACGATAATCAAATCGACGAGCGACGGAATTTTGGATTTGGGCTGAATGGTGACCGGAAAATCCAGGAGTGTCCCGGTCCGTTTGTCGAACAGTATCTCGATACGGCGGTCTGAGAGCCATTTATGGAGTTTCTGAAGGATCTCGCTGATTCCGGAAGTGTGTCTTTTGGCGATGATTCCAACGCGATTCATGAATGCGCTCTCTATACAGCGCCGGAAACATTGTCAACGAAAAAGATCGGCAGGCAGTCAAAAAGCCTCAGCCCTTGTTTCTGCTCCACTTGCTGGAGAGCTTCCTGAATCAAGCCGAAATTCGCTGCATGTCCTAAGTCCAATTGTTCAAAGAAGGCGGCTTACTGCGGCGAGTGGTCCAGGCTTTCGTGTCGCAGCGAGGGCTAACCCCAGTGCCGGTCATATCGCTTTAGGTATCTGGCGAGAATTCTCGAGCTGGTTCAGTAGACTGAAAACGATCCATCTTAACGATCCTCTGAAAAGAAGCCATTGGGTGTGCACATAGATCATCGGCAAAGGCGAAATCGGTCTGGAGGGTGTCTGTTTTCTGATGAACGATACGCGCCTGCAAAGAATTCCTGAAATTCTGGAAAGCCGGAAGGGGGATGGCTTCACATCGGAAATCTCTCAGACTACATCCGCCGTTTCCGTCTGATCATGTACATATTGTACAGAGTAAGGAACACGGTTCCTCCCTGAACGCATGAGAGTGACAGGGATTTCACGCGTGTGGCTTCAAACAGCAGCAATAATGAGCCGAGCAGACGCAAGAGGAAGAAATTAAAGGAGACAATTGACTCCCCTGCTTTTCTGGTCTCCCAGGCCTGAAGCAGCCAAGAGCCGAGAAAGAGTCCTCCTCCAATCAGGCCAAAAATCTTTTCAGGCGAAATCTGTCGTATGTCCATCCTGGAACCCTGTATAGTGGTCATGATACGTACTGATATGATTTTTTTCACAGGCAAATTGTCCAGAAGCGAACAACCTTGTCAAGATTAAAAGACATGACATCGACCCTTGAAAGGATAAAACCTGCCAGGTAGCGTTTTCATTCAGTTTTCTGGAAGGGGAGCTTGTGTTGAATCATCTTCTCCACGTCCGGCAGGTGATGCTCCCGCCTGGAAAGCTCGGCGATGACGCCTAAAGAAATGAGTTGAACCGCCAGAATAACAGCAAGAATGCCGAACAGCAGTAAGGGCCGGTTGCCGATCGGTCGATAGCCGAGGAACCATAAGATGATCAGATAGAGCAGCGAGGCGCTGCCGAACAGTCCCGAGAGAATCCCTACGCCTCCAAAGAGGTGGGCGGGGCGTTGCATATAGCGAGTGACGGCAATCACAGTGAGCAAATCCAGAAATCCTCTGCTATAGCGTTCGAAACCATATTTTGAGACACCGTATTGTCTGGGGCGATGGCGTACTGGAATTTCTCCGATTCGAAAGCCATACTCATCAGCCAGCACTGGAATATAGCGATGAAGCTCTCCGTACACATCGAGACACTCCAGCACGTCTCGACGATAGGCTTTGAAGCCGCAATTAAAGTCATGAAGCTGAATTCCAGTCAGCAGTGACGTGGCCTTATTAAAGAGCTTTGACGGCAGGGTTTTTGACAGAGGATCGTGACGTTTCGCTTTCCAGCCGGAGACTAAATCAAAGCCTTCATGTAATTTGTCTAAAAAGCGGGGGATTTCTTCAGGATCGTCCTGCAGATCGGCATCCATTGTAAATACGATGCCGCCTTGTGCCTGACAGAATCCCGCTCGTAAGGCGGCCGCTTTCCCGAAGTTTTTACGAAACCGGACTCCGACAACGTGTTCAGGAAAAGTATCAAGTAATGTCTCAATTTGTTGCCAGGAGTTATCGGAACTGCCGTCATCGATAAACACAACTTCATAAGCGGCAATCTTTTCTTGCGTCATCACGCCGGCGATTTTATCAAAAAGCGTTCGAACTGTGTCCTGTTCGTTATACACTGGAACGACAAAACTGATAACACCTTTTTCTATCACTCTATTCTTCATAACATCCTACTCTATTATTCCTTAGCGGTGACATCCAAGATTTGCTCAACGGGGATGGCCTTCCAGTCGTCCTCCTTGGCCCATTCGAGCGAAAAGACCAGAGAGTCAGGAGAAGAAATACCCCCAGAGTTCGTAATTTTAACATATAAGAATGCTTTCTCTGTATGTTGTTCTGCTGAAGCGGAACAGATAATCGCCGGAAATTTCAGCTGCTTTTTCTGTCCATTGGCTTCAAGTGTAAACATATTTTCACGTTGTCTGGGCTTCAAGCTGATGCAAACTTTTTTATTTTGAAAGGCCTCTAAAATGATTGAAGACTTTCCATAAGACCAGGCATGTGTTTTTTGAGGATAACGAAAGCCATCTCCAATATACACATTTCCCTGCGGCTCATCAAACATCCGGTAAAACAGCATTCCTTCTGAGATCCTTGCGTAGCTATGGCGATTACCATAAGGAGTCACGAACTCAGGCTTACGCAATTCTCCATCAATAAAGAGAAAGAGTTTTGAAGGTTTGTTGGCATACCTCCATGCTGGTTTACATGGAAATAGACGAATATTGAGACTTCCTTTCCTATCCACCACGAAAGCTCGCAGCCCGGTTTGATTAATTTCTGTGAGCATACAACGTTGCAGCCAACTGGTGCGTTTTAATTTGCAAAACGCATGTGCCGGGTCCATGTGATGAGGCCACAGGAACACTAAAGAAACGATAACGCTACTAATTGCTGTTTTCCAAAGAAATCTGTGCCCAAAATCTGATGCAACGATCAAGGCGGCCATCGCTGGAAGGACTTGAAGAAAATAACGATTTCCAAGTGACTGATCCCCTCCATAATAATTATTAGGGAACAAGAACACATAGAAAAGAATGTAGGCGAAAAGTCCTGAGAGAATCATGCTGGAACGCCATTTGAGATGGCATGGACTCATTGAAGCGAAGAGCAGAAATGCCGCCAGAGGAGCAAATACGAACATCCCGGTATGTGCTCCGACGAAATAGAAGTAAAGTGACAGTAAAAACTCTCTTGGGGTTTCAAGATATTTCTGAGCGGTAGCCAAGATGTATTGCAGCGAAAAATAGCACCCTGTCCCCAGACGCCGGGTTTCTACCTTTTCTCCGTCTAACTTGGCATCATACTCCGGAGCAAAGGGCAGGACAAAGGACCAATAACGTTCGCCGGAATAAGGATTCCAATCGTGATAATCGGAATACATGAGATACGGAAAGATCGAGAGCAGCAGGCTGAGAATGAGAAGGGGAACCAGTAGAAGCTTTTGGGAATATTTTCTGCCATGAACCAACGCTGCAAAAAATCCTGGAGCGAAGAGCAGCAGAAGTGGTAACTTTTCAGACACCCCAAATGCCAATACAATCGTTGCTCCGACAAGGGGACAAAGAGAATGTGTGTAAAAGTAGCGAAAGAGTAAGTAAAAATAGAGCGCTGTCAGTGTAGCCAGAAAGATTTCGGTATGAATGACATAGATATAAAAATAGGCATACGATGACAGATAGAGTCCCATAAGCAACATTGGGACGAGACTTCCTCGGTATTTCATTCGAAGCAACAAGGTCGAAAAGAACAACAACAGAAGAAAGAGACACACATTTGCAGTCATGGCCCCTTTGACAGGGCCAATAAGTCTGATAAAAGGAGCCAAAAAAAGAGAATACCCGTAAGGTTTTCCAAAGCAATATCCCTTGCCGTATCCTTTAAAGAAGAGATCGCCTGTATTTTCACCCCATCCCGCTTCACGCCAGTGAAGCATGTCTTCTTCTCCATAATGCAGGTCCTTATCGTAAGCCAGGCTGAGAGCTTGCATAAAATGCGATGCTTGATCGCCGGTTTTAGGGTTAGTCCTAAAGTCGAAGTGCAATACAGAGCTAATTACGATTAAGACGATTAATCCAAAAAGTATCCAGCTTTCCAGTTCCCATGGAAACTTCTGATCTCTTGAAAACGCCATGTAGCTCTTCCATATATCTGTAAAAGTGAACTGTGTTCTCAAACTCAGCAAGGCAACCCCAATCAGTAGAACACTCCAATGCCAGACTGAGAACCCTTTAAAAAATAGCCTTATACGACCCAACGTTTGCCCTGTAAAGCCAGGTTTCTCTCGGAAAAGAACGCTGGAGGGAAGCAATTGCTCGTTTTCTCCCGGAGGGGCCCAAAGGGTTTGGATGACGGCAGAGCCTCCGTCCTGCATGTAACGCACTTCAAAAGGATATACCCCTTCTTCAAGGAAAATCTTTTGCGAGACATACCTCAATGTATGTACCCCACCATTGGCCACAAGCAGTCTATTATCTAGTCGTAAAGAAGAGCCATCATCTGAATTCGTGGCGAAGCGGTAAGTCCCCCGCTTAGGAATGAGAATCCATCCGTTCCAAGTGATGCTATACTGATTTGTCCCGAGAAGATTGAGTCCAGTGTCGCCTTTTAAATCTTTTAAATAGGGGGTATTATCTTTCATGGAGAGCACTGGTTCACCCTGACAGTCGTAATATGATGCATACAGTCCGTTTTGGCGGTAGATGACAAGCCATATCCCCGCAATAATAATGATAGCACAGAGCCAAATGCTGAACAGAAGTTTACAGTTTGCGATAAATTGAAAGAAGCGTTTGTGTATCATGACGAGTGAGTCACACATATCATCTACTGAAAATGATACGTAATCATAATTGATTCTTTGCACATGGTTTGGTCGAAATTTCTAGCATACATAGAATTTCCTAATATTTCAAAAGAGGATAATTCCCTTTTGAAACCATGTCCCATTTGTCACGTCAACATTTTTCTACAAAATATATTGAAAATGCGTACCTACTCACTCCCTACCGCCGAGACCTTGAATTTTTCCTTCCAGAGCCAACGGTATAAGCGAGCAGGGGATTCATGCTCCGGTTTACGGTTGTCTGAAGAGAACTTGACAAATGAGTGCCGCAAAGCACCTAGCCGCAATGGTCATATGAAAGATATGATGCCCGGCAATCATGAATGATGACCCTGCCTGCCATATCCGGGGATGATGTCAATGCCGACAATGGCTTCCCTGCCTCATTTACGATGAAGCATGCTCAAGGTGGTTTTGCCGGATGAATACATATGGATAATGAGCGTGCCTATAATTGCTTCAACCTGTTTTCGTACCCGATTGAGAGCAACCGTCTGAGTGGAGTGGTATAGAAGTGCATTACACTGAAAATGGTCGTATGAAAAAATTGTCTACTTTTACTTGACCATTCCAAGTTCCCCCCAAAGCATACGAACAGGACACTACTTATGCAGAGAAATCCGTAGATGTGATACTTTTTTATATAGTTCATTCCTCATCTTTATGGGAGGTGAGTTTTCTTCAACATCGAATAGAACACTCTTATAGCGCAGATCGCTATCTAGCTGTAAGAGAGGCTAGAAATTTTTCTACAAGAATACCTTCCCTCTCAGGCGTTTTTTGTTGAGAGGAGTAAGTAATTCCTCGTTCGATAAAGTCA
Source organism: candidate division KSB3 bacterium (assembly GCA_002748425.1). Classification (GTDB taxonomy): domain Bacteria; phylum Moduliflexota; class Moduliflexia; order Moduliflexales; family Moduliflexaceae. The sequence continues at coordinate 91,063 of PDSJ01000013.1, read as the reverse complement.
ATGGAGCGCTGTAAAGCGCATTCTAACGGCTCTCCATGGACAAGGCTTCCGACGATGACGCTGGTAAACGTATCTCCACTGCCTGGGAAATCAGCGTTAACTCGTTCTGAACAGATCTTCCAGAATCGTTGCGTCTCCCGTTCATACGCTGCAACGCAGGTTCGACTTTTTGGAGCGTGGGAGGACGGCACACTCGTGACGACGGCCCTGCCGGGTCCGAATTCTGTTAAGCGTATCAGCCACTCCTCAAGCGTATTGTCAGAGATTGTCGGTGAATACGGCTCGTCAAGGAGTAATGCGGCTTCAGTGAGGTTAGGGGTAATAAGATGCGCCAAACGAATATAGTCTTTCATGCGGGGAAGCATGTCCTGTGCCGTGACACCATAGAGCTTCCCGTGATCTCCAAGAACCGGATCGATCACAATGAGCTGATCTTTCCTGGAAAAGTCAAGAATAAATTCTGAAAAGATGTCGATCTGCGCAGGCGAACTGAGGAAGCCGCTATAAATGGCGTCGAATTCTATCTGAAGTACTTTCCAGTGGGCGATGATCGCGTTGATGTGTGCTGTAATATCCAGTGAACGATAGCCGGGAAAGCCTCCATGAGTTGAAAAAATCGCTGTCGGAAGCGGGCAAACCTGGATCCCCATTGATGAGAGAATTGGCATGACCACGCTTAAAGCAGCACGACCAAAACAGGCCAGATCATGAATGGCGGCAATTTTGGGAACAGGGGTATGTTGCATAATCTTAATAGAGATAAATGATTTTCTTTAAGGTGCGCAATTTTTGAGGTGAAAACCATGCAATATGCTCGCTGAGCATGTCAAGCTCAAGGAGAAATTCTCCGGCATACGCAGGCGTCGGGATTTCTGCGTCAATGGAGGCTGCCTTTCCCGGCGGCACATCGTAACGGAGACGTCCTCGCGCTCCAAGTTCTGTGCTGCCGCGCTGCTGGATGAGCGCCTCGCCAGATGACTGTTCATACCAATCAACGACGGCAAGGCGGACTTCGCCTTTGGGCTGTTCCCGATCGACGATAGAAGCTTTCCAGAGCGTATCACCAGAATTTTTTACGATGATCCGAATCGGCAGCGGCTGATCGTGAGGCCAGACTTCGGGAATGTCGTCCCAAAGAAATTCCGCCTCCAGTTTGTGGGGGCTTCGGCTGTCTATGATTTCCGGCAGAATCGTGACGCGTTTTGAGATCTGTTCGGGGCTGATGGCAGCGCACTGAAAAAGAAGGCGGAGCTGATAATCTCCAGGACTTTTCGGAGTCCTAAGGTGTAGAGACGTTGTTTCACTCTTCCCTGGCTGGAAAAAGATCGGAATGTTCATGCGGGCGCTTTCTGTGGAGAGAAGTGTTTCGTTCTGGGACCATTCGATCCGAACCCAACAGGATTCTTCCGGTAAAAGGGACAGGTTTGTCGTGGCCTGAGATTCAAGCTCTACGCCCAGTGTGCAGTGTTCATCCTTCTGCAATATTGTGCTGACATGCAGCTTGACCGGACGAATCGCGTGGTCTGGGGACCTGGGATGCGAAGCAGGGGCTTTGACCTGAAACAGCCAATCATTGTCAAAACGTCGAAGGAGCTTCAGTCCGTCAGGACAGGGTTCTGGGAAGGGAGCCTTCAGCTTTTGCGTATGGAGAATCACGTATTCGATCGCGAGACTTTTCAGCAGCGCGATGCTGCGCTGAGAGGGGAAGGTGCGCAGTTGATTGAAGACGCGCTGAATCCCGTTCGGAATAAAGGCGCTGCGTCCATTCAGCATACGGTGCCAATGAAATGTGGAGTAGTATATGGCTTCGAACTGATCTTTGGGCGAGTGAACAGGGAGTTCTACAATCCGGAGTGGATCAGGCTGGGAATGAAGCCACTGATAGACTCCCGGAAGTGCCTTGGTCTCACCGGGATAGAGGCTGAGTGTTACAAAGGGTGAATAGGATTCCAGGAGGATCAGGCCAGCTGAGATTCCAGCGAAGATGAGCTGTCGCAGTGGGGTGTTTCCCGGTCTCCGGAATGTAAAGATATCGGTCACGCCGATCGAGGCCAACACGGCAAGGGCAAAGGCTGCAATAATACCGAAACGGGCCGGAACCCGCATCGATTTAAAGCCTGGCAGCATGTGATACAAGCAAGAATACGGGAGAGAAATATTTTTGCCGAGTATGCTGACAAACGGACCGAGTGAGAGCACAAAGGCAGCAAATAAAAGAGCTCCGAAGGCAATACGGGCACTGTTGCAGGCAGCGTTTCCCCTGCGAAAGAGTCCGTAAAGCAGAGCGATTCCGGCGAGAACTGTCGTGAGTATACCGTGAAATAAGGCTTGCTCTCTCGGATATGGAGATGTCAGCGACTGCCACTTCCGCGTGATCGTACCGTAGAGAAGGTTGTTCTCAGGCGCGACTGCATAGTCTTGAGGCCGTGCAGACAGCGCGTGCGTTTCCTGGACGCTGCGTTCAAATCCAAGCTCTTTATTTGCTTTCAAATATGCTGATGTCAACGGAAGAAGCCCCAGTCCGACAAGGCCGGCTCCGGCAAAAAATACGAGCAAATCACGTGGTATGTGCCCCTTCCATGGAGAGCAGCCTTTATACCATTGATACGTAGCCGACACAAGTCCGTATATGCCCAGAGCAATCGCTGCAAGAAACAGATAGTTAAATGAGGTCAGAGCTTGTAAGAAAAAACACAGCCAGAAAAAAGGCAGTGTCAACAACACCTTGTGCGAGCGAGTAGAGCAAGGAATCAGATAACGCCTCAGAAAGAAAAAACAGAGGGGCAGCCAGTATACGCTGAGTATGTTCACATGGTCTAGGTGAGCGAAACGGAAGGGCAAGAAGCCAAAAATTACTCCACCGAGCCCGGCTGCGTAAATGTTCTGCGTGATGTCCCTGCACAGGAGAAACATGCCGTATGCTGAGCACGTGAAAGAGAGCAGCAGCAGACAGTTATGGATCAGGATCGGGTTCTGAGTGAGCACTGAAAATATCCATCCCAGGATACCCAGGCCGAAGAGATGGTCATGATATGCAAAGGTATTCGAGTAGGGATAAAAAATATTCGCATCAAAATAAGATGAAAGCGATGTACTGAGTTTATGAATATTCCATTGAACAACCCAAATCTGGAGCAGGGGATCGCCGGATTCAGCAGCGAGTAATCCCTCGGAAAGGTGGAAAGGAAGCGGATTTAAGCAAACGCAGGCCATCAACAGATAGGCAAGGAGAAGTGTAAGATGCTTCAGTACCTGTCTTATGAATCCATTCATCCTGATGAATGCTGCCTCTCGAGAATTGACGAGCAAAAGGCAAGATATTTTTCCGCCGCTTGTTCTACCGAGTGATGAAGCTTGATATGAAGCTGAGCTTGTCTCCCGAGGCTTTCTCTGTAGTCGAGGTCTTGGTACAATGTTTGTAAGGCTGAGACCAGTTGTGCTTCTTCGTTCTGATCCAGGGGGATTTTTATGCAGGTATTTGTCGGTAGATCGAGGTTTTCACAAAGATCTGAAATAAGCACAGGTTTGCCCAGGGCCATGATTTTCAGGATGTTTGCAGAGGTCGCCCGGACTGTGGGATGGCGCAGGTTCACGCAAATATCCGAAAGGGCGATATAGTCAAAAAACGCCTCGTATGGGATAAAACCAGTAATCCGAACCTGCTGCTCGATGCCGAGCGTTTTTAGAAGGGCTCGCATGTCAAAGCCCGGCAGTTCTTCCGGCTCGACCAGGTGTCCGACGAGCAGACACAGCGCTTCAGGGACATTTCCAGCGAATGCTGTGAACGCTTTCAACAGTTCCGGAATTCTTTTTCCCGGACTGATATAGCCGAAAGCGCTGACGATAAAGCGATCTGCTGAGATCTGATACTTCTCTCGCAGCGCTTCTTTCTGATACGCATCGCTATTCGGGGCCACAATCCCCATTGGAATCATTTCAACCAGATAGGATGGATCGTACTGTAACATTTTGGCTTTGACATAACTGCTATGCACGATCGTCCCCAGGCTTGGCTCGACAACCCGCTGCCACAAAGGAAATTGATAAAAAGGATATTCGTGCAGGAAACCGCAGGAGAATTTCGCAGCGATTTTTTCGCCAAGCTCTCCATAATAGGTCTTCATAGTGCTGACATATTCATCATAGCGTTTCTGCTCTTTTAACAGCAAAGTGATGTAATAATGCTGTAGTGCAAAGTCGTGGACTGTGACGATGCCAGGATAGCGATGAATCAGTTCATCCATATAGCCGTGATATTGTGGATTGTTCCCCATCTGATAGAGACAGAGATCGTACGAGCGTGATCGCCGGGCAAATTCCGTGTAGGGAAAGACCTCAAAGGATTCGGAGATAGCAGGATTGTCGGGAGGAATATTCTGCTCGGTAAACAGATCGATATCAGCGGATTTCGCAAGAACAGGGAGCAAATCTTCGCTATAATCCGAAATTCCGGAGCGTTGAGGACGTAATGGTGAAAAAAATGCCAATTTCATGCCTGTATGTAACGACCTATGGTGGCAACATGCCTGTGAGAAATTCTCACTTAGGATGTCCGAATTTTTCTGGAGATGATCGCGTAATCAAGATAGCCGTATATGATGTCATTCAGTTGCTGCATATTTTGATTGAGCGTCTCAAAATACTCTTGAAGCGCTCGATCGTTCAACTGTTCCACCTTGGTCTTCTGGAGGAGCTTGGCATGGGAGATTCCATCAGGGAACGGATTTTTGACTTCTATGCGGGCTTCTTCAAAGCCAGAAGAATTGACAAGGTGCAGGAGCGCCTCCGGATCGAGAGGATTGCGATGGGAGAGATCCTTATAGAAGTGATGTGAAAGCGTATACAGCGATTGAGGGTTTGGCGTTTCCAGGATCAGGTATTTATGGGGCTGGAGTTTTGCAAAGCAGAGACGCAGGACTTGCTGTAACTCATCAAGTGTTAAATGCTCGACAAGATGTGCAATAAAAATACCGCCAAGGCTGTCATCTGGAAGTGCTTCAAGGTGGCTGATCACATCGGCCTCTTGTGCCTGTAAGCCCTTGTGCCGGCAATAATGAACCATGGTACGATTTGTATCAATTCCGTAGCTCTCGATCTGATGTTCGGTCAACAGTTCGAGAAATTCACCTCGACCGCAGCCCACGTCCAGAACAGCGGAACAGTTTTCATAATACTGCATGTAGCCCGTCAGCCGGCGCTGTATATCGCGCTCATCCCCACGATGGAGATTCTCAAAAACGAGATATCTATAGTCGTCCTGTCGTTCCTTGTCTGATAATACTTGCTGGAGATGAGAGCAAGCATCACTTTCTGAAAGCTGCTGTTGAAAAGCATCGGCCAGTTGCCCGAGTTTTTGGTTCAAAAGGATATGATCGATTTCAAGGGCTTCTTTGCGCCGTTCGAATGTCCAGATAGCTGTATCAAATGCCTCGATTCGCGGTTCGATTTGTTCCAGGCGATTATCGATAAAGGACTGGAGGCGCTCAAAGTGTTCTTGAAACATATCCAACTTCTGCTGAAATGCTTCCAAATTCAGCTGAAAGGTATCCAAGCTCTGTTGAAATGTTTGAAATTGAGCAGACACTTCCTGTCTGATACTTTTTAAGTCTTCATCAATGAGTTCAACCAGGCCGTTTACACTCTGTACGGTTGCGGCATTGAATTCTCTTTGTGCGTCTAACATGCGATCCTGACGAAGACCTACATGCTCGATAAGCGGTTGCACTGTCCGAACGATAAATTTCTTGACAGGTGAGAGAATCTTTTCTTTCAGGGATGAAGGCTTTGCTGCGACACGTTCTGAATGGAGAGGGGCATCATGGTATTCTACACTCCAAAGCGTATTTAAACGGTTCAGATATGTATCCCACATCTGAAAATGCAGATGGGATTGCTGTGTGTGCTGCCGGTCTTGTGAAGCGCTCATAGAGTTCTATCCTTTAATATCAAAAATTTTTCCAAGGTGTTTAAGCTCCAGGTAGATACGGAAACTTTTATCTCGTTCATCATCGATTAGTTGCTGCGTATATATCCCGTAAATATTCCAGCACTGCCCGTTATACGTCAGACCTACACTATCCTCAATACGTTTGCCCTCCTTAAAATTAAGGCGTCCTCGATAGTCGATCCTGAATCGGTGCGATACAGTGACATTCGTCTCAATATCGAGAAATTGAGATTTTTCTTCGCTCGTGCCTGCGTCACGGTCGATACGTAACTTGCGGCGCCAACGCAGATCGAAATCGACAAATCGACTCAGTTGCCCTTCAAAGTCAACTGTGATGCTTTTGAAATCGTTGACATAGACGTCATAAGAAGTGCTCAAGGAAATGGCATAATTATTTTGCGGGTAGTATTTCAGTGCGGCATTCAGGTCGCTGAAGGGATAAGTTTCCTCCTCAAAGTTATACGATTGATTGAGCGTTAATGAGGCTGATGTTGTGGTTTCCGTGTCAAGATCATCAAGAAACAGATCCCCATCGTCGTCAAGTTGGAATTTTTTCCAGTCTTTTTCCTTGATGCGTTTGCTTAAAAGAGTTTGTGTGAGGCTATATTGAAGAGTCCGGCGAGGATCGCTGCTTCCGAGCTGATCGATACTGTCAAACTTTGGCAGATCGCTATTATCCACAGCTGGTTCATAGTGAAACGAGACACGAGGTTCTATAAGATGCTTTAATTTTTGTGTTCTGTGCACCTTTCCAAGTGTGAAAATCCTGTTGAATTTCGGGCCGGTGACTGTAAGCGCTGCGGAGTAATGCTGCCGGCTGGCTGATTCGGCCTTGAGATCTCGATCTGCTGCTGTCGTTGCATCCCGGCTGTAAAACGTTGCACGATAATCAAATCTGGGAGAGACTGTGAACGCTCCGCTTAGAAAATTGAGTGGTAAAGAGAACGTCGGATGAAAATCAAGTCGGGAAAATTCCAAATCCGTATTCTCATCACCACTACGGATTAAATAGGCAAAGCTGCTGTCCTGCTGGATGTACAGAGGAGTTGTGAAGAGTTGCTGTTTCTGGCTGGAAAATGTCAGCTCAGGCATGCGTTGATCGTTGCTGTCTTGACTTTCTTTCCGCAGATCATCGACACGATCGAATAAGAGCTTCACACTATGCTGTGAAAAATTCTTGGTCAGAGAAATCGTGGAACTGAGTTTACTTTCCGAGCGATCATCCAGCTCTGTCTCAAAATCTTTGTCAAACTGATTGTCGGATTGCAGATTAAGCTCCACTCTCCCTGTTGCATCGTAAGGCAAATCTTGTAAGTGCTCCCACTCGAGGCGTTTTCGTGTCCTTAAATCGATTTTGTCTTTATGAATGTATTGTGCATACAGCTCTCCTTTGGTCTCATCGCTATAAATGTAACGGTAAAGTAAGGATAAGCGATGCCCACGTTTTTCATAAAAGGTATGCCGAAGCGTTGTATCCTGGCTGCGGTTGATCACCCAATAAAAGGCATTACTGATAGAATACCCGCTTGTCGTTCTATGGCTCAGCTCAGGGATGAGAAAACCGCTTTGGCGCTCGGTTTTAATCGGATAGATAAAATAGGGAACATAAAACACTGGGATCCCTTGAATATACCCCACTGTGTTCCAGGCTTGCAGGTACTGCCCTTCATGGATTCTGGCTGTAGAACTCCGAAACTGCCAGGCGGGTCGAGGGCTGTCACAAGCCGTGAAGCTGCCTTTTTTTACTGTATAGGTTTTGTCGCCGGTCTTTATAATCTCTTGCCCGGTGATATACTGATCGTCATCGAGGGCAAGCGTACCCATAGTAATGGTGCCCTGCTCGCTGTTGAGGTTGAATTCCGCCTGATCAGCGCTTACTGTCTCGATGCCTTCTTCATACAATACGTTACCGATCGCGAGTGCATTGCCATCGTTTTCGTGGAACTCGACATAATCTGCAGTCAGTTTGGCTTTTCTGTAACGAATGCTGACATTTCCTTCTGCGATGAAAAGGTGTTCGTCGGCAAAGTAGGAAAGGGTTTCGGCAGTGATTGTCAGTGCCTCTTGTTCAACCACATGCAGACTTTCGCCAATTTTTGCTTCTACGACCGGCAAGCAGCCTGAAAATACACATATCATAAACACTGCAACGCATATCAGCCGTTTTTGCATTCTCTTCATTTGTTCCATACTTCATATCACCACTGCTGCAAAGCGAGCGGCTCTCTGATCGATCGCGTCGCAGCGCAGAGTCATCCGGCTTTGATTATGACAGCGTATTGTAAATGTAGTCAAATTGCACTCCTGCCTAATAAAGCTACTTGTATTTGTCAAGTTTAGAATAAAAAACCTCCGAACGGAAATTTCCGTTCGGAGGTATCATGAAGACTGTCGATGCTGTAATCTTAGAGAAGAACGTTAACTCATTGTCGTGATCCAGGTGTCAAAACCCCGTTGTCTCAGACTCCTTGCATCCTGGCGTGCATACGATTTCCCGGCATAGCGGCCGACCCGCACTCGAAACAGAAGACAGTTATTCTGCGTGACTTCTGAAATATAGGCGTCATAGCCCAGGGAACGGAGTTTGTCTACAAGAGAGATGGCTGATCCCTGAGTCATAAAGGCTCCGACCTGGATCGTGAAATCTCTGTGATACAACGAAGCCGCCTTGATGACGGGGGGTGGTGGCGGCACGGCCGGAAGAATTTGAGGCACAACCGGCCCTGGAGCCCTTTTCGGCAGACAGGGAGACGCACACGAATCAAGTACTGGAGCCGGAGTGGGAGTCGCTTTGATTTTTTTTACCACTCGCGGACACACATAGTCGAAAGATTTGCTGTCACTATAGCGCTGTTTTCGATCGACAACTTTAACACGATAGCGTCCGCAACCGCTAAAGGCATCACCCTGGGCTGAGAGACAGACCCGCTCGCGGCTGCTTTCAAGTTGAGGATATACACGATGCTCACGGCCATCAGCGTCGATGATATAGTAATCCAGGTCCTCTCGATATGCTTCCGGACTTAATTGAACTGTAATTCGGCCGCCTCGGTGAACTCGAGAGGGGTCCACATTTACAATATGATGTCGACGGCTTGGAACTCGGTATCCGTGCCCGGCTCGATACACGACAACTTCCAAGCGTTTGATGACGAAATCTTCGGCCCCGGTAATGGAAATACGTATCGGAAGTGTCTGATAGTTCAAAAGTTCGTTCGGGGCTTTGTCAATTCGACGGACTTCATATTTTGACGAAGGGTAACGTATCCTCCAGCTTTCATTCCGGTTCGAAGGATCGGTGACATCTCCATAGTGAGAGTCATCTGCAAAACGAAATACGAAAGGACGCCAGGCATCGCCTGAAATACGGGTAAGCTGCTCAAAGCGGTTTTTATTGGGACCTATAAAGAGGGTCGGCCCGATATCCAGTGAATTTGAGCTGGAAAATCCGTCAACCCAGACTTCAAGAATGTCTGAGGAAGTCAAGCGGCCGGTTTTTACAAGATAGGTAAGATCGCCTCCTTCAAGATGGTTTGCCCCAAGATGCACCCATCCGTTCTGGTCGACCTGAATATCACCATTGGCTCCCTGGTGATTCAGAAGGTCGACTTTTAATGAGGTGACATCCCATTCTGATGATGCACTCTCGGCGAACGCACTTGTGACCGACAGCAGGCAGCATATAATAATGTTGAACGCACACGAAAAAAAGGCACTTCGTTGCATAAGTGTTCTCCTGAAAAACATGATTCGAAAAATGTATAAAACACGAGTTGAACTCTTTGACTGAAAAAGCTACTACAAAAAGTTTTCTTTGACAAGAAAAAAGTGTCACCATGCATTGATTTTTCAAGAATTGTAAAAAGAACTCATTATTTTTTAAAACGTTATGAAGATCATAAAATTAGATGGCAATTTGAAAAAGAGAAGCAATCTTCTTTGTTGCAATCCTGTCAAGATATTGTTTGCCATGTTTGAAGAAAGTTCAGAAAATTTTATTTGACAGCGCTCTCATCTATCATGCAGATTAGTCATGTACGCGTTGAGAGATTGTTGACAGGAATGACAATTTTTTTATGTAAGCAAGATGAGCGGACATTTAACGTTAGACTGATAATCGAGCGAGAACGCACAGCATGAAAGAAAGTCGGCAGTTCATCCGAAAAGTTTTTCTACTCCTTTTTTCTCTGGGTGTCATTATCATGATGGTGACAGTTTTTCTCCCTGTGGGGCCTGCATTTCAAACATTTGAGCTGTTTACAGGCCTCCTGCTGTTTGGAGGAGCCCACCTCTTTGCAGTACGGCGTACTCGTCAGTTCTTCGAACAGGGGGTGCATAAAACTCAAAGAATTGTTGAAGAGGGGTACAACCGTGAAGTGCAGGAATATACCAGAAAGCTGGAGCAAGAAACCCGGAAACTGCATGAAACGACGGACTTTTTGAACAGCATACTCGACAGCTCGACGGAGTATTCCATTATTACTACTGGAAAAGATGGAAAGATCACGCTCTTTAATAAAGGAGCGGAACGGTTGTTGGGATATTCGGCAGAGGAAGTGGTTCATAAGGAATCCCCGCTGCTCTTTCTGAGAGGCTCTTCTGGGAAGTCCTTTGCACAGATCGGGATCCAGATCGTGAAATACGGCGTGGATGAAGGGGAATGGGAAGTCGTACGAAAAGATGGGCAGCCGCGTATCATGATGTTTACGATGACGCCCATGAAGAATCGCGACGGCAGGATGTTGGGATTTCTTGGAATTGCGAAGGACGTCACAGAGCAGAAAAAGCTTGAGAGACAATTACAGGATTATACTGAAAACCTTGAAAAAGTTGTCGAGAAGCGCACTGAAGAATTGGCAAAGAAGAATCTCGAGTTGGACGCCCAACGCCGGACTGCTGAACATCGGGCTCAGGAGCTGGGAGTGATTAACAGGCTCTCTCAGGCGATCAGCTCAACGATTGAATGGGAAAAAGTGATCGCCATCGCTGCCAGACGGGTTGTGGATTTATTGAAGGTGACGCAGTCACGGCTCTTTCTCATGAAAGAAAACAGCGAGGTTCTGGAATCCGTCTATAAATACGACAGGAGGAACAGGCAAGGTGAATTCAATACAGTCTCCGCTCCGCTGGTACGTTATCCCGATTTTGTGAAGGCGATCAGCAGCGCGGAGCCGGTCATCATCAACAATGTCCGGGAAAGTACGATGGCCCCCGAAGTCAAACGGATTTTCGAAAAGCAGGGCATTCATTCTATTTTGAACTTGCCCTTGCTCTCAAAGGATGGGGCGATTGGGATCATGATGCTCCTGCAAAGCGGAGACATCCGGCATTTCAGCGATGAGGAAGTGATTCTTGCTGAAACGGTTGCTGGCCAGCTTGCGGTCGCGTTGAAGAACGCGCAGCTGTTTCGTCATGTTGTTGAGGAAAAGGGTCGTATTGAAGCGCTGCTGAATTCCTCTGGTGACGGCATTTTGATGACAGACAAACAATTCAGCATCATCTTGACGAATGTGGTGCTGAGTCAGTTATTTCACATGGATATTGCTGAGTTTCATGGAAAACATGTGATCGAGTTTGTCGATGCGCAAAAAGACCGTTTTAAGGACTTCGATGTTGTGACGCGCTTGATGTATGGGATCATCACTGAACCGCAGAACACCACAGTCGAAGAAATCAGCCTGATCGCTCCGCCGAAAACCCTCAAGATTACAGGAAACCCGGTCATGGGAGATGAAAACGAGGTCATCGGCCATATGATTGTCCTGCATGATATTACCCAGGAAAAACACTTGGAACAGATGCGTGACGACCTGATCAGCATGATTGTGCATGACCTGAAAAATCCGCTGGCCGCTGTCATCGGCTTTGCGGAAATTATGCTGTCCCGTAGCCATAAGAAGAATATCGATGATTTCGAGCAGCTCCTGGAGAGTATTTTACAGCAGGCGAATACTATGCACGATATGGTGAACAATATCTTGGAAGTCCATAAAATGGAAGATGGAAGCATGGAAATTGAGAAAGATGTCGCCGAATTTTCCGACATCATCGTCAAGGCCGTTCAGCAGGTTGAGGTCTCGGCAAAACGGAAAAATATCACGATCCGCAGCGAGCTTCCTGACGACGTGCCAGTCGTCTTTGTCGATCAGGCGAAAATTGTGCGCTTGTTTGCCAACATTTTGAGTAACGGCATTAAATATACACCGGAGGCCGGTTCGATTCTGATCCGCGTGAGCATCCAGCAGGAGGCCATTTTGACAGCGATCACTGATACCGGACAAGGGATTCCTGCTGAATATCTTAAGACGATTTTCAACCGATTCGCACAAATGGATCGCAAAAAACACGGCAAAGCCGTTTCTGTCGGATTGGGGCTGTATTTTTGTAAACTGGTCGTCAACGCCCATGGCGGTAACATTTGGGCAGAGAGTGAAGAGGGCAAAGGCAGTACATTCTATTTCACGGTTCCCCACCTCCTCGCTCAGGACGCGACTGAGGGAGATGATTTTGACACAGCCGCGCTCTGAGAACCCTGAGCGCCAGCATGGTGCCACGCTTTTCCAGAGGAAGATGTCAAAACACGTGAAGAGGGAGCTAACGTGCAGGCTGTCAAACAGTATGCACACGCGTGACAGCCTGCGCCAGGTCATTATATATTCAGGGGGAACTGTTGGCAGAGGGCTTTGATGTCGGCAGCGACTTTCGGAATGACGCTGATCTCCGGAATTTTGGCACGGAATTCCCTCGGTTTCAGATTGCTGAAGGGCTGTACAGCCGTAATGACCTCATCGATCCAGGCTGATATCAGATCCATCTCAGCTTCTTTCATGCCGCGCGTTGTGATGACTGGTGTGCCGAAACGCAGCCCCGATGGATTCATCGGACTGCCGGTTTCGTTCGGCACGGAGTTACGGTTCGCGACGATACCGGCGTCATCGAGCGCTGTGGCCGGATTGCGGCCAGAGAGGCCTTTATTCCGTAAATCCACAAGCACCAGGTGTTTGTCGGTGCCGCCACTGACGACATCATAGCCCCGTTGCAGCAAGTTAGCGGCCAGGCGTTTCGCGTTCAGCACCACTTGTTCAGCATAGGCCTTGAACGTATCGCTTTGGACGTCTTTGAGGCAGACAGCGATGCTGGCGATACAATGTTCAAAAGGACCGCCCTGAAAGCCCGGGAAAATTCCAGCATCGATCTGCTGAATTAAACCGTTTTTGGCCAGGATCACCGCGCCGCGCGGACCGCGAAGCGTTTTGTGTGTCGTGAAGGTGACAACATCGGCAATCCCAACCGGCGATGCATTCACACCGGCAGCAATCAGGCCGGCCTCGTGTGACACATCTGCCAGATAATACGCTCCGATCTCGCTGGCAATATCTGCCAGAGTTTGATAGTCGATCTCGCGAGGATAGGCGGTTCCTCCTGAAATGAGGATCTTTGGCTGATATTTTTTCGCGATGTCACGAATGTGATTGTAGTCAAACAGCCGGGTTTCGGGATTGACTTTGTACTGAATAACATCGAAAATTTTTGAGACCACGCTGACCTTGCGGCGTCCGCCGAAATAGACATCCTGATCCACCTGGCCTTCCAGACCAGCCTCGTCCTTTTCAGGAAATGACCAGCCGTGCGACAGATGGCCGCCATCCGGTAAATACATGCTTAACATGCGATCACCGGGAGTTAAAATGCCGTTATACACGCCGAAGTTCGCGTTGCCGCCGGCCAGGGCCTGAACATTGACGCCCCAATCCTCCGGCAGTGAAAAGGCAGCTTTGGCGCGCTCTTTACACAGCAGTTCCAGCTGGTCGATATACTGGTTTCCCTCGTAGTAGCGTTTGTGAGGCTGCCCTTCAGCGTATTTGTGAACAAGTACGGAAGACAGCACTTCGCGGACGGCAGGAAGCGTAAAGTTTTCAGAAGGAATCATCGACAGCTTGTTTTGTTGCCGCTGTTCTTCGGCTTTTATCAAGGAAAACACTTCTGGATCGAAATCTTGCAAATGTTTGTAGCTCATACGAATTATCTCCTTGGACTTCTAGGGTTATGAAAAGTGGGACACACAGTGTTTATCTCCCTTGAGCACATGCTCACGCAGCTGTCAATGAAAAAAATGAGGAGATTCACAGGAATGGACGGTCTATGATATTCAGCTTGCATTTGGTGATGGGTGGAGGAGGAACGTGGATGTTTTTCGTGCTCCTTTCATTTCTCCCTTGACAGAAGTTTCACGCTCTTGAAGATGTTGCCAAACAATGATATCAATGAATGTTGATAGTTAATGATCGAATTCTGCGATCTGTGTATTCACAGAGATTCCTCCGAAGGAGAATGCATTATGGAAGAAACAGCTCAAGAATTGAAACTCGACTTGCGCCTTCCCTGTAAAGTGGCCGATATGTCATTGGCAGAATGGGGCAGGAAAGATATGCAATTATCTGAAAACGAAATGCCTGGCCTGATGGCTGTTCGCGAAAAATATGGCCCGCAAAAACCGCTCAAAGGCCTGAAGATCACGGGAAGTCTGCATATGACGATTCAGACAGCCATGCTGATCGAAACCCTGAAGGAGCTTGGAGCGGACCTCCGTTGGGCCTCATGCAATATCTTTTCCACGCAGGATCATGCGGCAGCGGCAATTGCCGACAGCGGAACTGCGGCGGTATTTGCTTGGAAGGGAGAAAGTCTGGAAGAATATTGGTGGTGTACGGAGCAGGCCCTGACCTGGCCGGACGGCAGCGGGCCGGATTTGATTGTCGACGATGGCGGCGATGCCACCTTGTTTGTGCATCAGGGCGTGAAGGCGGAAAAAGATCCTTCACTGTTCGACAAGAAATACGACAACCATGAGATGCAGATCGTCATGAAGAGGCTCAAATCTACCTATACAAGCTGCCCCGGGCACTGGAAGGCTGTAGCTGAAAAAATTCAGGGTGTGTCGGAAGAAACCACGACCGGCGTCCATCGTTTGTATCAGATGCAGAAAAGCGGCGAGCTGCTCTTTCCGGCGATTAACGTCAATGATTCTGTGACAAAATCGAAATTCGACAACCTCTACGGTTGCCGTGAATCGCTGGCAGACGGTATTAAACGTGCCACCGATGTGATGATCGCCGGCAAAGTGGTCGTCGTTTTCGGTTATGGCGATGTGGGCAAAGGCTGTGCCCAATCGATGCGCGGCTTTGGAGCACGGGTCATTGTGACCGAAATCGATCCAATCTGTGCGTTACAGGCGGCGATGGAAGGCTATGAAGTCGCTGTCATGGAAGATGTCGTCACCCTGGGCGATATTTTTGTGACCACGACCGGCTGTTGTGATGTCATCACCGGGGAGCACATGGAGCAGATGAAGAACGAAGCCATTGTCTGCAATATTGGTCATTTCGATCATGAAATCCAGATGAGTTATCTCGAAAAAACGCCGGAGTGTCAGCGAACGATCATCAAGCCCCAGGTGGATAAGTGGACCCTCAAGTCTGGACGTTCGATTATCGTGTTGGCGGAAGGTCGTTTGGTCAATCTCGGTTGTGCGACCGGCCATCCGAGCTTTGTGATGAGCAACAGTTTTACCAACCAGACCCTGGCCCAGATTCATCTGGCAGAACACGATCTGAAACCGGGCGTCTATACTTTATCCAAAAAACTGGATGAAGAAGTTGCCCGCCTCCATCTGGGGCGTCTGGGTGCGCGATTGACCAAATTGACCGAAAGGCAGGCTGAATACCTTGGTGTCCCTATTGACGGGCCATATAAAGCGGATCATTATCGTTACTAATCAGCGTGTGTCTCCAGACGTCACCCCTGTCGGAATTCAATTTTGACAGGGATTTTTCGTTGGATAATAATATGTTTTCCTTTCGGATGATACGCGAAGTCCTCCGGAACTCTCCGGACTTCTGTGAAAAGATTCGAGAACATTTGAAGAGATATGAATACACTCGTTCATAGCGGTGGACAGTATCGGAGTCCCGACCTGCAGCCGTCGTTGTTCAGTAGAACATTCCCTTCCAGTATCTTTTATATAAAGTTTTTGCACTGCGTATGGAACAGTGCGCGCCTGGCCCGGAAAAATTTGTATGATGGCGACGCGTGGGTACAAAGCAGTCTTGCCGTGTTTCAGGCGCTTGAAGAAGCCGGGGTTCGATTTGACATTCGGGGGATCGATTTTCTGCGTGAAGAGGAAGGCCCTTGCGTGTTCATCGGCAATCACATGAGTATGTTGGAAACGATGATTCTGCCCGGACTCATTCAACCGCTGAAAGATGTAACATTTGTCATTAAGCAGACTCTGCTGGAGTACCCGATCTTTAAACATATTATGCGGGCGAGGATGCCGATAGCCGTAAGGCGTCAAAATCCTCGCCATGATTTGAAAGTTGTTCTCGAAGAAGGGATGAAACGTCTGCACGCCGGCATGTCGATCATCATCTTTCCGCAAACGACCCGTACAACCCATTTTGATCCTGCGAAGTTCAACTCGATCGGCGTTAAACTCTCCCAAAAAGCTGATGTTCCGGTCATTCCCGTTGCCCTGCTGACTGATGCCTGGCAGAACGGACGTTATTTAAAGGATTTTGGGAGGATCGTTCCTGAAAAACCTGTATTGATTTCCTTTGGTCAGTCCTTGAGGGCGAAGAATTGCAATAAAGAGTGTCATGTACACGTTGTGAACTTTATACAGAAGACACTTCGAGAAGAACAGCTGTAGTTCGTAAAGCCGATTGCCGTCTTCAGGGCTGTTGCCCCGACATGCTGAAATCTTCGCTGAGGATTCTGAAGCTCCTGGCAATCGGTATGATGAGTGCATAAAATAATTAACGTTTGTTATTTTTTGTGATAAAAAAATTAATATGCTGGCTGAATTCGCACTGATCGTTGCCTTGCGCTGCGCTTTTTCTTACGTTCGCTTTCATGACGCACTGCACCGTTGACATAACTCTGCTTCAGGAGAATTCCGATGTTCTTTTGCGTGTATGTAAACCCTGACGGTGAGACCGCCTTCCCTTTTTTCCCAAGCACCAGAGAGGCAAGGCCGTAATCTTTCGTGATCACGATATCCCCTTGCTGTACTCGGTTGAAAATTTCAATATCCGTTGCCTGAGGACTAGAGTCGACGACAATCGCCTCCCTGCCATGACAGGTTCCGGAGTAGTTTTCGATCGATACAATTGTTACGATTTCAGCTCCGTTTTTCTTCATGAATTTCTTCCGAATATTTTTTGTTGAACATGCGTCCCCATCGATAAAAATCCTCATGCTTTCACCTCCTGAAAGGTCTAATTGCTCGCTAATACAAAGCGTTCGAAGAGTCCCATCTTAATTGAATATTTGTTTTCGCACTTTTCAACAAGCTCATTTTCAGTGAGTGTTGAAATCGCTTTCCGACGCCGTCGTCTTGCATCATAGTCTTCTGCCGGTGACACGAGATCCTTCAGCGCGCAGCTGTGATTCGTCGCGATTGTCAGGAGAATCTCTTGTTCGACAGAAGACAGTCGTTGCCATACGCTGGAGAGGTAGTCACTCTTATACTCAAGATAATCGGAAATGGCATTTTCAACTTCCCGGCTCTGAATACTGTATCCCTGCGCGCGGTACTCATGTACTCCTGCCATCTCGGCGATGACACCGCACAATTGCCGAGTGATATATGGATGGCCGCCGGTTTCGTAATAAATTCTCGAAAGAGCTTCTTCCGTATACTGTAAGCCCATCTGCGCACCGAGGCTTTCGATCATGTGATTGCAGCCGTTTTCGGTGAGCAAGGGTAAAAAGACTTCTTTATAGAATTGAAAACCGGGATTACTCTGGCCTTTCCATGTGTCGAGTCTGGAGATCTCAGGATCGGAGGAGACGATCATCGACACAAGAAAACCATACTGTTGCGAGATTCCTCTGATAATTCCTAAGAATTCGTGAAAGCCGGTAAAACCATGATCCTGTCCCTCGATCGTGGGAGTAAAACACTCGGCTTCATCCAGCAGTAAGAGAATTTTGACATCGTGACGGTACAGCTTCAATGCTTCCCATAACGCCGTAAGCGTTTGAATGAACTGTATACTCTGATGCTCCTGTTGTCCGGCATCCAGGTCTTGCACTACCGGGAGTACAAGTTCCGGATACTTGAAAGACGCATCGCGGAAACATTCTCTGACAATTTCACGATACAGATAGCTGCAATTTCTCGGAACGTGTTGTAGATCGATATATGCAATGATATGCTGAGAGAGTTGCTCTCGAAGCTGCCAAAGCAGCGAAGTCTTCCCAATGCTCCGAAGTCCAAAGAGCCCAATATGCTGTAAATGACTCACAGAATGGCGTAACGAGTCAAGCAGTTCTTCGCGACCAAAGAATTCATGGGGATTTTCAACCGGCGTCATAGATTCGTATTCATTCCGAGCTGCTATAGATGCCATGATTTTCTCAAACACTTGTGGGCACTGGGAGGTTCTGACCGCTTGTACAATTTGCTGACTGCTCATCACGACGATCTGGAAATTTTTCTCGAGAGCATATTCCAGAATTTGCTGATATGCAGAAGCTTGCGGCAGTGTCTCGACAACCACGAATACAAGCGTTTTTTGAGGACTCTGCCTGACGGAAGTATACAGCTCTTGTACCAGAGCGTCACACAAACTCACTCCTGGGACGAGAAACAGTGGAATCTCGCCGTAGTCAGAATATGGGGAACGTTTCGCGCGGAGTATAACGCGATCGTCCGGACCGTTCATACACTCGAAGTGGTTGAGTGTGAAAAATGATTTTGTCGTGCGCAGCAGCGCGGGAGATGGACTGCCCGCAGAAGACAGGGACACTGATCGCTGAGACGACTTAGACGCCTCAAGTCCTGCACTCGTATCGCTGACATCGCCGAGGGGGGAGTCTTTTTTGACAAGCGGCGCTTCCTCGAAGGTGAAGATTCCACGATCAGGGGATGAAGCAGGATGGATTGGGACGGAAAGATCGATCGATTTCCCAGGTTCAGTTTCATAGATTTTCGGGTCCGTTGCTTTCAAACGACTCGCCATCCGCGCCTGAGCGCCTGCTGCTGATTGTGCGCCGGAAAAGGGTGGGAGAAGCGAAGAAATAAACAGTCCGCCGAGCATCAACAGAACCGCCCCAAGTATGACAAATTTAATATTCGTAATCGCCTCGGTGACGGCAGAGACATTTGTTTTTCGCGATTCAGACAGTGAGGTACTTAATGACGGTGGAACGTCAGTATTTTTTGCCGTTACTGTCGTCCGTCGCTGAGGAGGGACAGGGTAGACTTTGGCAACCTGAATGTGAGCGGCATCCTGAACGTGGCTGTACTCTTTATCGAGGTCGGAATGGATGATCGCAGGGAACGTTAATTTGATAAGCGAATGCCTTGGAGGAACGCTGATCATCTGCTCTGCTTCACGTTTGACAGGCTCGGTCGGAGCTGAGCCATGTGCAGCAACGCTGTGAGAGCCAGGCGAGAATCCCGTGATAAGCGAGCTAATCAGCATACAGAGAAGTCGTCTGTTGACAGGACCTGGTGTGAAGAATTTTCTGATGTTCATAACAACGTCATCAACAATCTTCGTAAAATGTTGCAGATGATAAGATCATAGGCAACAGGCCCGTACGCCGGGTGAAGCTCAGTTTTACGACGATTGATGAAGCTTTTACTGGCGATGGTTCGTGTAGCACACAATTCCTATTCGGTTAATACGGCGTACATCCGGAAAGGAGTGTAAGAATGATGGCAACGGCAATAAACATCCAATAATATCGCATATAAGTTTTCTCCTTGTGTAAAATATTAACGTAAGTTAATCATGTGGTTAAAAAAAACAACTGGTGATTCTTCATGGAACAATTCCTCGTTTGTCCACAAACGTTTCAAGCAATTTGCATGAAGTTCTTCCACAACAGTTCAGAAGCCCAAAGCCATTTTCTTTTAGACGCTTAAATACTAACGTTAATTTGTTTATATTAAATTTATATAGTTCATTAACGTTTATAAATAAACAGGATAAAAAATTTTAGGAAACGACTGCCACGATAACAATGAGAATAACAAGCATAGACATAACCCATGCGAGGACAACGCACCTTTTTTTTAACACGTCCTTTGTGAGATTGCGTTTCAAGTGAATCTGATAACTATACCAAAACATCCAGGCCCACAATAAAAATCCCAAAGTATATTTTGTTAAAAATGCCGAAAACGGCAGTACCTGGCCTGTCCCACTGATCAATAAGTATAAATACTTCACATAATCAAGAAAGATCAGTAACATTGTTGCTGCAGCCATGATGTCTCGTGGATACAGCTTTTTATGATACTTTATTTTATAGAACATCAATCGCAGAACAATTGACATGAAAAAAATAATAGGAACAAGGTAAAAGAGGTAAACAGCCTCATTCCTCGTCAGGATGTCATATAAGTCTGATAACGCGCTAAAAATTATCATATCTACACATTCGTTTCCAAGCAGTAAAAGATAATCATATCTGAGTCTCAAAGGTGATTTCTGCAAAAAATCATGTCGTGCATGTATATAATACTAACATACGTTAAATATTTGTCAAGAAAAAAATATGTCTTAATAACACTCGATCAATATTTTTTTCAATCACAAAGCAGCAGCATGAATTTAGGCATGTTCGGGAGACTCACGCTCACTTTCTTCTTGTTTCAAGATAAGAGCATGTCATCAGCTGCTACTGAACGCGCGGTCCACTGACATTTTCCAACACCCGCTAAAAAAAAAGATTACTGGGGATTCAATAAATTCGTCAGCAGGTCCCGCAAAGGGCTCTTTTGATCGTGGGTTTCGATGAAGACCATTGCCCCGATATAGTCCAACATCTTTTGTAAAAATTTCTCGTCTTTATCCTTGATCTCATTCATAATTTTGTAGAGAGAATGATGCGAGTCGTATAACGCCCCACGAAAAAGAAGACTGTTTGAGAGCGACCTGTTTTGTAACAGATGAATCAAGGTCTTACGGTCTTCATCGTCAGCTTTTCTGAAAAGAGCAAGAAATTCTTTCTCTTTCGAAGAAAGGCTATTGGCCGTATTATACGTTTTGCCGTCGCTCCTGGTTTCAAACACTTTTTGCTCATCGATATATGAGACGGCTTTCTGATGGTCACGGTTTAAATAGGCAAAGTCTCGAAACCACTCTCGATCTACCTGGAGCGCATCTGCCAGATTATACAAAATGATCATATCTTTGGGAATACGGATCCCATCCTCGATATGCTTGATGTAAGCATCGGAGATTTTGGCTTTCTTGGCCAGCTCCTTTTTATTGAGATTCAGTTTCACACGACGCGACGTAACAAATTCATGGAATTTCATAAAAGTCATCCTGATTGTGACGAGAAAAGCATTGTCGATATATAATTAACCAGTGTTAATTGATCTGTTACCTATTAAATATAATCACAAACGTTTTTTTGTCAAGATTTTTTTAATGGCTATTAATTATATATGTTTGTTTTTTGCAGAAGACCTTAACCTAAGTACGTTAAGCAGGGGATCATAAAAAAAAAGTAAAAGAAATTCTTCGTATTGAACGACATTTCTTCTGCCGGCCTCTTCTCATAACACACCTCGTCCATTATGCTTTGGGGATACGATATGGGGAGGGAGTTTGGGGGAGAGAGGAGAAAAGGCAACAAGCCCTCCGGACGTTTTGTCTGGAGATGCGCAGTAAAACGGCATCGCATAGGATACTGCGCGGGACCTTCATGTATGTATTTTCATTTAATAAAGGGGAGTACAACCGACAAGCAGTACTAATAAGGCCAAAGAATATACAATCGATCGAATTGCCGTGAACATCCGTTGCATGAGAAATCCTCCTTGAAATTGTTTTAGAATTCATGACCTGTATTGGAAAGAAGTAACTTTTAGAAACAGTAGCGGCAGAAAGGTTGAAGAAGGAATGTAAAAAATTCATAAGCTATGGTTTTTGGGAGGGTTATAGCTCAGAACCAAACTCGATTTAATACGCATAAATGATGATTCAGGCGTTTAACATGACCAGAGAAAGAATCGGTTCTGTGGAGTGCTTTAGAGGGGGCGGGAAGAAGCTTAAAAACGGTGAAAAAATGCCGACAGGCTGTTGTTCTGCGGATTCGGGAAGGCATGCCTGGAACGCATGCCTCCTCAAGAGTGAGACAGATCGAGCGAAAAATTTCAACTTCGTGAGCATCCAGACTCCAGACATGTTAATACTGCTGCGCTTCGGCACTAAAACGCCGGAAATTGCCGAAGCGCTGTGATCCGATTAGGCCCAGTTAACGAGATCATTCAGGAATTTTTCCCTCAACCCCTTCGATGAAATAGTTCATACTCAACAGTTCTTCGTCTGATGTATCCGGCCATACACTAAATGTTCCATCAATGATCTCCTGACGGCGATCCATAACCATGTCGATCACGTCCTGTGGGACCATTGGCCCGAAATCACTGATATCCACAAGGCCGTCACCCAGCCCGCCCCAATAGGATTCTGCCGTCCACGTGCCGGATTTTACTTCATCAACGATCCGCTCGTAATAGGTCTTCCAGTTCCAAATCGGCGCAGTCAGATGGGCATCCGGCGCAAAATGGCTCATATCGGTGTTGTAACCAATTGAATAAATGTTATTGTCCTGGGCGGCTTCCTGAGCGGCCGGAGAATCCTGGTGCTGCGCGATGACATCGGCATCAGCACTAATCAGGCTTAATGCCGCTTCTTTTTCTTTCGCCGGATCATACCACGATCCAGTCCAAACGACTTTCACGACAGCTTCTGGATTCGTTTCGCGCACACCTTTTGTAAAGGAATTGATGCCGCGAATGACTTCCGGAATCGGATGAGCCGCAACATACCCTATGATGTTCGATTTTGTCATCTTCCCTGCCACCAAACCGCTTAAATAGCGTGCTTGATAGATGCGGCCGAAATAATTTCCAGCATTTTCAGCGGTTTTAAAGCCCGAACAATGTTCAAAGACGATATTCGGGAAATCTGCAGCCACTTCAATCGTCGGGTCCATGTATTCAAAGCTGGTGGTGAAAATTATATCATAGCCTTTTTGGGCATAGCCCCGAATAACACGTTCGATATCCGGCCCAAACACATTTTCTGTATAGGCCGTTTCGACGCCCAGGCTGTCTTCCATATATTTCCGCGCTAAATCGTGGGCATAGGACCAGCCATGGTCGCCAACAGCCGAAATATACACAAAGGCCGCTTTCATGGTTTTTTCTTCGGACGCCGCTGTCCCGATCAACGACACCGTCAGACCAGCGATAAGACAGAACAGCATAAGTTTACGCATCATTGGTGTAATTTCCTCCTCTGGAAAAAAGTTAGTCTCTGGCGCCCCGTATATAGGGCTTCATTAACGCCTCAGGTGCGCCAATTCTGCGCCGGGCGCTTTCCCGCGCAGAAATAAGCAGCACCAAAATTGTCGCAGCATACGGCATCATTTGCAAGACATGATGCGAGACTCCGACGCCTGCAGTTTGCAATCGTAATTGGAGCCCTTCGATTCCGCCAAATAAATAGGCGCCGACCAAGGCGCGCTGCGGCTTCCAGGCTGCAAAAATCACCAGCGCGATTGCAATCCATCCTCGTCCGGCCGTCATGTGATCGACCCAAATTCGTGTATAGGCTAATGAGAGAAACGCGCCTCCCAGTCCGGCAAGCATTCCCCCGGTAAAGACACACATGTAGCGAACGCGATCAACCGGAATTCCAAGAGTATCCGCTGTTGACGGGCTCTCTCCCACAGCGGTGATCTCCAGGCCGATCCGGGTTCTGAACAGCAGCCACCACAAGAGCGGCACCAGCAGCACAGCCAGGTAGACAAGGATATTATATTGGAACAGGACCTCTCCCAGAAAAGGGAGATCGCTCAGGAGAGGAAAATGCAGCGGTTCAAAGCCGTATCCGGTGATCCCCACCATCGCTTCCCCTGCAAAGCTGGTCAGGCCGACTCCCAATAAGACAATCATAATACCGCTGATCACTTGATCACTTTTGAGAGTAATGCACAAAAATCCGTGAATCAGGCTAATCAGCCCGGCACAGAGCATGGCTGCCACGACACCAACCCATGGGCTGTGCGAATAATACGAGCCTATGAAGCCGGATAAGGCTCCGACGATCATCATGCCTTCGACTCCGAGGTTCAACACGCCGGAACGCTGTGTGACGATTTCTCCCAAGGTGGCGAAGACCAAAGGTGTACCGGCACGAACCGCCCCTGTCAGCACTGAAATGAGAAATATGGATGTAAACATCTTAGACACGATAGCTGAGTATGGCAGTAACGAGTAGGCAGCAGGTACTCATGAGCTGATGTTCTGCGCTGAATACTTGATTACTGAACACTGTTTACGAGCCTCGAACGATACGAATACGATATTTCTGCAAGGTTTCCCCTGCCACAACGAATAAAACGATCAAGGCCTGAATGATCGACACCAGTGCAACCGGTACGCCGAAATCCTGCTGCATATTTGATCCACCGACCAGCAGGGCTGCAAACACCAGCGATGAGACGAGAATTCCCAGAGGATGCCCTTTGCCCAGCATTGCCACCGGAATTGCTGTGTAACCGTAACCAACCGCAATGTCACGCCGTAATTGATGATGCAGCGCAGCAACCTCGCCAACACCGGCCAATGCAGCAATTCCTCCGGCAGCAGCCATCGTCAGGACAACAAGCTTAGCTGTGTCGATCCCTCCGTATCGTGCTGATCTCGGGTTGGCTCCAACCATTCGAATTTCATAGCCGAAACGGGTTTTCTGAATAATCACATACAGAATGATAGCTGCCAGCACAGCAAAGACAATGCCGAGATGGAGGCGCGTTCCTTGAATAATTCTCGGAAGCCAGGCGTGTTGAACAAATTTCGGTGAAAAAGGAAAATTGGAATAAGCGTGTCGATCGCGCATCGGGCCATACACGAGGTATGAGACCCAATTCACTGCGATATAGTTCATCATCAGGCTGACAATAATCTCACTGATGTTGAAGCGTACGTTCAGGATGCCCGGGATCCAGCCCCAGAATGCGCCGGCGGCAAATCCCCCGATCAGCATCAGCGGAAGCAGGATCATACCGGGTAACTGCGGCATAGATAAAGCGACCGCACTGGCTCCAAACGCTCCCATTATAAACTGGCCTTCCGCTCCCAGGTTCCAGCGGTTTGCGGTGAGCGGAAAGGCGACTGCCAGACCGCAAAGCATGAGTGGAACTGCCTTGACCAGCGTTTCCGAGATTCCATAAATGTCGCCGCAGCTTCCTGAGATAATTGAGGTATAGGCTGCCAGGGGATTGACTCTCATCCAGAGCAATGGACACGCTGCCGCTGTCAGCGCCAAGAGGATAATGACGATCGGAGCCAAAAACTTTATGGCGTTTGATTTGATTTCCCGTGTTTCAAGCAGAACCTGCATAGCCGGCTTCCTCCACTCCCATGAAGACAGGATGATTCATCTTAGTCCTTTAAACCGCCAGCCATAATGAGGCCGACCTCGCGACGGTTCGTATCTTTCGTTTTCAGAATGCGGACGATCTCTCCTTCATATATCACTGCGATTCGATCGCTGAGGCGCATCGTCTCGTCGAGGTTTTCTGAGATAAGCAAAATCGCCTTCCCCTGACGTTTTTGCTCGATCAGTAATGTCTGGACATATTCAATAGCCCCTACGTCAAGACCGCGCGTCGGCTGGCTGGCAATCAGGAGTTGAGGATGGCGAGAAATTTCCCGTGCCAGAATAATTTTTTGAATATTTCCGCCGGAAAGCCGTCCCACAGGAATATTTATCGAGGCTGTGCGTACGTCATATGCTTTGACAAGCCGTTCCACAGCCTTTTTGACTGCGGTCTTATCTAAAAACCAGCCTCGGTTGAATTGGCTGCTGCTTTGATGTTTAAGCAGCATGTTCTCTGTAATCGTCATGCTGGTGGCTAAACCAACGTTCATACGGTCTTCCGGAATGTAGCCGACACCCTGTTCGATAATCTGTCTGGGAGGGGCATTGCTTATCTCTTTGCCCCGAAAGGAGATCTTGCCTGATTCGACGCGGCGCAGACCGTTAATGGCTTCGATCAGCTCGGTCTGGCCATTCCCGGAGACTCCGGCCACGCCAAGAATTTCCCCCTCATGAACGCTGAACGAAGCGCCGCGTACGGCCTCAAGGCCCTTATCGTTCAACACAGTGAGATGGTCAACGTGTAATATTTCTTCACCTGCGGTGCTGGCCTCCTGATCGACATGAAAAAGCACTTCACGACCGACCATCAATTTCGCCAGGTCTTTTTGTGTGCTTTCGGCAGAGTCAACTGTGGAGACCAGTCTGCCGTTTCGCAGCACTGTAATGCGGTGGCAGGCGTTCAGGACTTCGTTGAGTTTATGGGTAATAAGAATAATCGTGTACCCTTGCTCCGCCATTGTCTGAAGCATATCAAATAAACGATCAACTTCCTGCGGAGTCAGGACAGCGGTTGGTTCATCGAGGATCAGGAGTTTCGCGTTGCGGTAGAGCGCTTTAATAATTTCGACCCGCTGCTGTTCGCCGACGGAAAGCTCCCAGACCTTGGCATGCGGGTGTATTTTCAGGCCAAAGCGCTCAGCCAGTTCAATGACCCGTGTTTCAGCAGTTTTCGTGTCCAGGCCAAAAATTTGAAAAAATTTGCGGCGGACGGATGTCAACCTTCCTGGTCCTTGGCGTTCAACACCGATTTCCGGACGCAGACCCAGAACGACATTTTCAAGTACAGTCAGGCGGGGAATGAGTCTGAAATGCTGATGCACCATGCCGATACCAAGTTCGAGAGCGTGCCGGGGGGAATCGATCTGGACGGGCTGTCCCTCGAACGACACTTCGCCGCTGTCTTGGCGATAGAGGCCGTATAGAATGTTCATCAAGGTCGTCTTTCCGGCTCCGTTTTCACCCAGGAGACCGTGAATTTCACCCTTTCGTGCCTCAAAATCGACTCTATCATTGGCCGTCAGTCCGGGAAACCGTTTCACGATCTGTTGCATTTTCACCAGCGGTGTCATAATATTTTCTCCGAAACGGTCATCGGTATCACGATACATGTACAGAACATCATCCTGGAAACGGCCTGATATAATAGGAACTTATTACTTTTACTATGGAAAACGTTTAAAGTCAACAAAATTCTTCAGAGAAATGCGCACAAGCTGTCGAATTTTTTCAGGCAAGCTGGCGGAAACGTCTTCTTCCCTCCAGGTATTCAAGAATTATGTAATTTCAGCAAGTCTGATGGGAAGCGTTCGATCGAGTACGCGCCGGATGCGTTGACATGTCATCGCTGGATATTCTCGTTGAATCGTGGTCACAAAATCACGATGTGGACGGCCTTGCCGGTAATCTGGTTCCTGTGAGGGATGTTTCAGATAACGGTCGAGGAGCTGGAGATCGTTGGAAACCATCAGCGAGGCCGTGTAAAAAAGGACATCTTTGCTGCGATACATGCAAGAGCCGAGAATTTTTCGCTGCCGTAGGCAGATATCCGAGATACCCTGCTGGGTCAGTTTTGCCACACCGGCCGTTCTCAATGCTTCAATAATATAGTCATTAATCTGCCGAAAATATTCTCGAAAGTGATAGCGTTGTTCGACATGCGTGAGCAGAGACACGACCAGAACCCCTGGAGAGAGCAAGACTGTCCCTCCGCCTCCATACCGTCTTACAACAGGAACCTTGTCAGCCTTACACTGTTGCTCGTAGACTTCCACGTCAGCCTTGTTAGCGCGCCCGAGCACGACAGTCGTCCGTTTCGCCTCCCAAGAGCGGTACGCCTGGGGTTCACCGGCTTTAACGGATTCAAGTAAATCGGCATCCAGGTTCATAGAGATTTTTGTGATGCTGGAGACAGAAAAAAACCTGACAGAATACGTCTCCATCAGGTCTTAAAAAGAAGCTGAGGAGGAAGGACTCGAACCCTCAACACCTGGTACCAGAAACCAGTGCTCTACCAGTTGAACTACTCCTCAGTATAAATCTATAGTATCTACGGTTTAAAAAAATGTCAAGAAAAATTTTTATCGTTTTGTTCGGATCCACTCAACAGCCTGACGGATGCGTTTCAGAACAGTATCCTTTCCGAGCGCCACCATCACATCAAACAGGCCGGGGCTGGCGCTTCCACCAGTGATACTGACGCGAATCGGCTGGGCAATTTTAACCATTTTTATTCCTTGTATTTCCAGAAATTGCCGCATGGTATCTTCCAGCGTGGCCGTTGTAAAAGTCTCGATTGCTTCAAGCCGTGGTAAAAATTCTTCCATCAGATCCGCAGCAACTGGCCGCAGGTTCTTTTGGGCTGCTTTCTCGTCATATACGAGATTGTCAACAAAGTAATACCCCAAGGCGTCCGCCATTTCAATGAGTGTTTTGCTGCGTTCCTTCTGGAATTCAATGAGTTGCCATAACCACGGCGAGTTTTCATCCACAGTATCGCCCGTGACAGGAGAGTAAAGCACTTCGTACCGTTCTTTCAGCAGGGGCAGCAACAGGAAGGCAAGCCGTTTTGGATCGGCTTTTTTAATGTAGTGATGATTCAGCCAGAGGAGTTTTTCCGTATCAAAAATTCCTGAAGATTTTCCGACTCCTTCGAGCGAGAAATTCTCGATCATTTCCTGGAGTGTAAAAATTTCCTGGTCTCCATGACTCCAGCCCAGGCGCACCAGATAATTTACCAGCGCCTCCGGCAGATAGCCGCCATCCCGATAGGAGAGCACAGAAGTGGCTGCATGGCGTTTACTGAGTTTGGACCGATCTTTCCCAAGAATTAACGGAATATGAGCGAAATGCGGCACAGGGGCTCCGAGGGCGTTGTAGAGCAGAATTTGTTTCGGCGTGTTGCTTAAATGATCGTTGCCGCGGATCACATGCGAAATCTTCATGCGGGCATCATCGACTACGACGCAAAAATTATAGGTTGGGCTTCCGTCTGTCCGCTGAATGATCAGATCGTCAAGATCTTCGTGCCGGAAGGTGACCTCACCCTGCACCACATCCGTGACCGTTGTCGCGCCTTCAAGCGGAGTTTTAAAACGCAGAGTAAACGGACGATCGTCGGGGAGATCGCTGCGTTCCCGGCATGTTCGGTCATAACGCGGAGTGCGGCCTTCCTCGATCGCGCGTTGGCGTTTGGCTTCGAGTTCTTCCGGCGTACAATAGCATTTATAGGCCTTGCCTTCTCTGAGCAGCCGGGCAGCTTCCTGACGGTACAAATCGTAGTGCTCGGTCTGGTAAAAAGGCCCCTCATCCCAATCCAGCCCCAACCAGTTCATCCCGTCTAATATCACCTGAATCGCTTCCTGAGTCGAACGGACAGCGTCCGTGTCCTCGATGCGTAAGACAACGCGTCCCTGATGCCGTCTGGCAAAAAGCCAGCAAAAAAGTGCAGTGCGTACTGCACCGATATGTAAATAGCCGGTCGGGCTCGGCGCAAATCGCGTTCGTATCATAACTTCCTGTCCTCCAGTGTCGACAGCTTGTGGAACGCTGCCATGACGAAGTGTAAAAATGGTGTTTTGGTGATGCTTCCAATGAAAAACGCTTAGCAGGTCTCCTGGACCTTGGCATCATTGCTGAGCTTTTCAAAGAATTGCTTGAGTTCATCCGGCCAAAACGGGCGGCCTCGCGCATTCATCGGAGTCAGAACGATCTTGGCGCGCATGATCAGCTTTTCCGTGTTTTCCAGATAGAGACGATGATGAAAGACAAGACGGAGGCGGGAAGCGCGTTCCATCGCAGCACCAACGAAAAACGTATCTCCACTCCGCAAAGGATATTTATATTCCAGTTCTGCCCGGATGACGACAAGGTTGATACCACGTTCTGCAAGATCGACAACATCCAGGCCGATCGTTTTCGCGAATTCGTGCCGGGTATGTTCTAAATAATTCATATAGACGGAGTTGTTGACAATGCCTTGAAAATCGCATTCATAATCCCGCACGTGAAATGTCTTGATAAATTGAAAATCTTCCATAAAAAGCCGATGCTGCCTTTACCTTATAATTATTCCGCCTCGCCATGCGTCAACAATAAGTCAAGATACCACAGTGCTTGAACTTGTCAAAGATTTTTTATTGCAAGGGAAAAAAGCTGCGAACAGTCGGCTGATTTTTCTGCTTGCGTCTTGGCGTCCTCAGGAAAAAACGATGAGTGATGCAGGGAGAAATTCGATGTAGCCTCTGTAATGTTCAGGTGATACGGGGCGGCGGAGTTTTTCGGATATCATCGGGAACCCTCTCCCTCGAAATTTCAGCTTGACATTTTTTCGAATGAGGCCGCAGGTGGGAATGAAGAGAACATATTGCGGAGATTGAGGATTGCATTTTTCATCATGGATTGTCGAAAGATTCATTTGATGGCTGCAGATGGCGAAAAATACGAGTGTACAGGACAGAATACGATGGACGACGGACAAGGGGTTTTACCTGTTTTAGCGATCGGTGAAAAGACCGGAGCAATTCAGCGGCTCGTTCAGCGCTTACTGCGTGAACAGCTTCCTGTCATTCATACGTATAGCCCGACCGAAGCCAAAAAACATGCCGAAGGCCAGAACGCGATCATCATTGCCGATATCGAGTTTCTTGAAGCCAGGCACTTGCAGTGGTCGGATATGACGGAGAACAGTTCCCGTGCCGTCTGGCTTCTGCTTCTTCCTTCTGGCCGGGAAGATGAGCTTGCTGACTTGCTCTGCCGGCCTTCGGTGTTCTATGCGCTGCGATCTCCCTGGAAAGAAGATGAGGTCCGAGCGCTCGTTCTGCGTGCGGCAGAACGCTCAACACTTCTTCAGCAGCAGCAAGAACTGCGCCGGCAGACTGAGAATTTGCAGAAGCGCTTGCTCCTGAAAAAAAAATCTTTAAGCGAGACAAGGGCCTTAGGACGGTTGATTCATTCTGAGAAGATGGTCATACTCGGCCAGATGGTGGCTGGTATTGCTCATGAGCTTAATACGCCATTGGGGGTAATTAATGCTGCAGTCTCGAATATGAGTCATCACCTGAGAGAACTCATGCAGAGTGTTGAAGACTTTAAACGCGCGGGTATGGGGCAAGCAGATCTCAATCGAATCATAGAAGTGATCGAAGAGATGTTAAGCGCATTGAATGGAGGGCAGCGCAGGAGCTCCGGAGAAATCCGCGCAACACAAAAGCATTTGATGGACATTCTGGAGCAACAGAAGATCAGGGACAGCCGCAGAGTGGCGAAAGATATTGCCCGCATGGAACTCAGTGAGTATACTGATGTGCTGCTTGATTTGTCGGCAATTTACGG
The DNA here is from genome assembly GCA_002748425.1 of candidate division KSB3 bacterium. Taxonomy (GTDB): domain Bacteria; phylum Moduliflexota; class Moduliflexia; order Moduliflexales; family Moduliflexaceae. The sequence continues at coordinate 59,806 of PDSJ01000013.1, read as the reverse complement.
AAGTGACACGCTCTTTACCTTTCTTACCCATTGCAACCGCATTATTAGCTCGACCAGAGATATCCACTTGAGCATCGAGATGCTGATTCGTATTGTCCGCGCCTTGAAAAACTATTCTTATCCCAAGTCGGAGACGCTCGAATTGGTCGATATTCACAGTAGTCTTGAAACCGCTGTGGTCTTATTGCATAACAAATTCAAACATCATATCCGAATCGAGACTCATTGGGGCGATATCCCTGAAGTCTGGTGTTATCCTGGAGATTTAAGCCAGGTCTGGATCAATATTATCAACAATGCGATCCAGGCGATCGAAGCCGACGGACACATTGAGATCGACACCTTTCAGACTCCCGAGTATGTCGGCGTCAGGATCAGCGATACTGGTAATGGAATTCCGGCGGAGATTCAAAGCCGAATTTTCGACATCGATTTTACGACAAAATCTCGCAATGAAGGAACCGGTCTTGGCCTGTATATCGCCCGTCAAATCATAGAAAAGCATCAAGGAAGTATTACAGTTGATTCTGTTCCCGGGCAGACGATCTTTGAAGTTCTGCTGCCTTTCAAGCCCGCCTCCTGAAGAATCCACACGCTGCCGTTCCCTGCTGCCTGAAAGTCTGTGTGCTGAATATCTCGCATTTCTGATTTTTTCAGACGTCTCTGTCAGGCAGCAGGTCTTCGACTCATGTCACTGCAAAGCGGATTTATGCAATCGTTACCTGATCGCAAAGGTACACATCTTGAATCGTATGCAGAAGCTCAATACCTTCTGCTAATGGGCGCTGAAAGGCTTTTCTGCCTGAGATCAGCCCCATACCGCCTGCGCGTTTGTTAATTACGGCGGTTTTCACGGCCTGCGCCAGATCATTTTCTCCACCAGAGGCCCCTCCGGAATTGATCAGTCCCATGCGTCCCATATAACAATTAACAACCTGATAGCGGGTCCAATCGATTGGATGATTGCCCTGGGTCATTTCATCATAGACCTTGGGATGGGTCTTCCCGAATTTAAGCGCGTTATAGCCACCATTACACTCAGGCTGTTTCTGTTTGATAATGTCTGCCTCGATCGTTACACCAAGATGGTTGGCTTGTCCAGTGACGTCTGCAGAAAGGTGATAATCTGCCTCTGAGCGTTTAAAAGCGGGATTCCGCAGATAACACCACAGTACTGTAAACATGCCTAATTCATGAGCCTGGTGAAAGGCTTCAGACACTTCCTGGATTTGCCGTCCGGCCTCTTCCGAGCCATAATAAATGGTTGCCCCGACTCCTGCGGCGCCGAGATCAAAGGCCTGTTCGACACTGGCAAACATGATTTGATCGTGGGTTGCCGGATACGTGAGCAATTCATTGTGATTCAGCTTGACAATAAAAGGAATTTTATGCGCATATTTACGGGCCATCGAGCCGAGTACGCCTAAGGTCGAAGCCACAGCATTGCAGCCGCCTTCAATGGCAAGTTCGATAATGCCTTCCGGATCGAAATAGATCGGGTTCGGGGCGAACGATGCGCCCGCTGAATGCTCGATCCCCTGGTCGACCGGTAAAATTGAAAGATAGCCGCTGCCTGCCAGACGCCCGTGATGAAAGACATTCTGGAGGCTCCCAAGCACACGAATCGGACGATCGCTCTGACTGAAAACCCGATCGACAAAATCAGGTCCGGGCAGATGAAGACCGTCCTTGGGAATTCCCTCACATGTATATTGGAGTAACTCTTCCGTATCCTTGCCTAACAACGTTTCTATTTTTTTAATCATGACACACTCCTCTTCTCAGAGATTATTCTGATACGATTAGGCTGTGCTCTTCAGCCCTCTGACACTCAGTCTTCATCAACATGACTTGTCTCTTACGCTCTAATATGTCAAATATATTTTTAACATTTTCAAAAAACAATTTCGCTCGCAGGGTACATTTCTCTTGCTTTTTTGTAGGAACGTCAAATAACATGTCGTTTGACGTATTTTATGAATGGACTCTGGACTGCGCGGAGAAAAGTGCATTGAAGCCGCAGAGCTTCTGCTCGAAATGCCTCATAAAATGGGCGTGATCATATCAGTCAGTGTTTACATCCTTATTACTGAATGAGAAATCCTGATCGTGTTTTGGAACAATGGTATTGGCCTGCTCTTGTGCTGGCGGTGGGTTTCTTCCTCCGTTTTTACGGGATTAACTGGGCCTTACCCTATGTCTTTCATCCTGATGAAACCCGTTTGCTGTATGCGATCAATGATCTGTCATGGGGGTCTTGGGACACGTTGGATCTCAATCCTGATTTTTTCGCGTATGGCTCTCTGCCGATCTATGCACTGAAAGCCCTCAATGACCTTGGACACTGGCTGTCACAGGAATTTCGGCAGCCGCTTTTCGGCAATTTTTTCTTTCTGGGGCGCGTACTCTCTGCCGTTTTCGGCTCTCTGACCCTGCTTGTGACCTATCGTTTCGGATGCCGTTTTTTTTCACGCCGAAGCGGACTGCTGGCTGCCGCCTTTCTGAGCTTCACGCTCCTGCATATTCAACTCTCCCATTTTTTGACTGTGGATGTGATGCTGACGTGTTTCGTCATGTCAGCCATGTTTCTTTTCGGACGCGTGGCAGAAGGCAAAAATCCACTGCGAGACTATCTGTCAGCGGGAATCGTCCTTGGACTTGCTCTCGCCGTAAAGGTAAGTGCGCTCCCTCTTTACGGCGTTTTTCTGGTGGCGCATCTGCTGGCCGTGATGCGGAGGAAAGAGTTCGTCCGAACACAGCGGTATCCGGTCTCTGCGTTCTGGGGAATTTTTCTGGTAGCGCTGCTGCTGTCTGCCCTTGTGTTCGCCCTGTGCACTCCCTATGCGCTTCTTGATTACAAGGAGTTTTCCCGTCAGCTCAAAGAGCAAAGCGATATGGTGTGGGGCCTCAGCCAGCCGCCCTATGTTATTCAATACGAAGGCACACCGGCCTATTGCTATCCGTTGCAGCAGTTGCTCTCCTATTCAATGGGACTTCCGTTGGGACTGTTGACGCTTGGGGGAAGCCTCTACCTGCTTTTTCTCACGTTTTCGGGATCTGTAAAAAAATTTTTTCACAAGATTTCCTTTCATGGTCCCCATCAATGTCACGATTCAACCATACTCCTGTTCGTCTGGCTGCTCCCGGTGTTCTTGATTGTCGGCGGTTTTAAGGTGAAATTTTTACGCTATATGCTGCCGCTCATTCCCTGCCTCTGCCTGCTGGGAGCGTTGGCTGTGGATGAGTTACTGAAACGGTTCCCCTCCAGGAAAGGCCTCATCACGATTTCTGTCATGGCGGTCATCGCGTTTTCAGCATACTCCTCACTGGCATTCCTCTCGATTTATCGCCATGAAGACTCTCGCGTCCAGGCCTCACGCTGGATTTACAAGCATATCACAACAGGTTCCGGGCTTCTGACGGAACTCTGGGAATTCGCACCGCTTGTCTCTGTTGACAATCACGGCCCCAATGACTATCACGAGCGGCAATTAAATCTCTATGCTCCGGATTGTGAACAAAAAATCAGAACGATCGCTGAACAATTGCATGAGAGTGAGGTGGTCGTCCTGGCGACCCGGCGGGTGTATGCTTCGATTTTACGTGTCCCTGAGCGCTACCCGCTGACATCAAATTATTATAAGCTGCTTTTCGACGGTTCGCTCGGATTTCAGCCGGTGGAACCCTTTACGAATGCTCCCGTACTGTTCGGCATCACGTTCAACGACGACCTGGCAGATGAGAGTTTTAGTGTGTATGATCATCCCAAGACAATTCTCTTTCGGAAGACAGAGCAGCTTTCCAGCAACGAGCTCTATGAACTGATGATGCAGGAGGCTCCTCTTGATACTGCTTCGGCGTCCGTGCTGCTCGAACGTATGCTGCGGTTTCCCGCGCTTGAAGCGCATTCTATGCTCTTGTCCAATTGCTGTGCCGAAGCGCCTTCCGTCGTCGCCACAGCCAATGTCTCAGGACAGTGGCGTATGGGACTGTTCTGGCTGTTGAGCGTTGAGTTCCTCGGACTACTGGCCTTTCCTCTGAGCAGTCTGAGCTTTCGTTTTCTGCCCGACAAAGGCTATGCTGTATCGAAAATCCTGGGACTGCTTCTGCCGTGTTATCTGGTCTGGCTGGGAAATCATCTCGGCCTTTTCGCCTATACCCGACAACACATCTTCTTTGTTATCGGCCTGTTTGCTCTCTTTTCGGCAGTTATCGCCTGGCGTTATTGTAAGGTACTCTCGACAATCCTGGCGACTCATTGGAAAATGTTTCTGCAGTATGAAGCGGTCTTTTTAATGGGCATTGCGGCGTTTACGATCTTCCGGGCTTATAATCCCGATATTTTCTGGAGCGAAAGCTCGATGGATTTTTCGTTTGTGAACGTCTTGAACCGCACAGAGCAACTTCCGCCGCCAGACCCCTGGATTTCTGGTTTTCCACTGAATTATTATTACTTCGGGCATTATCTGGTGGCCAGTCTGACAAAACTCACAAACATTCCGCCGCAAATCAGCTATAATCTGGCTTTTGGACTCTTTCCGGCCTTTGTCATCCTTGAAACATTCAGTCTCCTGTATAATCTGACACGGCGCTGGCTTGTCGGTCTGCTGACAGTTTGGGTTTCTTCGATCGCAGGTAATCTCGACGGATTGTTTCTGCTCCTGGACATGCTGAAAGGAAAAGAGGGCGTGTATCGTTACTTCCGGCCGGCCCATGAGGTCATTCCCTTTACGGTCCATGAATTTCCCTTCTGGACCTTTACTTTTGTCGATCTCCACGCCCATCTGCTGAACATGCCGTTTCTGCTTGCTGTGTTTCTGATTGGGATGAACCTGTTTTTCAAATATCGTCCAGGGCATAGGCAGGAGTCTATTCCGGAATGTTTTCAGACAGACGGATGGCTCCTTGAACTGTTGCTGTATTCACTGCTTGTCGGTACGCTGGGCGTCACGAGCAGCTGGGATTATCCGACCGGTGTCATCTTTCTGATTCTGGTGAGCCTGCTGATCGCTTTGCGACAGCGCTTGCCTCTCCGGCACAGCTGGAAACACGCGTTACGTCCGCTCTCGATTCTCATAGGAGTGATTATCCCCGGCAGTTTACTGGCGTTTGCTCCGTTTTACACCGCGTTTTCCCGTAGCGGCATGGGCTTGGGGCTCACCGGTCGGGCGACCACAATGCTTAGCGATTATTTGACAATTTTCGGGGCGTTTTTCTTCTCGATCTTCTCTTATTTGATTGTGAAAGCAGCGACATCCTGCAGCCATGCCCATCCCTGGCGCACTCTGCTGGGTTTGCTGGGCCTGACCGTTTGCCTGTACGTTGCGGGGAGCTCTCTTTTTCTGGTGAATTATACGACTCTACTCTTGCTTGCGTTCACGATCGCATTCGGAAGCTATGTGATCGTGAATTCGGCAAATGCCAAGAGGACTGCGGAGTTCAGCACACCTCAGTCTGCTGAAGAAAATACGGCAAGGCAGTATATCTGGCTCTGTCTGATCTATGCCTGCCTCATTACAGGCGGTTGTGAACTTGTCTTTGTGAAGGATTTTCTGCAAGGCGGGGACTACAAACGTATGAACACGATTTTTAAATTCTATATCCCAGCCTGGTTCCTGTTTTCCTGTGCAGCGAGTTATAGCCTGTGGCAGGTTCAGGCCATTTTCCAACGCCGGACGGGACGGCGCAAACGCCTGGCGGTCTTTGGTCAAAAAATCTGGTATGCTGTATGTGCGCTTTTCATGACCGCTTCGCTGGTGTTTCCGGTCATGACGGTGTGGGCCCGCCGGCATCAGCAGGATGTCTATGTCAGAGAGTATCTTTCGCCGACCCTCGACGGTTTGGCGTATATTCAGGTGAAAAACCCTGAAGAATATCAGGCGGTGGCTTGGCTGAACGAACATGTCACCGGCACACCGGTCATTCTCGAAGCGAGCGGCGCTGACTACCTTTATGAATACGCTCGAATTTCGGCTAACACCGGTCTGCCGACAGTGCTCGGCTGGCAAAGTCACGCCGAACAGCGCGAGCACTGGAATCACGCCCATCAGCGTGTGCAGGATATCAAGACGATCTACGGCAGTCCGGACATCAGACAGGTCTTGCGGCTGCTGCGGTCCTATCAGGTCCAGTACATCTATATCGGCAGCACCGAACGGCGAGATTTTACCCGGGAACAGCTTCAGAAATTCGAACAGTACCCCCAGTATTTTGAAACAGTCTTCCGAGCGGGTGAGACCGTCATATATCGGCTGTTGTAAGAGAACTGTTCCTGTTCGACTCAAAAAAGCTGGTGCTGAGAATGATGATCGCACTTTGACAGCTGTATGATAAAACGTTTTCTGCTGTTTATAACATCGAACTTCAGCGTTTCTTGAAGGAGAGGGAAAATATGATCAAGGATTACACAAACATGTTGCAGGAATAAGGAGTCACGTCGCCATGAATTCAGTCAGATTGAAGGAAGCGCTTTGCATGAGTCAGGAATTGCTTCAGAAACTTCGGGCAGAGGTGCCGGATTTTCCAGAAGACTGGATGGGAAAGCCTGAATTCTTTGCCTCGCTCCTGGAGCAGTATCAGGACAATACTGAATTTTTAACGATTTACGCCACACTGCTGGAGTGCGTTTCCCGCGACTATAGCAGGGCTGAGGCGTATTATTTAAAAGCGATTGAGTGCAATCCCGATTATGCTGAGGGGCTGGCGGGATATGCCCGGCTTCTCGATTTTATCAGACAGGATTACGAACAGGCGGAAGAGTATTATCTGCGTGCTATTGAAATCAGCCCGGATAATGCTGATTATCTTAAGAAATTTGCCGTCTTTCTCTCTTACATTCGCGAGGATTACGAACAGGCGGAAAGCTATTATATTCGTGCTCTCAATGCAAACCCGAAACATGCGGGAGTGCTGGGGAGCTATGCCTCATTTCTTTCGCTCGTGATGGGGGACTACGAACGAGCTGAAGGCTATTACGAACGAGCCTTGGATGCCGAGCCGACTCATATCGGAAATCTGGGCAGTTATGCCTATTATCTGTATTATATCAAACAAGACTATGCTGAAGCAGAGAAGTTTTATCGGCGCGCTTTGGAACTTGACCCGGATGATGTTGACAATCTTGGAAATTATGCCCTTTATCTCGAAAATGTCAAAAAAGAGTATGACCTGGCGGAGAAGTACTACCAAAAAGCCATCTCCCTGAGTCCGAATGAAGCGTTTATCCTGAGCAACTACGCCATGTTTCTGGATTATGCCAGAAAAGATCCGGAGGCCGCTGAGATCTATTATCACAGGGTGCGGACACCGAATACGGACCTCACGCAGAAGCATTGATGGTCTGAGAGTGCGATCTCGTCAGAGAGCATGACGACCTGCAGACGCTTCAGAATAGGATTTTGATGTTCACAGTTCGTGGACACGTTTGATCGCGTATGGTATCGATTCCAGGATATCTCCGGCGATCATGCCGTAATCTCCCTTTTCTTCTTTCACAATATCTCCTGCCAGCCCATGCAGAAACACCCCGGTTTTTGTCGCTTCAATCGGAATCATGTTCTGTGAAATCAGCCCGGCGATCATGCCGGTAAGGACATCTCCGGAACCGGCAGTCGCCATTCCAGGATTCCCGGTCGGGTTGATAAACACATTTCCCGAAGGCGATGCAATGAGAGTGCGCGCACCTTTCAGGGCTAAATGGACATGATATGTGTGAGCCGTATCTTGAGCGACAGGAATACGATTATTCTGGATCTGTGTGTTCGGGACGAGTCGCGCCATTTCTCCGGGATGCGGCGTCAACACGAGCGGCGCTTTGGCTTCGAGCAAGATATCGGGATTCAAGGCGATTGCATTGATCGCATCGGCATCAATGACCATCGGAAGAGGGATATTTCGAATAAGCGCATAGACTAATTCGACCGTCGAGGGGTGAGTTGATAAACCCGGACCGAGCGCGAGAACTCGTTTATCTTCGGCCAGACGCATAATTTCGTCGAACGCGTCGATACTGACCGTTCCTTTGTGAGTTTCCGGAAGGGCGGCCGTCATGACCTCCATCGTGGGGATTTCCAGAGGCACACGCAGATTTTTCGGGATCGCCAGCGTCACCAGCCCCGATCCCGCGCGCAACGCACTTCTCCCCGTCATCAACGCGGCTCCGGCTTTTCCGGGCGAACCTGCAATGACCAGCACATGGCCGTAGGTCCCTTTGTGGGTATTGGGCGAACGTTTGATGAGGCTGCGTTTGATGGTGGCAGCTTCCAGGACATGCACGCGGATTTCGGATGTATCCAGAAGATTGACAGGAATGCCGATATCGACGACCTCAAGTTGTCCAACATAATTGGCGGCGGGATACAGGAGAAGCCCCCGCTTCGGAACAGCAAAAGTCACGGTGAGATCCGCATGAATGCAGCTTCCGGGGACCGCACCACTGTCAGCGCTTAAACCTGAAGGGATATCCACGGCAATAATCGGTTTTCCCGATTTGTTCATCGATTCGATGATATGTTTGTACAATCCTTTGACAGCATTATTCAGGCCAGTTCCGAGAATTGCATCCACGAGAATATCGGCTTGCGGCAGGAGATTACGAAACGCTGGCAACTGCTCGTTAGACGTGATTTCCACGATCGGGATATCCATTTTGGCAGCGATCACAAAGTTTAGCTTAGCATCTCCCACAAGTTGGTGTCGGTCTGCCAAGAGTGTGACTCGTACTTCAACACCACGATTGAAAAGGTGACGGGCCAGGACCAGGCCGTCTCCACCGTTATTCCCCTTTCCGCACACAATGAGAACTTTCCGGTGTTTAAGCGCAGCATAGCGCTTCTGCATGACTCGAAGCACCTTTGTGCCGGCGTTTTCCATCAGTACGGCCCCTGGAATACCGACATCTTCAATGGCTCTGCGGTCAAGTTCTCGAATCTCTGCGGCTGTGGCGACTTTCATTGGAATGCTTCCTCCTTATCTTGCTCTCAAATCTCTGGCTGCCAGAAGACAAGCTGCTGATGGCTATGCTCCTTCAGTGCCGAAATACATATCGCCAAAATCTCCCAGGCCCGGGATAATATAGGCTTTTTCATCCAAACCGGCGTCGACTTCCGCCGTGATGATCCTGATGCCCGGAAACGCGGACAGGACTGCTTCAATCCCCTGGGGGGCGGCTACAAGGTTGATGAAAATAATTTTTGCCTCTGCAACACCACGTTCCTTCAGACGTTTAATGGTTTCGATCGCCGATCCTCCAGTGGCAAGCATCGGATCGAGGATAAAGACGAAGCGTGTGTGAATATCATCCGGAAGCCATTCTTTGAAAAACATTGGTTCCGCAGTTTCCTCATTCCGTTGAATCAGGATATGTCCGATCCGTATTCGTTTGGCGACTTCTCTAAGGCTATTTTCCATACTCAGACCGGCTCGAATAATTGGCACGGCACAAATTTTCCCGACAAATTCGGCTCCCACATATTCTTCGCCGGTCCGGGTTTCAATGATTTTTTCTCGCGTTGGCAGATAATTCAAGCCCTCTTCGACCAGAAGCCGATTGATACGATCAGAATAAAAAATAAAATCATTCCGCTTGGTATGTTTGTCCCGTACGATCGTCATTAAGCTATGCAGCTGCGGGGTCATTTTCAAGACGGTTAACTGCAGATATTGCTTGCCGTTGATATATGCGGCCATGGAAACGTCCTCCTTCAGGTAAGCCTGTCAGGATATTGGTTCATCGAACAGAGACCCGTATCCAATGAGCGTGTTGCTCAGATCGGCGCGGATCTTTGGCCGTCCTCTCACTGATACACATCTTGCGCATCCGGGTAACGCCTGTAAGAATTCACATTGCTCCATATTGCTGTAGAAGAGTTTCGATAAAGTCAAGACTTTTTTCTCCTCCGGAGAAACAAAGTGTGCATGACAATCTTCCCGTAACGGCTCGTATATTCTTTCTGCTTTTGTAAAAAAATGCTGTACATGTCTTGCGCACTCGAGAAGCAGGCAATATCGAAGATAGCGTCATCTATGATGACGAGCTTCAGCAGGAGGATCAAGAGGAGAAAAACTGTATATTCAGCTGCCTTCTAACTAGGAGTACTTATGGGATTTTACGAAGAGATCGTGTCAGATTATGACAGTATGACTCGCTTTCAGGAGCGGCGACAACGGGAAATCAGCGTTCTGCAGCAGTGGATCGAACGTTACCATTTTCGCTCAGCACTTGATACGGCCTGCGGTACAGGTTTACATGCCGTCATTTTAGCGCAACTTGGGCTTGATGTAGTTGCTGCCGATATATCCGAAGCCATGTTGCAGCAAGCCAGGAGTCATGCCAGAGAACTGAATGTGAGCATTCCCTGGGTTCAGAGCGGCATGCAGGACCTGTCGCAGAAGTTTGACCGGCACTTTGATGCTGTGCTCTGCCTGGGGAATTCTTTGCCGCATCTTGTCACGCAGGCAGATCTTCAGGCTGCCATCGAAAGTTTTTGGCGTCTTCTTGCGCCCGGCGGCATCCTCGTGATTCAAATGCTGAATTACGATCGCGTGCTTGAACTGCAAGAGCGTCTCGTGGGCATTCATCGGGAGGGAACAACGGAATATATTCGTTTTTACGATTTTTTGCCGGAGTGTCTCCGCTTTAATCTCCTGACTGTTGAATGGGAGGCCGACAAGGCTTCCAGACACCGCCTCAGCAGCACGGAACTCTATCCCTACCGAAAACGGGACCTGGAAGCTGCTCTGAAAAAATTTGAGGGTATGACGGCTGAATATTACGGCAGCATGGATTTTCATCCTTTTGCTGAGAGGGAATCTCCAAATCTGGTGCTGGCAGCGAGAAAAGCATCACGATCTTGAGTAAGGAATCGGGCTTCCCATCGCCGATCCGCCTTTGAGGGGGGAATTAGTCTGTCTGTGTGCTGTGCCCGAGCTGATTGATAAGATGGGCCTGATAAGCGGCACCGAAGCCGTTGTCGATATTCACGACTGAAATACCGGGTGCGCAGCTGTTAAGCATTGTGAGCAGTGCTGAGAGTCCGTGAAAACTGGCTCCGTAGCCGACACTGGTGGGTACGGCAATGACAGGTTTGTCTGACAGCCCGCCGACAACGCTCGCCAGTGCGCCTTCCATACCGGCCACAGTGATGATCACATTGGCACGCATGATGTTGTGGCACTGATCCAGTAAGCGGTGAATACCGGCGACACCAACATCGTAAAATGTCTCCACGTGATTTCCCAGAGTCTCTGCCACTACCCGTGCCTCTTCCGCGACAGGCACATCGGCAGTTCCGGCACAGACCACTGCAATGCGCCCGACTTTTTTCGGGAAGGGCTGCGGCTTGATCACGACAATGCGGGCAAGATCGGAATATTCCGCATGACCGATCCGTTGCTGAATCGCGTCAAAGACCTCCGGATCGGCTCTGGTCGCCATGATGTTCTTGTTATCTTGCACCAGGCGCTCGGCAATACGGACGATCTGATCGAGGCGTTTCCCCTGGCAGAAAATCACTTCCGGGACCCCTAGACGCAGGTGGCGGTGGGTGTCGATTTTGGCAAATCCCATGTCGTGGTAGGGTAATGCTTTCAGGGTCTCGACAGCAGAGTCGATGTCGATGTGTTTTTCTTGTAGATCGTGCAGCAGTTTATACAGCTGTTGAATATCCATACAAGGTGTTTCAGCAGGACCGGCAGAGTGTGTCGGCGCTTTGCTTATCCGGTGTTTTCTATGTGACGATCGCTCTCCTCAGCTCGATCCGTGTTCTGTAAAACCTCGTTCATGCTTCCGCTGCGGAAGCCCTGAAGGTCAAGAGTCGTATAGCTATAGCCGATCTGCTTAAAATACGCGGTGATGGGCGCTCCAAGGTTTCCGAGAATAACGCGGCGCATATCCTTGTCCACAAGTTCAATCCGAGCGATGCTGCCGTGATGCCGGACGCGGTTCTGGCGAAAACCAAGTTTGCGCAAAAAGCGTTCGCCTTTCCCGATCGCTTTCAGGATCTCTGGTGTAAGTTCCATGCCATAAGGGACGCGCGTCGCCAGACAAGGCGTAGAAGGCTTATTCCAGGTCGGAAGGTCCAACTGTTTTGACAGTGCTCGAATTTCGTCCTTTGTTAAGCCGGCTTCCCGCAAAGGACTGCGGATTTTCAGTTCTTGTAAGGCCCGTATCCCAGGTCTGAAGTCGTGAACGTCATCAGCATTTGAGCCGTCGATCACACAGTCTAAAGCGTTCTCACGGGCAATACGCTGAAAATTTGAAAAAAGATAATGCTTACACCTGTAGCAGCGTTCAACCGAATTCTGGGCCAGATGCGGAATGTCGAATTCATCGTAGACCAGTGTGTGGTGACGGATGCCCAGTGTACGAACAAGCCGATTCAGTTCATCAGGATCAAATTCCGGAGAATGTTCAGACCAGGCGGTGACAGCCTGAGCCTTGTCCCCAAGAGTCTCTGAGGCTGCTCTGGCTAAGAAGCTGCTGTCAACTCCTCCTGAAAAGGCAACCAGCACGGAACCCAGCTCGTGCAGGATTGTTTGTACTCGAGTATATTTTTCTTCTAAAGTCATGTTCTCTTGTGTTGTCTCTGCGCGCGTTATGCTGAAGTGGAGTCTTGCTGCTTGAAACACTAACCCTTCAGACCTGCCAGGGTAATACCTTGAATGATGTGTTTCTGAAAAATCAAAAAAATCACCAGAACCGGAACCGTCGCGATCGAGGCTCCGGTCATAATCATATCCCATTGTGTTCCGGCTTCCCCTGAAAAAAAAGCCAATCCTACAGGCAGCGTCCGCATTTCCGCGCTTTCAATCACAATCAGAGGCCAGAGAAATGCGCCCCAATTGCCGATAAAGGTAAAAATTCCGAGCGCGGCAAGCGCAGATTTCACCAGTGGTAATGCCACGCGCAGAAAAATACTGAATTCATTCATGCCGTCGATTCGGGCGGCATCGATCAAATCGTCAGGCACGCCGGTCATGAACTGGCGCATTAAAAAGACCCCGAAACCGGTGATGACGCTCGGAAACCAGATGCCCCAGTAGCTGTCGATCAGCCCGATCTTCGTCACCATCAGATACCAGGGGATCACGAGCATTTCGGTCGGAATCATCAGCGTACTTAAGATAATGATAAAGATAAGATCTCGTCCCGGGAAATGAAATTTTGCCAGCGTATAGCCTGTTAAGGCGCTGAGAAAACAAACACTTGTCGTTTCCAGCGTAGCAACAAAACAGCTATTGAGAAACCAGCGGCCGAACATTGCCGTCTGGAAAACCTTCTTATAATTTGCCAGAGTCGGTTTGCGCGGGAAAAATGAAGACGTTGTATCGATAATCTCGTAATAGTCCTTAAACGATGTCAGCAGCATCCAGACAAACGGAAACACCATGATCACTCCGCCGACAGTTAACATGCTGTAGAGTAACGCAGTTTTAAAGGGTTTCAATATTCGACCTTCTTTGAAAAGAATTTAAACTGGACAAGGGTGATTGTCATAATAAGACAAAAGAGTATGACCGTCATGGCCGAGGCATAGCCCATTTTAAAATGGTGGAAGGCTTCCTGATAAATCTCCAGAACAAGGGTTGTGCCGTTTTGCAAAGGGCCGCCGACATTGGGGAACGTCATGTTGAAGACCTGGGTAAACATACGCAGAGATTGAATCGCGCTCGTAATCGTTAGGAAGATCAGGGTCGGGTTTAATAAGGGAATCGTAATATTCCAGAAGACTTGCCGGGGGCTGGCTCCATCAACTCTGGCAGCCTCATAATACATATCCGGGATGCTGCGCAGCCCGGCGAGAAAGATAATTACCTGAAATCCGAGACCGTGCCAGATTGTCATGGCAGCGATCGACAGCAGTACTTGCGAGGGGTCCTGCAAGAAGCTTTGTCGGGGTAAGCTGAGCGTTTGCAGGATGATATTCAGCCAGCCAAAGGTCGGATCATAGATCCATTTCCAGATAAATCCGATTGCGACCAGCGATGAGACAAATGGAGCAAAGTAGAGAATCCGGAAGAAGACAACGGCACGGGTGATCGAGTTGAGCGCAAGCGCGATCAGCAAGCCAAGCACCAAACCGGTCGGAACGATGACCAGCGTATATAAGAAGGTATTTCTCAGGGCTTTCCAGAACATATGGCTGGCGAAAAGCGCTGTAAAATTTCTGAGTCCTGTAAAAGCTTTGTCAGGCGAAAGAATATCCCATTCCCGGAAGCTGATATTGAAGGAATACAGCATGGGAAAGATACGGACGCCCAAGAAATACACTATCGGGAAGGCGATAAACAGATACGCCCATCTGCGCTTGCGAGCCTCCAGCGACACAGCCATTTCATGGAAAATATCCCACGGAACACGCAGAAAAATTACGCCACGCAAGGTACAGGAATTCGCAACGTACAAACGTATCTGCACCCAATGTGGATTACCTTATCCGAATCGTCGGCATTGAAAAAAGAGAGTAGAGCATGAATATACGTTTGGCGTTCCCGCCCTCTTCATTTCAGGTCTTCCGTGGTGATATACCCTCTATTCCATCAATTCAGGATGTTTTTCGAAGAATTCCATACGCAGTGCATTCACCGTTTCCACTGCGCTGTCTAAAGCCTTTTTCGGATCTTCATCTTTCAGTAAAACAGCTTCGACCGCCTGCTGTATGGCCTCTCGGTTGGCTTTTTCATCGACAAAAAAGGTCGAGTAGGCGTCTGACAACTGTTGGACAAAGGGGCCGACCAGAGGATCTTCGCTGATCGCCGGATCCTCGAGCAGGGCTTTTCTGGCGGGCAGTTCGCCGACACGTTCCAGCCAGGCTTTCATTGCCTTTTCGCTGGTGATGAATTTCAGAAATTTGATCGAGGCGTCCAACGTCTCATCCTTGGCATTTTTTGTAATGCCATGCACCCAGTACGAGGCAAATGTCGCTTTCGACGTCTTGGCCGGCAGTACCGCGACACCGGCATTAATGCCTTTTTCAATCGCTCCTCGCAATTTTGCCAGGCGGAAGGACCCATCGACCAGCATTGCGGCACGTCCCAGTTCAAATGGCGTAAAGGGATTGTCCGGAAAGAAATCCAATGCGCCCACTTCGTGCTTTTTTACAAGGTCGATGTACCATTGCCAGGCTTCATAGCCTTCAGGCGTCGAATTCCATAAGAATTGCTTCCCGTCTTCCGAGCTGCTTATGCCGTTGTTCTGTCGAATTAAACATTCCCGGAACCAGTGGTGATCTTGTCCCAAAGGATTAAAGGCGTAACCCGCTACGTGAATTGTGCCGTCCGCATCTTTTTCCGTCGTGGCTTTGGCATACTCCACAAATTCGTTCCAGGTGGTCGGGGGGTGTTCAGGATCAAGACCGGCTTTTTGAAAAAGGTCTTTGTTCCAGAAAAGCGCCAAGGTTCTTACAGCAGTGGGAATCCCGTAGTATTTACCACCGAACTTCGCCGACTGTACCATCGGAAAGAACTCGTTCTCGATGTCTTCATACGAAATTTTATCCTCTGGAAGGGGCTGCAAATAGCCCGACGTGATCCAGGTCGGGAACCAGCCGTAATACAGCGTTACCACATCCGGCCCGCGTCCGGCCGGCACAGTCGTCGCGATTTTCTGAATAAAGGAATCATACGGGAACGTTTGGTGTTTGACCGTGATGTCGGGATTTTCTATCTCAAACTCTTTGATGAGATCATCAATTAACAGCTTTTTCGATTCATAAAAGTATTGCCAGAATTCGATTTCAACGTTGGCCTGCGACATCACAGGCGCACATACGATGCAGAGCAGCGCCGCTACAACGATCTTTTTCCAACTCATGACACAACCCTCCTTCTCATCTGCAGATTCACGGCTTTTCAGGCACTAAGATCTCGAGCACATCTTCATCATGGTACTGTTCACAGGATAAGCAAAAAAAGGCAGTCTGTCAAGCTTTTTAGTCATTTTTCTCTCTCACACACGCCGGAACGTCGCCGGCCAGAATATCAGAAGGATTCTCTCAGAAGAAGCTTTGAGGACGGCTTTTGAAAATAATGCTTGACAAGAAGGCGTATTCTTCAACATTTTCAGACATGAGTCCTTGTACTGTCTGCAGAAAGATTGAACCCTGTCGAGTGGAGGAGAACGAGTCATGAAAAGCTATAATATCGCCGTGATTCCAGGCGATGGAACCGGCCCGGAAGTCGTACGCGAAGGTATTAAGGTCCTGGATACAGCCTGTGCGAAATTTAACGTGAGTTTGAATTACGAATACTATGATTTCGGTGGTGAACGCTACATGCGGACCGGCGAACTTCTTCCGGAAAACGCGATTGATGAGCTACGGAAATTCGATTCGATTTTTCTCGGAGCTATCGGACATCCTGATGTAAAACCCGGTATCCTGGAAAAAAGTATTCTGTTAACGATTCGCTTCGAACTCGACCAGTACATCAATCTGCGTCCTGTTAAGTTGTACCCTAACGTCTACACTCCGCTTAAAGATAAAGGCCCGGAAGAAATCGACTTTGTGATCGTGCGCGAAAATACCGGAAGTATTTACACCGGTATTGGCGGCACTATGGCAAAAGGCACTCCCGATGAAGTCACGACCCAGGTGATGATGTATACCCGTAAACAAGTCGAGCGCTGTGTGCGCTACGCATACGAACTGACCCAGAAACGTCATCAAGGCAATACCCTGACCTTGGCCCATAAAACCAATGTGCTTACCGAGTGCGGCGATCTCTGGGCGCGTGTTCATGAAGAAGTCGGCGCGAAAGATTATCCCGCTTTGAAGCGGGATTACGCCAATGTGGACGCTGTGACAATGTGGATGGTGAAAAATCCGGAATGGTTCGACGTCATCGTCACCGAAAATATGTTCGGCGATATTATCACCGATCTGGGGGCGATGATTCAGGGCGGCATGGGCATCGCTGCCGGCGGCAACATCAATCCCGAAGGCGTTTCGATGTTCGAACCGATCGGCGGGTCGGCCCCGAAGTACACCGGACAGAATACGATCAATCCGTTGGCCTCGATTTGCTCCGGCGGCATGATGATGGAGACCCTTGGTGAAGAAGAGATCAGCAAGGCGATCGATGCCGCTGTTTACAGTGCCCTTGATTCTGGCAAGGTCAAGAGCCTCGCTGCTGGCAGAATGGGCATGAGCACCTCAGAAGTCGGCGATCTTGTGGCTTCGTTGCTCTAGAAGGGAAACGGCAGGAAGGATTTTTTAGGACGGTGTATGATGACCGGCCAATGTGACTTCCGGCAGGCTGTTTATTGTCTGCCAGATGAGCCGCATGATCTGTGATGATTCCGTCACGTGAAGTGTCTGAGTGACTTCCTCGATCGACTCTTCCAGCATGCTGACCGCTTTGTCCTTTTGCATAAGTCCTGACAGCTAAACTTTTTTCAGATCGCTGTCTTCAGCGGCCGTTGTACATACGCTGCGTCAACGATACTGTGCGTTGGCACTGTCGGCCAAATGCACTATTGGCAAGGAGAATGAGATGTTGCTGTTTCTGATCAAAAAAACATTTTTTGATATGTGGGATCACCTTATGAGTATTATTCTGCTGAATTTCGGGGCAATTCTTCTGTTGGGAGGAATTTTTTATCTGATTCACTTTGCCTATGGTATTCGCCCCTGTCTTTTTTGGAGCAGTGTCGTGTTCGGACTCCTGGTGTGCTGCCTCTATCTCGCTGCGATGTCTTCCCTTATGGGGAATGCCGCAGCGTTTCAGTCGATCGAATTTCACGATGTTCTCCCGTCTCTGAAAACATCCTGGCCGGTTTCAATGATGTTCGCGGCTTTTCTGCTCATACAGGCTGTACTGGTCTTTGCAATTGTCTGGTATCTGTCGTTGAAATCTCTGATCGGTATTGCCGCCGCCGGAACCTTATTCTGGGCGAGTCTGATTCTGATCTTAAGCAGTCAGTTCCTCTTTCCTCTCTGGGACCAGGTGAATGGGAAATTCACGGCTGTCCCATCAAGATGCCTGATGCTGTTTTTTGATAATCCGGGCTTTTCACTCTTTCTGGCCCTGGGATCGTTGATGTTATTACTCCTCTCGACCTTCACGGCATTTCTGTTTCCAGGTCTTGCCACGGTGCTGCTCTGGTATCATGCAGGACTGAGGTTGAGATTGTATAAATACGATTATCTCGAAAAGCACCCTGAAGCTTCCAGAACAAGAATCCCCTGGAACGAACTGCTTGCAGTGGATCGAGACCGGGTCGGCCCGAGAAGCCTGCGGGGGATGATCTTCCCCTGGAAAGCATGAGCCTGCTGCGTAGATACCATTCAAGATCTGTGTTCTTGTGATAACAGGCTTTTCCTGCGCACAGTGTCTGAATGATTTTAATAGTCTTAGAGGAATATTATGTTGACGGTTGAAAAAATTGGTGGCACATCAATGTCAAAGTTCCACCACGTACTGCGTAATATCGTGTTAGTTGATCGCGGAACCGGCTATTATAACAGGATTTTTGTCGTCTCAGCCTATGCCGGTGTCACAAACTTGCTGCTGGAGCATAAGAAAACCGGGGTTCCGGGGATCTATGAAAAATTTGTCAAACACGAGGACTACAATCAGGCCCTCGAAGACTTGCTGGTGCATTTGCTGGAAATCAACACACGTTTTCAAGACATCAACTTAGATCTTGAAGCAGCAGAGACCTATATTGCGAAACGAATCGAACAGACCAGGAATTATCTGGATAGTATGACCGATGTTCTGGCCTCCGGTTATGTCGATAAACACAATATTTTATTAGCTGCCCGCGAGCTTCTGGCGTCGGTCGGAGAAGCGCATTCGGCGTTCAATTCTGCAAATATCATTAGCAATCATGGGCTGAACGTCGTGTGTATTGATCTGAGCGGATTTCATGATTCACGCTATTTCACGATTGATAGACGCATTCAACACAGCTTACAGGGGCTTGACTTTTCCAAAACACTGGCTGTTGTGACTGGCTATACGAAAGGCACAGAAGGAATTATGCGCGAGTTCGATCGGGGCTATTCGGAAGTGACTTTCAGCAAGATTGCGGTTGAAGTTGGGGCTGATGAGGCTGTGATCCATAAAGAATTTCATCTCTCATCTGCCGATCCGCACATTGTAGGCGTGGAAAATGCCGTTCCGGTCTGCTTTACGAATTATGATGTGGCTGATCAATTGGCGGATATCGGTATGGAGGCGATCCACCCGAAAGCATCAAAACCGCTGGAACAAGCCGGTATTAGCATTCGCGTGAAAAATACCTTTGAGCCGGAGCATCCCGGAACGCTGATTTCAAAGGACTATGTGGGACATGAAGCAGCAATTGAAATTGTGGCCGGGACGAAAAAAGTCGTGATTGTTGAGGTTCACGATCCCTTGATGGTAGGAGAAGTCGGTTTTGATCTGAACATTATGACGGTGTTCGCCAGCCATCAGATCAGCTATATTCTGAAGTCCACCAATGCGAATAGTATTTCGATGGTGATCTGGGAGAAGGATCTCAAAGAAACGATGATTGCCGAACTGCGCTCACAATATCAACGTGTAACGGTCAAGGAGGTGGCAGTGGTTTGTGTGATCGGTTCAAATATCGCAAAACCCGGGGTGTTGGCGAAAGCGACACACGCTCTGGCTCAAAATAAAGTGAACATCAATTGCGTCGCTCAGTCACTACGTCAGATCAACATGCAATTCGTCATTGAACGCGAAAGTTTCCAGAAGGCGATCGTTGCTTTGAATAACGCTCTGTGTGTCGTAAGGTGTCGTACTTCTGCGCGTGACCTTATTTCAGACGCACCAGCCATTTTTGGGGATTGTCCGGCTTGCCCTGTACCCGCACTTCAAAATAGAGATGAGCGCCCTTGGTTGAGTCGCTGTCGCCGACCCGCCCGAGTTGTTGACGGGTTTCGATGAGTTCTCCGGCTTTGACGTTTAACTCCTCGGCGTGAGCGTAGAGGGAGTAAAACCCTCCGCCGTGATCAAGAATAATGAGACGTCCGTAGTCCTGAAACCAATCCGCATATTTAACACGGCCTTTAAACACGGCGTAAAATGGCGTGCCCCGGTCAGCCTGAATGTCCACACCATTGTAATGGGTTGATGTATTGTCGATTCGGAGCGGCCCGTAATTTGTCATGATGCGGCCTTCGACTGGCCAGAGCAGCTTGCCTTTATTCGAGCGAAAGTGCTCGGCATACGAAATCTTTGACGCATTGGGATTGACAACCGCCTTTCCAGCGCTTGTCGAGGCCGGCAGCAGCGTCCGTTGTTGATCGCGTTCGAGTTTTTTAAGATAGGAATCCAATTTCCCGGCAGATTTCTCCAACTCGCGAATCAAGCTGGCATGTTGCTCCTTATCCTGAACGATCTTTCGGAGAAGCCGCGTTTTCTCTACCTGCCTGGCACGAATGTCCACCAGTTGTTTCTGCAAATCCTGCTCCAGTTGAGCGATCTTCTTTTTTTGCTTTTGCAAGGTCTTTTTTTGCTGCAATAATTCGTGCATGTCTTTTTGAGTGTCAGCGATGAGCTGTCGATCACCTTCTGATATCCGTTGCAGATATTTCAACTCCTGCTGGATGTTGCTGTAGGACAGCATCGAGAATAACGGCGTTAAATAGCCTAAATCACCCATTTTATAGATCGCCCGCAAGCGTTTTGCCAAGCCGCTTTGCTTTTGTCGATAGCGTGTTTCCAGCTCTGCAATTGTTACTGTCAGCGACTTGAGTTCATTGCTGTGCTTCCGGAGACGTTCTCTATAGTCGTCCAGGCGATCTCCTTGATTTTGAAGGTCGTTATCGATTTTTTTCAACTCCGCCACAAGCCGCCCTTCGTCTTTCTCGAGTTTTCGGAAAAATGACCATTTCTCTTTGATCTGTTCGGTGATTTTCTGCAGGCGTGAACGCTTTTCCTGCGGGGCATTGCTCTGGGCGGCGCTGAGCGGAGGCAGCAGAGCAGTGCCCAGGAGCAAGACGAGAGCTGAGAAGATATACAGTACCGGAAACTTACAAGTTCTCTTTGCAGTAGTGTTCTGCATAACAGCTAGTAGGTTTTTAAAAATTTGTGAAGTGTCAGCAGACTCCCGCACCACCCGAGAATGCTGCCTAGCAGCAACAATCCAATGATATAATAAGAGGAAAAAAACCGTATTGAGGCAAATTGGAACAATGAAGACGATGAAAAGCGGATGATGGTCGTAAAAAGTATGAACAACAGATAGAGAAACAGGAGCGAGACGCTTGCGCCTAACAGTCCTCTGACAATGCCTTCGGCGAGAAACGGTCCTCTGATGAACGATTCTGTGGCGCCGATATATTTCATAATATTCAGCTCTTCTTCCCGGGAATACAGCGTGAGCTTGATCGTATTGGAAACGGTGAAGATCACTGTCAAGAACAGGAAGAGCCCCAGAAAAATTCCTGAAAACCTCAGCATAATGATCACAGCCGTCAAATTTTCCAGCCATTGTCGGCCGTACTGAATATCATCGAATTCCTGGAGAGCTTCCAGCAGTGTGACAGCCTGCTGTACACTTTCAAGATTCTGGTGTTTTCGCTGCAAACGAATTTCAAAGGACGCCGGCAGGGGATTGTATTCCAGCCCCTCGAGGACATCTTCATGTCCCTTCAGGCGCTGCCTGAGCGTTTCCAGAGCTGTTTCCGGCGAGACAAACTTCACCGAATCTACTGACGGAAGCTCTCGGATAAGGCTGTCTAAACGCAACTGTTCCTCTGGTGACGGCTGGCGGTCGATATACGCGATAAGCTGCACTGAATCGCTCCAATGACTGACAATAGTATTGAGGTTAAGATAGATCAAGAGAAACAGCTCGAAAATCGAGAGTGACACTGCAATCATGGCGATCGTAAGCAGATTGAGCAGCGTATTGCGCTTGATGGTGGTCAGTGCCTCTCGCGTGAAATATCGCAGCAAGTGGAATCGTTGTGTAAATTTGGCCATAATCAGTATTGTAGCATACGTAAAAATATTTGGCACGAACAAGTTAGATGAATTTTCTGAAAGGACGTCGGTTCTGTCAAGAGGAAAGTCTTTGACCTCAAGAGATCAGTGGGTTCGCCAAAGACTTAAAGCCATATTCTCACTGAGAACTCCGATCTCGCAGGAAGCATATTGTTTTGCCTGGCTTAGCGGCTGAAGAAAATTTTTCTTGACTTTCATAGAAATTTTTGTAGATCCTCATTGTATGAAAACCTGCGCATTAGAGATGAGATATGTACTTATGAACGATGTGTCATCTTTTGGAAAATTCGACCTGTGTCATGGAGAGGGAACAACGATGGCCGCATAAGAAAAGAAACAGAGTGTCAGCGTAACAGACGCGGGATAGCCCGGGAGCCAGCGTCTTCTCCCCAGGAAGAACATCGTGGAAAGGATCAGGTGCAGGCACAATATCATATCAATCTTTTGGGCATTCTACGGGAAACAACCAGGGGCAATCTGAGTCAGGAGGAAGAACAGGCTCTGGAGCAGATGCTGTATGAGCTTCGCATGAATTATGTACAAGCCGTTTAATCCTTTCTGAGCCGTGAACCGCGTTCAGGTTCAGAGAACAGACGGAGTGATCTCTATGAGAACGAAATCAGCTATGACGGGTGTCATACTCCTACTTATGCTTTTTGCTGTGCCGAGCCTTCAGGCTCAAGCTCCGCAGGTGACGTCTGCAGAACTCTCGCTTCAACTCTCCGAAGTGAATGCACTATGGTTTCGAAGCCTTGACAGCTTAAAAAATGGTGATTTCGAAGCTGGGTTGCGGGATCTTGAAGACTTGAATTTTAAGAAATTGCAGCTTGGTCTGCACAATCTTTCCGACTATTCTCATGTACTGATACGGGAAGCCCTGAAAATCAGGGAACAGGGAAGCTCTGCATACGCTAAACGTTTGTTGGAGGCCGCTCAAAAACTTTCGCCGGATCTGCCTGCTGTCTATTTTGCAGCTATTGCCTGGCACGTCAAAGAAAGAGATTTTGACGTATATGCAATAACAAAGGCCCTCTGGAAGGGGTGCGTGTTGAAACTGACTTCTCCCTCCATCTTGATAAGTTATGTGAGTAAAGGGCTCTTGTTACTGCTTATTACTGGCGTATTCACAAGTATGAGCTTCATTGTCTTCTCGTTTATTTACTATTACCGGGCTGTGTTCTTTTACGTCAAAGAGAAATTGCCTGTCGAGATTCCGCTTTTAGCCGTTCAGGTCGTGGGCTGGATTCTGATTGCGGCTGTGACCCTGGGACTTGGCATTGCCTGGGGGTTGTTGCTGCTGGGCTTCTTTCTCATTTGGCATCTCGATCTGTCCGCAAAATGGATTCTGCAAAGCATCTTTGTGTTTGCTGCGATGCTGGCCCTTCTTCTCATTGTCCTCGGCATTACGTACAGCACTCACGATGCCGAATATTTTCACGCACTTTCTCAACTGGGAGACGGCGAATTCTCGCCACGTTCCATCGCGGTGTTGCAGCAGCAGCTTCGGGACCATCCTGAGGATAGCTATGCAATTTTTGCCTTAGGGTTTATTGCCCAGCAAAATGGTCTTCTGGAAGAAGCGCTCGAGGCGTACTCGATGCTTCCCCGGGACTTTGCCGACTGGCCTCGAGCCCAGAATAATCTCGCGAATATCTATCAGCACTATTATCGCCAGAGCGGAGAACGCTCATGGTATCAAAAGGCCGAGGACGCGTACGACAATGCGATTCGGAACACACCAAAGTTCTTTGAGGGACATTATAATTATGCCCAGCTTTACTTGCTTGACAACCAAAGTGAAAATGCCGGCGATGAAATTAAAAAGGCGCGCGCTCTTGATTATGAACGCTATACGCTGTATTCACAATATGTAAAAGACGGCATTATGACGATTGATGCCCCTTTGTCCACTATCGGTCTGATAAAGCGTCTTTCGTATCAGGATTTCTCGAAGAAGGGGCTGGTCTTGGCTGGAGCTATGTGGGCCGGGTGGTCGCGTTTCCCGGATCCCTGGATATTTTCAATTGCCTCTGCTGTGTTACTGCTCGTGTCATTCATGTTCGGTGTCCGTAAAAAAGGCCAGAAAGCCAGGGTGCAGTATTGCCACATGTGCGGCGATCCGTATCTGCTCAAGCAACCCAGGAAGAAAAAAGGCCAGGAAGAGACGCGGAAGCGCGATCTCTTTTGTCTGCAATGCCGATATATTTTTAAGAAGAAAACGGTTGTCAAACCCGAAAAACGGGCGGCAAAAGTCAAACAAATTCAGCTCCGCCAGAAAATGCGCGCTCTGATCGTCAAACTGCTCTCACTCTGCGTCCCCGGTTCCGGCCAGATTTATTCGGGCTATCCTTTAAAAGGTACGCTGATTGCCGGACTGTTCTCCCTGGGAGCCGCCTACTACCTGTTACGGATGGTATTACATTTCGGTCTTGAATACCCAGGTTCACGCGGCGAACACTCTTGGATCGCTCTCATTTTTTTCGGCGTCTTGCTTGTGGGAACTTATCTGTTTAATGTGTATGATATTTCAAAATTAAGTCCTAAGAATCAATAATTTTTGTAAAAAGGGCGGCAAAAAACATGGCACTTGTGGGAAATATCAAAGAATTTGGCTTGGCAGACATCTTCCAAATTATTTCATTACAGCAAAAAACCGGTAGTTTAGGGGTTAAAGGAAAAGAGGGAAATGTCTCGATCCTGCTTGAAAAAGGGTTGATTGTCGGAGCTGATGCCGATTTCCGCCCGATTGGAGAACGCCTGCAGCGAGCGTTGACCCATAGCTCGGCGATCAGTAAATTCCAACTTCGGCGTGCCATTGAAACCGAAAAGAAAACGTCACAACCTCTGTGGACGATTCTAGCTGAAACCAAAGCGATCGATATTGGGATTCTGCAAAATCTGCTGTCGCAACAGATTCATGAAACAGTGTATCATGTGCTCAGATGGCCGGAAGGAGAGTATCGTTTTGATCCCCAAAAGTCTGTGGAATACGATCAGAAGCTCATCAACCCGGTTAATACGGAGTTTTTGGTCATGGAAGGTTTTCGTATCACTGATGAGTGGACGGATGTTGAAAAAGTGATCACGTCGTTCCAGTTACTGATCCGTCGGAAAGCGGATGCTCCGGATGTCCCTGCCGGGTTAAGCGCCGCAGAGTCGAAGATTTATGCCCTCCTTATGGAAGAGCGCAGCATTCAGGACCTGATTGATATAGGCCAGATCGGAGACTTCGATACATGTCAAACGACATATGAATTGATCCGAAAGGGCCTGGTTGAACCTGTCTCAGGGGGCAAGCACGGAAAAAACTCTGCGGTATCACGCCGCCCTTCAGTGAGACAGAGCGATCTGCTGCTGAAAATCGCGCGCGTCGCAGCAGGAATCATTGTACTGGCAGGAGCGATCGTTGGGCTGCGCGCCCTGCCGCAAAATTTGCTCCCGCTCCAGGTTCCGGACTTTCAGGGAATAGATCAGCTCAAACGTTTTTCGGCCCAATCGCAGCTGAGCAATCTCTCTTCACTGGTTCGCGAATACTACCTTGCGTATAAAAAATTTCCAGAATCTTTTCAGGAAATGCAACAGGCAGGGGTCATACGTTCGGACCGCGCCCTGACCGATCCCTGGGGGGATGCTTATTCTTTAGATTCACAAGCCGGACAGCTCACGATTCGAAGTTCCCACGGAGGAAGAGAGCACCTGCACAAAACGATTTCGTTTTAACTGTTTCTGAAATGCCATGCGGACTATCAAGCTGACTCTTCAATATGACGGGACTCATTATCATGGCTGGCAGATCCAATCGCGCTGCGAGACCATTCAGGGCACTGTTCTCAAGGCGCTGCGTACGATACTTAACGATGATTCCGTGAAGTTATTCGGGGCCAGCCGAACAGACCGGGGAGTTCACGCCGTCGGACAGGTGGCCCATTTCACGATTCCGGAACGTGTATCTCTGACGCGATATTCATTCTTACGCGGCCTTAACAGCCTGACCCCGAATGATATCATTATCGCTGACGTGCAAGAGGTTCATGAGGGTTTTCATTCGCGTTTTGACGCGCGCGGCAAAACCTATTGCTACCAATTCTTTAATGCTGATACGCCTTCAATGTATCACCGCCGTTTCTCCTGGCATATTCGGCGTCCGTTGGACCTCTCAGCGATGCGTTGCGCAATGCGGCCTTTGCTCGGTTGCCATGATTTTTCGGCCTTTCGGGCGGCTTCGTGCAGTGCTGAAACAGCCGTTCGAACGGTCGTGTCTCTCCATATTCACCAGCGTCGGGACCTGGTCAGGTTGTTTATCAAGGCGGATGCGTATTTACATAAAATGGTCCGCAATATCGCGGGAACCCTGGCCGAAGTCGGCATGGACAAACGAAGTCCTGATGACGTCCGTCGGGCTTTATATGCCAAGGACCGCACACAAACAGGAGTGACTGCCCCGCCGCAGGGACTTTTTCTTATAAGAGTGCATTATTAGATCTTTTACCCGACGCGTGTCCTCTTCCGAGGCGTTCTGAAAATTTTTTAAACGTTTTGAGCAGGACCCCTGTCTGTTTTTGCAGCAGAACACCCTGTCGTGATGTTAAAGTCAAACAGAGCGCACACTCCTCCTCGCTTCTGTTGGAACATCTGTAAAGGCAGGGTGTTTTGTCCATGCACTGTGCTGTGCAATCTTCGCAGGATAAGAACACGCAGCGTAAGAACGTGGCGGGAAGCTTTGATCATGACGTGTAAAGATATCCAGCGCTATCTGTTAGATTACTCCGAATTCCAGCTCGATCCAAGAACCCATGCGCAGATTGAAGATCATCTTCGTCATTGTGAGACGTGTACGAAAGTTGTGAACGATTTCGAACAAACCGTTGAACTGTTACACTCCACCTCCACTCAGCAGCCTTCCGAAGAATTTTGGGAGGAATTCAGCTCAGGAGTCATGCGTCAGGTTCGAAAAATGAAGACACCTTCCCGCTCACTCAAGCGTTACCTGTTTCCCGACCCCAGAATTGTCGCTGTGGCGCTGGCTGCGTTGATAATCATCTTGGGAACGATCTTGCTCTCTGCGTCGGGAGTGGTGGACATGACAGCGTTCAAACACGTTCTCAGTGAAATCCGATGGTAGCGCGCGACGTCCCCAGAAGCAGTCTTGCATCACGCGCTCCATCGAAATATGCCGCCAGAAAAATCCAGCAGCTCGCCGGCCTGCTTACAGGGGCTTGCCCAGGGCTTCGACATCATCTCGCATACGCTGGAGATCTTCTGCTGCGAGATCGATATGACCGGCTCCGGCGTTTTCGATGCTGTGCTCCGGCTTACGCGATCCGCAAAGCGCATATGTCACCCCGCGTTGCTCGATTGTCCAGGCAATCACGAGTTGACTTAAACGACAGCTGTATTGCTCGGTCAGATCGTTCCACCCTTCCAGCATCTTCAGCACTCTCTGTCGATTCTCCGGTTTGAACCAGGGAATCCTGAACCGTGCTGTCTCGGGCTCCACGACGTAATCCATCCCAATGTTTCCGGTTAAGAGACCTTGTTCAAGCGGGGAGTACACCAGTGTGCTTATTGTTTGTTTAACACAGAACGGAAAGACACTGGCTTCAGCCTTTCGATCGAGCATGCTGTAACGCGGTTGAATGGCATCAAGCACACCGGCTGCCTGATAGGCCTGGATCTGTTCAACATTGACGTTTGATGCGCCGACAGCCCGAATCTTGCCCTGCTGTTTGAGCGTCATCAGGCAGTCCATCGTCTCGGCAATCGTCTCATTGTCCGGGTCTAAGGACGGCCAATGGGTTTGATACAGATCGATGTAGTCGGTTCCCAGGCGTTTCAAGCTAAGCTCGATTTCCTGACGAATTGTTGCAGGGCCAAGAGTTCGCCTGATAGTCTTTCCTGCCATTTCAAAAAAGATGTTTCCGGTGGAGTCATGCCACCAGAGTCCGCATTTCGTCGCCAAAATGACTTTGTCGCGGCGATCTTTAATGGCTCGACCGACGACTTCCTCGCTGTTTCCAAACCCATAGACCGGCGCCGTGTCGATAAGGTTCACTCCAAGATCGAGGGCGGCATGGATCGCCCTGATTGAGAGTTCATTATCCGACTCGCCCCACCAGGGGCCACCGCCAATTGCCCAGGCTCCGAGAGCGACGGCGGATGCTTCAATGTTGCTTGTTCCAAGTGTGCGCATTTTCATAAAAAGTCACCTCTTTTGTTGCGGATCATGTTGACTGCTTGTTTCTGTAAAGTTTTGTGCCTGTATCACCAAAGCGTCTTTGTCCATAAGATGATCTGTCAAGTTTTTCTGAACCTCAGGCCGCAAGAATGACGAGAAGATTCAGGAGTTCTCGCAGGTCCGAATTCGTTCTATCACCTCCTGAATGATATTATCAGGAGTTGAAGCCCCGGCTGAGACACCAACGGATTTTACATTTTTGAACCATTCCGCCTCAATTTGTCCTGCAGATTCGACCTGATAGCTTCTGGGGTTCAGTTCTTTTGCAATAGCAGTCAGGCGGCAGGTATTGGCACTGGTGTAGGAGCCGATGACGATCATGACGTCGTTTTCTCTGGGCAATGTACGGATTTCTTCCTGGTGTCTGGAAGTGGGGCCGCAGATCGTATTAAAGAGTTTCAGCTCACGGCATCTCGCCGCCAGCAAGCCCAAAATGTTCTCTACGTTCCTGATATCCTGCGTGGATTGCAGGACCACGCCGATTCGCGAATACGGTCTGCGAAAATGTTTTTCCACGTCCTCGGGTGAACTGATCACGACGGGCTCCTTAACTTGGGCGGCGATGCCCCCGACTTCATCATGACCGCGATCTCCGATGACGACGACTTGATAGCCTTCTTCGTCCAGCTGTCGGGCGAACTTATGAATCTCCAGCACCAGAGGGCACGTGGCGTCAATAATCTTTAAGCCTTTCCGACGGGCGGCCGCGTATAATGCTGGTGCTGCACCGTGAGCCCGAATCAGCAAGACGCCGAAGTCGATCTGGTCCAGGGACTCGACCACGGTCATCCCGGCCTGACGCAGCTCAAGTACCACATACTCGTTGTGGACAATGTCTCCGAGCATGTAGACCGGAGCGTGTTCTGCTTCTACAGATTCCAGCGCCAGACGTACGGCCCGTTTGACGCCGGAACAGAATCCGGCGCTCTCGGCAAGCTGTATTTTCATGTTTGTCACGTGTCAGCCTTTTTTCAATTCAATCAGTTTATCACGTAATTCAGCAGCGCGTTCAAACTCGAGGTCTCTGGCGGCAGCGCGCATCGCTCGTTCCAGAGCGGCGATCTCGTTCTTCGGATCTCCGCCAGCGTCATACGCTGCGGGCTTCTCGGCGACAAGCGCTACGCTGTCATCATCGGCTTCATACAGACCTTCCAGGATATTGGATATCGACTTTTTCACGGATTCCGGCGTGATGCCGTGCTCCTCGTTATACGCTTTCTGCTTCTCACGACGCCGGCGGCTTTCGGCAGTCATTTCCTTCATTGAGCGGGTTTCCTTGTCAGCGTACAAAATCACCTTACCGTTGACATTGCGGGCCGCGCGTCCGGCAGTTTGAATCAACGAGGTGCTAGATCGCAGAAAGCCTTCTTTATCGGCGTCTAAAATTGCCACCAGTGACACTTCCGGAATGTCAAGGCCCTCACGCAGCAGGTTGATTCCCACCAATACGTCAAATTTCCCCATACGCAGTTCTCGGATAATCTCGATGCGTTCAATGGTGTCGATGTCGGAGTGTAGATATTTCACCCGAATACCAAGCTCTTCGTAATATTCAGTCAAATCTTCGGCCATGCGTTTGGTCAGCGTCGTTACCAAAACTCGTTCGTTCCGTTCGGAACGCAGGCGAATTTCGTGCAGCAGATCGTCTACCTGTCCAGTGGCCGGCCGCATAAGTATCTCCGGATCGATCAGGCCGGTGGGGCGAATCACCTGCTCGACCACGATATCGTTCGTCTGCTCCAGCTCGTATGGCCCCGGAGTGGCAGAGACATGGATCACTTGCGGAATCTGGGCTTCAAATTCTTCAAAACAGAGCGGACGATTGTCTTTGGCTGAGGGCAGGCGGAAACCGTAGTCCACAAGAGTCGTTTTCCGAGATTGATCGCCATGATACATCCCGCGAAGTTGCGGGACCGTGACGTGGCTTTCATCGATCACAAAGAGCGAGTCTTTTGGAAAATATTCGATCAGAGTTGGGGGCGGCTCGCCCGCCTGACGTCCGCTCAAGAAGCGCGAGTAGTTCTCGATTCCCTGACAGAAACCGACTTCCTGCATCATTTCCAGGTCGAACATGGTCCGCTGGTGCAAGCGCTGCATTTCAAGGACTTTGTTGGCCTGTTTCAATTCGAGTTCCCGGTTTGTGAGTTCTTCCTTGATCTGCGCCATCGCCCTGTCCATCTGCTCTTTTGGGGTGACATAGTGGCTGGCGGGATAGACCGTGACGCGGTCCAGCGCTTCGATCCGTTTTCCGGTCAGAGGATCGAAACTGGAAATCTGATCGATCTCGTCGCCGAAGAGCTCGATTCTGACGCCCGTGCTGTCCTCATACGAGGGAACGACCTCGATGACATCACCCCGAACGCGGTAGGTGCCGCGATGTAAATCGATGTCGTTGCGTTCGTACTGAATATCCGTTAAACGGCGCAGCACACGCTGGCGGTCTACTTGCTGACCACGTTCGACAAAAAAGAGCATGCCGTAATACGCGTTCGGATCGCCGAGACCGTAAATACAGGAGACGCTGGCGACAATAATCACGTCACGGCGTTCGAAGAGCGAACGGGTGGCGGAATGGCGCATTTTGTCGATATAGTCGTTGATCGACGCATCCTTTTCGATATAGGTGTCTGTCGTAGGAATATAGGCCTCGGGCTGGTAGTAATCGTAGTAGCTCACGAAATATTCCACAGCGTTTTCGGGGAAAAATTCCTTGAACTCCCCGTAAAGCTGGGCAGCCAGGGTCTTGTTATGGGTAATGACAAGCGTCGGCTTTTGTACGGTCTCGATCACATTGGCGATGGTATAAGTTTTCCCGGAGCCAGTGACTCCCAGCAAGACTTGATGCTGATCTCCGGCCTGAATACCCTTGCAGAGCGCATTGATTGCCTGAACCTGATCGCCTTTGGGCTGATATTCCGAGACTAAGTCAAAGCGTTTCGTGCTTTTTTCGAACATGCGTTTCTCCATTCAATTTTGAGTACAGCATACTCATTAGGATATACGCCCGGCTCTGTCAAGAGAATTCCCCCGTGTCGCAGTGTGACTGAATACTTCTGTACTTCATGTGTTCCACTCGATATTTTCCCTAAATAACTTGACAAAGTCAGCCTGCGTGTATATTTGCCCGCTCGATTACGAGGGCCGATCAAAATCGGTCTGTGAGCAGGAGAGAAAAAGGAAAAGTACGATGAAAGAATATCATGTGGCTGTGGTCGGAGCCGGCAGTACTGTAGGAAATGAGACGATTGACCTTCTCGCACAACGGGATTTTCCGATACAGAATCTACGTCTGCTGGCGTCCGAACGTTCTGCCGGAACGCGCGTAAGATATAAAGAGGAACGTATTGCTGTTGACATATTGGATGAGCACTCTTTTGACGGTATCGATATTGTGTTCTTTTCTTCGGAACCGTCTGTGAGTGCAGAGTTTGCGCCGCGTGCGGTAAGATCCGGAGCGGTAGTCATTGATAATACGAGCGTCTTTTGTCTGAAGCCGGAAGTGCCTCTGGTTGTCCCTGAAGTCAATCCCGAGGCGCTCAGGGGAAGTCAGGGAATTATTGCCGCACCTGACAGCCTGACCACTCAACTGCTTGTTGCCCTGAAGCCGATTCATGATGCCGCTATTATCGATCGGTTGGTGATTTCGACCTATCAAGCGGTCTCAGGCACAGGTGATGAGGCGATCCAGGAATTACACGAGCAGACCCGTCATATTTTCCTCCAGCGAGACATCGTGTGCCAGGTTTATCCGCACCAAATCGCTTTTAACTGTTTGCCGCATATCGATGTCTTTCTGGAAAACGGCTGCAGCAGGCAAGAGATGAGAGTCGTCCATGAAACGCGTAAGATTCTGGAGGACGACGGTATCCGTATCACTGCGACAGCCGTCCAGGTCCCGGTGTTTTACGGTCACTCCGCATCGGTGAACATCGAAACCGATCGAAAGATCACGGCTGATGACGTCCGTGAACTCCTTTCAAATGCACCGGGGGTCACCGTCATTGACGATCCCTGTCATCATCTTTACCCGCTTGCGACCGATGCCGCTGGAGAAGATGCCGTTTTCGTGGGGCGAATTCGGGAAGATGACTCGATCGAGACCGGGATCAATCTGTGGATTGTGTCTGACAACGTGCGCAAAGGCGCTGCTCTGAACGCTGTGCAGATTGCCGAAAAAATGATCGACATGGAGCTGATGTAAAAAGATGGCGAGCACAGGCATGTCGTGCTTCATCTCAACGCTGTTTCCTCGATGAAGCCCACGATCAGTTTTGCGGTATTCAGCAGCGCAGCAGTATGGCTGCGTTCGTAACCGTGAGAAGCGCTGACACCAGGGCCGATCAAGGCCACTCTCATATCCGATCCGGCGCGAAGAGCACTGGAGCCGTCAGACGAGTAGAAAGGAAAAACATCGCTTTTATAGCTGATGCCCCGCTGTCTGGCGATGGCGATCAGACGTTGAGTCAACGCATAATGATAGGGGCCGCTGGAATCTTTTGCACAGATCGAGACGTGATACTCATCACCAGCCGCAGCATCGCCGACAACGCCCATATCTACAATGATACACTCATCAAGAGGCGGAAAACCGCCAATCCCCTGGCCAGTTTCCTCTGTACAATTGAAAAAGAAATAAATATTCCGTTTCAGTCTGGAGGCTTCTTGTGTAAGGAGTGTCGCCACATGCAGCAGAATGGCGGCAGAAGCCTTATCATCCAGATGCCGGCATTTCACAAAACCATTGACTCTCCGAAATTTTGGATCGAATGACACGAAATTTCCCACTTCAATACGCTGCTGCAAAGCATCCTGGCTCTCTTTCAACGGGAGATCGACTCTGACCTCAAGCTGTTCTATGGTCAGCTTAAGTGAGTTAAGACCGTTGTTGACGTGTGCTGCAGGATTCTTTGGTAAGATTGTCCCTTCATAGGTCTTGCCGTCAAAAGCATGAATCGTACAGTAATCGCCGATGAGATAGATAACAGGATTCCCGCCGATTGAGCTGAGACTGACACTGCTGCGCCCCACTTTGCTGACCATCGCGCCCAGTGTATCCACATGTGCGGTAAACATGAGGTTTGATTCTGCCGCCTCGGCCTCAAATTTATACAGCACAGCGCCTTTGCGGGTATGTTCGCAGGCAATCTGAGACCTCTGGGCTGTCTTCAGCAAAAAGTCTTCAATGTCTCTTGTGTATCCGGTCGGGGATGGGATCTTCACAAGGTTTTTCAGATGAGCGATGATATCTTCCGTCTGAATATTTTTCATATCAGTCTTCTACCTCTGCTGTCACAAGATGAATCCAACAGCTGGCACTGGATGATGAACATGACGGAAATACTACTTACTTTCGCGTCGCTCGATACCGTCCCAGCCGTCGGGCACACCTTTGAACTGGTTGTGAAGCGAGCGTTCGAGAAACACTTTGGCCGTCAGATCATCAGGATTTATTCTGAGAACCTCATAAAAACAGGATGTAGCTCCAACAAAGTTTTTTGCAAAATAACAGGCAAGCCCTTCTGAAAATTCTTCCTGACTTTTCTGCTTTTTCATAATGATGCTTTCCCGCTCGTTTCCATAGAAATCATATACCGACACTGGATTTTTCTTGCCTTTTACCCGAACTCGGTCTAAAAAACGGTGATGATAGAGTGTGGGATCGGAAAGCTGAGAAAAGGTCGAGCCACTCACCACAATTGGGACCCCGTAAAATTTCGTCAAGCCTTCCATACGGGACGCTGTGTTGACCGTATCGGAGACAACGCTGGCAGCGGCACGACGTCCGTCACCGATAATCCCGAGCATGAGAGGACCGGTATTCAATCCCACGCCGATTTGAATCGCTTTGCGTCCTTTTTGCGCGCGCTCCTGGTTGTATTCCGTAACCCTTTTTTGCATTGCAATCGCCGCTTGTACGCCATCTTCAGGTTGACCCGGGAACAGTGCCATAAGGCCGTCGCCGTAATACTGATTGACGAATCCTCGATGTTGTTGAATGATTGGGCCGACACGGGCAAGATATCCGTTAAGAAAATTGAAATTATCTTTGGGGCTCATGAGCTCCGAGAGACTCGTATACTCGCGAATATCAGAGAAGAGGACGGTCATATCCTTGTGTACGTGATCGCCGATTTTGACATCGAGAATCGACTTTCGTTTCAGCTCGCGCATAAAGGAGAAGGGAACAAAACGGCTATACGACTTATTGATCCTCAGAAGATGTAAATGGGTATCGATGCGGGCAAGAAGTTCATATTTTGAAAAAGGTTTGGTCAGATAATCGTTCGCGCCAGAGGACAAACCGGTGACAACATCTGAGACAAGATTTTTTGCCGTCAGCATAATGATGGGCAGTTCGTTCGGCAGAAAGCGTTCACGGATTTTTCGAGCAACATCATACCCTGACATTTTCGGCATCATGATATCAAGCAATACCAAATCCAGAGACCGTTCGCGATCGAGAATCTTCAGAGCGTCAATACCATTTTCCGCCTGAAGGAGACGAAAGTTCCTCGATGAGAGATGATTGACAAGCACCTGCTGGTTGACGGCTTCGTCATCAACAATGAGAATGGTAAATTCAGTTTCAGCCTGCTCGATGACGTTGAGCGCTGTCACGTTGCTCTCCTCAGAGATCATTCTCTTTTCAGGGACGGCATTGTCATGCTCGACTGTGAGGGCAGTCATGTGATCGTGATGAGCTGACGCAGCGGAAACGTCATCAGCGAACGGCAGGGTGAAGTGGAAATTCGCCCCCTGTCCAGGAGGAGAGTCAGCCCAGATAATACCGCCATGCAGCTCGACAAGCTGCTTCGTAATCGTCAGGCCAAGTCCGGTTCCCCCGTAGTTTCTCGTAGTCGATGCATCGACCTGTTCAAAAGAGAGAAAAATCGACTCCAGTTTCTCTTCTGGAATCCCAATCCCGGTATCGGAGATCGTCACAAGTAACATTGGAAAATGTGTTGCAGGAGAACATTTCTCCTGGAGACGAGAGGGCAGTTCTGAGATATTATCCAGACTTTTCGCTGAGATCGTGATCGTGCCTTTCTCAGTGAATTTAATGCTGTTGGAGATCAGGTTATGGAGGATCTGTTGCAGACGATCCTCGTCTCCAAGGACTGGAGGAATCTCTTTATCCATCAGGTTTTCTAGGTGAATGCCTTTCTCGGCAGACAACGTTTCGTATAACTTTATGACGACTTCGGCCAGGATATTGATGTCGACAGGGTTTCTCTGAACGTTCAGTCCTTTAGATTTCATTTTAGAGAAATCTAAAATATCGTTAATCAGGCTTGCCAGGCGCTTTCCTGATGAAATAATCAGAAGGAGATTCTGGTGGACTGCTTTGATATTCTGCTGGGCGCTAATATCGAATAAGGATTCGGCAATCCCGATAATACCGTTTAGCGGAGTTCGCAATTCGTGTGAGGTGTTGGCGAGAAATTCATCTTTGATTTTATCGAGCTGCTTCAGTCGTTCCGTCACCTGGCGTTCCTGCTCAAGTTCTTTTTCCCGCTGAAGCAGTTTTTGACGTTGTTTCTCGGTCTTATAACGGACATAGCTCAGAATAGCAGCAAACAGGGTTAAGACATACAGGCCGTAGGCCCACCATGTTTTCCATGGGGGAGGGGTGATCGTCAAGCGAATCGCAGCGCCTTGCTCGTTCCAGACTCCCCGACTGCTCGCTCCTTTCACCCGAAAAGTATAGTGCCCTCCATGCAAGTTGGT
Organism: candidate division KSB3 bacterium; assembly: GCA_002748425.1. Taxonomy (GTDB): domain Bacteria; phylum Moduliflexota; class Moduliflexia; order Moduliflexales; family Moduliflexaceae. The sequence continues at coordinate 23,883 of PDSJ01000013.1, read as the reverse complement.
GTAGGTCGCAAAACGTTTTTGCGCGGATGTCGGAATCCAGTCCTCATCGAAGCCTTCCATTTTATACACATAGCGATTTTTTTCAGGGATTGCGTAATCAAGGGCCGTAAATTCAAAGGACAACACGGAATCTTTATAGGAAAGTTTAATCTCTTCGGTCTCTGAAACAGGACGTTTCAATGGAGAGTCTTTTCCCGGCTGTACGGATTTATTGAACAACTGAAAATCATTAATAAGAATCTGAGGAGCAGCCAGGTTGTCTCGGATATTTTCAGGAGAAAATTCGATCAGCCCGTTCAGGCTTCCGAAGAACATCGTCCCGGCAGAATTTTTGAAATAGGCACCAATGCTGAACTCATTACTCGGCAGTCCGTCACGAATGTCAAAATTTCTGATCTGCCCGCTCGCGGGGTCGAAACGAGAAAGTCCTCTGTTGCTGCTTAACCACAGGCAGCCTCTCTTGTCTTCGAGAATGCCGTAGACGGCATCGCTCGGCAGTCCGTCGTCTTGCTGGTACCGTTCGAAATGCTGTTCGTCAGGAGTATAGGCATTCAAGCCTGCGGCAGTCCCGATCCAGAGCGTCCCCTGCTGATCTTCATAAATCGTTAAGACCGCATTTGAACTCAAACTATTGGGATTATTGGGATTGTATTGATAACGGATAAAGCGTTCCCGCTCGCGGTCGAAACGGTTCAATCCGCCGTTGGTTCCAATCCATAACGTTCCGTCGCGAGTCTCATAAATTGACGAGACAACGTCATGACTCAGGCTGTATGAATCCGACGGATCGAAACGATAGTGAGTAAAAAGTTCTGTCTCACGATCGAATTTATTCAATCCCCCTCCCAGTGTGCCGATCCATAACGTCCCCTCATGATCTTCGTAAATCGGCCAGACCTTATAAAAGCTCAAACTGTACGGATCCAGAGGATTCGGCAGATATGTCTGAAAGCGTCCTGTGTTCGGATCTAAGCGGTTTAGACCGCCCAACGTCCCGACCCACAATGTTCCCTGCCGATCTTCGTATACGGACCACACTGCGTCATAACTGAGGCTCCCGTGGCGGGACGTATGGCTTGTATACCATATACATTTCTTCCGTTCAGGATCGAATTTGTTCAAGCCTTGTGATGTCCCGACCCATAGTGAACCATCGCGGGACTCATAGATCGCTCGTACCTCGTTGTGGCTCAGGTTGTAAGGATTCTCCGATTCAGCCTCATAGAGGATGAAACGTTCGGTATTGCGATTGGTGATATTGACACCGCCGCCCAGGGTGCCAAGCCAAATAACACCGGAGGCGTCTTCAAAAATCGTCCAGATTTCATTACTGTTTAAGCCTTGAGGGTCTTGAGGGCGTGCCGGTTCCCGCAGAAAGAGGCCGCGTTCCGAATCAAAACGGTTGAGTCCGGCGCCTAACGTTGCTACCCACAACACGCCTTCTTGATCAAGATAGACGGACGAAACAGAATTCGACCCTAAGCTCGAAGGATCGCCGTGACGATTATAGTAGCGTTGAGAGCGTCCTGTCTCCGGGTCGAAGGCATTCAAGCCGTTGGCGGTCCCGATCCAGAGCTTGCCGTCCTGCCCGGCACAAATCGACGAAATATAGTTATGGCTCAAACTCTCCGGATCGTCGGCGCTGAAAAAAAATTGTGTAAAATTCTTCCTGTCCCGATCCAGCCTGTTGAGCCCGTTTGTCGTCCCGATCCAAAGGTTTTCCGACTCATCTTCATACAAGGCCATGACTGTCTGATCGCTTAACCCGTCGGTCCCCCCTTTTCCAATGGGATAATGAACGAATTCTCCTGCGTCCCGATCGAAGGCGTTCAAGCCGCCGTTAAGCGTTCCCACCCAAATAGTCTGACGCCGATCTTCATAGATCGTCCATACGGCGTTGTGACTTAATGAGGTCGGAATGGAAGGCTCTGACTGATAGCGGGTAAAAGTTTCGGTCTTGCGATCAAAGGCGTTCAAGCCGCCGAGCGTTCCGACCCAGAGAACGCCGGAGGAGTCTTCAAGAATCGACATAATCCGGTTATGACTTATGCTGGAAGTATCCATAGAGTTGTGCGTAAAACTCCGCACATTATACCCGTCATAACGATCGAGACCATTTTCGGTTCCGAACCACATCAAGCCCCTGCTGTCCTGGAGCACGGCATAGACCTTGCTCTGCGACAGTCCGTCTTCGGTTGAAAGATGCCTGAACTTTAACGGGTGATTCTGGGCGGACGCTGTCTGGATTATAGCGAAAAACAACAGAAGAAAGCCACGGTGTCTGCTTCGACAGGAATAAAACATACGTATGCGTTCCATAAATCTCTACGTCCTGAGATCTCAGAGGAGAATGACACCAAACTTCACGTCATAATGCCGTCTGTATACTTAAATAGATATGTCCTGAATTCTTGTAAATAAAAATTTACGCATTCAGAATTTTCTTCTGAATCTTTTTCGCGATAGTTCTTGACAAAATATCGATGACGTAATTTACTTAAGATATGTCCACTGTTGTTGCCGGAGGAGAAACAATGTGTACATAATTCTTCATTCTTACGAGATAAACCACAAGGGACGGAAGAAATATTTTATGCGGAAATTGCCTGGCGATTTCCGCATAACGTGTAATAGCAGGGTGTCTATGCAGCTTAAAAAACTCTTCAGGTACGGCTTCGTGCCTTTGATCGTTTGTGTCAGTCTGTGCCGTATGGCCGCGTTCTCATCAGCCCAGCAAGCGACTGCCACCATCAGTGCATTGCAAGAAGAAGTTTCTCTCTCCATTCAGGGAGGAGCGCCAATCTCAGGGATGGTCGGCACAGTCTTGCATTCAGGAGATTCTCTCTGGACGCACAGCATGGGCTCGGTCAGGCTGAACCTGTCAGACGGCAGTAAATTACGCTTAGGTGAAAATAGCAGTCTCAGGTTTTCCCTCCTGGAAAACGCTCCAAGTAAAGTCCGACTGGAATTACGCTGGGGTCGTGTCCGTGCTATTCTTTCACCCGCGTACCAGCAAGAGGGGTCTGTGTTTGATATACACACTCCGAATGCTTCACTGGGTGTAAGGTCGTCGGAATTAGATGCTGAGGTCTTCTATGATCCGAACATTCAAACGACAACTGTGCTAGCCCACGAGTTCGATCTCACGGCGATCAGTTTGAAAACCGGAGTTGAACTCCAGATCGCCAGAGGGCATAGTGGCATTATTCGCGATGGTGTGATTCAGGAGCTTGCTCAGATTATCACCCCACCCTCTTTGGCGGATATGACGCAGCAGGTCGTTCTTTCTTCTTTTTCCGGAGAGGTTCTTGTTGTCATGCAGGGCAAAAGCGTCATTCCAGATCGAGAAGGCCTCGTGTTGCGAAGCGGTGATATGATTCGCACTAACACCGACGCGTCGGCGACTCTCAGCTTTGCTGACGGGACTCTGGTTGTTCTCGGTGAAAACAGCCATATCCAGCTCTATTCGTTAACAGAAAATATGCGCTCTGGAGCACGCAACTCACGCCTGCAGATTCTTCGCGGCAGTCTCAGAACGGTACTTGGGAGCGGTTATCAGGCGCCGGGGTCTTCTTTTACCCTGCAAAATGAGCATGTTGAAGTGCTTATCGAGAATACCGACAAGGCTGATGTGGAGTTTCGATACCAGCCGAACAGCAGTGTCACCACACTGCTTGCCCATAAAGCCGATCTGCTCGTGACTCACCTCTTGACCGAAGTGTCTGTAACGATTCCGACAGGGCATAGTGGAATTATTCATAAACATGTTATTCAGGAAGTCGCGCGTCTGCTTCCTGCACGTATCGAGCTGCCGCAGACCGCCGAACAAGCGAGCGAGAGACAAGCGGACGCTGCTGCTGCAGAGACAGTTGAGGTCGTAGAGGAAGAATTCCGGGAGGAAGGTGAATAGCAAGAACGTGTTTTCCTCTTTTTTTGAGAAAATGTGGGTTGCTCATATATTGGATAAGACAAGAGAACGCAGTCGACTGGCTTTGTTCGGCGTGTTAGGGAGTGTCTCGCTCTTATTCGCTTTCTCCGCGATGCCGACGGATCAGCGTCCTGTCGCCGTGTTGACCGCTGTGGATGGAGAGGTCAGCATCTCGGTTCAGGGCGGCTCGTTGACTGCCGCTTTCATTGGCTTTGTACTGCATGAAGGAGATTCGATCAGGACACGGGCCGGCTCGAGTGCAATCGTCGAATTGTCTGATCGCAGTACGTTGGAATTGTCAGAGAATACAGCAGTGACGATCACGGTCCTGCTGACGGATGCGCAAAGCGGCGGCAGCCGTTCGGACCTGGATCTTTGGTGGGGCAGCATTCGCTCTGTCCTTCCTTTCGGCTCAAAAAGTGCAGAGCCTTCCTCGATTCGTGTGCAGACCTCAAATGCCAGAGCTGATGTAGAAGCCCCAAATCAGGAGAGGCCCCCGTCTGATTCTGCGGTGATTTATGATCCCGGCGAGAACACCACGATGGCGATCGCGAACAAGTTAGATGTGCTTATGACGAACCTCCTGACTGAAGAATCAATATTAATCCCCCAGGGAACGGTTGGTGTCGTGCAAAATGCGATCACTGAAAAGTTGCAGATGATGATAACATTTCCGCCGGGAGATGACAGTTTAGAGGATTTCATCAAGCAGCAAGGCTCTGGGGAAAATAGTATCAAGGCCAAACTCGACCAGATCGCTCTGGTCTTACAACGAATTCAGAAAAAGAAAATCATCATCGAGGGGCATACGGATAATGTCGGCAGTCCATCCAGTAATATGGCTCTCGGACAGCGACGGGCCGACAGCGTAAAAAACTATTTCGTGCGCGAGCACAGCATCGATCCTGAACGCCTGGAAAGTCTTTCCTACGGCGATAGTCGACCAGTTGCGACAAATGACACGAGAGAAGGACGCGCTCAGAACAGGCGGGTAGAGGTGCATTAATCAGACAGCTGTGAGGAGACACAACTGAAGGACGTGGTATCTCCTCACCGACAGAACGAGACGGCTGCACTAGTGTTTCAGACGTTTTGCCAGCAGAGCAAGATCCGCATTGCTGCCGATGAGTTGGAAATCTTGTACCAGTGAGCCGGCGCTTTCCAGTATCCCCATCAAACGCTTTAGCCCCTTAGTGTTCAAGCTCAATGGACGCTTTATCAGGAACGCAGCTGAGTGCAAATTCTCAAAACCACGAGCCTGCCTGATAAATTCTGAGACTTGGGCTGGAATCTTGCCGCCCAGACTGCCCTCTGCAACACTGCCCAGATAGATAAAATCGTAAATCCTGAAACTCTTGCTGCGTTCTGAAGTATTGATGGGGCAATATTCAACCCGATGTCCGCCTTGTTCAAGGAATCGTCCAAGCGTTCTCGCGGAATTTTCCAGTTTTCGATGCTGCGGCAAATAGATGATGGCAACTTTCATATGTTCATCTTCTCCATGCTGTTGAGTGAGTTTTTATTTCTTGACAAAGCCTGATTTTTCCTGTAGAGAATATTGATTGAATCAGCGTTGAGAGATTTTTGAATTCCACGTTCCCGTGCCGGGAGATAGAATATATGGATAATTACGACTTCAGCCCCGCAGACCTTGCGGGATTGTCAGACACAACAGCTGCGAAGGACCAGATTTGTCCGGGACTGCAACGCTTTTGTCCTCATTATACAAGTAGTACCTGTGATGTCAAGTATAGCGAGTGTGTATTATTAAATTCCTTGAAAACTTCTGAAACACTCTTGCGGATGGAACGGGAAAAACTGCTTAAGGAACCGACTCCCCAGAATCTGGCGTTTCTGGCCCGTATTAATGAGGTGTTGCATGAGAAAAATCCGGAATTGCAAGTTTCTCCGTCTGCGATCGTATGGAGTCGTTTTCAAGGTCGTCTCGTTGCTACGGGCTTGCTGCTGCTGATTATCTCAGCGGCCGCCGTCCTGCTGTATCTCAACTCATGATTCTCTGGAGCGAGCCCGCGTAATACATCGTGTGCTGATCATCTGCGTACTGTATGAAACTCTTTAAATGTTTTTTAATCGTGTTTTTCGTTCTGCTTTCGATCGGTTTTATGCAAGAGATACTCAGTATGCTTCTGGCTGTAAAGGACCTGCCTGTCCGGCCCTCGATCGAACTCTTCGGCTATGGCGCATCGACATTTTTGATCTTCTGTGTGCTCTTTCGGAAATGGATATATGCCTTTTCGGTTTTCGAGCACGAAATCACCCATGTACTGGTGGCAAAACTCTTTTTCCTGAAAACCCTGCATTTCAGCGTCAGTCCTCGCAAGCATGTCGAGGGACAGGTTGTTGTCGGCGTTGAAGGGCGTGGCCCCTTCACGAAAATGGCGAGTATCTTTTTCAGTCTTGCGCCTTATTATCTGCCTACGCTCACGTTGGCAGCGTTTGCATTCTATCCCTTACTGGGCAAACGCATGGCGGCGTTTTTCTTTTTCATGACAGGCTTCACAGCCATCTATCATCTGGCGACTACGGTGCATGAATTCGGCTTTCATCAGGCGGACATCCAGAAGCATGGCGAATATTTTTCCACCGCCTTTATCCTGCTGGGCAACATCATCTTTCTGGGAATCATCATAAGTTTTGTATTACACGGTGGTTTCGAAGATGTTCCCCGTTTTCTGGTGCAGAGCATTATCAATGTGTTTGGATGAAAATTCGCTGGAGAAGCGCAAAAATACATGGAGCGGCTGCGTTCTGCGTGCTTTTGCGCTTCCTCGGTAACAGCGTGATATGGGAGATATTGAAGCGTCGTTGTTAGCAAAAATCCGGAGCGATGAGGAGCACGTGCATGGACAGCCGGTGCTTGTGGGGTTTCTGCGGAGTCGTAAAAAACGCATTGGGGTTTTGATAGAAGCGGACAGCGGACAGAGTCTGAAAGACCTCAAGAAAGCGATCAGGAAAAAAGGTGGCAGAAAGCTCAAAGTCTATCGGGAGATCAATGCCATGTACGCTGAAATGCCGGTGGGGAACGTTGAAAGTCTCGCTACTGTCACCTGCGCCCGACATATCTATGATGCTGATGGAGATGTACGCCCTTCACTGTACGGAAGTGTGCCCCTTGTGATGGGGGTCGAACGCTACGAACTGCCCTATCGTGTCAAAGGCCGTAAAATCGAAGGCAAGGGCATTACGGTCGCGGTGATCGACAGCGGCATTGACAAGAGTCATCCGGATTTCGGCCGGCGTGTCAAAGCATCTAAAAACTTCAGCAGTGGACGAATGTCAAAGGGCCGCGAACACGGCACCCATGTGGCTGGTATCATCGCTGGTTCCGGGAAAGTATCCGGCTACCGCCATACCGGTGTGGCTCCAAAGGCGATGCTCTACGATGCAAAGGTGTTCCCGGATGCCTACACGTCAGCGCCCAGAAAGGCTATTATCGAGGCAACTATCTGGGCGGTCAGAAAAAAGGCTGATGTGATCAATATGAGTTTTGGTGATAGTCATGGCTGCCGTGATGGAAGCTGTCTGCTGTGCAAAACCGCTGATTATGCCGTGAGCCGTGGATTAACGGTTGTCGTCGCGGCCGGAAATATCGGTCCTGCTGAGGGCACAATCTCCTGTCCCGGTAACGCGCGCGATGTGATTACTGTCGGAGCTTCCACCAAAACGTCTCCGGTCATGGTAATGGGGTTCAGCAGTCGCGGATCGTCTCGGCAAACCGGCAAGCCGGATGTTGTGGCTCCCGGCGACCGGATCACGGCCCCGCAATCCGGGAAAGGGTATACTGCGATGTCTGGAACCAGCATGGCAACACCGCACGTCAGCGGCATGGCAGCCTTACTGCATCAGGCCATCCGTATGCGCCAGATACGCTCTCCCTTCAGTATGAAAGAGGCTGTGAAAGAGGCGTGTCTCGATCTTGGTGAAGATGCCACAGCCCAAGGGCGCGGATTAGTGAATTTTGACAAAGGGCTGAGTGTCATCCAGACAGCACACGCAAGGACAGGACTTTTTCGTGGACGTCGAAACAGATCTCGACACGCAGTGCCGGCGGCCCAGAATCACACGGCGCCACACGATCAGGCGATAAGGTCTGAAGCCTCCTCAACACACTGTCCAGTGTCGGTCAGTATGTTTTGCCCGAATGATCGGGGAGACGCGTGCCGGTCCTCATATACAAACTGTCTGTATTATCACGCTGCTGCACACATGAGCCTGCTCGCAGAATCACGGCAGTTGTCGCACGCTGTCTGGAAAACGTCACTAACGCGGTCATTTTTTCCAAGCGAATCCCTCCCCAAAAATCCTCGATATAAGACCACTCTCTCTGGCAGAGTGCGTGGAAGTCTCAATGGAAAATTCCTGTCGGGAGTCTCGGTTCGCGTCGGCGAGTCGTCTGCAGTGACGGACGATTCCGGTAAATTCTGTTTGGAAAACGTCCCTAGAGGCCGGATCGCTCTTTTGCTCGAAGGGGAAGACATTTATCCACGCCGGGCAGCAGTGAAGACGCCCAAATTGGGAAGGATCACAGTCGATGCGATTGAAAAATCCGCGAATTTTAATCTGCATTTTTATCGTGAATTGACTCGCGGCGAACGCGCTGGAACTCTTGAGCCGCTCTCTCGCTGGAACGATAAAAAAGCGCCGATCTTCTATATCAATACCACTGCCCGCGCAGTTCGGGCCGGAAAGATCTCAACAAAAATCATCCGGCGCGTGAAAACAGTGATTAAAACCTTACTGCCGGTGCTCAGCGGACAAAAATACCGAAAGTCCGACCTCTGGATTAAAGTCACGGAACTGGCGTCCACTGAGCCTGAGTTTCTCCCTGAGCATTCGATTGTGATTTCATTCGATGATTCTCTCGTCCGACGCGGCGTACTCGGTGTCACGCAGAGTTTTCCTTGTTTCGCCAGCTCTGAAGAGCCTGCTTCCCTCCACAAAGCCAGAATTTATCTGGCACATGAAGAGCGTTATTACGCCCAAGGCGGCGTGAGCCGCGAACAGGTCTTAGCTCACGAATTAGGGCACAGCTTTGGCTATCGCCATACATCGGTTCTCCCTTCCATCATGAATACGGGGAAACCCTGTAGAACCCTGTTCACGGAGCATGACGCAGTTCACATGAAACTCGCTTATCACCGGCCGACTGGCAATACCGACATTGACAACGACCTGCCTCCAGGCTGGCAGAGTTCCCCCGACTGTGCGCCACAAGAGAAAATTTTTGTCGATTCCTGGGGAACGCTTGCTGTCCCTGAAAAAGAGCGCAAAAACCTGCACGGTCTGAGCAGCCCAGCGCAAGCACTCCTGGAGACTCTCCGCTAGGAAGAATGCAAGCTTAAAGCCCCGTTTAATCTTTCTGCAATGCAGACAGCCTTTAGCCGCGTTTTTCAGCTTCTTCGACCAAAGCCTGCATATAGGAGTGCAATTTTTTCATTGCCTTGCCTTTCAGCTCTTCCACGTCCTGCGTGGACATATCAAGGGAGACATTTGCCCGAATCGCGCCGTAGTATTTAATTTTCGGTTCTGTACCAGAGGGGCGGATTGTAACGCGAGTGTGCCCGTCTTCGGACAGGACAAAGATCAGCACATCGCCCTTTGTGCCGTCAATCTCGCGAAGTGTTCTGCCGCTTTCCGGCGCAATCACTTTACCGGTCCGGCGATCGATGACTTCGATCACGCGCTTGTCTGACAAGCTGAGAGGTGGCTGCGAACGTAAACCTTCCATCATTCTGGAGACCCTGGCGATCCCTTCCGCCCCATCGACATAGACGCTCTTCAGCAGTTCTCCGAAAAATCCATGTTTACTATGCAGCGCATTGAGACGATCGTAGAGAGTATATCCCTGCGATTTGAGTTCTGCGGCCATTTCAGCAAGCATAAGCGCTGCAATTGCAGCATCTTTATCTCGAACGAATGTGCCTCGCAAATAGCCGAGACTTTCTTCAGTGCCAAAGAGAAACTGCCGATCTTCGGGCAGATTGCGAATCACTTCCGCAATATATTTGAACCCGACCAACAGATCGTCTACTGTCAACATCCCGAAATGTTTGGCAATGACGCTGACCAGATCAGTCGTCACCAGGGTTTTCACAACAACGCCTTTTTGGGGAAGTGCTCCCTGCTGCTGAAGCTTTGTCAACAGAAAATCCGTCAACAAGGCCCCGACTTGATTGCCGTTGAGCAGACTCCAGGCGTTGTGGCCGTCTTGACCTTTGTGCTTGCAGAATACTCCCAGACGATCGGCATCTGGATCTGACGTCATTCCGATATCGGCATCGACTTCGCGGGCCAGCGCCATGGCCGCTTCAGAGGCGGCAGGGAGTTCTGGATTTGGAAAATTCTCAGGCACATGTGGAAAATTCCCGTCAGGGCTCATCTCTTCTTCGACCAGATGCAGTTGCCTGAAGCCAGCTTGACGCAGAACCGGCAGGATTGAAGTCTGACCTGTGCCATGCAGCGGACTGTAAACGATACGAATGTTGCGATGTGCACTTAGCGAAAGCGCCCTGACAGCCTCTATATACTGATGGTCAATGTCTTCCCCAATTGAAATCAGAAGGCCCTGCTGTGCAGCGTCATCCAGGTCCATGAGATTCAGGCTGGTCACGTGGCTGACTCGCTCGATAATGGCCCTGTCATGGGGAGCGACAATCTGTCCGCCGTCTTCCCAGTAGACTTTAAAGCCGTTGTCTGAGGGAGGATTGTGGCTGGCGCTGATCACCACGCCTGCCATTGTTCCGAGAGTCCGAACGGCAAAAGAGAGCTCGGGAGTCGCGCGAAAGCCGTTAAAGAGATAGGTGGTAATACGATTGCCTGTCAGGACTTTTGCCGTAAAATCGGCAAAGGCTTTGGACGTAAGTCTGGTGTCGTATGCGATCACCACACCGCGCGTTTTCGCCTGCTGACCGAATCCTGCAATATAGTCTGCCAACCCTTGCGCAGATTCGCCGATGGTACGGGTGTTGATACGGTTGGGACCGATGCCGCAGCTTCCACGTCGTCCACCAGTCCCAAAAGGGACCATCGTGTAAAAACACTCTTCCAGTTCGACAAATCGTTTTTCCAGGATCATCTGTTCAAGTTCCCCACGATAGTCGAGGTATTCATCGTTGGTCAGCCATTTGTCCACATGTGCATAAGCTGTGCGACTGAGTGTCCCGGAAGCCTTTGCGTCGTGTAAAATTTGTTGTATCTCATTCATTGATAATTTTTGAGCAGGTCACCATGCGAGCGCCTGACCATTTCGCAGGTACTCGCATACAACCCAGCCTTGAGTTCGTGAATGGTTGATGTTCCCGGCCTGTCTGGAAGACATGGACATGAATACGGCCTGACACCACGCTCTGCTAAGAAGCACGTCAGATGTGAATGGGCGTCACTTCCCGGAGGCACGTATGACCCATTCGATAATGTTCTTCGCTTTTTCCACATCCAGGGGTTTGGAAATAAAATGCTCTCCTCCGGCTCGTAAAGCTTCTTCGATCACTTCTTCATGAGAAATTCCGCTGCTGAGAATAATCAAGGCATCCGGGTAGATGCTTATCATCTTTCTCAGCAGAATGATTCCATCAACATCAGGCAGCGAGAGATCCATCGTGACAACGTCCGGTTTCAGTGCTGCATGACGTTCTAGCGCTTCGGCTCCGGATGCTGCTTCTCCGATGACCTCACCTCCGATCTGCTCCACGAGTCTCACCAGACTGCTGCGGGCAAATCGTGAATCGTCTACGATAAGATATGTAAAAGGAGTGCCGTTTTTTTTGAGCATTGCCTCACATTAGCCAAAAGCTCTTCGAATCAGGGCTGGGACATCGAGAATCAGCACTACTTTTCCATTACCCAGTTTTGAAGCGCTTGAGGTCATCTCAGATCGCATAATTTTATTGTCTAAAGATTTAATGACCAGTTCTTCCTTTTCTATGAGGCGATCGGCGAGAATTCCAACCAGATTTCGCTTTGAAGAATGCACTACGATAACAAACAATTTTCTGTGCTCATCCTGTAGAGGCAGTGGTACTCCTAAGATCTCATGCGGACGAAGCAGGTTGATGACCTGCTTGCGGAGTTCGAACACTTCGCGATTACCGACAGAAGAAATTTGTGATGGAGAGAGACGGATTACCTCTACGACCATCGAAATCGGAAGCGCGAACATCCTTTTCCCGAGAAGGAAGACCAAAGCCTGGATAATTGCCAGGCTAAGTGGAAGTTTAATCGTGAAGCTTGCCCCTTCCCCCAGGCGGCTCTCCAGCTCAACCGTCCCTTTGAGGGCGTCTACTGTATCGTGGACAAGTGTCATGCTGTTGTTCTCGCTGCCTGGCTCTTCTCCTCCGTTGCTCGATTGACTGTGAAACAGCAGTTTGAAGACGTCGCTTTTTGAGAAATTTCTGAGTGCTTCATGAGAAAGATACCCAGCCTGCCGCTTCATGTTCTCAAGATCGAAACCACGTCCGTCATCCTGAATGATAATAACGATCTGGTTGCCCTCACGGAAGGAAACTAATCGGATCGTGGCTTGTGAAGGCTTGCCCAACTGCCCACGAACCATTGGTGTTTCGATACTTTGCTCGATCGCGTGCCTGATCAAATGAAAGATCGGTCGAGCAATGACATCCACCAGCGTTTTATCTACATCAGTCTCCTCACCAATCACTTCAAGCTTGATGTCTTTCCCGCTTTTCATCGCCATATCTCGGACAATACGGGGAAACTTTCGGAAGACGACATCGATTGGGGTCATGCTGATATTCATGACGCTTTCCTGGAGGTTCAGCAGATTTTTCCGCATGCCCTCTCCCGCTTTTTGAAGTTCCTCTACGATTTTGACTGGTAATTGCTTCTGTGTCAGCGCATCCCGCGTTTCAGCCAATCCTCGTGTCATAGTGGATCCGCCGATGATCAGCTCTCCAATAATATTCATAATATCGTCGAGTTTTTGATAATCGACTTTCAGGGGGTGCAGCTTGGACTGTGCGGTGAACGTGAATTCATCATCCTGCGTGAATTCATCCAGATAATGTCCCTTGTCCCTTTGTACCACAAGTACGTTAGGCAGGTTAAACAGATTGACTTCAACGGAAGAGACAACCACAGCCACGTTTGCGGCCTCAAGAATACGCGCTTTCTCATCTTCTGTGACGTAGAGCAAGTGGATTTCAGAACTTGATTTCAGCTCTTTACTGCCAAAAGGAGGCAAGACCTTGACCACTTCTCCGCGTAAGCCAAGCTTTCTTGTAATAATGAAGGTTCCGGCGGATTTCATCTTCCAGTCGGAGGCGAACTGTAGATCAATCTGATAAATGGTCTTCCCTGCCTGTCTCGCTTCCCGCAATTTGAGAGCGTCGTATCCTGAGATTTCGATGTGGCCCGATGCCTCAACGTCTTCAGTCTCAGTGTCGTCTTCCATCTCAGGATAAATCTGAGAAATCCGTTGTTGGATGCCGGAGATATCGAAATCACTTGATCTGTCTTTCTTATGATCTGCGACCAGGGTTTTCAGTACATCAGTCGCGTAATAAATGAGTGAAATGATGCTCTGGCTCAGTATTTCGCCTTCTTCAAGGCGGATTGTCTTTAAATAGCCCTCAATATGCTTCGAGGCATTCACGATCTTATCAAAGCCGAGAAAGCCCGCATTGCCTTTCAGAGTGTGAAACGCTCCGGTAATGGCGCGCAGTTTGAGCGTATCGTCCGGGGCATTTTCGAGGTCCACCGTATCGTTGTCGAGTTTCCGGAGAATCTCATCAACTTCATCGAAAAAGATCGTTAAATATTCCTGCAGCTCTTCATCTTCATCGTCGTCAGCCTCTTCTTCAATCAGGACTAACTCAGGATCGACTTCTTGTAAAAAGCTGCTGCAATAGAGCTCACTCTCAGGCGGGCTGATCGAAATAACGCCGTTTTGATTGAGGAGTTCTCTGAACGAAAGCAGGCCGATTTTAAAGAGGTTGTCCATTGTCATCGAATATGTATTCAGTGACATGATGTGCATCAATTCCTCTTTGCCCAGTCTGAGGGGGCCGGCCAAGATTTCAGACGCTTTGTCGTAATTGTGGTTGATAAAGTGAGTTGCCCTGCAAAAAGCCCGGAGTAAGGCCTTGATTGTCTCAGGATACTGTTCGCAGTGTTCGGTAAACGTCATGAGGACGCTCTGGTCGATCAGCCAGTTGATGTCCCCTTCGTTGTCGGGGATTTCCGAGCGGGCGCCGGAGAAGAAAAACCTTCCTCCCAGAGCTTGTGCCTTGCTGGTCCAGGGCTCCCAGCAGGCCATTGCTTCGATTTCACCCTTTTGCAGAGCCTCTAACTGCTGAGGCGGCATGAGATGGACGAAATCTATGGAATTGAGATCGAGACCAAATTCCTTGGCCATAGCCTGAATGGCTATATAAACTGCTGCTCCCTTTGCCATCCCGATTCGCGTACCCTGAAGATCTTGCGGTTTACGAATATTGGCGCTGTCACTGACGACGATCTGCTGGGTTCCTGAGATATCGGCTAACGGGGCCAGTATCTTGACATTCACGCCTTTTTCATTCAGAATGAGTGTCGTGATGGGAGTTTGTGTGAATGCAAAAGGTTTGTGCTCGGCTCCCATGACTTCTTCGGGCATGATCGTCCCGGAAGATAACAGGCGATAAGACACGTCAAGCCCCTCATTCTGGAAGTATCCCATCTCTTGAGCCAGAATGAGCTGTCCTGAAATATTCGGATCGCTTACACCATACAGTTCTATAGTTGAAAGCTCAGGTTTTCCCTCCGACATGCTGGGAATGGGAACACATATAAAGCAGAAAAGGCGGCGCGTTGGAAACAACTGACACTCCTGACGGCACGCGGCCCGGAGTCCCTTCCTCCTTTATCTCGTGAATCCCTCTTGCCTCTCCTTGAACAGACCTGATTAATGGGAAACACACCTGCTAGGTGATGGTGTCGCCTGATTCGATTTCTGCGTTGTCAGGAACGCTGCTGCCCGGGTAGATGAGAACGTTTCGACCGAGGCTGACATTGCGACCGACGTGAGCGTCTTTTCCTAATAACGTTAAACCGGTTTTGACAAATTTCGGGAAGGTTGTGTTGACGATTGACATATCCCCAATACCGATTCGGCTGCCTTCGCCGATGACGACATCTTTATCCGCAATCACACGATCGAGAACAGCGTCTTTCTGGATGACGGTCTCATGCATGACGATCGAATCGCGGATCATCGCTCCAGGTTCGACGATAACGCCGGGCGACAGTATGCTGTTTTCAACAGTCCCGCTGATGCGGCAGCCGCTTGAGATCAGTGATTGAACGACATGCGATCCAGGACGCATAACCGCCGGTTGATGACCTCCGATATTCCGGTCGTCTAAATTCGTCCGAACCATCCAGGTCCACAGGTCCAATTTGGACGATTCATCGAGTAAATCCATGTTCGCCTTCCAATACTCTTCAAGAGTGCCGCAATAGGCCCAGTAATCGTTAAACACATAGCCGTAAAAACGGTCTCCACGCTGCAGCATATCCAACGTAATATTATCTGCAATATTATGCCGGCTTTCCGGATTCATCGCATCAGCAGTCAGCCGTTCTATCAAATATTCAGTGCGAAAGATATAAATTCCGGCAGAGTAATAGTCACCAAGAATCGTTTTCGGCTTTTCATGGTAACTTTTCACGCGCCCATCGTCCTCAAGAGTCATCACACCAAAACGGTGGGGATCAGCAGTAGGGAGAGGGTTGCAGACCAGAGTACAGTCAGCCTTTTTTTCGCGGTGGAAGCGAATCAGTTCTTGATAGTTCATGGTGTAGATATTCTCCCCGGCCAGAACCATGACTTCGGAGGGATTCCGATCGCGAATGAAATTGAGGTTTTGATACACAGCATCTGCCGTTCCTTTGTACCAGTCAGAATCATCTTCGCCTTTATAGGGAGGAAGAATTTTGACGGCTCTGGTTCGGCCGAACAAGTCCCATGATGCCCCGCTGCCGATATGATCGATTAATGAGCCTGGCCTGTACTGGGCAAGAATGCCGACATGCTCGATATTCGAATTCGTTAAATTACTTAAGACAAAGTCAATAATTCGATAGATACCCCCAAACGGAATAGCCGCTTTTGCGCGCCGTCCCGCGATAATCCCCAGAGCACTGAACGCTCCTCCTGCCAGTACCATTGCGACGATTTTTTTCATAACATTCCTCTCCCAATTTCACGTACATTGTGATACGAACGAACACCTCAGACGTTCTGCCGGACTCTCCTCCCACAACCCTGGGATCGGCAGGAAGATATGTCAAGGAAAAATCATGTCGGCTCGCTGTAGATATCTCAAGGCGTTTCATCGCATTCTCCACGTCCAGCGCGTGGATTTTTCATGCTGGGAGAAGGGAGGCGCACAAAAGAATTTGTCATTACGATCCTCTTTAAAATGAAATGAAAGTTACTTGACAATTTTACACATTCTCCATAGAGTCATTACGCAGTTATTGAAAAATATTTTATGAAGAAGAACACAGCCACGTTTCTCATCGCTTATCCTGAGTGAGCTGTCTGTCGAAAATCGTGGAAGATTTTTGTCAGAGGCTCCCTTCGGGCAGACATGAAGAGGAAAACGTGTTAAGGAAGAATACTTATGAAACGCTTTCTGGGTTTTTGTCTCGGCAGTTTTTGTGCCGCGTGTGTCCTTATTGCCGTCTATACGACCATTCCGCAGCTCTCATCCTTTCTCCATAAAATAGAGCTTCAGACGATTGATTCTCGGATGAAGTACACTCCGCTTCCCGCCGTTTCACCGGCTGTCAAAATCGTCATGGTGAAGGATGCGGCGAATTTGAGCGAGAAGCTGGCTCAGTTTATTACGTTGCTTGCATCCGATGCCGGACAGTATACCCCGAAAAGCATCGGGTTAAACTATCGCTTTGACAGCAGTATTCATAAGGAGTTGGTGGCAGCGACTTCGGCGATCCATGCTGTCTATTATGGCTACTCTTTTCTCTTCGATGCTCAACAGACAGACACACGTCCGGGGAACAGCGATATTTTGCCCTTTCGTCTGGAATTAACTGATATCGGTGATAACAGTTTTGAGAACGTCTTTGAAGCGTCTCGCGTCCAATTGCCGCTCTCCGGCTATCTTGCCGCTGCGCGAGGTATCGGTTTTGTTAATACTCTTCCCGATATTGACGGCGTGTTTCGGCGGGTCCCGCTTTTTTTAAAATATCAGGAACATTGGTATGGGTCGCTGGCTCTGCTGCTGGTAATGGATTATCTCGGTATCGAGAGCGTTGACCTGACATTTTATCCCGGACAGTATGTTGAAATGAGTACCCGGGACAACGGCATTATCAAGGTTCCGGTCAACCAGTACGGTGAGATGTTGATCGACTTTGCCTACAGCCCGGAACAAGGCGGAGTGGCTCCCTTTGATATACTTGTTCTGGAAGACATCCTTGAAGATCCTGAGCGCGCCGGGCAACAGCTTGCCTCATTACACAATGCGATCGTTCTCATCGGATCTGAAGAGTCATTGCAGCCGATTCCCTTAACGAAGTCCTATCCGTTACTCGGCATCCTGGCCAATTTCATCAATAATATTCTCACAGAGCGCTTTATTAAGGAATTAGCCCGGGAATTTCAGATCGGCATCATAGTGCTTGTCGGTATGATCAGCGGCCTGCTTCTGGCTGGACGACGGTTCTGGGGCAAATTACTGCTCACGATCCTGCTTGGAGGGCTGTATCTGTTGATCATCTATGGCGCCTTTTTTCAATTTAGCCTTGTGCTGCCGGTTCTCGCTCCTCTTCTGACGATCGGCCTGACGTTTCTTGTTGTATCGCTTCTACTGCCCTGCAGAAAAGCTCTGCTCAACGACGCTGCTCCCCATGAGAGCCGGCGGCAATCACTTGTGAGAGAGAAGGTGCGGAAACACAAAACGGCTCCTGATGAGCTTGAACAGCTCGAGGACAAGTTAATTGACATCCGGGATGAGCTGGACCGGAAAAGTCTCCGTTTTCGTTCAAAGGTTGAAGAGTTGCGGGTCCTTCAGGAAGAGCTTGAGACACATCATTATGATTATAGCCGCCAGGTGGCATCTCTGCAGAAAGAAATCAGAGCCAGAGAAATTGAGATGCAGGGACTGCTGGCAAAAGAAGAGGATTTGCGCCGGCAAGTGGAGAATTCATCAGCGGATAGCTCTCATAAGATGCGTGCAGCAGGAAATACGGAACAGATCAGACAGCTCTTTGCCAAACATGGATTTATTACACACCATGAACAGCTGCTTTCCACGCTTGCACGAGTCGAGAAGCTCAGTTCTAAAACTGTCGCTGTTTTGATTCAGGGTGAAGCCGGGACAGGAAAAACCTTCCTGGCAAGTATCATTAAGGAGATGAGTCCGCGTCATAATCGTCCGGTTCTGCAGGTTATCTGCGACGGTGACATGGATTTATTGGAAGATGATCTGTTCGGTCATCGGAAAGGCGCTTTTCCTGGAGCGAGTGAGCCGCGAACCGGATTTTTTCGTCGAGTTGACGGCGGGACGCTGATCCTCAGCGATCTCGAAAAACTTTCCATGGAAATCCAAACCCGCCTCATACAAGTGACCCGTGGAAAAGCTGTGTCTCCCTTAGGAGAGGATGTGAGATATCCCAGTGACGTTCGAATACTTGCGACCACGACCCGAAACCTGAAAGAACTGGTGACGCAGGGGGCCTTTCGCAGCGACTTGTATCATTATTTTACGGTGTTTCCGCTTTATTTGCCACCATTGCGGGATCGCAAGGAAGATATTCCAGCCCTTGTGAGTCATTTCCTGCGAATATATAGCCGTACTCACGGTAAAGTTGTCGAAAAAGCGTCGGACAGTGCAATTCATCTGCTCATTCAACATCAATGGCCCGGAAATGTTACGGAGCTGGAAAAAGTGATCGAACGCGCCGTCATCGAAGCGCCAGCCGGAGAAAAAGAAATTTCCGAACGCTCTCTCAGTTTTGAAGAAGCTGATCTTAGCGGCAGGATAACCGATCCCGGTATGTTGAACTATCTCATCGCCCTGATGGATGAAGATCGGGAATTACCGGCCTACCAACCGCTTCGAGAAAAAGTCTTAGCGGAAATTCAACGCCTTTATTGCGTACGGCTTTTACGTCTGCATCATGGCGATGTCAAACATGCTGCCATCGACACCGGTTTAAAAGTGGAAACCTTTAAGAAAATGCTCATGGAACTCTCGATCGAGCCTGAATACTATCAGTATTAAACTCTAACAACACAATCTTTTTTCTCATCAGGAGGAACCTGTGCAACACGACGACGCCTTTCATTCAGGATTTATTTCGATCGTTGGACGAACGAACGTGGGCAAATCAACGCTACTCAATCGTATCCTTAAACAAAAAGTCGCGATCATGTCGGATAAACCTCAGACCACTAGAAATAAGATTGTTGGGGTCTATCACGCTGATCATGCTCAAATTGTGTTCCTCGATACGCCCGGCTTTCATAAACCGAAATATCGTCTGAACGAGTTTATGATGAAAACGGCTCTCAATACTCTGGAGGAGATAGATGCTGTCCTGTATCTTATTGAGGCGGAACGCAGAACAGGACCGGGAGATCGTTATATTCTTGACTGTTTGAAGACCATAAATACTCCAGTCATCCTGGGAATTAATAAAATCGATCTTGTGCCCCAACGAGAGGAGCTGCTCCCGATCATCGACAGTTACTCGCAGGCATATAATTTTGCGGATATTGTGCCAATTTCCGCCTTGGCAGATGAAAATATCCCGGTGCTGCTCAAGGCGTTGCTATCCTGCATCCCGGAAGGGCCTCAATACTATCCTGAGGATATGGTCACCGATCAGCCGGAACGATTTATTGCGGCAGAGTTAATCAGAGAAAAGGTCTTGTATACGACTCGGGAAGAAATTCCCTATGCCGTTGCGGTCGTGGTCGAGCAGATGAAGCCCCGTGCAGACCAAGATCTGGTGGATTTGCATGCAACGGTGTATGTTGAACGAGATTCTCAGAAAGGAATTCTTATTGGAAAATCTGGTGCCATGCTTAAGCGAATCGGCTGCCTGGCCCGTCAAGACATTGAACGGATTTTTGGGACAAAAGTTTTCCTGACTCTCTGGGTCAAGGTTAAAAAGAACTGGCGGATGGATGAAAACGGCCTCCGCATGCTTGGCTACATCAAGTCGTGACTTCATAAGTGCGTTATGACGACCAGTCGTAAGATGGCTTTTACCGCTTTTTTCACGTTGCTGCTCCGGAACTGGCAAGTAGTCTGATCGTCTGATCCAGACAGACCAGAAACACTGACTCCCTAAGCGAGATCCACAGCTTCCCGTAATGTTTGAATCTCCCGGTCTGCGAGGTAGCGAAATTTTCCAATCTCCAGATCACGTAACAACAGCGGTCCGATTTTGACTCGGCGCAGCTTTGTGACCGGATAGCGCATCTTTTCACACATTCGCCGAATCTGCCGTTTTTTTCCTTCATTGATTGTCATCAACAGCCAGGCATTTTTGCCGGTCACACGCAAGAGCTTGACCTTTGCCGGACGAGTGCGACCGTCTTCCAAATTTACTCCCTGAGCCAGGAAATCAAGGATCCGGCGGGGAGGAATACCGTGGACTTTTACTTCGTACGTCTTCGGCACTTTAAATTTCGGATGGGTCATGCGATGAGCCATCTCACCATCATTGGTCAGTAACAGCAAGCCTTCGGAATTAAAATCAAGACGTCCCACCGGATAGAGCCGATGCTTCAACACTTTGGCATTCAAGAGATTCAAGAGGGTTGGACGGCCTTCCAAATCTTCTTTCATCGTGGTCAAAACTCCACGCGGCTTATGCACAATAAGATATTGAAAGTGTCGTTTGCGAGGACTGCAGTCGATCATTTTTCCGTGGACTTTAATCGTACATTTTTCAGGATCGAACTTGATGCCGACGTCGCTTACACATTCACCGTTCACCACAACGGCGCCTGCGCTGATAAGTTTTTCACATTCCCGGCGCGAAGCGACTCCAGCATGAGCTAATATTTTCTGTAAACGTTCTTCCATCACTGAATACCCATTCTGAATACAAGACAAAAAAAGCGTAACACGCGATGTTCCTGCGCATTACGCATCACCAGCGCAGAGAGCCGGATTTGCTCCCTGCAAAGGTTCTCAATCAAACTCGTTGTTGTCACACACCATTCGACGGAATCGCCTTCCAGCTTAGATATCGTCTGGGGCCTCGGCGGCACACACACAATCACATGGGAGAAAATTATTCCCCTTGAGCAGGTGATGCGTCCTCTGGCTGGTGTTCTTCGGCGGGTTGTGCCTGTTCTGCAGGGGTTGCTTTCAGAACTTTTGAGGACGCTCCACCACCACGGGTTGATAGAATTGCCAGTGTAAACGAAGTAAACATAAAGGCAATCGCTGCAACCGTTGTGACTTTATTCAGGAAGCTTGCTGGACCGGCACCACCGAAAATCGTGTTGCTTGCACCACCAAAAGCAGCCCCCATGCTTGATCCTTTGCCTGTCTGGAGCAAAACGATTGCGACTAAAATAAGACACATAACCACATGAAAAATCGTGACAAAAATAACCATGGATCCAAGTACCTGTTCGCTATTGTGTATATGTTTTGCAACATCTCAGCACAAGTTTCATGAAGAAATGCCGCGCTGGACGGTCCGCATATCCGTTCCTGCACGAAGAGCTACAGGAACGGATTTCAACGAAAGGCTTAAAATTTGACAATTGCCTCAAAAGATGCTGCATTAAGAGCTGCTCCACCAACGAGCGCACCGTCGATATCCGGCTGGCTCATCAACTCAGCGGCGTTCTCTGGCTTGACACTGCCGCCGTACTGAATTCTCGTCGATTCAGCCGTTACATCGCCGAATTGGTCTGCTAAGAGCTTACGGATATAGGCGTGTACATCCTGAGCCTGTTCTTTTGTTGCGGTTTTGCCGGTCCCGATCGCCCAAACCGGTTCGTAGGCAATCACGATCGATTTCATCTGCGCTTGTGTCAAATCTGCCAATCCGCCGAGAATTTGTTGCTTAATGACATCGAAAGTCTTATCAGCTTCACGCTCTTCAAGAGTTTCACCGACGCAGACAATCGCTTTCAACCCGTCTTCGAGCGCTGCGAAGATACGCTTGTTGACTGTATCGTTTGTTTCACCGAAATAGCTGCGCCGTTCAGAGTGGCCGATAATCACATAACTGCATCCAACGGATTTCAACATCGGAGCCGAGACTTCCGCAGTAAATGCGCCACTTTTTTCCCAGTAGACATTCTGTGCGCCGAGTTCAATATTCGTATCTTTAATGATATCGTATACTGTACCCAGAGAAATAAACGGCGGGCATACTACGATTTCGACACCTTTCACATCGTTCACCAGGCTTTTCAGCTCTTCTACCAGGGCTTTCGCCTCGTCAAGCACGGTGTTCATCTTCCAGTTTCCTGCAATAATCGGAGTTCTCATACATAAATAGCGCCCAGGCTTAAAAAGACTTCACAGCAAAAAGTTTCTTCAAGCCTCGTGCACTTTCGCTCACTGATAACCTTCGTTACTGTGCTTACTTATCAGTCAGGGCCTCAATGCCCGGCAACGCCTTTCCTTCTAACAATTCCAGTGATGCCCCGCCGCCGGTCGAAATAAACGATACTCGATCCGCCACACCAGCCTTTTTGATTGCCGAAACAGTATCGCCGCCGCCAATAATCGATACGGCATCTGATTCTGCCACGACTCTGGCGATGTCCATAGTGCCGTGAGCAAAGGCATCCATTTCAAATACCCCCATCGGACCGTTCCAGACAATGGTTTTGACATCATTCAACACTTTGGTAAAAAGTGCAGTTGTCTCGGGTCCGATGTCCAGGCCCATCCAGTCTTCAGGGATTTCATTGACACTGACCACTTTTGATGCAGCGTCAGCCGCAAATTTATCAGCGACAACGCAGTCTGTCGGTAACAGTAATTCCACATTCGATGTTGCGGCATCTTCCAAAATTTTTTTTGCGGTATCGATTAAGTCCTCTTCCACCAATGATGTGCCGACTTCAAGGCCTTTGGCCCTGAAAAATGTAAACGTCATCCCACCGCCGATGAGAAGTTTATCGACTTTCTGCATCATGTTTGTGATGACCTGGAGTTTTCCTGAGACTTTTGCCCCACCGAGAATTGCCACTACAGGGCGTTTCGGCTCATCGATCACCCGTCCGAAATACTCGATCTCCTTTTCCATCAAAAAACCGGCCGCCGCAGGTGACAGAAATGCAGTCACACCAACGTTTGACGCGTGAGCGCGGTGGGCGGTTCCGAAAGCATCATTTACGGCAAGATCGCAACCTTCGGCAAGCTGTCTGGCAAATTCCGAATCGTTAGCGGTTTCACCCTTGTAAAAACGGACGTTTTCCAGTAAAATCACATCACCAGGCTGTGCCGAAGCAATTTGCCGTTTTACCGCGTCACCAATGCAATCGTCAAGAAACATGACTTTTTTGCCTAAAAGCGATGATAGGACTTGGGCAGCCGGAGCCAGACTAAATTCGGGTTTTTTCTCTCCTTTAGGACGACCTGCGTGAGCCGCCAGCACCAGCACGGCTCCTTGTTCGCTAATGTATTGAATACTGGGAAGTGCCGCCTGAATTCTAGTATCATCGGTAACGTTCCGGTCAGCATCTAAAGGCACATTAAAGTCTACTCGCATCAGCACTTTTTTGCCGTGTAGATCAATATCTCGAATAGAGAGTTTTTTCATCATGTCCCCCCTTGTTTCTCCTCAATAGGGTACTGTTTAATATCTATTCTATGAAAGATATAAAGAAATTCTGCAAAGATGGTCTTTCGCGTAAGGAACAGGGGATGTCCACACAGGCAGGGGATTCTCAGCAGGATAAGGATGCTGCTGCTCTGGCACGA